>NZ_JBALEK010000105.1:0-1095 GCF_036917815.1 Nostoc sp. | reverse complement strand
AAATTGTATGCACCCCATTGACTCATGCCTAAAGCATGACCGTAGCCAAGTCCAAGAAGTACAAAACTACCATCTGTGCCTTTGGTAAGATTGAAGTGGGTACTTTTAATCTTTAGGGCTGTACGCACTTCTTCACCAACCAGTACCTTGGTAGCTTTGTCACCAACGATTTTTAAGACTTTAACACTACCAAAAGGAGAGTAACTCTCTGCAATCATATCTAAAACATTGCCGACACCAGAAAACCTGGCGCTAATTTCTTTCGGGGAGAAAGTTTTCACCCATTTGCACTCGCTAACATTTTGTGAGTAATCTTCAACAGCACGGAGGTAAGGCTCATGGCTTCCCCAAACATCTTCGACATTTTCAGTATGTCCTCCAGAGCAATCATGGAAAACTGAGAGAATAATACTGTCTTTATAAGTTAGTACCTGTTTATCCGTTGCATCGACGGCGGCATAAGTACTAGGAGTTTCATTGATTACTCCCTTATAATTTTGCCAGTGATCTGGACTATCGCCTAAATCGTAAACAGGATTATTGCGTTGTTTTTCTCGTTCATAGAGAGCAAAAGTCCGGGCAGCAACTGCTTGTGCTTTCAAAGCTTCAGCAGGCCATTCAGTATCCATTTCGCCACCAACAACACTGTAGAGATATTCTTCGTCATCAACCCAGTTAACGGCGGTTAGTCCTTTGTCTGTTGGGACAACGAGAGTTCTGCCTCGATACCAGTGTTCGCCAATGTAAACGAACCCCTTACCTGTGGGTTCAATCCAAAATAAACCAGACTGCCATTTATCTAAAGCCACACCGCCTGGAACTGAAGAGGCATAAAATGAACTCATTGCTGGTAATTGTCCGAGAGTATGACCAGTGCTATCTTTAACCAAGGCAGTGGTAGAACTGCCAACTGTTACCTGATTAACTCCTCTCTCAATTGCGATTCGCAGGATGACAGATGCTCGACTTGGGGTAGCTAAAGTCATCCACAAGAAGGCACTTATCCACCAATGACCTACTTTCATCTGTGTAAATAAAGCTTTTAATAACAATTGGCATTTCATGTAATGCATTTAAAAAGAGTTTTCAATTTCT
>NZ_JBALEK010000104.1:0-6294 GCF_036917815.1 Nostoc sp. | reverse complement strand
TATTAATTACTAAGTGCTTTAGGTGTTTTTATGTAAAATTTATAGAAGCTTTTAATATCAGTATTTATACTACAAAATGAAGTGCGGAATGTGGGCTCATAAATGTCGTTCAAATGCCATTGGATTGGAACTGAAAGCAATGGACTTGGAAACTCAGCAACGAGACGATTAGACGATTACGTACATCATACCCCCACTTGGAAGCTGCGCCATTCCATCACCTTTGCCTGGGTGACTCTAACTCAGGGTAGTTCAATGTACTCATCACGCCATGCAATAGGATTCCACAATCCAAGAATTATAAAATCAGGTCTAGCATAAATAATGCCAAATAAATTTGGCTTATTCGCTTATATCCCTCGAATATAGTTCGGGGGTTTTACGCTCAAAGTTGCGCCGAATTCGGGGCAGAATCTGGGGTTTGACTTCTTGCTCTCGTGCTGGAATGACAATCCGGCGCTGATGATATTGAAAGAGGCAGGAGGCGCAATTTGGATGGGGATTCAAACCCCAACCAAATTGTAAGCGCCGTGTAGACGGCGGGGTTTGAAACCCTTGTTCCCTTCTCTGCGAGACGCTGCGCGAACCAATACTGCTCGGTTAAGCCTCTTTTGGACATTATAGACAACGATATCTCAAGGGTTTCAGCCTACTTTCTTTCCTTAACCGAGCAGTATTGCTGCGCGAACGGTCACGGGCAGGAGGCAGAGGGCAGTTTTCCTCCTGCCTCCTGCCCTCTGCCTCCTGCCTCCTGCCTCCTGCCTTCCTTGATAATCAAGAAATTGCTGGTTAAGTTTTCGCAGTGGGGAATTGCTTGTGTTGATGGGGTGCTGGTGAATTAGGAGGAGTAGTGAATCTGTACAATCGAGAAGAGTTTGGGCTTGCCGTTTAATACCCAGATCCCCTTGTCTAGAGTATTACCCTGCAATGTAGTTAACTTGATGACACCTCAACGACATTTTCCGCAAAGCTCTTATAAGCATTGCCCATTTGTTTAGCCATCGAGTCAGGAAAGACGTGAAAATCCCCAGCTTTGAGAGCTTTTATTATCCCGTCTGCCACAAGTGCAGGTGGCTCTGCAACCTCAGTCAGTCCTGCCGCATTGCCCATATCCGTGGCAATCGGGCCAGGGTGAACACTTAGCACAAGCGTGCCTTGCTCACTCAATAGTTCTCGTAATGCCTGGGTGATTGAATAGGCCGCAGCTTTTGAGGCACAGTAAGTGGCAGAATCCGGGAAACCCTTGAGCGAAGCAACAGAATTGATTTGGGCAAAGACACCACCTCCATTGGCTTTGAGTACCGGGGCAAACGCCTGAGCCATGTAGATCAATCCATATACATTGATCTTCATCTGAAATTCGAGAGCGGCGATCGCATTCTCAGCTAAGGGAGTTCCAGCTTGAAAAACTCCTGCATTATTGATAACAACTTGCACATCTGGGGCAGCTTGAGCAGCAGCAACAATAGATTGGGGATCACCTAAATCAAGCTGAATTGGTACTACCTGTAAGCCGTATTGCTCAACCAATGAGGAGACACTGTTGAGCTGACGAACAGCCGCATAGACTTTGGTGGCTCCGTGTTCAATAAACGACTCAACTATCGCCTTGCCGATGCCGCGATTTGCGCCCGTAACCAAAATGGTTTTGTCTTTGATGTCGTAGTTCATTTGGATTTCTGGTTATGGTTTTCCATGATCTGAAAAACCTTGGACAATCGATCTAAGTTAGGGCAAAAAAATTTAACTGCTCTCTTGAAGAAAGACTGCGGCTTCCACCGCTTTTTCTAGCATGGTATCATCATCTATCATCCGAATCTAGCAACACCATTTTTTTAGCCGTCTTTAGAGTTTGTGCTTTTTGAGGCATTTCCCGTAAGTATTGAGGAAACTTATGAGTTTCTCAAGCAAGCGATGCTCGGTAAATGTACTTCTGCTTGCAAATCCCAAGGTATTTGCACAGGACGATAAAATCTGTATTACATCAGAAACTGTACTCAATTTGTTCAATGGAGTTGCGACAGAGTTGGATAGTCTGTGTAGCCATGTTCACTACCACCATAGAATGTCCTGACATCACCTTCGCTTAAAGGGGCATTGAGTTGTAGCCGCTCCACTAAGTCAGGGTTAGAGATGAATGGTCGTCCGAAAACTATGGCATCAGCCCGCCCGCTTCTAATTGCTTCATCACCCTGTTGTCGATCAAAACCACCCACAGCCAGCAGTGTTCCTTGGTAAACGGTACGTAGCAGATCGATAGGGTTGAAGCTCGGTGCAGTTCCTCTGGCATAACCTTGGTTATACCCAACGTGCAAGTATGCCAAACCGAGTGGACTAAGTGCTTTTGCAACATAAGTGTAAGTCTCAGCAGGATTGTCATCGAATGTATCGTTGACTGTGAAGCCGGGAGCGATCTTGACTCCAATCCGCTCTGCTCCCCGGACGCTACAGAGTGCATTGACCACTTGAAGGGTAAAGCGAGTTCGATTCTCCAATGTGCCACCATAGGCATCGGTGCGTTGGTTGGAGCCACTGACTTGGAACTGGTTGGGTAGGTATCCAGTTGCTGCATGAAGTTCCACACCATCAAAACCTGCTTCAATAGAGAGTTCCGCCGCTCTGCGGAACTCCTCTACAATTTCGGGTATTTCAGATAACTCTAACGGACGGGGTATCTCGAAAGGGACTTTGCCATCCCAAACGTGAACTTCTTCGGACATCACCGGGACAGCCGAAGGTGCAACTGGTCGGGCATGGTTAGGTAATAGGGAGGAATGTGACACCCGTCCAGCGTGCATTAGTTGCACAAATATCCGACCCCCAGCAGCATGAACTGCATCTGTCACTTTTCGCCAGCCTTCAACCTGCTCCTGGTTGTGCAGCCCAGGACAGGTTGTGTAACCCCGCCCCATTGGAGAAGGATGCGTTCCTTCGGTAATAATCAGTCCTGCCGAAGCTCTTTGGGTGTAGTATTCGACCATTATTGGGGTAGGTACACAGTCAGTAGTAGCTCGAAGACGGGACATAGGAGACATGATGATGCGGTTGGTCAGGTCAAGCGAACCTAATCTAACTGGAGTGAACAGTCCTGATTTTTCTGGCATTGGTATTTTCCTCTTCTAGAACCAGTGCAATACCTGCGGTGGTAAACTACGCCCCATCGAGAACCTCAAAATACTGCCCTACAGATAATTTCAAGATAACTGAATTCCGAACGCTGACAATAGTTCTTAATTATTAATTGCCTCATATATCCTCCTACGGCATAATTATTTCTTATATGTTGCTACAAGCCCACGATTTGGCTAGTCCGGTTGCTAGGGGCGAGGGACGCTTGCGGCACAGAGCAACCGCCAGTTGGCGCGACATCTCTGCATATTCACCGTTAAGATGTTGAGAGCAAAAGGCATCGGTGAGGCGGGTGATTTCCTCAAATTTCCCTTGCATTTGTTTCGGAACTTTTTCGCCTACTGGTTTAGCCATACAAATCATCCAATGTTTCTATTGTCAGCGATCGCCATCTTCAATACATTGAATTTTAGACCTGTGCTGTGGTCATAAACCCTTTTTTTTGACTCTCTAAACTTACATTTTACTGATTTTTGGATATTTCAATCCTGGCATATTCTATAACTTTCCCAAACTCCCAGCGCCACGCCATCTCTACCAATATTTCCTTGCCGTTGGTGAATTGGATAATTTCTTACCCAAAGGCAATAAAACATATCAGAACCAGCCGATGGAAGCACATTGCAGCCTCACTTGGAGGCTGCGGCATTCCACCGTTCAATAGCAATTCTTCTTGACTTTGCAGATAATAGTTTTAGAGCTAATTATTTAAGAGGTTGATTGTGGTCTTTGCTCAAACCAGTCCCCCAGAAGTAATAACAACTCGCCTGACGTTAGACGAGTACCGGGCTATGGAAGAAACAAACCCTGAACGCCATGAATACCGTAACGGAGAGATTATTACTATGTCGGGAGGGTCGGAATCTCACAGTGCCATCGCCAGTAACTTCTTAATTTACTTAGGGTTTTTATTGAGAGACACTGATTTCCGTTTGTATAATAGCGACTTGCGAGTTTGGATTCCTGAATATCAATGCGGTACTTATACTGATTTGATGGTTGTTAATGGTGAACCAGAGTTTAATAGCAATCGCAATGATGAAATTCTCAATCCAATGCTTATTGTCGAAGTTCTATCGCCCTCGACTGAAGCTTATGATCGCGGGGACAAGTTCAGAAAATATCGCTCGATTACCAGCTTTTGTGAATATCTGCTTGTAAGTCAAACGGAACCCTATATTGAGCAGTATCACAACTTGGATCGGAACAGTAACGATCGCTGGCTATGGCAAGTTCACTCTCACCTTGAGCGGACGATTATGCTGCACAGTTTAAATGTAGAAATTTCCCTGACTGAAATCTATCGTCGGATTAATTTTTAAGGGTTGCTAGGGCGTGTCATCAATTATGTAAACTGGAATCAGAACTGCTGAAAAAGAATAAACACTCTTGAAAACGATGACGCGCCGATACGCTCTTGCGTGATGACCAGTGGGAAAGAATCAAAGACCTGCTACCTGGGCGAGAGGGCTATGTGGGAGTGACGGCGAAAGATAATCGATTGTTTATTGAAGCAGTGTTATATCGTTACCGAGCAGGCATTCCTTGGCGTGACTTACCAGCAAGATTTGGAGATTTTCGTGTGATTCACACCCGCTTCAGTCGATGGTCAAAAACAGGGGTGTGGGAGCAGGTATTTCAGCACTTGGCAGATGATGCCGACAACGAATATGCGATGATTGACTCAACGATTGTCCGTGCCCATCAACACAGCGCGGGTGCAAAAGGGGGGATGGATCTACAGAAGCTATTGGTCGCAGTAAAGGTGGATTAAGTACCAAGATTCATGCTGTGGTGGATGCGTTGGGCAACCCAATAAGCTTCCACTTGACACCAGGACAAGCCTGCGACCTTGATGGAGCCGACCAACTGCTACCCAACATTGTTGCTGACACAGTGTTAGCAGATAAAGGCTATGATGCGGATGAGCGAGTAATTGAGCGGCTTCAGACACAGGGGAAAACGGCAGTCATTCCCCCCAAACGTAACCGTAATCATCCTCGTGAATACGACCGTGATTTATACAAAGCTCGTCATCTTATTGAAAACTTTTTTGCCAAACTCAAACAGTACCGAGCGATCGCAACACGCTACGACAAACGTGCTGCAAACTTTCTAGGTGCAATTTATCTGGCTGCTTCTGTTATTTGGCTCAATTGATGACACGCCCTAGCAGTGAGCTTGAAGCAATGCTCGATAAAATGTTCACTCAAGTGTTAAGTAAAATCCAAAGGCAGATTATGATTTATTTAGCAAATGAAATAGCTTCAAATTCCCAACCCATTAGTTTTGTTAAGCTATTAACTAATATAAATCAAAGAGATAAAGCATCTTTGTCAACTTCCAAGTTAGTCAAAGCGTTAGAAAAACTTGAACGCCTGTCATTACTAGAAAGTATTAAACATCCAATTACAAAAGAAATTTTTTTTACTCTTCAACCAGTAATTAAAAAATATATTTTGACAGATCCACAGGGGTTCGTACATACATCTGATGCTTTGCCAACATTAGCAATCGCATCTTAACAGAGGTATCCATGATTGCAGGAAAACTAGAAGTAGCAATTAAAATCAACGAAGTGCCACAATCCAAGACCATAGAGAATGGTTGGCAACAATTTGAAATTGACTGTGATGGTCGCATCATTTCAATTACAGTCAAACCTAAGATTTACAAGAAACTGACTGATGCTGCTAGTAATTACCCACAGTGGGTTGCAGCAATCGCTGGTAAACTCGGTCAGCAAACAGACAACGGGTTCGTGCTAGAGGAACCCAATATACAAGTTTTCGAGCGCAAGCCCAAGGCAGAAACGACCTCTCTCTTCGGTGCTGTTTCTTGAAAAAGTGATTACCCAATCAGGGTAAGCTAGAACGAACACTGCTAAATGTAAATATGGAGGAGTCAAACAAAGAAAAATCAGAATCTCGCTAGATACGGAAAGACCACAAGTTATGTAAAATCAAGCTAATTCAAAGGAGGTATGGAGGTGAAGATACAACAGTACGAGAATTTAACGCACAAAGCGCCACTAAGGAGCAGCGCTTTGTGCGGGTCTTAAATTTCATATAACCCACATTCCGCACTTCATTTTGTAGTATAAATACTGATATTAAAAGCTTCTATAAATTTTACATAAAAACACCTAAAGCACTTAGTAATTAA
>NZ_JBALEK010000103.1:0-38706 GCF_036917815.1 Nostoc sp. | reverse complement strand
GGGAATAGGGAATAGGGAATAGGGAATAGGGAATAGGGAATAGGGAATAGGGAATAGGGAATAGGGAATAGGGAATAGGGAATAGGGAATAGGGCATTGCTTTCTCCCTCATCTCCCCACTCCCCACTCCCCACTCCCCAATCCCCAGCCCCCACAGAGGGTTGTCACTGCGAAATCTAGAAATTGGGATCAAATCTTCAGCAAAAACTTCTATGAGCGCAACACAATCTAACAACCTGCCGCTTTGGGTACAAGATCGGGATCAGGTGATAGCAGAAAGCACTGATGTCGAGTGGCGCTATCAGACACCGCCTGATTATTCCCGTTCCAAAGAAAATCTCGCTAAAGAAAGTATCTACAATCACCTTGAAGGTACACTAGAAGCGATCGTCCAAAACTTGGTGCGAACCTTCGAGATGGAGGTATCCTTTAAAGCTAACCCCCAAGAGTGGTTATCTATTGTGAATGACAACTTTCGCGTCAGTACCAATGGCGGAGTAGAGTACACCGCAGCAGATTTATCAGCCCAAGGTACTTACAACTTATTTATGGCTGATTCAGAACACTACAAGGCTTCAGAAGAAAGCTTTGAATCATCCGCAAAAGTCTTCCACACAACATTTCCCCAAGGTTTCCCTTGGGAAGTACTGGAAGTTTTCTCAGGGCCACCAAATGTCACATTCAAGTGGCGGCATTGGGGACATTTTAACGGAGAATATAAAGGCCATGCACCCACTGGAGAGACAGTAGAAATTATCGGCATGAGTATTGCAAAAGTTACCGATGACTTGAAGGTTATTTCCTTAGAACACTACTTTGACAATAATCTGTTCTTGGAAAAGCTCACATCTGGTGGCAAACAGACAAATGCTGAAAACCAGAAAAGTGCTTGTCCGTTTAGTTCTTGGTTCAAGAAATCCCAGAAAAGTTAGTTTGTTAGGGTACAGAGTGCAGTGCTGTGCCCTTAAATTATTCACATAGCAACTCAAGGATGAAAATGCAAACATACTATTACGTTTTGGCTAGTCAACGCTTTCTTCTCCAACAAGAACCGATACAAGAAGTTCTCAAAGAGCGCACTCGTCACTACCACGAACAAGAAAAACAAATAGATTTTTGGTTGGTTGAGCAACCAGCTTTTTTAGAAACACCGCAGTTTAAAGACTTCAAGGCCAAGTGTCCCCAACCAGCAGTAGCAATTATTTCTACAAATCCCCAATTTATTACTTGGTTAAAACTGCGTTTAGAGTACGTCATCACTGGAGAATTCCAGGCTCCTTCTGAAGCAATACCCGATGCCTTGGCATCGCTTGCTACTGTTTCCTAATCTGGGCATCATTGGGCATTGGATTATTCTCCTTGCCCCCTTGTCCCCCTCTCCGATTCGGTGGTCTTTTGATGTCTGTTTTTAATTGCGCGGACACCCTTTATTAAGTAGAAGTATAATGCAATGCCTTCACTTGATGGAGCGATTGAACTTCCGCTTTAGTAGCCAACCTAAACCCAAACCGAAAATTGCAATATTAGTAGACGGTTCTGGAACTGAGGTACTTGTACGCGTTTGGAGTACCACGTTGTCGATATTGACATCGAGGTTACTGAAAACACTCCTGACTGCAATTTCGTTAAAAGAGCTAATAATCCCAGAACCAGAATCAGATGCTTCTACAGAGAAACCATCAATTGATGCAGTTAGTCGAACTAATTGCGGAGTTAAGCGTTCGAGAAGGAGGTTTGCAGTATGAGGTGCTGTATCGTTTATGTGTTCAACATAAGACTGATTTATCTGCTTTTATGTGCTGTTATTAAGCATACAGTTAAACAATAGCTGTATACAGTCAAAAGTATAGGTTAATTGGTACATTAATAATTACAAAAAATCACTACGTAGAGACAAATGCTATATTATTTTGGGGGAACAAAATATTTTTTTATAAAATCTTCTAAGACACGTTAATTTACATAATCTAACTTTTGTGCATAGATTTCAGACTTTACCAAGTGTTTTAGGATTAGCGATATCTACGACGATCTTCGCTTACGCAGGGTTGATTTGTGGGATGAGTTCTGTTTTTGCCCAACAAGCCATTCCCCTTTGCAAACCACCAAATGCGGGTGAGTATCTTTTATTAGTAGTCAGTCCCACAGCAAATAATCAGAAGCAGTTACGTAGTGCCTTACCACCTGAACTTAAGACCATCACCTGCAAATATCTCAACGAAACTGTGACGCGAGTTGGGGGCTTTAACAAAATTGATGATGCCAATCGTTGGGCAAGATATGTCAGCAATATTGTTGGCTTGTCTGCCATAATTACCACTCGACCAACAACAACAGCAGATGTGAAGCCACAGGCACAGCCACGGTCACAACCACCTCAGCAGGCAGTCAGCTATAATCCTCAAGCCTTAGGAGAGGGTTATGCAGTGCTGGTAGATTATTACAACCGTCCCGAACTAGCAAATAGTGTGCAGCAATTGGTGGGAGGTAATGTAGGTTTTGTTTCCTATGGACAACGCCCTTACTTGCTGGCAGTTTATACCACTAATCAAAGTGAAGCTTACAACACATTGCAGAAACTAAACAATGGCGGTTTTGTTGCCAGCATAGTAGATAGTCGTAAGGTGATTTTGCTGCGCTCAACTGTGCGGTTGTAGTCATTAGTCATTAGTCATTGGTCATTGGTTAATAAACTGTAAACTGTAGACTATTGACTATTGACTATTGACTAATAAGCAGACCTAGCTAACCAATAGATGGTTATACCTAAAGCCGACCCAGCGATTACCTGAACTGGTGTATGTCCGAGTAATTCCTTCAGACGGTCTTGGCTAAAATCTGGTTTTTCATCAAATAATTCATCAATCATCTGATTGAGGATACGAGCTTGTTTACCAGCCGCTTGGCGAACTCCGGCTGCATCATACATAACGATGATGGCAAAAACTATCGCAACGGCAAAATCTGGAGATGCCCAACCCAGTGTTTGCCCTACACCAGCAGCTAGAGCCGTAACTAGAGCTGAATGGGCACTGGGCATACCTCCGGTTGTCACCAAAACACGCACATTCAGTTTGCGATTTTTGACGATCTCGATTACGAGCTTTAGTGCTTGAGCAATTAAACAAGCTACCAGAGCAACCAGCAGCACCCGGTTGTCTAAAATGTTGCCTATGTCCTGCATGGTATTTTGGTTAGGTTAATAAATATTAGCAGCAGTTGTTGGTTGAGGAAACATTTAGATTCAACCCAAAATCCCAAATTAACCTAGTAAATCACGGTGGAAACAGGCCAACTATTCAAAATCACCCAAAAGCTTAGTTGATAAGCTTTTTTAATTTTGAATGAGTGAATTTTGAATTCCTCTGGGTGGTGTAATACGGAATAGCGTTAATAAACCACCCATTCCAAATCAATGAAACGCTTACAGTATAGGAATTACGAATTACTCAAAGCGTTACTAGTTATTGCGGCTGACAATAAAATGAGCGATCGCTTGGAGCTGTTTGGCTCTCTCCCCAAATGGTTCTAATTCCGCACAAGCTGCTTTAACTAGCTCTTGGGCAATTGATCGCGATTCCTCAAGTCCCCAAAGACTGGGATAGGTGACTTTCTTGGCTTTTTGGTCTTTACCTGCTGTTTTACCTAATTGCTCTTGAGTAGAAGTGATATCCAGAATATCATCAATGATTTGGAATGCTAGCCCAATATTTTGAGAATAACGGGTTAGTCGCTGCACATCTTCAGGTGATGCCCCAGTTATGATCCCACCACAAACTACACAAGCTTCCAAAAGGGCGGCTGTTTTGTGTTTATGAATGAAATTCAGCGTTTCTAGGGAAATATCAGATTTACCTTCCGACTCTAAATCGACAACTTGACCGCCGACCAAACCAGCTGCCCCCAGCGCCCGACCAAGACGGGCAATTACCTGCAAGACTAGCTCTCTCTTAACGCTTTGTGGGGTTTGAATAGCAACAAACTCAAAAGCGAGAGCCAACAAGCCATCGCCAGCCAAAATCGCTACATCTTCACCATAGACTTTATGATTCGTCAGCTTGCCACGACGGTAATCGTCATTATCCATCGCTGGCAGGTCGTCATGAATCAATGACATTGTGTGGATCATTTCCACAGCACAAGCCGTTGGCATAGCCATTTCGATAGTTCCACCCATCATTTCACAGGTAGCAAGGCAAAGAATGGGACGTACACGCTTGCCTCCAGCTAATAACGAGTAGCGCATCGCCTCATAAATCTTTTCTGGATAAATGATGGGGATAGCCTGATCCAAAGCACGATCGCAAAGCTTTTGTCGCTCTTTGAGATAGGCTGCTAAGTTAAACGTGGCTTCCTCTGGTGGTGTCTTTTGAACGTTATCAGTTGCTACCATTCTTAAATTCCTGACATTTTGGGATTTTTGTCTTACACGTCACAATTTTAAGGTGCTGTGGCGCTGAAAAAAATGAAGAGTTGGGAGTAGAGACGCGATTAATCGCGTCTCTACAGGAGTTAGGAGTTAGGAATTAATAACTCTTAACTTTTAACTCATCAGTCTCTTTCTTCATCTTGCCGCCTTGGAATAGCTGGCAAATGTATTTTGCAACAATATGGCGACAGTCATAGGACCAACACCACCAGGAACTGGGGTGATAAATCCGGCGACGCTAGCGGTTGATTCAAAATCAACATCGCCAATTAAGCGACTGTTGCCACTAGCATCGGTGACGCGATTCATCCCTACATCTACCACAACAGCGCCCGGTTTCACCATATCAGCAAAGATCAGTCCGGGACGACCTACTGCTGCAATTAGAATATCAGCATTTTGGGTGATGCTTTTGAGGTCATGCGATCGCGAGTGAGCGATCGTGACTGTGGCATCAGCTTCTAATAGCATCAACGCCATCGGTTTTCCCACTAAAATACTACGTCCCACTACTACTGCCTGTTTTCCCTGCAAAGAAATCTCATATTCTTGTAAAAGCCGCATCACACCAGCCGGGGTGCAGCTACGTAAACCGATTTCTCCCCGTACTAATCGCCCCAAGTTCACTGGATGCAATCCATCAGCATCTTTATCGGGATCAATTTGATGCAGCAGAGCTACAGCATCCAAGTGGTTAGGTAAGGGCAACTGCACAAGAATGCCATCCACTCGTTCATCTTGGTTTAGTGTAGCAATTACCTCTTCTAACTCCCCAAGGGTAGTTTCGGCGGGAAAATGTTTGCCAAAAGAAGCGATACCAACTTTAGCGCAGGCTTTTTCTTTATTGCGTACATAAGCGGCTGACGCTGGGTTATCACCAACCATCAACACTGCTAAACCAGGCGATCGTCCGATTTTTGGTTCTAATTGTGTAATGGCAACAGAAAGTTCTTGCTGAATTTTTTGAGCTATTGCTTTACCATCAAGGAGTTTGGCAGTTCTTGTTTCCATGAAAATTCCCAGCTGTATTCGCTTGTTGTCCAAAGTCAAAATAAAAATATTAGTTATTTAATCTTGACTTTCGACTATTATTGTGTTGCTGTTTGATGTCGTAGGGTTTCTCTGACAGTAAATCCATAATGTTTATTTTCTCAGATCAACGGCATCATCTGAAGAATAAAGAATTGGGGAGATGAGGGAGATGAGTATTGAACCATGCCCAATGCCCCATGCCCCATGCCCAATTCCCAATGCCCAATTCCCAAAATAAATTGGTGGCTTTCATGGAACAAACGAGAAATTTGTCCCTTTCCTTCTTGTATGGACATAGCATTGTTACCTACCGCCTGGGGTTGATTTTTTTCTTGATGGTGGGACTTTGTAGTTGTAGTAGTTTGTCTTCGTCAGGCTTGAGTGGGGTTAACTTAAAAATTGGTACTAATGTCACCCCAATTCGAGAAATTAAACCCAAACAAGACAATCAGGCTACAGTTTACATCCAAGGTCAGGTAGAAAAGCAAGCTCCCCTGATGAAACAGTGGGCTTATCAAATTAGTGACTCAACGGGCAAAATTTGGGTTGTTACCAATCAAAAGAATCTGGGCGAGGGTTCACAAGTGGTAATTAAGGGTAAAGTTCGCTACCGAAGTATTCCCTTAGCTGGCAAAGAATTGGGGGAAGTTTATTTAGAAGAAGAGTAATCAGTAATTAAAAATAAACATAATGAACAATCAACAGGTGCATGTAGCGATCGCAATTCTCTACCAAAAAAACAAGTTTCTCATGCAACTGCGCGATAACATCCCCGGTATTCTCTACCCTGGTTACTGGGCGCTGTTTGGCGGTCACATCGAACCTGGTGAAACACCGGATGTAGCAGTCAAGCGAGAAATTTTAGAAGAAATCGGCTACACTCTACCACCCTTTGTTGAATTTGGCTGTTACCGCGACGAAAGAATTGTCCGTCATGTCTTTCATGCACCACTCTTGGTGGAGTTAAATCAACTAGTTCTGAACGAAGGCTGGGATATGGGGTTATTCACACCAGAAGATATTCGCCAAGGTAACTGTTATTCACAAAATGCTGGCGAAGTCCGACCTTTAGGGGCGACGCATCAGAGAATTGTGTTGGATTTTATTGAGAAAAATCTCACATAATTTGGGCATTGGGAAAGAGGAGGCAGAATTCAAAATTCAAAATTCAAAATTCAAAACATTTCAGACGAACGCGAGTGCGTCTCCAAGAGTTGAGGAGTGCGGTCTTCTCCCTTGGCGCTAGCCTCTCCCAATGTGAGAAGGGGAGACGCTAAAAGCGATAGCGCCGGCGGCAATCGAGTCCGCGTACCCTTACAGGGAAGCAAGCTACGCTTTTAGCGTCTCGTAGAGAGCGTCTGGGGTCTCCCCAAGAGGAGCAACTCCGGGGGATTTAAACCCCGACTGAAATGGGTGCTACATGTAGATTGCAGGTTCTTAAACCCTTTAATTTACGATAAATTATTGAATTTTGAATTTTGAATTTTGAATTGATTTCTCCCCCACTCCCACACCCTAGAAGCCAAAATAAAGTTAGAACTCTTATGGGGTCATCACTAATGCAATCAGCAAATAAACTGCCGCGATGGTTAACTATAGGATTGGCATTTCCCATTGCCATTCTCAACGGCTGGCTATTGATCCAGGTTGTACAGTATTTTCAACCATTGGTTAGCATTATTGCTGCCGCCATCCTCCTGGCTTTTGTCTTGAACTATCCAATTCAGTTTCTTCAGGAACAAGGGGTGAAACGCAACTTAGCGATCGGAGGAGTGTTACTTTTGACTGTGGTGGTTTTAGGAGCTCTAGGCATTACCTTGGTTCCCCTGATTATCCAACAGCTAGTTGAGTTGGCTAATATTTTGCCCAGTTGGATTGATTCTGGTACTCAGCAGCTGCAAGCTTTCCAGGATTGGGCGTTAAGTCAACAAGAACTTCCCATTAATTTAAGTGGTTTATTTACCCAACTTCTGGAACGATTATCTAACCAACTTCAGTCCTTCACTGGTAGAATTCTTGGTTTTGCCGTCGATACCATTGGTATTGTCCTCAACGTACTGCTGGCAGTAGTGCTGACTATCTACCTAATATTGAACGGCAAACGTCTTTGGGACGGAATTTTTCAGTGGTTTCCCCCTAACATTGGGTCAAGAATGCGGGAATTACTACGAGAGGATTTCCACAATTACTTCATCGGTCAAGCAACATTGGGAGCTGTGTTAGGGGTGACAATTATATTGGCATTTTTGGCGCTGCAAGTTCCCTTGGCTCTACTTTTTGGCATTGGTATTGGCTTGTTTTCACTCTTCCCCTTTGGTACGGGGGTAGGTATCGCCATAGTAAGCTTGTTGGTAGCGCTGCAAAATTTTTGGTTAGGAGTGGAAGTCTTAGGTGTAGCTGTTGCCATCGACCAAGTTAATTCTAATATTGTTGCACCACGAATTCTCGGAAATTTGACTGGTTTAAATCCTGTCTGGGTGGTGATTTCTTTGCTACTAGGGGCAAAGTTGGGCGGAGTTTTGGGTTTATTAATTGCGATCCCTATTGCCAGTTTTATCAAGGATATAACAGATAGTTGGCGGGCTGGGGAGTTTAATAAAATAGATGATATCGAGTCAGAACCTGTTGCGATCAATAGTGAGAGAGCAGGAACTTATAGCTAAAATTCAATCATTCAAACAACCTCTTAAGCTATTTACATCTCTAAAATTTGGATTTCATCAAGTTGATTAATCACCACATCCGCACCTCGGACATTATCTGACTTACCTACCCAAGTGATACCAATACAACCTGCGGCTTTAGCATCACGCGCCATTTGCATATCACCAACTGAATCACCCACCATCAATGTAGCGCCCGGTTCGACTCCCAAGGCTTGGCAAGCTTGCAAAAATAGCATTGGATCTGGTTTACTCGGTCCCTCATCTACTCCCATCTCCAACTGTATATAATCACTTAACTGGTGATTCGCTACAAAATTATGTACTTCTTCAGTTGTCGCAGCTGAGAGGATGCCAAGTTTCAAACCACCTTCTTGTAGATATTTCAACAAGTCTAAGCTACCCACAAATAGTGGTGAAGGAGTTTGTCCGATGTATTTTTCCGCTTCATCTAAAGCTTGACGGGCTATTTTTAAGCACTCAAACCATCCTTTTCCAGTTTCAGCAATATATGCCGCAGCTGCAACTTCTGTTTCGCGGCGACTGGCTACTGATATTAAACCTGCGGGATCTAGAAGATTGCCATTTATGCCAAATGCCATTAATAGAGGTTCCCCAGTTCCAGGGATTTGGGCATCTATTAATCTTGCCGCTTTTTGTGCCAGCGATCGCAAATAGGTTTCTGAATCTTCTAGAGTGCCGTTTTTGTCAAACAAAATTGCCTGGATATTATCAAAGGTGATATTTCTACATTTAATGGTTGCCACAATATTTAACTCTTAACTACTGCTAAATCTTCACTTTTACCGATTATCCACATAAAAAAAGAGGGTTTTTCCCTCTTTATAAAATGATTTGATATTCTTACTTAAAAATAAGTAAAACTATAAAAAATCTATTATTCTTCAATAGCTGCTGGAATTTGTTCTTCAGTTTCCCTTGCTGCTGGAATCTCCTTTTCAATTTCCGCAACTACTGTAACTTCTTCAAGTTCTGCTGCTGGTGGAACTTCTTCTGCAAGTTCTGCTGCTGGTGGAATCTCTTCTTCAAGTTCTGCTGCTGGTGGAACTTCGTCTTCAAGTTCTACTGCTGGTGGAACTTCTTCTTCTGCTAAAGCTTCCGCAGGTGCAGCCGATGCCGCAGTAGCACCTTGCTGCTTGGCTAACAGTTGTTCACGATACTTAGCAGCCATTTCTTCCGCTTTATCGTAAACCAAATCCCGGTTCTTAATCATGTCGCCGGGTTCTGGTTCTAGCTGTTTGGTAGATAGGGAAATCCGACCCCTTTCTGCATCCAAGTCAATGATCATAACTTTCACTTCATCATTGACATTGAACACGCTATGGGGTGTATCAATATGTTCGTGAGAAATCTCGGAAATATGTAGTAGACCACTGACGCCGCCGATGTCGATGAAAGCACCGTAGGGCTTGATGCCACGAACGGTACCAATTACTACTTCGCCGACTTCTAGGCGGTTCATCTTGCGCTCAACCAGCGCCCGACGGTGAGATAGAACTAGGCGATTACGCTCTTCGTCTACTTCTAAGAATTTCAACGGTAAATCTTCGCCTACCAATTCTTCTTTAGGTTTGCGGGTACTGATGTGAGAACCTGGGATAAAGCCACGTAATCCCTCAATCCTTACCAATGCTCCACCACGATTGGTTGCAAACACGCCAGAACGTACAGTAGCATCTTCTGCTTGCAGCTGTCGCACACGTTCCCAAGCCCGCATATATTCAATACGGCGAATGGAAAGGGTTAATTGTCCATCTTCGTTTTCATCGGTGAGGATGAAAAATTCCCGTGTTTCGTTTGACTGTAATACTTCTTCCGGGGCATCTACCCGGTTAATAGACATTTCTTGTATAGGTATATATGCTGCGGTTTTAGCACCAATGTCAATCAGAGCGCCGCGCGGCTCTATACTGAAAACTGTTCCTGGGACAACATCACCAGGGCTAAAATGATAATCGTATTTGTCAAGTAGAGCAGCGAAATCTTCGTGAGTGAATCCAATTTCTGTAGCGGTTAAATTCTGATTGACCATGCTGATTTGTTCCTGGTTCTAGTCTCCGTAAAGGTTGTGCGACAAGCGCGACGTATTATGCAAGCGCTTTTATGGCAGCTTACACAAAACATCCATTTTCATCCTAGCGCAGAAAAGCTAGTATTAACACATATCTACTCCCAAGATTGGAAATTATATCACAATATCAAAATGATTGGTGATTTACTTAGTATTTAAAACTAGCCCTTTCAAGGTGACTTAGAAAATCTCTGATTTCCTCTCTGCGCTCTCTGTGCCTCTGCGGTTTAAAAGTAATTTATCTAACCTTATTAGGCGCAGAGAACACAGAGTAAAGAGGGATTCTTTGACCAAAATTTTTACCCACCTTGAAAGGGCTAGTATTTAAAACCAACATAAGGACAAACATAATAATATCCGTTGCTACCATCCTTAGTAGCAACGGATATTAACCTTAAATCAGCTTAAAGGTGTGGAAATAGGATCTACTTATCTTTTGGTTTCTCAAAGCGAGGGGGTTCGCGAAATGCGATCGCAAAAAATAGAGTACCTATACACAGAGTAAAAATCAAGATGTACGCAACGCTTTCCATATTACGATTTCCTCTTTATTTAGCCAGTAGTTAAAATTCTGAATGCTGAGTCAGAGCCTTAACTCTGAACTCAGCACTCATAACTCAGAACTGAAATTAAAGGGCTTCCTTCCGGCGGGTTGACTTATCACCCACTTTCTGGAACAGACCCCACTCAACTTGCTCTTCAAGATCGGCATCAACACCAGCAAATACGTCTCGGTAAATTGTCCGAGCGCCATGCCAGAGATGACCAAAGAAGAACAGCAAAGCAAATACCGCGTGTCCAAAGGTAAACCAACCTCTAGGACTGGTGCGGAATACACCATCAGAGTTCAAGGTTTCTCGGTCAAATTCAAAGATTTCACCGCCTTGAGCTTTACGGGCATACTTCTTCACATCAGCTGGTTCTGTGAAGGTTTTACCATTGAGATTGCCACCGTAGAAACTAACGTTGACACCAGATTGCTCGAAGCTATACTTGGATTCTGCCCGACGGAAGGGAATGTCAGCGCGGACAACTCCATCTGCATCAGTCAAAATCACTGGGAAGGTTTCAAAGAAGTTGGGGAGACGGCGCACCGTCAATTCCCGTCCTTCAGAGTCTTTGAATACGGCGTGACCTTGCCAAGATTGGGCAATGCCATCACCTTTCACCATCGGCCCTGTACGGAATAGACCACCTTTAGCGGGGCTATTACCGACGTAATCATAGAAAGCCAGCTTTTCGGGAATTTGCGACCAAGCTTGATCAAGGGTTGCACCTTGAGCAACAGTTGTTTGGACGCGGCGCTGAATTTCTTGACGGAAGTAGCCTTGATCCCACTGATAGCGGGTAGGGCCAAACAATTCGATGGGTGTGGCGGCGTTACCGTACCACATAGTACCAGCAACAACGAAAGCAGCGAAGAAGACTGCTGCAATACTGCTAGAAAGTACTGTTTCAATGTTCCCCATCCGCAGGGCTTTGTAGAGCCGTTCGGGGGGTCTAACTGTCAGGTGGAATAAGCCTGCAATAATACCAACAACACCTGCGGCAATGTGGTGAGCCGCAATGCCACCAGGGTTATATGGGTTAAAACCATCGGGTCCCCATTCTGGTGCTACTGCCTGCGCTGCGCCAGTTATACCGTAGGGGTCAGAAACCCATATCCCCGGCCCAAATAGTCCGGTGACGTGAAAAGCACCAAATCCAAAACAAAGTAGACCAGATAAGAACAGGTGAATGCCAAACATCTTTGGCAAGTCTAGGGCAGGTTCACCAGTGCGGGGATCTCTAAAGAGTTCCAAATCCCAGTAAACCCAGTGCCATACGGCGGCTAGGAACAGCAGACCGGAAAGAACAATGTGAGCCGCAGCAACGCCTTCAAATGACCAGAAGCCAGGATCAGTTGATGGACCACCAGTAACGTTCCAACCACCCCAAGATTGGGTAACACCCAAACGTGACATGAAGGGCAGAACGAACATCCCTTGACGCCACATGGGGTTGAGAACTGGGTCGCTAGGGTCAAAAACAGCCAGTTCGTAGAGTGCCATCGAACCAGCCCAGCCTGCTACTAAGGCTGTGTGCATTAGGTGTACAGAAATCAGCCGCCCTGGATCATTCAGAACGACTGTATGTACTCGGTACCAGGGTAGTCCCATTGACTACGCTCCTCCTCGATGAGTTAGTTTACAAAGCAATTTTCTTACTGAGGTTATGAGAGACGAAAATCGCCACTCATAAAACTCTCTCTTGTTTTTTGTTATTGCCAGAGCCAGAGTATTACCACAGCTTAGTCTTAATAAGTCAGACAGCGTGGGTACTTTAGCAATGCTTACTCGCTTCGGGAGGTTTACCTATGTAGGGTAGCCATCTCCAAGCAAAAATGAGAATGTTTTAAAAAGTGTAACTATTGATGGAATTGTTTGCAAGCGTGTAAATTGATGCGATCGCGTAGCATCTGTAAGTTTTTTCGCTACCAATACCCCTCAGAGATGAAATTTGCTTATCTTTTCTTTACGAGGGGAGTGGGGGGAACAAGAGGAGGGGACAAGAATAATTATGTTGTTATGTTAATTAGCCTACTCCCTACTCCCTATTCCCCACTCCCCAATATTTACTGAACCACCAACTGGATATTTTGCAGTTGACACTTTGCCTCAGCTGTACCCAGACGTTCGATTACCTGTTCGGCACTCATCAGACGCTTGAGTACTACTTGGCCGATGGTTTTACTAGCAATTACTGGTGTTGTTGGTTTCACTTCTACGGTTAAAACGGCTTCTTCAACTCGATAAAGCCAGAGCAATTCGTTTTCTTCAACTAAACAAATATTCATTCGCTGAATATCTGGTTGGCGTCGCCATGCGGTTATTTGCCAGAGTCCATCAGATGCCCAGACTCTAGCAACTGCCCATCCCTCAGATAGAAAGAAATATTTCACGGTCTTAGTCTCACTATTAGACTTTCAATCTGCTCTTAACGATATCGTATATTATTTGTTACTAATGTATAACTAATGATATTTTAACTTAAGGCTGTTTAAATTATTATTGCCCACTTCTTAATAAGAAAATACTAAAAAAATACTTATTTATCTCATTCAACTCAGTAGAAGAAATCACAAAGTTATAATATCTGAATTCTAAACTACGATAATAGCGACACAATTAGAAAACTATATGAATGGGCATTTGAAATACACGACAAAGAATGGAATTATACAATTAATAGAACCGACGATAAAAAAATGGGGAAAGTAAACAAGATAACTTTAAAGGCAAACGATACAAGGGAAAAGAGATTTTTATATTAAACTACTCTTCTCTTGAATCTACTTCTCAAAATTCTGAACAGTTAATTTTAAAAGTTTGAATTATTCTATAGAAATAAGCAATGTAGATTCTGAGGCGAGGATCTAAATTTTTAGAAGTAATTCATCAAAGAAAGCTTCGCATTTTTCTATTTCTATCCATTTATTTTTTGGATAGGGAACTTCCGTTGATTCTAAATTTTGAACATTGCCAAAATTAATAACTGGATAGTTAGGTCTAAACCCACAACCTGATATATGTTGGGTTGCGCTCCGCTCCACCCAACCTACCTACGTCTAATGCACTATTTTAGCCTAGACAGTCCACTACGTGCATTTCAAAAATCAAATACTAGTCCTATAGTTAGCATTTAAGGAAATCAACCATTGATTGCTTTCTAAGTATTATTATTTAATAATCCTAAATATATCTATACATTATTGGAGGAAAATCCTGTACTAAAAGTGGGTGAACTAGGAATTAATTGTAAAAAATGCTATAAAACTAGCGAAGATATAGTAAAATTACTGACCGCTAATTACATAAAATTTAACTGTATGACTTGGTTTTCCTTGTCCGTGAAACGGTGGGGTCGGATTACACAATTCCTATCTTTGTTCTGTCTATGTTTATTTTTAGTTGTTAGTTGCGCTCCTCGTCCGCAGCCAGCTACGCCGCCATCCGGTTCTGTAAATAGCCCTACAGGTGATGGGCGGATTACTATCGGTACAACAGCAAAGCCAAGAACCCTTGATCCGGCTGATGCTTATGAGTTAGCATCGTTGGTTTTGGTGTTTAATATGAGCGATCGCCTCTACAACTACGAACCAGGAAGCACCGAAATTAAGCCCCAGCTAGCTACAGCATTACCCAAAGTCAGTCAAGATGGCTTAACTTATATCATCCCCTTGCGTCAGGGAGTAGTTTTTCACGATGGGACTCCCTTCAACGCCCAAGCAATGGCCTTTACCATCCAGCGCTTTATTGAAAATAAAGGAAAACCCTCATTCTTACTAGCCGATATAGTAGATTCGATAAAACCGACAAGCCAGTATGAGTTAACCATCAAGCTGAAAAAGCCCTTTGCAGCGTTTCCCTCATTGCTGGCGTTTCCTGGGATGTGTGCAGTTTCACCCAAAGCTTACGAACTCGGTGCTGGTAAATTCAAGCCGAATATTTTTGTGGGGACTGGCCCTTATAAATTAGCGCAGTATGGTACTGATTCCATCCGACTTGATGTGTTTGATAAGTATTGGGGCGAAAAACCAGCTAACAAAGGTGTTAACCTCCAAATTCAAACTAGTCCGGTTAATTTGTTTAATGCTTTCCGTACAGGCGCGGTGGATGTAGCTTATCAGTCGTTACAGCCAGATCAAAATCGCAGCTTAGAAGAAGGTGGTAAAAAAGGGGATTGGCAAGCGATCGCAGCTGAGGGTAGTGTAGTAAGTTATCTGGCATTGAACCGGAATCAAAAGCCTTTAGATAAATTAGAGGTAAGACAAGCGATCGCATCCATAATTGACCGTCCACTTTTAAATGAGCGAGTCTTACTTGGTCAGGCAGATCCGCTTTATAGCATGATTCCCACCACATTTAAAGTTTCTGTGCCATTATTCAAAGATAAATATGGCGATGCTAACTTTGATCAAGCTAAAAAATTGTTAACTACTGCTGGTTTCTCCAAAGAAAATCCCGCAAAAGTGCAAGTTTGGTACCCTTCTAGTTCGCCTACTCGGAGTTTGGCAGCACAGACACTCAAATCTCTTGTCGATGTCAAAATGGATGGAATACTTCAATTTGAAGTCACCCAAGCGGAAGGTCCAGCCTTCTTTAAAGACATTGCTAAGGGTTTGTATCCAGCAGCTTTACTTGATTGGTATCCAGACTTTTTAGATCCAGATAATTACGTCCAGCCGTTTTTATCTTGTGACAAAGGTTCAGTTGCGAAAGGCTGCGAAGATGGAGGCAGCCAAATTCAGGGTTCGTTCTACTATAGTGAAGCTATAAATAAACTGATTGATCAGGAACGCAAAGAACAAAACCCCGAAGCGCGTCAGAAAATTTTTACAGAAATTCAAACGCAAGTAACAACTGATGTACCTTACGTTCCCTTATGGCAAGATAAAGACTATGTATTTGCCCAAAAAGGTGTTAGTAGTGTACAACTGAACCCTACCCAAATTCTAATTTACCAGACAATTAAAAAGTAGTCATTAGTCATTGGTCATTGGTCATTAGTAATAACTGTTGACCATTGGCTTTTGACTATTCAATAAAACATTTCATGTTCAATATATCTAGTTAATAGCTAAGATAGTTACAAAAACTGCATTTTTAATTTTAAACTTTGAATTGCTTATGTCTCGTTCTAAAGCTTTACAATATTACATTGTTTCTCGGTTGCTTCTCGCACCACTTCAGCTATTAACAATCATCACTATTGTATTTCTCTTACTAAGAGCAACACCAGGAGATCCCGCAGATGCAATTCTTGGTGGACGTGCGCCAGAAGCGGCTAAAGAAGAATTGCGAAAACAACTCGGTTTAAACCTTCCTCTGTGGCTACAGTACCTAAATTATTTGGGAAGCATACTGCGCTTTGACTTGGGAACCTCTTTAATGAGTACCGGACAGAATGTTGGGGACATAATTGGGCAATATTTCCCGGCGACGGTGGAGTTAGCAGTATGTAGTATGGCCGTTGCGCTCATCGTCGGAATTGCAGTTGGGACTCTTTCGGCTTCCCGTCCTGGAACATATTTTGATGTCGGTGGGCGCTTATTTGGGATCATCACCTATGCACTCCCGATGTTTTGGGCGGGAATGCTTTTGCAGTTGATTTTCTCAGTCCAATTGGGTTGGTTTCCTAATTCCAACCGCTTTCCGCCCAATCTTCCGGCACCCACTACTGTCACTGGATTGTATACAATTGATAGCTTACTCGCTGGAAACTTCACCCAGTTTTTTACATCTTTGCATCATCTGGCTCTACCGAGTCTCACGCTAGGAATTTTGCTCAGTGGGATTTTTGAGCGAATTGTGCGAGTGAATTTAAAGCAAACCTTGCAAGCCGATTATGTAGAAGCCGCTAGAGCCAGAGGTATTGGTGAAAATAAGATTTTAGCATCCCACGCTTTAAAGAATGCGCTAATCCCAGTAATTACAGTGCTGGGATTAACATTTGCGTCTCTGTTAGGTGGGGCAATTTTGACAGAGGTGACATTTTCTTGGCCTGGGTTAGCTAATCGACTATATCAAGCGATCGCCGATCGCGATTATCCCACAGTGCAGGGAGTGCTAGTATTTTTTGGTGCGATCGTTGTGAGTGCGAGCATTTTGATTGATATTTTAAATGCTTATGTAGATCCGCGAATTCGGTATTAAGTAGAGTATTCTGATTCCCGAATTCTGACTCCTGACTTCTTCTCATATTTTGTTAAATTTACGCCGTGCCGTGTGCAACTTTCTCTCGAACCTAACCCCCAACCCCTTCCCTACAAGGGAAGGGGAGCAAGAATCAAAGCCTCTCTCCCTGTGGGGGAGAGGAATGGAAGTGGGGTTCCAAGGATAAGTTGCACATCGCGTTAATTTTCTTGAGAAATACCACTGGCTAAAATACCAAGAATTTTATTCACATCTTTGAGATAATACTCGCTTAAATCAATGGTCAATGTTTGTGCTTCTAGTTTCAGGAATTGCCAAATACTGCCTGTTGTAACTGCACCATAAATTGTTTTAATCTCAGTTGCAGCTTGCTCATTAAATATTTGGGCTGCTACCATTTCCGCCGCACACTGACCCAAACCCCCATTAATATTTTCTTTTTTAGCTTCTACAACTGTAATTACTGGTGCTGTCAAAATTAGAATTTCTGGAGATTTAGTAATAATAAAATCGCAAGTGCCGTTTAATCCTTTACTGTTATCGACAGTAAAATCTACTCCAGAAAATAAACTAACTTGTTCGTGTAATTGTCGGCGTAAATCAACTAAAATGGGAGCAATAATTAACTCAGAACGAGCTTTTTCACTATTACTGCCTAAAGCGATATCAAGGTTATAATTGAGTGTTTCTACAAGTAAGTTACTCGCTGTTAATTCAGAAACACCAGCAAAAATATTGCGTCTTTCTAATGTGCTTAAACTAAACTCTTGTTTTGCTTTAGCTAAACTAAACTCGCTGTAAGCCATAAAACTATTACTCTCTTTCGCTTTTAAATAGAAGACTGAAATTACCGTCCAACATCCAAGTTAAAGTAGAAACTACTGTCAACAATTCTGTTGCTGCCAACATATTTGATAATGGGTATGCTAACTCGGTGCTGTCCTGGTTTAAGCTTCCAAGTTTGTTGAAAATTACCAATATTATGACAAGCAGCATTAATCGGGAAGTTACTAGGAGTGAAAAGTCCATTTTTATAACTCTCAACTCCATTTGGAAACAGATAAACTTTTACTTCTACTCGATTGACTGGAGTTTTAGATGTTATGCAATAGGTTAGGTTTGATAATCTTAGAGTATCTCCAGCTTTTAAAGGTATGCGATCGCGATTTTTTAGTTGCTGAGGTTCGTTGCTATTAAACTGCACTGTAAGATTATCAACGCATACTTTAGTCACAGTAACTTTATCACACGTTGTAGAAGTGGCGGTAACAGAGGGTGACTCTAGAGAAGATTTGTTCCCAAGCCCCATTATGGCAGGTACTCCGGCAGTTAATATGGCAGCAGTGGCAGGGATAAGAGCAAGTGCAAGCTGTTGTCTAAATGTCATTTCTCAAACTCCTCAACTTTTGTGCTGTAACACCATCATCACTTGAGACACAGGCTCTATAGGTAGGCGCTAGTAGGAAGTTTGAGTGATTAAATTGTTGTAAGGGAAAGTAGGCAAATGTAGGTTTGTAGGGTAAAGTATTACACTAACGACTAATTTTAAAATTTACTCTGCCAATTCAAGTATGCCAAATGGACTCACAACAAGCGTTAGCATACATTAACGGACTGCTGACGGAAAAGAGAAAGCAAGTTTTAAATGATTTGGAAGAAAAGCTCTTTTTAGGAATATGGGAAAATCAGACTTATTCAAATATTGCTGCTAAAAATAATCACTCTGAACAATATTTTAAAGAAGCAGGTGCAACTTTATGCAAAAAGATCACACAAGATTTAGGGATAAAAGTTAATAATAAAAATTTTAAAAATCCAATTAAATATCATTATCAACAGCATTCAGAAATAACTTTACCTTCCCAACAAGCAATTGCAGAACCAATTAATACAGTACAAGGAGATGAATCACAGTCAGATAATCTATTACAGCGAAATCATAATCCTTTCATTCCCATTAATGGCAGAGTAGAAGAAAAGGATCTATTCTTTGACCGAGAGCGCGAAATCCGGCGAGTATTTGAGGTACTGAATAGCGGTAGTAGTGTCGTTTTAATTGGGGAGGAGGGAATCGGAAAATCCTCACTGTTATGGATGATTTGCCAAGAAGTAGAAACTCGTCTAAACGTTAAACGTCAGCCAGTTTTCTTAGACCTCAATTTACTTCATAATGAAAGTCAATTTTATAGTGATTTGTGCTATCGCCTTTGCATTTGCTGGTTTGCACACTTTAGAAGAGATGACAGCAGATTATTTTCAACCCTTCTTTGCCAGCGTCATTCCTATTCATGTTGGCTTTCAAGAACGTGCAGCTACTCGCCAAATTCTCGCTAACCCAGGTAATGAAGACTTCCCCCTCGACTACATCCCGGAAGCTTTAGATGAAATTTATGCTTTGACGCATGGTCAACCATATTTAGTGCAACTACTGGGTTTTCAGCTAGTGCGCGGCTACAATGACTTTGTTTTTGAGCAAGGACGATCGCGTGACCCAGTTTTCACTGTAGAAGATGTGGAAGCAGTTATCAATGACTCTGAGTTTTTCAAGCGGGGACGCTACTATTTTGATGGGGTTTGGGGTCAGGCGGCGCGGGGTGCTGAGGGTCAACAGGTAATTGTACAAGTGCTTGCACCTCACCCAGAAGGGCTAAGTCTGGATGCCTTAGCTCAATCTACAGGTATGAACGATGCCGATTTACAGAAAGCGCTGAATACTCTGAAGCGTCATGATGTAGTTGAGGAAACTCAGGGAAGCTGGCGGATTATGGTAGAACTTTTTCGCCGTTGGGTTTTGCAGCAGTAGATTTTTACAGTACCGGGCGAATAGAAGGCGAATAGAATTCGCGGCTACACAGGCGAAGTCCGCCTTCGCGGACTAATTTCAGCGATCGCATTTGCTATTTCGGCGATCGCATTTACTATTATTGAGGGTTTATCTTCTTAAACTACGAGGATCAAGTGCATCTCTCAGCCCATCACCGAGTAAGTTGAATGCTAGCACTGTGAGGATAATCAGCACAGCCGGCGGCCAGATTAACCAAGGTTGCAGTACCAAAATTGAAGCATTACTAGCCAGAGAAAGCATATTTCCCCAAGAGGGGTCTGGTTGTTGAATTCCCAAGCCGATGAGACTCAGTATTGCCTCAGAACCAATAAAGCTGGGAATTGCAAGAGTCGCAGAGATAACTACATAACTAGCTGTTTGCGGTAAAACGTGGCGGACGATGATATAAATTGGGTTCCCACCCATTGCACGCGCGGCTTGGACAAATTCTCGCTCTTTAATTGATAGTACCTGTCCCCGAATGACCCGTGCTAAACCAGCCCAGCTAATCACCGAAGTAATCACCACAATCAGCAAAAAGCGCTGGGTGCTGCTTAAGCCAGCTGGTAAGACTGCACCCAAAGTCACCAAAAGATAAATACTAGGGAAGGTCATTAGCACTTCTGCCAAGCGCATGATGACGCTATCAGTCACACCGCCGAAATAGCCAGAAATTCCCCCAACCAGCAAACCAAGGGGATAGGTAATGATAATACCAAAAATCCCGATAAACATACTGATGCGACCGCCATGCAACAGGCGGCTGAATTGGTCGCGGCCTTGGTCATCAGTGCCCAAGATGTTGACTTTTGCACCAGTTGTTGTGCCAAATAAATGCGAATTTAAGGGGATACCAGAAAAGATTGTGACTTCATCCCACTTTGGGGGTAATGGCAAACTCATCTGTAACAATCGGTATTCTGGCCCGGAGACAAATAGACGCACGGGTGAGGGCTTTGTCAAGTCTACAATGAGTTTGCGATCGCCTGTTTGTAAATTCGTATCTCCCTGAGTCGTCGGATAAATATGGGGTCCGGTAAATTGCCCTGACTGAGAAACCCAGTGTATCTTAGTTGGTGGCAGCAGTGAACCATTAGGCTGTGAGGCATAGGGGTCATAAGGAGCCACGAAATCAGCTGCAATTACTCCTATATAGAAAATTAACAGCAAAATTGCCCCAAATCGTGCCAAAGGATTTTTCTGAAGTCGTCGCCACCAATCCATAGGAGTTAGGAGTTAGGAGTTAGAAGTTATGAGTTATTAAGCTTTTATCTTAATTCATAATTCATGATTAATAATTCTCAACTTCCCACTCCTGTAGAGACGCAATTAATCGCGTCTCTCCTCCTAACTCGCAACTCCTAACTTCTCCAAATACCTCTGCTGTTCTTCCTGTTGTTTTTCATGTTCCACAACAAATACATTTGAGTAGAGATTAGCGAGAATTTGTTTTCCCTGTTGTGTCAGTGATAAGTAATGCAGTCCCTCTTGGATATAGGGATAGACACCATTCCAGTAAAACTTAGCGTAGTTATTACGTAAATCGGCAGGGGTTTTATAACCCAAAACTTTATTTACACCAGTTTCTTCAAACTCGTAAAATAAAGAAGTAATTTTCTTCAGATAACGTGGGTCACTTAGTTGACCAATCAAGTCAGCAGCCCGGACTAATCCTGCAAAGCACTTTGTATCTTGATGATCTTCTGCCGCCGGTACGGGAAATCGAGTCAATTCAATATTGCTCTTAATTGCCTCAGCATCTATTAATTTGTGACCTCCAAAACGTTCATCAATAAACAGCTTGGCTCTATCAACATGATATGGTGTCAGACTGGCATCAGAAGCGCCAGGAGCCACAGAAATCATTCTGCCATTTTTACCTGTGGCATATAAACCTGCTGTTTCTCGGTCTTGTCGGCAAACTCCTTTAACGTAGCCAATATCATGACTCACTAAGGAAATGATACAATGCAACCAGTCTTCGCTGGAAACACCGCCTTCCCTGATGTGTTTGCCACGTAAAATCTCTTGCCCCACCAGGGTTACAAGGACAGTGTGTTCAACATTGTGATAAAGAGCGTCGCTATTGGCAATGTTTTCTAAAGCCATATTACCAGCCCAGGCGATAATGTCCTGATAATCATTTTTAAAGCAGCCGTAGGTGCGACGGTAGCCGTCTCGAATTTCATTTACAAAGGCATCAATTAAAATTTCCGTGGCATTGAACATATCTGGTTACTCTGGTAAATACCAATTATTTATTGAAATAGGGATTGGGGATTGGGGGGTGTTTTCAAACCCTTTTTGAAGGACCTGAGTCTTTGGAGATCCCCCCAACCCCCCTTAAAAAGCAGGGCTTTTAGAGTTTCTTTCCCCCCTTTTTAAGGGGGGTTAGGGGGGATCTTCGAGTTTGAAAACAGTCCCTAGTACCCAGTACGGGAGCGTTGATTTCATTGATTGATTTCAAAATTCCATGATTAGAGCCGCCCTTGCTGGAATTTAGGGCAATGGAGTTTGCTCAGTTGTAACTCACTTGTAGCTGTGAACGCTAGCTTTACCTACATAGCAGTACATGGCTTCTTGGCAACAGAAAGGCTTTAGATGAATTATGAGTTGCGTAGAAAAAAGAATTCCCTAGTTTAGAAAAATACATGAATTGTTCTGATTTTAATTAGATAAATCTAGATTAGCTTTTAGGACTTACGCAAAACTACACGCTGTAGGGGCAATTAATGAATTGCCCCTACCTAAAAATCGGGGTTTTAGCTCTTGTTTGCGTAAGTCCTAGCTTTATCAGTCTTTCATATCTAAGCCTTGGTTGACGGTGATCTAAATACGTAAGGTATGTGACCTAGAGTAGCTAGATGAGATGAGATTATTTTCTATATCATAATCATCTTTCTAAGCATTTTTAACTAGTAATTACTCTTAGTAAGAATGTTTTATTATATACTATTGCCAATAAAATATTTAGACCATAGAATGCGTCATAGTTGATATAAAGTAAATAAATCTCAATTTTTCTTAAGAAAAGACCAAGATTGCTATGGATAGACAGAAAGTGGAGGTGGGACTGTGAGCGATGAAAGTGTTTCAGAAGTTGAGGTGGAAAAACTTGTAACCTCTAAAGATACTAGCTTTTTGGGCAAATCAGATTCCAAACCAGCTAGGGTATGGTTGAAGCCATTATTCTTGGGTGCTGGTTTAGGAATTGCGATCGCCTTGGCTGCTATGGGTATATTAAGTCGTCTTCCATCCCGTCAACAAAGTGCGGTAGCAGATAAAAAAGTTAACCCAGCGATGACAGTCACCATTGCCACTGTAGAAACCGCCCGTGTTGTCCGTACCCTTAAAACTACTGGGACTGTAGCAGCGCGTGATTTAATTCCAGTGCTACCGCAGATAAACGGCTTACAAATCAAAAGTATCCCCGAAGATGTGAAAGAAGGAGCTTTTGTCAAAAAAGGTCAAGTTTTGGCGGTGTTGGATAATTCCATACTGCAAACCCAAATTAACCAAGCAAAAGCAGATGTGGAATCTAAACAAGCAGATGTGGAATCTAAACAAGCAGATTTGACATCAAAGCAGGCAGATTTGGCATCAAGTAAAGCAATAGTCCAGCAAAAACAAGCCGATTTAGCTCAAGCTAAGGCGAGGCTAGAGGAAGCAGCTAAAAATTATCAGCGCTATCAACAACTCGCTGACTCTGGAACAATTAGTAAGCAAGAACTCGATACTCGTTCCTACGCTGTGAAAACTGCCAGAGAAGTTGTGAACCTGGGGCAAGAAAATGTGCGTAGTGCCGAGGCTAATATCGGCAGCGCTCAAGCCAATATTGGTAATGCCCAAGCTATCATCAACAAAGCCAAAGCGGATGTCCGCAGCAGTGGTGCTAAGGTGCAACAACTACAAACTCAGTTGGGACAAACTGTGGTGCGATCGCCGGTTTCGGGAGCGATCGCAGAGAAACTGGCTAGAGTAGGTGATATCACTGGTATACCGCCGCAAACCCAGATGGGAACTGTGATTGGTGGCACACAAAAGCTATTTTCGATTATTGAAGATGAAAAGCTAGAACTTCAGGCGAAGGTGCCCGAAACTCAACTAAATCAGGTGAAAATTGGCGCATCTGTACAAATTACTTCTGGTGTCGATCAGGGTGTGCGATCGCAGGGACGAGTCAGGGATATACAACCACAAGTAAACGATCAAAGACGTGAAGCGACAGTAAAAATTGACTTGCCACCAACAACTTTACTTAAACCAGGAATGTTTGCTAGTGCTGCAATTACTACTAACTCAGGGATGAGGATGGTGGTGCCGCAAAAAGCAGTGCAGTCTCAAGCGGACGCAAGTGTAATTGTATTCATCCTATCGGGTGAAAATACAGTCCACAGCCAGAAAGTAGAATTAGGAGATCCTGCCAATGGCGACAAAGTAGAAATCAAGAGTGGGTTGCAATTAGGCGATCGCGTCGTAGTTGATGGTGCTGGCTATCTCAAAGATGGCGACAAAGTTCGAGTTGCAAATTGAAGGGAATGGGGAATCGGGAGTGGGGAAAAAAACAATGACTAATGACTAATGACTAATGACTAATCTAAAATCTAAAATCTAAAATCTAAAATCTAAAATCTAAAATCTAAAATTCCCCAATGTCTTTTAATATCTCAGCCTGGTCGATTAAAAAACCTGTTCCGACAATAGTTTTATTTTTAATTTTAACTGTGGTGGGTTGGTTTTCCTTTATGTCCTTGGGGATTGATACTAATCCAAATATTGATGTGCCAACAGTTTCGATCAAAGTCACTCAACCCGGTGCAAGCCCAGCAGAATTAGAATCCCAAGTGACGAAAAAAATTGAAGATGCCGTCGCGGGGTTGGGCAATATCGATTATATGATTTCCAGCGTCAGCGATGGGAGTTCTAACACCACAATCAATTTTGTTTTGGGTACAAATACCGATCGCGCCACTAATGATGTTCGGAATGCGATCGCTCAAATTCGCCAAGACTTACCCCAAGATATCAACGATCCAATTGTGAAGCGCGTAGAATTTGCCGGCGGTCCGGTGATTACTTACGCAGTTAAATCAGATCAGCGTTCCGTAGAAGAATTAAGCAACCTCGTAGATCAAACCATTAGCCGCGCCTTATTGGGAGTTCCTGGTGTCGCCCAAGTTCAGCGTGTGGGTGGGGTTGACCGAGAAATTCGCATTAACCTTAACCCCGATCGCTTACAATCTCTAGCGATCACCGCCACCCAGGTAAACGACCAAATCCGCGCTTTGAATATTAACTTACCTGGCGGACGTGCCGAAGTTGGTGGTAGCGAACAAAGTATCCGCACTTTAGGAAGTGCCACCAGTGTAGATATTTTGAAAACCTACGAAATCCTCTTACCACAAGGTGGTTCCGTACCCTTATCCAGTTTGGGAACCGTAGAAGATAAATTTGGCGACGTGCGCCAAGCCGCCCGTTTGAATAATCAACCCGTGGTAGCTTTCCAGGTGTTACGTAGTACTGGCAGCGTTCTAGTGACAGTGGAACAAGGAGTGAAAGCAGCAATCAAAGAACTGGAAAAAACACTTCCCTCAGATATCAAGCTAGATTTAATTTTTACTAGAGCCGATATTATCCGCCAATCCTACCAAACCACCATTGATGAATTAATTCAAGCTTCGCTGCTGGCGGTCATCGTTATTTTAGTGTTTTTGCGGGACTGGCGAGCAACATTAATTACGGCTGTTACCTTGCCCCTATCAATAATTCCTACCTTCGCAGTCCAGCAGGCACTTGGTTACACCCTCAACAACATGACTTTGTTGGCATTAGCGCTGGCGGTGGGCAACTTGGTAGATGATGCCGTTGTGGAAATAGAAAATATGGAACGCCATATCGCTATGGGCAAGTCAGCTTGGGAAGCTGCTTTTGAATCTTCCGACGAAGTAGGATTAGCGGTAATCGCAAGTTCAGCAACGATTATTGCGGTGTTTCTGCCTGTTGCCTTTATGGGTGGCATTCCGGGGCAATTTTTCCAACCATTTGGTGTTACGGTTGCCGTTTCCACAATTTTTTCAACTCTTGTAGCGCGGATGGTTACGCCGATGATGGGGGCGTATCTCTTAAAGAAGGAGGGGAGTAGGGAGTTGGGAGTTAGGACTAGGGGATACGTAAAATTCTTTAATTTCAAATTTACACTTCCAGGTAGTAAGACACTCATAACTGAAAAGCCTCGGCGTTTTCAACCTTATAGATCGCTGCTAGAGTGGGCGCTACGCCATCGATTGACAACAATAGCGATCGCCTTAGCTTTCTTTATTGCGAGTATGATGCTGGTGCCGTTGATTCCCAAGGGTTTCGTTGACGATGGCGACTTTGGATTATCCGACGTATCTATAGAACTATCTCCTGGTTCCACATTGGCAGACGTTAACAAGGTAGTCACACAAGCAACTGACATCATCCGCCAAAACCCAGTAGTTGAGAGGGTACTAGCCACAGAAGAGATCAATTCTGCAACCCTTGCCATTAATCTCAAACCCAGAGAAGAACGAAATATTTCCCAAAAACAGTTTGAAGAACAAATACGCCCTTCCTTTGAACAAATACCAGGAGCTAGAATTAGTTTCCAAAGTCAGTCACCAGGTGACAGTCGTAAAGCTTTATCAATTGTCCTCAGAAGTGAAAATCCCGAAGCATTAAATCAAGCTGCTGATGCCCTAGAAAAGCAGATGCGATCTATAGCTGGATTGGTAGAAGTGTCTTCCACTGCGAGTTTGGTGAAACCAGAAATTTTGGTAATTCCTAACCCACAGAGGGCAGCAGATTTGGGGGTGACAGTGCAAGCGATCGCCCGGACTGCTTCTCTTGGCACCATTGGCGATAATGATGCAAACTTGGCAAAATTTAATTTAAGCGATCGGCAAATCCCCATTCGTGTGCAAATCGACCCGAAAGCGCGTGCTGACATCAACACCATCAAAAATCTGCAAGTTCCTAGTCAAAATGGCAGATTAATTCCCCTTGTAGCAGTGGCAGATATTCGCTTTGGTAGTGGTCTTGCTACCATCAACCGTTACGATCGCGCCCGTCAAGTTGCCGTAGAAGGCAACTTACAAGGGATTTCTTTGGGAGAAGCAGTCGAGAGAATCAACAAACTACCTGTAATGCAAAACTTACCGCCAGGAGTAGTACAGCAACCTTCAGGGAGTGCCAAAATTATGCAAGACATTTTCGGTCGCTTTGGTGGTGCATTAGGACTGGCATTAATGTGTATCTATGCGATTCTAGTGCTGCTGTATAACAACTTTCTCCATCCATTATCGATTATGGCAGCCTTACCCTTTTGTTTAGGCGGTGCATTGGTAGCGTTGATGCTTGCCCAAAAACCCTTAGGACTTTATGCCTTGATTGGCATCGTATTGCTGTTAGGGATTGTCACCAAAAACTCGATTTTGTTAGTTGACTATACAATCATCAACATGCAGTCAGGTAAAACCCAGCGTCAGGCACTTGTAGAATCGGGTGTTTCACGTCTGCGCCCGATTATGATGACATCTTTGGCAACGATCGCCGGTATTCTGCCCCTAGCATTAGGAATTGGCGCAGGTTCTGAAGTTCGCCAACCAATGGGAATAGCCATTATGGGCGGTTTTACAACTTCCACCATGTTGACACTGGTGGTAGTGCCAGTAATATTTAGCTACATTGACAACTTCCAGAATTGGATTAAGGATAGATTGCGCTATGGCTTTGGTAAGAAACCATCGCGTTCATAATGCCCTTTAGGAGTTATGAGTTAGGAGTTCTGCCCCAATGCCCAAATTTGTGCGATCGCATTTACCAATGGGAATCATCACAAACAGATTCACCACAAATAAGTAATGGCTTACCAAAACATTACCGCCTCCCTTTCCCCGCTGACTTTTGACGTTATGTGGAAAAGCTAACGATTGACCTAATACCATTTCTTTGTGAGGCTGCGCCAAACCCTTTTAACTTCTTTCTTTCTTTCTTTGTGTCCAACTCTTACGAGACGCTGCGCGAATGCGTCCTTCTCCCTTGGCGTTAGCCTCTCCCTTTGGGAGAAGGGGAGACGCTAACGCGAATGCGGTTCGTTTTTCTTTCTTGTACTTACAGCAGTTTTCATGTATTTGAACCACATCTATCGTAGGGGCACAGCAATGCTGTGCCCCTACCGCGTGGTCTATTTACCTGAAAATAGCTGTAAATATGGTTTAGCGCATCTTCATACAGAATTGGTATAACCCCCAACTCGTCGCGGGAAGGTGGAAAATTCAAAGTCTCTCTCCTTAAAGGAAGAGAGAAATAGAAGAGAGGTTTTCCAGATCCCGTGAAAAGTCTGCTTTCCCCAGCAGATATCCAAGAAATCAAAGCAGCCTTTGCGACTTGGTTGCTAAAAAACCTTTGTAATTTGGCGTGAGATTATTATCTGTTTAAATGGGAATAATATAAAAGTTAAGCTAATCGTCATTGATCTTTCCAGACTTATTCCCTTGTAGGAAGCGGCTCTGACATTGGTTTTATGCAACCTAAATGCTATGAAAGCTTATTGGTCAAAAATAATATAGAAATTTTACTTAATTTCTGGGTGCAAACATGATAATTAAAACACTCGCTACAGCTAAACATACTCCGATGAAGTCGTAGCGATCTGGAGTTACCCCGTCTACCTTCCAACCCCAAAGCATTGCCATTGCGATAAACACACCGCCGTAAGCCGCATACACTCTGCCAAAATTTGCCGGTTGGAGAGTTGCAATAATCCCATAGAAAGCTAAAGCAATTCCCCCCAATATGCCCCACCAGAAAGGCTTACCTTCGCGCAACCACAACCAGATCAAGTAGCCACCCCCAATTTCAAATAAACCAGCCCACAAAAAATACAGCAATGACTTAATCATTTGACCAATTCTTGAATAAATGGAACTCAGTGAAATTACGCTAACACTTTTAACTAAACTATTGTCATTAATTAAAGTAAGTTTGTTGACCAAGTTGGGTACTAGGGATTGGGGACTGGGGACTGAGAAATGGGTACTAAGGAATGGGAAGAAACAAAAGACTTTTTTTTATAATCCCTAATCCCTAATCCCAATACTTAATCCCTAATCCCTAATCCCTAATCCCAATACTTAATCCCTAATCCCTAATCCCTAATCGCCAATCCCCAATCCCCAATCCCCAATCCCTAATCCCCACTCCCCAATCCCCAGAATTAGATAAGGCTCACGGATGAAAGCACCATTACCTGATAACGAAGCACAGAGAATTGAGACGCTTTTGGAGTATAAGATTCTTGATACGCCATCTGAAGCCGCCTTTGATGACCTCACCCGTTTAGCCTCGTATATTTGTCAGACTCCTATTGCCTTAATTAGCTTAATTGATGCAAATCGCCAGTGGTTCAAGTCAAAAGTCGGTTTGGATACCCCAGAAACACATCGAGATTTGGCATTTTGTGCCCATGCTATTGTACAGCCTGATGTTTTTGTTGTGCCTGACGCAACAGATGACGAAAGGTTCGTTGCCAACCCACTGGTAACATCTGATCCAAATATTCGGTTTTATGCTGGTGTACCTCTGACTAACCCTGAAGGATACGCACTAGGAACCCTCTGTGTGATTGACTACGTACCACGAGAACTTACTCCAGAACAACTGGAGGCGTTGCGAACTTTGGGTCGTCAAGTTATGAAGCAACTGGAATTACGCCGAAATTTAGTAAGTTTGGTACTTGTTACCAAGAAAGGCAAACGGGCGCAGAAGGTACACAAGCAATTTTTCAAAAAGATTGCAGCAGGTTTTGGTTTAGCGTCAGCAATTTTAATTCTGATTGGCGTGGTTGCCTATCAAAATACAAGAGTATCTACTAATAATCAGAGTGTAGTTAAAAATTCTTATAAAAAAATCAACAGTCTAAACGAACTACTGTCTCAGATCAAAGATGCCGAAACTGGACAAAGTAGTTATATCCTTACTGGAGAAAAAAGTTATCTAAAACCTTATCAATCAGCACTTGAAAACGTTAATCAAGAAATTGCCAAGCTGAAGAATTTAACGGCAGATCAACCGAAGGAAGGACAGCAAATTGCAACGGTTGAATCTTTGATAACGGCTAAACTTAGGCAACAACAACAGACTATCGACTTGCGCCAAAACAAGGGATTAGAGGCGGCGTTGCAAGTACTACTGAGAAATAATCAAGAAAATCTCATGGATGATATCGGCAAGATGATCAATGGGGTCAAAAATGAGGAAAGGGGGCGACTTCAGCAACAGTCACAAGCAAAAACAGCTAGGATTCGCAACACAATTTTGACACTGGCGATCGCTATCAGCCTAAGTTTGATGGTTCTGGCTGTAATCTACTACTTGATCTATCGTGAGGTGACTGAGCGGAAAAAAACAGAAGAAACCTTAAATCAAGAACGGAATTTTATCTCAGCAATCCTTGATACAGTCGGGATGTTGGTAATAGTCCTGGATTCTCAAGGGCAAATTGTTCGTTTCAATCAAGCTTGTGAGCAAATAACAGGTTACTCCTTCGATGAGGTGAGGGGTAGGTATCTCTGGAATTTATTTCTGGTTCCTGAAGAGTTGGAGTCAGTCAAAGCAGTTTTTGAGCAACTGCTAACGGGTAGAGGCTTTCTGGAGTACGAAAACTATTGGGTAATGAAGGATGGCAGTCGGCGACTGATTAGCTGGTCGAATACCTTCTTAAAAGACTATGAAGGATCAGTGGAATACATTGTTAGCACTGGCATTGACATCACTGCTCGCAAACGATCTGAACGGCTTCTGACTGCACAATATGCTGCAACCCGCGTCTTAGCAGAGTCCGCCACCATCAGCGAAGCTACTTGCCAAATCCTCCAAGGGATCTGTGAGAGTTTGGAATGGGATTTGGGTGAAATTTGGATGGTCGATCAGCAAGCAAATCTACTGCGTTTTCTCGATATGTGGCATAAAGCATCCCTTGATTTGCAAGAATTTGAAGCACTGAATCGGCAAACCACCTTTCCACCAGGAATTGGATTACCTGGCGGTGTTTGGGCGAGTTCTGAACCTGTTTGGATCGCTGATGTCGTTAAAGAACTCAGTTTCTCTCGCTTCAAAATCAGCAATCAAGTAGAACTACACGGAGCCTTCGGTTTTCCGATCCGCATCAGTCACAAAATCCTCGGTGTCATTACCTGCTTCAACCGTGAAATCCAGCCACCTGACCAAGATTTGCTAAAAACAATGAATTTCATCGGTGAGCAAGTGGGGCAATTTATCCAGCGTAAACAGGCTGAAGAAGAAATACAACGCCAAAACTTGCGATCGCAACTCTTTACCGAAATCACCCTCAAGATTCGCCAGTCTTTGGAAATTGAAGAAATTCTCAAAATCACTGTTGAGGAGGTACAAAAGATTCTCCAGACTGACCGAGTTTTGATCTATCAGCTTTTCCCAGATGAGTCTGCACCCACCGTTATTGAAGCAGTAGTTTCTGGCTTACTACCAATCAAAGACCAAAACATCACCACCCTCTACTTACAAGGGGAATATTTACAACAATACTATTTACAGCAGTATCGTCAAGGAGAGATTTTCGGGCTGGCTAATTTGCACCTGCCAGAAATTGAACAAAACCATCTGGAGTTAATGCAACAGTTTGGGGTGAAAGTCAATTTGGTTGTGCCCATTCTTGTCAAAGAAGAAGTTCGCGGTTTGCTGATAGTTCATCAGTGTGACGATTCTCACCACTGGAGTAGTTTTGAAACTCATCTCTTGCGGCAAATAGCCGACCAAGTAGGTATTGCCTTAGCCCAAGCCCAACTATTAGCAGCAGAAACTCGTCAGCGACAAGAACTTGAAATTGCCCGTCGCCAAGCCGAATTAGCTTCTCAGACGAAAAGTGCGTTTTTGGCAAATATCAGTCATGAAATTCGCACTCCGATGAATGCTGTGTTGGGAATGACCAGTCTGGTGTTAGATACTTCCTTAGATGCAGAACAGCGAGATTTTATTGAAACAATTCGGATTAGTGGAGATGCCCTTTTAACTTTAATCAACGAGATTTTGGATCTTTCCAAACTAGAGGCTGGAGAGATGGCTCTCGAAACTCTAGATTTTAACCTATCGACTTGTATAGAAGAAGTGGTGGAATTATTGGCTCCCTCTGCCCATAACAAGGGATTAGAAATTGCGGCACTAATCGATCACAATGTCCCTACCCAGCTTAAAGGAGATACTGGTAGACTGCGGCAAATTCTCATGAACTTAATCAGCAACGCCATCAAGTTCACTAGCGCCGGCGAAGTATTAGTGCAAGCCGAATTGCGTTCCCTTTCCTCCACTACAGCCACCATCCATTTTGCCATCACAGATACAGGTGTTGGCATTAGTCCTGAAGACCAACGCAAAATCTTTACACCATTTACCCAAGTGGATGCTTCTACCACTCGTAAATATGGTGGTACCGGTTTGGGATTAGCCATCTGTAAACAACTTGTAACCTTGATGGGAGGAGTGATTGGGGTAGAAAGTCAGGTAGAAAAAGGATCTAATTTTTGGTTTGAGGTGCTTTTTACGAAGCAAGTTGAGCCGATTTTGCCAAAATCCGATGGCTTGTCTGCGACACCCGATGCCAACGCCAAGAGCGATCGCGGACTATTGCGCGATCGCCGCTTATTAGTAGTGGATAACAACGCGACTAATTACAAAATTATCTCCTATCAAGCTACTCATTGGGGAATGCAGGTAGATCAAGCTGACAGTATTACTGCGGCGCTCAAAGTGATTCAGCAAGCTGATGAGCAGGGGAAATCGTATCATGTCGCCTTGGTTAATATGCAAATACCCCAAACTTATGGCATGACAATCAAAGAACAAATTCAAGCCAATTCTGCAATTACTGAGATCCCTTTGATTATGCTCGCCTCTACTAATCAACGGGATGAAGTGCAGCAGGCGCTCAAAATCGGATTCGCTGCTTATTTGGTCAAACCCATTAAGCCATCACGACTCCTCGATACCATCATGACTATTTTAGAAACTCAGCCGGAATCAGAACAAGGGGCAAGAGTCCACAGGCTACAGACTACTGAAGAAATCCACAGTACAGAAACTTCAGGCATTCTTACTTCCTCTTCCCCTAACCCTTCTACTAAATCCAAGTTAAGAATTCTGCTAGCTGAAGATAATTTGGTGAATCAGAAAGTAGCCTTAAAGCAACTCCAGAGTTTGGGTTACAAAGCCGATGTCGTTGCCAATGGAAAAGAAGTTTTGCAGCTATTAGAAAAAATTCCTTACGATTTGATTCTAATGGATTGCCAAATGCCAATTCTTGACGGTTTGGAAACCACAAAAGAAATTCATCGTTGGCAAGAGGGTGCTTTTGCTCTACGTCGTCGTCCTGTGGTGATTGCAATGACGGCTAATGTGATGAAAGAAGACGAACAAATGTGTCTCAATGCCGGAATGGACGACTATCTGAGTAAGCCAGTGTTTAAAGAAAAATTGGCTGCGACTCTAGAACATTGGACAGGTGTGATCGCTTCACAACAAGAGGCAACTGTGTATAAACAGACAGTTTACAACGACCTAGCAATCGATTGGGAACACTTGCATCGGATATCAGGAAATGATGAAGAATTTGAATTAAATCTATTGCAAGTATGCGTCGAAGATATTAAACCCCGTTTAGAAAAAATTAACGCAGCGATCGCATCTTATGACTTTGGGCAAATAGCGCGAGAAGCTCATCACCTTAAAGGTGCTAGTGCCAATATTGGAGCCACAGCTATGTACCTAGCAGCTGACAAACTAGAACAATTAGCTTTTCATCAAGAGCGTAGAGGTATGAATAACTCAGTTTCAGAATTAGAAGAATTTGTCAACCGCATTCAAGACTTTTTAATCAAAAATAAAGTCCTAAATCACACCTTATTTCATGTTCAGTAAATTACCTTTGATTCCCGAAGAATCGCAAAGAGCTTGCAGGCAGGGATTGAGTGTCGGCTGTTCTCTCGTTCATCTACTCTGCATGGTAAATAAAAAAGCCTTCAACTAAAAGCTGAAGGCTTTGATTTAATTAAGGTGCATCTACTATTAATTAATCCGCTTTATTCATTGCTATATCCGGGTAAATTAGACTTCTGATAAAATTTATTTTTTACCAACTAAAAAACAATAGTAGCGATAAAAAAAGCCCCCAACTAAAAGCTGAGGGCTGTGATTTAATTAAGGTGCATCTACTATTTATATATCCGCCTTAGTTATTGTTGCATCAGGAAGAATTAAAAAAAGAATGGATGGCTGTGGGATTGATTTTTTATAAGTAAGTCGGCATAATAAAAGCAACCTGTGTAAAGAAAAGTATAGCGTTTCCTAATCATAGAAGGTACATCTTAGCCCCCTCTCGAAGAGCGGGGAGGGGGTTGGGGGTGGGGTTCTTGTACCTCACTAAACCGAGAACCGCTATAAACAAGGCTCAAACCCTTTTTCCCCCTGCTCCCTACCTGATCCCAACGATAATTATTTACGCCGATCTACTTATCCCACCTTAGTACTATTAGAGCCTGCGGTATTTAACTAGGTAATCATTGACCAACTTCACAGTAATTTTACAAATGTCCCGAATTTCCTTTGGATAGACAAAGTTTCTGTTAATATCTCTCATGGGATATCCGCAATAGTACGAATTTAGTTTATTAGTTGGGTATATGACTATGAACGTTAGATGCACCCAACTCGATGAAGCGATCGCAATTTCTATTAGCCCTTGGTAGTCTTAGTATTGTCGGGGGAAGCTTTTTTGTGAGAAAAAATTTTAGCAATACTAGCAAACCTGAAATAATAACTGATACATCACGCTACAAAGAAATTCGTAACCAACTATGGTCTGATAATGACCAAGTAAAACATTTTCCTAATGAGATTCCCACTGACGCCAAAGATGTTCGCATTGCTTACTCTCCCGAATTTTTGCAAGGAAGTAGTTTTTTTCAAATTAGGCTGAAAGAGCCACCAAGCAAGATAGAAAAATTACTTTCACAATATAGAAGTAGTGCAAAGCACAAATATAGCGGTGGTAACACAAACGACCACATAAACCAACCTAACGGTGTACCGACAACTTTCTTCTATACCAGTGACTCTCATACAGAATCTTTTCCAGCTACTTATGAAATATTGGTATTAAATGCAGAGGACAAAGGTAGACCTGGCTTCAAGTGGAATCACGGAGATAGCTACGGCGTTGGTATTAATAGTTCAGCCTCAGAAATTATCTATTGGTCTGAAAAATGGTAATTAAAAATTCAAATTCATTTTGAATCGCCAATCGAAAGCCACGATAAACGGCCTCAGGTCAATAAGGCCGGAACCGGGATTGTGCTGACGAAAATCACCTCGAAGATGGTGGGTTGAAGGAGGCAGGAGGCAGAAGGAAGAAAATATATTTTTTGCTCTCTGCCAAACGGGTTTAGAGCAAGTAAATTTATTTATGAATAAAGGTAAAAAATGTATTTTGAGACGCGCAGCGCCAAAAATACAGCGTCCATTATAAATCCCCTAAATTTATGGGGATTACCTCCTGCCTCCTTAACCTTTTAGGTCTATCACCTTGGGTAGTTAAAACTTATAGCCATGATAGTTAAGATTTTAATGGTGCTTAAAAATTATCTGAATATGTATAATGCCAACTGCTTTAATTACTGGTGCATCTAGTGGTATTGGTAAAGCCTTTGCTCAGGAACTAGCTGCACGGAAGACAAATCTTGTACTCGTTGCTCGTTCCGAAGAGAAACTCAGCGAATTAGCTAAACAACTACAAGAACAACATAAAATTCAAGTAGATATTATAGTCAAAGACCTCACAGAACCTAATGCAGCTGCTGGTGTATTTGATGCCACTAAAGCAAAGGGATTAACCATAGATTTATTAATCAACAATGCTGGTTTTGGTTACTATGGCGACTTTGCTGAAGGGGATGGAGAAAGACAAATTAAAATTGTACAATTAAATGTTTTAGCATTGGTAGATTTAACCCATAAATTTCTACCCTTGATGCGGCAACGTCGTTCTGGAAGTATTATTAACGTATCCTCAATTACCGCATTTCAACCGATACCATACCTTTCTGTTTATGCTGCCAGTAAAGCTTTTATTCTCAGTTTCAGTGAAGCACTATGGGCAGAAAATCGTCAATATGGTGTCCGTATTTTAGTCACTTGTCCAGGGCCAATAGAAACAAACTTTTTTGCAGAGGCTAATTTTCCTCCAGCGCTGGCAAGCAATACAGATAAAGTCTATTCTTCTGAAAAAGTGGTTTGGGAATCTTTAGAGGCTTTAGAAAAAGGCTATCCAACTGTTATTAGTTCTGATACTAACACTCAAATTAGAAGCAAATTATCTCGGCTCGTACCGCGTAAACTTCTGCTGAATATGTTAGCAAAACACTTTAAAGCTTAAGTATATAGTTAGGTCCTAACTCCTCACTTATTATATATACCTGGTTAATTGAACTCGGTAACGGTCTTTTTTAGTAACGGCGATTTCCCCAACTTCTAAACGTCCTTTAGAGCGAATGGCGATTAAGTCGCCAGATTTCAGTTGAGAACTAGCTTGGGTAACTTCCTTCCAATTGACGCGGACATCACCAGCATCAATAAAATCAACCATTTTGCTGCGCGACATCCCAAAACCAGCAGATGCGATCGCATCTAATCGCAAAGAAGCCTCTACAGTAGTTAATTCTTTTTTCTTCGGTTCCCTAACCTTTAATTCAGTTACCTGAATCTGCTGAGTTTTCACAGGAACCGATCGCACCTGCTTAAGACTCATTTCCAGAAATTCCACTAACTCTGGGGCGACAATGGCCTGCGCCCCTCGTTCTCCCAAGACAATCAAATCTCCCGTCTTTTCACGAACAATTCCCGTCCCCAACATTGCGCCTAAAAAGTCGCGGTGAGAGGCGGTATCAAACAGGAAATTACCAGCAATTTCTACGGCTACAAGGCTGACTTGAGATTGATCTAAGGGGAGTTCGGAACGTGCGATCGCTATTCTTTGGCGTTCAGCTTGGGGATATCCGCCCCACGCCGTCAATTGCACTTCTGTTAATCGGTTAAACACCCGTTGAATTTCCACCAATTCTGGGGGAGATAGAAAATCTGTCAAAACCACTTCCCAAGTTTTGATGGCTTGCTCTGCTTGGTCGATTACACGAGCTATACTATCTCGATTTTCAACACCTTTTAAAAGTTCTTCTCGTGGTAACATTCTTAAAAATTATGAGTTATGAATTGAGAATTAAGCTGCTAAAACTATCTTGATTCTAGCTTTAATTCCCATTTCAGCAGGTTTTCAGCGATGCATACCAATCATCAGCAACCCATACCCCCAAGAGCCTTTGTATTTAGGATTTGTTTTTGTCACACAGGCTTGCGCCACTCCCAAGGAACATGGAAGCAACTCAAGTCGTTGTGTCATGATGTGTAAACTATGATTGATTCAATACACAGTATTTGTGTCAGCATAACCTTGGAGATTTTCTGGATCAAACTGACGTAATATTTTGGTTGCTTGGCGAGTGAGAGTTTCAGAACCTTGAACGGCAACTAAATATTTACCCGCATCTAAGCGGTTGCGATAAGGTAAAGCATCACCACCACCGACGACTAAACCAACTCCGCCACCGACAAACACACCACCCATAGCACCACTAGCAGCACCCAGCAGTCCGCCAACGATGTGATTGCCAACTTCACCCGCCCAGGCAAAAGTATCTAAATTAGTGATCAGGCTGAAGGTAAAACCTGCAAAAAAGCCAAAGGGGATCAGCCAGGTTGCCATCAGTTTTGCTTGCTTTTTAGCTTGGTCTTTGGGGTCAATTAAGCCAAACTCGTCAGCCGTTTTATACCCCCTACCCAGGATAGTACTGTTTATGCCTTCTTCTTCTAAAGCTAAGTAAGCAGCTTCGGCTTGAATGCGGTCTGGTAATACGGCAACAAGGTAATGCATGATTTAACAATTTGTCCAATAGAAGTTTTGCCTTAATTAACAGCGTATCAGTCCTGGTCGATTGAACCTCGCATTGGGCACGACCTGTTCAACTCAACTGCAAACTGCGTAGGCGTAGCCTGCCGCAGGCATTGCACCAGTTAAATCTACATCGGCTGATCACTTTAGGGAATCTAATGGCTCACAAAAATTGTTCACGCCTTGCTTGAGGACATATATCAAAACTGGTGTTGCCAAAATCTTAGGAAATGTTGGCGTTGTTTTTAGACGTTCCATCATCTTTTGAAGAGAAGTATTAAGCAAATCTTCCCGATATTCTTGTTCGCAAATGACCACACGCCATTTTCTCGCCAAGGCATCTAACCACTCGGAATTTGCTCTTTCTGGTTGTTGTCCGGCGCGGATAGCTAGCGTCATCGCTGCATCTTCTAAATCTCCATCACAGTCTTCAATCAAATCCAGCACTTCCATATCGCTGGGATCATCTGCTAATTGAGAGCGAAACTGTGCAATCTCTTGAGATGTTACTTTAGTCATGAGTGTTTGACAAGGCGAGCGAACACTCAGTTATGTTAGTCCAATTTTGACCCAAAAACTAGACGCAGAGCCAATGGCTTTAGCTAAAACAAAAAGAAGCCTCTCACCTACCCGTTCGCGGAGCGTCTCGTAGAGAAGGGAGGTGATGAGATTAATTTTTGGACGTTCTGTGTCCCATCCCTGAACAATATTTGATTTCAATCAGATGAGTGATGGGGAACAGGCGTAATGACAAAGCACAAAAATGGTTAAAAAAATTGACTTTGAGAAAAATTTTTAGCCTTAACCCAAGCGTATTGTCTCCTATTCATCTTCATCGTCATCCTCGGATTCATCTTCATCGTCATCCTCGGATTCATCTTCATCGTCATCCTCGGATTCATCTTCATCGTCATCCTCG
>NZ_JBALEK010000102.1:0-129846 GCF_036917815.1 Nostoc sp. | reverse complement strand
AAATCCTTTGAGTAAGATACTGGCATTTATTCATACAATATTATCTCTTCATTCTAACTTAGTTTGTGGTTCAATTACCTGAAAATTGCTGTAAATGTGGAGCAGCTTATTGAGACAAATCCATCAAATTTGCCAGCTTGTAAACTATCCGCGCTCCCACATTACCATCCCACTCAGCATCACCAACTTCGCAGATATCAAAGCCAATAATTTTTCTTCCACTATTGACTAATTCCCGGAACAGACAAAAAGTTTGTTCTAATTCCAACCCACCGGGAACAGGAGTACCTGTATTCGGGCAGAGTTTTGGATCTAGACCATCAACATCAAAGCTAATGTAAACATACTCAGGTAAATGACTGATAATTTCTCGACATAAATCGATCCAAGTGATTCCAGAGTAAAGCTTTTGCTTAATAGCTGGGTCGTAATAAGCAATAATGCGACTATCAGATTGGTCAATCATTTGCACTTCATCATGACTAATATCACGTAAACCCACTTGCACCAGCTTAGAAATTTGCGGTATTTTCATCGCATTAAACATAATCGATGCATGGGAAAACTCAAATCCCTCATAGCGATCGCGTAAATCTGCGTGGGCATCAATGTGCAAAATGCCATAGTCTGGGTAGTTAGCCGCTAATGCTTGGAAATAACCTAAAGGCGAACTGTGATCTCCACCAATGACTGCAACTCGCTTACCATTATTAATTGCTTGTTGACAATTTTCAAACAACCATTGATTAACCTGTTCACCAGCCTGATTAATTTCTGTCAGGATAGGTGTTAAATCTGGTGTATCTGATAGTTCTTTACCTTCGGCTAATCGCTCAATAATTTTTGCTGCCAAGGTGCGATAATATGTGTTCTTCTCTAAAATATCCTGGGAAATTTCCACCATAAAAATTCCCTGCTTCCAGCCATCAGGGTTATCAAAATCGAACAAATCCAGTTGAGTGGAAGCATCTAGAATTCGCTGTGGACCGTTAGCAGTACCAGCACCATAAGAAACAGTGACTTCCCAGGGCACACCAAAGACAATCAGGTTTGCAGACTCGTAATCGCAGGGTAAACCTAAGAGGTTGCCATTTATTTCACCTACGCCGCTCGGATTGTAGTCTTGTAGTTTATTACTCATCAAGTCTCTTCAGGATTTAGGTAGATAGACAGCACGCCGCCTAGTGGACATCTGCATTTTGACACTCCCCGCGATAAATCGACGGGGATTCTTGGTTCAACGAAGCCACTTAACCTAGTGTCCTTGCGTCATCTAGACCAGAGGTGGGATTCTCCACGCCAGGTGCTTCAAGTCCTGTTTTACTTGAAACAATTTGTTCCAAAATTCTGAGTCGTGTTTCGACTTCGCTCAACACAAGTCTAGCCCCAATGAATCTTTTCCCTACTGCTAGGAGCAAACTAGAATAATGCAGTAGAACCGTATAGATGAGCCACTGCGTTGCGGGGGTTCCCCCCGTTGTAGCAAGTGGCGTTCAATTATCAAGGTGAGCGTGCTTTGTCTTTCGACTCGTGGTTTTTTAAGTGGTTAATTACCTTTCCACTATCATTACTATAGTATATTGGTACACTAATTAATTCAAAGCCGTCGTAGAACGACGTAGCTCTAAACCCAATTTTTCGGTAATCAAAATTTTTCACAGGCGGTAAACTACGGTTAGCTGACAAAAGTCCTCATACCAATTCTATGTGAGGCTGCGCTTTATTCACGTAGGGGCAATTCATGAATTGCCCCTACAGCGAGGTTTTGGTAAGTCCCATAGGCGCATCTTCAAAAAGAAATGGTATCAGTTCTCTTTTAGGGAAGTGGAAGCGATCGCGTTGATAAATTTAGTGCCGATCAACGAGTTGGTGTTCCTTGCTAAACTGCCAATAATCACTCGCCAAAGGAAGCAATTGTGACTACTACTGTACCATCAGTCAATGCTGTAACTGAAATTGAGACTCGAAAAGCCGATCACCTCCGCGTTTGTTTAGAGGAGGATGTGCAGTTTCAGCAGGTAACTAGTGGATTTGAGCGCTATCGCTTTACTCATGATTGTCTTCCTGAAATCAACCGCAGTGACATTAATTTACAAACTACCTTTTTGGGCAAAAATCTTGGCGCTCCCCTGCTGATTTCTTCCATGACAGGGGGAACCGAATTGGCGCAGCTAGTTAATACTCGTTTAGCTACTGTTGCTCAACGCTACCGATTAGCAATGGGAGTTGGTTCCCAACGAATTGTGATTGAACAGCCTCATTTAGCCTCTACCTTTGCCGTGCGCTCCTTTGCTCCTGACATTCTGTTGTTAGCGAACTTGGGGGCTGTGCAACTAAATTATGGATGTGGGCTTGATGATTGCTTGCATCTGGTAAATTCCTTGTCAGCAGATGCGTTGATTTTGCATCTTAACCCCCTACAAGAGTGTGTACAATCACGAGGAGATACAAATTTTCGGGGACTGTTGAGTAAAATTGCCCAACTTTGTCAGCAACTACCCATTCCTGTTGTTGTTAAAGAAGTAGGAAATGGCATTTCTGCGCCAATGGCACAAAAGTTAATTGATGCGGGAGTGACAGCCATTGATATCGCTGGAGCCGGTGGAACTTCATGGGCAAAAGTGGAAAGCCAACGCGCTAAAGATAACAAGCAGCACCGTTTGGGACAAACTTTTGCTGATTGGGGTTTACCAACCGCAGAGTGTCTGAACTCCATCAGAGCGATCGCCCCGACAATTCCTTTGATTGCTTCTGGCGGGCTAATTAACGGATTGGATGTGGCGAAAGCGATCGCTTTAGGAGCCGATTTAGCAGGTTTAGCTCGACCTTTTTTAGAAGCCGCCGTCAAATCGTCAGCCGCCGTTGATGAGTTGGTGGAAATTCTCATTGCTGAACTGGAAACAGCTTTATTTTGTACAGGCAATGCAACCTTAGCAGAACTGAGGAGTTCTGGGGCGTTGCAACGGATTTAAGGTGCTGAATTCTTACGGGATGGCATATTTTTATGAATATGTATAATAAATTACTATGCAATCATCATATTATTATGTCGTCCCAAAAGAAAAAGCCAATTGGATGTGGATGCTCAAATATTCCGATCTCTGTAATTATACTTGTCTTTGGAGGTGGTTATTGGTGGTTCAGCCAGAAAGGAAATCTAGATATCAGCAAGCTTTTACCTCAGAATCAACAAATCAATATTCCGATTTTGAATCCCACCCCAACTGCTTCTTCAATTCCCACTCCCCCTCTCATTCCAACTCCAACTGCTTCTTCAATTCCTACTCCCTCTTTATCAATTACTCCAAATTCCCCTGATGCTAATAGCCAAGCTTCACTGAAAACAATACCAGATGAAAAAACACCATTATCTCAAACTCCTTGGGAGAAGAAAGTAATTAGAGGAATTTATTTAACTCGCTACCAAATTACTAATAATGCCGATGAGCAAACAATTCGTGAAAGAGTTCGTTATTATCGCTCTCAAGGAATTAATACAATTATTCATGGTGTTTGGGGTAATGGTTGTACGATGTACAATAGCGACGTTATGCAGCAAACTCTAGGGTATAAAAGTTGTCCAAACCAGTTTCAAGAACAATGGTTAAATTGGTTGATTGATGAAGCGCATAAACAAGGAATGCAAGTTCACGCTTACTTTGAGAAGGGGATTAAAATAGATCAGAATAGTCCCATTTTTGATTTAGCGATCGCTAGAAAATGGATTGTGCCAGGAGTCGATAAAACCTATCCTGGAATCGATCATTATGTACTTGATGTAGATATTCCTGAAGTGACTAACTTCTTTACCAATATCTTAGTAGAGTTTGTCAAAAAATATCCAAATATTGATGCAGTTCAATGGGATGATTATCTAGGTTATTATGCTGAATTACCTGGAAAAGTTGACCACACTGCAAAATTAACCAGTTTTGTGCAACAAATGATCACCTCTATGAAAAAGGCTAATCCCTCGGTAAGCTTTGATATTTGCCATCATAACCCCTATTGGGCTAAAAAATATTTTGCGGCTGACTGGGAAAAATGGGGTGTGGATCGCGTATTTATTCAAGCTTATAACGATAGTAATTTTCTTGAGGAATTAAATTATGCTCAAAAATATGCTGGAATTGCAATTACAGATCGGCAACTGGGTCATTTAAAAGAATTAGTTGATAACCCAAAAATCAAGAGTGTCTTAGTTTTTCCGTTTTCGGGAAACCCAGAAAAAACAGCTTCTGACATAAAAAACTCAATGTGATACGGGAGCAATTAACAAGAAAGAATTCAGGAGTCAGGAGCCAGAATTCAGAATTGAATTCTGTGTGAATGTTGGTAGCGAGCCATCAAGCGGCTGAATAAACGGGTTTAAGAGGTTGTTTGAAAAGTATTTAGCTGTGATTTTAGGCATTTCTAGATCCCCCCTAACCCCCCTTAAAAAGGGGGAAGAATCAAAGTCCCCCAATGTATCGGGGAGCCAGTCCGGTCTTGAGGTTTCCCCAAGTAGAGCAAGTGGCGTGGATTTAGGGGGATCTAGAATGTTTTGCTACCAAGAAGAGGACTTTTCAAACAACCTCATAACTCGACTTTATTCAAAATGAAGAAGTCGGTTTTCTTTATCCGGCAAAAACCCTGGCTTTTTGGCAAATACTTTTTCTACGTCACAGATTATCAGTTAAATCTAAAAAGTAAAGCTACCGTCCCACAAAGGTTTCAGCCTCAGTTTAAGCCTTGCCAAGAAATGGATAAAGTCGAGCATAAGTCCCCCACTCAATCTCAGATTGAGTTGTCAACAAGAGAATGGCGAGTCTGAATCCCCGACGAGAGTGATTCTGACTTCAGAATTCTGAATTATTCTTCAACTTAGGGACTTCCAAGAAATAAATTATCCAAATAAACGAACCACAGAGACGCAGAGAACACAGAGGAATAAGGAGGAGAGAGTTTTTTCGCCAGTTTTTTGAGTATTTTTTTATTTGGAAGTCCCTTATTTACCTCGCTTAACTTCAAATCTCTGCAACCCTTCCGGTACTTCATACTCAACCACAACATCTTTAACTACAGCAGCAGGCGGCCCAGAGTGACACCAGCGAACCATGTCATCTACAACCTCTCGCGCCCCTTCAAAAACTGCCTCTACTCGATGATCAGGGAGATTCCGCACCCAACCAGTTAATCCCAACTGGCTAGCTGTATCCACAGTGGCGTAGCGATAGCCCACACCTTGGACTCGGCCAGAAATGAATACATGAGCGCGGATGATCTTTGGCAGTGCTGTGGAATTCTGCATAGAGTGGTCTAATCTTTACTTTTCCAGTCTACCTAGTAGTCTGTCAAATTCATTTTGACGGTTAGAGAGACGCGATAAATCGCCGTCTCTACAGAAAATTTATTCGTCAATTAGTTCTTGACAGACTACTAGTTTAGGTGTGAGACAGGAGTAAAAGAGAAGAGAATTGCCCTAAAAGCTTGCAGCATAAAGTTTTAAAACTCTTGCAACTCGCCGAACTTCTCTCGGCTTAATACGATGTTCATTCCCAACCGGAAGCGGGAACTATATTTATAATCGCCCTTCGAGTGAAATCGCCATTTGAGTAGTAGTTGGGAACTTCTCACCCAATGCTCCTTTTTGTTACTGCAAACTCCAACTTAAGATGCAAAATTCAGTTTCTCGGCTGTGCCAGTTTAGTAGTATCCTACTTACCTGTTTAATTTCCACTCCCGGACTCGCTCAAATTGTTCCCGATCGCACGCTTCCAGTAAATTCCCAGGTAACACCAAGCTGCACAAATTGCACCATTGATGGGGGCACAATCCGAGGCGCGAATTTGTTTCATAGTTTCCGCGAGTTTTCGGTTCCCACAGGCGGCGAGGCGTTTTTCAATAATTCTGCATCGATTCAAAATATCTTCACGCGGGTAACTGGAACCAATTTTTCTAGTATTGATGGGCTGATTCGTGTCAACGGCATTGCCAATCTGTTTTTACTCAATCCCAACGGGATTATTTTTGGCCCCAATGCTCAGTTAAACATTGGCGGTTCCTTTGTTGCCAGCACCGCCAGCAGTTTCAAGTTTCCCGATGGCAGGGAGTTCAGCGCCACCCATCCCCAAGCACCACCGTTACTAAGCATCAACGTGCCATTAGGATTGCAAAGGGGCAGTATTCCACCCGATTCGACGATCGCTAATCGGGGTAATCTCACTACCGGAAAAGACCTGACTCTGGAAGCAAACCACCTCGATTTGCAAGGGCAGCTGGTGGCAGGTAGAGATATCACCCTGAACGCTCAAGGGACGGTACAAATTCGGGATAGCGTCACCACTCCGTTTATCGCCAGTGCAGGCAGAGACTTAACGATTCAAGGGAATCAGGGCGTTGATATTTTTACCCTGAACCATCCCCAATCGCAGTTTCAGAGTCTCGGCAAATTGAGTCTGGTTAGTAATAGCACGATTTCAGGTGATGCACATTTTTTCAGTGGTGGTAAGTTCCAAATCCGCAGTCAATCAGGACAGCCCGCCACTTTTGTTAGCCTGTATGACCCGATTATTAGCAGTGCAGGGGATGTGGATATTGCAGGTAGCTACACTGGAGCGTCCTTGCTAATTGAGTCATTGGGCAGTGTGCGTATTCAGGGTAACATTAACATTGCAGCCCCCGATACTGTCTCCACCTTTGCGGGGAGTGATGCCATTTTGAGTACCCGTCCGGGGTTAATCATCCGGTCTGGGCAGACGAATCTGATTTATGGCGGCAGCAATCAAAACAATCCGCCTACTTACACAACTAGCACAGTTCCAAGTGGAATTACGCTGATGGGTAATGTGATGGTGCAACCGTTTAATAACGTTGGGGGAGTCGTTAGCCTAATCGCGGGCACTGGAGATATTAACGTTGCCAGTATCGATGTGTCCAATTCAACCGGGGGAGATGGGGGGACGATCGCTCTCACGACCTTGAATGGCAACCTCACTACCAATGGCTTGTTGTACTCAGCTTCAACCTCAACAACTGGCAACAGTGGCAATGGCGGCGCGATCGCTCTCTCTACTAACAATGGCGACCTCACCGCCAATGGCACGTTGTACTCAGCTTCAACCTCAGATAGTGGCAACAGTGGCAATGGCGGGGCGATCGCTCTCTCTACCAACAATGGCAACCTCAATGTCAATGGCACGTTGTACTCAGCCTCAACCTCAACAACTGGCAACAGTGGCAATGGCGGGGCGATCGCCCTCTCTACCAACAACGGCAACCTCACCACCAGTAATGGCGTGTTGTATTCACTCTCAGGCTCAACAACTGGCAACAGTGGCAATGGCGGGGCGATCGCTCTCTCTACCAATAATGGCAACCTCACCAACAATGGCACGTTGTACTCAGCATCAGGCTCAACAACTGGCAACAGTGGCAATGGCGGGGCGATCGCTCTTTCTGCTACCAATGGCACTCTCACCAATAATGGCTTGTTGTACTCATTTTCACGCTCAGATAGTGGCAAGAGTGGCAATGGCGGAGCGATCGCCCTTTCTGCTACTGATGGCGACCTTACTACCAATGGTTATTTGTACTCAGCCTCAAGTGGCACGAGTGGAATGGGGGGAGCGATCGCCCTCTCGACGACCAAGGGCAACCTCACTAATAATGCCGTGTTGGACTCAAGCTCAACGTCAAATAGTGGCAATAGTGGCAATGGCGGAGCGATCGCCCTTTCTGCTATTGATGGCAATCTCACCAACAATGGTTACTTGTCCTCATACACGGTCTCAGCAACTGGCAGTAGTAATGGCGGGGCGATCGCTTTTACTAGCACCAACGGCAACCTCACCAACAATAGCCTTTTGTACTCATTCTCATACTCAACAACTGGCAATAGTGGCAATGGTGGGGCAATCACCTTTACCAGCAACAACGGCAACCTCAGCAACAATAATTACGGTTACTTGTCCTCATTCTCGCTTTCAGACAACGGCAATAGTGGCAATGGCGGTGCGATCGCTCTAACCGCGCACAATGGCAACCTTGCTACCAATAACGATTTGTCCTCATTCTCCTACTCAAAAACTGGCAATAGTAGCAATGGCGGTGCGATCGCCCTAACCGCACCGAATGGGAATATTACTGGAGGGGGAAGTAGCCTGTATACCTTTTCGGTTGCGCCCCAAGGAACTGCAAACGCTGGCGGAAATGTCATATTAGACGCAAAAAACCAGGTGTCTGGACTGCAAATACTGACGGCATCCTCCTCGGCACAGGCGGGGGCAGTTGCGGTAAATGGGCAGGCAGATTTGGCGATCGCCGATACCGTAATTTTGACCGGGAAGCAGGTGATAATAGACACTCCGCTTATAGGGACAATCACGATTCCGGTTAGTGGAACAGGGCGATCGGGCGATGTCAGCATTACCAGCGCGGGTAATCTCACCCTCACCAACACCCGGATTGAAAGCGACACCAAAGGCAGCGACCCCGCCGGAAATATCACCTTTACCAGCCCTGGTCTAGTGATGTTCAACCAGAGTAAAATTGTCAGTAGCACCAGCAATAGCGGCAATGCCGGGAATATCACCATCACCACTGGACAGGGTATCAGCCTCACCAACGGTAGCAGTCTTGCTGCCACCACCAGCAGTACTGGCAAAGCGGGCGACATTACCCTCAATAGCCCCACAGTTCTCGTTGCTGGAGACGCACAGATTAGCGCCGCCACTCAGAGCAGTGGGCAGGGTGGCACTATTACCGTGAATGCTCCTACAACTGTCAATATCGCACAGGTGGGAGGTGCTGCCCCTGTACTTTCGGTAGCAGCCACCGATGCAGGCAAAGCCGGGGATATTATAATTAATAGCCCTAGTCTCAATTTGTCCGATAACGCCCGCATCGTTGCCACAGCTAGCGCCACGGCAACCAACGCCCAAGGTGGTGGTAGCATTACCCTTAATGCTTCCCAAATGAATCTGGCGGGGATCGTTGGCGTGTTTGCTGATACCCAAGGACAAGCTCCCGCCGGGACGCTGCGGCTGAATCCCTACGCCAATGACCCGACTTTAAATGTGTTCCTCGCGCCCCAATCCCAAATTTCTGCGTCTACCAATGGCAGTGGTAAAGGCGGCGATCTGATTCTTACTGCTCCAGACACGATTACCCTAACAGGGGCAGGGAAGTTAACTGCCGAAACCAGTAGCAGTGGCAATGCTGGAAATATTAGCGTCACGACTCGGCAATTTAATATTAATGGGGGGGTGGAACTATCTGCTTCCACCTCTGGCAGTGGCAACGCCGGAAACTTAACTATTGCTGCCGATAGCGTCAACTTGGTCCAGGGAGCGCGAGTATCCTCCAATACTTCTAGCAGTGGAGCCGCAGGGGATATTACATTTCAGACTGATCAACTAACTCTTAATGGTGCTGGTACTGGACTCTTTGCCACTACCACTGCGGGTTCTACGGGCAAAGGCGGTAACATTACGGTGGCAGCAAAAACGGCTTTATTCCAGGATGAGGCTGCGATCGCAGTGGGTAGTTTGGGTAGTGGTGCAGGCGGCAATATCTCGGTTACGGCTAATCAACTTAAACTTGATACCCGTGCGTCTCTCACTGCCGAAACTGCCAGCACTCAAGGGGGCAATATTACCTTGGATGTAGGTAATCTGTTGTTGCTACGGCGCAATAGCTTGATTTCGACTACCGCAGGCACTGCTCAATCGGGGGGCAATGGCGGCAATATTACGATTAATATTCCCAATGGGTTCATCGTTGGCGTGTTGTCGGAAAATAGCGATATTCGCGCCAATGCCTTTACTGGGAATGGCGGTAAGATTGGCATTACTTCTCAGGGCATCTTTGGACTACAGTTTCAGCCCCGAAACACGCCCAATAGTGATATTACTGCTAGTTCGCAATTTGGTGTGAGCGGGACGGTGCAGATTAATAATCTGGGTGTGGATCCAAGTACTGGAGTGGTGCAACTGCCTGTGGATTTTGCAGATTCTAGCCAACAAATTGCCACAGGGTGCAATGCTCAAGGCAGTAGTTTTGTGGTGACGGGACGAGGGGGTTTGCCGCCTAATCCAAATGAATCGGTAGGGAGCGATATCTACGACGGGTTACGCCTACGCACCTGGAATGATATTCGTGATGTCTCTGAATTTAAACGCCAAGGTAAACCCATCGCCCAAACCCCCTATACCCCGATCGTCGAAGCAACCGGATTCATTCGTACCGCAAGTGGAGAAGTTAAACTGATCGCCCAGTCATCTGGGAATGCTGGAGTTGGCAATGCCCCTGTTACCTGTGCGATCGCTAAACCGTAATACAAATCACAAAATCTGACCAATTCTGTCTTAGTACAGTTCATATTTCATTAACTGACAAGGCAAAGCTCCGTTATACACGGCAATCCTCTGGGATGATTTTAGTCCAATGGATTGAGACAGTTCCTTGTTGCCACTCAGCACAAATGCAGTCCAGCCTTTGAAGCGTTGTTTCAGCACATCACCCAAAAGTTTATAGAACGCCCCTAAATCGCTATCTCGCCCCAGGCGTTCGCCATAGGGTGGATTGCAGAATAAAACCCCACTGTCTGCGGGGGCGACAACATCAGCAAGTTCCATTTGAGAAAACCATACATGATTATCAACGCCGCAGTTTTGAGCATTGTTAATCGCTTGTTCGATTATATTTTCATCGCGATCGCTTCCCCAAATAGGTGCGGGTAGGGTATCCAGTTGGCTGTCTTTCGCTTCTTGGAGCAGCTTTTCTAAAAGGGGCAGGTCAAAATCGAGCCAATTTTCAAATCCAAAGGACTCACGAAACAGCCCTGGCGCTATATTAAGTGCCTTTAAGCTAGCTTCTAGGGGTAAAGTGCCAGATCCACAGAGCGGATCGTAGAACATCTGGTTTGGCTGCCAACCTGAAAGCTGAATGAGAGCAGCAGCCAGAGATTCCTTTAAAGGGGCGGCTCCAACCGCAGGGCGATAGCCTCGACGGTGTAGACTATTTCCAGAACTGTCAAGTTTAACAGTACAAAAATCGCGTTCAATATGAACATTGATCCGCACATCTGGTTCATGAAGCTCGACATTTGAACGTTCGCCCAGATTTTCTTGCTGCTGGTCAACGATCGCATTTTTGATCTGGAGTGATGTGAAGTGGGTGTGATTGAGACGATCGTTTTTGCCAGTGGTATTTACCGCCAGGGTCATGTCTGGCGTTAAATAGTTTTGCCAATCGATAGTCTGGATGCCGCGATAGAGATCCTTGGCATCAAGGCATGGAAACTCATGGATACTCACCAAGATTCGGAATGGCAGCCTCGCCCAGAGGTTGACGCGATAAAGTAGAGTGCGATCGCCCTCAAAGGCTACACCGCAAAACCCAGGCTCTACAGAATGGGCACCCAGTTGCTCTAACTCTTGAGCCGCGAGGGTTTCTAATCCGCGAGCAACCGTTGCAAAATAATTCATAATGACGCTCCTTCGTCGCTAACGCTGCGCTAACGTAATTCGTAATTAAAGGCTACTGAGAAGCTCAGATCCCCGACTTCTTGAAGAAGTCGGGGATCTTTTTGTTCGTAACTCCTGGACAGATTGCTATAGCAACTCAATTTCTCTTAGTACACGGAGATGGACTTTGCTTGTATAGTTGCGAATTCTATTCCCCTCATAACTTTTCTCAGAGGATGTTTTAAAAGTCCTCTCGTCGGTAGCAAAAAGTTTTAGATCCCCCTTTTTAAGGGGGACTTTGATTCCGGTCTCCCCCAATTTATCGGGGAGCCAGCGCAGTCTTGGGGTCTCCCCAAGTGGAGCGACTGGCGTGGGTTAGGGGGGATCAACAAGTGCCTAAAATTACAGCCAACCACTTTTAAAACATCCTCTAAGATTCATCTAGAAATTTCTATAATCAATCATTGTTTGGCGATAAGCATCTGGCAAACCTGTATCAAAACACTTCCCTTTAACAACATATCCTATCATTCCTTCTTCCTGACGTAATCTTTCCAGACAGGATGTTAACTGAAATTCACCTCGTTCTCGGAAATTTTGGCTGATATGTTCTGCTAGAAAGTCAAAAATTTTCGGCGTAAGTAAATACAAGCCAAATATCCCTAAAAACTCATTTTCTGACATTCCCTCTAAACGCAAATATTTTTTTGCATACTCAATGGTAGGCTTTTCATAAAGTTGTGTAACTGACAAAATCGAGTTTAACTCTTGCCAAACTCCGGTTACACATCCAGCTTTATGAATAATATCTGCTGGCATTGTAGTTAAGCCAACAATGCTTTGATTAACTTGTTCGTAAACATCTAAAACTTGACTAGCGCAAGATTTTTCAATATCAGATGCATAAATGTGATCGCCCAACATTAGCAAAAACGGCTCATCTTGTACCCAATCCTTGGCACAAAATACTGCATGACCATAGCCTAATTGCTCCTCTTGTAATAAGATGGCAATTCTGCTACCTATATCTTCGAGATATCGGCTGTATTCTTGATTTTGCGGTGAAAGTTTTTGTAAAAGTTCTTTTTTCGGTGGATTTTTCAATAAATCTTCAAATGTTTCTTGATCATCCGGTTGCACGACGATCGCTATTTCTGCAATTCCAGCACTAATCGCCTCTTCAATAATTGCGAGAATCACAGGTTTTGCCCTACCATCTCGATCAATAATCGGGAAAAGTTCTTTTTTCACAACTTTGGTAGCTGGAAACAACCGAGTACCAAAACCAGCTACCGGAATCACAGCTTTTCTAACTTGATTTTTCTGCATAAGCAGTTCATCACCCCAACTTTTCAAACAACTCCGCCAACACCACATTAGAAAATAAAAACCCTTGGGGATCAATCAAACGCAACCTTCCCTCTGCAACTTCCACCCAGCCTCGATCAAAATACCCTTGCAAACACCTGCAAATTTCCTCCACCTTCTCTTCGCCATAGGCTTCCGCCAACGCCGCCAAACTCACACCCTCCGCCAAACGCAACCCTAACATTAACGTTTCTAACAATACTTCCTTTGAGGGAGTCAGATCACAATCAATTACACCGCCAGCTTTTACCCACTGATAATACTCCTTAGTTTTACGTGGACGAGTAAAGCGTTTACCCTCAACATAACTCGCCGCACCCATGCCAAAGCCGTAATAAGGGCGGTTTTCCCAATAGACTCGATTATGCCGACACTGATGATCGGGTTGGGCATAATTGGAAATTTCATAATGCTCGTAACCGGCACTAGTTAAAACTTGCTGCCCCATCTGGTACATTTTGACTGTGGCTTCATCCGTAGGCAAAGGAGTATCACCAGGTTTGTAGTAACGACCAAAGGCTGTACCTGGTTCGATGGTAAGATCATAAATAGAAATGTGAGTGGGTAAAAGTGCGATCGCTTTTGTTAGAGAATCTTGCCATTGATCCAAAGACTGATGCGGCAACCCAGAAATTAAGTCTAAGCTGAATTCAGGAATCTCGACTTGGTGGATTAGTTCCACAGCTGCGAAAATATCTTCAACTGAGTGCGATCGCCCCGCAAGTTGCAATAATTCTCCTTGAAAGGCTTGTACACCCAAACTTACCCGGTTCACCCCTGCACTGCTATAGCCTGCTATATGTGGTAAATCAAAGGTGGCTGGGTCAATTTCCATAGAAATTTCTGCCCCAGGCACAATTCCAAAATGCTGCTCTAGCTCTCTGAGTATACGTTGTAGCTGCTCCGTTGATAGCAACGAAGGAGTACCACCACCGAAGAAAATTGTTTTTAGGGGTTGACCAAATGCTGGAGTCATGGCAATTTCTTGACATAGCACCTCAACATATTGGGAGATAGTACCAGATGTTTCGCCCCGCAAGCGATCGCCCACAACAGACACCGGGAAATCACAATAAAAACACCGCCGTCTGCAAAAGGGAATATGCACATACGCAGAACTGGCAATTTCAGAAATACTAAATTTTTGACTCATTTTGAGAAAAGATGAAGTTAAGCCAACTGCAAATTAGAGACAATAAAAATAAGTGGTTTATTTAGAAGTTTTTGTTGTTTTACAACGAAACAATGAAAAATATTAAGAAAAAAGCCATTAGTTATAATAATTGCAGATATTGCGCTACTAAACCCTTAGTGTAAGTCAATATTGATGAGTTTATCTTACCGATGAAATAAAAAATACTTAACTTTATCGGTGAACACAGTTGCAGGAAAACAAGACAACCATGCTTGACGCCATTATCATTTTTTCATTTATCCTGGCAGCGTCGGGAATCGGGTTCTACAGCATTGAACTGCTACCCAATGGGGCGCTAGATCAGGTAACGAATCTAGAAGCTTTACGCTTAGTTGTTGCCGTCTTTGCCGCTATTATAGGTGGTGCGATCGGGCTGAGTTTCCAGACGACATATCGTCGCTTGGAGGCACAAGTCAAAGAAATGCCTCTAGAAGTGATCTTAACTCGTGCGATCGGCTTAGTGATTGGGCTATTACTAGCTAACCTCATGCTAGCCCCACTATTTTTGCTACCTATACCGGCGGATTTTGGATTTATTAAACCACTAGTGGCAGTTGTCGGCAGTATTATCCTCTCCGTCACGGGGATGAATTTGGCGGATACCCACGGGCGAGGCTTATTGCGCTTTATTAATCCTAACACCGTCGAATCGATGGTTGTGGAAGGAACGCTAAAACCCGCCAATACCAAAGTTTTAGACACCAGTTGCATTATCGATGGTCGCATTGAAGCCTTACTAGAAACAGGGTTTTTAGAAGGGCAAATTCTCGTCCCACAGTTTGTCTTGCAAGAACTCCAACAAGTAGCCGATGCTAGCAAAGACCAAAAACGGGTGCGGGGAAGGCGAGGGTTAGAAATTCTTAACCGCATTAGGGAAGATTATCCCGATCGCATCCTAATTAATGGAGTTGATTACGACGATATTCCCACAGTAGATGCCAAGTTAGTGCGCTTTGCCCAAGAAATTAGCGGCACACTGCTAACCAACGACTACAACTTGTCTAAAGTCGCTAGTGTTCAGAAAGTACCTGTTTTAAATGTGAATGATTTAGTGAATGCCGTCCGTCCCAGTTATTTACCTGGTGACAACCTGGATTTGAAAATTCTCAAGGAAGGCAAAGAACCCAGTCAAGGTATTGGCTACCTAGATGACGGTACAATGGTAGTCGTTGAAGAAGGCCGCAATTATGTGGGTGGTGAACTGCGAGTAGTAGTCACCAGTGCTTTACAAACTACAGCCGGAAGAATGATTTTTGCCAAACCCCAAGCTTCAGCTTTGGCGTGAAGCAATGGGATGTTTAATTCGAGTGACATTTAGTAATCGGTGCAGGTTGACTGCACCGATTATTTATTGATTTGACTAAGGAGACTCACTTGCCTGTAAATACTGCAACTGCTCAATTGATAACCCTGTGACTCTGCCAATCTGTTCTAATGGCATACCAGTATTAAATAGATTTCTTGCCACTTCAACGAAGAGGCAGGGGGCAGGGGGCAGGGAGCGGGGGGGAATGACCCCTGACTCCTGCCGTGTAGCGGAGCGGAACATGGGTCTGAGTCCCCCACTTCTATTAAGTGGTTCTCGTTCAGGTGGGGTCGAATCCCCCTTTCTGTTCCTTCTCCCCAGCTAAGAGCTCCCTGCTCCCCTGCCTCTTTTTCAAGTAAAGCTTCAGCTTTGCCTTCTTCTAAAATATCTTGATAAATCACTGACTCGCGCATAATATCTGACCTCAAAACTCGAAGGGTAACCTCTTTGTCTAATACTAAACCAGCTAAAATCGCTGTGGAAGCAGCAATATTACTTTGATTTCTTGATTCTGTCTCCTCCGACTGTAGCAGAATTAGGGCATCAGCCCGAATGGGTTCGAGAGATAATTCTTTTGGACTTAATTCGGTTAAAGTGATGGGTTCGCCTAATAACCAAGTGGCGAAGTCACTGGAGAAGTTTTCAGCTAAAAATTTGCAGATATTGTCAAAATTCACAGGTATTTTTCCATTACATAGTTTTGAAACCAAACTCCCCGCCGTTCTACTTGCTGTTCCCTGACTATGCTAAATCCCTTATTTTCAAAAAATGGCTTTGCAGTAATACTCGCTTCTGTATATAGCCGTTTAATTCCTCGGAATTTGGCAGTATTTTCTATATGAGTTAAGAGTTTTGAGCCAATGCCCTTTCTTTGGTATTTGCTATGACAATAAAAACAATCAATGTGACCATCGGGTTCTAATTCTCCAAACCCAACTATCTCACCATTATTTTCTGCAATGTAGGGAAGCTTGGCTTGTAATCTTTTCTGCCAAACTTCATAATCCATACTTTCCGGTGCCCAAGCATTGACTTGTTCTTGAGTATAATCGCAAATATTGATTTCATGAACTGTATCGTAAAACAGCTTCATTATTATCTTAGTATCAGATAGTCTATATTCTCTAACGCTCATATAGCGGTTCCCATTCAGATGCAGTACAAGGTTACATCACGAGGTGTAGGGGCACGGCAATGCCGTGCCCCTACGGGTGTACCTCACCTAAATGATAACTGCTATATTAAAGCCTAAGAGGATGTTTGAAAAGTCCTATTCTTGGCAGCAAAACATTCTAGCTCCCCCTAAATCCACGCCACGTGCTTCAAGTCGGGGAACCGCAAGGGCGCAGTGGCTCCCCGATAAATTGGGGGACTTTGATTCTTCCCCCAATTTATCGGGGAGCCAGCGCGGTCTTCTCCCAAGGGGAGACGCTAAAAGCGATAGCGCCGGCGGCAAGCGAGTCCGCGTTCGCTTTTAGCGTCTCGTAGAGAGCGTCTGGGGTCTCCCCAAGTAGAGCGACTGGCGTGGGTTAGGGGGGATCAATCAGTGCCAAAAGTCACAGTGAAACACTTTTCAAACAACCTCTAATGTTCATAAATCTCTAATGGCAAATTATCAGGGTCTTTAAAAAAAGTAAATTTCTTACCTGTAATTTCATCAACTCTGATATTCTCTACTTCTAACCCTTTTGATTTTAAATAAAAAACAGTTTGCTCAACATCATCAACTTGAAAAGCAAGATGCCTTAAACCACAAGCCTCGGGTTTACTAGCCCGTTCTGGAGGATTAGGGAAAGAGAATAGCTCTATTTGAGCATTCTCTGCGACTTTTAAATCTAATTTATAAGAATTTCTCTCGGCACGAAAAGTCTCTTGAATAATCGAAAAGCCTAAAATTTCTACATAAAAATTTTTGGAGCGATCGTAGTCAGAACAAATAATAGCAATATGATGAATAGCAGTAATTTTCATAAATGATATGGAGTTTTATTTAAAAAAAATATTCTATGGTTTTTTACTACTTATTAATAAGTTTATTTAATAATTCTTTAACCTCTCCTGCATCATTAAAAGCATTGACAAATAAGCCAATAAATACTATGAAAAAAAGATGCTACGCTAGATCGTTACTAGGTGAGCGGGATAAACCATGTATAGTTAGTAGTGTTAACGCTGACTCAAATACTTATTTGTTTAGTATTCAGATGTTCTTATATACTTGCAGATATATATCAAGATAAACGCTCTGAAGATTTATGTATATAGAAAAATATATTTCTTATATAGCCTAGTTTAAATATCAATTTATACCTTGTGTTCTTTCACAAAAAGCTTCATGATTGATTGGGAAAGCCCATAATTCTAGGTTAGTTAGTTAATAATGATGCCGATATACTTCATAAACTTTTTCGATTCATAGCAATAAAATATCTGCTCTTAATCTCAAATTTACTCATATTGGAGTTGGATTGACTCATGCTAGAAGGATGGATTCAAATTGGATTAACGCTACTAATTGTAGTAGCAATTACTCCCTTTTTTGGGCGCTACATGGCGCGTGTATTCCTAGAGCAAAGAACTTTTCTCGATGTGATTTTGAATCCCATTGAGCGAGTGCTTTACTCTTTGGTTGGCGTTCAAGCCCAAGAAAATATGACGGGTTGGCAGTATGCGCGAGCAATCCTGTACAGCAATGTAGTCATGATGTTGCTGATTTTCTTCCTGATCGCCAATCAGGGATGGCTACCGCTTAACCCGACCAAGATAGCTGCCCCAACCTGGGATACTATCGTACACACTACCATTTCCTTTATTACCAATACCAACCAGCAGCATTATTCTGGTGAAACCTACTTGAGCTACGGTAGCCAAATGTTCGGGCTGGGCTACCACATGTTCACTTCAGCTGCAACGGGGATAGCAGTAGCGATCGCCTTTATTCGCGGTTTGACTGGTAGATCATTGGGCAATTTCTACGTAGACCTGATTCGCTCAATTACCCGAATTCTACTGCCCATTAGTATTATCGGTGGCATCGTCTTCATGGCCCTTGGTGTGCCAGAAACCTTGGCGGGGCCAGCAGTGTTTCCCACCTTAGAAGACCCGAATGTTAGTCAGGCGATCGCTCTTGGTCCAGTTGCCCATTTTGAAATTATCAAGCAACTAGGAGAAAACGGCGGCGGCTTTTTCGCTGTCAACTCAGCACACCCCTTTGAAAATCCCAACGCATTTTCTAACTTAATTCAGATCGTGGCAATGCTTTCGATTCCCACCTCGCTGATCTATACCTATGGCTTGTTTGCAAATAACATCAAACAAGCCTGGTTACTCTACGGCATGGTCGGTGTAATTTTTCTCGGATTTCTGATTGTCACCGCCATTGGAGAATACAACGGCAATCCGGCTGTCAACACGCTTTTAGGGAGTCAGCAACCGAACCTAGAGGGTAAAGAAGTCCGCTTTGGTTGGGCAGAATCGGTATTATTTGCGGTAAGTACAACTGGCACCATGTGCGGCGCTGTCAACAGTTTCCACGACTCCTTTATGCCCGCCGGTGGTTTTATATTTCTCTCCAATATGTTCCTGCAAATTATGTGGGGTGGACAGGGTACTGGAACAGCTTACTTGTTCGCCTATAGCATTCTGGCGGTATTCGTCACAGGTTTGATGGTGGGACGCACACCAGAATTTTTGGGACGCAAGATTGAAAAGCGTGAAGTCGTCCTTGCTAGCTTCTTAATTTTGCTGGTTCACCCCATCGCCATTTTGATACCGGGGGGAATCGCCTTAGCTTTTCCCGATCAACTCTCAGGTATTAGCAATCCCGGCTTTCACGGATTTTCTCAGGTGATCTATGAATATGCCTCAGCTGCTGCCAACAATGGCTCTGGGTTTGAAGGTTTAGGAGATTCACAACCATCTCCCTTAGCGATCGCCACAGGCACAAAAACTACCGTAACCGCCCTATGGTGGAACCTGAGTACCTGCTTCAGTTTACTGGCTGGACGCTATATCCCCATCATCGGTCTGCTGCTGCTAGCCGATAGTATGTCCCGTAAGCAAGCTGTTCCCTACACAACTGGTACCTTACGAACCGACACCGGACTATTTACAGGCGTTACCGCAGGCGTAATTTTAATTCTGGGCGCACTAACATTCTTCCCAGTGCTAGCATTGGGTCCTATTGGTGAAGCTTTCTTTATCTCCAAAGGTATCGGTTAGAAAGTGGGGAGTGGGGGAGAAATCAATTCAAAATTCAAAATTCAAAATTAAAGAATTTATTTCTGCCTCCTCTTTCCCCATACCCAATACTTCTCTTCTTAGGCTGCGCCAACGGCAACTCTTGGAGACGCTACGCGTAGCAAGATCCCCGGAGGGGTACGCTCAGTACAAGTGCCCAATGCCCCATTCCCAATCCCTAAAATTTAATGTATGCCAACTACTACTGATTCTCCTTCACGTATTCCATCTGGAACTCGTGACTCGCGCAGACACACCCCCAAAGCTGATATGCGGGGACTTTACCAGAGAGCAATTCGTGAGTCATTTGTCAAGCTCGATCCTCGAATTACTGTCAGAAACCCAGTTATGTTTGTTGTTTGGGTAGGGACAATTGTCACCTTCCTTGTTACCCTTAACCCAAATCTGTTTGGCACAATCCATGCAGATATCAACCAACAACGTCTGTTAAACGGGTTAATTACCTTCATTCTCTTTTTCACACTGGTTTTTGCCAACTTTGCCGAAGCTGTAGCTGAAGGACGCGGTAAAGCACAAGCTGATTCACTGAGATCGACGCGATCGGACACGATCGCTAACAAAATTCTCCCCGATGGTTCCATAGTAAAAGTCAATTCTACGGAACTGCGACGGGGCGATTTGGTCCAGGTGGTTGCTAATAACATGATTCCCGCCGATGGGGATGTGATTAAAGGCATTGGCTCAGTGGATGAGTCTGCCATTACTGGGGAATCTGCCCCTGTACTGAAGCAACCAGGTACAGATATTGCCAGTTCGGTGACAGGAGGTACACGCCTACTATCCGACGAGTTGACAATTCGCATTAGTGCTGATCCCGGTCAAGGGTTTATCGATCGCATGATTGCCCTAGTAGAAGGGGCACAACGCACCAAGACTCCCAACGAAATTGCCTTGACGGTATTGCTAGCAGTACTAACACAGGTGTTTTTGATTGTGGTGTCAACAATCCCTCCCTTCGTTGGCTACATTGCGACCTTTATCAGCACAGCCTTTGGTCCTGAGGCAGGAAACAGTTTGCGTGCAGGTGCTAGCGTTGCTATTCTCATCTCGCTACTGGTAGCTTTAATTCCCACAACTATTGGTGGTTTGCTCAGTGCGATCGGCATCGCTGGGATGGACAGAGTTGCCCAATTTAACGTCATCGCTACCTCTGGTCGAGCAGTAGAAGCCTGCGGCGACATCAACACCCTGGTACTGGATAAAACTGGCACGATCACATTAGGTAATCGCATGGCTGATGAGTTTATTCCCTTGAATAACCACTCACTAATAGACGTAGCGCGAGTTTCCCTAGCTGCTAGCTTGTTTGACGAAACGCCAGAAGGCAAGTCAATTGTGATATTAGCAGAAAAGTCTCAAGCTGGGGTAGACTTCAATATCGACAAAGCCGAAGGTGTGGAATTTTCGGCAAAAACCCGAATGAGTGGCACGAATCTACCTGATGGTAAACAAATTCGCAAAGGGGCGGTAGATGCCATTAAAGGGTTTGTCCGTTCTCGTGGCGGCCAGGTTCCTGATGATATCGACGCAGCTTATGAGCGAGTTTCCCGCTTAGGCGGTACACCCTTAGCTGTCTGCCAAGATGCCGATATTTATGGGGTTATTTACCTCAAAGATATTGTGAAACCTGGACTGCGAGAACGATTTGACCAACTCCGCCGCATGGGTGTTCGCACCGTCATGCTTACAGGTGACAACCGAATTACCGCTTCAGTAATTGCCGAAGAAGCTGGGGTTGATGATTTTATTGCCGAAGCGACTCCAGAAGATAAAATTGAGGTGATTCGCTCGGAACAATCTCAGGGTAAGCTAGTAGCAATGACGGGAGATGGTACTAATGATGCACCTGCCCTCGCTCAAGCAAACGTAGGTGTGGCGATGAACTCTGGGACGCAAGCTGCCAAAGAAGCTGCTAACATGGTGGATTTAGACTCTGACCCCACCAAGCTAATTGACTTAGTAACCATAGGTAAACAGTTGCTAATTACCCGTGGAGCATTGACAACATTCTCCATCGCTAACGATATCGCCAAATATTTTGCCATCATTCCCACGATCTTTGCAGCTGCTGGCATCGGCGCACTGAATATCATGGGATTAAAGAGTGCCCAATCTGCGATCATCTCGGCGCTGATTTACAACGCCCTGATTATTCCCGCATTAATTCCGCTAGCACTCAAAGGGGTGAAGTTCTTACCTTTAACAGCAGATCAACTGCTACGTCGCAACATCTTAATCTATGGCCTTGGCGGCATCATTGCTCCGTTTATTGCCATCAAACTGATAGATATTATCCTACCTTTGTCTTAATTGATTATGAAACTCGTTCATCTCCGACGCACTATCGTTGCATCCCAAGTATTAGAAGCAATAACTGAAATCTGGTATCAATGGCGTAGACAAAAGCTACCACTGTATTTGTTCTTGGCGATGTGTTTCAACCTAGTGGTTGCACCTATAGTCTATGCCGCTACTGGTGAAGAACTTTCTCGCAGTCAATCTTGGGGATTGGGATTGTTAGGACTGACGACGCTAGGGCTTTCCATCTATTTATTTTTTGTCATGTTTGTACCGGAGAAATTTTAATGAGTTTTGCACGCGAAGCTAGTAGAGCTGTTCGTTCTACCTTAGTACTCTGGGTAATCGGAGCAATTATTTATCCTTTTGCGATGATTGCCATTGGGCAGACTGTGTTTCCGTTTCAAGCAAATGGTAGTCTACTGAAAAATAGCGCCGGTCAAGTTGTGGGTTCTGCTTTAATTGGTCAACCTTTTACTAGCGATCGCTATTTTAACAGTCGTCCCAGTAGCACCAGCTACAGCACAGCCGATCCCAAAAAAGACGATGGCGGAGTTTTGAAAACTGGAGTTTCTGGTGCTAGTAATTTGGCTCCCAGTAATCCCGCATTACTAGAACGGATCAAAGGTAAAGATGACCCCGATCCCACCAAAAAAATTGAAGGTGACTTGCCTCGTCTGAAAAAAGCAGGTGTGCAGCCCACTGGCGATTTAGTCTACAGTTCTGCTTCCAGCCTTGACCCCCACATTACCCCTGAAGCTGCCGCAGCGCAAATTGCACGAGTAGCTAAGGCGCGGGGAGTTCAGCCGAACCAACTGGAAACTTTGATTTCTCAAAACACCGATGGTCGCTTTCTCGGCATCTTTGGCGAACCTGGAGTTAATGTGTTGAAGCTGAATTTAGCTCTCGATCAGATTAAGAAATAAACGCAGATTACTTACAGCTATTTTCAGTTAAATAGACCACGCGGTAGGGGCACAGCAATGCTGTGCCCCTACGACTGTTCCACATCTAGCAGTCCACCACATCAACATTGCAGGGTAAAATCCTTCTCTCTTCCTCTGTGTTCTCTGCGCCTCTGCGGTTCGTTATTTAACTAAAACCTGTTGGTCTATATCATAACTATATCTCTAAATATATACCTAATTAACTAATCAATAAACATAGTCATATTTGCTTAATACATTTCATATATCCTTAAAATATATCTACAGAAAAACATATTTTTCTTTAAAATATTAGACAATATTATTAGAACTAAAATATGTTTCATGCTAGAAAACAAAAAAGTTTTAGATCCAAGCCTGTTTGGTGTTTTAATCGAAGACAATAGCGTTTACTGCGGTTTTCATTTAGCTGAAATCCAGTTACCTGAGCGATGCGTTTTTGTAGGAATTTTAAGAGAAAGTCAAGTAATTTCAGCAACAGATAATCCGACTATGTTTGCTGGAGACTACATTTTAGCAATAGCAACTCATCCCATGATGATTCCCGCTCTCAAAGTAACTCTCAAGAAAATTCATTCCGTTTACTATTCCCTCAACAATTGCTTACTAGAAGCTGTTTAATTTAGATGAAATTTACGGAATATGAGTTCGATTAACTAAAGGTTTCTAATATGCATACTTCGGAGATTTTCCGACTTGATGTATCAGCCCAAAAAAGTGTTAACCAGTCCACTCTCCTAGAAGCGAACCTGGCGAAGATAACACAGAATGACACAAAAGCACACAACGGAGACATCCCCTTTGTAGCAATATTTTTGGCTCACATTTCCTTCATGATTGTTTGGGCAATGGTCGTTTATCTTGTTTCATCTTTCTCCAAAGCACTAGAAAATCCCTCAGGAAATGCAGCAGAATATAAAGACGAAATAGTAAGCTCCAAACATTTACAGCAATATCCCTGTGAAAACTGCCAGTTTTTTAACAACAACCGTTATCTAAAGTGTGCAGTACAGCCAGCTATTGCTCTCACGAAAGAAGCACTCAATTGCTCTGACTACAGTCCTAAATAGGTGAGTTTCTCGCTACACTATAGCGATCGCTTGATGTCATGCTTACCGATTATGCTCCAAGGTTTTGTGCAAATCTTCCTCACCCTGTTCCTAGTTGTCGTGTCAATACCAATCGTCGGACACTACCTAGCTGAAGTCTTTTTGATGGAAAGAACTTGGCTTGATGCAGTGATGAACCCATTGGAGGGGTTAATTTATCTGCTCATGGGTATTGAACCACAAGAGAGCATGACTGGAAAAACTTATGCGATCGCTGTTCTACTGAGCAATACAGCAATGGCAGTTTTGGCGCTACTACTGCTGATGTTTCAAAGCTTACTACCATTGAATCCCACCAATTTAGGCATACCCACTTGGGACACAGCGTTACACACCACCATTTCGTTTTTAGTTGCTGCCGATTTACAACATTATGTGCCAGAAAGCACAATGTCTTACCTGAGCCAGATCACAGCCTTGGGCTTCTTAATGTTTGTTGCACCTGCTACGGGGTTAGCGGTGGGAATTGCCTTCATTCGCGGCTTAACAGGTAGACAATTGGGCAACTTTTACGTAGATTTGACTCGCTCAATGACGCGAGTACTACTACCCATAGCTATTGTTAGTACGGTGTTGTTGATGTTGGGTGGTGTGCCCGAAACCCTTGCCGGGCCTGTAAATATTACCACCTTAGAAGGAGCAACCCAGGCGATCGCTCGTGGTCCTATTGCCCACTTTGAAAGCATCAAAATGCTGGGTGAAAACGGTGGAGCCTTCTTTGGTGGCAACTCGGCTCATCCTTTTGAAAATCCCAATGGCGGTACAAATTTGGTGCAAGTGGTGGCAATGTTACTGGTTCCTACAGCATTACTTCATACCTACGGCATCTTCATCAGGAACTTAAAACAGAGTCGCCGACTATTGTGGATGGTATTTGCCATTTTTGTCGTCTTAATTGGCGTAACTGCGATCGGTGAATATCAGGGCAATCCCGCCGTCAATGCCCTGCTAGGTAGTCAGCAGCCCAATTTGGAAGGTAAAGAAGTTCGGTTAGGCTGGGCGGAAACTGCGTTATTCGCCATCACCACAACGGCAACCATGACTGGTTCTGCTAACGGTGCCTTCGACTCGCTGATGCCCTCAGGTGGATTTTGTGCTTTGCTCAACCTGTTTTTGCAAGTGATTTGGGGAGCGATGGGCACTGGGGCAGCTTCTTTGGTGGTGTATATGTTGTTGACAGTGTTCCTGACTGGCTTAATGGTGGGACGAACCCCAGAGTTTTTGGGACGAAAAATCGAAAAACGGGAAATTACCCTAGCAAGCGTAATTATTCTGATCCACCCGCTATTGATTTTACTCCCCAGTGCTATTACCCTAGCTTTTCCTGAGCAACTTGCAGGTATGAGCAATCCTGGCTTTCATGGTTTTACCCAGGTGATTTATGAGTATGCATCGGCAGCTGCCGGCAACGGTTCCGGTTTTGAAGGTTTGGCAGACACCCAACCCGCCCCGACTGCCTTGTGGTGGAACCTGACAACAGCATTTACCCTCTGGATGGGACGGTTTATTCCGATCATTGCTTTATTACTGCTAGCAGATAGCCTGGCGTGCAAACAACTTATACCTACCTCAATTGCCACCCTAAATACAGATACCAGACTATTTACGAGCGTGACTGCCGCCACCATTTTAATTCTGGGAGCATTGACATTTTTTCCTGTTTTGGTTCTAGGTCCTGTTGCTGAAGCCTTCCAAATTGCCATAGGAAAATAACTTTTAATTCCTCATTTTTAGACTGGAGTTTGTATTTATGAATCCCCTTTTTCGACTCCTGATTCCGATACCGTTTGTCCTGACTCCCTCCTTAGTTAGCCAAGGTAACGACTTGCTTCGACAGCATGGAATTCAACAGCTTCAAGAAACAAGAAAATGTTTCGGATGTAATTTATCGAAAGTGAATTTTTCCGGGGCAAACTTAGAGCGAGTTGACTTGCGATCGGCAAATCTTCAGGGAGCTAACCTGAAAAATACTAATCTCCGGTATGCAAATTTAGAGTGGGCAGATATTCGGCAAGCAAATCTACAAGGAGCCGATTTAACTGGAGCTATCCTCAAGAATACATTGCTAAGTGATGCTGATTTACAAAAGGCAAACTTGTCAGCATCCAACCTAGAAGGAACCGATTTTAGAAATGCAAATCTTAGTTATGCAAATCTCATGAAAGCTTCAAAAAACCATGATATCCAGGGTCACAATTCTGTCAATTTCTGCGAAACAGTATTACCAAATGGGACTATATCAGGTCGCTGCAATCAGCCCCAAATAAATCAAAAATTCAGCTTGTAATCAGGAGTAAATTAATGCTACAACCAAATGATGAAGATAAAAATCGCTTTCTCTACCCTCGCGATCGCTACCACGGTAAATTTGAGCCAAAGAACTTAGTCTTTAATGCCAACCTCCAAGAGTTTTCTCAAAGAATTAGTTATATTACTAGCTTAGAAACTGGTGGCAAATTATCTCCAGAAGAAGCTTTCAGTAAAATTGAAGCACTTTGGAAACAGTTGGAGGTGAGTAAAAATAAGCTGGGAATTGGTAGCGATCTATCAGTTTAATTTAGTTGACTAATCCTGGATGTAGTGATTGGCTGATCACCTTGAAGTTTTGAAATTTTACTTGAGAAACCTGAACAAATTTTATGAAACAGAAAGAGACGATATTTGTGATTCCGACTCATCGACTGAGAGATGTAGCACAGACCATCGAAAAGTATGACGAGAATTTCTGGGCAAATGGTCATGCTGTAAAAATGATCGTCTTTGATGATTCCAGTATTGCCAACCACGAGAAATATTACCCACTTTTAGAACAGACTAAGACAGTCAATGACTTGTTTTATGTCGGACCTCAAGAGAAAGAGCAATTTATTACATTTTTAAACGAAAGACTGCGCGATCGCAAGCTAGAATCACTAGTCAAAAACTTATTTCGACCCAGCTATGGAGGAAATCGTAACTTCACGCTGATGTATACCCTTGGGCATTTAATGGTTAGTGCAGATGACGATATGCGACCAGATGCATTAATTGAAACTAGCCCAGAATCTTTATCAGGTGATGAAATATGTCGAGGAAAATTAATCAAGTCTAACCAACAAGGTGGCTACGTCCATAAATCTTTTGACTTACTCACGGCTTTTGGTGATGTTTTAGGTAAAAAAGCCAGCCATGTACCAGAAAACTTCGAGGCTGGAGAATTGGTTGTTGATACAGCAATGGATTTAGAAACCAACACCACCAAGGGTTACTTTCGAGAGAACAGTCTGGTATTACAACCAGGGAGAGTATTGAATAATGCCATCGTCAAAATTGCCCAGACTTTTCGCACCGGAACTAATGATATCGATACACTTGATTTTATTCACATGTATCTCAATGATGAAAATCAAATTAGTCCAAATGACCTGAACGATTTTTATATTCTTACTAATTTTAGACCTGTTATTACTAACAAAAACTGGAGAATGGATTGTGGAGTCGCTGGATATGATAATCAGCTAGGTTTACCACCATTTTTTCCCACTCGACTCAGGTTTGAAGATTATATCTATAGAATTTGGATACAGCAAGAGGGCATTGTGGCTGCACACGTTGATGCTGTTCAAAACCATATTAGAAATAACTATATGCGTAATCCTCTCGCTAGTGAACTCTTTAATGAGGAAATATGTAGCCTCCTCAAAAGGAAGATTAAAAGCAGTGTTTATCATCTTGATGACTTGGGAATCAAGTTTGATTATTCTGGCGAGGTGACTTTACAAGACTCTGAGGAAATCCTAGAAAAAATCGCTGCTATCCACAGACAGGTAATCAAAGCCTCAATCTCTGCCCAGAATGAAGAACGTAAGCTATCTCTTCAATTATTTGCTGAGAATTTATCGAGAGTATTTTACGGATTTGAACCAGACTTTTTTCAGCAAAATGTTTCCAGAATTATCGATGATGTCATTAGCCAATTTCACGGTTCTCTAGAAATCTGGCCAACTCTAGTGGAAATCTGTTACTTTTACAAAGATAAAAAGGACTTACCACAAATCCGGGTTAAAAACAAGAAGGTAAAGTCTAGAAATGGCACAAGAGCGAGTGAAATTCTCGTATAAATGCGACCTTTGGCAAACAAGCCATCATTCATGCGGGAAAATTTTCTTAAACCCTTTTCTTTTGAAGATGCGACTATAGAACTTACGCAAAATTACAATATTAGGACTTACGCAAGAAACTTCTTAAACTCCTATTCCTCCGTGTACTCTGCGTCGCGCCAGTTGCTTCTCCCAGGGGGAGACGCTGCGCGAACAAGTCGGGGAACCCGCTAGGGCGCACTGGCTTCTCTGTGGTTCGATTTTCCGTTACCTGTGCGTAAGTCCTGAATATGTAGGGGCAATTCATGAATTGCCCCTAGAACAATAAAGCACAGCCTCACATAGAATTGGTATTATCTAGGTGGTATTCTAGATGCAAAAACCTTCTATGTGCTAGCTAATTGACTATGTATGCAAACGTTAATTATTGATAACTATGACTCTTATACCTTTAATCTTTACCAAATGATTGCCGAGATAAATGGGGAACTGCCTCTGGTAATTCGTAACGATCAGCTTAACTGGGATGAATTGAAAGAAATTGCATTTGACAACATTGTAATTTCACCTGGTCCCGGTCGTCCAGAAAGATCAGAAGATTTTGGAGTCTGCCGGCAAATAATTGAGAATGTGGATGTGCCCTTGTTGGGAGTTTGTCTAGGGCATCAAGGACTTGGCTACTTACATGGTGGAAGAGTGATTCATGCACCGGAAGTTCGACACGGTAGACTCAGTAAAATTTATCATAATAATTCAAAGTTATTCCAAGGTATTCCCAGCCAGTTTTCTGTGGTGCGTTATCACTCATTGTTAGTTGCTGATGAACTACCTGAGTGTCTAGAAAAAATTGCTTGGACTGAAGAAGGATTGGTGATGGGATTGCGTCATCGCCATTTACCTTTTTGGGGTGTGCAGTTTCACCCAGAGTCTATTTGTACAGAATATGGAGAAAGATTACTAGAAAACTTTCGAGATATTACGCTACAATTTCCAGATAAATCCTCAAGAAGTCCAAAAAAACAGTATCGCATTGGATATGAATCTGTTACTCCTGCTATAGATGAACCCTGCGAAGAACAGGAAGAAAAATTTGAATTGTATACGCGCAAGTTAGATATCTGCCCAAATACAGAACAAATATTTGTACAACTGTTTGAAGATGCACCGAATGCTTTTTGGTTAGATAGCAGTCGTGTGGAATTTGGTCTATCTCGCTTTTCGTTTATGGGTGATGGAAGCGGGGTAAACAGTCTATTGGTGCGATATCATACCCAAACGCAAGAAATTATCATCACCCAGTCAGATACCGTGACTCGTCGCAGCGAAAGTATTTTTGAGTATTTGAAGCGAGAAATAGACTGCCGATTTTGTCAATGTGATGAGTTACCTTTTGATTTTAATTGTGGGTTTATTGGCTATTTTGGCTATGAACTTAAAGCCGAGTGTGGATCGTCAGTGGTGCATTCTTCACCATTACCTGATGCAATTTTCTTACTTGCCGATCGCATGATTGCTATCGATCATCAAGAACAGTGTCTTTATTTGCTGCAATTAATCAAAAAAGGACAAACAGAACAGGTAGAAACTTGGTTTGATACTATCCAACAACAACTCGAAACTTTAAATCCTCTTTCTTCTCTTATACCCCAGGAAAATTGTCAGCCAGTTAAATTCCGTTTGAGTCGCAATTACCAAAATTACATTCAAGATATTCACCAGTGCTTGGATGAAATTCACGAAGGGGAAACCTATCAAGTTTGCCTGACGAATCAGCTTTACACCGATACAATCCCCGATCCATTGACGTTCTATCGCACATTACGTAAAATCAATCCTGCTCCTTACTCTACATTTTTACGTTTTGGTGACATTGCGATCGCCTGTTCATCTCCAGAAAGGTTTCTACGAATTGACCGTCAAGGATGGGTAGAAACTAAGCCCATTAAGGGAACTCTACACCGAGGAGAAACCCCCGATGCCGATTTCGTCCTCCGTGAGAGGCTACGCAACAGCGAAAAAGATCGGGCTGAAAATCTGATGATTGTCGATTTGTTACGCAATGATTTGGGACGAGTCTGTGAAATTGGTAGTGTCCATGTACCAAAATTAATGGATGTGGAAACATACCCAACACTACATCAGTTGGTGACAACGGTACGCGGGCGGTTACGTTCAGACTTACAAGCGGTGGATTGCGTGCGGGCTGCATTTCCCGGAGGATCGATGACTGGTGCGCCCAAAATCCGCACCATGCAAATTATCGATCGCCTGGAACAAGAAGCGCGGGGAGTGTATTCAGGTGCGATCGGCTTTTTGGGTTTGAATGGTTCAGCCGACTTAAATATTGTCATTCGCACTGCTGTTTTAACTCCTCATCAAACTTCCATTGGTATTGGTGGCGGAATCGTAGCACTTTCTGAGCCGGAAATGGAGTTTCAGGAAACGCTGCTTAAAGCCAAAGCTTTAATTGATGCTCTGGTTCTGACGATGCACGGAACATCTGAAGCAGATATGTATTCCATTCTGGGATTAGAAACAACAACTGTTGATAGTTATGAAAAATTAACCGCGTAAATCAGGGGCTTAAAAAAGGATGGAAATGTGTATCCATACTGCGTAGGTTTTGAATATTCGTAGGTTGGGTTGAGGAACGAAACCCAACCTACACCTTTTTTTAGGCTTTCTATATCAAGGATTTTGGGCTGAAATGAACGGCATTGATTTATATCCGACATTCCCCAGAGTGGAGGGTCAAAAAAATTAATAATCAATAATTACTAGACATCTCCATCAATTAAATATGTGTTACCCAGAACCCTTGTAGAGACGTAGCACTGCTACGTCTCTACATTCTTTTTCGGAGATGTCTATTGATAATTAAAGCCTCATTCATAAACACACTTTATTGATTAAGGAATAAATTTAAAGAGAAAAAGTATCTACCACAAATCATGGCTAAAAACAAGAAGATAAAGTCAATAAATACCAAAAGTTCGAGCTAAAATCCTGTATAACCGTTATCTTTGGCAAAGAATCCATCTGCAAAACTTTACGATTCTTCATCCGGGAAAATTCTCTTAGATATAGCTGAGGTAACAGCAATCTGATAAGATTTTTAATAAGAAGAATAATCGCTTATTCTCTTTTTCTTCAACCCACTGATTTCGGGTATTTTTTGGAAAAGGAAAATAAAAAATGTCTCATCTATTGTGGAAAACTTTGGTATTAAGTCCAGTAGTTTTGGGAGTGACAGTGTTGGTTTGCGCTAGAGCTATGGCGACTGAAGTAGCAAGCTCTTCTGAAGATACAAAGGCAAAAATTACTCAAACAGAAGCACCAATAGCTTCTGCTGCTTCAATATTCATTCAAACAGAGCAACCAAAAGTTAATCGGCAGTTGGTTGCCCAAAAGACTGATGATAATAAAGTTTTAGAAGAAGTTAACAGCTACAGCAGCGAAGGCAATAACCAGAATTCACTATCTCAAGTCACATCAGTTTCTCAATTTTCTGATGTACAGCCGACTGACTGGGCATTCCAAGCTTTGCAATCCCTGGTTGAACGCTATGGTTGTATCGCAGGATACCCCAATAGCACTTTCCGTGGCAATCGGGCACTGACTCGTTATGAGTTTGCCGCAGGTTTGAATGCTTGTTTAGATCGGGTTAATGAACTGATTGCGACAGCAACTTCGGGCTTGGTGACAAAACAGGATTTGTCAACTCTCCAGCGTTTGCAAGAGGAATTTTCGGGAGAACTGGCAACTCTGCGTGGTCGAGTAGATTCTCTAGAAACACGGACTGCTGAACTAGAAGCACATCAATTTTCTACTACAACCAAGCTGGTTGGCGAAGCAATTTTTGCTGTCACCAACAACTTTGGCAACAACAGCAACAGCAACACTGTTTTCCAAGACAGGGTGCGTTTAGACTTGCAAACCAGCTTCACAGGTAAAGATACTTTGCATACTAGGCTTGCAGCTGGTAATGGACTTCCCTTGAATTTACGAAATGGCACATTTGAAGGGACTCAAACCTTTAACCTCTCCCCTACCACCAACAACGGTGTTGCTATAGACTGGTTGGCCTATTACTTCCCCCTTGGCAAATCCCAAATTTACATAGCTGCTAGTGGAGGTATTCAGAGCGATTACGTTCCTACCGTCAACCCATACTTTCAGGATTTTGATGGCGGTAACGGTGCTTTGTCTACCTTTGCCTCCGAAAGCCCCATCTATCGGATTGGTGGCGGTTCTGGTGCTGGCGTTAACTTAGTCTTTGGTAAAGGCAGTGGTGGTTTCCAACCTTCATTAACCTTGGGTTACTTGGGATCTCAAGCGAATAACCCTGGTCTAAATACGGGTTTATTCAACGGTAACTATGCTGCTTTAGGACAGTTGAACTTAAATGTAGGCAATCACTTCTCTTTAGCTGCAACCTACGTCAACGCTTATAATGCTAGTGGTACTCTTTTATTCGATGGAGGCTCCGCCAATACAACTGCTGTAGTCGGTACTGCACAAGCTAACTTTTTAGGTGGTACCAATCCATATATAAGTAATTCCTACGGTTTGGAGGCTGCTTTTAAACCTAGTGACAAAATCTCTATTAGTGGCTTTGCGGTTTACAGCGACATCACAGGACTTGGTAATCGTGCTAATAATGGCTCTGAAGTTTGGAGTTATGGAGCTGGGATAGCTTTACCAGACTTAGGTAAAAAAGGCAACGTTTTAGGAATTTTCGCAGGTGTTGAACCTTATGTTGGAGGTAGCGCTGGTGATAAGCCATACCACTTTGAAGGTTTCTATAAATATCGCGTGACGGACAACATTTCTATTACTCCTGGGGTAATTTGGTTAACCAATCCTGGTCAAGTTGCTGGCAACAACGATGATGCAATCATTGGTACCCTGAGAACTACCTTCACCTTCTAAAGGTTTACAACAATTTGCTGTAGGGTAGTACGGCTAGAGACATTGAAGAAGGCAGAAGGCAGAAGGTTCGCCTCAGTTGGGGATTCAGACCCCTCCTGAATAGGAGCCACCAAATTAAAAATTTGGTGGGGGTCTTAAACCCTTGTTCCCTACGGTCACTCTCTGTGAGCAGGAATCAGAATTCCCTTCTGCCTTCTGCCTCCAGCGCTGGAGCCTTTCTTGGTAAATGACTCCTTAAATATTTGGTGAAAATGAATAGACCTCTTGCAAAAGTCCCTAATACCCCACCCTAACCCTCCCCGTATGTATTGGGGAGGGAACTAGATTTCCAGTCTCCCCCCAATATATCGGGGGTATTAAGGGGGGTAATTCGATGACTTGTGACACGGTAGTTAGCAAGGGGAGGGGAGACAAAGCGTAGCTTTGGCGGGGTGGGGTTCAAATTGTTTGATTTATGCAAGAGGTCTAAGCTTTGTGAGAAATCCGGGCTATGACTTCTTCGACGTGGTAGCTGTGGAAGTCGGTCAGTAATTCGAGTGCAGATATATCAACGAACAAAGGAGTTACAAATGAAAAAGCTAGAAGGAAAAGTCGCCATTATTACCGGATCGAGTCGGGGAATTGGCAAAGAGATTGCAATAAAATTGTCGCACGAAGGCGCTAAAGTAATCGTCAATTACAGTAGTAGCCCTGAGAAAGCTGAAGAAGTTGTTAAGCAAATTAAGCAACAGGGTGGCGAAGCCACGGCGATCCAAGCAGATATGAGTCGAGTTGACCAAATTCAGCAGTTGGTGACAAAAGCCGTTGAGAAGTACGGTCAACTCGATATTCTGGTCAGTAATGCTGGGATTGAGTATTTCGGCAAGCTGGAGGAGATTACCCCGGAAGATTTCGATCGCGTGTTCAGTTTGAATGTTGCCGGTCAACTATTTGTCACCCAGGCTGCTGCTCGCTACCTGACATCTGGTGGACGGATCGTGCTGACTTCCTCTATCAGTGCGGGGAAGTCGGTCTTGTATCACACGCTCTATGCTGCAAGCAAAGCTGCTGTTTCGGCGATGGTACTCAATTTGGCTCCTGAGTTGGGAGAGCGTGGAATCACCATCAACGCGATCGCACCAGGCGGCACAGCGACAGACATGGCGCAAGAGAATGCGAAGCGTTATACACACCCATCTCTACAGAACGTATCGCCCGATGCTTTGCTCAAGAGCAAGATATCATTGCAGCGTCTGGCTCAACCGCAAGAAATTGCCGCAGCTGTCACATTTTTAGTCTCTGATGACGCTTCCTATATCACTGGCAGCACGCTCGCTGTTGACGGCGGAATACTCTTCTAAAGCTGCTGATAAAGAAGAATTCAGAAGTCAGAATTCAGAACTCAGAATCACTCTTGGTGGGGATTTAGACCACCACTAATTGAAGATTGCCAAATCTATGATTTGGTTAATTGCTCTGTAGCATTCGCATTGATGAATTATCTCAAGAATTAGGATGGATTTTGATCCCATTTCCAGTATTGTCAGCTATGCGATTTTATAAAGAATTTTTAAGAAATTAACATTCTTCAGAAAAGGAAAGACGTAATGCTGAAGTAATCTCCAAATGGCTGGCATCTCTGATGTACTTCATCCATGTCGAAACCTAATTATTAGTTTTTCAATTTTTTGGAGGAGAGGAAAATGAAAAAGTTCACCTGTTTCATGATTGTCGGGGCAATATTGTCGATTAGCGCGCCCGCTGTGGCTGAAAGTCGTGCGGTTAATATCAGTATTGGCAGTATTGGTGGTTCCTTAGATAATGCCGTTTTGCGAACAGTTCGCCAGGTTATCGGGTTTGCAGTTGGCACTAGCACCGTCGATAAATTCATTGTATATAGTCCCAGCGTCGGATCTATTCCCATCGAAGGAGGTTTATCTGCTTGTGCTGAAGCTGGCTTCGGCATAAGCACAAGCAGATTTAATGCTTTTATCCAAGAGTTGCGTTCAATTAATCCCAAACCAGGGACTTTCTACAATGTAGAACTTACCGCAACCTGCAAACCGAGATAAGAATGTCGTTTGCACTCAAGCGCGGTAGGATGGGCTGAGGTACGAAGCCCATCCATCGAGTTACACTCTACGCGATAAATGCAAAACTGCATGTTTTTAAATTGGAGATGTAACATCAATGTTGATTTTAATCAGCGTCATGAAACGGTTAGATTAGTTGTATTAGTCTGTGAACTGAATAGTGCCAATACTTCCAGTATGAAACAAGAAAGAATGTGAGCAATTGAAGCGCATTTTTGCAATCTTGTCTCACAAGCCTTAAGGATTCGTTTAGACCGTTGATGATGTCGCCTTGGGACTAATATTAAAATCCCTGTTTTCTTGAGTTGAGCTATTTAAAATAGTGTCGCAGCCATGACCACAGTTTATTTTTGAACTGAACAGGCTCTGGTGATGGTGAATAAGTTGATGGTTTTGTTTGAGCAATATTATTCATTGAAAGTACACAAATAGTTAGTTCGCCATCTGTATAATATCTGTCACCTCCTCCGTTACGACCAAGCCATGTGGCCCCTATACCTGTGACTTGATATAATTGGGCAATGTGGTGTGTCTTTTCAATACTTTTAATTACGTTATCTCTTTCTTCATCAATGTCTGCATCAATATGGTGAGTAATCTGTCCTGTGCGGTGGCTAAGTTCCACGCTTTGGTCAAATGTTGCTGAACCTAACCATAAGGGTCTACTATCAGCATTCAGGTTGTTTGATTGCCACAAGCGAACGTGATGTCTAGTTTTGGCATTGTTTCCTATAGGTAGTTCAAAAGCTAAATCCTGTTTGCGTCCCCACAGATATAAATTACTTACAGGTGCAGTTGGGTAAGAATTCTTGAGGAGAACACTTTTAGCAATTCCAACACTTGAGCGTAAGGTGATCGGGTCTGCCGGATACCAGCCTGCTGCCAGTAGCGTCTGCACCACTTCTGCTGTTGTACCGACAAATCCAATATTCAAAGGATCTCCAGAGATCCCTTCTGCCGTTTGCGTCGTTTTCGGAGAATGTTCCAGCTTGGGGTTATGTTCGTAGTGACGCCACAGCGCTGGTAAAACGACATAACTCATCAGTCCATATAAGCCGAATAAACCAACTAACGTCCCAAAAATATACCAAAACCAATGTCGATGTTTTGGGCGTGCATCACTATTTGAGTTATGGGCTTGTTGCATTTGAATTCGCTGACCAAGCTATATTGACTTTTTCAATTAATCATCGCACTCTTGTCAACGTAGAACAAGTGCAGCAGTTACAAGCACAGCTATCTCCAGGAAATTAATCTCAGTACACATTCAGGTATCATTATTAAGGTGTCAATTGTCGTTAGAGTTTTTTCCCTTGAAAAAGCATAAATCTTCTATGCCTCGAAAAACCCCACCTTCATCCCACTCGACTGTTACAACTCCACTGGCGCTCTCTCAATTACATATCCGCTTACAGTTTCTAGAAAAATCACACCAATCGCTACTCAAGCAGATTAAGAGAAAACGGACAGAACTGAATAACTTTGTTGAACAGACGCGAATTTTCGCCACAGAAATATTTCATCAAGCTAGTCCCAGCTTTCAAAAAATGGCTGAGTTAGACCAGGATATTCATGCTCTATTTGATGAAATCTTTACTACTAGAAAGTTTGGGAAACAAACTCTAAAAAACATAGAGGCAGTTTACCTCAATCTCCAGTTGACAGGAATCATCAGTCTCAAACCAAATGCCAAACAATTCAATAAAGAGCTAGACGAATTGTTTGACAACCCCGAACCAGAATCAGATTTTTCCAGGGAAACTGCTGAAGGTCGCCATCAACATTGGCAAGCACAAGAATCTGTAGAATCTCAGTCTGTAACTAGAACAGAGTCTAAGAGAAAAATTCGTGAAACATTTCTGAGGTTAGCTGAAATCTTCCACCCTGACAAGGTAAAAGACAGCGAGACACAGACAGATCATACAGAAATCATGAAATCAATCAATCAAGCCTACCAAGAAGGCGATTTGGCAAGACTTCTAGAAATTGAGCGCCTTCACCAAGTGGGAGAAATTATTGATCTTAATAGCGAAGATGATTTAACTCGTAAATGTCGAACTATAGAACAGCAAAATCAAATTCTCCTGACTCAATATGAAAATTTGAAACGGGAACTACGTTTGGTAAAAAATACTCCCGAAGGAACAATGGTTTCTGATTCTCGCAAAGCTGCTAAAAAAGGCATTGACTCGATGGCTATTATGGTAGAAACGATAGACAATCAAATTAACGTTGTTTCTCAGATTCGGGATTTTGTCAAGGACTTTAGAGAACAGAAGATCACTATCAAAGAATTTCTTGGTGGCCCACCAACTCTGCACTCCTTAGACGAGGAAATTATGTCAGATATTCTTGAGCAGATGTTGTCAGAATTAATGAGATAGTAATTGATTTTTCTTAACAAGTTTTAGCTTGGTTTGTAGATTTGTAGCTCATCTAATCAAATTCAAAGGATTTCACAGAACTATGTCAATTAAAAAACATATTAATCTTAATCACGGATGTTTACTTAATTCCACAAATAAAAAGATAGTTGTCAATTTAGCCACGAGTGATAAGCTGTTGCGTATTTAATTTGTATATGCGATGCGCCCATGTTGCCCGCACTACAATAATTTTACGTTTTCGTGTTATAGCGGTTCTCAGTTGAGTGAGGTACAAGAACCCCACCCCCAACCCCCTCCCCGCTCTTCGAGAGGGGGATATGGTGTACCTCATTTGATTAGGAAACGCTATATACAATTTAGCTGCACATCAGCTTATCTTAAATCTAATAACCGAATTTCACCGATGTAATGTTCACATTAGCGGTGAGCGCAAGTCTGAAACTAAAACCGAAAACAATGGCACTACCAAGAGCGAATTCTACTATGGTAAATTCCAACGTGTAATTCCTCTACCTGCTAGGGTTCAAAACACCAATGTCACCGCAGATTATAAAGACGGTATCTTGAACTTGACACTGCCCAAATCCGAGCAAGAAAAGAACAAAGTTGTCAAGGTTAATCTTGAACTTTCTGCTGCATAGTCTGAAATTACTCTACCTCCAATGATTAATTGAGATAGCTAAGAGCTTGGTTATGAGATGACCAAGCTCTTTTGTATGCGATGTCTACTTTTTGGGGCTGCGCCTACGCTTTTTTCCTCGCTTGATTGGGCGGGGGCGATCGCAGAGCAAGTAGAAATTAAAATTTTAGTGATGAAGACGAGCTTGGCGCTCACGTAATTCACGAGCCTTTTGTTCACGAGCTTGGCGCTCACGTAATTCACGAGCCTTTTGTTCACGAGCTTGGCGCTCACGTAATTCACGAGCTTTTTGTTCACGAAGCTGCTGTTCATGCAATTGACGCTCACGAATTAGTTTAGCGTTATTAAAAGCAATAGTATTAGTATTTAAATGTTCATTGCGAAAATTCACAACAGAAGCATTAGCATGAGTTGAAAGAGCAGCAATTGAAACAGAAGCTAATAAACCACCAAGAAGAAGAGATTTTAAGCGGTTCATATATCCTTTAGTCCTTGTTTTACTTAACTTGTATATTGCCAATATATTCTGCATAATCAAGAAAAGATATCTAGCAAATGTCACCAGTTAAACATGACTAAAGTCACTGAGTGCGATTGCTTTTCAGCAGGCAGTTTGCACAATCGCTCATCAATCAGTGCCACTATTTATCTACTACACTTCCAACTTACGTAGCAATAGGAGCGAAAGTAGGATGTATTGATTTGGTCAGTTTTAAAACAACTGCCTTTGCCCTGTTTAGATCACTTAGGCGCACGGAAACCAGCAAGTTGTGCTGTATTCGTATCTTTAAAACAAATATCCGGTTTTACTGTTTCATAATCTAAGGTTTTAGGAACGTGATAAATGTTGCCTCTCTTCTTCGTAATCTTGCCTTTTACCAGTGCATCACTTGGGCAAGTTGTTTCGCTTTGTGGTTTCACCCCTAGATTTTGTGCTGCTGCTAAAACAGCTGTTTTATTCCCCGCCAATGCTGGCTTCTTAGAGCTAGAAGTTGTATTTCCAGGAACAGGACTAGCTGCTGTACTAGGAACAGGACTAGCTGCTGTACTAGACGCAGGACTAGCTGCTGTACTAGACGCAGGACTAGCTGGAGCAACAGCAGTTGGTGTTTGAGACGTAGTACTAGTAGATTCTTCAGGTTTGGGACTACAACTACCTAGCATCAGCACTGTAATTAACGTCACTACCATGCTCAGGTTACGAGCTTTAAGTTGATTGTTCATGCGGTTAATTCTCTAATTCTAATATTTAATTCCCAATATTTTACCCGATACTGACTTCATTACTCCAACTGAATTTACCATTGATGATAGCTGCGGTGTTAATCCTACTGTGGCGAGATGTAGCAGGAGTCAGAGAACTGACAAGAATGTTAGCAAGAGACGGTTTTTTGTGGTTTAATCCCGTAAAAGTTAGTCAACAAGCGGTATCACAACGATTTTTGACATTTCCATCGGCAGTTTTTGAAAAAGTATTTATTGATAATCATCAGGGTGGGTTTGCGATCGCAGACGAATGGCACTAAGAAAAGATACAGCCCTTGCTCTAACTGGTTAAGAGCCTCTAGGCTCTTAACCCACTCTGGGGGGGCTGCCGCCTCCAGTAGCTTGACAAGAGGCAGCAGCCCCTCAGAATACATTCCCAGCCTGGAGGCTGGGAACGAGACGACACAAGCCTTTAGGCTTTTCTTAGTGCTATTCCGATCGCAGACAAAGGATTACCCGAAGATCAAATGCTAATGCGGGTTAATTTGGCACTTCATGGTGCAACTCACACCAAAGACATCAAAAAGGGAATCGAACTCAAACCAGAATGGTTGGAAGTGTTGCGGTTGGCTTTTGAAGAGGGTTTGACAGATAAGGCGATCGCCGATCGAATGTACAAATCAGAAAGAGCGATCGCTAACCTGGAATTTCTACCGCAGATGTTCAAGGGCAGGAGCATTGGTGGCAGAAGTTACGCCAACTATGTCATATATGGAGATTGTTGCTTAATTACTTTATGTCTATTCAAGTCTACGGCATTCCCAACTGCGGCACTTGCAAAAAAGCTTTGACGTGGCTCCAACACAACAACATTGACTATGAGTTCATCAACACTAAAGATACTCCGCCAACCCATGAGCAGATCCAGAACTGGGTAAAGTCTTTGGGCTTTGCCCCCATGCGAAATACCTCTGGCCAATCCTACCGGGCTTTAGGAGATGAAAAGAAGATTTGGACTGATGAACAGTGGATTGAGGCATTCAGTCACGACGCAATGCTGCTCAAACGTCCCCTTTTAGTCAAAGATGGAACAGCAGTACTGGTAGGCTTTAGAAATGAAGGAATAGTTCGAGAAAAATTAGATTTAGCGTAAACCACTGATATCATGTCCGCTTGATTGCTTATTAAACCCGAAGAACCCCACCCCCGCCAAAGCTATGCTTTGTCTCCCCTCCCGAAGAGCGGGGAGGGGCTGGGGGTGGGGTGTATTGACTGTGGTTAGCATAACTAATTATGCGGACATGATATTACCCCAAAGCCTTATCTTTCTTCAACACCGTACTCTGCGATCGCAACCTCAAAAAGAGATTGCAAAAGTCATAAAACCCCCTCCAGCAATAAAAACGGAGGGGAAAACGACCAATCCTGATGCTTTTGATCCCAAACCTTCACTAATTCCAGATGTAACACCAGCACGGTGAACTCTATTTGCGCCCTGCTGTAGTCGCATCATGATCGGGCAGTATGGTTTCTACGTCACGCAAAGTACGGAAAGCATATCCACTTAAGCCAATAAGTAACATACCTACCGAAGAGATGAAGTACAAAACTGCCATACCCGAACCTTTTCTCGTGCCGAATATCCAGCCCAATATAGGTGCAAGACTACCATCTGGCATCATTGCAGGTTCAAAAATGTAGTCGGCAAGTGGCCCAGCTATCAAGTAAGCAACTGCTGAAGCAACCACCGTTACAACCTTTAAAGTCGCAAAAACACGTCCTTGGATCTGAGGATTAACCTTGGTTAGCCAGATAGCATCACAGGAACTACCAAGTATGGGAAAATTGAGAGATGAGCAGAATTGGGCTGGAATCCAAATCAACGGTGTTTTAGCTATGCCAAAAATAATTTTACCCAAACTAACACCGATTATACCAAGTAGCACCCCATCCATACGACGCTTGAAACCACCCCAGCTAGTGGTGAGCAATACCCCAACTATTCCACCAATTCCTGCTGCTGAGGCTAAAGTGCCTAATATCTTAGTGTCATTGCCAGTCAGTGCTAGAACCATCGGTGAAGAGATTGAGAGTCCAAAGTCATAGGCAAATGTAAATGCAAATGCTAACACTAGCATGGCAAACAAACTTGGACGTACAGCAATGTAATGCCAACCAAAGTAAATCTCCTGCTTCCAATTAGTGAAAGTTTGAGTGTTTACTGTTGTCATACTAGGCTGTGGGATATGTACTCCTAAAATTGTGGTGACAGCGAATAAAAAAGTTACAATATCAATAATTAATATCCCAACAAGCCCAATAACTGAGTAGAGGATGCCTGCGAGTGTTGGCGCAATGATACTAGAACCGTAATCAGCTAAAAATCTCAGACTGCTAACACGACTGTAGTGCTGCTTGGGCATCATTGTAGATATGGATGTTGAGTAAGCGAGTTCTTGAATTACCTCAAAAATACCTTGGATAGCGACAGCTATATATAAATGCCATAATTGCAGATGACTAGTTGAATAAAGTAGTAAGACTGCGATCGCTAACATCCCACTCACTGTATCCCCAACGATCATCAGATATTTACGGTTCCAACGATCTACAATCAACCCAGCTATAGGGGCAATCAACATTTGTGGTAGTTGTGCAAACAAACCAAACAACGTTATTGCTGTAACCTGATGTGTTAGTTCCCATACCCAGATAGTGAATGCGAAGCCAGTCATCCCACTACCAATCAGAGAAACGGTTTGACCAAGCCAAATAAGAATGAAGATACGCACTTGTATGAGTCTTAAATTATAGGTTTATGGCGGATAGATTTTTCCTGGTAGCGATGTCGGTACATGACAAAGCCAGTTATAAATAAAATCAATGGTGATAAGCCGATAAATACGTAGAGAATGCGGGTAAACAAACCACCAAATGTACCGTAGTGTAGGGGAGTAAAAGAGTTGAGGACGCGATCGCCCAATGGCATCTTTAAAGGATTCTCAACTCGCAAAACATCACCACTGTACTGGTCGAGATAAACATTACTATTAGCGTCATATGAACTTTCCTGCGGTAGCTTCATGTTAATTCGTAGAGCCTCTTCTGGTTTACTAGGAAAATAAATGCTTTTGGTAACAGCACCAGGTAAGGCAGCATCAGCAATTTTCAGTTGTTCTGTCAACCCTAAGCTTGATTTACTAGGAATTGCCTTGGATACTGGCTCGGATGGTTTTGAGGTGAATGTGACAGCGTAAATAATCGGCTCAGTCAAATCGTAGAAGTTCCAGCAAAAACCTGTAAAGCCAGTAAAGAATAAAAAAACTACAGTGATAATGCCAGCCACTTTGTGAATGTCAAAATTCACCCGCTTGGGATGAGCATCAAACTTGATTTTGAAGCCTGCAATCAATCTGCACCAACCAGGCCAGAGAACTAAACCTGTGATGGTGAGTATACACATTAAAAAGGCAGCAATGCCAACAATTACAGTTCCGGTTTGACCTGCCATCAAGCTGTAGTGAAAATTCAGTATTAGACCAATTAGAGTTTTATCCGATATCCGCTCACCGATAATTTTGCCTGTATAAGGGTTGACAAAAACCTCTGTCCTTTCCACATCAGTTGATGACAACTGCCCCACGTAGGGAGAAGAAGGAGTATCTGGCAAATAAATCCGAAAAAGATGGAAATCACCTCGCGCGGGATACTTCGCCTCAATTGTATTCACCACAGACTCTGGAGATAACTGCACCTGTTGGGGAGTAATGTGTCCATACTGTTGACTAATCATAAAGTGGTCAAAATCTTGCTCGAACACTAACAAGCTACCTGTTAACCCAATGAAAATTAGCAATAGTCCAACAAAAAAACCGATATATCTGTGCAGGTAAAAAACGATAGAGCGTAGTTTTTTCCGATTCATAATCGCCACGAAAGTAAGTTGGATTTTTTACCCCCCTCAATCCCCCCGATATATTGGGGGGAAGAAAAATCATGTTCCCTCCCCTTATAAAGGGGAGGGTTAGGGTGGAATCAAAACTGTACGGAAATCGTCGCCAGAACAGTCAAGGGATCTCCGGGACGCAGATAGTAACCTTGAGAATAGTAATACGTAGTGTCAAAAAGATTCTTGATGTTGAGACCAAATCGCCAATTTTCCTTTTTATAGAAAATAGAGGCATCAGTTCTGACATAGGAAGGAAGGACAACTCCATCGTTTGGTAGATTGGCTTCGACATCGCCGACAAAAAACAGTCCTCCACCAAATCCGAATCCTTTGAAGGAACCACTTTGAATTTCATAGGTTGTCCAGAAGCTAGCAGTATTTCTGGGCACCGCAACCAATCTGTCACCTATAGGTAGGACATTATCCTTGCTGACAAAGGTATCGTTATGGGCAAAGGATGCAATTACATTCCACCCAGGTAAAATTCGCCCAGAAATATCGAATTCAATACCTTGACTCTTGACTTCTCCAGCTGCAATTGAGTAATCAGTATTATTTGGATCGGTTGTAGGTACGTTAGTTTTGGTAATATTGTATACTGCAAGTGTTGCCGAAAGCTTACCATCGAATACCTCGGTTTTAATACCTGCTTCATACTGGGTTCCACGAGAAGGTGGTAATTGTGCTTGGTTAGCTGATAGGGTGTTGTTGGGTGCAAAAGACTCGCTATAACTGGCGTATAGAGAGATTGGTTTTATCGGTTGGTAAACTAGTCCCACACGGGGTGAAAAAGCTTCATCGTAAAAGTTATCTGCATAAGCCAATGCACCATTATTATTCAAGTCTATGCCTCTATCGCCGTAGCTGACAAAATCATATCTTCCACCAACCAGGAGCTTCAAATTAGAAAGTAATGTTACCTGATCTTGCAAGTAAATACCTGTAGTATTGGTCTTAGTCCACCCGTTCTGAGCCGTATCCACGAAACTGGTTGGCAGTGGCGCACCATATACTGGATTGAAAAGATTAATACTAGGAGCGGCAGTGCGAAGGAAATCACCAAAATTGGCATCCCAACTGAACTCTAAACCCAGGAGAAGCTGATGATTAATGGAACCAGTTTTGAACTTGCTGATTAATTCATTTTGCAGGTCAAATGTTTGATGGGAACCGGGACCTGCCGCAAGGGTTCGCGATATTGTCTGACCATCCGCTTCCAGTGAGCTTGGTCGGACAACTTCATTATAGCCAGAAGTAGTAAGGTATGCTGAAAAGGCACTACGCAGCCGTAAATTTTCACTGAAGGTATGATCTAAAGTCAAGTAAAATGCATTAGAGTCAACATTGTACTTATCGGTGCTTGGTTCTCCTAAAAAACGACTGATGGGAACTTGAAAAGATTGAGAAACAGGTAGCAACCCATCCAGAAATGTTCGATTTTGACTAGTATGCTCATATTCAAAAGTCAAATTGGTATTATCGCTGATCTTATAGGACAATACCGGTGCTATTGAGAAATATTGGGCGTTAACAAAATCTATAAAACTCCCAGAATTTTCATAGCCAACATTCAAGCGATACAACAACTTTTTGTCAGGGGTAAGTGGTCCAGAAATATCGATTGAGGATTTGTAATAACTGTAACTTCCCACTGTAAATTCACTTGCATAATAGGGAGTTGCAAGGGGTTGTTTGGTGACATAATTGACCACACCACCCGGTTCAAATTGACCATATAGCACTGAAGCTGGACCTTTGAGAACTTCGACTCGTTCAACGGTGTTCGGATCGATATAGTTATCTCCTGCTTGGAAACCATTTCTCAGGTTATCGTAAGTTAGAAATCCCCGGATAATATAGTTATCTGTGTCAGCACCATAACTACCTAGTAGTGAAACACCACTCACATTGCGTGCAACATCGCTAATCCGGGTGATTTGCTGATCCTTAATAACTTGTTGGGGAATAACTTGAATTGACTGAGGAATGTCACGTTGAGGAGTATCAGTTTTAGTCGCAGTTGTACTATCTGGTACACTATATCCATCCTGTTCACCCGTGACTACCAACTCAATCGGTTCATCACCCGAAGCTGATGGTTGAGTTGGCTGTGTTTGATTCCCTGGCTTTTGTTGTTCAGGAGTTGGTTGGGTTTGCGGTTGTTGTTGCGCCAACGATGCTGCACTAGCCACAGAAAAGATCAGACCCTCATTCGGACTATCAAACAACTCGACTGTTGGTACACTTCCCTCACCAATCACTGTCACTCGAATAGTATTGGCATCAAAGTTAGTAACTGTTATCTCAGTTACACCTGCAATTGGTTTTTCAGAGCGGAATGTGAATGCTTCGCCCGATGCTAGGCGGAGTTGAGCATTGGGAATGTCAGTGATGAAATTGCTACCAGCACTGCGATTGACTAGTTGCAACTGTTCTCCTTTGGTAGTCTGTAAAATAATCTCCAGACCTTTGGCAGTAGGATTTGCCTTAACTGAAGTAACTTGCACAACTGAAGTTGGTGGCGTGTTTGGTGATGTTGGTGACTGCACTAACAAGGAGGCACTTTTGTCAGGATGCACTAGCTCACTGATTCGCTGAATCCCTCTGATTGCTTCGACAGTGAATGGTTGATTGGAATTAGCATCTGTTGGAGTTGACTTGAGATGCTCTGATACACCTATCCCTACTTCTTCACTTCTAGCAGCAGTTGCGATCGATACAGTCAAAGAGCTTGTTAACAACAGGTAGGGAAGCAATTTTTTCAGTTTCATTCCAATTCAGATCCTCACGGTCTACTAGTACCCTTAGGGCTTAATAGAAAATTTTTTCATTTCAAATCTGAAATTAAACTATTTTAGCCATAAAGTAAAGTGAGAATCTATCGCAATATATTTGAGAGTTATTATCAATTTTTCAGTCTCTAAAGCCATAAGACAGATCGTGTCTTGGGTAGATGTGCTTAAATTAATACATCTATCAGACAGGTATTATTAGGCAAAATGCGTTTTTTGTAAACATTTGAAAGACCTTTAAATAATTAGCTCAGTAATCAAAAGTATATTTTTATGCTTTAAAATTGAACATAAAAGTCTGGTTGCAGTAGCAACTATTGGTGTAAAGGCAGTTCATAGCAAACTCCGAGAGCTTCTCTCGTTTCCAATCTCTGACGAGTAATGCCTTTTGAGAGGCAGAAACCTGATCATTTGCTGCGATCGCTGACCAAAAACAGCGTTACTTAAAATAAAAGCTAATTTTTTGCCTAAATATATAAGTATTACCTATCAATTACTAGTTGCATAAAGAGATAGTCTCCTCTAAAGTAAGCAAAGTAGTTGAAAATAGCTCTCAATAAAATTATAAAAATTTATTGAGTTGTGGTTTGCAATAGCATCTAGTATTTCGCTAAAGACTCCCTTCTTTAGGTTCTCCTAAAAGAGGTCAAAAGCGAATGGCACTAAGAAAAGTGCAAAGGCTTGTGTCGCCTCGTTCCCAGCCTGGAGGCTGGGAATGTATTCTGAATGGGCTGCTGCCTCTCGTCAAGCTATTGGAGGCGGCAGCCCTCCCAGAATGGGTTCCTAGCCTAGAGGCTGGGAACCCATCAGGGTAAGGGCTGTATCTTAGTTAATAGAAAGTCCCAATTGTGGGATGAAAACTTACTTGTGAAATGCGATCGATATCCGCGTTCTCATTTTGGTGGGATACAAGTTGAATGTGTCGCAGCAGTGTTTAAGCAAGAGTGCATCTAGTTCTGGAAAGTCAAATGGCTATACAAATCAAGGACTTCAAAGAAATTGACCATAACTTCACAGTTGTTAATCTTCTGCATCAAAGAAGCTTGACGCAGCCAGATACAATTGCTTTCACCTTCCTTGAAGATGGAGAAACCCAACAATCAACACTGACTTATCAACAACTCCATCGGCGCTCTTGTGCGATCGCATCTCAACTCCAAGCTTTAAACTTAAATGGAGAACGAGCCTTATTACTTTATCCACCTGGACTAGATTACTTAACTGCTTTTTTTGGTTGTCTATACGCTGGAGTTGTTGCAGTTCCGGCTTATCCACCTCGCAATCAACGCAAAATACCCAGAATAAGCGCTATTACTACAGATGCACAACCTAGCATTGCTCTGACCACAACAGCGATGCTCCCCACATTACAATCGATATTTGCACAAGGAACAAACCTAGAAAGTCTCAAGTGGTTGACTACAGACGATATAGCGCCAGGTGTAGAAGATGCTTGGCAACCAGCTAAAATCAATCCAGATACCTTAGCTTTTTTGCAATATACATCTGGTTCTACAGGGACACCAAAGGGAGTCATGCTCAGTCACGGCAATTTGCTCCACAACGCCGCCATGACTTACCAAATTATGGAACATTCTCCTAATAGTAAATTTGTTTCTTGGCTACCGGTTTATCATGATATGGGGCTGATTGGTGGCATTTTACAACCTTTGTATGGGGGATTTCCTTGCATCTTCATGTCCCCAACTGCTTTTTTACAACGACCTTATCGCTGGTTGCAGGCAATTTCTCGCTACAGAGGTACTACTAGCGGTAGTCCTAACTTTGCTTATGAATTGTGTATTCAAAAGATTACCCCTGAGCAAAAAGAAACCCTTGATTTAAGTAGTTGGAGTGTTGCATTTAATGGGGCTGAACCCATTCGGCAGGATACACTAGAACGGTTTGCAGAGGCTTTTGCAGAGTGTGGCTTTCGCCCGGAAGCATTTTACCCCTGTTATGGGATGGCGGAAGCAACCCTAATGATTTCTGGCGGGAGCAAGAAAGCTGTACCTCCTTGCAAAACAGTTGTCAAATCTGCACTTTCCAGAAACCGGGTTGTTGAAGCAAATACTGATAGTGAAGATATTCAAAGTTTTGTCAGTTGTGGTCAAATTTTACCACAACAACAAATTGCGATCGCCAACCCAGAGACTTTTACCCGTTGTCAACCTGACGAAGTTGGAGAAATTTGGGTATCAGGTTCTAGTGTTGGGCAAGGTTATTGGCATCGCCAACAAGAGACAGAGCAAATATTTCACGCCTATCTTCAAGACACAGAAGTTAGTACAGCATCAGGGCCATTTTTACGTACTGGTGACTTAGGCTTTTTGCACAATGGAGAACTCTTCATTACAGGTAGAGCCAAAGATTTAATTATCATCAGAGGTCGTAATCTCTACCCACAAGACATCGAACTAATTACAGAATGCAGTCATTCATCATTGCGTTTAGGTAGCTGTGCAGCTTTTGCGGTAGAAGTTGCTCATGAAGAACGGCTAGTAGTGGTGCAGGAATTAGAGTTTCGTGCCAAACCGAATTTTGAAGAAGTTACTACAGCAATTCGTCAGGCGGTTGCAGAAATACATGAGGTGCAAGTATATGCAGTAATCTTAATCAAACCAGGTAGTATTCCCAAAACTTCTAGCGGCAAAATTCAACGCCGTGCAACAAAAGCTAATTTTTTGGCAAACAAGCTAGAAGTTATCAGCCAGAGTATCCTGGATAGTGCAGATGACTTTGAGAATGAGACGAATCTGAGCCGCGAAGCAATTATGGCAACAGCACCAGAAGCACGCCTACCATTGCTGATATCTTACTTACAAAAACAAATTGCTCAGATACTAAAAGTTGCAATTTCCCAAGTTAAACCAGAACAACCACTAAATACCTTGGGACTCGATTCCTTAATAGTCTTCGATGTGAAAAATCGAATTCAGGTAGACTTTGGGGTAACAATATCCATCGAAGATTTTTTCCATGATGCTAGTGTCCTTCTGCTAGCAATGCAAATTCTTTCTCAATTAACAACTACAAAACCCTCAGAACCACCACTAAAGCCTATTCCTCGCAATCAAGAACTACCCCTATGTCTTTCTCAAGAGCGCTTGTGGTTTCTTAACGAATTAGAACCTGATAACCCCTTCTACAATGTTCCCATTGCAGTACGTTTAACTGGGAAGCTTCATCAGGAAACATTAGAACAAAGTCTGAACGAAGTCGTGGAGCGTCACGAAGCCTTGCGAACTAGCTTTTTAGCTATCAAAGGGCGACCGGTTCAGGTGATTGCTCCAAATGTGAAGTTGACACTACCAGTTTTGGAATTACCAGAAGCAACCCTGGCTGAGGCTTTGCGCGTCGCCACGGAGTTTGCTCAAAAATCCTTTGATTTATCAGAGTCGCCACTGCTGCGAGTTCAACTTCTCTATTTGAAACCAGAGGAGCATATATTACTCTTTACCATGCACCACATTATTGCAGATGGTTGGTCTATTGGTATTCTGATTCAAGAACTAGCAGCGATTTACCAAGCCATTTCTCATGGTTTACCTTCACCACTTTCTAAACTTCCCATCCAGTACGCAGATTTTGCTGATTGGCAGAGAAAATGGCTCCAAGGAGAGATTCTTCATACCCAACTTGATTACTGGAAACAGCAGTTGAGTGGTAATCTATCAGTACTGCAACTGACTACAGACAGACCAAGACCAGGGATACAAACCTTCACTGGTAAAAAGCAATTTCTAGCCTTTCCCAAAGCTTTAAGTGAGGCAGTAAAAGAATTAAATCAGCGAGAGGGTGTCACTCAGTTTATGACACTCATTGCAGTATTTAAAACGTTGTTGTACTGTTATACAAACCAACAGGAAATCTTAGTTGGTTCGCCTGTTGCAGGTCGTACCAGATCAGAAACTCAAGGGCTAATAGGGTTTTTTATCAATACCCTCGTGCTGCGTACCAATCTATCGGGTAATCCGAGTTTTCGGGCGTTGTTAGCGCGGGTACGCGAAGTGGCTTTAGGTGCTTATGCTCATCAAGAATTACCCTTTGAAAAGTTAGTGGAAGAATTACACCCGGAGCGGGATTTAAGCCACAATCCATTGTTTCAAGTGATGTTTATTCTGCAAAATGCTCCCATTCCATCTATAGAACTTCCAGAACTAACTCTGCATCCTCTAGAGGTTGATAGCGGCACATCTAAGTTTGATTTAAAATTCAGCATTTGGGAAAGTTCAGAAGGCTTTAACGGCTCATTAGAGTACAAAACAGAGTTGTTTGATCACAAGACTATTGCGAGAATGATTAAAGATTTTGAAATCCTGCTACGCAATGTTGTTGAACAACCAGAAATTAGACTGAATGAGTTAGCTGAAATCCTTGTTGCTTCTGAGAAAGAGCAACAGCAAATTAAAGAGAAAGAAATGGAATACACTTCGTTGGAAAAACTGAAGCTAACTAAGCGTAAATCTATTTATAGAGCATAATAATGCCAAGAGACTCATTTAAATATATGGGAGTACATCAATGAACTTAGTCCAGTTGCTCAATAATTTAGTAAACAACTTCAAAGAAGTAATTTATCGCAAGGATTTAATAAAATTGTCATCTCTATATAACGATGTTAAATGGAGTGATAATCATCGATTTGCTCAACATTATCAAAAGCATTTTGCTCCGTTAAGGCTGAAAAAACTAAAGATACTTGAGATTGGTATAGGGGGTTATGATGATCCTAAAGCTGGAGGCGATTCTTTAAGAATGTGGAGAAGCTATTTTCCAAACAGTATGATTTACGGTATTGATATCGTAGATAAAAAATCATTAGAGTCAAACTCTATTCAAATATTTCAAGGTAGTCAAGAGGATAAAAATTTCTTAGAAAAAATTATAGCTGAAACAGGAAAAATGGATATTATAATTGTTGACGGTAGCTCAGTAAATGAGCATCGGGTCAAAACATTTAATATTCTGTTTCCTTTGCTGAATGATGCTGGTATTTATGCGGAAGAAAATACTCATATATCTTATTGGCCAAGCCTGGGAGAAAAATGGTCAAGCTTAAGTGAAAAAAGTGTTTTTCTATCCAATCATGTGAACGTTGGTGGCAGCATTGATTTAAACGCATCTCACACCATAATGGCTATGTACAAAAGATTAACTGATGGCTTAAACTATCAAGAGTTTTTGAACCCTGGGTACTCTCCGTCCTATCTTGATAAACATATTGTTGCTATACACTTTTACCATAACCTAGTTATTACTTATAAAGGAAATAATAACGAAGGTAGCAACATTATTGAGAATAATACATTACAACCGTCCGTTTTAGAAATACTTGGTGTAAGTTCACTAGAAGAGCTAGGTATAAAATTCCCTGAAGTTGATTTACCAAGTAGGCAAGTAATGGATTTAACTACCAATATTGAAAACAAATAGTAATGGGTAAATAATAAGAACTATAAAAGACAAATTATGGAAATTTCAGAGTCCCCAAAACTTAGCTTCAATGAGTTACGGATGATTAAACGGCAAGGTGTCAATGTTTCTGCAGCCAAATTGATTAAAGCAGTACCTTTAGTGACAGGAAATTCACTTCCTTTGCTTATCGAACCCACTGTAGATGTAGTGAATTTAGTTGCTTGGGCAGCGAGTAATCGGGAGTTGATTACAAATTATCTATTTAAGCATGGAGGAATCCTGTTTCGGAATTTTCAGGTGAAGAACTACTTGGAGTTTGAGCAGTTTATCAAAAGCGTGACTGGGGAGTTGCTGGAATATCGCGATCGCTCTTCACCACGCAGTCCAATCCAAGGTAATATTTATACTTCAACTGACTATCCTGCTAACTCCAGTATTTTTCTGCACAGCGAACTTTCTTACGCCAAAACCTGGCCTTTAAAGATTTTCTTTTTTTGTATTCAGCCTGCACAACAAGGAGGAGAAACACCAATTGCAGACACTCGCAAATTGTGGCAACGGATTGATGGTAAGATTTGCGATCGCTTCAAACAAAAAGGAGTCATGTACGTCCGTAACTTTGGCGACGGCTTTGGCTTACCTTGGCAAACAGTTTTTCAAACAACCAATCCATCTGAGGTAGAAGCATTTTGTCGTAGCAATGGCATTGAGTTCGAGTGGAAAGAGGGTAATCGCTTGAGAACCCGTCAAGTTCGTCAGGCGGTTGCTACACACCCACAAACAAATGAAATACTGTGGTTTAATCACGCTGCCTTCTTTCATGTCTCAACTTTGGAACCAAGCATCCGCGAAGCATTATTAGCAGAGTTTTCAGAAGCAGATTTGCCCCATAATACTTATTACGGTGATGGTTCAGCGATTGAACCTGCCGTGCTAGATGAAATTCGCTCTGCTTACCAACAAGAAATGGTTATTTTTCCCTGGCAAGCTGGAGATATTTTAATGCTCGATAATATGCTCACAGCACATGGACGGATGCCATTTCTGGGAGCGCGAAAAGTCGTAGTGGGAATGGCAGAACAATTTAGTAATTAAGATATTTAGTGCCAAGTACGGAGAATCAAAATGCTAGAGGAAATGCAAGGTTTTCGACTCTCACCCCAGCAAAAACATCTGTGGCAATTGCAAGAAATTGATAACCTTCCTTATCGTTCTCAGTGTGCTGTTTTGATTGAGGGAGATTTAGATGTCAATATCTTGAAATTAGTCTTAGAAAAAGTTGTCAATCGCCATGAAATCCTCCGTACCAACTTTCATTCTTTGCCTGGAATGACTATCCCATTGCAGGTAATTGGGAAGCAGAAGATCAATTTGGATAAGACTTATGATTTGAGCAGTTTGACACCTCAAGAGCAAGAAGACTCACTGACAGCATTATTTCATCAAGTCAGTCAACAGCCTTTTGATTTAGTACAGGGTTCTCCTTTACAACTATCTTTAGTGACTTTATCGGCATCCAAGTATGTATTAATTGTGAGCTTACCAGCCCTTTGTGCAGATATTGCGACATTGAAAATTTTGGTGCAAGAAATTAGTCAGTCTTATGCAGCCTGGTTACAGGGTGAAGAACTAGAGAACGAACCATTGCAATATGCAGACCTGGCTGAATGGCAAAATGAATTGTTGGAAGGAGCAGAGACAGAAGCCGGTAGAGACTATTGGCTAAAACAGGATATTTGGTTGAATTTGCAAGGATTAAAACTTCCTTTTGAAAAAAAGTCTGCTGAGGAATTAGTATTTAAACCGCAAACACAAAGTTTTGCGATCGCTCCTGAATTAATCAAACAAATTGACATCCTAACTCAACATGAGAATACTTCAACGCTTGAGTTTTTATTGGCTTGTTGGCAGGTGTTAGTTTGGCGTTTAACTAAGCAAGAAAATCTCACAATAGGCATGGCTTTCACCGGGAGAAAATATCAAGAATTAGAGACAGCTATCGGGCTATGTGCTAAAAATTTACCGTTACATATTCAGATAAAATCAACATCTAAAATCAAAGAAATTATATATAGAAATAATGAACTTATTCAGCAATTAGATAAATTACAAGATTATTTTAATTGGGAACAGATAGCAGGATTAATACCAAATACATTACGCTTCTTCCCGCTTTGTTTTGATTTTCAGTCACAGCCAGCTAAGTATATAGCTGCTGATGTATCATTGACAATTTATCAACAGTATGCATATATTGAGCGGTTCACACTAAAACTTTCTTGTCTGCGTCAAAATGACAAATTAACAGCAGCATTGCACTACGACTCCAACGTATTCCAGACAGAAGACATTAAACGTTTGATAGAGCAATTTCAGACTTTGTTGGCTAGCGCGATCGCGAATCCAGATGCGACAATCAGTGAGTTGGAAATTCTCAGTCAAATTGAGAGACAACAATTGCTATACGAGGTGAATAATAATCAGCGCAATTATCCCCAAACTAAGTGTATTCACCAACTATTTGAAGAACAGGCACAAAAAACACCTGATAACATTGCCGTTGTCTTTGAAGACGATCAACTAACCTATGCACAGTTGAACAGCAAAGTCAATCAACTAGCTCACTACTTGCAGCAACGAGGAGTTAAGGCAGAAGTTGTAGTTGGACTTTGCACAGAGCGATCGCTAGAAATGATGATTGGATTATTAGGAATCCTCAAAGCTGGTGGCGCATACTTACCGCTAGATCCAACTTTGCCACAGGGAAGTCTCAACTTACGCTTGCAAAATATCCAAGTAGATATCATCTTGACACAACAGCGGTGGCTAGATATCTTGCCAACAGATGCAGCCAAGGTAATCTGTTTAGATACAGATTGGGAAGTTATTGGTCAAAACCAAGATGAAAATCCCAGCAGTGTTGTGACACCTGAGAATCTAGTTTATGTACTGTTCACCTCTGGTTCTACAGGTAAACCCAAGGGAGTTGCGATCGCACATCAACAACTTCTTAATTACGTCAATGCCATTATAGATAGGTTAAACCTGCCAGCCGGTATCAACTTCGCCACTGTTTCCACCTTGGCTGCCGACTTGGGTAACACCGTTATCTTTCCTGCTCTTTGTACAGGAGGATGTCTGCATTTAATATCATATCAGCGTGCTACTGACTCAGCAGCCTTGGCAGAATACTGTCGCCAACATCCAATCGATTGTCTTAAAATTGTTCCCTCTCACCTAGCCTCGCTTTTGACATCTTCTTCGGCTAAGTTAATCTTGCCCCGTCAGCAATTGATCCTGGGTGGTGAGGTTGCTAGTTGGCAGTTGATTGAGCAAATTCAGCACCATACCCCAGATTGTCTAATCTTCAATCATTATGGGCCGACAGAAGCTTGTGTAGGTGTGTGTACCCTAGAGATTGTGCCTGGGCAAGTGGAGCGTTATTTGGCAGCAACAGTCCCCCTGGGTCGCTCAATTGCTAACACCCAAGTATATATCTTAGAAGAAAACTACAAACTAGCTCCCATAGGAGTTAAGGGCGAAATCTATATCGGTGGTGCGGGTCTGGCTCGATGCTATCTCAATCAGCCAGACCAAACAGCTTTGAAGTTTATTCCCCATCCCTACAGCAACTTACCGGGAGAGCGACTTTACAAAACTGGTGACTTAGGTCGTTATTTGCCAAACGGCACAATTGAATTTCTTGGTCGCATCGACAACCAAGTGAAAATTCGCGGCTTCCGTATAGAACTCGGCGAAATTGAAGCAGTACTTTGTCAACATCCATCTGTGCGGGAAGCGGTGGTTGTAGCACGAGAAAATCAATCAGGCGATCGCCGTTTAGTTGCCTATGTGGTGCCTGATGTAGAAACAGTTTCCCAAGATCCAAAATTGGGTGATTTACGTAGCTTTCTACAAGAAAGATTACCTGATTATATGCTGCCCTCTGCCTTTGTGATGCTGAAAGCTTTACCACTGACACCCAATGGGAAGGTAAACCGCAATTCTTTACCAGCACCAGAGCAAGTACAACAAGAATTAGAACAACCTTTTGTCGCTCCTCGCAACCCAATTGAGCAGGTCTTAGCTGACATTTGGGCAGAGTGCCTTGATGTGGAGAGGGTAGGCATCCACGATAACTTTTTTGATTTGGGTGGTCACTCATTGCTGGCTACGCAAGTCATCTACAAAATGCGTGAAGCATTCCAAATAAATTTACCTCTGCGGAGTTTATTTGATGCACCCACAGTTGCGGGAATGGCAGAACGCATTGAAAAGACGAAGGATAAAATCGACTGTACGCTAGGATTGTCAATTGTCCCCAATCGCCACGAGCGTTACCAACCTTTCCCCCTCACAGACATTCAACAAGCTTACTGGATCGGTCGCAATGTGGCTTTTGAGTTGAGCAATGTGGCAACTCATTCATATAGAGAAATAGAATGTTTTAATTTAGATATAGAAAGATTTACCAAAGCTTGGCAGCGCCTGATTGAGCGTCACGATATGCTGCGGGCAATTGTGCAACCTGATGGGCAACAGCGAATCTTACCGCAGGTGCCTTGTTATGAAATCAAAGTTTTGGACTTGCGGGGAAAAAGTTTGGAAATAGTCGCTTCTAGGTTAGCGGAAATTTGCGATCGCATGTCTCATCAAGTCCTACCTGCCGATCAGTGGCCACTTTTTGAAATTTGCGCTACTTTGCTAACTGATCACAAATTCAGGTTACACATCAGTTTTGATTTATTAATTGGTGATGCTTGGAGTTACCAAATTATTGGTCGGGAACTTGCCGAACTGATGCAAAACCCAGACAGCCTGACAACTGCTATTGAACTTTCATTTCGGGACTATGTATTAGCTGAAGTTGCATTGCGAGATTCCCAACTTTACAGCCGCTCATTAGAGTATTGGCAAAACCGTCTTGCTACATTCCCACCATCCCCTGAACTACCTTTAGAAAAAAACTTAGTTGCAGTAACAAACCCTCGTTTCCAACGCCGGACAGGAAAATTAGAGCCAGAAACATGGCAGCAGTTGCAGAGGAAGGCAAATCAAGCAGGTGTTACGCCTTCAGGGATTTTGCTAGCTGCTTATGCAGAAATTCTGACAGTTTGGAGTAAAAGCCCACGATTTACAATCAATTTGACGCTTTTTAATCGTCTGCCTTTGCATCCCCAAATCAATCAGGTCGTGGGAGATTTTACATCCTTGAATTTACTGGCGATCAACAATTCAGCACAGGACTCCTTTGCAGTTCGAGCTAAACATATCCAACAACAACTATGGGATGATTTAGACCACCGTTATGTTAGCGGTGTGAGAGTTCTGCGAGAATTAGCCCAGATCCAGGAGCGAAATTTAGGGGCATTGATGCCTGTTGTCTTTACCAGTACTTTGTCCCAGGACTCACAAGATTTATCTTCTCCGCTTGATTGGCTGGGAGAAACTGTTTACGGTAGCAGTCAAACACCTCAAGTTTATCTAGACCATGTGGTTTCCGAAGCAGCAGGTGGCTTAGTATTTTACTGGAATGCTGTGGAAGAACTTTTCCCGGTGGGACTTTTGGATAAGATGTTTGCAGCTTACTGCCATTTACTGGAGCGTCTGGCAAATGAAGATGAAATCTGGCAAACTCATACAAGACAACTGCTGCCAGCATCACAGGTAGAACAAATAGCAACCATCAATGCTACTGAAACACCAATTTTAGAAACCTATAGAGAGCAATTTGGCCACACGCCCCTACTCCATACCTTGTTTTTTGACCAAGTGGCTTTACACAAAGATAAAGTCGCCGTTATTAGCAACGATCGCACATTAACTTATCAAGAATTAGGCGATCGCTCTTTACAACTAGGACATCAACTGCATCAGGTGGGAACTCGTCCCAACCAGATCATCGCAATAGTTATGGAGAAAGGATGGGAACAAATTGTCGCCACCTTGGGCATTCTTGCCTGTGGTGCTGCCTACGTACCAATCGATCCTGGACTTCCTGCACAACGCCGTTGGCATCTACTCCAAGAAGCAGAAGTTCAGGTAATTATCACCCAATCGTGGCTTGACTCTGCTTTGGAATGGCCAGATGCGATCGCCCGCATCTGTGCAGATACGTTAGAACTTTCTGCCTCTTTGTCCCAACCCCTCTTTGATTTATCCCCAACCTCATTAGCCTACATCATCTACACGTCTGGCTCCACGGGAATGCCAAAAGGGGTGATGATTGACCATCAAGGCGCTGTTAATACCATCCTCGACATTAACCAGCGTTTTCATGCCCAATCAACAGACCGAGTTATTGCCCTATCATCTCTAAGCTTTGACCTGTCTGTATATGATATCTTTGGTATCTTAGCTGCTGGCGGAACGATTGTTATTCCTGATGCCGATGCCGCTCGTAACCCGGAACACTGGGTAGAATTGCTAGTTAAACACCAAGTTACTATCTGGAACTCTGTACCAGCTTTAATGCAGATGTTATTAGAGTATGCAGATGGTCAAAAAGAAGTTCTCCCTACTTCCTTACGCTTGGTGTTGCTAAGTGGAGATTGGTTGCCACTGACTTTACCAAAACAAATCCGGGCAATTTGGGAGAACGCGCAAGTATTAAGTTTGGGTGGTGCTACAGAAGCTTCAATATGGTCGATTTTCTACCCAATTATATCTGTTAACCCGACCTGGAAAAGCATCCCCTACGGTCGCCCAATGGCCAATCAGCGCTTTTATGTACTCAATGAAGTGCTAGATCAATGTCCTGTATGGGTTGCTGGACAACTTTATATTGGTGGTATTGGACTAGCTCAGGGTTATTGGAAAAGTCCAGAAAAGACCAATGCCAGTTTTATCATTCATCCTCAAACACAAGAGCGATTGTATAAAACTGGTGATTTAGGGCGATATTTACCCGATGGCAATATTGAGTTTTTAGGACGCGACGATTTCCAAGTGAAAGTCAATGGCTATCGCATTGAACTGGCTGAAATTGAAGTTGTCTTGCAACAACATCCAACGATTAAAGAAGTAGTAGTCAACGCTTTCGGAGAGTCAGGACAAAATAAGCAATTGATAGCTTATATTGTTCTCGACCAGACTAAATCTCCTGTCAACCTACATTCAACCTTACAAAACTTCTTGCATCAGAAGCTACCAGATTACATGGTGCCTTCTATATATATACCCTTAAATGCCTTACCTCTGACATCTAATGGTAAAGTAAACCGTCGTTCTCTGCCTGTACCAGAAAATCTTCGTCCCCAGATACATACCGTTGAGGTAAAGCCTATAACTGAGGTTGAGCGATTAATTGCCAATCTTTGGCAAGATTTGCTTGGAGTTGGACAAGTGAGTATTTACGATAACTTCTTTGAATTGGGTGGTAATTCTCTCACGGCAACACAACTAGCAACTCGCATCCGCAACAAGTTTGGTGTAGAGTTATCCTTAGTGGAAGTGTTCACATCTCCTACGCTCAAAAATTTATCTGAGACTTTGGAAGCAAATCTTGTTTCTAAAGCATCTGAAAAAGTACGTGTTATCTCTGTGCGATCGCAGTCCAATTTCCTGCCCCTATCCTTTGCACAGCAGCGTCTTTGGTTCCTCGAACAGTTACAACCTGGTAGTGTTATCTACAACTTATCGACAGCAGTGCAGTTGACTGGTAGCCTGAATGTAATCGCCTTAGAGCAAAGCGTTAATGAAATTATCAAGCGTCATGAAATATTGCGAACCACCTTTAGCAAACTGAATGGGGAAACAGTTCAACAAATTCATGACAAATACGATTTGAAATTGGCCATCGCAGATTTAACAACAATCCAAAATTCAGCTTCAGAAATCATCCAAAATCTTATCCTTGAAGAGCAGCAAAAACCATTCGATTTAAGTAATGGCCCGTTATTACGAGCTAGCTTACTCAAATTGGCGGCAACCGAACATATCTTGTTGTTCACGATGCACCACATCGTTTCTGATGGTTGGTCAACGGGTGTAATTACCCAAGAAATCGTACCTTTGTATACAGCTTTTGCTACTGGAGAGGCTGCCACACTCCCGGATTTACCTATTCAGTATGCAGATTTTGCTGTATGGCAAAGACAGTGGTTACAAGGAGAGGTACTAGAAACTCAACTCGCCTATTGGAAGCAACAATTAGGCAACAACCTCACTGTAATGCAGTTATCAGATCGTCCACGTGCAGACATTAAAACCCGTCGGGGTGGTTCTCAAACTTTTGTAATTCCTTCTCAAGAGTCCTTAGCACTGCAAACCCTCTCACGCCAGCAGGGTGTCACCTTATTTATGACCTTGCTAGCAGGATTTCAGGTATTGCTACAACGTTACACAAATCAAGATGACATCGTAATTGGTACTGATGTTGCTAACCGTAACTTAGCTGAAACTGAGTTATTGATTGGCTTTTTTGTGAATCTGCTTGTCTTACGCACCGACTTGAGTGGAAATCCCAGTTTTCGGGAGTTGCTTGGGCGAGTGCGTCAAGTAGCATTAGGAGCTTATGCTCATCAAGACTTGCCTTTTGAGGAATTAGTAAAAGCTCTACAGCCTAAGCGGAATTTAAACAACACTCCGCCACTATTTCAGGTATTATTTGTTCTCCAAAATGCGCCCATGCCACCTTTAGAATTACCAGGGCTAACCTTAAGTTTGTTGGAAATTGAACACAAAGTGGCTAGATTTGATTTAGCACTATTTCTGACTGAAACAGAGCAAGGAATTTCAGGTAAGTGGCAATACAACTCTGACTTATTTGATGCTACTATTATTACTCGCATGACTGGTCACTTCCAGACACTTATTAGCAGTATAATTTCACAACCCGATGCTCGAATTGGTAGCTTAGAAATGCTTACCGAAGCTGAAAGAAAACAACAAGCTATCCAAAAAAAAGAACGCAGAGCCTTTAATCAGAAAAAGTTGCTCGGCATTACTCCTAAAGCTGTTAACTTGTTACCAGAAAGATTGGTAAAAACTAATTATCTCCAACCTGGGCAAACATTTCCCCTCGTAATTCAGCCAGCTACAGACGATATTGATTTAGTCGTTTGGGCTAAAACTAACCAGGAATTTATACAGACAGAATTATTAAAGTATGGGGCAATATTGTTTCGAGATTTCAATGTAGATTCAGTATCAGAATTTGAAAGTTTTGCTCAAACGATTTCTCCAAACTTGTTTGCTGATTATGGTGATTTACCTCGGACTGGAGAAGGTGGTAAAGTTTATGGTTCTACCCCTTATCCATCTGATAAAGCAATCCTTTTTCATAATGAAAGCTCTCATTTACACCAGTGGCCTCTGAAAATTTGGTTTTTCTGTGTGCAACCAGCACAACAAGGTGGAGAAACACCAATTATAGATTGTCGCCAAGCTTACAAAATCATCAATCCCAAGTTGCGAGAAAGATTAGATAGAAAACAATTAATGTATGTCCGTCACTACACCAATGGTCTGGATGTAAGCTGGCAAAATTTCTTTCGTACCGATGACAAATCTATCGTAGAAAATTATTTTCGTCAGACTAAAATTGATTTTGAATGGTATGATAATAATAGTCTAATTACGCGCCAAGTTCGTCCAGCGTTAGCAGTACATCCAAGAACGAGCGAACCTGTATTTTTTAATCAAATTCAGTTACACCATATAGCGTATCTAGATGCAGAAGTTCGGGAATCTTTATTGTCTACTTTTGGAGATAAAAAGCTACCACGTAATGTTTATTACGGAGATGGTACTCCGATAGAAGACTCAGCTATTGCAGAAATAAATGAAGTTTATCAGCAGTCTCAGACTAGCTTTACTTGGCAAAAAAACGATATTTTGATGTTAGATAATATGCTGACTGCTCACGGGCGAAATCCATATATAGGTGATCGCAAACTTGTTGTAGCAATGGCAGAAATGATTCAGAAATCAAAATTTTAGAAATAGAAATAAATTCCATTAACAAGGAGGGTAAATACTTGATATCTTCAAAAGAACGCAATACTAATCATGATGCGATCGCTTCCATCTACGACTTGAAAAGTCTACTAGAACGCCACGACATGGCGCTGGAGTGTATAGACAAATTAATCCTCAAAAATATTCCCGAAGGAGCGCATATTTTTGACCTGGGTTGTGGGACAGGACAAATTGCCCAACGGCTCCTAAAAAGAGGTTATCAAGTAACTGGGCTTGATAGCTCTGAAGGAATGCTTAATGTTGCTCGTGAGAATGCACCAGATGCTAAATTTATTCTAGATGATGTCCGCTTTTTTAAATTACCGCCAACTTTTCATGCAATTATTTCGACAGATGGTGTTTTGAATTATGTCCTCAGCACTGAAGAATTACACAATGCCTTACAAAATGTTTATAATGCTTTGTTGGGAAACGGTATTTTTGCCTTTGAATTGTATCTAAAAGAATTGTGTGAATCAAGTTGGAAAAATAGTGAGTCTGCTGGAGGTGTCAAAGATGATAATGTCTGGGTTGATATTTTAAGCTACGATATAGAAAATAAAATAGGTCGAAAAGACACTACCAGATTACAATTGATAAATGGCATCTGGGAACGTTCAGATAAAAGTTTTTACTTAAAACTGCATTCAGAAGCAGAGGTTAAATCGGCTCTGGAATATGCAGGATTTACAGAAATTAACATCTATGATATAAACCGTGATTTGGGAGTAGATAAAGCATCTGAAACTACCTGCTTCGTTTGTCGTAAACCGCTAAATAAGTAGGTATAAGCTAATCGGCATTTAAGTTGCATAAAAGCAGAGCTAGAGCCGCTTACTACAAGCAAATCATTCTGGAAAAATGAATGGCGATTAGCTTAACTCAGCGAGATAGTGTTTTCTTGGTAAGGAATAATGATAAATATATGCCAAATCAAATAATTCAGGGTTTTCGGCTTTCCCCTCAACAGAAGCGTATTTGGTCATTACAGCAACATAGTTCAGCTTATTTTGCTCAATGTGCCATTCTTATTGAAGGCAATCTCAAACAAGAAATATTAAAAGCTGCTTTACAACAAGTCATTATTCGACATGGAATTTTGCGTACAAATTTCCATTGTCTACCTGGAATGAAAATTCCTGTGATGGATGTAAAAAATAGCAGTATTCTATCGTGGGATAACATCAATCTTAGTCATTGTGAACCTAAAGAAATCTCAAGCAAAATTGTAGAGCTTTTCCAAGCAACATCCCTTACTTTTAACTTTGAGCAAGGGACACTGTTGCATATATCTCTACTGACGCTATCAGTAGAAAAGTATATTTTACTTATTAGTCTGCCTTCACTTTGTGCTGATGCTTGGACACTCAAGAATCTGGTAACTGAAATCAGCAATTCATATTCTGCCTGTTTAGAAGGTGAGAGAGTACCAGAAGAAGTTGTACAATATCTGCAATTCTCAGAATGGCAGAATCAATTACTCTTAGATGAGGATGCAGAAACAGCTAAAAAATACTGGCATAAGCAAAAGCTTTCTCCACTCGCTTCGTTGAAGTTACCTTTTGAAAGCCAGCCATTACAGCCATCAAAGTTTGAGGTAAACTGCTATGGATTAGATATTACCCCTGATGTGACAGCCAAAATTGCCAACTTAGCTCAAAAAGATGATACTTCCACTGCTATCATCTTACTAGGTTGCTGGCAAACACTGATTTGGCGACTGACAGGACAGCCAGATATCGTTATTGGGATGGCTAGCGATCGCAGAGACTATGAAGAATTATACAACTTATTAGGACTCGTTGCTACTTGGTTGCCAATTAACAGCCATTTGACACCAGATTTACGCTTTCAAGAAGTTGTAGAACTAGCCAATCAGACTATAGAAGCTAGTGCAGAATGGCAAGATTATTTTGTGCCGGAACCCATAGAAAATAACGATCAACTAGCTTTTTCTATCGGTTTTGAATTTGAGCAACTACCAGAAAAATTTGTTGCTGGCAATGTATCATTTTCTCTTGAGAAATATTACAGTTGTATTGAACAATTTAAAATAAAACTCACTTGTACTCAACGCGAGCATTATTTAACTACAGAGTTTTACTACGATATCAATTACTTTGCAGCCGATACTATTGAACGTATAGCCAGACAATTTCAAACTTTATTAACGAGTGTAACGGCTAATCCCCAAGAGAAAATTAGCCGATTAGAGATTCTGAACTTTAGCGATCGCCAACAATTACTAGTAGAATTTAACCAAACACATCTTGACAATTTACAAGACAAATGTATTCACAAACTATTTGAAGCCCAAGTACAAAAAACACCAAATAAAATTGCCGTTGTCTTTGAAGATCAGCAACTAACTTATGCACAGTTGAACAGCAAAGCCAATCAACTTGCTAATTATTTACAGCAACGCGGAGTTAAACCGGAAGTTTTAGTCGGACTTTGCACAGAGCGATCGCTCTTGATGATTATTGGACTTTTGGGCATCCTGAAAGCTGGTGGAGCCTATCTACCGCTAGATCCAACCTTACCCAAAGAAGGTTTTGCTAGCCGATTGCAGGATATGGAAATACCAGTGATCTTGACACAACAGCGATTAGTCGATAACCTGCCAACAGATGTAGGGCAAATAGTCTGCTTAGATACACATTGGGATATCATTGCCGATCGCCAAGATGAAAATCCCATCAGTGAAGTCACAACCCAGAATTTAGTTTATGTCTTGTTCACCTCCGGCTCTACTGGTAAACCGAAAGGAGTTGCGATCGAACACCGACAACTGCTGAATTACCTTCACGGAATTACACAGAGGTTAGACTTATCAACAACAACTAACTTCGCCACTGTTTCCACTTTAGCTGCTGACTTGGGTAACACTGGAATCTTTGCCGCTCTTTGTACTGGCGGATGTTTGCACATCTTATCTATCGAGTGTGCTACTGACTCAGCAACCTTAGCAAAATACTGCCGCACCCATCCCATCGACTGTCTTAAAATTGTCCCCTCCCACCTTGCCACTCTTCTTGCCTCTGCACCATCCGATTCCATCTTGCCCCGCCAGCAGCTAATTTTGGGTGGCGAAGCTGCAAGTTGGCAACTTATTGAACAGATTCGGCAGCAAGCGCCATCCAACTTAATTTTCAATCACTACGGCCCTACAGAAGCCACTGTGGGGGTTACTACCTTTGCAGTTGAGAATCAGCAAATTAGTACACAGACAGTACCCCTTGGTCGTCCACTTGCCAATACGCAGATTTATTTGCTGGATCAGCAACTGCAACCAGTACCCATTGGCGTAACTGGTGAACTGTACATCGGCGGTGCGGGATTAGCTAGGGGTTATCTGAATCGGCCTGATATAACGGCAGAAAAGTTTATTCCTAATCCTTTTGCAGAGATGGGTTCGCGTTTATACAAAACTGGTGACATCGCTCGTTACTTACCTGACGGCAATATTGAATTCATTGGGCGAGTTGATCATCAGGTAAAAATTAGGGGCTTCCGCATTGAACTTGGAGAAATTGAAAGCGTACTGTGTCAACATCTGCAAGTGCAACAGGCTGTAGTTTCTGTTCGAGAAGACAATGAGAACAAATCCTTAATAGCCTACGTTGTTCCTAAACAAACACTCAGTGTTAGCGAACTGCAAAGATTCCTCAGAGAGAAACTGCCAGAATACATGATGCCCTCAACTTTCGTCATATTGAAGGCTTTGCCATTAACATCTAATGGTAAAGTTAATCGTAATGCACTCCCAGAATCAAATAGCGATCGCCCAGAATTGGCAGCAACTTATGAACCACCACAAACTGAGGTAGAGCGAGCGATCGCTAATATCTGGCAACAGATGCTTCCTGTTGAGAAAGTGGGCATTCATGATAACTTCTTTGATATCGGTGGTCATTCATTACTGCTTGTTCAAGCTCACGCCAAACTCCGAGAAATTTTCTTCAACAATATATCTGTAATTAATTTATTTGAATATCCAACTATTAACTCCTTAGCTAAATATTTAACGCGAAAGCAGACTGAAATATCTTCTTTTGAAGAAAGCACTCAACGCGCCGAGAGCCGCACCGCTTCCAGGCAGTCAAGAGCGCAATCCCGGTAAAATTATTTGACGAAGTACTGAAACCAATGAAAAATGAAGACTTTAGTGAGAATCAAATAAGCGATTTAGATATAGCTATTATCGGTATGTCTGGACGCTTTCCTAAAGCTAGTAACTTGGACACATTTTGGCAGAATCTCAAAGATGGTTTGGAAGCAATTTCATTTTTTTCAGACCAAGAGCTAGAATCTATAGGGGTAGATGCAACTACACTGAATAACCCAAATTATGTCAAAGCAAATGCTGTATTGGAAGATATAGAACTATTTGATGCTGAATTCTTTGATTACTCTCCTAAAACAGCAGAAATAATAGACCCACAGCAGCGTCTATTTTTGGAAACAGCTTGGGAGGCTTTGGAAAGTGCTGGCTATGATTCTAAAACTTATCAAGGTCGAATTAGCGTTTATGGGAGTGCCAGTATTAGTAGTTACTTTTTATTCAATCTTTTTTCTAATACCGAATTAATAAACTTAGTTGGTCTTGACCAAATTAGACATCATAATCGTACAGATAATCTGACTACGCGAGTTGCTTATAAATTAGATTTAAAGGGTTCAGCTATCACTGTCCAAACTGGATGCTCTAGTTCATTAGTTGCGGTTCATTTAGCCTGCCAAAGCTTAATAGATCGTGAATGTGATTTAGTCTTAGCAGGTGGAGTTTCTATAACTAACTTAAAAAAGACTGGCTATGCTTATCAAGAGGGAGGAATTTTGTCTCCCGATGGACACTGCCGCGCCTTTGATGCCAAAGCACAAGGAACTGTTGGCGGTGATGGTGTCGGTATAGTCATTTTAAAACGATTAGCAGATGCGATCGCTAATGGAGATAATATTCATGCTGTAATTAAAGGTTCAGCCATTAATAATGATGGTTCTGCCAAAATTGGCTATACAGCTCCTAGTATCGATGGTCAAGCCAAGGTGATTGCTGAAGCTCTTGCCATCAGCAGAATTGAACCCGATATGGTCAGTTATGTAGAGGCTCATGGCACCGGCACAGTTTTAGGAGATCCCATTGAAATTGCCGCGTTAACTAAATCTTTTCGCGCCAGAACTCAGAAAAAGAATTTCTGCGCCATTGGTTCGGTAAAAACGAATATCGGCCACCTAGATACCGCATCTGGTGTGGCAGGTTTAATCAAGACTGTTCTTGCACTTAAACACAAGCAAATACCACCAAGTCTGCACTTTCAAGAGCCTAATCCCCAGATTGATTTTGCTAACAGTCCCTTTTACGTTAACGACAAGCTTTCAGAATGGAAATCAAACGGACATCCCAGGCGTGCAGGGGTTAGTTCCTTTGGTATTGGCGGCACTAATGCTCATATAATTTTAGAAGAAGCCCCGGTAGTGGAGCAGGGGGAGCAGGGGAGAAAACATCATCTGTTGGTTGTTTCTGCGAAAACGGAATCAGCATTAGAAGCAGCTACGCTAAATCTGGCTAATCACCTCAAACAGCATCCCGATTTAAACTTAGCTGATGTTGCTTACACTCTTAAAGTAGGTCGTCGAGCTTTTGATTATCGTCGGATGGTAGTTTGTCAAGATATTGATGATGCAATCAAAGTTTTAGAGACAAAAGACCCGCAACGAGTTTTCACGCACTATCAAGAACCAGCTGAACCAGAAGTTGTGTTTATGTTTCCCGGTCAAGGATCTCAGTATGTAAATATGGGTCGAGAATTGTACCAAACTGAGCCAATTTTCCGGGAACAAGTTGATTATTGCTGTGAACAACTCAAAGCTATTTTAGGGTTAGACTTACGTACTATTCTCTATCCCAGCCAAGAACAAACCCAATGGGCGACACAGCAGTTGACACAAACTTATATTACCCAGCCGGCATTGTTCGTAATTGAATATGCTTTAGCAGAGTTGTGGTTATCTAGGGGAGTACGTCCTAGTGCAATGATTGGTCACAGTATAGGAGAATATGTTGCCGCTTGTTTAGCTGGAGTATTTTCTTTAGCAGATGTATTGATGCTAGTTGCTACTCGTGGGCAACTGATGCAGCAACTACCTTCAGGCAAAATGCTGGCTGTAGCGCTACCCGAAAAAAAAGTTATGCAGATGCTAGGTGATAAACTTTCCTTAGCAGCAATTAACGCACCAGAGCGTTGTGTAGTTTCTGGCCCAAGCGCAGAGATTGAAGATTTGCAAAACCGCTTAACTGAGCAAGGGATTGATTGCCGTTCTCTGCATACCTCCCACGCCTTTCATTCTCAAATGATGGACTCTATTATTGAGCCGTTTACCAAATTCTTAGCCAAAGTCAATCTTAATCATCCAAAAATTCCTTTTTTATCTAATTTAACTGGCACTTGGATTACTCCAGAGGAGGCGACAGATAACAATTATTGGGCTAAACATCTGCGGTCATCAGTACGCTTTGCTGATGGTATTAGTGAATTGTGCAAACAGCCAAATCGGATTTTTTTAGAAGTTGGATCTGGTCATGCTTTAAGTACTTTAACTAAGCAAACAGTTCAGGAAAAGTTGGTACTTTGCTCTATAAGTCATCCTCATGAGCAACAATCTGATGTTGCATTCTTATTAAATACTCTAGGACATTTATGGCTGTATGGAATACAAGTGGATTGGTCAGGATTTTATGCCAATCAAAAACGTCACCGAATTCCTTTACCGACTTACCCTTTTGAACGAAAAAAATACTGGGTTGAGTCTGCTAAAGCTAATGAGTCAAATCGATTGAATGGAAAAAATTCTCCTAATCACCAAAAGTTAGACAATGAACAAATTAGTAGTCAGCCAAATTATCTGGGAGAGAAATCACAACATTTGTTTGTTGAATCTCAGCAAAATAATATCCTCCATCTAAGTAAAAAAAATGAACACCGGGATCATCCTGCCAAAAAAATAATAACTAGTCAAATCTCTATTATGTTTCAACAGCTAGAACTATTAGAAAAAGATATGTAGTTTCATATAACCCAATACAGTTCAGTTAAGCAATTTTTTCCTCCTCCTCCTCTCTCTGTGTCCTCTGCGCCTCTGCGGTACCCTGCGGGAAGCCGAATCGTCTACGTTAAAAAAATGACCTTGACTCATAGTACTAGCCTTAACCCAACCGTATTGTCATATAACAGTAATTTATTTTTTTAGCTAGCAATAATTTCAATAAATCTAAAATATTATGAATAAAGATTCTCAATATAAAAAATTAGTATCAACACTTAAATCCATTGTTAGTGAGTCATTGGGAGTGAAATTATCTGGAATTGATATTCATACTCCTTTTCTCCAGATGGGTGTTGACTCTCTAATTTTATTGCAAATTAACCGTGCGATTCAACAAGATTTAGGTATTAATCTTCCTTTTCGCTTATTACTTGAAGATTTATCAACAATTCATGCCTTAGTAACTCATATAGTTCAAAAAATACCTTCAGAAAATCTGATTATAGAGCCTTTTTTTCATGAGCAAACACTTGATATAAAGACTTCAGATAGACAAGAATTACAGCAAGAAGATGAAATATCTGTAACAGTTACAGTACTCGAACAGGTAATCGAACAGCAGCTTCAGTTGATGTCCAAACAGCTAGAGATTTTGCAAAAAGCAGGTTCATCTAAGAAGATATTACCTTTACAAAAAGCAATCCCATCTACCCCTATTGAGCATGAGGTAAGACAAGTTGCTCAATCTTTAATTAATAACTCTGGTTTTCCAGAAAGTTCATCAGCGATTCAGGCTGAGTCTAATCAACAACTCATAAACCAAACAATTGAGCCTCTTCAGTTACAATCAAAGACTCTGTTAACTCCCCGTCAACAAAAACATTTAGATGCTTTAATTGCACGTTTTGTCAAGCTTACTCCCGAATCTAAACGACTTACTCAAGCTTATCGTTCCGACCATGCCAATAGCAGGGCAATAACAGGCTTCCTACCCTCCATTAAAGAGATGTTGTATCCCATTCACGGACAGCGTGGTGAGGGAGCGAGGCTCTGGGATGTTGATGGCCAAGAGTATGTAGACATTTCTATGGGGTTTGGTGCGCTTTTATTTGGTCATTCACCATCTTTTGTCATCGAAGCTATTCAAGAACAAATAAAACAAGGTATATTACACGGACCACAATCACGTCTTGCCGGTCAGGTTGCAGAGTTAATTTGTGAGTTGACAGGCGCCGAACGGGCAGCTTTTTGTAACGATGGCACAGAAGCGGTGATGGGAGCAATCCGCCTAGCACGGGCTACCACAAGACGCTCTAAGATTGCTTTATTTGCTGGTTCTTATCACGGTATCTATGATGGGATTTTGGTAAGAGGAGTAACAACTAGCGAAGGAAAGCGGCGTTCTATCCCCAGAGCTATAGGTATTCCATCATACATTGCTGATGATGTCATTGTACTTGACTATGGGCAGCCTGAATCCCTAGAGATTCTGAAAACTCATGCTCACGAACTGGCGGCAGTTTTGGTGGAACCAATACAAAGCAGTCGCCCAGATTTGCAACCTCAAGAGTTTCTACTCGAACTTAGACAATTAACTCAAGTAACCGGAACCGTATTAATTTTTGACGAAGTGATTACCGGTTTTCGGATGCATCCAGGTGGGATTCAGGGATTGTGGAATATTCAAGCAGATTTGACTACTTATGGTAAAACCGTTGCGGCTGGGATGCCAATTGGAGTCATAGCTGGTAAGGCAGCTTTGATGGATACCCTTGACGGTGGAATGTGGAACTATGGAGATGAATCTTATCCTCAAGCGGAAACCACAGTATTTGCAGGTACTTTTTTCAAACATCCTTTAGTAATGGCTGCGGCTTGGGCTGCACTCAATCATATTAAAAATAGTGGTCCGAAATTACAGCAGGAATTATCTGAAAAAACAACGAAATTAGCCCAGACTCTTAATAGTTACTTTGAACAAAGGCAAGTTCCAATTAAAGTAGTCCATTTTGGTTCGCTGTTTCGTTTCATAGCCTCATCTCCTCTCAAGTTTGGTCAGTTGTTTTTCTACCATTTACTGGAAAAAGGCGTTTATGTCTGGGAAGGACGCACATTTTATCTGTCTACGGCGCATACTTATGCAGATATTGAACACGTAATTAGGGCTGTCAAAGAAAGTGTAGTAGAAATGCAACAAGGAGAATTATTACCACCTGCTCCGATTTCAACAGCGCTCAAAATTCCCCTAACGGCAGCCCAAAAAGAACTGTGGTTTTTAGCACAGATGGGAGATGAGGTTTCCCGCGCCTATAACGAATCCAGGTCTATCCATCTGCGAGGGACTGGGAATTTATTGGCAGTGCGTCAGGCTGTTCAGGAAATTATCAATCGTCACGAAGCGTTGCGAACTACTTTTAGCCCAGAGGGGGATAATCAATTGATTCATCCCACCTTGACTATAGACATTCCTCTAAGTGATTTTTCCACTTTAGATAAAAGTCAACGAGAAACAGAGCTATCGGAGTTATTAGTACGAGAAGCTCAACAAATTTTCCATTTAGAAAAAGGGCCATTACTGAACTGCCACATAGTCAAGTTGCAGGAAGATCATCATATTGTGGTTTTAACGAATCATCACATTGTTGCTGATGGTTGGTCAATTAGTATTTTGTTACGAGAATTAGCAGCAATTTATTCAGCAAAGTGCCAAGGTGTTGCTAGCCAACTTCCACAACCGATGAAATGGAGTGAGTATGCTCTGTGGCAAGTAGAAATGCAGCAGAGTCCAGAAATGGCTAAAGCTGAAGTTTATTGGCTGAGTCAATTTGCCAGTTCAGTGCCTGTATTGGAATTACCAACTGACCGTCCTCGACCAGCGATATTTTCGTACACTGGGGCGCGAGAAAATCTCAGCCTCGATTCCACTTTGTATAATTCGTTGAAAATCTTAAGTGTACAACGTGGTTATACTTTATTTACGATTCTTTTAACAGCATTTATCACCTTATTGCAACGATTGACGAATCAACAAGATATCGTTGTTGGGATTGCTTCGGCTGGACAATCTGCGATCGCAGATGAATATCTCGTTGGTCACTGTGTTAATCTGTTACCCATACGTAGCCAAGTTATTGGCAACCCAAGATTCACAGACTATTTGAGTTCAATCCAGCAGGTATTGTTAGATGCTTACGAGTATCAAATTTATCCTTTTATTAAACTAATTGAAAATTTAAAGTTACCACGAGACCCTAGCCGCACCCCTCTTTTTACCACAGGGTTTAATCTGGACAAAGCTCAATTGGAGTCAAAGTCTTTAAAACAAGAGTTTGAGGTAGCTAAAAATTCCACTAGTGCTACTAAGCTGGATATTAATTTAAATATTCTTCAGACAGACAGTGAACTAGTAATAGAACTGGAATATAATACAGATTTATTTGATACTCAAACAATTCAGCGTTGGCTCGGACATTACGTAACCTTGCTAGAAGGCGTTGTTGCTAACCCAGAGCAACCCCTTGCAGAATTGCCTATATTAACACAAACTCAACAGCATCAGTTGTTGGTGGAATGGAATAATACTCAAGTTGACTATCCTGGTGAGTATTGTATCCATGAGTTATTTGAGGCTCAAGTGGAGCGATCGCCCGATGCGATCGCTGTAGTCTTTGAAGATGAGCAGTTAACCTATGGAGAGCTAAACCACCGAGCCAATCAACTTGCACACTACCTCCAAAAGGTTGGGGTTGGATCAGAGGTATTGGTGGGAATCTGCGTGGAGCGATCGCTCGAAATGGTGATCGGAATTTTAGGCATTCTGAAAGCTGGTGGCGCATACGTGCCACTTGATCCAGCATATCCCCCAGAAAGATTAGTTTTCATATTGCAGGACGCACAGATACCAATACTACTGACCCAGCAGTGCTTGATAGAGAATTTGCCGAAAAACTACACCAGGGTTGTCTGTCTAGATACAGATTGGGAAAGTAGAGTTCAGGAAAGTCAACAAAATTTAATTAGTAATTATAGAACTGATAACTTAGCTTATATAATTTACACCTCAGGTTCAACAGGCCAACCTAAGGGTGTTTTAGTCAATCATGCCAATGTTGTCCGTCTATTCGCAGCAACTGAGTCCTGGTATCATTTTAACCAAGAGGATGTATTTTTACTTTTTCATTCAATTGCCTTTGATTTTTCAGTTTGGGAACTCTGGGGTGCCCTGTTGTTTGGTGGACAGTTAGTGATAGTACCGTACTCGTTAAGTCGTTCACCTGAAGATTTTTACAAATTCTTGTCAACCCAGCAAGTGACAGTACTTAACCAGACACCTTCAGCTTTTCGCCAACTCATACAGGCGGAGGAATTGTTGGGAGATACCAAAAAGTTGAGCCTACGACTGGTCATTTTCGGTGGAGAAGCTCTAAAACTTCAAAGCTTAAGACCTTGGTTTGAACGACATGGCGATCGGTTTCCACAGTTAGTCAATATGTACGGTATTACAGAAACAACTGTCCATGTGACATATCGTCCATTGACGATGGCAGACTTAGAAATTGCTCCAGGGAGTGTTATTGGTCGTCCAATTCCTGACTTGCAAATTTACTTGTTGGATCAACATGGACAGCCAGTACCTATTGGAGTCATGGGTGAGATGTACATTGGTGGTGCTGGTGTGGCACGAGGTTATTTAAATCGACCAGAACTAACCGCCCTTAGGTTTATCCCCAACTCCTTTGGTGATAAACCAAACGCACGCCTTTATAAATCAGGCGACTTAGCCCGCTATCTGTCCAATGGAGATATTGAATACTTAGGACGCATTGACCATCAGGTTAAAATCCGTGGTTTCCGCATTGAACTAGGGGAGATTGAGGCGATGCTAGCTCAACACCCAGGTGTGCGGGAGACTGTGGTACTGGCTCAGGAAACCCAACCTGGTGACAAGAACTTAGTGGTCTATGTTGTTCCCTGCAACAAGCAAACACTGACAACCAGTGAACTACGTAATTTCCTTTTGAAGCATCTGCCAGAGTATATGGTGCCATCGGTCTTTATTATGCTGGAGGTGCTACCACTGACATCGAACGGCAAGGTAAACCGCCAAGCTTTGCCAGCACCAGAAACTCTCCGCCCAGAGTTAGAAGCTGCCTATGTAATGCCACAAACTGAAATAGAACAAGCGATCGCTACAATTTGGCAAAAAGCTCTCAATATCGAGAATATCGGCATTCACGACAACTTCTTTGAACTCGGCGGTCATTCATTACTTCTGCTGAAAGTGAATAGCCAATTACGCGAAATATTCAAAACCGATTTATCAATGCTCGATATGTTTAGATACCCGACTATTAGCTCACTTGCAGAGTTATTTAGTCCAACGAAAAATAAAATATCATCTTTCAGTGAAACTAATATTTCAATAGAAAAAATTGCCGATGGAAAATCTCAACAAAGAAAACGTCTGCAAAAAATGAAGTCGATCATGAATAATCAAGGAGCTAATGAAGAATGACTATCCCCACAACATCTACTCACATAACTGGTTCCGAAATAGCAATTATTGGCATATCCGGGCGGTTTCCTGGGGCTAAAAATGTTGATGAATTTTGGCAAAATCTCCAAAATGGTACAGAGTCAATTTCAGTTTTTACTGATGAAGAACTGTTAGCTTATGGGCTAGATGCAGCTACACTCAATAATCCTAAGTTTGTGAAAGCACGGGCTGTATTAGAAGATGTAGAACTTTTTGATGCTGCATTTTTTGGCTTTAATCCTAGAGAAGCGGAAATTACAGATCCACAACATCGTTTATTTTTAGAATGTGCATATATTGCCCTAGAAGATGCTGGCTATGATTCAGAAAGTTATCAAGGTTCTATTGGAGTTTACGCCGGGGCTAGCTTCAGTGGATACTTACTCAATGTTTATTTAAACAAAGATATCGTTGGATCTATAGATAATCATCAACTGGCGATCGCAGGTGACAAAGATTATTTAACTACCCGCGTTTCTTACAAACTGAATCTACAGGGTCCGAGTTTTACTGTCCAAACCGCCTGCTCTACCTCATTAGTCGCTGTGCATTTAGCCACTCAAAGCTTACTCAGTGGGGAATGCGATCTAGCTTTGGCAGGTGGGGTTTCCATCAGTTCTTTTAGAAAAACTGGCTATCTTTATAAGGAGGGAGGAATTAATTCGCCTGACGGACATTGCCGCGCCTTTGATGCTCAAGCCCAGGGGACTGTCGGTGGTGAAGGTGTAGGCATCGTAGTTTTGAAAAGATTAGAGGATGCTCTAGCAGATGGAGATACCATTCATGCCCTGATTAAAGGTTCCGCTATTAATAATGATGGATCTTTCAAAGTTAGCTACACAGCACCACGAATAGACGGTCAAGCCAAGGTAATTCAAACCGCTCAAGTTGTTGCCGAGGTTGAACCTGAAACGATTACCTACATTGAAGCTCATGGCACAGGAACATCATTAGGAGATCCCATTGAAATCGCGGCATTAACGCAAGCTTTCCGAGCCAGCACTGAAAAAAAAGGCTTCTGCGCTATTGGCTCAGTCAAAACTAACATTGGACATTTAGATGCTGCTGCTGGGGTAACAGGTCTAATCAAAACCGTCCTAGCCCTGAAGCATCAACAAATACCGCCTAGTTTGCACTTTCAAGAACCTAATCCGCAGATTGATTTTGCCAACAGTCCTTTTTATGTCAACACCAAACTTGCCCAATGGACAACAAACGGCACTCCTCGCCGTGCTGGAGTCAGTTCTTTTGGGATTGGCGGCACTAATGCCCATGTAATTTTGGAAGAAGCACCTGTGGAGGAGCAGCAGGAGAGGCAGGGGAGGAAATATCATCTCTTAGTTCTTTCTGCAAAAACGGAATCGGCACTAGAAACAGCTACGGCGAATCTGGCTCATCATCTCAAACAGCATTCCCATATCAACTTAGCTGATGTGGCTCATACCCTTGGTGTCGGTCGTCGAGCTTTTGAGCATCGCCGGATGGTGGTATGCCAAGACATCAATGATGCGGTGCAGGTGCTTTCTACTTTAGATGCACAACGAGTTTTCACTCAATATCAACAGCCTGCCAATCGTCCTGTAGTGTTTATGTTTTCTGGGCAAGGAACGCAGTATGTAAATATGGGTAGAGAACTCTACGAAAGTGAGCCAACTTTTACACTTGCAGTTGATCGTTGCTGTGAATTGCTGAAACCACATCTAGGTTTTGATTTACGCCATATACTGTATCCAAATGAGGCAGCAGAGGTAACAGAGCAACTCAAGCAGACATCTGTCGCCCAGCCAGCATTATTTGTCATTGAGTACGCCCTAGCTCAATTGTGGATGACATGGGGTGTACACCCAGAGGCGATGATTGGTCACAGTATCGGAGAGTATGTAGCGGCTACTTTAGCTGGAGTTTTCTCGCTGGAAGATGCTCTAATGCTAGTGATAATTCGAGGACGACTGATGCAGCAACTTCCTAGTGGGGAAATGCTCTCTATCCAACTTCCCGAATCAGAGATACAACCATTACTAAATAGGGAATTGTCTTTAGCCGCAAGTAATGGGCCTTCATACTGCGTGGTTTCTGGTGTAAGTGAAGCGATCGCACAATTCCAACAACAGCTAGAAGCCAAAGGTGTAGCCTGTAGGAAGTTGCATACTTCTCACGCCTTTCATTCTCCCATGATGGAGCCAATTCTCCAGCCATTTACAGAGCATCTACAAAAACTCCAACTTCATCCCCCGAAGATTGAGTTTATCTCTAATGTCAGTGGTACTTGGATTACTGTAGCCGAAGCAACAGACCCCAAATATTGGGTCAAGCATTTACGGCAAACAGTACGCTTTAGCCAAGGGATAACTGAGTTAGTCAAAACACAGGAGCGGATCTTTTTAGAGCTGGGGCCAGGAAGGACTTTAAGTACTTTTGTCAAGCAACATCATCAAGATCAACTGGTGGTACTAACTTCAATCCGTCATCCGCAAGAGCAACAGTCAGATATAACATTTTTACTCAACTCCTTCGGGCGACTCTGGCTTTGTGGTGTCAAAATAGACTGGTCTAGTTTTTATGCTCATGAACAACGCGATCGTATCCCCTTGCCGACCTACCCGTTTGAACGCCAGCGTTACTGGATTGAAGCCCAAAAACAGTCAAGACAAACGGCAGTTGAGTTGAGTAAATCTCTCATAGAGGCTTGTAAAATAAAGGCTCGTGCTAGCATCACCGCACTGGATGAGCAAACTTATTTGTTAAAAAAACAATACTTAGATAGTTTGTGTACTGCTTATATAAACCTCACCCTCCAGCATCTAGGTGCTTTTAGCAACCTTAATGAACGGTATTCTTTTGAGGCGGTGTATGAGCAATTTAAAATTATTCCTCGTTATCGGCAATTGTTCTATCGCTTTTTAGATGTACTCGTAGAACAAGGTCAATTGCAACAAGAAAAGGATTTATTTACAAACCTTGTTCCCTGTTCTACAGACTTTATTAATAGTCTGGTAGAAGAAGTTAAACTCAGATACGTAGATACACCCCATGAGCTAAATATAGTCAGGGAATGTGGCGAGAATCTGCTGGATGTATTGATTGGTGAAAAAGAACCCTTAGAGTTGTACTTTGCAGTAAAAGACAACAAACCAGAAATTGCCAATTCCGAATTGCCTCTGCATACCCATTTAAAAGGGATCATGCGGGCAGGTGTGGAACATCTGGTAAAGTTATTACCGTCAGATGTTAGCCTGAGAATTGTAGAAATTGGTGGTGGACGGGGTATTGCGACAACAGAATTGCTACCTGTGTTACCATCTGAACGCACCAACTACACTTTTACAGATGTCGGTGGTTTGTTTTTGAATCAAGCCAGACAGAGGTTTAGCGCTTATCCATTTGTTGAGTATCGTTTTCTAGATATTGAAAAACCTCCGGTTGAACAAGGGTTCAATAACCATAGTTTTGATGTGGTGGTAGCTGTGAATGTGTTGCACGTAACCCGGAATATGGCAAAAACTCTGGAGAATGTGCGATCGCTATTAGCTCCTGGAGGATTTCTGTTATTGTGGGAAATAACTCAACCACAATTAGACTTTGATCTCACCGATGGTCTGCTGATGAATCCTTTGGAGGATGAAGGACGCAGCCGTGGTAATCCATTTTTATCACAAAAGCAATGGCAGGAAGCACTACGCTCTCATGGGTTCGTTGAGGTTGCGGCTGTTTCGGAAACTGAAGCTTTCGGTGAACAGGTTTTGGTAGCTCACATTGCTGCATCGGTAACTGACTCAGCAACTACAGCATTTACCATCACGAAGCAAAAACAGAACCAAGATTTATTGGCTAAAAAGTCACATATTGCTGACTGGTTTTACATTCCTTCTTGGAAACGTACCATGCCACCGCAGTCTTTTCAACCTGGACTTGAGGGAAAACCAGGATGCTGGTTAGTGTTTGTGGATGAGTGCGGCTTGGGTGAAAGCTTGGTAAAACGGCTATTACTTGAGAATCAAGATGTTATTACTGTCAAAGTTGGAGAGCAATTTCAACAGAGTAGCGAATATCCTCAACGCACATATACGATTAATCCTGAAAAAGAGGATGACTATAACATCCTGCTCAAAGAACTTCGGAGTTTGGGTAAGATTCCCAAAAGGATTATTCATCTGTGGAGTGTGACACCAAATAGTTACACCAACTCAGCAATTGAAGCTTTAGGCTGGTCGAGTCTATTGTTTTTAGCACAAGCTATTACAGAAAATAATCAAACAGATGCTTTAGAAATTAGTATTCTCTCCAACAATTTGCAGGAAGTAACAGGTTCAGAAATACTGTGTCCAGAAAAGGCGCTGGTTCTTGGAACTTGCAAAGTTATGCCGCTAGAGTATCCAAATATAACCTGTCGTAGTATTGATGTTGTAGTTCCTGTAGAAAGTGGTCAAGAAGAACTCATCCAAACCCTAATAGCAGAATTTACGACCCCTACATCTGACCAAATTATTGCTTACCGTGGACGTAATCGCTGGGTACAAGATTTTGAACCTGTTCAATTAGATGAAACCATTACTGAAAATCTCCGCCTCAGAAAACAGGGAGTGTATCTCATCACTGGTGGATTAGGAGGTGTTGGTCTGCTGCTAGCAGAATATTTAGCACAGACTATGCAAGCAAAATTAATATTATTGGGGCGTTCAGCTTTTCCCGACCAAGAAAATTGGTCTGAATGGTTATCGACTCATAACCAGCAAGATAGCATTAGCCAAAAGATCCAAAAATTGCAGGCGATGAAAGCATTAGGTGCAGAGGTAATGGTAGTTAGTGCCGATGTTACCAACCTTGAGCAGATGTCAGCAGTGCTTAACAAAAGTAATCAGCGATTTGGTGAAATTCATGGAGTAATTCATTCCGCCGCGGTTTTCGGTGGGGGAATGATGCAACTCACAACAAAAGAAACTGTAGCCAAAGCTTTAGCCCCAAAAGTGCAAGGAACACGAATACTTGAAACTCTATTTAAGGAGAATAACCTGGATTTCTTTGTACTCTGTTCATCACTAAATTCATTTATTGGCACATCTGGAATGGCAGATTATACAGCTGCAAATGCCTTCCTTGACTCCTTTGCTCACTACAGCACTTCTAAATATGTAACATGGAAATTTATTAAATCTATTAACTGGGATAGATGGAACAGTGTAGGAATGGCAATTGCTGTTGAAGCCCGCCATCAAGAAATCACGGGCGAAAATTTAACAGCACGAATGGTTGATTTTGAGGGCATAGAGGCATTTAAACGTATTCTGAGTACTAGCACATTTTCTCAAATAATTGTATCAACACAAGATTTTACCAGCTTAATTAAGCCAAAAGAATCTGCTAAATCTTTGGAAGAAAAATTAGCCCAGCTTCGTCAATCCAAACCTAATCACCCCCGCCCTAACTTGGCGAATGCTTATATCGCTCCTAGTAATGAAATTGAGCGAACCCTTGCTGACGTTTGGCAACAACTTCTAGGTATTGAAAAAGTCGGGATTCACGACAACTTCTTTGAGTTAGGAGGAGACTCTTTATTTGCTACTCAATTAGTTTCTGAACTGTGTAGAACTTTTCAAATAGAACTTTCTTACAAAGGCTTCTTTAATAGCCCGAATATAGCTGAATTAGCTGAAGTTGTTATCCAAAAACTGGCTGAACAGACAAATTTAGAGGAATTAGCTCAAGCTTTAGCAGATATTGAACAACTATCACAAGATGAGGCACAGGCATTAATTGCTTCACAAAACTAAGTAATTAGCTTGATTGAATCTGATATCAATCATTTAGTTGTTTATAAAGTACACCAACTAACGAATTTTAAAATATGCTGCAATCTCTAAAAATCAAAAGGAGATATTCTCATGCTTAATTTGTACAACTTAAATGGCAAAAAATACATATATCAATTGTTGATATGTCAATTAAGTATTTTTTTCACAGGTTTGTTATTTGTCTTATTGTTTGTACTTAATTTGGATGGTTGGATTGATATTTCCGATACAATTATTAGCATACCTTTATTATTTTTCTACGGTATATTAGCTTTGTGGATAGGATTATTTTGGAAAGCTTTATCAAAAATAACATTTAGCCATAGCTCTTCAACCAGAACGATTTTTCAGCGATGGTTTCTTATACCAATAACTGCCTTCTGCCTGATTGGTGCTTACACTACTCATACTCTGTTGTTACTTCATCAAGGCAATAACCATTTTGTAATTGCTTTTATTCCATTATTATTGGCTGGAATTTTAGGAGTATTTACCACATCATTTTTTGTGGCAAAGCTTTTATCTACCATAAAAGATGACGAAAAATTATACCTTCGGAGTCAAAAGTTACTGAGCGAGCTTAAGGAGAAATTTGGAACCAGTCCTATTAAGCGAATAGAGCTTTCAATCAACATGGCTTCTGGTAAATCAGTTGCTAGTCCTACTCCCGATCAACAAGGATTTCAAGTTATGGGACTGATGTCTAAACCTTGGTATGATATGAGCGATTTACCTGGTGCAAAATTGTTAGAGAATAGCTATGAAATAATTAGGCAAGAAGCCCTTGAAGCTATAGAAAATAAAGCAATACTACAACCATATCATTACTTAGGTGTCAATCGAGGTGGATGGGATTCGATCGAGCTAATAGAGGCAGGTAAGAAAGTAGAAAAAAATAGTTTACATTTCCCAAAAACAGTATACTTATTAGAAAATATTTCAACTCATACAAGATTAACAGATGCAGCATTATCAGTCTTAAAGCCTGGGGAAGTCATTAAACCTCATCGTGATCCAGATAATTTCCATATTACCTGTCATCTCGGTATTGTCATTCCTAACAAGTGCGGTATTAGCGTTGCTGGCGAGTCACGTACTTGGGAAGAAGGAAAGTGTCTATTTTTCGACTCTTCCTATGAACATACAGCATGGAATGATAGCGATACTCCAAGAGTTGTTCTGCTGTTAATTTTTTACAAGCCTGAACTGACAGATATTGAAAAGGACTTTTTACAATATGTTTTTATTGAGAATTTTCCTGATAGAATGATCACCTCTTTAGAAGACCATCTTGTATCTCAACAAAGGTAGAGCCAGGGAATTAAAATGAGTGACCTTTCGCAACGGATAGCTGGTCTTTCCCCAGAAAAACTTCAGCTTCTTGCACAACGCCTTCAGAAGAAAAAAGAGATTGTTTTTTCAGGATCAAAAATATGTTCTCAAAGTCGAGATTCCAACTTATTCCCTCTATCTTTTGCCCAGCAAAGATTGTGGTTTATCGACCAATTGCAACCTGGTAGCAGCGCTTATAATATCTCTCAGCCCATGCGTATTGTCGGAGCGCTAAATGTGGCGGCGCTGGAGCAAAGCTTTGATGAAGTTGTGAGACGGCACGAAGTTTTAAGAACTACATTCACAGTAGTTGATGGACAACCTCTGCAAGTTATTGCTCCTAATTTGAGCTTCAAACTACCAGTGTTAGATTTACAAGAACTTTCTCAAAAGCAGAGAGAGGCTGAAGTTTTGAGACTGGTAAATCAGGAAGCCCAACAGCCTTTTAACCTAAGCAAAGGGTCTTTATTCCGAGTTACTTTACTGCAATTAGCGGCGGCAGAATATGCATTATTGTTGACGATGCATCACATTGTGGCTGATGGCTGGGCTATAGGTGTATTGATTCATGAAATCGCAACTTTGTATGAAGCTTTTTCTGTTGGCAAACTTTCTCTGCGAGACGCTACGCGAACACCGCTTTCGGAATTATCCATCCAGTATGTAGACTTTGCTGTGTGGCAACGAAACTGGTTACAGGGAGAACGATTAGAAACTCAACTTGCTTACTGGCAAAGAAAATTAGGCGGTAAACTACCCGTTCTGGAACTCCCTAGGGTTCGCGGAGCTTCTCTACGAGACGCTCCGCGAACCCTAACGCCTAGCCAGACTTTCTCAGGAGGCAGGGAAGCTCTGGTTCTACCCAAAACCTTATCTGAGAAGCTGAAAACTCTAAATCAGCGCCAAGGCATCACACTGTTTATGATTCTGCTAGCAGCTTTTCAGACTTTGCTGCATTGGTACACCGATCAAGAAGATATTGTTGTCGGTACTGATATTGCCAACCGCAATCAAGCCGAGACGAAAGAATTGATCGGATTTTTTGTTAATCAATTAGTATTGCGTACAGATTTATCAGGAAATCCTACTTTTATAGAGTTATTAGAACGAGTCCGCGAAATGACTTTGGAAGCTTATGCTCACCAAGATTTGCCCTTCGATAAATTGGTAGATGTTCTGAATCCAAAACGGGAGTTGAACCGTACACCTTTATTTCAAGTCAAGATTGTTTTGGAAAATACTCAAACCCCGTCTTTGGAACTTCCAGGCTTAACTATCACATCTTTGAAGGTGGAAAACAAAACAGTGCAGTTTGACTTGTTATTGGAGTTAAACGAAACAGATCGGGGACTATTTGGTGTATGGGAATATAACACTGATTTATTTGATCGGGGCAGAATTGTTAGGTTATCGAATAATTTTGCAACCCTTCTCAATAAGATTGCAACGCATCCAGAAACTAAATTAAGTGACTTAAAAATAATTCTCAATGAAGTAGATAATAAACAGCATCTCGCTAGAGAAGAAGTTTATCAAAATACTATCGAGCAGAAATTAATCAACGTTAAACGTAGAGCAAATAACAGATAATAAAAATCATGGCAAAAATCGAATCTCTAGGTTATGTGAGACGAAAAGCTGTTAATATATCCACAGAAGAGTTAATCAAAACTGAATTTCTCAAGCCAGATACTAATTTTCCTTTAGTAATTAAGCCTAGTGTGAAGGGAGTTAATCTGCAAAACTGGGCTAATAATAATCGGGAATATTTGAAAGCTGAATTATTAAAATATGGAGCAATACTTTTTCGTGATTTCAAAGTTAATTCCATAGAAGAATTTGAGCAAATTATCGCAGCGATTTGTGGAGAAGCGATGGAATATCGTTATCGGGCATCTCCGCGAACTCAAGTAGGTGGGAGAATTTATACTTCAACTGACTACCCAGCCGATCAAAGTATTTTTCCTCACAATGAACACGCTTACTCGCCTACCTTTCCGTTGAAAATCTTCTTTTTTTGTATGAGTCCAGCGCCAGAAGGAGGGGAAACCCCGATTGGTAGCTGTCGAAAGGTTTTTGAGCGAATTGATCCAATTATCCGCGATCGCTTCATCCAAAAGCAAGTTATGTATATGCGTAACTTTGGTGATGGATTTGGTCTTCCTTGGCAAACTGTATTCCAAACAACAGACAAAACTAAGGTAGAAGAGTATTGCCAAAGCAATGGAATTGAGGTTGAATGGAAAGCAAATAATCGCTTAAGAACTAGACAAGTTGGGCCAGCTGTTATCAAACATCCTCAAACAGGTCAAATGGTCTGGTTTAATCACGCAACTTTTTTCCACGTTTCTACATTAGAACCAACAATACGTGATTCGTTATTAACAAGTTTGCCAGAAGAAGATTTACCAACTAACACATATTACGGTGATGGTTCTACAATTGAGCCATCAGTATTAGCTGCTCTGCGAACTGCTTATCAACAAGAAATGGTCACTTTTTGTTGGCAGAAAGGAGATATATTGATGCTAGATAATATGTTATCAATACATGCTCGTAAGCCATTTATCCCTCCCAGAAAAATTTTAGTCGGAATGGCTGAACCTTATACACCCCCAAGCATTTAACTAACATCAAGGTATAAATATGCAAGTAGAAAGTATCGAAGGGTTTAGACTTTCACCTCAGCAAGAGCATTTATGGTTGCTACAACAAATTGATCAAAGTTGGGCTTATCGTAGTGATTGTGCAATTTTGATTGAAGGAAATATTGATGTCAATAATTTAGAATTGGCGTTGCAAGATGTTGTCAATCGCTATGAAATTCTCCGCACCAGTTTTGTTTGTCTACCTGGAATGACTATTCCGGTACAGGTAATTACAGATAGCAAGGTCATTTTAGAGAATAAATCCGATATTAGTAATTTGAAGCCTCAAGAACAAGAGGCGAAGATTGAGTTAATTTTTCAGAAAATTAAACAACAAAATTTTGAGTTTGAACAAGGTTTAATTTTACATACATATTTCGTAACTATTTCGGCAGATAGGTATGTATTATTTATCAGTTTGCCTGCTCTCTGTGCAGATAGCGTAACCCTTAATTGTTTAGTACAGGAACTGGCTATTTCTTACTTAGGAAAATTGGATAAAGGATTATCTAAAGAACCACTTCAGTATGCAGACTTTTCAGAATGGCAAAATCAAATATTAGAAGCAGAAGAAACAAAAATAGGCAGAGAATATTGGCAACAGCAAAATTTATCTACTATTGACACTTTTCAGCTTCCTTTTGAAAGTCATCTCTCGAAACAACAGAAATTTCAACCAAAATTAGTAAATTCAATTATTACTCCAGAACTGGTAGCTAATATTGAAACATTGGCTCAGAAGTATAATACTTCTGCATCTAACTTTTATTTAACTTGCTGGCTGGTTCTGCTTTGGCGACTGAGTGGACAATCTGAGATAATCATCGCCAAGGAATTTAATGGCAGAAAATATGAGGAACTTAAAGGAACATTGGGACTATTTGCGAAATATTTACCACTTCATTGTCATTTAGAAGATAATTTTAAATTTAGTCAACTTTTACAGCAAGTGCATGAGTCTGTAGAATCTATCGACAAATGGCAAGAGTGTTTTACTTGGGAACAAATATTAGAAGGAGATAATAAATCAGATATTTTGCCTTTTTTGGCTGTGGGTTTTGATTTTACAGAAGAAGATACAAAGGATTGTGCAGGTAATATCTCATTTTCTATTTTCAAGCTTGATACTTGTACTGAGCGTTTCAAAATTAGACTTTCTTGCAAACGCCAGAATGATTTTTTTAATATAGAGTTTTATTATGACTCTAACCTCTTTTCTGCACAGGACATTGCAGGTTTATCAGAGCAATTTCACAAGTTAGTAGAAAGTGCAACGTATAATCCAGAAGGTTCAATCAGTGAATTAGAAATTTTAAGCGATCGCACACTCAATCAACTTCTCTTCGAGTTCAATCAAACTAATGCAGATTATCCCCAAAATAAGTGCATTCACGATTTATTTACAGAACAAGTAGAACGTACACCAAACAATATTGCTGTGGCATTTAACAATCAGCAAATAACTTATGCTGAACTTAATACACGGGCAAATCAATTAGCTCATTATCTCCAATATTTGAGGGTAAGAACAGAAGTATTAGTGGGAATTTGTGTCGAGCGTTCACTAGAAATGATTGTTGGTATTTTGGGCATTCTTAAAGCTGGTGGTGCTTATGTTCCCCTCGATCCGCACTATCCCCAAGAGCGTTTAGCCTTCATGCTAGAAGATACTCAGGTATCTATATTATTGACTCAGCAGCATTTACTGCAAGGCTTACCCAACCACAATGCACAGACAATTTGCTTAGATACCGATTGGGAAGCGATGTCTAGAACGGCCTACGCCTACACGCGCGAGAGTCAGGAAAACCCCCTGATAACAGTAGATGCTGAAAACTTAGCTTATATAATTTATACTTCTGGATCTACGGGTAAACCGAAAGGAGTTGCGATCGCACATCGGAACTTAGTCAATTCAACAACTGCACGTATTAGCTACTATCAACAACCTGTCAGCAACTTCTTGTTACTCTCATCCTTTGCATTTGATAGCTCTGTTGCAGGTATTTTCTGGACACTTTGTTGTGGCGGAACTCTACACTTACCAGAAGAAGGTATGCAACGGGAAGTACCTAAACTCATAGAGCTAATTTTCCAAAATCGGATTTCCCATTTATTAAGCCTTCCTTCTCTGTATGATCTAATTTTGCAACAAGCAAAACCAGAACAGTTAAGTTCTCTTAGTGCTGTCATAGTTGCAGGTGAATCTTGTTCACAAGAATTGGTAAAACATCATTCTCAATTGCAGTCTGAAGCATCTTTATTTAACGAATACGGGCCGACAGAAGCAACTGTTTGGAGTAGTGTATATTATTGTTATACCCCAAAAACAGAAACTCAAATATCTATTGGTTGTCCCATAAACAATACACAAATATATATACTCGATTCTCATTTACATCCGGTTCCTGTTGGTATTCCTGGCGAAATTTATATTAGTGGTGAAGGTTTAGGGAGAGGTTATTTAAATCAATCTGCAATTACATCTGAGAAATTTATTCCCCATCCCTTTAGTCAAAAACCAGGAATGCGCCTATATAAAACTGGGGATTTAGCAAAATATCTCACTGATGGTAATATTGAGTTTTTGGGGCGTATTGATAACCAAGTAAAAATTCGTGGCTTCCGAATTGAGTTAGGCGATATTGATACAGCACTAAATCAATATCCTGAAGTACAGGAAACAGCAGTTATTGCTCGTGAAGATGTACCAGGAAACAAACGCTTAGTTGCTTATGTAGTTCCCCAGCCAAAATCAGCCATTACAGTTAATGAACTACGCAACTTTTTAAAAGAAAAATTACCAGAATTCATGATACCGTCGGCTATAGTGCTGTTAAAAGAATTACCTCTAAGTGCCAATGGTAAAGTTGATAGAAAAGCCCTACCCGCACCAGAGCAAGTTAGATCAGACTTGATCGGAGATTTTGTTTCTCCTCGCACCCCTGTAGAAGAAACGCTGACTCAAATCTGGGCTGAAGTCTTAAAAGTTGAGAAAGTTAGTATTTACGATAACTTCTTTGAATTGGGTGGACATTCTTTATTAACAACTCAACTACTTGGCAAAGTTAAACAAGCTTTCAACTTAGATATATCTTTACGCAGTTTGTTAGAAAAACCGACTATAGCGGGTTTAGCGGAGAATATTGATCGAGTTTGTCAAACAGAAATTGATTACCCACCTTTGGATCTCAAAGCTGAAGCTGTTTTAGATTCAACAATTCATCCCCAAAATATCTTTAAGTTTATCCTTGAACCCAGTGCTGTTCTATTGACTGGAGCCACAGGTTTTTTAGGAGTATTTTTACTAGCTGAACTTTTACAGCAAACCAAAGCAGATATTTATTGCTTAGTTCGTTCCAAAAACCTTCAGGATAGCCATAAAAAGCTACAAATTAACCTAGAATCTTATGGAATTTGGAACAAACTTTGGAGTTCCCGAATTATTCTGATTGCTGGCGATTTGTCAAAGCCACTTTTGGGATTAGAAACTGAAAAATTCCAACAATTGGCAAGTACTATTGATGTGATCTACCATAATGGTGCTTGGGTACATCATATTTATCCTTACTCTATCCTGAAATCTACAAACGTATTGGGTACAGAAGAAATTCTGAAATTAGCTAGTCAAATTAAAACTAAACCAGTACATTTTATTTCTAGCTCTGGTGTTGTATCTGCAAAACTTGAATCGGGAATTAAATTAGCTAGAGAACAGGATAGCCTGAATGAAAACGAATTTCCTAATAATGGATATTGTCAAACTAAATGGGTAGCTGAGAAGTTAGTACAAACGGCGGCTGAAAGAGGAATTCCCATCTCTATTTATCGACCATCACGTATATCGGGACATAGCCAAATAGGGGTATTTAATACTAATGACTTTCTGTATAAACTGATAATCGGTTGTGTGCAATTGGGAAGTGCGCCAGATATAGATATTAGAGAAAATATAGTTCCTGTAGATTACGTCAGCAAAGCAATAGTTCATTTATCGAAACAGGAAGAATCTTTAGGAAAAACTTTTCACTTAGTGCATCCTCAAACTCTCCACTCAAATACACTTATCGACCATATTCGCTCATCTGGTTATGCAATTGAGCAAAATTCTTATGAGCAGTGGCGAGATAAATTACTCAATGTTACTCAAAGTTATTTTGAACATCCTTTATATTCATTAATACCATTTTTCCCAGCAAGACAAGCTGTAGAAGAAGATTCCAATTCAGAAGTTTTACAGTTTGATAACCAAAATGTCATCAATGGATTAGTCGGTACTTCCATTACTTGTCCTCCAGTAGATAATCAATTACTCAGCGCTTATTTTTCCTATCTGATTAAGCAGGGGTTTTTGGATAATAAAGTTTGAAGACAATAATTTAACTTTTTGTAATAGTTTCAGGAGTGATATTTTATGATTTTGACAACTCGTTATGATGATTATAATGTTCTTGCTCGCATATATAATGAAGATTGGTCATCAGGAATTTTTCAGGAAACATTACCAGTTTTAGAAAAATTGTTACTACCCCATTTAACTAAGGGAGCGCATATTCTTGATCTTTGTTGTGGTACTGGACATTTAGCACAACAATTACTCAAACATGGTTATAAAATTACAGGGATTGATGGTTCTGAGGAGATGTTGCATTATGCTCGTGAGAATGCGCCAGAAGCGAAACTAATCCTTGGTGATGCTCGATTTTTCAATTTACCAACTACCTTTGATCTAGTGGTTTCAACAACTGGTTCTCTAAACTATGTCATGAAACTTGAAGAATTGGAGTGTGTATTTAAGAATGTTTATAACGTATTAATTGACGATGGGATATTCTTGTGTCATTTCTTTTCAAAAGAAGAATATCAATCAAATTGGGACGGCAAAGTTTCTGGTGATGTAAAAGATGATTATGCTTGGTCAACAAAAAATATCTATAATTCAGAAAACCAAGTAGGTCAAATTTATTTGACTGTGTTTTCATTAGTAGAACAAACCTGGAAGCGTTTAGATAAAGTTATTTCCGAAAGATGTTATGCCAAAGAAGAAATTATATCGGCTTTAGAAACTGCTGGATTTAGCGAAATTAGTAGTTACGATGCTTATTGTGATTTACAAATATCTGAAACTCCTGGTAGTACTTATTTTATTTGCTATAAGCGTATATATACTTAATAGTACTTCTGTAAATTATTAAATCTGAAGAGAAAATTGCATGAATACACAACCAGTTACATTACATCAAAAATCAGACATTTTAACCGAACTTTTAGCTAAAGCCGGACTGACTAATCAGCAGCAAAAGTACTTACAATATTTCATCAATAGCTATAGCGATCGCACCAAAACATCAAAACATCTTTCCCAATCTTATCGCCCAGTTCTCTCTGACGATAAAAACTTAGGAGAATTCAATTTACTCTTCAAAGAAATGTATTATCCCATTGTTGCTAATCGCTCTCTGGGTTCCAAAATCTGGGATGTAGATGGAAATGAATACGTAGATTTAATGATGGGGTTGGGAATAAATCTCTTTGGTCATAACCCCCCCTTTATTAAAGAAGCCTTAATCGCCCAACTTGATAAAGGAATTCAAATTGGCCCCCAATCAGAAATTGTTGGCGAGGTAGCTGAGTTAATTTCTCAACTTACAGGAATGGAGCGGGTTTGTTTTAGTAATACTGGTACAGAAGCAGTAATGACCGCTATCCGCATTGCTAGAGCAGTTACAGAACGTCAGAAAATTGTCATATTTTCAGGTTCTTATCATGGTCATTTTGATGGCACTTTAGTTAACAAAAATAAGGCAGAAGATAATCAATATGCTATACCCTTAGCACCTGGAGTATTACAAAACTTTGTCAATGATGTTTTAGTTTTAGATTATGGCAATCCTAAATCATTAGAAGTTATTAAAGCACATAAGCAAGAATTAGCAGCAGTTTTAGTAGTTCCTGTACAAACTGCTAGACCGGCTTTACAGCCAAGAGAATTTCTTCAGGAATTGAGGAAAATAACACAAGAATCTGGAATTACCTTAATCTTTGATGAAATGGTAACAGGGTTTCGGATTCATCCTGGTGGCGCACAAGCTTATTTTGATGTACAAGCAGACATAGCCACCTATGGAAAAATTGTTGGCGGTGGGATACCAATTGGGGTGATTGCTGGTAAAAATATTTATATGGATGCAATTGATGGAGGTATGTGGAATTATGGCGATGCTTCTTATCCTCTGGTAAAAAAGACGTTTTTTGCAGGTACTTTTTGTAAGCATCCGTTAGCGTTGGCTGCTGCGAAAGCCGTACTAATATATATGCAAAATTCGGGGTCTTCTCTCCAACAGAATTTGAATGAACGGACAACGCAATTTGTTATAGCTTTGAATAATTATTTTGCAGCTGATGGAATACCTCTACAGATGGCGAATTTTGGCTCACTATTTGGTTCTGCATCTGTAGAGCTTTCTGAGGGAAATTCTGCTGCTTCTGTAGTAATGAGCTTGTTAAAATATCATCTTCTCAATAGGGGAGTTCACCTATTAGGTGTAAGTGGTTATTTATCAACAGCCCATACAGATGAAGATATTAACTACATTATTCAAGTCGTTAAAGATAGTGTCAGTAATCTGCGGGAAGGGGGCTTTATATAATTTTAAGCTGGGACATTGTAATTTTCGAGTTATCAATAGGGACTGACAAGAAATAAATTATCCAAATAAACGTAGACGCGATAGCGGCTTGCCGCAGGCTACCACAGAGACAATAGAGTTGCCAGTGCGCCCTTGCGGTTAAGAGACTTGTTCGCGTAGCATCTCCCCCTGGGAGAAGCAACTGGCGCAACACAGAGAAAGGAGAAATAGAGAGGGTTTTTTGGTCAGTTTTGGGACATTTTTTTATTTGCAAGTCCCATACTTAAACTAACAGTTTTGGTGGTATTTAAAACATGGCAACTATTGCATTTTGTATTTTCAATTACCAAGGTGAATTAAATAGTACTTTGAAACTAGCAAAAACACTACGTTTGCTTGGGCATCAAGTTTTGTATTTAGGGTTGCCAGATTATGAGGAAAAAGTTTGTAGCTACGGATTTACATTTATGCCAATTCTAGAAAAATGGTTTCCCAAAGGATTTATGAAACAGCTAGAACTTAACGAGTCAAATTCAAACAGGCTTCAATTATTCCTAAAGCAGCTAAGATACAGAAAAGGTCTAAAGTCTTTAATTAATTCATTAATTAAAGGAGAAAATAGAGAAATACACACTCTACTAAAATCAGCTAATCCTGATTTGCTGGTAATAAGTACATACGAAGAACTCTACTCTACCTTCATAGGAATGATAGCCTATGAATGCCAAGTTATGAGTATATACTTTACGGATATGTTTACCTCATTACCATTGCCAAATCTCCTTCAAAAGGAGACGTTTTCAAACTTTGACAATAATTTTATTGCTAAATCACTTGATTTCAAAAACAAATATATTTATCAAAATTTACTCCAAGCAACTAAAAAGATAATTACTTTGCTGAGTAAAACAGATTTTTCTGAGGAAGATTTGATCACAAAATTTGCAATTAATAGGAAAATTCCTCTTGACCTATTAGATTTATCTCAACCAATACCTTTAAAATTAACACATCTGGTTTTATGCCCGAAAGAATTAGATTTACCTAATATTTCAAGAGAAAAATGCTATTATGCTGAAGCTTCAATAGACTTGCAAAGAGAAGAGCCATCTTTTATCTGGTCGGATTTAGATAAAAATAAGCCCCTTATTTACTGCTCTTTAGGAACTACAGTAAACACCTTTTCTACTTTAGGTATAAGTAGAATTAAAGACTTATTTCAAAATGTGATTGATGCTGTATCGCTTAAAAATGAATATCAATTAGTTTTATCAATCAGCGATTATATTAGTGTTGAAGACTTAAAATATATACCTGAAAATGTAATAGTTGTTAATAAAGCACCACAATTAGCACTTCTTAATAAAGCATCTATAGCAATCATAGCCGGAGGAATAAACACTATTAAAGAATGCATATTTTGCGGAGTACCAATGATTGTATTTCCTGTATGGGCTGACCAACCAGACAATGCAGAAAGAATTGAATATCATGGTTTAGGTCTAGTTGCTGATGTCAAGAATACATCTGCTAATATCATTGTCAATTTAATTGAGAAAATAGAAAATGATTTGTTGTTAAAACAGAGATTAAAACTCTGGGGAGAAAAATTTCAGGAGATAGAAAACTCTGGGAAGGCGACGAAATTTATCTTGCAAATGTTAGAGGATGTTTGAAAAGTCCTTCTCCTGGTAGCAAAACGTTTTAGATACCCCTAAATCCACGCCACGTGCTTCTCCCAAGGGGAGACGCTGCGCGAACAAGTCTCTTAACCGCAAGGGCGCAGTGGCTCCCCGATAAATTGGGGGACTTTGATTCCGCTTCCCCCCTTTTTAAGGGGAGCCAGCGCGGTCTTGGGGTCTCCCCAAGTAGAGCGACTGGCGTGGGTTAGGGGGGATCAACAAGTGCCTAAAATCACAGCTAAATACTTTTCAAATAACCTCTTAGAACAAGGTTAACATCTCCTAAGCAAAATTTGAGTTAATACGGAACAAAAAATGAGTTACTACTTAGAAGAAATCCCGTCTTCAGATAGAGTTAAATATCTCGATCAAGATAATTATAGTGAAGCGATCGCTTTTTATCAGCGAGGTATTGAAACTGATCCTAGCTTGATGTCAAATTATTGGCATCTATGCTTGGCGCTACTACTTCAGGGAGAAGAATCAGAGGCTAAGGCTACTTGGTTATCGGTGATGGAACAAGCAGATGATATAGAGAAAATTAACACTTGGACACTAGAAATTGTTGAGTTACTAACGGCAGAAGCTATAAAACGCGAAGCTATTTCTGACTTGGAGTTTGCTCAAAAAATGCACGGTTATGCTGCTATTGCACGAGGTGAAGCATGGAAAAAAGTCAAAGGATATAAGTTTACAACTGATTGGTTTATTCAAAATCTCCCAATCTGGGAACGGTATTTAATACACTTAGCTAATCAGCCTGAAATTAATGTTCTAGAAATCGGTAGTTGGGAAGGTATGTCTGCTTGCTGGCTTTTAGATAACATTCTCACTCATGAATCATCAAGAATAACGTGCATAGACACCTTTGAGGGAAGCGTTGAACACAAGCTTGAATATGACGATAGTTATCTAAAATATGTTGAGGAAAGATTTGATTTCAATATTTCTCAAACCAAAGCTTTAGAGAAGGTAACGAAAATTATTGGTAAGTCGCAAGATGTGATGCGATCGCTCCCTTTTAATCATTACGATATACTTTATATTGATGGTTCTCATTTAGCAAGTGATGTCCTCACCGATGCTGTCTTAGGTTGGGGACTTGTTAAGGTTGGAGGTGTGATTATTTTTGATGACTATGATTTTGAATTTGATGATAGTTTAAATGCAGGACAAGACACAAAAATTGGCATAGATGCTTTTTTGAACGTATTTCATAAAAAAGTCAATATAGTTTATCAAGCTCATCAAGTTCTAGTTGAAAAGATATTGTATTAAGAGGCATTTTATTGATAAAATGCTGGATTAATATATATTCTCAGGTTTTCAGAGAACATAAATAATCAATTATCAGGCAATAAAAATGTATCAGAACGAAACAGAAGACATGACAATTTACAAAGTTGTAGTAAATCACGAAGAACAATATTCAATCTGGCTTGCTAACCGAGAAAACCCTTTGGGCTGGAAAGATGTAGGCAAAACTGGTCTCAAGCAAGAATGCCTTGAATATATTAAGGAAGTATGGACAGATATGAGACCTCTAAGCCTCAAGAAGAAAATGGAAGAATCTGCTCATCAGACTTAGGCATTGTTTGAAAAGTATTAGTCAAAATGGCGATCGCGTAGCATCTCGTAGAGATCATCTTGATTTTGATTCCTGAATTCTGACTTTTGAATTCTTCTTAAATACCCTTTTTTAGCCTATCTAGACAAATCGACAGTCTAAATTATTGGGGATTATTCAACAATCCCCATTCATTAACTCTAATGTTTATTAGCAAAATACAGTTGTTTGGTTTTATAGGTTTAAAGTCGAATGGCAATAAACACTATATCTTGAGAGTTTTACCATTTTTACTTGCGCTCATGTTTGTTTTGGTAGTAGGAAACCAAAGCTTTAGTTCTTCGCCAAAAACAACTGAAATACTTTGGGATACTTATGGTGTGCCGCATATTTATGGCAAGGATAACCAAAGTGCCTTTCAAGCTTTTGGTTGGGCGCAGATGCAGAGTCATGGCAACCTGCTTTTGCATCTCTACGGTCAAGCACGGGGACGCGCTGCCGAATATTGGGGAGAAAAGTATTTAGAATCAGATCGTTGGGTACAAACGATGGGAGTACCAGAACGATCGCATTCTTGGTACTTAGCACAAAATCCCAAGTTTCGGCGTTATCTTGATGCTTTTGCTAGTGGAATTAACGATTATGCTCAGAAACATGGGGATTTGATTGCTGATGAAGTTGAAATTGTGCTACCAGTTAAAGGCGAAGACGTACTGGCTCACCTGATGCGGGTAATGAATTTCACTTTTATTGTCAATCCAGAAGAAGCCGCAGGTGTAACAAAAAATGAGTCACAAGCAGGGTCTAATGGTTGGGCGATCGCACCATCACATTCTGAAAATGGTCATGCTATGCTGCTAGCTAATCCCCACCTGCCTTGGTCAGATTTATTTCTGTGGTATGAAGCACAAATTACTGCACCAGGAATTGATGCTTACGGAGCTACACTGGTGGGAATTCCCGTTTTAGCGATCGCCTTTAATGATAATTTGGGTTGGACTCATACAGTAAACACCCTTGATGGCTGGGATGCCTACGAACTAAAACTAGCTGATGGTGGTTATCGCTTCGATGGTCAAGTCCGAGCTTTTAAGACCAAAACCCTGTCTTTGAAAGTGAAACAAAAAGACGGTACGCTACGCTCAAAAAAACTTGTAGTGGAAAGTTCTATCCACGGGCCAGTCATATCACGGAAAGATGGTAAAACTGTGGCACTGCGTGTTGTTGGTCTTGACCAACCAGGTGTACTACAACAGTGGTGGGATATGGCACGCTCCCAAAACCTTACCCAGTTTCAAGCTGTAGTGCAACGATTACAACTGCCGATGTTTACAGTGATGTATGCAGACAGAGAAGGGCATATCATGCATCTGTTTAACGGTCAAGTACCAATTCGTCAACAAGGCGATTTTGAATACTGGCAAGGTTTAATTCCTGGCGACACATCTAAAACCTTATGGACAAAAACTCATCCATATCAGGATTTACCACGCGTAATTGATCCAAAAAGCGGCTGGTTACAAAATACAAATGACCCACCTTGGACAACAACGTTTCCTGAGGTTCTCAACCCAGATAATTATCCCCCTTATATGGCACCGCGCGGGCCAATGGAGTTTAGATCGCAACGTTCGGTGCGGATGCTAGCAGAGGATGACAAAATCTCTTTTACTGAAATGGTTTCCGATAAACATTCAACACGTATGGAACTGGCAGATCGGCTTTTGGATGACTTGATTCCAGCCGCCCGAAAGTACGGAGGCGAATTAGCTCATCGAACTGCTGATGTACTATCAGCTTGGGATCGACAAACCAATGCAGATAGCCGAGGTGCAGTACTATTCGCTGCTTGGGTGGATGCGATAGACTTCGATAGTGTATTTAGCAAACCCTGGAGTGAAGACGCTCCACGGACTACACCTGATGGCTTGGCTAATCCTCAAAGTGCAGTCACAACACTCTTAACTGTTGCAGCTAAAGTGGAAAAAACTTATGGAAGCCTAGATGTAGCGTGGGGAGATGTTTTTCGGCTACAGTCTGGTGATGTCGATTTGCCTGCAAATGGTGGTGATGGCGGACTTGGTATTTTCCGCGTCTTCAATTTTGTTCCACTGTCAGACGGGCGCTTCAAATCTGTTTCTGGTGATTCCTATGTTGCGGCGATTGAATTTTCTCAACCTGTAAAAGCGATGGCGCTTACCAGTTACGGTAATGCAACTCAACCAGGTTCACCCCATAGCGACCAGTTGAAATTTTTAGCCCGCAAGCAGTTGCGACAAGTTTGGCGATCGCACCAGGATATTCTATCCCATTTGGCTGAACGCAAGGTATTCTAAAATCCAATATGGTTCAGTTAGTGGTCATTGTGGTCAGCTAAACCATATCTATCTTGAAACCTGTAGTTTTTCCCTGACGAAAAGGATTTGCCCTCATCCCCCACCCCCTTCTCCCAGATATGGGAGAAGGGGAGCCAGAATTTCAAAGTCCCTCTCCCATGTCTGGGAGAGGGATTTAGGGTGAGGGCAAAACTACGGTTCTCAACTTAGATGAGGTTTATACCGCAATACGCTTGGGTTAGCGCCAAAAACCTTAAACTCTGTAGGTTGGGGAGCCAGCGCGGTCTTCTCCCAAAGGGAGAGGCTAGCGCCTTTCCTTCGGAACGCTCGCTGACTTACTTAGGGTGTATTTCAACAATCAAATATGAGTCCCAATACCCTTGGGTTAAGGCTAGTACTATGAGTGAAAGTCATTTTTTTAACGTAGACGATTCGGCTTCCCGCAGGGTACCGCAGAGGCAATAGAGTTGCCAGTGCGTTGGGCGGGTTCCCCGACTTGTACCCCTCCGGGGATCTTGCTACGCGCAGCGTCTCCCCTTCTCCCAAAGGGAGAGGCTAGCGCCAAGGGAGAAGCAACTGGCGCGACACGGAGAGAGAAGAAAGAGGACGAAAAAATTGCTTAACCGAACTGTATTGATATGAGTTCTATATTTAAATTAAGTCAATATCAAATTCTGATATTATCGTCTCCCTGCTGATTAATAACTAATCGCAAAATTGACAACCCCAAAATTATCAAAAATAGCACTAGTCCAATTGTGCAAGCATAGCTAATTTCCAAATTGTTGAAGGCTTGCTCATATAGATAATAAACAATCGTTTTCGAGCTATTGAGTGGTCCTCCTTGAGTCATAATGTATACTTCTTCAAACACTTTGGTCGCAGAAATTGCCGAAATCACCGCCACTAATGCTAAATATGGTTTCATCAAAGGTATGGTAATATCCCAGTGTTTGTTAATACCATCCGAGCCATCAATGGCTGCGGCTTCGTACACATCAGAGGGAATTGATTGTAACCCCGCTAAATAAATCACCATATAGTAGCCTAGTCCCTTCCACACGGTGACAGCCATCACGCTGGCTAGAGAAATTGGTACAATACCAAGAATTTTTGCTGGGCTAGTTAGCCAAGGAATACCTTCTGGAAAAATACCTAAAACTTTTAGCAACTGATTCAGTAATCCGTTTTCTGCATAGAGCCATTTCCAAGCTATTCCCGCAACCACCATTGAAATTACTACTGGGGTATAGTATGCTGCTCTAAACCAATTCATCCCCCGTAGTTTCTGATTTACCAAAATTGCCAGTACTAAAGGAGCAATTACTAAAATTGGGACTACACCCACAAGATATAGAAAAGTGTTTTCTAAGGTTTTCCAAAAAACTGCATCTTTCCAAAGCTTGAGGAAGTTGGCTAAACCTATCCATTGTGGCGGTTGAGCAATATCTTCGTAGCTGGTAAAGCTGAGGTAAAACGCTTGCAATGCAGGCCAAAAGACAGTTAACCCCAAAAGAACTAAGGCGGGTAGCAAAAATAAATAAGGGGTTAGTCTTTGTTTGATGAACATCAAATTTTTCGGTGTAAATTGATTCATAGGAAGTTTAATAGTTGTTTAGGCTTTGTCAGAATAATTATAGGACTTACGCAAAATATCTCTCAAACTCTGATTTCTCTGTGTTCTCCGTGTCTCTGCGGTTCGTTATTCCATAACTCTTGCGTAAGTCCTAAAGGATTTGGAGATGTGAGTAGATTTAAGCTTCAATATTTGAAGGGCATATATTTGCTTTGCGATCGCTAATTAATAACTCGGAGATCAACTGCGATGGAAACTCAGCACAACGCGCCAATTGAACATCAAAATGTCCCCATAAACCACCGTGGACTACATGAATTTTTGTACAGTTCTGAGGATGAACACACCGCCATTGAGGTGAGTATAACTCCTGAACTGCCAAACAATAGCGCTGAAATCATTGACCTTGAAGCTTGGTGTGCGGCTGCTGAGAACGCAAAAATTGCAGGTGTTTACGCAGTATTGGACGCAGAACGTCTCACCCAGTACATTGGCTATTCTCGAAATGTGTTGCTTTCGCTAAACAGTCATGTCACCCAAAATGGTGAGCAAAAGTGTACTTTTGTGCGTGTGCAAGCATTCAAGTTCCCCAAGCGTCAAGAAATGGAAGATTTGCGAGATGCGTGGATAGCAGAACTCCAAAGTACGCCACCTGGTAACGCAACCGATTGCGGAATGTGGGCTAGCACGGTAGGGAATGCTGCGAAGGCGGTAATGTCAGAAGCCCAACTTCAAGCCTACGAGGAGAAAAAGCTAAAACTGCGGAAAGCAATGGCTGACACAACCCTTTCTAAAGAGTCAGAAACAGCAGATGCGAGTGAAGCCGAACGTCAGCGCCTACTTGAAGCGGCTGTGAAAAATGATGACTGGAGTATAATTATCGACGCACAGACACAAGAAACTAAGTCTTAGGTGTCAATTAAATTAGTTGTTTGTATTGAGAAATTAGTGTTTAGTTTAAATTAAACTTAGATGGTAGCACTTAGGACTTATGCAAAACTACACACGGTAGGGGCAATTCATGAATTGCCCCTACGGGTGTACCTCACGTGAACGAGAACCGCTATATAAAAACACATTTCAGTGTATGTACGGTGGTTGTGCAGATTTACCATGAATAATATGTAACAAAGAATATAGCATTAGCGACTTAAGCTAGTGAATTAAGTTTAGAAGTTAAATGACTGTCAAAAAACCCTTGGCTATCAACCAGCCAAAAGTCGCAGATCATTCGTGATCTGCGACTTTTGGCTGGGCTTACGCAAGAACAATTTGCAGCCACTCTAGGTGTTACCTATACCACGATTAATCGTTGGGTAAATAGACGCTCTAAACCGTCGCCGCTAGCGATGGAGAAGATTGAGAGGATGTTGGAGGAGATGGGCGGTCAGGGCTAGGATTTACTGGCGAAATATTTGCCGAATTAGTTCTGGCAACAGGTTTCTTTAGAAGAGAAATGCTTGTTCCGTTTGGATGTGAGCGATGGCTTGTAGCTAAACCACTATTCACGCAACGATACTCGCTTTGAAACTCAGTATAGCCCGAATCCGAGCGATCGCATCAGTTCCCAAAGTAGTCAGGATGTACCTTTTAACTTCTGTTACCTGGTTGGTAACAGCAACGATAAAGTAACTTTTCCTAGCCTCAACTCTGTTTTGGAGATGGTTTCCCAAAACATTTTTTTGGACTTCAGTTCTGGGTTCAGTCAATACAAAAAACTTGTCCGTGACAATATTCGCAAACATTGGGCTAGTCCTGATTCCAAAGGTTATCCTCAAAATTTTATTAGTTTTGGGCTTTCGAGCATTCAATTTCCTGTAGAGCGGGTTCTCAATGCTTGCGCCTTACGATTAGGAGGTCAGTTAATTACTTGGTGGACTAACCCTACTCCCGCCCCTGCGGCGATGCGTGATGTGATTAAAACAGAAATCCTGCCTAATTTACGATTAGCAGAATCTGAAAATGAGCATCAATTACTCAACAGCATTAGCCTTGGCGATAATATGAAACCCTACAGCAAGGAGGTGGCTGATTGGGTAGCAGGCTTACGCAAACGTCGCAACGACCTAAATATTCCCTTTGAGAATCTACAGCGCTTCATCTCAGTAGAACAGGACAAATACAAGTCTCACTTTTACGACAGTGATACAGACCCAAGGCGCTGGAGTGATTACTTTCAGAAGATGTGGGATAACCTGAACCAACTGATTCCTCAAAAACGCCAAGAACTCCGTCAAGTTGTCTACAAAATCATTGAAGACCGTTTTCGTGGGCCAAAGTTTGCTCGCCATTTCCTAGAAGTACTTCTAGACATCTTTACAGAGTATCGTAGCCAGTTTGACCAAGACCGACAAAAAAACTGGTTGCCTAAAGAGAATTCTGCAACTAATACTTTACAAGTTCTACTCAAGCAGATAGATGATCATGCTAAACAACTCATTGCACTAAATCGCAAAAGTCTAATTGATGAAGACTTCAAGGGAATTACACAGGCTTTGGAATCGCTGTATATATCAAAAGTAGAAGTAAAAGCCCGTACCTTGGCAGTATCTCTGTTAGATAGCTTGAAGGAAGAAATTGAGCGTTTACTGGTAGATTTGACTGCTTTAGAACGCAACTGCGAGATATTACAAGCTCGGTTTCTCGACCAAGAACAAACTTATGTTCGTGAAACTGGAGTACTAACAGTCAACGGAATTTTAATTTATGACAGCAAAGATGTAGACGAAATTTATAACAAGACTATTGCAGAAAAGCAGGAGAGTATCTACCAGACAATTTCGCAGCAGATATTGAGCGAGTTAGGGACAAAACTGTTTGATCTATACACCTTTGACAACTTGAGGCTCAAGGATTTGTTTGAGCGAATTTTGAATCGCTCTTTGGATGAATTTGTCGGTAGCGGTAAGATGCAAATCTCTACAGCTCGCAAGTTCCTGGAAGAGTACCCAACTGTTGAACAGCAGGAAGCTCAGATTAAAACTATCTTTGAAAAAAGTGAGCCTTTCTTACGCTTCAGTCAAGAGCAGGCTCGATTAGGTTGGGAAGATAGAGCAGAAAAGCGGCAAACCATAGTCGGTATTCAAGGCGGTAATAAACCTACAGACCCGGCTGTAAGTATAATACTCCCGATGATTCGTAAGACTAGCACACTTACTGATAAAGATATTCGTCCTTTAGGTGACTCTCACCACATTTACTTTGTTCAAGAAATTGGAGCCTTTCCTCTCAGACTGATTGAGGGGATGGATAGGATGCGGACAGTTTATCGGTCTGTGTCTCAGTCAGATAAGAATCCTTTGCATACCCATCAGGATTATCGCCAGTTTCAAGACCATATGCCGGCAACTCAAGCTGAAGTCCAGGCCAAACAAAATTTGATTCTGGCTCAAGTTTTTGGCTTAGTGGTTGAGGAAGAAAATTCAATTACTAAATACTCTGAAATACGTTTTCATTATCAAGACAAATTGACAGGGTTGAAAAAGACCCAGATTCTTGGAAATGACTGGCAAGAAGCCGAAGAATACCTCGTTAGTGACCATAATCGCAGAGTCCGGGAGATTTTGGAAGATGCACTACAAAATGTCGGTCAAAAAGCGGTTACAAAAGCCGAAAAACAGGGGCTTTACCAAAAACTTATGGCACATTTGAGAGAACTAGAAAAGACTCTTACCGGTGGTAAAGACAATATTAACTTCCGTAAGCAAGAAGTAGCGATCGAGGATTACGTAAAGACTTACAGCTTGTTTATTCCTGCTGAGACTATATGTGCATCTGTGCAAAAATCTGCTGAACTTCCCAAAACTTCACCAGCTAATTCTACAGCATCAGAAGACCTGGATAGTAATTTAGAAAAGTTCACCAAGTTAGTAGAAACCTGTTATCGTCGTGGCAATCCTTCTGAAAACCAAGTGCAAATGCTAGAGCATTTTCGCCAGAAGTATGGCGTTTCTAAAGCAACCTCTGACCAAATTATTGCTAAATTCTCCTGTGGGAATTCCCAGCAACAAGCTCTCTATGAGTATGGTTTGATGTATCGAGCTTTTCTAGAAAGCAATACTGAAATTGATTTTGAGCAACAGACACAGTTGCTTGAACTTCAAGAAGAATTAGGGCTGACTAATAAACAAGTTTCCACTATGGAAGCCAATATACAAGAAGAACTGGGATTAAAAGGAGCGAGATGAAAAGATGCTAAACGAACACAATAATATTACTTGCTCTAAGTGTGGTCATGATCGGAACGCCTCAACTCTAAAAAAGTGCGAAATTTGCGGAAACAAGCTAGATCAGAGTAATTCATCTACAAAAAGTAAATCTAAGAATCGAGTAGTATTGCCTTTAGCTCTTATTATTACTGCTGGTTTAGGTATAGGTGGTTTTTGGTTACTAAATAAAAAGTCATTCAACTTCATTCCGAGTCTCCAAAATAACATTAATAAAACCGATCAACTAACTCTTCTAGGTGACACCTTTAGTGGCTACAGTACCTTTCGGAGTAAAGAGTTTAAATCTAGCAAAGAATCGGGAGTTAACCTGCATTATGAAGATGAGTTCGATCAGGCTAAACGATCTGAACTTTTGAACCAGGGGAAAGCTAACTTATTAGTAACGACACTTGATCAATTTCTCAAACAAAAACCTCAAGGAAAAATTGTTGGGCTAATTGACCGCACAATCGGTGCAGATGCGGTTGTTTTGAATACAAAAAAGTATTCCAACTTGAAGTCACTTTTGGATCTTAATGTATTAATACAGCAGATGCGATCGCAGGGAAAGCAGTTGAGCATTACTTTTGCTGGTGATACCCCCAGTGAATATCTGGCTCTCATGCTAAGTACTAAATTTGATCAGTTCAAGTTGTCAGATTTTCAAGTGAATAAGGTAGCAGATGCTTCTGAAGGTTGGAAGCTTTTGCAAGACCCCAATCAAAATGTAGCAGTTGCTGTTCTCTGGGAGCCTTATATCACCAAAGCTCGACAGCAGGGGTATACAGTTGTCTTATCTAGCAAAGATGTACCTGGGGCAATTGTAGATGTGATTGTTGCCTCCAACCAGCTTATTCAATCTCAACCTGAGAAAATTTCCGAACTTTTGACAACTTACTATCGTCGCATTGATAGCAATCTTCGTGATACTTCGCAGTTCCAAAATCAGATTGCTGAGGATGGGAAACTATCACCCAGCGATGCCAATTTTGTTTTAGAAGGTATTGATTTTTTTCCCGCTCTTGAAGCTAAAGACTGGTTAACAAATGGCACATTAGAGAAACGAATTGGCTCTACGGCTGCGGTTTTGACATTGGCAGGTAAACTGAATCAGGTTCCTGAAAATCCCAAAGATTTGTTTACCTCTGAGTTCATCACTAAGGCTGCGAACAACAGTCAAAATCTGATTGAATTGGTGCGTGCTGATAACCCAGAACTAGCAGACAGGCTAACAGGAAAAGGAAAAGTACTTGCTTCCAATAACAAACTCAATGCTAACCAAATTAAAGCTGCTCCTAATATAGGGAATTTGCAAGTACGAGGAGATGTGAAATTTGGTATTGCTTCTGCTCAACTTGAGGATGAGGGTAAGCAAACACTCAATCAGTTGGCTCAGGAAATTTCGGAATTCAATCTGCAAACTGTAGCTGTAAGAGTAATTGGGCATACATCTCAGATTGGCTCTGCTGACTTCAACCAAAAACTTAGCCAACAACGAGCGCAGGTAGTAGGTAATTATCTACGTTTGCGAAATATCAAGCACAATATTGTGGTTGAAGGTGAAGGCTTTAGCCAACTGCTACCCGGCATTTCTCCAAATGACCCTCGCAACCAACGCACAGAAATTCGTCTAGTTAGGATTAATTAACTGAAGTCAAACAATTTTGGATTTTAGATTTGCGATCGCGAGGAACGAGCGCTTTTTAGATTCACTCCGACCATAAGGGGCTTGGTATGTACCAAAAAACTTTTTTAATCTAAAATCTAAAGTCATCTAATTGAGTTGTTCAGTTTAGCTTGCAAATTATCTAGAGGAGACTTAATGAAAGTTCGCAATATGCTGTCTTGGTTTTGTGTGTTTTTGGTCAGTTTAATAGTTACAGTCAGTTGTACCCCCTCCCAAACTCATACTTCAAACACTGCTTCTACTCCATCAGCAATTAAGGCAATTCAAATTGGGTTTAGTGCTTGGCCTGGTTGGTTTCCCTGGCAGGTGGCTCAAGAACAAGATTTATTTACAGCGAATAAAGTTAAAGCCAATCTAAAGTGGTTTGATGGCTATTTAGATTCCATCAATGCCCTAGCGACAACTCAACTTGATGGTAATAGCCAGACTCTGAATGACACCATCAGTTCAGTGGCGGCTGGAGCAGATTTAGTAATTGTGCTGACGAATGATAATTCTCAAGGCAATGACCAAATTATTGTGCGGCAAGGAATCAATTCCATCAAAGATTTGAAGGGTAAAAAGGTGGCAGCAGAAGAGGGAACAGTAGACCACTTTTTATTACTACTAGGATTAGAAAAAGCAGGTTTGACCCAAGCGGATATTCAGTTTCAACCTTTGGAGACGGGTGCGGCGGCGGCGGCTTTTGCTGCTGGTAAATTGGATGCAGTTGGCGTGTTTGCTCCCTTTACTAGCAAAGCATTATTACTTCCTGGAAGTAAGACTTTATTCTCTTCTACTGACTTTCCCGGTGCGATTTCCGATCACTTGGTGGTTACACGCAAGATGATTCAAGAACGACCCCAGGATGTACAAGCCTTAGTAAATACATGGTTTGAAACCCTCAAATTTATCGCAGCTAATAAACAGAAGGCAACAGAAATTATTGCCAAACGAGCGGGCACTAATCTAAAAGAATACCAACAATACGAAGCAGGTACTGCTATTTTCACCTTAGAACAAAATCTCAAAGCCTTTGCTCCTGGTAATGACAGGGCTTCCTTATCGTTTACCGCTAAGGAAATTAGTAAGTCTTTATTAAAAAGTGGTCTGATTAAGCAAGAACCAGACTTAAGTAAACTGTTTGATGACCGCTTTGTTAAAGCCTACGCTGATAAAGCTGGAAAGGTTTGAGGATCTTATGGGTAAGGCGTATGGAGGAGCGATCGCATGATTCAATCTACTGATGTTCAGCCACAAATGTTATCACCAACAGTATTTTGGCGGATTGCAGAGGACATTCCTAAAAGATTGACTGGAATTTTGGTCATCCTGTCCCTTGTCTTGCCGATCTGCTTGTGGTGGATTGTCTCTAGCTGGGTTGCTAGTAAGGGTGGAACCAATTCTATGTTCCTACCGACTCCTGTACAAGTTTTAGCGGCAATTCAGAGACTCTGGTTAGATGGAACATTGCTCAAAGACATCCAGTTCAGCATGTTTCGAGTGCTGACTGGTTTTTTCCTAGCAGCAGTCATTTCAATTCCTGTGGGGACACTCATGGGAACATTTGCTAGTGTGCGATCGCTCTTAGAACCGATCATTGGCATCATTCGCTATATGCCTGCGCCTGCTTTCATCCCACTGTTAATTTTATATTTTGGCTTGGATGAATTGCCAAAGATTCTGCTGATTTTTATCGGCACCTTTTTCTTTAATACGTTGATGGTTATGGATGGAGTAAAGTTTATTCCCAAAGAATTGATTGAAACTACATATACTTTGGGGGGAAAGCGCAGTCAAATTTTGTTGCAGGTAATTTTTCCCTACCTCCTACCTGCCATCATTGATGCCTGTCGAGTGAACATGGCAGCAGCATGGAATTTAGTTATCGTCGCGGAACTAGTAGCAGCGACTGAAGGATTGGGAAAAAGAATTAGTGTTGCTCAACGTTTTTTAAGAACTGATGAAATCTTTGCTGGACTAATTGTAATCGGTTTGATTGGTTTGGGAATTGACTTGTTATTCCGATTATTACTGAGAGTTTCCTGTCGGTGGGCAACGAAATAATTTATCTTCTATAACTATACATTTATGCATCTAGAAGTTGCTAATCTTCACAAACAATTTCAAACCCGCAACGGTACAATAGTTGCCCTCAAAGACATCAATATCCATATCAAAAAAGGTGAATTTGTCTGTGCTGTCGGGGCATCTGGCTCAGGGAAAACGACTTTATTACGCCTGATTGCGGGACTTGATACTCTCACTGCCGGTGAAATACGGGTTGATGGAGTGAAAGTCACAGGACCAGGAGCCGATCGGGGTATGGTGTTTCAAAACTATTCTCTCTACCCCTGGATGAATGTAGCAGATAACGTTGGCTTTGGGTTAAAGCTGAGGGGCGTACCCAAGCTCAAAAGGCAACAGCAGGTTTCTTACTACCTAGATGTGGTAGGCTTAACTCAATTTGCCAAGGCACTACCCAAAGAACTATCAGGAGGTATGCAACAGCGAGTAGCGATCGCTCGTGTTTTAGTATCTCAGCCTAAAATTCTCCTCATGGATGAACCATTTGGTGCTTTGGATGCCCAAACAAAAGAGATGATGCAACAATTTCTTCTGGAGTTGTGGAGAAATACAGGTACAACTATTTTTATGATTACTCATGATGTTGAGGAAGCAGTTTTTGTATCACAGCGAATTTATGTCCTCACCTCACATCCTGGAAGCATTAAAACTGAACTAACTATAGATTTCCCCATTGAGCGAACCTACCATATCAAAAGAAATTGTAATTTTAAAGAGTATAAAGAAACTGTGCTAGAGCTAATGCGTTTTGAAAGTGGAAAACATGTATTTACGGTAGCGTAATCACAATAATTTTATTATGAAAACTTTAGCGGACTACAATCTTAAACAGCAGAAATAGCACAAACTTGTAATCCCACAGGCGTCTGAATAATCACAGATTCCACACCGAAGACTTGAGCGATCGCACTTGGTGTCAGAACTTGTTTAGGTGTACCAACTTCCCAAATACGACCCTGTTTTAATAATGCAATGCGAGAACTATACCGGGCTGCTAAATTCAGTTCGTGTAAAACTGTGACGATAGTTAATTCCTGCTGCTGATTCAGTTCTTTAAGCAGTTCTAATAGTTGCAATTGATAGTTGATATCTAAAAAAGTTGTCGGTTCATCTAATAGTAAAACTCTTGGTTCTTGCGCTAGTGCTAAAGCTAAAAAAGCCCGTTGTCTTTCACCACCTGAGAGTTGTTCGACTAAGCGATCGCTTAATTTTTCTAGTTGCGTCTTTTTAATTGCAGCTTCCACTTTGATCCAATCTTCAGCCTTTAATTCCCATTGCCACCAAGATTGATGTGGCGTGCGTCCTAAACTTACTAATTGTCGCACTGTTAAGCCAACGGGAACCGTTTGTTGTTGCGGTAATAATGCCAATTTCTGTGCAACTAAATTTGGCGGTTGAGAGTGAATTGCTTTGCCATCAAGTAGCACTGTTCCCTGTTGGGGCGATAAAATACGACTCAGCAATTTGAGTAAAGTAGATTTACCTGAGCCATTAGCACCAACTAAACTCAACCATTCTCCTGTTTGCAGCGTGAGGTTAATGTCTTGAACAATTGGCACTAAGGCATAACCGCCTGTGAGATTTTGTAGTTCTAGTGGCATTTCAAAAATTCCCAAATGAGAAACTTCATCTTACAAGATTTGGGTAGATTATTTAACACTCTTTAGGACTTACGCATTGACAAAGTACTAGTCTAACTCGTACATCTGCTGATGTTTAACTAAAAGCTCTTGATATTTATCATTTGTCTTTGCTAATACCCACTTTGCTTGAAATATTGCTGCTGATTCCGCTTTAACTGGGTCTACTTCATCAGGAAGAATCTCTTTTTTGGAATCTGAAGTTTCCGAATTTTGTTTATATTTCCTACCGCTTTTATGATTAGCATAACGTCGAGAGCGAGTATAACCCATTTGGATAAACTTTCGTGCCATATCTGCGCCAACAAAATCATCTTGTTCTAGATAAACAAGGAACATATAGTAGATTTTTTCACTTGACTCTCTAGCAATATCAGGAGTTTTGAACCGCCAATAGGGAAGAATTTCTGATTTGTATGGTTCAACCAAAAGTACACCCTGCTCACCCTTGCCAACCCGATAGAGTTCAGGATGTTGGCGAAAATCAATATTTTTAAAGTCTAAAGAATAATCAAATGGCATGATAGATTTTTATTAGGAATAATAAACTTGAAGAAAAAAGTTCAACTTCTATCCTAGTAAAAAAATTTGGTTCTACTATGCTATCTAGCACCCAATCTGTGAACAGTGTCCTTGCACCAGGAAATCTGCGTAAAGTGCATCACATTGCCCTCAACGTCCAGGATATGCAAGCTTCCCGCTACTTTTATGGCACAATCTTAGGTTTGCATGAACTTACAGGCGACGAAGTACCCGCAACCCTGCTGGAACTTGTCGCATCTGGGAAAGTAGCCAACTTCATCACCCCGGATGGGACGATATTGGATTTATTTGGGGAACCCGATTTAACACCACCAAATCCAGATCCAGAAAAGACTTTCACCAGAGCCTACCATCTAGCCTTTGACATAGATCCGCAGTTATTCGATCGCGCGGTGACAGTGATCAGAGAAAATAAAATAGCGATCGCTCATGGCCCAGTCACTCGTCCTACTGGTAGGGGTGTGTATTTTTACGATCCAGATGGCTTTATGATTGAAATTCGTTGCGATCCAGATGTTCATTAAATAATTAATTATTTGTCAGCAAAAAACGGGAAGTACTTCTATGACAGCACTGACATTAAACCTTAATTCTGTTCTTAAACTGACAAGAGATCAGTTTTATCAACTGTGTCAAGAAAACCCCGATTTACAATTAGAACGCAATGCCCAAGGAGAATTAGTCATAATGCCACCAACGGGAGGAGAGACTGGAAGAAGTAACGTTAATTTAATTCTGCAATTAGCATCATGGAATGAACAAAAGCAACTAGGTGAAGTTTTTGATTCTTCCACTGGATTTACTTTACCAAATGGTGCTGATCGTTCTCCTGATGTTTCGTGGGTGGAAAAATCTCGTGGGGATAGTTTGACAAAAAAACAAAGAGAAAAATTTATTCCTTTATGTCCTGACTTTGCAATTGAAATAATGTCGCCATCTGATACCTTGAAAAAAGTTCAAGAAAAAATGTCTGAGTATATGTCAAATGGTTGTCGCTTAGGTTGGCTAATAAATCGAAAAAAACAGGAAGTAGAAATTTATCGTCCTGGACAAGATGTGGAAATTGTCAAATCACCTCAAGCTCTTTCTGGAGAAAGTGTTTTACCTGGTTTTGTACTCACTCTGAAAAAAATTTGGGGATAATAATGTTTGAAAATGCTCGGATCAAACACACGGTAGGGTAGAATGTCACTTAACTTAAACTGGATTTAGATCCCCGACTTCTTAAATAAGTCGAGGATCTAGGCAACAACAAAGGACAATAGTTAATCTACTATGAGCGTTAAACTTATGCAAATATTTAAAGTAATCGAAGAGACAATTACAAAACCGCCAATTCCACACGAACCATACAAGCAATCATTGAAAGCTTGGGCGATGTATTGTTTGCGAGACAAAGGTTTTAAAGTCGTTTATGCCCAAAATGCCGACTTTGCCATTGAAACTAAAGGCGCAGAAAAGCTCTATTTTAAAGTTTCAAATAGCGCCGATGATTTAGATAATTCTATTAATTGGATTGTTTGGGATAGTGTAAGCAAAAGCGTCAGTCTCATTATTCAAAAATAGACCATTTGATGTTCTGGCGAATTTAATCCCAACTGCAACACAGCCAATACTTGCTGCATATTGCCAGCAAGTAAATCAGACATTGACAACCATAAACCAGGAAATACTTGACTTTTGATAATTCCATCTGCGTCCACTTCTAAAGATACATATTCTCCTCGTTGCAGACGAAACCAATCTAATTTGTTTTCAAATATTTGCCAAACAATATATTCTTTTATCCCGTTACGACCATAGACTTTTTTCTTGTCATGTAAATCAATAGCAACACTGCTAGCTGCTATCTCTATTACGAGTTCTGGCGCACCTTCGATGTAATCATCATCACTCAAACGAGATTGTCCTTGAGATTTTGGCGTTATTAATAGCACTCCATCTGGTTGTGGTTCATTGTCTCGATCTAAGCGGACTGTTGGCTCAATTCCCAATCTCACACCAGGAGTAGCAATTTGGTAAGTCCACAACCAACCTATTAGATGACCGTGTGGTTCAGCATGACTTTCAAAGCGTAATGGGGATGCCAAATATACAACTCCTTCAATTAATTCTGCCTTTTGATAACGGGGCATTGCTTGATAGCGGCGCTCAAATTCGTAGCGAGTGAGGCGATCGCCATTTTCTAAAGGAGGAATTCGCTGCTTGAGTGATAGGTTGACCATGATTTTCTGCTCTACCAAGGAGTCTTACTTCATTATGCCTTGGTGCATATTTTTCTACACATTTACCAGCCAAAGGCTTACTCCCCTGACAGCAACAAAAATTTTTCCGCTTCCCTCTCCTCGTAGGAGCTATGGTGTACACACAAGTCTTCTAAGATTACTCCACAAGCTTATGATCCCCCCAACCCTCCGATAAATTGGGGGGCAAAAACCTCTCAAAGTCCCCCTTAAAAAGGGGGATTTAGGGCGATCTTTAACGATTTTGATTTGGAACAGAGATGTGTATACACGGTAGCCTCGTAGGAGAGGGTTAGGGAGAGGTAGGGAAGGGATGGGGATTAGGTCTGTATTGAACTCAACTAAGAACTGCTAATAACTTTCCGCCTTTGCTTTTTTATCCGAAATCATTTTCAGATTTACTTGTTAGGCTGAGGAGTTAGCCGCAGATAGGGTTTAACTTCCTTGTAACCTTTGGGAAATTTCTCTTTGAGTACTTCTGGATCTTTGAGTGAGGGGACAATTACGACATCCTCTCCATCTTTCCAGTCAGCTGGTGTGGCCACGCTATAGTTATCAGTCAATTGCAGAGAATCAATCACCCGTAAAAGTTCATCAAAGTTGCGTCCCGTGCTGGGAGGGTAGGTGAAAGTGAGACGGAGTTTCTTCTTGGGGTCAATCACAAAAACCGATCGCACTGTCACAGCCGCATTAGCATTGGGGTGGATCATATCGTAAAGGTCAGAAACCTTACGATCTGCGTCTGCCAAAATTGGGTAGTTGAGGGTGGTGCTTTGAGTTTCTTCAATGTCTCCCACCCAGCCTTTGTGAGATTCTACATCATCAACGCTGAGTGCGATCGCTTTGACATTGCGCTTGTCAAATTCTGGTTTGAGCTTGGCAACTGTGCCGAGTTCTGTTGTGCAAACAGGTGTAAAATCAGCAGGGTGAGAGAACAGCACAATCCAGCTGTCACCTGCCCATTCGTAAAAATCGATGTCGCCGTGTGTTGAGGCTTGCGTAAAGTTGGGTACTGTGTCACCTAGACGGAGAGCCATGTGAGATTCCCTGTAGTTAGAAAAGCATATATATTCTAGTATGCAATCATGACATAAAACCCCTATTTCCCAATCGGGCTTTAGCGGTTAGAAACAAAATGTTAGGTTGTCAGCACTCTCGGATATTAGGGATAGAGGTGGTAAAAATTAGTAAAAGGTAATGGGACTCTTTATCGGGCGGATGAATTCGTCAGAATTTCCTGGTAGGCTTGGATTGTTTGCTTTGCGATCGCATCCCAGCTAAAATTTTCTAATGCATATTTTTGGGCATTTAATCCCCGTCTTTGGCGTTCTGCGGGATTTTCCAAAGCTTCTTGCAGTAACTCTACCAGCGCTTGCACATCTGTTGCACCCACCCAACCCGACTCACTATCACGTATCTGTTGACAAATATGCACTTGGTCAGAAATGACTACGGGTACACCTGCTACCATCGCTTCAGCTACAGCAATCCCAAAATTTTCGTAGTAGGAAGGCAAGACAAATAAATCAGCAGCTTGTAGTAAACTAACTTTAGATTCACCAGTGACAAAGCCAGTAATTGTAGTGTGCGATCGCAGTGGTGAATTTTGAATTTGAGATATGATCTTTTGTTCATAATCTGGATCTTGGGGATTAGTCCCAGCTAAAACAAAATGAAACTTATAACCAACAGATAACAGCTTCTCTAGCGCCGGAATCAACAAATTTAACCCTTTTTTCGGGTCAATTCTTGACATAAACAGCACCAACGGTATATCCTCTGGTATTTCCAACTGACTATATATATTTTTAAGACGAGATTGAGGGGGAATCACACCCAAGGGAATCACCAAATCTGGCGTAGATACTCCAAACCGTTCTGATATTTTAGCTTCTTGATCGCTGGTAAAATGAATAGCCGCCGCACCAGCTAAATTTTCACGTTCTATCATTGCGACATAAAGCTGTTTTAATTGCTTTTTCTTCCGTAAATCAGCTGGATCGAGAGTACCCAAAGGACGGAAAATATAAGGTAGCTTTTGCTGACGACACACAATAGCAGCAGCACTAATTATGGGTGAGAATAGAGCATGAATATGTGCTATATCAAACTCATGAGCATGAAGTTTTAGCCAATTTAATAAATCTAGGGAAAATTTGTAGCGACGAAAGGGGGCGCAACGAAAGTAAATTATTTCATAGCCATCTTGTTTAATTGGGCGATTTAAAGGAACATCCAGAGGTGTTTGGCCATTATCACCATTACTGTCAGTTGTGAGAATTGTAACTTCCACTCCCTCTTTTACCAACGCGGGGGCTAATCCTAGTACCATTTGACTGGGACCGCCGTAAATCAGAGAAATTGAGGGGACAATTTGTAATATTTTCATTTTTTTGTCATTTGTCATTTGTCATATCATGTCCGGGCAATTAAGCATAATACCCGGAACCCCACCCCGCCAAAGCTGCGCTTGAGCTAACCTCCCCGCCTGCGGGGTGGGGTTCGGGGTGGGGTTCTTATTTGTGATTTATGCAAGAAGTCTACTAATAATCAACGACTAATGACTATTAACCAATTCTCGATAAAACTCTAATTGCTGTTTAGCTAAAGCTTTATTTGTGTATTTAATCATTGCTTTTTGATAACCCATTTCACCGAGAGTGTGAGCATAATATGGTTTATCTATTAATTGAACTAAGCAATTAGCGAGAGCTTGAGCATCACCTTCGGGAAATATTAAACCAGCATCACCAATTACATAGGGAATTTCACCAGAATCAGAACCAATTACAGGCACTTGGCAAGCCATCGCCTCAATTAGCACATGACCAAATTGTTCTTTCCAACCAACAGAAGTTAAGGTTTTAAACTTGTCAGTTGTTTCTGAAGGCAGTACTAAAGTACTCATTAAATTGATATAGTTTGCAACCTCGTCATGAGGGACACTTTCTACCAAAATTAACCGTTCTTTAATATTGTTTTCTGCCGCTATTTTGATTAATTCGCTTTGTAATTCTCCTCTACCCAGTAAGAGTAATTTCCAAGGTTTATTTTTCAAAGTGATTAATGCTTGCAAAAGTCTTAACAAACCCTTTTCTTGCACAAAACGCCCCACGAAACCTACAACAAAATCTCCTGTTTTAATGCCCAACTTAGCTGCTAGTTCTGGTTGAGCTTTGGGAGTAAATAGACTTTCATCTACACCCAGTTGTGGCATGACTTTAATTGCCCCTTGATATCCCTGTTGTCGCAAAACTTCTGCTCCATCCTGATTGCCAGAAATAATGCCGTGGCTATGGTTGAGGTTATATTTTTCTAATAAAGAAACTGGTAGTTTCAGACTATATGGTAGGTTCCACCAGGTAAAAAACAAATTTTTCGCCTTCAGTCCTAATAGTTTATTCAAGGCAATCATTTGAGTATAAGCCAATGCTCTAGAGCCTTGTTCTACCTGGATGATTTGGGGATGAAATTGTTTTAACAAAGATATCAAATCAGCACCAAAGGTAAGAAGTCCTTGATGATTTTGACTGAAATTAGAAACTGGAACTATTCTAAATGTGCCTTCATCGCGGTATTCCGTTTCAATAATTTTGTTTTGTACACCACCTGGTTTCCAACGCTTTGGAACTACAACCGTCACTTCAACTCCCGGTTCCAGTTGAGATAAAGCGCGTAATTTTTCACAGTTGAGGTCTACGATATAAGTGTGACTAGCAACTAAAATTTTCATTTTTCATTTATCCTTTGTTATTCACTAATGACCAATGACAAATGACTAATGCCTAAACTTGTTCATCCAATCGACTGTAAATTTGCCCATCGTTCCATATTGATTGGATGACAGTACCCAAGGCTTTGAAAAAACCCAAAGTGTAGAAAATAGCGCGAGTGGCAATTTTGATGGGGGAACCGCTTTTGTGACAAGGTGGGCGTCCCAGTACGTGACAGTCAAATAAACGGGCGTATAGGCGTAAAGCTTGAGTCGCAGTGAGGTTTTTCAGCCCCAGTAAGAAATGATTATGGTAAAAGGTGACTTGATATTTGAGCGATCGCATACTAATATCATGACAACCCCCAGTCTCTTCCCCTAAATGTACCAAATGGGCTTCGGGGTCGTACCAAATTTTATACCCTGTCTGTCGCACCCGCAAACAAAAATCTGACTCTTCGCGCACTGCACTACCGCGAAACCTCTCATCAAACCTCAACCCGTACTTAGTAAAAATTTCGCTACGAAAAGACATATTGCAACCCCTCGCTGTCAGCACTTGCTGGGGTTTGACGGTATGTACTAAATCAATATGATACCAAGCAATTCCAGGGTCCATAGCTTGGGGAGGCAGATATTCAATCTCTAAATTTCCTCCAGAATCACCTAATTTCATTCTGTCAAACACTCGTCCAGCCACAGCCCCCACCTCTGGGTTTTGCAAATAGTTTTTCGCATGGGCTACTAACAATCCAGGGGTTAGCTGAACATCATCATCAATAAATAATATTATTTCACCAGAAGACCGCCGGACAGCATAATTCCGCGCCCCTGGCAAACTCGCCCAATCTAAGCGCAACCATTTAATTTTACCTGCATCCGCCATTTCCTCTAGGTAAGCTTGAATTTCTGGTTGGTGTTTTGCGGTTTGGTCTACAACTAAAACTTCAAAATTTGGATAGTCCTGTTTTAAAACATCCACAATACTATCTCGTAGCGCTTCCTCACGCCCGTAGGTCGGGATTACTACAGTAATTAATGGCCAATTATTCATGATTTTTATTAAGTAATTTTACTACTTCTATAATAGCCTTGTAAAAATTAATTTTCATGAAATTCAGTAAGTTGCTATTGCTTTTATCGAAACAGAATTCAGGAGTCAGGCGGATAGATAGTGCAGCGTAAAGCCTTCGGCATGGCTTCGCTTAGAGCGAGTCCGCATACTCCTACAAATAAGCCAGCTATCCCTCTTTCATCAAATTGGGAATCAAAAAAATAATTCCCTAATTTTAAAATCCAGATATGCTCAAGGTTTAAACACTTTATTGCTAACAAAACATTGAAAACATTTTGAAGCATAAAAAACGCTTAAAGCCTTTTTAAATAAGGGTTTTAAAGTTTTGACTTGCCTAGAGTGATGGAAGATTGATAGCAAGAGCGCCTTGAGTCTGACTTCTGAATTCTTCTTGAATTAGATTCAATCAATTGTTTACACTGCTGCTGTATAGAGATTATCAAATAACTCATTTTGTTTTTCAGAGTTATGCACATTTTGTACTTGGGCTAATGCTCCTGCACTTAAAAATTCATAATGTTCTTGTTTATCAGTTCTATCAAGAAATTGGATGATTTGTTGCAATGCTTGCTCTGCTAAATAGTCGTATGTGCTATTGACAATTTCCCAATATTCATCAGTTTTAGTTTTCTCTCCGTGCAGCCAATTACTCCAGTGCCTAATTTCGTTAATTGGTAATTCTAACATATAGCCATTTTCTCCATGACGAATAAACTCTGGCAAGGCACATACGTTAGTCGTAATTGCTGGTGTGGCAACTGAAAATCCTTCAATGATGCTAAAGCCATAGGTATCCTGTAGCGTCGCCATTAATTGAAAATGGCTTTGCAATAGTATCTGCATAACTTGATCATTAGGGATATATTTGTGAAAAACAACATTATTTAAATTCAGTAACTTTAAATCTTCCAGATATTTGTTGCTATCGGGAAAATCTGTAGGTACTCCTGAACCGCGTCCCAGTCCCGATATGATATGGATAGTCAGAGGTAAACCGAGTTTTTCAGCTTTCTTTGCTAGCCTTAAAGCAACAATTCCACCTTTTCTAGCAATGTCCTGTCCTACAAAAACAAGCTGTAAATTTTGGTCTGGCTGATAAGCTTTCGGTTGATTAACTCTGGCAGTATAGTTGGGATGAATTACATCCAATTTATTAATTAATTTTTCTTCTATCTTCCAGCCTTTTATCCGGTTAATAAATCTCAATTTTGCATAATCTGACATGGCTATAAGTTTTTGGCAGTTATCTAGCGCTAAACGGTTGTTTAATAATTCATAAATTACTGCCTCTTGTTTATTTTGAGGGTTCCTATATAAAAACCGATGATCTTCAAAGGTGAGAAACCAAGGCTTATTTGTATATAAAATTCTGTTGAAAGAATGAATAGCTTGGTATTTTTCCCATAAAGGTTGCCAAGGCAGAAAGCTTGCTAAAGGATACCAAAGTTTTTCTATAGGATATCTGCCTGTAGGAAAAGACTTGAGGTGGATTAGTGTATGCTTAGAATGACGTGGTAGGTTAGGAATTCTGATGTGGTTCTGACCGCATATAATAACTTTTGCCATTTTTATCTGATTTAAATTGTTTTGAGACGTTTTTTCTTTGTTTTTTGCTGGGGGTTGGTATCTTCTTTATCTTGTTTCTCCAATTCTGGCAATTTAAAAAGAACTCCAGCAAAAAACCAATAATAGACAGCAACAGGATCGACATCCAGAGGATAGTAGTAGGTGTTGTAGCTAATAAACAATATAAACACCCACAAAGCTGCTCCGTAACTGCGGAAATTACGGTTCTTTATGGAGCGATAGGTTTTAAAGCCAATAATTGTTAAAGTTGTTACCAAACCCAGAAAAGCGAGTACTCCAATAATTCCCACTTCATAAAGTACTTTGGGGTAATAGGTTTCCACAAGCTTAGTTTGACCCAATGCCCGGGCAGAGTTCGTTGCTCGACCTAAGCCACTTCCCAACGGACCGTCTACGTTTTTCCAATTTTCTGCAAATTGCTGGACGATAAAATCTTGAGGTGGTGAAGCCTCCCAGCGACCCGTAAAACTCTCGGTTCTCTCTTGCACGAGAACAGGGTTAGTCACCATTGCAATTCCCAAAATCAAGGCAAGTCCTACACCTATGGGGATAAATCGTTTCAGGTTGCCAATTTGACCAGTGAGCAATAGCAAAATCCCGAAGCAGATTGGTACTAAAGCTAAGGCGATTCTCTGTCCAGAGACTACAGCATTAATAAAGACTGTCACTAAAGAACCTAAACCAACCAGCCGCCATATTGGGGAGGGGTCGGTGAAGCCCGTGGCAAAGGTAAAAAAGGTGCTGGAAATTAAGAACCATGCCCACTGCCAAGGGGCTACAAATGTCCCTGGTAGGCGAACAACTCCTTCTTCGGGACTATATAAGAGCGCTCCACCAAAATAACACCGGGCATCTAGTGATGTGACAAATAGGGCATTTCCTTCAAGACCTCTAGTGCCATGACATACACCAGTTAGTAGTAACAGGTATTGAATCAATCCCAGCACACAGCAAATCAGCGTCAGGGCAATCTGAAGACGGGATAAAAATAGAAAATCCCGCTTATCGCGAATTAGATAGTAGGCACAACCAATCAGGGGGACATAGCCTAAAAATACTTTCAGTCCCAGAATTCCCATTCCTAAGGGTATTTCTTTCTCTGCTTTTTCTAATAATCCTACGCTAGGCGGGTTAAACTGTTGGCCACCATTAACAAACAACAGTGTTAGCAGACTACAACCCAATACAATGTAAAGTGGGATTTTAATGCCTTGGGGAATAATTATGGGTAGTCCCTGTTTCCGGCAAGTCTGCCAAAGTCCAATTAGGGCTGGAACATAAAAGGCATCCTTAGCTAATTGGAGTATGGGACTATTGCCCAAATAGTAGGTGATAGTACCCCCAATAGGTACGTAAATGATGAAGGCATATAGGGCTTGGCGCGGGTATTTGTAGGAAAGAGAGATAATGATTATCCCCAAGGCAGCAGGAACTGCTGCTTTAATTCCAGCGACGAAAAAAAGCAGAATACCAACGAAGACAGCAACAAAGCTGGCGGTGGTGAGTAAGCTAGTGAGTTCTTTACGCCCTTGGGCTGCTTTGCGCTTTTGGGCTAACTGTTCTTTCAGGCTAAGGGTAGAAGTTTCCTTTTTAGTCTGCTTTTTCGAGTTTTTAGATTGCTGAGATTTAGATTTGAATTTTGGCATACTGGCACTGTAGCCGATCATTCTCAGAGAATCTATTATAGTTGACAAATTTCTGTGGATTGCTGTAGATTGTATAATCCGAATTCATCTCTAACTGATTGACTTAGTAATTTGCGATTAAAAATACTAAATCTCAATCTTTTTGAGTTATCAAAAAGATTCTCACCTGTTTCCAAAATATAAACAGCTCCGGGAAATGGTAATGATTTAATGGCTTGTGCTTTGTTATTTAAAATATCTCTGACTTTGGCGTGGTCTATATAATATCTATAGTATCCGTAGCCACGATTATATTCACCGATTTCGGGTAAATCATTCAAATCATATCTAATAATGTTACAACTGCCGCACATTTTATAGAAGTTGCTTCTTTTGATATATATGTAATTACTCCCTTCCTGATATTTATAACCTTTATTTATAAACCATCCATTAGAATCAGGGTGTTGTTGAATAAATTTAGCTAAGTTTTGACTCACACAATCGTCAGCATCAACTGTCATTGTGTGAGTAGGAGAAAATTGACGAGCATAAATCAATCCTTTTAAAATTTTACGCCCTTTATCCGTGTCCCCTTTTGCTACAGGGTCAGTCTCATTGGCAGGGGAAAAATCAACTTTAATATATGTGATGTGAGAATGAGTGAATTCTATTCTGGGCTTTTCGTGACAAACAACAATAACGCGAAAGTTAGGTGAGGTTTGATTGCAAACTGATTTAATGCATCTTTCAAATAATTGCGTAACACGCTCCCAGGAATTGGAAACTTGTGCACTTTTGAGTGGGATAACAAAAACAAGCACTGTATTATACAAATAGCTAAGAATATCGAGGTAGATAATAACACATTACGAGTGACGCTAGGACTTGGCAATAAGAATGCACCAGTTGGCGATTGGCCTAATTGTTTTTACCTTGATTATGACGAAAGACAAAAGCAAAAAAGGAGAACAACCCTAGTGGCTCTCCAGATCATCCTGACTTTTCACGGTATCTGGAAAACCTCACTTCTATTTCTCTCTCCTACAAGGAGAGAGACTTTGAATTTTCCCCCTTCCCGTGTCGGGAAGCTTGCTCGGGGGTTAGGTCTTTCATAGGCTTTTCCACATGACGTGAAAAGTCAGCCAGATCATCAAGGTGCATTTACTGAAATTATTTCTAATAATCTTATGAAGTTATCCGTAAATACCACAGAAATAAAATAAAAAAGAGAGCCACTTAAGCAGCTCTCCAGATCATCAGGGTGCATCTACTTACCACAGCATATCATTTTAGGTATGAGGGTTGTCACCAGTTTTTATATAAAGATTTTGTGAAGAAAGACCGGAAAAATACTTACTTGGGGCATTGGGGAAAATATTTAGGAGGATCTAGAACGCTTTGGTACTCAGAAGAGGGCTTTTCAAAGATCCTCTAGCATATTTCTGCAAATATTAGCCCATACATATAAATAGAGACGCAATGATTGCGTCTCTACAAACCACCTATTTAGCCTTATTACGTGTCAATGCACCCAGCAAAAACATAGTTGTTAATTAAATTATTCCTGGACCTCTACCGCGCTTGTCCCCGTTTTGTGTCAACTTGCCTTCCTCGTCCTGATTAATTTCTCCAAGTTCTTCAACACGTTCTGCCGTATCTTCTGCTGCTTGTTTGCGTGCATCACCCGGTTCTTCATAGTACATTTCCGGTTCAACTGCATAGTTGTTTAACAAACCTTCTTTGTCTACGGTATAGCCGTCAGTGGTGCGGATACTTTCTGGATCGGTTTGGTCATTAGTAGATGCATCTGACTCCCCTTCTTCTGTGGGGAGTGTTTTATACCTATCTCCTTCTCTTTCCATTCGAGCAGCTGTTTCTGCTGGGATAATGCCGCGATCATAAGTATCTACTTCCGCTCGATCAGATGAATCGATACCTTTCTTAACTGCTTCATTAGCCATAATTTATGTCCTCGTTAAAGAATGTATTAAATAACTTCAAAAACTAGATTAGGCTGTTTTTTATCTCCGAGCTACTATCTTTAGAAGTGACTTAAATTAAAATATAATGTGATGTTCTCTATCTTTTGATGTATCCGAAAGAATAATATTAATTCAGGTTATGGCGATTCTCGTTTAAATGGTTACTGAGTAGGGGCGAACAACTGTTCGCCTCTACTCAAAATTTGGTTGCTTAACAGACTTAATCAAGGCGCTCATGTTGCCCACCCCACAAGATGTTAAGAAAATTTTAATATGCAAATTAGATGTGTTTTAGCTTACTAGTTTAATGGGCAGTAATTTATTCCCCGACAAATTGATTTTTCAGGAATTGAATTTCATCAGCTAATTCTTGTCGAGTTGAAGACTTCACTAGATAACGAGAAATAAACCAAGTGGCGTAACTAATTCCAACTAACTCAAAGAGCGGTGATAGTAGTGGAATATCATTGATTGCATCCAGTACTGCTAGTACTACCTTAGCTGTAACAATGGCCGCCAAAATTAAAGCAACGGTTATTAGAGGCTGCTTGTAGTCTTGAAAAAAGCTACTTAAGTATTCGGGCAGTTGCTGCAAAAATTGAGAAATTTGTCTGCTAATTTGCTGCCATTGAGATTCCGATTCCCGGGCTGGTGGTAACTTTGGCAAGTTTACAGTATCAGTACCTTCAAGTGCTAGCATCCCTTGTGATAAGGAACGATTGACAGATTCACGTTGCTGTTGTTCGGTTTCCATAGTTTTTATTTTCGGCCACTACAATAGTTTGTATAACTGAACATCAATAATTATATTTATTCATGTCATTAGTTGTCAATTCTTAGTAGTCAGTTATAAGTATAACTGACCACTAAGACTGAGTAAGAGCATCGAAATTTATTTATGCCTACCTACTCAGTTTGATTTGTTGTTAGCTGCCTTAGCTTTTTGGTGGGGCAATAGTTGCTTTAACAACTACAATTTTGACACCTTTAATTTGCTTAGATAAAGGTTCAATCTTAGCCAACTCCTTCGCATTGTTCACAGTTCCGCCAACGGTGATAGTCCCATCATCTGCCGCATTAACTGTTAGTTGACTCTTGGGTATGTTTGCCTCTAACTTGGAGCGAACTTCACTTGCTAGATCACCTTTAGCTCTGGTTGTATCGCCACCAGTGGTATTGTTGCGCTGTTCGCGGGCGCGAATATCAGCATCAAGTTGTTTTCTACGGACTTCACTTTGTGCGTCTTGTTGAGAAGCTTGTGTTACTTGTGCTGTCGGTGTTTGGGGAGCATCATTAGCATTATTGGGTGCAGATTCACTTGTCTTAGCAGCGTTATCACAAGCGGCGACACTAAAAACCAAAAGACCGCTAATTAAGAAGGGGGTTAGCTTTTGCATAGGTTTAATTCTGAATCGGAAAGTGAAATTTGTTGATATTTGCGGCACAAGTGAGGAGCAAAGTTTCCAACTTATTGCTCCGGCAATTTTGGAGAATTAATCTCAGTTAAAACTACTTTGGGTTAAAGTATTTCATCACGACGGTCAATAATGACTACGGCAGGATCGTTTAGATCGGGCTCTGTTGAGTAATTGGTGCGATCGCTATTATGGGTTATTCGGTCGAAACCTGGGCGATGTTCACTGATCTCAGTAGCATCATAGATCGCAAATTCTTCAATGCCTCGATGTTTGAGAATCGCTTCCGCTTGGTGGATTTCAGCTTCCGTACCATCGATAATTACTAAGTAGTCGCCTCTTTGGAAGCGATCGCTATATACTCGCGCTCTATCTTCAGGAATTCCCAAGCCAACGAGTGCGCCAACAATACTCCCAGCTGCTGCACCGATGGCACCACCAGCCAATGTTGTCGCCAAAGCTGTGGCCACTGCGCCACCTGCAATCACCGGTCCGATTCCAGGAATTGCTAAAGTTCCAAGTCCAACTAATAAGCCAGTCAAGCCGCCTACAACTCCGCCTGTAGCTGCTCCAGCTTTTGCACCATCGTCTGCTTTATTACCAGTACCAACGTTTCTATCTACATCTATACCAGCGATCCCTTGACCGTTTGTATCTTTGGCAATGATGGAGACTCTATTTAAGGGAAAACCCGCATCTCGCAATTCTGTAATTGCTGCTTCTGCATCTCGACGATGAGAAAATACCCCGATCGCACGTTTAGTAACAGTACCATAAATAGGGGTTGGAGTGACATAATCAGCATTTACATTGCTAGCATCTGGGTTGTCGAAAATGCCAAACTCTTCCACACCCTGCTGATTTAGAATTGCTTCTGCTCTGAGGATTTCTGCATCTGTGCCATCGAGGATGACTAAATAGTGTCCCCGTCTTACACGTTCGTCGTAAACTCTGGCTCGTTCTTCGGGAATTCCTAAACCAATTAATGCACCAAGCAAACTACCGGCCACTGCGCCAATACCTGCGCCAGCGAGGGTGGTAGCTAGGGTAGTTGCTGCGGCTCCAGCCAGCATAACTGGCCCGATTCCAGGAATTGCCAAAGTGCCAAGGCCGACTAATAAGCCAGTCAATCCGCCCAAAGCACCGCCTGTAGCTGCTCCGACTTTAGAGCCTTCGTCAGATTTATTACCGACGCGATCGCGCACTTCAGCCCCAGCAATATCATCTTTGTCTCCATCCTGGGTAATGACAGAGATTCTATTCATGTCAAAGCCGACTTTTTTCAATTCATGTAGCGCATGTTCTACATCTCGACGATTAGAAAATACGCCTACGCCACGTTTATTCTGTACACCTACAACCATTATTTTCTCTCCTCAGCCAAAATAAATTATTCACTAATGTATAGCTCCTAATAACCCTTATTAATACATATTTCTATTTACCTTTCATCAATCGCTTGGAAGAATTTTTATCTCTATCATTAGACATAGGTGTTTTTATCTAAATGAGTAAAATAATCTCAAGTCTACAATTTAATTCGTGTTTACAAAAATATTTAGATACAAATTATTCTATCCTTTAAGATTTTAGCGGAAATTTCACACTAAAAAATATTGTTTTATATCTTGCAAACACCAACAGAAAAAGATCCCCGACTTCTTGAAGAAGTCGGGGATCTTTTTATTTTTCACTCATTTAGTTTCTAAATACGACTTTTGGCAAATAAACTTATTACCTAAGAAAGTGTCAAATTATATAACTGATAATTAAGGTAAGAAATAAGCCATTTTCTAAATGGATATTTAATTTAGTGCAAGTGAGAAAGTCCTATGTTTCAAAGTTTTTTAAGTATTTTGGGATGGAACTGGCTGCCTTTTGGATTAGCGCCGATAACTTTAGCTCAAGAAGCACTAACTCCAGAAGAAACATCACTTCTTTTTTCCGGTCCTAAATTCTTGGTAGCATTACTAGCTGGGGTTTTGATGGCATTTGCCTTTCAATTGTTATTGACAAACTTTTCCCTCGCTGTCGGAATTTCATCTTGGGAAATTGACTCAGATTCTAATGATGAATCAGAAGGTTTGGGTAAGACAATTCGGAAAGTTCAAGCTAAAGCTGGTGCTTGGGCGTTGATAACCGCTAGTATTGCATTATTTATTGCTTGTTTTCTAGCAGTAAAACTGAGCTTAATTGAAAGTGCATTTTTAGGCGCAATTATCGGTGTAGTCATTTGGTCTGCCTATTTCTCACTGGTAATTTGGTTGGGTTCATCGGCAGTAGGTTCTTTTATCGGTTCTATTGCTAATACTGTTACTTCTGGTTTTCAAGCTCTGATGGGTACAGCAACTGCTGGTATCGGTGCTAATGCTGCGAAAAAACAATTAGTTTCTACTGCTGAAGATATTACAGCCGCAGTTCGGCGGGAATTCACTTCAGGTTTTGATACTGAAGGTATTACAAATACGCTCAAAAGTTCTTTAGGTTCTCTGCAACTACCAAAGCTGGATACCAAAGAAATTCGCAATCAATTTGACCAGCTTCTTAAAGATACAGATTTACAATCTGTTGCGAATAGTGATTTATTGCAAAACATTAACCGCCAAACCTTTGTTGATTTAATCAGCAATCGTACAGATTTATCGAAAGAAGATATCAATGGCATTGCTGACCAATTTCAAGGTGCTTGGCAACAAGCTTTAAATCGCCAAAATCCTACAGAACAAGTAATTAATTTGCTTAAGTCTGCCACTCCCGAAGAACTGAATTCAGAGCAATTAGGTGAACGGCTTCAAGAACTGGTTACAGTCGGAGTTGGTAATGGCAATGGTGTGATTAAACAAGCTATTCGATATGGTTTGAGTGCTGCTGCACCAGCAGTTCTGGAGCGAGTCAACCTTTCTAATATCGATGTGAACAAAATTACAACTCAGTTGCAAAAGCTAAAAGAAAAAGTTCAAGATGTCGATGTCGATCAAATTACAGAACAACTCAAAAAATTTAGAGAGGAAGCAACTGAGCAAGTATCTGCAAAATTGCCAATATCACTCGAAAACGCGATTAAGGCAGATATAGAAGAGTACATATTGAATTCCTTTCCTTGGCACTTTAACCGAATTACCCTAGTAGATGAATTTAAAGAAGTCATCTATGACGTAAATGCAGATCCGACAACTGTGAGACGAGAGTTGGAAGAAATCAATCAAGAATATTTTACCAACTTGCTGAAGCAACGGGGTGATATCAGCGAAGCCAGGGTGAAAGAAATTGCTGAACAGATGGAAAGCGATCGCTCGGAAGTTTTAGAAACTGTAAAACAGGCTCAAACGCGTGAAAAAGGGCAAGATTTCCGCAGCCGCATCGAAGATTATCTACGTTCAACGGGGAAAGAAGAACTCAATCCTGAAGGTATTGAACGAGATTTTGCCAAGTTGCTGGAAGATCCCAAAGCTGGGTTTGAAGATTTAAGTAGCCGCTTCGGGCAATTTGACCGCGATACTTTTGTCCAATTGCTCCAACAGCGTCAAGATATCAGCGAAGAGGAAGCTAATAATATTGTTAGTCAACTCGAACGCAACCGCGATAATCTCTTGAATGGTGCTAGAGAATTGCAAGAACAAGCAAAGGTGAAAGCTGATGAACTGCGCCAAAGGGTTGAAGAATATCTGCGGAACACTAACAAAGACGAACTGAATCCCGAAGCGATCAAACGTGAGTTTAAAGTTTTGCTAGACGATCCGCAAGCGGGAATTAGCCTTTTACAATCGCGCCTATCCCAATTTGACCCCTCCGGGGTTCAGCAGTCGCTCATGGGGGAAACCCCCAAGACCGCGCTGCTTCACCGCGATACATTGGTACAATTGCTCAGTCAGCGTCAAGACTTGAGCGAAGAACAGGTAAACCAAACTCTCGATCAGCTCGAAGCAGTCCGGGATAGTATTCTGCAAGTACCGCAGCAAGCGAAAGAACAGTACGAAAAAACTACAAAAGCGATCGCCGAATATCTCCGCAATACCAACTTGGAAGAACTTGATCCAGAAGGGATCAGAGGCGATTTGGAAAAACTACTCGATGATCCCAAAGCCGGAGCCTTAGCACTGCGCGTAGACGCGGAGCGGCTTGTCGCCAGACATCGCTTATCTCATGTTGATCGAGAAACCTTGGTTAAACTCGTGAGTCAGCGCGGAGATTTGAGCCAAGAGCAAGTTAATCAAATTATCGATCGCGCCCAAGATGCGATTGGTGATATTATCAGAGCGCCACGACGTTTGGCCAAGCGTACTGCTCAACAAGCTGTAGATTTTGAAGCCAATCTCGAAGAATACTTACGTAATACCAATAAAGAAGAACTCAACCCAGAAGGAATCAAACGCGATTTGCAATTACTCCTATCTTCTCCCCGCGCCGGAATTGGGAATTTAAGCGATCGCGCCTCGAAATTTGATCGTTCGACAATTGTGGCGCTATTATCCCAACGTGAGGATATTTCAGAAGAGGAAGCTAACCGGATTGTGGAGCAAATTGAGTCTGTTCGTAGTTCTATCGTCGAACAATTCCAGCAGATTCAGCAGAGAGTGCAATCAGTTCTCGATGGGGTTTTTGCCAAAGTTCGCAACTATTTAAACTCCCTGGATCGTTCTGAACTCAACTATGAAGGAATTAAGCAAGACTTTGCCAAAGTTTTCGACGATCCACAAGCTGGATTTGAAGCATTGCGCGATCGCCTCAGTCAATTTGATCGTGACACCCTAGTTGCTGTCATCAGTTCTCGTGAGGATATTTCTGAGGAGGATGCTAACAGGATCATCAACCAAATAGAAGCGGCGCGGGATGGTGTACTGCAACGAGCCGAACGCATCCAGCAAGAAACCCAAAAACGCCTGAAAGCAATCCAAGAGCAAGCTAAAAAGCAAGCCGAAGAAACCAAAAAAACCGTTGCCAATGCTGCTTGGTGGATATTTGGGACAGCTATTACCTCCCTTTGTGCCAGTGCGATCGCAGTCAGTGGGATAACTCTACCTGGCTAAAATATCTCCCTCATCGGGAATTTTGATAAAATACAAAGTGGTATTCAGTCTTGACAAACGAATGCCACTTTTTTTTCACTTTTTTTATAAATAAAACAAACTACCCCCCAAGGATATAACATAAATATGGGCACAATTTTAATGCTTGAAACTGTTTCCTTTAGCCCTTTGGGAAAACCAAATTCATACTTTTAATCAGCAACCTAGTTTTCTGATCGTGAAGTAATGATGAAGTGATCGTGAAGTAATCGTGAAGCGATCGTTAAGTGATCGTGAAGTGGTTTTTTGAACCTCTAAGTTTAGGAGAAAATCATTAATGGCAACCACAATAAATTTCTTGGACATTAGCAGCAATTCCACTTCTTCTACTAGCGGTGGTGGTACTACTACTACTACTACTACTGTTAATGGTAATACCATTAGCATTAACAGTAGTAATGGCAACAGTACCATTGTTGGTGGTAATAGCAGCGATGTCCTCTCTGGTGGTAATGGCAACGATGTCCTGACTGGCGGTAATGGCAACGATACCCTTATTGGTGGTAATGGCAACGATGTCCTTATTGGCGGTAATGGCAACGATGTCCTCGTTGGCGGTAATGGCAACGATACCCTTATTGGCGGTAGTGGGGCTGACATTCTCACCGGAGGATCAGGTAACGATGTTTTCAAATACAACTCAGTTTCAGATAGTACTCCTGTTGCACGGGATATTATCACTGACTTTGTTGGAAAGAGTAACTTCGGAGGTGACAAAATCGATCTATCTGCGATTGACGCTAATACCATTCAAGGGGGCAAGCAAGCCTTCACTTTTATCGGGTCAAAAGCATTCACCGGAGCTGGTCAAGTCCGTTATGAAGGAGGCATCCTCGAAGCTAACATCAATGCCAATCTTGGCGCTGATTTTCAAGTTCGGCTTCTAGGATCGCCACAACTAGTGGCAAGTGACCTGATCCTTTAATAGATAGACCTGCCTTGAAAATAAGGCAGGAGCCAGGAGGCAGGAGAGAATGAAAATATGTCTTTCCCGCTTCTTATTCCTCAGTCCCCAGTCCCTATTTTCAAGGCAAGTTTCAGTGTTGAAGAAGAATTCAGGTGCAAAGCTGGAGACACTACAACCGTAATCAGAATCAATTAGTGGGGGATGAGCGCGGAAAAATGGCAAGTTTTGTGGCGGGGATTTAGACCACCGCCACAAAACTTAATTACGTTGGCTCATGCTTTCTCGTGTCCGCGTACTATTGGGGAAAAGCAAGCTACGCCCAGCGTCTCGTCGAGAGGGGCATTAGGATTGCTATACCAATAAAATATGTTTAATTGGCGTTGCATAAATGCGGGATGAATTGGCAGTTGAAACCATTGAAAACTCGTGACAAATTGAGCGAAATCATCCCATGATTCAGCAACGCCCTTTAACGCTCTTCTATGACTCTAGAGAGAGAATAATCCAAGCGATTAGAAATCGCGGCTACACTAACTCTCGTCCGCCTGCGCGGACTAACGCCAAAATAGGGTTTCAAATTTAATCTGGCAAGAGTAATAAAAGCTGGTCACGGGCGATCACCCGTAATGGATGTAAAGAAACATTTCTGTTTATTAGGAGAGCGTTAATTAAGTAGGTCGGCGTTAATAATTATCGTTGGAATAAGGTAGGGAGTAGGGTAAAAGAGCGTTTGAGCCTTGTTTACTTTTCTTCACACAGCTTGGTTTTATTGTACCGACTTACTTATTATTTCTTATATATATAAGTACGCTTGAGCGTAATATCATAATCTCGTTCAGTTATCTCTTTCCACTCGTTATTTATCCACCTTGTTTTCTCGGCGTTGGTGAATAAAAGTGTGAAATTCCAAAATTCAATTTGAAACTATTTCCCTTGCGCCTTTGGGGGAAACCAAATTCATTTAATCAGCAACGCCGTTTTCTGATGGAGAAATGACGAGGTAATTTTTTACCACCTAAGTTTAGGAGAAACTCATTATGCCAACCATTAACGGTACTAATGGCGCTGACAATCTTAGTGTTCCTTTTTCTAATTCTTTTGATCCTAATCTTATCAACGGGTTTGACGGCAACGATACGATTCAGGGCGGTTTTGGCGGCGATACGATTAACGGTGGTGATGGCGACGATAGCCTTGTTGGCGGCGGACACGGATTGATAAACGGCGGTAATGGCAACGATACGATTCGAGGCGGTTTTGGCGATACGATTAACGGCGATGATGGCAACGATAGCCTTGTTGGCAGCGGAGACGGATTGATAAACGGCGGTGATGGCAACGATACGATTCAGTCCGGTGGTGGGACTGAGATTCTCACTGGAGGATCAGGTAACGATATTTTCAAGTTCAACTCAGTTTTTGATAGTCCTGCTGGTTTTTCACGGGATGTGATCACTGACTTTGTTGGAGTTGGAAACAGTATCTCTCCAGGTGCAGGTGATCAAATCGATCTATCTAGTATAGCGTTCAACCAAGCCTTAACTTTCATTGGGGCTAGCGCATTCTCTGCACCCGATCAGGTTCGTTATTCAGGAGGTATTCTCCAAGTTAGCATTTTTGGGAATCAGTCGCCTGAGTTTGAGATTCAGCTTGCAGGATCACCACAAATAGTGGCAAGCGACATTATCCTTTCCGGTACTTTTAATGATAGCTCCGGTACTTTCAATGATAGCAATGACGGTACCAGCATAAGCTCAACTACAACTAGTGACGGCGGTTCGGGGATGGGCAACTCTAGTGTTAGCAGTGGTTTTGACGGCGATATCGTTGACGTTGGTGCTAATGACAATTACAACTATACTATTAAAGGCGGTACTGGCAACGATACTATTAACGCTGGCGGTACTGGCAACGATACTATTGACGGCGGTAGTGGCAACGATACTATTAACGGCGGTCGTGGCAACGATATACTCACTGGCGGTACTGGGACTGATATTCTCACTGGAGGACCAGGTAACGATATTTTCAAGTTCAACTCAGTTTCAGATAGTCCTGCTGGTGTTTCACGGGATGTGATCACTGACTTTGTTGGAAACGGTAACTTACCAGGCGATCAAATCGATCTATCTGCCATCGATGCCAACTCCACTATAGCGGGCAACCAAGCCTTCACTTTCATTGGGGCTAGCGCATTCTCCGCACCCGGTCAGATTCGTTATGTAGGAGATATTCTTAGCGGTAACACTGCCGGGAATCAGTCGCCTGACTTTGAGATTCAGCTTACAGGATCACCACAACTAGTAGCAAGCGATATCATCCTTTAACGTGTCGCGGAAGTCCCTAATACCTCACTCCTCAGCGATCGCTCTTATAGAAGTGGGGTTCTTGTTTTTGATTTATCCAAGAGGTCATGCTTGCTCATGCTCGATTGCGCCGCCCAGTCATGATAAAACCAGGTAATATCTACGTTCGCATAATCGCTTATAAGGGAGATGCTGAAAACCCCTGAGAAACAGCAACGTAGTTGCGTATTTCGTACTTCAGGCAGGGGATGAAAGCTAGCAGCACCGTAAACG
>NZ_JBALEK010000101.1:0-97576 GCF_036917815.1 Nostoc sp. | reverse complement strand
GATTCATCTTCATCGTCATCCTCGGATTCATCTTCATCGTCATCCTCGGATTCATCTTCATCGTCATCCTCGGATTCATCTTCATCGTCATCCTCGGATTCATCTTCATCGTCATCCTCAGATTCATCTTCATCGTCATCCTCGGATTCATCTTCATCGTCATCCTCGGATTCATCTTCATCGTCATCCTCGGATTCATCTTCATCCTCGTTCTGTGCAAATTCTAGTTCACTAACAGCCAGAGAGAGAACCATATCAAAGAAGGAGCCTTCATCGCACCAGACATCCTGACTTAAGTCGAGGTCGGTTACACTTTTAATAGTCCAACAATCACCGTTTAACTCAGAATTGGTAATGTAATCGTAGGGAATGTAACAGTAGCCTTGGTCTCCCCAGCTTGGCCCCCAAGAGTTACGAACCAAAAACATCCGATCTTGATCAGAATATCCTACGCACAGCATTGCGTGTCCGCCACAAAGTTTCTCGGTGCTTGAATTTGGTATTGGTACTCGTCCAGTATCTTTAGCTTGCTCAAAGGAACTGAACAGCTGCAAACCAAAGGCAAAGGGATAACCTTCCGCTAAACAGTGGCGCATTGCGTACAAATCCAAGTCAATTCGTTCAGCGTCATCGATCAAGAAGCTTTCTGCTTCCTCATAAGCTTGTTCGTGGGGTTTTTCAAACACCTTATTTTGACTATAAGGCCAAGTTTTTTCTATACAAGCACCGTATGTTCGCAGTACCTTAATACAGGTGCGTAAATAAGTTCCTTCGTCCTGCTCAACGGTTCCATCAGAGAATCTGGCATTGTAATAAATAAACAAGCGACTCACATACTCTGCCGAGCCAAATTGACGCATCGCCAGATACTCGTAAGCTCCCGCCATTGCGTTCGCTGTACAACTGTTCAATTCTCCCTGCTGTTCCACTTCTGTCATGTGGGGACGTAAATCGACCATTGGCGGTAACTGTTCTGGTTGATAACGTCCAGCACCGTATTTTTTATCTCTTGGATCAATAGGATCTGGTCGATAACCGCCGACTTTGAACTGTTTGCCTCTGGAATCGTGGAAGAACGAGACTGTACGAAGCACATCGGAAATTGACATAGAATAATCTCCCTTAGAATCACACACGGTAGAAGCGCTGTGTTGACTCAGACAGTTTCCGGCGGCGACATTGTACCTGAACATAAGATCATTTACACCACCTAAGACTTAATAAGAGACGTTGCAATGCAACGTCTCTACTTTTTAGCCCACGGAACTGTCTTCAATTTATACAATTAGCGCCAAGACTTGTTTCAATATAGCTTTTATTACTAAAAAGCCTCATATTTCAGTAATTACACCGAAATATGAGGCTTCTTGGAGTTTTTCATCAGAAATATTACTGGACTGGGTGATGCCCTGAAGGGAGGTGCAAAGCGTATTACCAAACACAACACCAGTCAAAAGTATTGACGGTTGAGTTTCAGCTAACTAGCGTAGCGCTCTAAGGGTAACAGACCTTTGTAACTGAGCTAAAGCCTTATTGTAATTCAAAATTGCTGAGACTCGATTACCTTCAGCTGTTGTGAGGTCGTTTTCAGAGTTAATGACATCAGTTTGAGTGCCTACACCAGCTTGGAATCGCAAACGCGCTAAACGTAGAGCTTCTCTAGCTTCTTCTAAACCAGTAATAGAGGTTTGAACATTGGTCAAACTAGATTGCAGGGTAGAATAGGCTTGTTCTACCTGAAAGCGAATTTGGTTGCGCTGTTCAGCAAATTGAGTTTCGGCGATCGCAATATTAGACCTTGCCTGAGCTGCCCTTGCTTTTGCGGCTCCCCCATCATACAAACTTAGGCTTGCCCTGACTCCTACCGCATAACCATCAGTCGCGCTGATATTATCATTGAACTGATCTAGTAGGCTGTAGCTGGCTACCAAACTAACTTGAGGGCCTAGTGCTGAAAGTGCCTGCCGTCGCTGTTGTTCGCTAATGTTACGTTGCGCCAATTGCTGTTGCAGTTCGGAACGGTTTTGAAAAGCCAGGACAATAGTTTGTTCTAGTGACTGGTTCCAAAGACCAGCTAATTGTACAGGGTCAGCTGCGCTGATATTCACTGACTGGGACAAACTTATGCGAGTCGCCAACTGACGACGGGCAACTTGCTGCTGAGAGATAGCATTAATCAGGTTTTGTTGGGAATTTGCTAAATTCACCTGCGCTCGCAACACATCAAACCGCGTACCAACCCCAGCTCGCTCTAAAGATTGTGCATCACGCAAACTAGCTTCGGAGTTCAGCACAGCCGACTGGGAAATACGTACTTGTTCATCTGCTTGTTGCAGATTGTAGTAGTCAGTGGCAACATTCAAACGGATTGTCTCAAACTGAGTTTCTACAGCCAGTTGATCGGAGCGCTCTTGTTCCTCAGCCTGTCTGATGGTAGCTTCCCGATTCCCAGAAGTATAAAGGTTATATGTCAGTTGTGCAGATCCGTTGAAAGCTGTCGCAGGTATGCCTGCGTTAGGAGAGAGTAAACCTTCCTGTTGGTATAATTGGTCCTCAAGCTGACCAGAAGCAGACTGACTGCGAGTGATATCACCAGTAAGACCAAGAGTCGGAAGCAAGGCAGCTTGTGCCTCGCGGACAGCAGCACGGCTGCGTTCTAGCTGCAATATCGACACCTGTAGATCGTGATTGTTACGCCGTGCTAGCTCTAGAGCCTGTGCCAAAGTAATCGCCTGATTTCCCTCAAGTCTCACTTCCTCTGGCTTGGTGGGAAATTGCAGGGGATTGGCATTGGGACTGAGGTTCTCTGGAACTTGCACAGAACCTACCGGCGCAGGAGTTACATTTCCTGGGACAGTCTGAGGTTGCACCAAACCTGCCGGCGCAGGAGTTACGTTTCCTGGTAGAATCTGAGGCTGTACCGAACCTGCTGGAGTCTGAGTATTACTCTGAGCTAAACGTTCTCCAGCCGTATTTTGTCCTAAGCAGGTGCTAGAGACTAGTCGCAAAGAAGCCGAGGAATCACTTTTGTTTTTCCCCAACTCTTGTGGACACTTCTGCGCTGACAACAGTTTTGCTGCTCCTAACCCGGTAGTTGAAGTTTGTAAAAATGACTGCAACTGATTAACAGTATTTATCTGTTGAGCCACTGGCTGCTGTACAGAAGACATGGACAAAATTTCTTCTTGGACAGAAGGAGGTTTGGAAGTGTAGTCAGGAACTACTACGCTCTTTAATTTCTGCCCATTCGGGTGTGAATTACTGTTTTTTTGGTCGCTTTGAGCAGAACGGCTAACATCTAGCTCTTGGGAAGGATTAGAGGTAGGTGTCAAACTGAAAAATCTACCTTCACCTTTCTTAAGTACTTGTTTTATTGGCACATCAGTATTTCCAGCCGTGAATACTGGAATACTGTTATTATTTAAAGGCTTCACACTAAGTTTAGTAAAACCAAAAGCAGGTACTAGGGTTGGAACAATAACATCTGCCGTGTTAGGCAGTTCCGTATTAGTCGTGTCTACAGCCAAGTCTTGACCAGAAGTAGAAGTCAAAACACTAGGAGAAGACGCTATCTGTATCCCTGTTACTTTCACAGTACCAGCCCAAGCAGCCTGAGTTGTTAAGACCGCTGCTGTCACACCAGGTAAGAAGCTATAAAATAATTGCTGTCCTTTCACCGCATCCCCTCACACAAAAATCAATACTAGCGGCAGAAAACCTGTCTTCACCACAGAATATAGCACGATACTAAACTTCAGAAAGAACATACTACGATACTAAATTTAGGGTTCGGAACTCTGTTTGTCTTCAAAACGTCTAACAATGCGAGAAAGTTCCGCCTTTTCATCGATACTAACGCGAGTAGGGGCACCGCTAATAATCCGTTCGTAGTTTCGGAAAGAATCTTTAATATCTGGACCATCAGCAGTTATATTATACTCACGAATTCCCTTATCATGCCAAGAGCCTCTCATTTTGAATACGTTAATTGCCCGCGACATCTCTCCACGAATTTCTACGTACTGTAACATTATTATTGTATCGGTAATCGTAGAAATATGAGAGTCAGTAATGGAATGCGCTCCCAGAAATTGGTCAGTTGTGTTAGTAAAGAAACCAGTGATTTCTTCTTGTTTAGCATAACCCGTCACACCAATTACAAACTGCCTAAATGCATTATTGCTCACTCCTCTCGCTAGTGCTGATAGGGAATCAATGGCAATGCGAGCTGGTTTGAATACAGCAATTTCTGATTTAATAATTTGTAAGTGGTCTTCTAAACCAGTTGATTCAGGATAGGTACAGATGATTTTGAGTAAACCTTGATCTTCTAATTCTTCAAAATCAATTCCCCAAGAGGAAGCATTGCGAGATAGTTGGGCACGTGATTCTTCATAAGCAAATAATATCGCTTGTTCTCCATTGAGACAGCCATCTTGAATAAACTTGCTGACTAACAGGGTTTTGCCAGTACCGGTGGCTCCTGTTGCCAAAATAATTGAATCTTTAAAGAAACCACCACCACACATCTCATCTAAGGTTTTGACACCAGAAGATACCCTGACATTAGAAGAACGTTGAGTCAAGCGCATTGCTCCCAGTGGGAAAATGTTAACTCCTTCATTAGTAATTGTGAAGGGATATTCGCCTTTCATGTGAGTTGTACCGCGCAATTTGAGAATTTCAATTGTGCGGCGGCGGCGTTCTCCTTCTAAAACGTTACGAACAATTACGACATTATCGGAAACAAATTCTTCTACTCCAAATGAGGCAACAGGTCCATATTCTTCACCACGTTCAGTGGTAATTACAGTGGTGACATTCAGCAGTTTGAGACGTGCTACCAGGCGAAAAATCTCGCGTCGCACTACTCCCATCGCTTCATATTGCTGAAATACGGCTGTTATTGAGTCGATTGAAACTCGTTTAGCTTTGTATTTACGAATAGCATATTGCAAGCGCTCAATGAGTGCAGAAAGGTCAAAATTCCCAACGATATCTTGACCTTCTGGATCGGGAGATGCATCCAGAATAAACAATTTGCCTTCTTCGATTAGCCGTGGCAAGTTCCAACCAAAAATATTGGCATTTTTAATAATATCACTCGGTGATTCTTCAAAGGTTACAAATACACCTGCTTCATCAAAGTAGGTGATACCGTTATAAAGAAACTGAAGAGAGAATAAAGTTTTGCCTGTGCCGGAGGTGCCGCTAATCAAGGTAGTTCTACCAATTGGTAAACCACCATGACTAATATCGTCAAACCCTTCGATCATTGTCCGAATTTTTTCTAAACCCCCAATTTTCGGTGGTTGCTTTGGTTCTAGTTGCTCGTTTTCACTCATTGCTTGATAATAAATTGGGATGAAAACCTATTTTTTCTAAAGTAGCTAGGCGTAAATAAATTAAAGTTTGTAGTAAGGACTTTAGTTCTGATAATCATTGTTTTGAGCGATAAATCGCTCACTACGAGCTGTAATTTGATTTTTATGTTTAATTATGCCTGTCTACTGACTAAAGTTTGGACTCAATTTTTTATGATTAAAATCTTACTCTTCAAAATCTTCTTCACTCAATTCTTCATAGAGCAAATCTAATCCAATCAATACTCTTTCTCTATCCGAAAGATCCCCAATAATTTTGCGAACGGGTGGAGGCAAAATTTTAGATAATGTCGGCGTTGCCAATATTTTATCTTCTTCCGCCAGTTGCGGGCTTTTCAGGACATCAATCACTTTCAAAGCATAAACACCTTCAAATTCCTGTTCTAAAATATCTTTGAGTGTTTTTAATGCCCGGACGGAATTAGGGGTATTCCCTGCTACGTAAAGCTTGAGAACGTAGGTTTTTCTGGGTTTCTTCATATACTTAATGGCTAGTCACGATCATCAAAATACAACATCGTTCGCCCATTGGGAATCACTAACGGCAGTTGCTTGTACCAAGTTGAACATCAATTAATTTATTTAGAAATCGAACTCCTATAGATTTCGCATAGGTGAGCTAGGATATCTATCAAGGTTAGGCGGTAATCAAGTAATGTTTCATTGCTCCTTCCTTCTAATTTTAGCTGGTGAGAAAATTCTTCAATTACCTCCATGTGAATTTCAATTATTTGGGGCACAGGAATATTAGCATAAAATATGGTATTGATAAATTTATCAATTTTATCTTTGAGTGTTTTATCTGTGCTAAAATAATCTATAAGAATCAGGCTATAATCTGATTTAAGCTGTCTTAATAATCCTTGCCTTTCTACTGGAGTCATCTCCTGAAAGTGCTGTTGGCTTTTTTGCATCTGACTGGCAAATACATAGATATATTTGCCAGTGTATGTCTTACTTGGATTTTGTTGCAGACAATTTGGTAAATAGTTGGTTTTTGCAAAGGTAGTTGCAGCAACAGGTAGGTAGCAAAATTTGGCAATAATTGCGTCAATAAATTTCCCGGACCACGCCCTCAAACCTTTTTGATTGGCTAAGTCAACTGGATTATCTAAGCATTTGTTAACATCAAGTTTCAGAATCAAGATCGGTAATAACATCTATTCTTGAATATATCTCCTTGATCGCCCTGACCAAGAAATGTGGGCTGATAAGTTTGGCTAACGCTTCTAGGGTAGTACTAGGTGTGCATTGCACCCCAGAGACTCTGTATTACCAGATAGTGCTAGCTACTCAACAACTTAGTGCAGCACGGTGTAAATGCATCTACCATCTCAATTAACCAGACAAGTTGCGCGATTTGGGCAGTACTTACGCAAACAATAGCCGAAATCCTGATTTTCGGGTAGGGGAAATTCATGAATTGCCCCTACCTTTGACGATCGGGTACTAGTCCGCATCGCAAGACACAGTAGCTAATTCATCATTTGCATATCTATGTATATAAATAGATAGATTTTTCTATTTTGCTCATTGATAAGATACTTAAACGAACTTAAAGGATTGTCGCATTCCAAATCATTATAATTCCTCAAGGTTCTAAAGCGAATCTTTGGGGTCATAATTGTTTTAGCCGTCGCTATCTATGAGGAGTTTAAATACCAGTAAGACACTGGAGGAGGCTAGTTGCGACAAATGAAAAACGCCGCTTCTAGGAAAAATGCACTCGTCCACAAGCAAGTGTCCGTGATGAAAAATCCCGTTGTTTTAATGGCGTTGAAATAACCAGAGTTGCTTATATGAGTCTTCTTAGAGGATATGGCTTCAGGCGAAAAGACCATCAACTGGCAGATGGAAATGCCGAAGGTTTCCACGGGAAGAATGACCCCCAAAGCCCTATGTTAATGCTAGATTACCCGCTTTATGACTTTCAGGCAACCGTACCTAGCTGCCCTCAAACAAGTTCTCTGGCAGTGGTGTTGGAGATTTTTGAGCAAGAGCAGTGCGATCGCTTGGTAGTAGTGAATCAACAGCAATGCCCCATCGGATTGCTGTATTCTGCCCGTTTAATCCCAAAATTATTAGCACATAGTGAAGATAAAAATCTAAATTTACACCAATCACTCTCTACCTGGGGTCAAGGTCTAATTGAGCCAATACAGACAATATCAGCTTATGAGCGTGTAGAGCAATTGAGCTTGCCCTTGTGTGATCCACAAGGCGAAAAACACCAGAATTTAGATTGGGCGCTGATTGACTCTGATGGTCGATATTTGGGGCTGCTGGATAGTTCACGCCTGTTGCGATCGCTAGCTAAGGAACGTATGGCTGGCTTACAAAGTTCAGGTGAGCATCGCTATGAGTATGATGCTAGACCAAATGAATCCAAGTCCTTGGGACACCAACCATTGGTACACTTGCTGGAAAGACTGCCTTGGCCTTTGATGTTGCAAACGGGTACTGGCGAGGTGATAGCACGAAATCCCGCCTGGTGGCAGCAATTAGGAGCTCTGAAAGATCCAGAAAGAGTTAGGGAACAGGTGGAGGCAATACTTGTCCCTAACCTCTCGGAAACACCAGAATATGTCAGTCAACGAGCAATCAAGGTTCATGCCAATGGTAGGCAGAATGAGCATGATGGTGAAGAGGAACTGACTCAGCAAGAAGCATCTTACAGTCGGTGCTATTTGGATAGTCAAGTGGGTACTTGTACCTGCGTTGTCGAAGTGCAAAATGGTCAAGAACAAATCTGGCAATTTGCCAAAATTCCCTTAGATAGTCCTGAATTTAAAGTGATGAGTGCTGAAGATGAGGTTGCACTCAGCAATGATTTGTGGTTAGTTTTAGCTACTGATGTGACTGAACAGCAGCAGCTTTGCAAAGAATTGGCAGCAAAAAATGCCGATTTAATTCAACTTAATCGCTTGAAAGATGAATTTTTAGCTTGTATTAGTCATGAACTCAAAACTCCCCTAACTGCCGTTTTAGGATTATCGCGCTTGCTGGTGGATCAGCAGTTGGGAGAACTTAATGAGCGTCAAGCCCGTTATGCGGGACTGATTCATCAAAGTGGACGCCACCTGATGAGTGTGGTGAATGACATTTTAGATTTGACTCGGATGGAAACGGGGCAAATGGATTTGACGCTGACTCCGGTGAAAATTCGGGCTGTGTGCGATCGCGCCTTATCGGAAGCTAAAGCTATCCACACTCAAACTACCAAAGCTACACCCGCTTCGCCAACTCCAAATACCCGTTCATCTGATCCTCAATTCTGCCTTTCCATTGAACTAGGCTTAGATCAAATGGTGGCAGATGAATTGCGCTTACGCCAGATGCTAGTACACCTACTTTCCAACGCCTTTAAATTCACCGAAATATCCGGCGAAATTGGGCTGCGGGTGAGTCGTTGGGAAGGATGGATTGCCTTTACCGTTTGGGATACAGGCATTGGCATTCCTGAACACCAGCAACACTTAATCTTTCAAAAATTCCAACAACTAGAAAATCCCCTTACCCGCCAATTTGAAGGCACTGGTTTGGGGCTAGTATTAACTCGCGCCTTAGCTCGTCTCCACGGAGGAGATGTCAGCTTCTTATCTCGTGAAGGAAAAGGTAGCCAGTTTACCCTACTTCTCCCGCCCAGCCCCCCAAAAACAGGCTTTTCTGAACCAGATACGGGAATCAGAGAAGACGAGGAGACACGACACCAACAGATACGGGAAAACCCCCCAGCAGCTCGTCATGTTAGTACACAGCATTATCCTGCTAGTTCCCAACGGTTGGTTTTGGTAGTCGAGGCAGTAGCCAGATATATTGAAGACTTGACCGAGCAACTTAAAGGTTTAGGATATCGAGTCGTGATTGCGCGATCGGGAACAGAAGCAGTAGAAAAAGCTCGGCGCTTGCAACCAATAGTGATATTTTTGAATCCGTTGCTACCCCTACTATCAGGCTGGGATGTGCTGACTTTACTAAAATCTGACACCGCAACCCGTCATATATCTGTAATTGTAACCGCGACGGGAGCCGAAAAGGATCAAGCATTTGCTAACCGAGCCGATGGTTTCTTAAGTTTGCCAGTAGAGCATCAGGTTTTAGCACCAGTTCTCGAAAAATTATCTACTGTACAAGCAGTTCCGCAGCTAGGGTTAAACAATAGTGCAATTATCCCAACTAAAACCCCACTGCGAATTCTCCGGTTGGTGAATCCCCAGTTGGAATCGGTCAATCCCCACCCCTCACTTCGAGAACATCGGGTGATTGAAGTCGATGACCTAGATCAGGCAGAACTTTTGGCGCGGGTATGGCAGTTTGATGTAATTTTGCTAGATGTCGAAAGCACCACCGCCCAAATTTATCTGCAACAACTAATTGGGCATCCACGTTTGGCGGCTATACCCCTAGTTACTTGCGATGTTGGAACTACCCTAATAGCTTCTAAGATACCAGGGTTATCTGTATTTCCTTACTTAACACCATTTGCTAAAGACAACAGCAGTCGCACGGAGAAAACAGATGCTTTACTATCAGTACTGCAAATTGCTTCTGGTATTTGTTGCCCGCCTAACATCTTGGTAGTGGATTTGACAATGCTACGTGATTTTCCCCAGGTAAGACGCAAGCAAGTTAAGAGTTATCGGAGAGAAAAAGATTGCTCAATTAGTAGTGAAACTGCGGAACGGGGTTCTGAGTGGTTCCAAGCTTTAATTCAGTATCTCCAAACAGCAGGCTTCAAAGCGGCGATGAGTCCTTGTTGGGCAGAAGTGTTACAACAAATTCGCCACCAAAGCGTTGACTTACTGCTAATTTGTTTAGGAGAATCTGCTATCCACAAAGACGTGCTAAAAGCCCTGAAAACATTAGGGGATTCGCCTGACAAGTTACCACCGATTTTGGTACTGAATCAGCGCTTAAATAGTCCAGAAAGCAGTTTTCAGCCTGGGGTAGCTTACAAGGAAATTGACAAGCAGAAGAAGAATGGTTTGGAATCCATAGAAACTGTTGTGGGTGCGATCGCTACTCAAATATTACCGCGATCGATCTCAATGGAAGACCTGTTAAGCCAGATCAATCAAGCATTAGCTGTCAATGGTTACAACGGCAAATGTTAATGGGCATTGGGAATTGGGCATCCCTTCTCTACGAGACGCTACGCGTAGCTTGCTTCCACGAAGTGGTACGGCTCCGCTCAGGGCAAGTGGGCATTGGGCATTAGTTGTTTCTCCCTCATCTCCCCCATTCCCCATTCCCCATTACGATATGTCTATTTTTTCATTTTTCTTTTTCTTAAAAGGAACTCGAACCAAGTTATAAGCACCCTTGGTCGATAAATTCTTGTAATCATCTGGCTGTAAGTCCATTTGTAAAAACTTTTTTTGTTCAGCCAACAGCAGCACTGAGGCAGGTTTTAGTCCTTTGGCAGCCTGTTTTTTAATATGGTCTATAGCCTCTTGGGGAAATCCTAAATAATTTACGTGAATGTGGCTGTAAAATACCACACTGGGCTTTTTGAAACCAAGCATGATCAATTCTTCATCTGGTTGTTTTGCTTCTAGGACGATCGCAGACAATTCCCTTAAGGGTAATTGACGTTCTCGATCAATAAAAAATGAAGCAGGCGTTAAGACAAAAATTATAAACGCCACAAACCCAATTAAATTAATACTGATAACGTAGTTCCATCGGCGACTTAATAATAAACCCGCAACCAAAACGGCACAAACTAGCCAAATTGCACCCGCTATTATTGGTAAACCAGATTTTTGAATTAGTTCGTGGAAGTTACTTATGGCTGGATCAGTACCTAATATATGGGTTATGTTAAACAGTGCTGTTGCCAAAAATGATAAAAACACTACATTCACCCAACCACTCCAGACGAGTGATGCGGGGACTGGGAGACGTGGGGATGAGGATAAATTATCTAATACTTTCTCCGTGTCATTTTCATTCTCTATATTTGGAAAAAGGTCGCTCCACAACAGGGCTACCAGGATTGCTGCTGCTGGCATTAAAGGTAATACGTAGCTAGGGAGTTTGGTGACAGCAATGCAGAAAAAGACAAAGATACTAGCAAACCAGAACCAGGCAAATAAACCAAATTGCTGAAAACGTTCAAGGGATCGCCAATGCGATCGCTGCCAAAACTTTAGTCTGACTATAGAGGCTGGTAAATACACGGAGTATGGCGCAAAACCTAGCAGCACCACTATGAAGTAAAAATACCAGGGTGCTGAGTGACCATTAACTACTTCTGTAAAGCGTTCTAGGTTGTGATAACCAAAAAAGGAGTTAATGTAATTCCAGCCATTGCGCCAAATTACCAAAGCATACCAGGGCACTGATAAAACTATAATTATCAGTATACCTACGAAGAGGCGCATTTCTCGCAACACCTCTCGCACCTTGCCCACGTAAAGCAAAAAAGCACCAACAATTATCCCTGGCAAGACAATTCCCACTGGTCCTTTAGTCAAAATTGCGCCAGCAATCAGCACATAAAAAGCTAAGTACCACTTATTGGGCAAAAAGGAGGTCGTTTCACGCCGGGATTGGGAAAATTCCTCCCCACTCGCCAATTTCCCAGTCCCCAGCGATGCACTGAGCTTGTCGAAGTGTCCCCAGTCCCCAGCCCCTTTCCCTGCGTACCCTACAAAGAAACACAACAATGCTGATGCCATGCATGCGGTGAGTAGCATATCAGAGACACCCGTTCTCGCCCAAATAATGGTTTCGGGATTGAGTGCCATGAGCGCTGCTGCGATAAAAGATATTAAGTAGCGGCGAGTAGGACGTGAAACTTGTTCTAATTCGTCTTGTTTCCCCAGATACCAGTATATGGTGTAAAAAGCTAAAGAAACTAAGCCTAAGGCGGCGATCGCAGAAGGAAGACGTACTGCCCACTCATTCACCCCAATAATTGCATAAGCGATCGCTTGACACCAGTAAATTAAAGCGGGTTTATCGAAACGAGTCTCACCATCGAAAAATGGGGTTATCCAATCACCTGTGACTAACATCTGGCGGGAAGCTTCGGCAAATAGCGGCTCTGTCTCATCAACCAAGCCAGTGTTGCCCAAATTTGACCCAAAAGCTATCCAGCTAATCGCCATCAGCCACAAAATCGACACAGTTACACCAAGGGCTGGATTTTTTGCTATTTTGTTGAACCACTGATCAACAGTGTGCTTAACACTCAGTTTCATTCTCATTAGTCAATAGTCAACAATCACTAATCAATAGTCGTTGGTTATCTATCTTTTGTTCTTCGGAGTTTTAAATTTAACAATTTTTCTTTACTCATTATTCAACACTTTAGCAACTGTGGGGTAGCTATGTAAAAATAAACGTCTGAGCAAACGCCAAACAATGTCCACCCTCCAAAAATTGCTTCCGTACAGGCTCAACTCTAGCTATCCCCTAACAGCACTATTTATTGACTCAGTACTAGTTGCCATTCTCTGTTTTGGGAATTCCATTTAGGTAATTGAGTTTCCCCGACAACATAAGGACCCCAGTAACGACGTGAACCATCTTCTGCAAAAGCAACTAAAATATCTCCCTTCTCCAGCTTTAAATTATTTTGAGGTAGAGATAAAATCAATCCCTTATCACTACCTTCTTGGGGATCAAAATCCCAATGTGCCGGTACATCATAGTTAGTTTGTTTAGTACCAGAGCCTTTTGCTACCGACTGTCGCGCCAATAGAGCTAACCGCACGGGCTGATTTGTTTGATTGCTAATTCGCAAACTCCCTTGTTGGTTGGCAATGCTAGCTGATTTATCACGATCTGCCAAGACGGGATAAGTATTCTCTTTAGTGCTATGTTTTACTTCACTGGTTGGAATTGTTGCTGGAGTAGAAAGACTAGCGGAAATCCCTTTTTCAGGTGAAACAGGTGTAGACGAAGTTGAGTTCCACTGGGCAGTTTCAGTTGGCTGTTGTGAAGATGTATCTGGGTTTGTGGACTCAAAGGATACGCTAACTCCAAAGCATCCCACCAAAGCAACAAGCAGTCCCAAGCAACAAGCTGTAACACCGACGTTACGATACACTAAAGATTTCATATTGATAGTTGTTATTAGAAATAAATATTTTGTCTAGGCTTGACCAAATAGTAGCCTATTATCCCAAAAGACAATCACACAAAGTAGCCTAATATAGATTTTTCTAAAATTAAGGATACGAATGTATTATAAATATCATTGTGAGTAGCAAACATTTGGAGTAAATAAATTCTTTGATGTTTGACAAACAAGAGGTATAGACACCCATTGCTTCGGATTTTGACCGTAGCCTTAGATAAAAAAATAAAATTTGATACCTACTAAACCCATTCATTTGTATAAAAAAAGTTCCGTGAAACCGCTACTACACTATGGCGGAAGTTTGCCTACCTTTAACAAATGGCTCAAGCAACTTGTTGTCTGCTTAATTGATCTGACTTTTTACGGTATCTGTAAAATCTCTCTACTTTTAGGGAGAGACTTCAAAATTCCCCCCTTAGCGACGCGGGAAGAGGGTTAGGTTTTTTGTGGACTTTTACATATAACGTGAAAAGTCTGATTAATTGAGATGTTAGTTCAATTTACGCCGTGCTGTACTGGCGGCCTTAATAAGGCTTACTTTCTCAAACCTTAGATAAATCTAACTGGTATATTTTATCTGGGGCGAGGAAAAGCCGCCTTTTAGGGATTTCCAATAAATAAACAATCAAACCTTGTGGCATAGGCAGAAAAGTCTGCTTTTGGCTACGATCGGGGAAATGCCCACCCAAGAAGAACCAAGCACCTTAAGGGTTTATACTTCCCTGAAGATGATAAAATGGTCAAATTTGAATTAACACTGGAAGCCCAATAGATATATACAATATTAACAAACAAGCTGATTCTAAAACCAATATCCTCCTTAATTAATATAGATATATTTGAAGATATCTTGACTTTGCCCCAGAAGTCCCTTTAATGCAAAATACTCGTCTCAATAACTTGTTGGATGCCATTGCTACACGCTTGGGGCAATGGTTTTTAAATCCTTGGCGGCGACTATCGTTGCTGATAATTAGTTTTTTGTTCGGTTTTTTTCTGGGAAACGCAGTTTCTACTACAGCCGGTCAACGGGCAGAATTAGACATTGTGGCAGCTGGTTTTTTAGTAGTTTTGACGGAAATTACTAGTAGGATATTTTACAGTCGTAGCTTTTTGGACAGGCGATCGCTCTTAGTAGACTCACTAAATCTGCTCAAAATTGGTTTCACTTACAGTCTGTTTCTGGAAGCCTTTAAGCTCGGATCGTAGCGAGATAATGAATTTATGAATTTGTGGCTGAATGAAATTCTGGCAACGGATGCGGTGGGGGAAACTTGGCAGCAGCAAGCTAGAGTTGCTGCGCTGTCAGATCAGTCAAGGGCAAAAGCTTTTGGGATCACACCGGAAAATGTCCATGAAGTGATAGAAAGGCGATCGCATTTACTAAAATCTGTGTTCCCAGCTTTTAGTCAATTCTGCCAAACTAGTCTCCAGATACAACCCGAGGAAATGTTACAGGTATTGTGGGACTTGTGGCTTCCTTTGGGGATGAAACTCGCATTGGGGCGCCAACAGTTAAGCCGCCCGATGATTCAGGGAATATTGGGAGTACAAGGTACTGGTAAAACTACAATGTCTAAGGTTCTCAGCTTGATTATCCAGCATTTAGGATATCACACTCTGAGTTTATCTTTAGATGACTTATACAAAACTTACAGCGATCGCTTGGTTTTAATAGAGCAAGATCCCCGCTTGATTTGGCGAGGTCCACCAGGAACCCACGATATAGACTTAGGCTTAAATGTACTAGATCAAATTCGCCAATCGCAAAGTCCAGTTATGGTTCCCCGCTTTGATAAATCTGCATACAGAGGCGCTGGCGATCGCACGACTCCAGAAATGGTAACAGGTGTGGATATTATACTATTTGAAGGTTGGTTTGTGGGTGTGCGACCAATCAACCCAGATGTATTTAATACTGCACCGCCGCCAATTCTCACAGATGAGGATAGAGCATTCGCCCGTGATATGAATCTTCGCCTCCACGATTATCTACCACTGTGGGAGCGATTAGACAGCTTAATTTTGCTCTATCCCACCGATTACCGCTATTCTTTGGAGTGGCGCAAACAGGCGGAACAGCAGATGATTGCTGCGGGTAAGTCGGGGATGAACGATACAGAGATAGAGCAATTTGTCAATTATTTTTGGCGATCGCTTCACCCGGAATTATTTATCAATCAGTTGGTAAAAGATGTAACACTGGTTGATCTGGTGATTGAGATTCATGGCGATCGTAGTTTTGGTAAAGTAGCATAAAAACTCAGTCTTTCTCTCTTTGCTTCTCTTGGCTCGTGCGGGAATAAATTTTCGCTCCGATCGCTCTATTTAAATTACCTTTTAAAGCTGACAAATTGCTTTTAAAACTTGTAACAACTGAGTTGAACGCTCTCTTTCCATCAAATTTAATTCTGGTAACAGATAATAAATCAGGGGATTTCCTTGTTCAATATAGACAAACTGATAACTTCTACCATTAGTCGCTAATCCCCAAATTGATTTTTGATTATCTATATAAGAGTATGTGAGTAGCTGAGGTAAAGCTGTTGATATATCAATCTGACTATTTTTCGACTCAATTAATAGTACCAAAAAATATATTTCAGGTTTGGTATGTTTAGCTTTACTAATAACTAAAATATCAAATCTCCCTTTAATTTTGATATCTTCATCTTCAACTTCAATATCAGCAATATTTTCCCCCAAACCAATCTCGATAGGATAGCGATAAAAACCAGCTAATCTTAATAAAGGGGCAACTGCAAGAAACTTTACCAGACCTTCATAAACTTTGCCTGCTGTCAGGTATCTATCAAAGTCATGCTGAATTTGTTTGAGTTCCTGCTGTTCTGCTTCCGTGAGAGGTTCCAGAGATAAGTAGTTAGAAAATGAGTCACTGTATTGTTCTTGAAAGCCAAACATACTATGAACTTCTTCTAAAGATAAATTACGAGCGTTGAGAATTGTCATATATTTTTCCTTGATTCAAACGAAAAATGTTTTTCAGTAGATCAAATATTAACCTACAGCAAAATCTGTGAACTGTCTTTTGTAAGGCGAGTGAAATCCTAAGACAATATCTTGTTTAGCAACGCCTAAAGCGACTAATTCATCACCAATATTAGCTTCCGTTCCATTATGTTGAATCCAACTTTTTTCATTCTTAATATCTAAATGTAATACACAACCATATACACGCCGCTTGTTTTCCCAACCCACATATACTAATTGATAGTGGTCGTGTTCGGTATCAAAGATAGTTTGTGCTTCCACTTCACTATCAGATTTCTCATACTGACTATATACTGTTAATAGCTGCTGAATGTCCTTTCTATATTTATCTAAGTTAGCCATCTGATAATAACCTCATTTTCGATATCATAAATTAGCAACAGTAATCGTGAAATTTATCTTTTGCTGACATAACATAATTTGTTCGTTCGGTGGAGCATTCTATCTATATATTATCCACCTTCTCAAGCCGTATAACTTGATATGCCAAATTAGTTAACAAAGTAACGCACCATATTTATCTCGTCTGTTAAGATGCTTTAGCCTATGGCATAACACACCCTACTGAAAAACTATTAGGTATCGTATTTATTCTGGCCTTTAACCGGATTCATCCACACTTCTAAGCGACTAAACGCTTGTGAAAAAAGTAAGGTCAAACATAAATAAATCACCGCTACACCTGCATAAATCTGAAAAGGGCGATAATTGTCAGCAATAATTAACTGTCCTTTACGTAGTAATTCTTCAAACCCAATCACAGAAACTAAGCTAGTATCTTTCAATAAACTAATAAAATCATTACCTAAAGGTGGAATCATCCGCCGGAAAGCTTGGGGAAAAATTACATAAATCATGGTTTGCACGGAACTCAAACCTAATGATTGTGCTGCTTCTGCTTGTCCTGGTTCAATTGATTGAATCCCTCCACGAACAACTTCGGCAATATAAGCGGCGCTATTCAAACTTAAAGCAATTACCCCAGCAGTTAGACGATCAAAACTAAATGTCAAACCCAGTTCTTGCAAAATTGCTGGTAATCCAAAGTAAATCATAAAAATTTGCAGCAATAAAGGCGTTCCCCGAAAAAAATCTACATAAGCCCTCGCCACCCAACGCACAGGTGCGATACGAGAAAGGCGGATAATACCAATGAGGGAACCGCCAATTAAACCAAATACTACAGAAATTATCGTCAATTGCAACGTTACCAATGCACCTTGTAATAGAGTTGGAAAAGCCTGCAAAATTACGCTAATTGAAGTAAATATTCTAGGTGCGTTAGTGTTAGTTTGATTCTCAAATGCTGATTTAGCTGGTAATTTAGGTGGTTCGGCTTTAAACCATTTTTGGTAAATTTGGGCATAAGTGCCATTTTTCAACACCCTATCCAAACCCTGGTTGATTAATGCCAAATTCGGCGAATTTTTAGCTGTAGCAATGCCGTAAAATTCCTCTGTCAGTAATTGCTGTACTACTTTAATTCCCTTGAGATTGCCCGTATTAATAGCATATAAAGTAACAGGTGCATCATTAATTACCGCATCCACATTACCATTGAGCAATTCTTGCAAGGCTAGAGGTGCGGAATCAAAACTGCGAATTTGCACTCCCGGAACACTTTTAGCCTTTGCAGCTCCAGTTGTACCAATTTGTACTGCAATTTTCTTATTTTTGAGGGTGTCAAAGCCAGTAATATCTTGATTGTCTGTGCGAATTGCGATCGCTAACCCAGCCTTAAAATAGGGACGGGAAAAAGAAACACTCTTCGCCCTCTCCTCTGTAATCGTGATCGAACTAATGGCCGCATCTACCGTTTTTGCTTGCAAAGCTGGGATAATGCCATCAAAAGGCAGACTTTGAAAATCCACTTTAAAGTTAGCAGCAGTAGCGAGCGCATTCATCAAATCAATAGAAAAACCCTCCAACTCACCAGCTTGTCCTTTAAACTCAAAAGGTGGAAATGCAGGTTCCGTAGCAACCCGCAGAGTTTTCCCCACACTAGAGTTCACAGCACAGCTAACCAGTAACAAACAGCTAAAACTTATAACTAGAAATAAGCGCAGCCAACGGATAAAACTAAATATAGCCATATTATTTTCTCTCTCCCTCTGCGGTTCATTAAAACCTTACAATCAACTGTAGAGCAGCTTGACATAAGTAATGAACAATACCATCCCCACCATTATTTTTGACAATATCGAAAAAAACTTTGGTTCCCTAAAAGTCCTCAAAGGAATCACCGGCGAAATCAACCGGGGAGAAGTCGTTGCAATTATCGGTTCCTCTGGTTGTGGTAAAAGTACTCTACTACGCTGCTTCAACCGCCTAGAAACCATTGACAATGGGCGTTTAATCATCAACGGGATCAACTTATCCCGCCCCACTATCAACTATAGCCAACTGCGGCAGCTACGAACCCAAGTAGGCATGGTTTTCCAGCAATTCAACCTGTTTCCCCATCTCAGCGTTCTGGAAAATATGACCCTCGCCCCTCAGAAAGTTTTGGGTAAAACACCGAAAGAAAGCGCCCAATTAGCGAGATTATATTTAGAAAAAGTTGGCTTACTTGACAAAGCCTCTGCTTATCCCGAACAACTTTCAGGCGGACAAAAGCAACGAGTAGCGATCGCCCGTAGTTTATGTATGAATCCCCAAATCATGCTATTCGACGAACCCACCAGCGCCCTAGATCCTGAACTCGTCGGCGAAGTTCTGCAAGTGATACAGCAATTGGCCGCAGAAGGGATGACAATGGTGGTTGTCACCCATGAAATGCAATTTGCAAAAGAAGTAGCCCATCAGGTGATATTTTTAGACAAAGGTATTGTCACAGAACAAGGTTCAGCCTATGAAGTGCTGACTAATCCTCAAAGCGATCGCCTACGTATTTTCCTCAGTCGCCTCAACGATAGATAGTTAGGAGTTAGGAGTTAGGAATGAAAGGTTTTTTCACAACTCATAACTCATATAGCGGTTCCCATTCAGATGCAGTACAACGTTACATCACGAGGTGTAGGGGCACGGCAATGCCCATGAGTGTCAACTTAACGTGAAAGCAAGCCTAGAACCAGCTTTTAGATTGCCTCGTTCCCAGTCGGAGACTGGGAATGCCCGTCGTTGGGGCTGCCGCCTCCCTTACTGGCGGCAGAGCCGCCAGGAGCAGCATTTCCAGCCAGAGGCTAGAAACGAGATTTGAAAAGGGTTTTAGCTTAAGTTGACACCAATGGGCAATGCCGTGCCCCTACGGGTGTACCTCACGTAAACGATAACTCCTAACTCTTCAAAGGTACTCGCGCAAGAAATCAAAGGGATCATCTTCCCAGCAAGGTTCAGGTATCAACCAAAACAAACTACTGTGGATGTCAGCTTCAATGTCATCACCGTCATCTCTATCAAATAGTTCTATCAAAGCTGTCCAATCACGTTCTCTCAAAGACGCTAGCGATGGGGCATATACCTGGAGATTATTTGAGTAATTCACGCGTAAAGTTGTGCTTGACAGCCGTAAAAATACCAATTCAAAATTCAAAATTCAAAATTCAGAAAGCCTTATTTAATCTAGGTTTCTAGGTTTATATCTGTCACGTTCTTTTTTCAAATTGGTATTAAATAGTTATTTTGATACTATTAAATATCGACTACTCTCTTCAGTGTCTCACAATTTAAATAGGACTACTATAGTATTTCTTACATAATTACAAACTGAATTTACTCAGACTGGAAAAATCCTTGCGGCTGAGATTCGACTAATTCCACGCCAAAGACTTCTGCAAAGGACTGTGCTATGTAAAAACGCACATCTTGGCAGGTGATATCTGGAATCCATTCGGCTAAACTGCCTACAGGTTTGTCAGAAATACCACAGGGTACTATACGCTCAAAGCCTGTCATGTCTGGACAAACATTTAATGCAAAGCCGTGCATACTAATCCAACGGCTGACTTTTATACCAATAGCCGCAACTTTGCACCCTTGTAACCAAACGCCAGTAAAAGCCGGAATTCTTTCTCCCTGCAACCCATAAACTGCCAATACGCGAATTATTACTTCTTCGAGTTGGCGTAAGTACCAATGGAGGTCTTGACGATAACGTTGCAGATTTAAAATTGGATAACCCACCAGTTGACCGGGACAATGATAAGTAACCTCGCCGCCTCGTTCAACTCTATGCACATCATATTCACCTTTGTCAATATCAAATTTGAGAAAATCTGAGTTGCTTCCTTGTCCCAGAGTGTAAACAGGTGGATGTTCTAGCAAAATTAACACGTCATCTAGACTGGAGTCATGGATGCGCTCAGTCAGGAGCGATCGCTGCCATCTATGAGCCTCTAAGTAAGGCATTAATCCTTGGTTATACAGCAAACAACGGTTCTTGTGTGTTTTCATACTATGGATCAGTCGAAAAATCAACTGTATTGAGGACGAAATATATTTCAAATTAGAGGATTGGAGTCAACAAATGTTAAGTTTTGCAAAGGATTTTAAAGGAAAGTCAAGGGAACCTGCATTAGAAAATACAAAGTGCTAGCTTGAATATTAACCTCAATAGGTTTTAGGAGGAATTCTCTGCAATAAGAATCATGCCAAGACAATAAGGACGAATGCATTGGCCGATGACTCTTATAACATTGCTTGCATTTCAAACAGAATCAAACTTCCACAAAGACTTGTATTATTGAACACTAGCAAGCAAACTTCAACCGAACACAGAAGGAGCAACTATCAACAGTTTTGTAAGCCTTGCTTTAAAGAAGAAGGTAGTCACGACAGCTACCATTCACATTGCCTCACTCAAGAGTTCTAAGTGGATATCCAATTGGATATAAGCGCAGAGATGAGGAGGTAAATCAAGGGTATACTTGATAAAAACTCAGATGCAGCAAGCTGAGAGACAGCTTACTAGCAGTAGATGCAATAGTTCACAATTTGTTTTGGCGGGAGTAATAGAGCTTACCGCAACTTCTTTTCATACAAAGCAAATTCACACATTCAAATATTTAGTGGGAGAGTATTACATGAAGCTTGTCATCCACAGCAAAAATATTGAAATCACCGATGCGATTCGTGAGTATGTACATCAAAAAATTGAAAAAGCAGTTAGTCACTTTCAGAGCATTACAAATGAAGTGGATGTGCATCTTAGCGTCGCCCGTAATCCCCGAATTAATACTAGACAAGCAGCTGAAGTAACTATTTATGCCAATGGTAGCGTTATCCGTGCCGAGGAAAGCAGCGAAAACCTCTATGCCAGCATTGACTTAGTTGCAGATAAAATTGCCCGTCAATTGCGAAAATACAAAGAACGACGTCAAGACCAGAAAACTCATGCCCTACCAACAGAAACAGTTGTTGCAGATTTGGTAGTCACAGATTTAATTGGCGATCGTACCCCCGAACTACCCAACGAAGTCGTCCGCACCAAATATTTTTCCATGCCGCCAATGACCCTTGCAGAAGCCTCAGAACAACTGCAACTCGTAGGACACGACTTTTATATGTTCCGTAATTCTGAAACTGGCGAGATTAATGTCATTTACGAACGCAACCACGGCGGTTATGGCGTGATTCAACCCCGCAATGGTAACGGTCATACCAACGGCAAGAATGGCAAAGCAACCTACGCGAATATTGTCATGCCGGAAAAGTCGCATTCTAAATAGGGGAAGGGGAGTAGAGAGTAGGGAGTAGGGAGTAGGGAGTAGGGAGTTAGGAGTTAGGAGTTATCAAGAATTCTTCCCCCATTCCCCATTCCCCATTCCCCATTCCCCATTCCCTCATTTCGCAATCTGTTGCAAAGTTTTCAGCGCTTCTTCAACGTGACCTTTAAAGTTGAACATGGAATCAAACACGTATTGCACAACTCCCTGTTGGTCAATAACGTAAGTAACGCGACCAGGGAATAAGCCAAAGGCTGCTGTTGCGCCATATAGCTTCCGCACTTGGTCGCCTTTGTCAGTTAACAAAGTAAAAGGTAGATTATATTTCGCAGCAAATCGCTGGTGAGATTCGCTGGAGTCGGCACTTACGCCGACAACTTCAGCGCCAGCAGTTTTAAACACTTCATACTGATCCCGAAAGGCGCAGGATTCAGCTGTACATCCGGGTGTATCGTCCTTGGGATAAAAATATAGCACAACAGCTTTGTTGCCGCGAAAATCTTGGAGGCTAATTGTTGAGCCGTTTTGAGCCGGTAGAGTGAAATTAGGAGCGGTATCTCCAACTTTAATTGGCATAGTGATTGGTGGTAATTGACTTAACAAAATTTTACCTTGTATCCAAGTCTATAAATTTTGCTTGATTACGTGCATCAAGGGGAGTAGCTTAGATACTCATGTAACAGAAAATTCCGCTTATGCGCCTGACTTCACTGGATGTTTTTCGCGGCATTACCATCGCTGCGATGATTCTCGTCAATATGGCGGGTGTCGCAGATGATGTATATCCTCCTTTAGCCCACGCCGATTGGCACGGTTGGACACCAACTGACTTGGTATTTCCCTTCTTTCTCTTCATTGTTGGTGTAGCGATGACTTTTTCGCTGTCAAAGTACACCGAAGGTAATAAACCAACCTCAGTTGTTTACTGGCGGATATTACGCCGCGCCGCCATTCTCTTTGCCTTGGGATTACTACTAAATGGCTTTTGGAATCAGGGTATTTGGACTTTTGATTTGAGTAGTATCCGCTTTATGGGAGTATTACAACGCATCAGCCTTACCTATCTGCTGGCTTCCCTAGCTGTTCTTAACCTCCCGCGTAAAGGTCAATGGATACTAGCAGCAGTGCTACTTATCGGCTACTGGCTGACGATGATGTATGTAGCAGTACCCGATTATGGGGCGGGAGTTTTGACACGGGAAGGTAATTTTGGTGCTTATGTTGACCGCCTGATTATTCCCAAAGCACATCTATATAAAAGTGATGGTTTCAAATTCATGGGAGATCCAGAAGGACTCTTCAGTACTATTCCTGCGATAGTAAGCGTCCTCGCAGGTTACTTCACTGGGCAATGGATACGCAGTCAGTCAGTAAAGTCACGCACAAGTATCGGGTTAGCATTATTTGGAGTCGGTTGTTTAATTATCGGTTGGGCGTGGGGGTGGACATTCCCCATTAATAAAAAGCTGTGGACAAGTTCTTATGTAGTCTTTACAACAGGTTGGGCGTTGTTATTGCTCGCAGCTTGTTATGAACTCATCGAAGTCCGGCTGATGCGTCGCTGGAGTAAACCTTTTGAAATTATGGGCTTAAATGCGATCGCTCTTTTCGTTGCATCGGTTTTATTGATTAAAATTTTAGTGAAAACCACGATTGGCACTGGCAAAGACGCTCCCAATACCTACAATTGGATTTACCACAATTTTTTCGCATCTTGGGCGGGGGCGCTGAATGGTTCCCTGTTGTTTGCCATAATCACCGTGTTGTTGTGGTGGGCTGTTGGTGTTCTGATGTATCGGCAACGCTGGTTTCTAAAAGTGTAAATTTGAAAGCAGGCGTGAGAAAATTAAAAGATTCTTATTGTTATTTACTTTTTGCTGTTGTCAATGTTACAACAGGTATTAAGTGATATATTTGTCACACCTTAGGAACAAAGGTGATGGCAGCTTTATCTAGATTATTGGTGCATTAATCTACACTTTCCTTGGCAACTCACCTAAGTTCTGATATCGTTTCTAACGGCAGAAGCGTCTACAGACTTATCTGTGCGTTGAAAATTCTTATTTCTTCTAATTCACTAAATTAATCCATAGAAAATTGTGAGGTAATGATGCGTCGCATGAAATTTTGGGTATTTTTACCAGTAGCCTTCATATTCGGCTGCTCAGATCAACTGTTTCAATCTAAACCCTCTGGAGCCAACCCGAATCCCGCAGTAGTTGAACAAACTAGTCCGATTTTATTGGCAAAGGCGAGTTACCTTTCACCGTTGGAACAACAGGTAATTGTTGAAACAAATAAGGTACGAACAAATCCCAAGGGATACCTGCCCATTTTGGAAAACTATAGAAAGCGCTTTGAGGGGAACCGAGTCAAAATTTCTAATAATACCTATTTGCGAACTCAAGAAGGAGTCAAAGCAGTTGATGAGGCGATCGCATTTTTGAAATCAGCACGTTCTGTGGGAGCCTTGAGTGCATCAAAGGGTATGTCTTTAGGAGCAAAAGACCACGTTAAAGACCAAGGCCCAAAAGGTGCTACAGGTCATGATGGTAGCGATGGTAGCAACCCCTTTACTCGCATCAACCGCTATGGTACATGGGAAACAACCGCAGGTGAAAATATCAGTTATGGGCCAAACTCTGCTCAAGATATCGTTATGCAATTAATTATCGATGATGGCGTGCGCGATCGCGGTCATCGAAAAAACATTTTTAACGGCACTTTTAAAGTGTCTGGTGTTGCCTTTGGAACTCACAAATCATATAGAACAGTCTGCGTGATTGACTACGCTGGTGGGTATAGGGAAAAATAATTTCAGAATATACCTGGGGATTAGAAATCGCGGCTATACAAACCAAGTCCGTCTACGTGGATTCAAAGAATTTGAAACTCGCGTAGGCGGTTTTTTGTCTATAATGCGATCGCAATTAAACGTTCTGCCGCTCGGAATTGACCACAGTCTATTGCAAGAGTTGCAGCACTGCGATGTAATACTGAACGAGTCGGTTCGGCATCAAGTTGATTGGCAATGAGTGCAGCAGCTTGAGATTCTTTTTCAAAAGCTTGTCGAGATACTTGACTAGCTTGCTTTAAGTCTCCTCTGGCTTTCGTGGCTATTTCCCAAGCACTAGCTGCACTGAAAAATAACTCATTGTTGCGATCGCTGATACTCGCCCTAACTATAGATGATAAACGAGAACTATCAGTAATCCACCAAAGAAAGGTATGGGTGTCAAAAAGTAATCTCATCCTTCAAAGCTAGCTAGTATATCATCAGGTAAAGGAGCATCAAAATCTGGAGAAATTGTGATTAATCCTTTAGCACTTCCTGGTGTTCGCTGGGGAGGATTTTGATTAACAGGTACTAAACGGGCAATTGCTATTCCGTCTTGAGTAATTGTAATTTCTTCGCCTCGACTCACTCGATTCAAAAGTTCAGAGAAAGCAACTTCTGCTTCTTGAATATTAATGTTTATAGTCATAGCAAAGCTTCTCCTGAAAGCTAAAGCTTGCTTTTATTATTTATTTGTATTCTACAGAGGAGCAGACAACTAAGCTATAAATCATCAGGAATGCTCCTCTAATATCAGTGTAGACTCTGCTGTACGCCCAAATTCTTCTGGTGCATATTGTAAATGAACTTGGGCGCCAGGCCAAGAAAATGTACCAGGAGTCACAGAACGGACTAAGTAATGCAAACTATAAACTCCTGGTTCCAGGTGGTCGGCGTATGCAATAATGCGATCGCGGTACACATTCTTAAACCCAAGTTCCCAGCTATCGGCTTTTGCTTGTAATGCAGCTGTGGTAGTTTGAAAACTTGCATCCACCGCCTCAAAACCTGATGGTAGCGGATCTTTAATCACCAGATGATCCACCGGATGATCGGCGATGATTTCTAAACCAATATCAAACACCTGTCCAGAGGCTAAAGTCAAGGGTTTATCAAAAGCGTAAAGACCTGTTTTTTGCAAAACTTGATCTTTATTTACTTGACTAATTTCTCGTGTTATGCGTAACCCATTAAATCTGCCTGGTTGATTTCCCTGCAAGCGATAGTTATAAGCAACCAGATAGTGCAAAGTGCCATCACCTGATTTTTGCAGTGTTAAATCATTACGACCACGAGGTAATTTATTCATTGGGACATTTAGCTGTAAACTAGGATTTTGATAGCCATTAAACCTATTTTCTCCTAACTTATTACCAGCTAATTCCACTGTGGCGACAAAATTAGGCGGCGTGGGTTGCAGTTGGCTATATTCTACCAAAGCTGTTAATGCTTGGGCATTATTATAGTTAGTTTGCCATGTGCCATCCCGTCGCAATGCGAGAAGACTTTGGAATAACTTATCTATAACTTCGGGTTTACTTTGTTTGGCAATAAATAAACGTAAAGCTTCCGCCTGTGTCGCAGTAGATGAACTCATCCATCCCCAACTAGTTGGTAAACTTACAACTGCTGTGCGACCAGTTTCATAGATATTCTGTTGCAGCTTGTTGACTAATTGTTGAGATTCCTTTTGCCATTCTGGGAATTGAGATAAGTATCGCGCTAGTTTAATTTGAGTTACTAAATCAAAGTTATTGCGCTGTTCATAAATATCTCCAAGAAATGTATTGCGCTTTTCACCAATTTGTGCGAGTGCGATTAAAGCATTAAGTTGCAGTTGTCTTTTGCACAGTTGTTGTTTGCAAAAATCGTATTCTCCAGGATTCGCCAGAACTTTTTGCAGATAAACTTTCAGGCGAGACACCATTACAGAATCGACTAAATTAGGGAATACCTGACTGGCTTTAGCTAAAGATTCACCCGTGTATGAAGAAACCCAAGGGTCGGATTTTTCTTGTCCGGGGAAAGCAGCAAAACCACCATCGGCTATTTGGAGTTTTTGTAATTTTTCAATTGCTTGAGTTGCCTGTTGGCTAGGATTAAATTCTGTAAATTTCTGACCATATTTTTGGGCAATAGTTTGCAGATTAGCCGCAATGATTAATTGACTCGCCGCCGGTTCTGTAAACGGTAAATCATCATCTTCTAAAACCTGCTTGGCTGGTGCTTGAATCTCCGTTATCAAAGTACTCGCCAACTGAATATCTAAACCTCCCGCATCAGGGAAGGTATTTTTATCGACATTCAGGGGAATCTTCACCTGTTTATCAGTGACACCAGTTTCAACGACTTGTTCTGTAATTTCAATTGGCTTAACTTCCAAGGGGACTTCAAAAGCATCTGCGGCTGTACCATTTAGCTGAGTGGTAAAGCGAACTTTACCAACTCCCACACTATCCGCCACCATGGGAAAGCGGTAAGCGTGAGTTGCGGATTCGGCTTTGGTTTGCAAAGAATTAGTTGTGGGGTTTTTGTCAGCAAACTTCACCGTACCGCTAAGTTCGCCATTTATTGAGAGATTTCCTGTATTCCCGGTGTTGTTAGTTACAGATAAACCAGCGAGGATGCGATCGCCTGGACGGGCAAATTGTGGCAAAATAGCATTAGTTAGCAGTGGCTTGGTGGTGATAAACGTCGCGTCCCCATTGCCGAAACGTAGATTTCCATCGGTGGCCACAGCCATCACCCGCCATGTAGTTAAGTCATCCGGTAATTTAAAGGTTATCTGTGCATTCCCATTTGCATCGCTGAGAACAGAACCGTTGTAGTAAGCTAAAGCTTTAAAATCAGTGCGAGTGCGAGTATTTGCTGCACCAGTTGAGAAACCACCGCCATAACCCCAACCTTTGGGTTTAGCTACATCTTGTGCTTGTAATATTACATCCGCGCGATTATCGTTAAAGCGGGTAGATATTAGCTGTTCTGCATAAACTGTATCCACCAAATCTGGCGGACGATAACCAGAAAGTTGTAACACCGCTTCATTTACCACCATGACTGTAAACTGTCCTTTGGTGGGATTTCCTTGATTGTCTTTTAGTTCTAGTTGTACCGTTTCCTCTGCACCAGGTTCTAATGATGCTTGCACTGGCTTAACTTGCAGTTTTAAATACTTATCTTGTAAGTTAACTTTAAAAGGTGTAAAACCAATCTTCACCAAGTTATCTAAACTTCCCGCTTCTACCTGGTTTATGGGTTTACCTTGTCTGACTAACACAGCTTCAATAGCTGCATTGGGCAGCATTTCTGGCGTAACTTGAAACTGAATTTGTGGTGCGCCTCCCTGAACTTTGATAACTTGCTGATAAAGGGGTTTGTCTTTAATCACAGCAAAATACAATTCTGCATCTGGATAAGGAGATTGAATTAGTGCAGTAGCCGTATCGCCTGGTTTGAACTCTTTTTTATCTAATTTAACTTCTAAGACATCTTTTTCTTTAGAACCCCAAAATACAGAATTTCCTCCAGTTGCCCAAATTTGTAAATCTGTGGCGCTTAATTCATTTTTGGCATCGCTAAAATTAACTCTAATCCGGTATGAAGCAGATTCAGGTGCTGTCAAACTTACCGATTGGGGATTGCTAGCAGATGTAATTTCTGCTTGTCCGACTGTTTTATATTCAACTTGATTTTTTGGAGTTCGGCTACCTTCCACTAATTGTGTAACGCTGCTGTATTTTATCTGTTGTAATTCCAGCCGGACTCGTTGACCTGTTATTGGTTTTCCTGTAGGGTCAGTCACAATTACTTCAATGGGAAAAGCTTTACCCGCATCCGCGATAAAATTACTTTTTACTCCGATAAGGCGATTACTTGGTAAGGCTGTAAAAGTTTTGGAATTCGCTACAGATAGATTAGAAACATCTGCAACTTGCACATCTACTTGATAAGTCATGGGATATGGTAAATCATTAGCCACATTCACCGTCTGACTACTTTTACCATTAGCATCTAGCTGGGCATTACTTTGCAATACATCACTAGATATAGTAGGGCTTTCCTCTGGCCAAAACCATTGCCGACCAAAAGTAAATTCGTCCCAACCTTTAGGAACAAAATTAGCCTGTTGGCGAGTAATAAAATATTTTGCTTCTCCACCTTCTACAGGTGCGCCAAACAAATAATTGCTTGTAGCATTAATATTAACCTTCTCATCAATGTATGCGAATTCTTTATCTAAGTTCAGTTCGACTTTAAAATTCGGTGGTTTAAACTCAGCTACCCGAAATTCTCCAGAAATTTCTTGCCCATTCTTACCCTTAGCCTGGATTGTATAGTAGCCTAAGCGCTGAGTAGTTTTGATTGGTAATTCTAGAGAAAATGTACCAAATTCGTTTGTAGTTTGCGTACCTAAGCTAGTCTTTTGTCCATCGGGATTTGCCAGAGTTAATTGGTAAACAGCATTTTTATCTTGCTGAATTGCACCATTTTGCAAGAAGTCCGCGAAACCAGTCAACCAAGCTTTTTCACCTGGTTGATACAACTGTCTATCCGAGAAAATTACCCCGCGTGATTCGGGTTTAGCATCTTGCCAACCTGCATCAATCCCATATCCATAAACACCGCTATATTCTTCCGTTCTGGCAAATGCCCAATCTTGATTTTCACGGGCAATTACTAATAACTGTGGTGATTTACTAGAGCTTTCATTCCCAGAATAACATTTCTGTAATCCTTCATTAACAATTCTAAAAATTCCATTCTCATCAGTTTTACCCGTTGCACAAGGTACTGCTTCGGGGCGAGATTTTGCTTGTAATTTTGATTGATAAATTTCAATACCAGCCGTTTTAACTGGCGAACCATCTGTAAGATGATTGACGCGAATTAAGCCTGACTCAGGAAACCACTGAGTAAATACGCCCAAATTCGTCAATTCAACTAAGCCATAAGTCGTAGGTTCACGCCATAGTTCTTTACCATTATCCTGATATTTATTAGTGCGGGCTTGCACTCCGTAAGCTAACATTCCCGTAGCGGCATTTATTTTTTCCCGTAGAGGAACAGCAATGTCAACTGATTGATTTTTCTTACCCGAAACCTGAAAGCTTTGCCATTCAGAAGGTTGTGGTAATAAATCACTACCATTATTAAAATAAACTAAATCTGTTGGTTTAACTACTCGATAAGCTGCTTTGTATTTGGATTCTGGTAGATTTCCGGTACTAATATTCAACTGTAAATCTTTATCTGTAGGGAAAATATTCAAATCTGATGGCACCCAGATATCCCCGGCTAAATCTCCAGTATCATATTTAAGGGTGATAGGTTTACCCAAAGTTTGCCCAAACTTATCTTTGAGATTTTCGCCGATAGTAATTGTATAACTCTTGGCCGGTTCTAGTGCATAAGGATTGATGCCGATAATTTTATCTTGCTCGTTTATTTGGATAATTCTCAAAATGGGTTTTGGTGGTGGATTAATAGTAATATTTCTTATAGCTGAATCTGGTACTAAGACATTATTAAATTCTAGCTGCGGGCTGCCTTTAATAAATCTTCCAAATGTTCCACCTGCATCTGGCTGTCCATAAAAGTTAATTTGCTGAAATGCCAAAGGCGAATAAGTTGCTAACTTAGTTGCAAATTCTTTCTCTGTAGGTAGATTGCCATAAGCGGGGCGGATTCCGGGAGAAAATACTAGGCGATAACGAGTTGCTTTTTCAAGATTTTGCTGGGGGATGAGGTTATAAATCCAATTACTTGCTGAGGGGTCAAACTTTTCTAAAGGTTCTTCTTCATTTTTTAATGGTTTTTCTTCTTTGTTTAATTCGACTTTGAAGCCTATACCCTTATTTTTTCCTTCAGGAATTAACTGCAAATGTTCTTGTACAGAAGCTAAATCCAATTCTACATTGGAAGTAAACTGTAACTTCTGTTGTAAATCAATTGGTTCAATATCAGCTTTTTCAATGGGATTTACACCGGGTAAATTAGTCAGGTTGATAAATTCAGTGTTGAATGTCCAAGGTAAATCTTTATCTAGTCGATGATTTTTTAAATCGGCTAATCCTGCTTTGAGAGTGACTTGAAATCTTGTTGCTATTGGCAATGCTTTATCAGCTTGAAATCCCACCATACGCGGTGTTAAAAAGCGAAATTGACCGGGTAAAGGCGGCCAAAGAGCAAATTTTTGTAATATTTTTTGCTGTTCTGGGCTATCAAGACTTTCAACTGGGATTAAAGCTTCTTTAAAACGGATGCGGATTTGATTTAGAGGTTTGGCATCTCCAATAGGACTAATTTGTTCAATCCAGTCTGGTAATTTCGGCGGTGTGAGTGAAGAAACTGCCGGGAGTTGTTCTTTGGTTGAGTTGATACCAAAAAAGTTACACCCTGTCATCGCTAGTGTAAATGTAAAGAGCAGAATAAACTGTATTGTTCTCTTGCGATTTGAGGAATGAGTAATTTTTTTTAACGTAGACGCTTCTCTACGAGACGCTACGCGAACGGCTTGGCGCAGGCTACCGCCAAGAACGTTAAAGAAGATATGGAAAATTGTATGTTGTAAACGGAGTAAAAATCTGATAATCATATTTTTTAGTCGCTCAAAATTAAAAATTCATAAATTATAGTGAACACAACCTTGCATTACTTTATTTAGTGGGCAATGTCAAGGCTAATAAAGTACATCAGATAACTAGTTATTTATACCCAAAATTTAGATAAAACTATGTTTATTTATATAGATAACCAACTCAGTGTCATTGTTCCAGAAAATGACTACAATTCTTAACTATAAAGAAGTATTTTAATTTTGCAAACATTAATTTACATCTGCTAAGTTAGTAACAATGAATTATTAAGGATTTGACATATTTACTGATGTAGATGTAAGTAAGTCGGCGGGAACATTCTGACTTTTCACGGTATCTGGTAAAACCTCTCTCTAAATCTCTCTCCTTTTAGGAGAGAGACTTTGAATTTTCCCCCTTCCCTACGAGGGAAGGGGGTTAGGGGGTTAGGTTTTTCGTGGCTTTTCCACATAACGTGAAAAGTCAGGGGAACATTAAGGTAAGTTTTCTTAGACAGGGGATTCCCTGATGAAACTAATTTCACGATCGCTACTCAAAATTAAGCACAGTAAAATTATCCTAGCTGTGCTGCTAATCTGCCTAGTTGTACGCCTAATACCTTATGTTGCGCCCATTCGTGCCGCAGATATTGCCCAAAATCAGTTGGCAATGCAATTTAGCGATCGCAATGGTTTACCATTAGGAACAATACTCACCCGTGACCAAGAGCATACATCAGTAGTACCACTAAATCAGGTTTCGCCCCAGTTTATCCATGCCATTTTAGCCGCCGAAGATGGCAGTTTTTACCATCATGGGGCGTTGGATATGAAAGCTGTTATCCGCGCCAGCAAAGAAGCTATTCACGCCAAACGAATTGTTTCCGGTGCTTCCACTATTACTATGCAGTTGGCGCGGATGTTAGATCCAGTGCCCCGCAGCTTCTCTGGTAAACTGAGTGAGATTTGGCTATCTTGGCGGTTAGCAGCAGGGATGAACAAAGATGAAATCCTGGCTGCATATATCAATCGACTGCCAATGGGAGGGAATATATATGGTGTGGAAGCAGCCGCGCGGACTTATTTTTCCATCCCAGCGAGTGAATTGAATCTTGCTCAAGCTAGTTTGTTGGCTGCTATTCCTAATAATCCCACATATTTTAACCCTTATGAACATTGGGAACGGCTGAAGCAACGGCAAAAATACGTCCTTAATCGGATGGTAGAGGAAAAATATATTAGTGAGGCGATGGCTGCACCAACGTCTCCAACGAACGCACAACGAACATCTACCGAAAAGGTTGTGTTTCAGTCTCGACAACGGGGAATTATCGCCGCACCACACTTTTTATTCTGGCTGGCTAGTAATTTGTCTGAGACGCAAACAGAAGAAATTTCTCCAATCCGCACTACCATAAATCGACCTTTGCAGCAGTTTGTCGAAGCACAGGTACAGCAGGTAATTTCTTCTCTAGCCCCAAACAATGTCCATGATGCAGCCGCGTTGGTAATTGACAACCACACTGGCGAAGTTTTGGCTTATGTCGGTTCACCTGATTACTTTAATGAAGCCAAACTGGGACGTAATGATGGAGTGCAAGCGCTACGTCAACCAGGATCTACCCTTAAGCCTTTTGTCTATGAACTAGCTTTAGAAAAAGGTTTAATTCGCCCAAATACCATTTTGGCAGATGTACCCGCCCATTATGCAATTCCCGGTGCAAAACTTTATAGCCCAACTGATTACACCGAAAAATTTCTTGGGCCTGTGCGGGTGCGAATCGCTTTAGCAAATTCCTTGAATGTACCCGCAGTACGCGTGTTAGAAAAAGTAGGTGTGGAAACTTTTTTAGAACGACTGCATCAACTGGGATTTGAACACCTCAACCAAACTCCAGAACATTACGGTTTGGGTTTGACTCTAGGTAGTGGGGAAGTTAGCCTCTGGGAACTAGCCCGTGCCTACCTGACCATAGCACGACTTGGAGATGCAACCCCTTTAGTAAGCACATTTTCTAATCCTCCACTCCCTATAGACGCGATGAATCGCGTCTCTACAAACTCCCCACTCCCTAATCACACAATCTGGCAATTAATCACCAACATACTCAGTGACAACCATGCTCGTGCAACAGCTTTTGGTGTAGACTCAGTGTTACATTTACCCTTTGCTACTGCTGTTAAAACTGGCACTTCTTCCAATTTTCGTGATACTTGGACTGTTGGCTTCACCACAGATTACACCGTCGCTACTTGGGTAGGTAATTTCAACGGCGAACCGATGCGACAGGTTTCAGGTGTGACAGGTGCTGCACCCTTATGGAATCGGATTATGTTACACCTGCACGAACATCAAGAACCAGCAGGCTTTCCGCCTCCCGAAGGTTTAGTGCAATTACCTATTTGTGCAATTTCGGGGTTACGACCAACGCCAGATTGTACCTCAGTGGTGCAAGAATATTTCTATCCTGAAGATAAAAGTAATTACGAAGCTGAAAATCAATTTAATTTGCCACCAGAGTATGATGAATGGTTGGCAAAACAACAGCAATCAAATTTTACTTCTAACAATTTGAGAATTTTATCTCCCCATCAGGGCGATTTATTCTTAGTGTATCCCGGCGAAGAAGCCAAGGAAAAACTCGAATTTAAGTTAGCGGGAAATAAATCTGCATCTGTGGAGTGGCGGTTAAATGGTGAAAAATTAGATACCAATTCAGCTAATTCTTTATTTTGGAATTTGCGCCCTGGTAAGTGGACTTTGGAAGCCAGAAGCGGTGAAATGAGCGACAAGGTAAGTTTTCAGGTGGAGTTAGCTAATATTAAACCCACGCGTCGAGGATTTTCTATTAGTAATTCTCCGGGAAGGATGAAGATAGATAACTGATGTCAGTAAGCTAACAATAACTTGTATTTGAGTATTGCCACTTTTTGCTAAAACATGATCTTAAATTCCACCTTGCGTAAATTTACTAACGTAAATCTACGCACAAGGTTTTAAAGTAGATTTAAATATAAGTGAATCTACTAATTACTTTTCACTTCTCTCTCAATACTATGTAACCAAATATAGGAATCGGACTTGAATTTTGAAAGCATACTGAGACTAAAACTTTTGTCCAGCAAAACTTTGATCTTAAAAACTTTTCATCAATCAAGTCGGAGTTCTATATATGCTAATTAAATCTAGGCAAGAGCAATCTTAATCAATCAAACCTGCAATTCAGAGATATTCGGGTAATAATTAGATTTTTTCGGAAATTTATAACCCAGTCTGTTTAAGGGTTTTAGACAAAATTTATCTATATGTATTCAAACAATGCAGCAATGAGTATTTCATGTAGCTGCTGATAGTTTAGAAGCAAAAAATAGTGTTGTTTTATTTTGATTGCCTGCCCGCTTTGTATGTTATTTAACCCCCACAAGGTTTTTTGATCATTAATTTGAGTCAATTCAGAATCGTAGACTCGTTGGCGGAGCCTAAGAAGTCCGCTATCCGCCATTCGTACAGAATTCAGAATGAATTCTGATTGTTAACTCAGCACTCTTCATTACCCACATCAAAAGGAAGTTGAAAATGTCAATTGTGTTTCCTCTACAGCCAAAACAGTGGCTCGGACGGATAGTATCTGCGCGGCTAGTTAGCTTGCTCGCCCTGTTTACTACTGTGATGCCCTTCGAGGCTCTTTCCACCCCAGCGTTGGCCATCCCAGTAGGCGCGTCTGTTGACACCAAGGTTAAGGTGTCTAACACAATGAGCTATGCGCCCTTCAATATTAGCCGTTACTTGAAAGTGCCGCCCAACTTCTCCATCTCCGTTTATGCTCGTATTGATAAAGCCCGCTTTATTGCAGTTGCTCCCAATGGCAATCTTCTAGTGTCGCAGCCTAGTACGGGGAAAGTGCTAATTGTCAGGGCAAATGGCAGCAAAGACCCAATTATTTCTGACTTTGTAACAGGTCTAAGCAAACCGCACGACATTGTGTTTCACACGATTAACAAGATCACATACATTTATATCTCTGAGAGTAATCAAATTAACCGCTTCATCTACAGATCTGGAGACATAATCGCGCAGAATCGCCAAGTTGTCGTAGCCGGCTTACCAGACAATAGCACCTCGGAACTCAAAGGTGCTTACGGTCACGAACTGAAAAATATTGCACTCGATAGCAACCACAAACTATACGTGTCGATCGCTTCGACCTGCAATGCCTGCCTAGCAGATACTGTCAGTAACCCACGGCGCGGTGCGATTTACCAGTACAACGCTGATGGAACCAATCCGCGGCTTTTTGCCCAAGGTTTACGCAATGCAGAAGGACTGGCATTCGTTCCAGGCACAAATGACCTCTGGGTAGCTGTTAATAATCGAGACAACATCGCCTATCCCTTCAAGGATGCGACTAACAACTACGGTAAGGTTATCCCGTCCTACGTGGACAACCACCCGCCTGAGGAGTTCACACGAGTCCGAGATGGCGGCAACTACGGTTGGCCATTCTGCAACCCCAATCCTGACACGTCAAATCAGTCCTACTATATGCCCTTCGATCGCGACTATGAGTTCAATGCTGATGGACATGTTAATTGCAATGGGATGGACAAGATTATCAGAGGCATTCAAGCGCATTCGGCTCCGTTGGGACTAACCTTTTTACAAAATACGAACTTTCCCAGCCTATACTCAAGTGGGGTAGTGCTAGGGTTGCACGGCTCATGGAATCGGCAGGAGAAAACGGGCTATAAAATAGCTTACTTTCCCTGGAACAGTAAAACAAAGATCCCAGGGAAGCAGATAGATTTAGTTAGCGGCTGGGTAGTTCCAGAAACGCAAGAAGTTTGGGGGCGACCGGTGGATATGGCTGTGGATCAGGAGGGTAATTTGTTAATCTCGGATGACTACAGTGGCAGCATCTACAAACTCTCCTACACGTCGCCATAGTGACTTCTGGGATTTTTTATTCCTAAACTAATTACTTGATTTGCGGATGGGTATCTTGTCCATCCCAACGGACTAAGGTAGGTGTAGTTATGGTTTTAGTCAGGTAGGGGTTTTTGACACCAACCCAGTTACTAGCGATCGGCATTCGCCAACCAGTTCCAAAGGCGCGATCGGTGATTTTCAAGCCGGGGGGTGCTTGTCGCCGTTTAAATTCAGCCCGCGCCACCATTTGGATGACTCGATCTACAATCACTGGATCGTGACCGGCTACAACAATTTGCGCTGCTGATTGGTGATTATGAATCAGCCGTTGCAAAATATCGTCCAAAATTTCGTAGGGCGGTAGAGAGTCTTGATCCACTTGACCTGGTTTGAGTTCGGCGCTGGGTGCTTTAGTCAAGACGTTTTCTGGGATGATTTCATTATTGCGATTTAACCATTGGCAAAGTGAATACACACGGGTTTTAGGAACATCTGCAATTACTGCTAACCCGCCATTCATATCGCCGTAGAGCGTACAGTAACCAACTGCCATTTCTGACTTGTTACCGGTAGATAAAAGCAGATAGCCAAATTTATTAGCGATCGCCATTAATAAATTACCGCGAATCCGCGATTGGATATTCTCCTCAGCCAGTCCAAACTCAGTACCCGCAAACAAATCACCTAATGTTTGATCAAAGCCTTGCATTAACTCGCCAATTGGTAAAAGATTAGTCTTAATCCCCAAATTTTCGGCTAATGCCACAGCATCACTGATGGAATGCTCAGAACTGTAAGGGGAAGGCATGAGAACACCGAGGACATTTTCTTTACCAAGTGCAGCCGTGGCGATCGCAGCTACTATGGCAGAGTCAATCCCGCCACTTAAACCCAACACTACTTTAGAAAAGCGACACTTACGAGCGTAATCTCGCACTCCCAAAACTAAGGCTTGCCAAATTTCTTCATCTTCTGATTCATACATCGGTTCTACAGAACCCAACTGCAAATCACGTTGCGCCTCGTCAAATTCCACTACTAATAAATCGGTTTCAAAACCACGGGCACGACAGATAATTTCACCTTGACGATTTAAGGCAAAACTACGCCCATCAAAAATTAGATCATCATTTCCCCCCACCTGATTAGCATAAATAAACGGTTGTTGAAAACGTACTGCACTATGCTTAAGCATGGTTTCACGAAACTGCTGCTTGCCAGCCGTGTAGGGCGAAGCAGACAAATTTACAATCAAATCTACACCCAAAATTGCTAAGTCAGCAATCGGATTTGCTGCATAACTCCGTTTACCCCAAAATTCCTCATCGTTCCATAAATCTTCGCAAATAGTTACGCCAATATGGATATTATCTAAAGTGAAATAATTAGCTTGCAAGCCTGGTTCAAAATAGCGACGTTCGTCAAATACATCATAAGTAGGTAAAAGTCGCTTGTGAAAAAGTTGCTTAATCTGGCCATTCTCTAATAAAGCTATGCTGTTAAATAAAGTTTTACCGCCACTAATATGTGCTTTGATATTTGGTTCAACAGTTCCTACCAAAACAGCTAAATTTGGTGGTAAATCCTGCGCCAAGTTTTGTAAAGTGATGCCCATCGCTTCCACAAAACTAGGATTTAGTAATAAATCTCTTGGTGGATAGCCACATAAAGAAAGTTCTGGTGTCAGCAATAAACGCGCACCGCGAGATGCTGCTCGTTGTGCCACCTCCAAGATTTTTTGAGCATTTGAAAGCAAATCACCGATAGTAGGATTAATTTGAGCGATCGCTATTTTCATTGTATTTAGTCATTAGTCATTGGTCATTGGTCATTTGTCAAGAGTCAAAATAAGTTACTCAGGACTTTGGACTCTGCAAAGTAACGTGAGTTCGACAAGTCTTATTTGACCTCTCCGACGCGCAGAGGGGAGCAAAAAGCTGAATTAATTTTTCGTTGCTCCTCCCTTTCCGTTTCGGAGAGGGAGGCTAGGAGGGAGAGGTTCATCGAACTTACGTTCAAGTGATTAGCTAAATAAACACCAAAGGTTTATCTTTTAAGGGAGCAAAAGCTTCCGCGTCAAACTTATACAAACTAGCTGGACGACCAGCACCCCGTGATACCTTAATTCCGGTATCGCATAAAAAACCTAATTTGAGTAGACGCGCTCGAAAATTAGAATAATCGGAAAAATTATCACCTAAAACTGTGGCGTATAACTGATATAAATCATTCAAGGTGAACATTTCCGGCAAGACTTCAAAAGCCACCGGGCTATACTCTAATTTATTTCGCAACCGCCTATGGCCATAAGCCAGAATTTCATTATGGTCAAAAGCTAATTGTGGCACTTGTTTTACCGGATACCAAGCTATACCAGTCATGCGATCGGCAATCAATTCGGCTTCCTCAAATCGCACTAGGGCAAAGTAACTAACTGATAGATAACGCACACCATAACTATCAGTTGCTTCCCGTGGATCGCGATTCGGCCCGCCAAATGTATATAGCTGTTCTAAGTAGAGATTGTTGACCTTTATTTTCTCCGCCATAATGCGATAGGCGGCATCTTCTAAAGACTCTCCTGGACGCACCAAAGTACCAGGAAGACTCCAATGATTTAAAAATGGTTCTTGCTGTCGCATTACTAGTAGAACTAACAGCCGATTTTGTACAGTATCTACAGAAAAAATTACATTATCAACACCAACCTTGAAATCGGCCAAAGGTTGTTGGTTTAACGGAGTTGGTATCTTCTTTTGGGAACGTCCTGGCATTCGTACAAATGCTCTCGATTAATATAGGCAACTACAGGGGCTGTGAGGGCTTGAGAATCTCCATGTTCGCGGTACGCTGTCGAGGAAACATCTAAACCGGTCAGACTAGCGATCGCAATCTTCCCTCCCAGCTTCTGCACTACCTCTGAACTAGACTCATCTATTGCATATCCGGGTCGCGGTACGATCAGTAGTTGCACTTCCTGTAACAAATCTTCAATGCGATACCAACGTGGTAGCTGACTCAGTAAATCTGAACCAATGATCATCGTTAATTCAGCATCTTCACCCCAAATAAGCTTCGCTTTTTCCACTGTTTCCAGTGTTCTAAAACTACTCAATTCTTGTTCCAAAGCAATATTGTGCCGTGGCGCGTCTATATCCGCAATCAACAGTCGCAACATTGCCGCCCGATGCTCTAAGGGTGTTTGATGGGACTTAAATGGATTATCTGCTGCCCAAACCGCTACCCAATCATAACCCTCAGACAGCCAACTCAGAATTTTTTGATGTCCAGCAGTTGGTGGATCGGCACTAGTACCAAACAAAGCAACTCTCATAATAATTCCTAATTCGTAATTAAGACAGACTGAAAGAGTACTTCTTACCTCTGTGTCGCGCCAGGTGCTACAACGGGGGGAACCCCCGCAACGCCCTGGCTTCTCTGCGCCTCTGCGGTTCGTTTCTTAGTTTCTTCAGTCAACACCCGTAACCCCTCAGAAATTTCCACCTGCACCGAAACAGGATCATCCAAACGCCGTGTCTGTTGTGGCAAACTAGCAACTGAGGCGGCGGTACGTTGACGAATTGTTGCCAACGATTCCAAGGGCTGTACTCGTTCACCTTCTTGCACTACCAACTGCAACAAAGGTTCTTCTTCTAGAAAACTTTCACCCAAAAGTCCCAACCTGTCTGCTTTTACCTCACTTCCCGTAAACGAGCGAAAAATCTGCTTGCGCCCTGGATAAGTAACTTTACCACTTGACTGTTTCATCACTGGGATGCCATCAATGTCTACAAGTTTATAAACTCCATTTACAGGCGAACCTGTAACTAGTCGCGTTCCCAGTCCGTAACCATCAATTGGCGCCCCAGCAGCTTTTAATCGGGCAATTTCCCATTCATCCAAGTCGCCACTAGCAAAAATTGGCACACCGGGAAGGAGCGATCGCACCTGTTTTGATAAGGTAACTAAATCTCCTGAGTCCAAGCGCACTCCTGTTAATTGCATTTCCCCGGAATTTACTTTTTCGGACAAGCGCTGGGCAGCAGCAATGGTATCGTAAGTATCAATCAGCAATGGCGCACCCGGAAAATATCGATGAAATGCACTAAAGGCTTGTTCTTCAGTACCTTCTATTGCTGATAACGCCATCACCAGGGCGTGCGCCATCGTACCACTTGGCTGTTGTCCCAGTTGTAGCGCTGCTAACACATTAGAGGTGGAATCTAACCCACCTGCTAAGGCCGCCCGCGCCGCCCACAAAGACCCTTGGGGACTAAATGCTCGTCTTGTGCCAAATTCTAAAAGTGTTGCTTTCTCCCCCGCTACATCCCGCAACCGGGCTGCTTTTGTGGCAATCAAAGTCTGGTAATTAATCGTATTCAAGAGGTAAGTTTCCACTAGTTGGGCTTGCCAAAGGGGTGCTTCAACTCGCAACAGTGGTTGATTGGCAAAGACGGCTGTCCCTTCTGGTACTGCCCAAACATCACCCGTAAACTTTCCCTCAGCTAACAGTGACCAAAAGCGATCGCTTGCTTGAGCAAAAATTCCCGTTGCCTGTAATGCCGCAATTTGCGCGGAACTAAAGCAGATTTTGGCTAAATATTCCAATGCCTGCGTCACCCCCATTGCAATTAAATAACCAAAACCCTCCGGCAATCGTCTGACAGATAATTCAAAGCTTGCCCGTCGTTGTTCTATACCTTCACCTGTATAACAAGCTGCCATTGTTAGCTGATAAAGGTCGGTCAGCAAGCTGTAGTCATCCGCAGAGAGGTTTAGTTCCTGGTTCTGCTGGCTTGGCTGTTTATGTACATAATTCAAATCTGGCAAAGTTGTCATGCAAGAGCTTCCTTACAAGATGCTTCTGCTGATTATGGTAATATTTACCATAAATAATGTCAACTACCACGAAGTATATTTCCTGAGATTGCCGTAGAACGGTAGATTTATCGGTAAATTAATACTAACTTCATCAAATACTTAATATTTTTTAATAGTAATAGCTAGCAATAATGTTAATCTCACAGGGCGGCTAACGAAAAGAAACAATATTCTGTTAAAGGAAGTTTATTTGCTAGCCTCTTTCCTAGACTGGGGTTGAAGAAATAACTATGTTACAATTAGAATCGAAGAAAAAAGTTTGACTTTTTGAGAAGCTGAAGTATTGCGAAGTTATCTGAATAAACATTGCGTATATTCTCGATATGTTGAGAATTTCAGCGAGCAAAGAATATTAGCGTTAGAGTGGAAGCATCACAATTAAATAGACTCGAAAAAAGGAGTCATATATTATGGCTATTTCCCAAGTCGTTGCTAAGATAACCGAGTATATTTCTGAAGCTGCAATGCGGATTTTTAGCCCTACGGATGATGCTTATCCTACTATTGGCGTACAACCTTTTACAGGTGAGCCTTACGATAAGCATAAAGATGATAATTAGTAGGTGCTGATGCAGCATTGGAAAAATAGTTATGAACAAAAAGATCCCCGACTTCTTCAAGAAGTCGGGGATCTAATTCTCTCGGTGGAGAGGCAATGAAATAGCATTGTTATAGTTGCGTTGCGATTGATATAAACTACTTGCCAACAAATCGTCCAGCCGTAAATATTTGTTGTGCCGTTAGTTGCAAGTTGGGAAAGATGGCGGAGATAATTTGCTCGTTGTTTTGAAACAACTGTTTTTCATACTCATCCTTTATGAGAGTACAAATTGTTACCGTTGGCTGTTTGGGTTTGCCAATATATTCTCTGCCACCAATGCCCAGATAATCGACAATCCAATATTCAGGGACTCCTAACAGGGCGTAATCTTCAGCTTTGCGGGCGTAATCGTTCTGCCAGTTTGTGCTAACAACTTCAGCAATCAGTTTGATTGAGTTTCCTAATGTAATTATGGGTTGTTTTTGCCATAATGGTTCATTAATTAATTGAGTTTGGTCTAACACAATCACATCGGGACGAAAAGCTGTTTCTGTTCCTAATAGTTTGATTAGACAGCGATGGAGGATAAAGTAGCTTAGATCCTGACGATCAATTTCTACATTCAGTTTTCGTCCAATCAATGCAGATACTTGCTCCTGTGGTCCAGTTGGTTCCATCTCAATTAATTCACCATCAATTAGTTCGTAGCGATCGCACTCACCGTAGTTGTTAATAAATTCATCAACGGTTAGAATTTTTGAGGCTGATTGAACCATTGCGATTATTCCTCATAATAGATTTATTGACCTTTGTCGGTTTTAAGATACATAATTAAGCTATGGCTGATATTGTCCGTCAAAAAACCCTGAAAGTCTATGCTACCGAATATGGCAAGGAGGCGTACACCGAATGGCTAGAAAACCTTAAGGACTATGTGATCCGTTCGAGGATAATCCGACGGATAGAGCGGCTCAAACAGGGTAATTAGGGGGATTGCAAGTCGGTTGGCAAAGGCGTTCAAGAACTGAGGTTTTTCTTTGGTAGTGGCTACCGCGTGTACTTTGGAGAATCCGCAAATGATCTAGTGATTCTCCTGTCTGGTGGCGAAAAGGACAGCCAGGACAGGGACATAGAAAAAGCGAGGGGATATTGGCAGGCTTATCAGGAGGAAGAGGATGAGCAAGAAACTGAGAAACCATGAAGAGGTCGTAATTGAGCAGCTGCAAAACCCGGAAATGGCAAAAGCGTATCTGGACGTTGCCCTTGAAGAGTACGAAGAGGATGGTGATCTGGCGTTTTTTCTAGAAGCGCTTCAGAACGTGGCTCAAGCACGGTCGGGTATAACCCGCCAAAATCTTTATCGGGACTTTTCGCCAGAAGGCAACCCGGAACTGCGAACCATCAGCCTTATCCTGCACAATCTCGGCTATCGTCTGAGTGTACAACCGATTTAGCGATCGCCAGGGAATTAACAAGGCGTTATAGCGATGAATTATGCTCAATATAAGAGCGGAGAGCAGAGTTAATTAGAGATTGGTAGCCTTTTCCTTTGCTTTTAAACCAATCTAGAATATCTTGATCTACTTGAATTAATGTGGCTTCTTGGCTAACAGGTTTTACCATTTTGGCTGTTTCCCAGAATTGCTGATCTAATTCAGGAATATCTGAAGTATCAATCGCTGTATCAGAGATATTTTGGAGTTCTTTAAGTCGATTGGGCGAGATACTCATAGTAGGTTTTCCTTTCTTTGGGGGTGGCTTTTCGAGCAGAGATTAATCGAATTTTGCCGTTTCTGTCTGTATGGGCAACGGTAATAAAATAAAGGCGTGAGGAAAAAACTCACGCCTTCTTATTTAAACTTTTTTGCCACCGGCTGCTAAAAGTTCCAGAATAACTCCATTTGTCCAGCCAAAACCAACTTCGTTAGAACTATATCCAAAGGAAATATCGTCGGAAACGTTGGCTGAACAGCGCTCAACATCATATTTTTCAACTAGGGTATTACGACGCTCGAATTCTTTAACTACCATAGCGATAAATTTATTGGCGATGCGATCGCCTTCTAGATGATACCCATAGCGGTGAAGTCCCTGGACAGCAATTAATGTCAGTGGTGCCCAACCAAAAGGTGCATCCCACTGGTTACCGGTGACATGGGTACTGGTTAAAATTCCACCTGGGGCTTCAAATAAAGAAAGATTTTCCATGACGCGCTGGGCTTGGGCTTGAGAAGCAATTCCCTGCCAGAGGGGATAAAAGGTGGTAGCAAATTCGTAGCGGCGGCGTTCTCCACTTTGGAAGTGATAGTCGAAATAGAGTCCCTGTTCTTCATCCCAGAGACACTGATCGATACGATCGCGGCGGATATCTGCACGATCGCGCCATTGCTGTTCCAATTCTTCGTTCCCAAAAACATGGTTAATTTGGGCTAAATCTTGTTCCATCTGATATAGCAAACTGTTGAGGCACACAGGAGCATAGTGGAGTATATCAGCACTGAAGGGGCCAAATCGGTTGGTGATATCAAAACCGGACTCGCGCATGGTGCGATCGCCCTTGTAAAATAAATTGGTCAGTTCGTCATTTTCGCGATCGTAGTAAAGGTTCACATCATAATCTGCAACCTCAAAGGTTTGGTAATATTCCTTGACGCGATCGTAGTGGCTTTTTCCCTCCTCATCCCGCTCAGAGAACAAAACTTCTGGCGCGGCACCTTCCCCAAAGGCATAAAATCTAGATAAGCCTGTTGCAGCATTTAGATGGGGCGGTACTACCCAGTAATAGTAAAATTGCTCTAAAAGCGATACCGTTGACCTTAACCACTCTTCATCCTGGGTGTGCTGGAATAACGCCAAAACCATCATGCTGAGGACGGGAGGCTGCGATCGCGACAACATATAAGTCCGGTTGGAATTGAGGATGGTGCCGTAATGCTTCACTTGGTACAGCAATTGGTCTACTTGGCTTTGGGCTAGCTCTAATTCACCATCGCGCAAAAGTCCCAGTAATATAAAGTAGCTGTCCCAGCCATACATTTCGTTAAAGCGGCCACCGGGTACGACATAAGACCCTGGTAAGTATAATAATCCATGCTCTTCAATCGCTTCAACTTCCGATGGTAAGGTGCGAATTTCCAACTGTTGCATATCTTTGGGAGATAGCGATCGCTCTAACACAGTCTGAATGTTGGGACAATCTTCGGAGAGGGAAATGTAAACCAGCCAGGGAGTTTCTGGTTTGTGAGCTAGTTTGGTATCTTTGGCAGATTGTAATAAGTGTTCGTGCGATCGCGTTAAGGTTTTCCATGTTTTTTTGATATGGACGCGCACTTTGTCTATCTGGGCGGTGGTTGGTGTTGGGGGATTGGTCATATTTTTATTAACGCAAAGGAACGCAAAGGGAAGCGCAGAGGTACGCGGAGGTTTTACTCAGCACTACTAACTAACAAGGCGACTGGAAAATGAGCGAGGGCTGCTGCTATAGATAGGGTTTCTGTCACCTGTAAGGGTTGCTGAGTGATCGCGTTTTTCCAGGTGAGGGAAGTTCCAGGGGGTAATTGTAGGTGCGTATCTTGCCAAATTGACTCGCCCAAGGGGTTGTCTCCTGGCTGGATGAGGCTGGTTAAAAAGCGTGGTGCGATCGCGATCGCTGTTTGATTCCCTTCTCGCCGCGCAAAGGCGATAATGTGATTGGCGTAGGTTCCTTGAACTTCTAAGGGTAAGTAATCGCCGTCCTGGAATAATGAGACATAGTTGGTTCTGGCTTGGAGTAATTGAGCCGTTAAAAACAGTTTGATTTTACCGTCTGTTTTGTGGTTTAGTAAGTCTTGAATTAGTCCGAGAATGTCTGTTTTTACTTGTTCGCGGATGGCGCTTAAATAAGTACGTCGCTGTTCAAAGTTCACGGGACGGCGATTATCTGGATCAACTAGACTCAGTTCCCAAAGTTCTGTTCCTTGGTAAAAGTCGGGTACGCCGGGTGCGGTGATCTTCAGGAGAGTTTGGGAAAGGGAATTGAATATCCCATATTCTGCAATTCGCTGTTGAAAGGGACGAAAGGCTTCTAAAAATTCCTCGGAGATGGAAGGGTCGAGTACTTTCTCAATAAAGGAAGTACAAGCTTCTTCATACTCACTATCAGGTCGCAACCATGCTGTATGTACTTTCGCTTCTCGAATTGCCTTAATTATATAGTCTTTTACCCGTTCTACGAAGGATGTCTGTTCATGTTCCGCAAAGGGAAACGCCCCCACTAGGGTTTGATAAAGAAAATATTCATCGTTGCGATCGGGTATAGCAAATCCCTGGCGATGGCTACGATGTCCCCGATTAATGGCGCTCCAAGTATTTACCTGCTGATCCCACTCTTCGGGGATTTCTGAAAGGACATTCAACCTAGCCCGCACATCTTCGCCGCGTTTGGTGTCGTGGGTAGCGGTGGTGTTCATAGTGTGCGGCCAGGTTGCTTGGTGCTGTTGGTTAAAACTGTGGAACTCAGCTACAGAGATCCCAAAATGACCAGGATTACCCCCCACTTCATTCAGCGACAGCAACCGATTGTAAACATATAATGTGGTGTCTTCAACGCCTTTGGCCATTAGCGGACCGCTATATTGCTGCATTCGCAAGACAAAATATATCCACTGTTCGCGTTCTGTTTGAGTCAAAGAGTTATCAAACTGTAGTAGCATTAACTTTTCAATAAAGGTTAGTTCGTGCTGCAACAGGGGCGTTTGTTCTTTGGCTTGGTGAATTACTTTCTCGATGGTAGCGCGATCGCTATCTCCAATTCCATCAGGGGTAATATAGGTGCGGTAAATCGGGAATAAAGTCAAAACTTCGGCGATCGCTCTTTTTAGTCCATTTAGGGTAAAATCGTTGCCATAGCGATATTTGCTAGAAATATTCTTTAATAAAAGAGCCAAATTGTCAATATCACCTGCTAAATTCTTTTCTAATATCAGGTGCTTTTTCTCTTTCACTATAGTTGCATAATCTGCCCTGGAGCCGATAAAGTTCTGGTAAACTTTATCCAACTGTGATTGATTTTCCGTTTGACAAAATACGCCATTTACATAGTTGAGAAAGTCATATCCAGATGTCCCTTCAATTGCCCAATTTTCCGGCAAATCTTCGGTAAGTTCTAAAATCTTTTCAACGGTAATATAAATATCGCCCGTCTTTTCCCGCAGCCTTTCTAGATACTGGATTGGGTTATAAAGTCCATCAATATGGTCGATGCGTAAACCTGTAAATTTGCCTTCTTCAACTAGTTTTTGAATTAAGCTGTGGGTATTATTAAAAACCCGCACTTCTTCAACTTTAACGGAAATCAGTTCGTTGACAGTAAAGAAACGGCGGTAGTTCATTTCCTCCGCGCCAACTTTCCAGAAGGCGAGACGGTAAAATTGGTCTTTCAGTAATTCATCTAGGAGGTTAAAACTATCAGAATTACCCGCTTCTCCGTTGAAAGTTTCAATGTTTTCATCAATGAATTCGCGGATAGCATCGTTTGTGGTATAGAGTTCCCAAACTAATCCTTTAATAAATGCAATCTGGTCTTGTCGCTGTTTACCAGCCACCTCTGAAGGCACATTTTTGAGAATATACAGAATTCCCAATAGCTTAATAAAATCGGGGTGATTGCGTCCCAGTGTGCGTGTGAGCTTACCCAGATTATGAGTGATAAATTTTGTGTAAGATTCTAACCTGAGTGGCAGTTTCAAGCTGTAATAGTTGACAGTTAAACCGTTTTCTTCGTATTGCAGTTGAATATGACCGTTTTCCAGGGATGCACCATAGAAATCTCCCAGTAGTGGCGCTAGAATTCGCTCTTGGCGATCGCCAAAGGGAGCATTCCAAGAAAGGTCGAAGTAGTCGGTATAACTGGAATCTGGGCCGTGTTCCAATATGTCCATTAAGTAAAGGTTTTCGCTGGTATAGGCCATGTGGTTGGGCACAATATCTTGTAACCAGCCCATACCAAGGGATTGAACTTCATCAACTAAGGCATCAAAGGATTCATTAGTTCCCAGTTCTGGGTTAAGTTGAGTGGCATCTACTATATCGTAACCGTGCGTACTCCCGGAGCGGGCCTTGAAAATGGGGGAGGCGTATAAATCAGAAATACCTAAATCTGCTAGATAAGCGGCGATCGCTTTCGCGTTGTCAAAGCCAAACTGAGGTGTAAACTGAATTCGATAAGTGGCGGTGGGAATTCGCATAGTTTTTTCGTGGGGAGTGGGGATGAGGAAGATGAGCGAGTTTGAACCTTTGAGCTTGAAACTTTAAGGTTCTCGAATGGAAGCAATACACTTTGAACTCACTTCCATTCCTGTCTCCTTTTAGGAGCTATGGTGTACACACAAGTCAAATTACCCCCCTTAATCCCCCCGTTTATTGGGGGGAAAAATAAATCTAGTTCCCTACCCGTATGTATTGGGGAGGGTTAGGGTGGGGTAAAACCCTGGTTAATCAGCTATTTCAGACTTATGTGTACACGGTAGCCTTGTAGGAGAAAGGCTTTGAATCTTACTCCCCTTCCCTACAAGGGAAGGGGCTGGGGGTTAGGTCTGTATTACACTAAACCCAGAAGTGCTATACTCCTTTAATTTTAAATTTTAAATTTTAATTCCCTACTCCCCCTTCATACAGCACCAAACTAGTAGCTTTTACTCTCAGTTCTTGTCCCACAGACAGATGTTCCGCCGCTTCCGAAGCAGGCCCAGACCATAATGTGTCTGCTGAGTCTAATAACTTATGAACATCATGTTGACTTGGCAAAGTCACTGTCACTGGAGACGAATTGAAATTCATCACAAAAATTAGTTCACTTGATTCGCACCAACGACGCACGATGACCACTTCCTTGTGTTCATCGCTAGTCGCTTCAATGAAATTGCGGTCTTGGTTGAGAAGCGCTGGATGCGTCTTGCGTAAATTAATTAACTGGCGATACCAATCCCACAGAACTTTGTGCTTACCGTTATGGCGTAATTCCCAATTGAGTTTAGAACTGAGGAAAGTTTCTGCCGATTCGGGATCTGGGGGATCATCTGCGTAGTGAAATGCTTCAAATTCTTCTTTGCGTCCGGCTCGAACCATTTGAATCAAATCTGGATCGGAGTGACTGACAAAGTAAATGAAGGGTGCTGTTTCGCCGTATTCTTCTCCCATGAATAACAACGGTAAGTAGGGCGACAACAACACAGCGCCAGCAGCTAACTTTAATCCTTCAAAAGAGATGCGCTGGCTGAGGCGTTCTCCTTTCATTTGATTGCCGATTTGATCGTGATTCTGAATGCAGACTGTAAACTGTGATAAAGAGCGATCGCGGCAAGATACGCCATGAAATCGTTTGCGGTGTGGTGCGTACTTCCAATCGTAGATAAAAGTATCGCTATAAGCTTTTGCCAAATCAGCCAACTGCCCAAAATCTTGATAATATCCTTGGCGATCGCCTGTCAACAGTGAATGCAATGCATGGTGAAAATCATCACTCCACTGAGCATCGAGTCCATATCCACCCAATTCTGCCGGACGAATTATTTGGGGATTATTCAGGTCACTTTCAGCAATTAAATGGCGTTTCCATTTTTGCTCTTTTTGTGAGAAATGATGAACTGCTTCTGCCAATTCCCATAAAAAATGCTTGGCTCCCAAGTCGTAAATTGCTTGAATGGCATCAAGCCGCAATGCATCAATGTGGAATTCGCGCAACCAGTAAAGCGCATTTTGGATAAAATAATTTCGCACGCCCTGACTATGGGCGTCATCGAAATTCAGCGCTTCACCCCAGGGCGTTTTATAGGTTTTAGTAAAGTAGGGCGCGAACTGACTCATATAGTTGCCTTCTGGCCCAAAGTGGTTATATACCACATCCAGCACGACGGCAATATTATTTTGGTGACAAGCATTTACCAGTTGCTTAAGTTCGGCTGGGCTACCGTAAGAATTTTGGACAGCAAAAGGATAAACGCCATCATAGCCCCAGTTGCGGTATGCAAGAGTTGCTTCAATATGAGTGTCTCCCGGAAACTGGGAGATAGGCATAATTTCAATGGCGTTAATTCCCAGTTCCCTCAGTTCCGGTAAACGGGAAATGATGGCGGTGAAAGTTCCTTCAGGTGTGAATGTACCAACATGGAGTTCATAAAAAATCATCGACTCCACAGGAATACCCGCCCATGCTTCATCAGTCCACTCAAAGTGATGATCGACAATTTGCGACGGCCCATGCACTCCTTCCGGTTGATACTGCGACGCGGGATCAGCAAAGGTATCTTGACCATTCAAGACATAGCGATAAAGCGTACCCGGATACACATCGTTGACTTTCGTGTGCCAGTATCCCTCAGACTGAGGTTTGAGGGGAATTAACTGCTGTTCTGGGGTCAAAATTTGTACCGTAACGCTATCTAATAGCGGAGACCAAACTGTAAATTCACACTCCCCGTTGCCCAAGTAGTTAGCACCAATTCTCACGCAGTATCCTCCCATCAGATTCTATGTTGTGCCGAATTGTGGCGCGATGGCGTACCCGCCCTTTCCGGTGGCGATCGCAAATGTCATTGATTGCACAAGTTTTACAAACACGCCAGATAGCATAATGGTTGGTCTAGCACACTTTTTGCTAGCATCTGGAGGCGGATTTTTGACTCCAATAAACTCTGTCTAATGACAAGACCTCTTGCAAAAGTCCCTAACACCCCACCCCCAACCCCTAAGAGCTTGCGGGGAGGGGAGACTTTGACCTAAGTTAAAGGCGGGGTGGGGTTCTTTTTTTATTTATGCAAGAAGTCTACAATAATCCACAAGGTAGCATAGCTGTACTACCTTACGGATTGCAGCTACCATCCACGCAGTATGACGATTCATAAGTATTGGAACGCTTACCAAATATAGTGTAACGATGATCGCGGATTTGTTCGTAAAAGCGATCGCCTGCCCATTTCATCCCCGGTAATGCTCGATAAGCGTCTACAAACATACTTCCTGCTGGCAATAACCGTCCAATTTCTTCAGCAGCATTACTACCTTGCCAACGTCTCTGAGGTTCATTCCCATCAATTAAAATCACTCCCTGTTCGCAATCTTGGGCTGTAATTCCCCACTGTAAAAGTGTCTGTTCATCTTGTATAGGAACGTAGCGAAATAACTTTCCCTTGTCTAAAGTTTCTAGTAATTGCACTAGGGTAACGCAGAGATTACAATTACCGTCGTAGATTACGTAGTAGCTCATATAAATAACGGCTTTTTAGTAATTGACTTATCGGATGTGTCTAAACACAACTTTGGTATTCTAGCTTAGAGGATGTCTGAGAAGTTATGATTGATGTAAGCTGTCGCATCTGTAATTTTCCAGAGCATTACAGAGTTATCAATGGTTGCAGACCCGAAAAAGTGCAAATTATACGCACGACAGCTTATCAAATATTCTTTTACCCCACCCTAACCCTCCCCTTGTAAAGGGGAGGGAACTAGATTTCTTTTTCCCCCCTTTATAAGGGGGGATTAAGGGGGGTAATCATTCGATTAGTACACAACATAGCACTTTTCAAACAACCTCTTATATAATATCGTCAAGTTTAAATTTTAAATTTGGCAAGATATCAGAAGAAATAGTATCTCCTAAGCGATATTGTTTTTGCTGGTACACACCGTTAACTAACTGGCAAACAGTAAAGGTAGGTTGTTTAGGATTGCCAATAAATTGCAAACCACCCAAGCCCCGAAAGTCCACAATCCAATATTCTGGGATGTTAATAAAAGCGTATTCTTCCACTTTTCTTGCATAATCATCTTGCCAATTAGTACTTACAACTTCAGCAACAAGTTTGATTGTACTGCCGTTACAAATAATCGGTTCTTTTTGCCATAGTGGTTCTTTACTAAGTTCTGCTTTATCTAAAACAATTACGTCAGGACGCAGTGCTGTGGCTTCAGCCGCAGGTGGTTTAATCAGACAAGTTTTGGGAACCAACCAATTAAAATTAGAATTAAAAATTTCAACATAGATTCTACCAGCAATAATACCTGCAACAGCTTCGTGTAGCCCTGTGGGTTCCATGTCTCTTAGTTGCCCGTCGATTAGTTCGTAGCGTGTATGATCACCATATTGGGCAATGAATTCCTCGAAGGTAAGTAGTTTGGGCGAGGTGTAGGTCATTATGTCTTGTTTTGACTTGACGTAGGCTTATTGTAGCGACTGCCGTTGCAAAGTACAGGAAAGGTGGGTTAATCTTTGCAAGCGATCGCATTCACAATGCAAGGGGTCGCATTCACAATGCAAAGAGTTGCATTCACAATGCAAAGGGTCGCATTCACAATGCAAGAGATCGCATCATGCAAGGGGTTGCACTTAGATAACACAACAATGCAAACATCGCCCCTTGTTTCCAGTTATCATACCTTTGGGATGGTATTTGCTTAGTTTTTTCATTAATGAGAAAATATTCATGAGATACAAACTCTTGGGCAAAAGCGGGTTAAGAGTCTCGGAACTTTCCTTGGGAACCATGACCTTTGGTGAAGATTGGGGTTGGGGTGCATCTGTTGACGAAAGCCGTAAAATCTTTGATAGCTATGTAGAAGCAGGGGGAAATTTCATTGATACCGCCAACGGTTATACCGATGGTAGCAGTGAAAAAATTGTCGGTGAGTTGATTGGCTTAGAACGAGAACGCTTTGTCGTTGCGACAAAATATTCCTTTCCCTTGAAGATGAATGAGAAGAAGGGCGACCCTAACGCCAGTGGAAACCATCGTAAGAATTTAATTCAGTCTTTAGAAGGTAGCCTAAAACGGCTGAATACCGATTACATTGATTTATTTTGGTTGCACGCTTGGGATTTCACAACACCGATTGAAGAAGTATTGCGATCGCTTGATGATGTAGTTCGCCAAGGTAAAGTACTCTATATCGGCATTTCCGATACCCCTGCTTGGATCGTTTCCCAAGCAAATACCATCGCCCAATACCAAGGATGGACGCAGTTTGTCGCCCTGCAAATTGAGTATAGTTTAATTCAACGCACACCAGAGCGGGATTTGCTGCCGATGGCAAAAGCCTTTGATTTAGCTGTAACACCGTGGTCGCCTTTGGGTGGTGGTGTGCTGACAGGTAAGTATAATCAGCCTCCTCAAGCAGGCGATGAACAGGGGCGATTAGCAAATGCAGCCTTAGGAACTATTTCAGAACGGAACTTAGCGATCGCCCAAGTTGTCAGCCAAGTTGCAGCAGAAATTGACCATACACCCTCACAAGTAGCATTAGCTTGGTTACACGCTCAAAGTGGTGTGATTATTCCGATCATTGGGGCGCGTAAATTAACGCAGTTTCAAGATAACTTAGCTTCCTTAGAAGTCACCCTCTCAGCAGAACATCTGCAACGGTTAGATGAAGTGAGTAAAATTGAATTGGGTTTCCCCCATGACTTTTTGCAGAATGATGTAGTTCGCGATCGCCTTTTTGGTGGTACATTTAATACCATAGAAAACCATCGCATTTAACTAATAGTCATAATCAGTAACACATTCAGGCATTAATTCAATCCATCGTCAGAGAGTTTCGCCAAACCTTGCAATTCTGTAGAGTTAGATATAAAAGGCATTAACAACATAGAATCATGAGCGACAACAGCATTACATCACGTCTGTACCCTACCCGCATTGACATTCCCGCCGAAGCGCGAGTGCAAATCGTGGTAATTCTCAACCAAAGCTTGGCTGCTACTTCGGATCTAAAAACCCAAGCCAAGCAAGCGCACTGGAATGTTAAAGGAACTGACTTCTACCAGTTGCACCTATTATTTGATGAACTTGCTGGGGAATTGGAAGAGTACATCGATTTGGTAGCTGAACGCATCACAGCTTTAGGCGGATACGCTTTTGGAACAGCTCGCGCCGCAGCTAGTAATTCAATTCTGCCAGAATATCCCTTAGATATTTTGGATGGCAAAGACCACGTTACAGCCTTGTCAGACCGCTTTGGACTGTATGCTAAACATATTAGAGAAGCGATCGCTAAAACTGATGATTTAGGGGATGCTGATACCGCCGACCTTTACACCGAAATTTCCCGCACCATTGACAAACGTCTCTGGTTCTTAGAAGCTCATCTGCAAGTAGCAGAAATTAAGGGAGAGAATGGCAAAACCGCTACTACTAAAACTCAAAAGATACCTGCTGCTGTAAAATAAGCACTTCTGAGAAAAGTAGTCTTTCGTAAATCTAATAGTATCTTTTTGGTAAGTACGTCACTTTTAAGTGCGTACTTTTCATTTATATGTATATATTTTACTATTGAAATAGTTCAAAACTAAGTCGAAAAATTTAAAAATATCTTCGACCAGTGATACATCAAGATTAATAGTTCAACTTCAATGAAGTTAGTAGGTTAGTAAAAAGGTATGCTAATTACATTCTAATTCTTAACTCCAAACTAAATACTCCAAACTCCAAACTAAATACTCATTAACAACGAGGTAAATATATGTCTCAAAATACAATTAGCCATCTAATTCATGATAGAAACGCCCGTGGTCACGCTAAAATGGGCTGGCTTGATAGTTATCACACATTTTCCTTCGGCGGTTTTTACGATCCCAACCGTATGGGATTTCGCTCTCTGCGAGTAATCAACGACGATCGCATCGCCCCTGGTGCTGGATTCCCTACCCACAGTCATCGTGACATGGAAATCCTCACTTATGTCTTAGAAGGTGCTGTAGAGCATAAAGACAGCTTGGGTACTGGATCGGTGATTCGCCCTGGTGATGCACAGATTATGAGCGCTGGTACTGGAATCAGTCACAGTGAATTTAATCCTTCACCAACTGAACCACTGCACTTACTACAAATCTGGATCTTACCTAACCAAGAAGGATTGACACCAAGATACGAACAAAAAGCTTTTCCTCTAGAAGAAAAGCGCGGCAAATTACGGTTAATTGCTGCTAAAGATGGGCGCGATGGTGCTGTGAAAATTTATCAAGATGTTGATTTATATACATCTGTTTTAGAGTCAGGTGATGTTGTTAATTATCAAGTCAAACCCGATCGCTATGCCTGGTTACAAATAGCACAAGGTATAGTTAACTTAAATGGGGAGGAACTCAGAGCAGGCGATGGAGTGCAAATCAACGGCGAAGAACAATTAGAAATTAGCACCAACATCGGTGGTGAAATCTTGCTTTTCGATTTAGGCTAAGAGATTTCCGACAAATACAGCAGATTGTGAGTTGGTGAGGTACAAAAATACCCCACCCTAACCCTCCCCTTATAAAGGGGAGGGAACTAGATCACCTAGACAATTACCAGATTGTAAAGGCTTGAGATAGCAATTTTAGCGTAGGCGTAGCCCACCGCAGGTATCGCTTGTCCCTACGTCCGCGATAAAATTCTCAAGCACGATAGCGCACTCCATACCAATGCAAATTAACTGGCAAACTGCCAAAACCTACGAAGACATCCTGTATCAAAAAAACGATGGCATTGCGAAAATCACCATCAACCGTCCTCACAAACGCAATGCCTTTCGTCCTAAAACTGTCTTTGAACTCTACGACGCTTTTTGTGATGCTCGTGAAGATACTACTATTGGCGTAGTACTATTTACTGGCTATGGACCGCACACTGATGGCAAATATGCCTTCTGTTCTGGTGGCGATCAAAGTGTGCGGGGACATGCAGGTTATGTGGACGAAACTGGCATTCCGCGCTTGAATGTGCTGGACTTACAACGCCTGATTCGTTCCATGCCGAAAGTAGTTATTGCTCTAGTAGCTGGATATGCGATCGGTGGTGGACACGTCCTACACTTGATTTGTGACCTTACCATCGCCGCCGATAACGCCATTTTTGGACAGACTGGCCCGAAAGTTGGCAGTTTCGACGGTGGTTTTGGAGCCAGCTATCTCGCCCGCATCGTGGGACAAAAAAAAGCTAGAGAAATTTGGTTTCTCTGCCGCCAATATGATGCACAACAAGCTCTAGAAATGGGCTTAATTAATTGCGTTGTCCCAGTGGAACAACTAGAAACTGAAGGTATTCAATGGGCGCAGGAGATTTTAGAAAAAAGCCCCATCGCAATTCGGTGTCTCAAAGCCGCATTTAATGCTGATTGTGACGGACAAGCTGGTTTACAAGAACTCGCTGGTAATGCCACCCTACTGTATTACATGACAGAAGAGGGGTCTGAGGGCAAACAAGCCTTCCTCGAAAAGCGTCCACCAGATTTTCGCTCTTTTCCTTGGTTGCCTTAGAATTGCAAAAATCGCATCTCACTAAAGGGTGCGATTTTTGTACATATCAACTTTTTCAGCACTAAAAATCTTAAAAACAAATCTTATTTTAAACAGACTACAAACTCAGTCCAGTAATAATGGATGACTAAATGACCACTGCTTTAGTTTTTACCTGTTGAGAGAAGAGATCGAGGCAGTTATTTTCTCTACAGGGATAAGAGCAGCATTGTCTAAATCTGAGGCTAGAGATTGACAAGATGTTAAAACTGGGGCTACATCTGGCAAACCCCAAGCATCTTCTAAGGTTTCCCAAGAAGGTGCAAAAGGTGGGAGCGCCAAAGAGCAAGCTTTCCAAGTTGCTTGAACTGGTGCGCCCAACTGCTGACACATTCCACCACGGCGACCCTCTGGCTGGTAATGACGGCAATATCTACAGGCAGATGCTAAAACTTTAATGGGTTTCATTTGGATTCATCTTTAGTGTCGTTATCTGGCTGAATTTCATCCTTATATTTTGCTTCTATATATAAAGACGGATAAAAGCCAAAAAGTCATTATTTTCTATAGGTTTCAGCGATCCCCAGGCAAAAATAAACTTCAGGATGTTTTTATAATCTTGTTATATATTTCAATAATCTTTAGAGCGGTTACATATAGATTTCGTCTAAAAGTTATTAGGGATCAAGACTAAAACTAAAGCTTTTGATTTTTCCAGCCTTTTAACTTCCTCCTTAAGTATGGCTTAAGGCATAGATTCTAAGATAAATAGTCTGCTTTTATTACCACATTCGGCATAGTTTTGCAGTAAAATACATTTTTTCTCAAGAATCAGAAGCATTTTATGTAGTAGGAGCAAGTTACTTCAGGATAAATTCTGCTTAAGGAATTAGGGACTTCCAAATAAAAAAATATCCGAAAACTGAGGCAAAAACCCTCTCTATTTCTCCTCTCTCTGTGTTCTCTGTGTCTCTGTGGTTCGTTTCTTTGGATAATTTATTTCTTGGAAGTCCCTTATCGTTCAACTATTTTGCTTTACAAACTGTTTAGCAGCACAGACAGAGCAGACTTGCCATCGCTGGAGTTCACCGGGTGGGGTGGGAGATTGACATTGGGGACAAAGGGGTAAGTTATGCGATCGCGATCGCATAATCTTCGTCCAATTCCCAAAAGCCGTATTCACATCTTTTGTGGGTGTAGCACCAGGGCGGCTAATCTCATCACCAAGGTAACTGGGATGGTCATGGGGCGAAACCGTTTGTTGCTGTTTTCTCTCCACCGATGGATTCTGCCAGCCAGCAGTAGAGAAGCGAATATCAACCAAAGGCGCTGGCAGCTTTTTATTCAACTTTAAAAGCAGAGATGTGCGCCCAAAAGTTAGGTTTTGCGCCCAAGCAGCACTAGAAGTTGCAACCGACAAAACATCACGCTGAATCGACAATGGTCGAGTATTTGTGGCAACCACTGGGCCAACAACTTCTGCCCAACACTTGAGCAAGCGTTGAAATGGTTGCTCCTGCCATTTTTCTTGCTTTTCCAGAACGCGCAAAATATCATTAATTGATTTCATCAAGGTGGGGAGTGGGGAGTGAGGGAGTGAGAGAGATGAGGGAGATGAGGGAGAAAGAATAACTAATGCCCCATACCCAATGCCCAATCTATATATTTAGATAATTTCCGCTACTATTGTCACAAATATATCTAAAGTTAATTTCAGCTTAATTTCAGCAATCAACGTTTGAGGCACAGAGGCAATGACTCAAAATCCCCTGAACGATTCCGGTACTCAATCGTCTAAAACACCTGGATTGAAACCAGCACTAGCAGCAGCACTAGCGAGTTTAGAGGTACCACTAGATCAAGAGTTAGCTCGATATCGACGCACACGAAATGGTTTGGTGTCATCAAACCAGCGTCGTGTTGCAAGTTACATGAGCAGTCAAGCCCAGGCGTTGGCTGCCATTCCGACAACACCGGGCACAACTCAGTCATCAGTAACGGCAATTACAACCAATCTGCCGCCTGTATCCGTAACTGTGAATCATCAGGGAACCACAGCGCCAGCTACGGCAAAAATTGACGTGCCACCAGCATCTGCTGTAGCTGTGAATTCTGAGATGAAACCAACGTCAGCTACCCTAAAGACTGAGGAACTGAATAATCTTAATGTACCCTCAACCGCCGATTCTGCTAGAACACAAACTCAACTTCCACCACCCCCGCCCAACTTTACTAGCAGCATTGTGCGAACAGTCGTTAAAGATACTAATAGCGAAAATCTCTTGCGGCCAGATGACACACCTAAACACCCAGATGACTATTTGGAATCTAGTGAAGCACTACTACGAAGTTTGACAGAAGAACAACTAGAAACCAGGAAACCAAGCAATTCTAGCGACAGTCTGCTATCACCTTTGGGTATCGGCTCAATGTTGCTGCTATTGGTGGCGAGTCTTACCTTGGGTTATGTAGTATTCAATCCCAAAGGCTTGTCACAATGGAATTTAGGCAAATTGTTTAACGGGAACTCGTCTCCCGCACCAGAAAAGACTGAGGAAGTTGGGAGTAATGCCCAACCTCAGAACCAGTCACCAAGCACATCTATACCTAAGTATCCCAATCTAGCTAATGAAGAGTTTCCTGAGGTGAAAGATCCCAATGATCTAGTTGGCTTAAAACCCAAAGTCCAACCAACCCTCGCAGTAGTGCCTAATTCAGTCGTTCCCCAAAACCGCGCAAATCCTCAAGTACCATTGCCTGTCCCCAACACAGCCCTAAAACCGACAAATCCGATCGCTTTAGCACCAGTACCGATGGTACAACCTTTACCTCTCCTGAATTTGCCTCCTGCTTCAACGGCAAAAACCTCGCCCAAGCCAATGACAACTTCACCAAAACTGAGTGCAGAAATCAAACCAGGAACAGATGGGTTTTATCATATAGTCATAGATAATAAAGGCGCGGTTTTAGACTCGGCACGGCAAGTAGTTCCCGATGCTTATTTATCATTTGACAAACAATTGATTTATTTGGGTGCTTTTAAGACTAAAGAGCAAGTACAAAAACAGATGCAATTATTACAGGCGAGGGGAATCAAGGCACGGGTTCAGCAGTGATGAGTTGCAAAAATCTACGATACTATGAGATAACAGTGCTGAGTTATGAGTGCTGAGTAGTAGAGACTTCTTCCAGATGTATGACGAATCACCTTTTCTGGTAAACTAAGTATTATCATCTTGACCATCAATGCCATAAGCGAAAACCAAGCTAACAGGTATATGTTGCAAGAAAAAGATTTGGGTCTTGGGAACCAGGACTCCTGACAAGAGGAGGGAATGTAAGACCAATAGAACTACGAAGTTCTGGAGCCTATTCCTGATGAATTGGGAGAGCTACGTCCGTCTTAGGTTGGGGTAGTTCACCTAGGCACCCAGCACTCCATAACTACCCGACGACAAAAATTCTGATACTCAGGACTTTAAGTAGGCACTCAGCATTGAGTTTCGTGAATGGAGAGCCGATATGGAGTTAATCAAGCGTATCCTGCGGGTGATTCGCGCTAATCTCAATAGTCTGATTGGTGGTGCAGAAGATCCAGAAAAGATTCTGGAGCAAGCTGTGTTGGAGATGCAGGAAAATCTGGTGCAGTTGCGGCAGGGTGTAGCACAAGCGATCGCTACCCAAAAACGCACGGAACGACAGGCGGCAGCGGCTCAGTCTCAAATGGAAGAATGGTATCGCCGCGCTCAATTGGCACTGCAACAAGGCAACGAACCTCTAGCACGCGAAGCTTTGACTAAGCGCCAAGCTTATAAAGAAACCACTACAGCCCTATTTTCTCAGATCCAGCAGCAAAACGAGATAGTAGCTAGGCTAAAAAAGGATATGCGATCGCTAGAGTTAAAAATTGGCGAGGCAAAAACTAAAAAAGATATGTATATTGCTCGCGCCCGTTCTGCCGAAGCGTCTTATCGCCTCCAAGAAATGCTCGGCGGAGTTTCTGCAACCAGCAGTTTGAGTGCCTTTGAGCGCATGGAAGAAAAAGTTTTGCAGATAGAAGCTCAATCAGAAGCCATAGCTCAACTCAGTAGCGACGACTTGGAAACACAATTTACTTCTTTGGAATCTAATGATGTAGATGCCGAATTAGCAGCCATGAAGGTGCAGGTTTTCAACCAGGCAGAAAACACACAGCACGAAAGTCTCCTCACTGAGGAGAACCAGAACACAGCGCAACCTCCCCAACAGCAGTTACCCAAAACTCAAGACTCTTGAAGTTTGGCTAATTACCCCAGTTTAGAGATATCTTAACAATTAAGAGTTGTTAGGAGGTACTGATTCAAACCGGAAAGATTACATTGAAATAGGTAGCTATTAAAAAGTAAAAAAGCGAACTGTCCAACAAGAAGCGTAAATTACACAAGGAAAAACAAAGTTATGGGATTATTCGATCGCATTAAGCGAGTAGTTAGTTCTAACCTCAACGACCTCGTTAACAAAGCCGAAGACCCCGAAAAAATGCTAGAGCAAGCCATCCTGGAAATGCAGGAAGACTTGGTGCAGCTGCGTCAGGGAGTAGCCCAGACCATCGCCTCCCAAAAACGCAGTGAGAAACAATACAATGATGCCCAAAATGAAATCAATAAGTGGCAACGCAATGCTCAACTGGCACTGCAAAAAGGTGATGAGAACTTAGCGCGACAAGCTTTAGAGCGCAAGAAAACTTATACTGACAGCAGCGCATCCCTCAAAGCTAGTTTAGATACCCAAAGCACTCAAGTTGAAACCCTCAAGCGCAACTTAATCCAGCTGGAAAGCAAAATTTCTGAAGCTAAAACCAAGAAAGAAATGCTCAGAGCTAGAATCACTACTGCCAAAGCCCAAGAGCAACTCCAAGGCATGGTGAGTGGGATGAATACCAGCAGTGCAATGGCTGCCTTTGAGCGGATGGAAGAAAAAGTCTTAATCCAAGAATCCCGCGCCCAAGCACTAGGAGAGTTAGCAGGTGAAAATTTAGAAAGCCAATTTGCCCGATTGGAATCTGGTAGCGATGTTGATGATGAATTGGCAGCTTTGAAAGCACAAATGTTACCACCCGCCACTCCCCAAAATCAACCCCAACTGCCACCGCAACAAGAAACCACTGCTCCTAATCCTAAATCTAATGAGGTAGTTGATGCCGAGTTGGATTCCCTACGCAAGCAATTGGATCAACTGTAAAATTGGCAGAAAACTTATTTGAGCTAATCCCACACCTGTTGGCTGTGGGATTTTACGTCAATAGTTAATAGTCCAAATAAGAGATTTCCAACAAATAGATTATCCAATCTTGTGGGATGGGCAACATGAGCGCCTTTGACTACGGCTCTGACTACGGGCGGGTGAGACACCATTGGTGTCAACTTAAGCCTGGGCGAAGGTCATTCGCGGCTACACAAACGTTCGCCCTTGGCGTTCCCGAAGGGTAGTCCGCCTGCGCGGACTGACGAAAAATTAAGGATTTGAAACCTGCGGAGGCAGGTTTTGTTTGTGTAGACGCGGTTTCTAACCGCCCACTTCACCTTAAGTTGAGACCCCTACCCCACAAGAAGTAATTGAGTATTTTTTATTTGTCAGTCCCTAACCATGAATTATTGACTATGGACTATTGACGACTTTGGGATAAAGTATTGTGTGTGCCAACTTCGATCGCCACCTGATGGAGACTGTAATGAGTAAGGCTGTAATCACCATAACTGATGCTGACTTTGAAACCGAAGTGTTAAAAGCCGAGCAGCCTGTATTAGTTTACTTTTGGGCTTCTTGGTGTGGGCCGTGTCAATTGATGTCGCCCGCGATTAACTCTGCTGCTAGCGAATATAGCGATCGCCTCAAAGTCGTGAAAATGGAAATTGACCCCAACCCAATCACTGTTAAGCAGTACCAAGTGGAAGGTGTACCCGCCCTCAGACTATTTCAAGGAGACAAACTACTAGAATCCACTGAAGGAGTCATCAGCAAAGAAAAATTACTTGCTCTCCTAGATACCCACTTAAATAGTAATTAGGGACTTCCAAATAAAAAAATACTCAAAAAACTGGCGAAAAAAATCTCTCCTCCTTATTCCTCTGTGTTCTCTGTGTCTCTGTGGTTCGTTTTTTTGGATAATTTATTTCTTGTCAGTCCCTTAGTCAATAATTCATAGCAAATGACTAATGACTAACATACAATTTGCCAAACGTTTACAACCCCTACAATCTAATGTATTTGCTGATATGGATAGAGCCAAGGCAGTCGCTTTGGCTGCTGGGCGACAGGTAATTGATTTGTCCTTGGGGTCTTCTGATTTACCAGCCGAGGCACACGTCATTGAAGCGATCGCTCAGTCTCTTGGCGATCGCAGCACCCACGGCTATCTGTTGTTTAACGCTACCCTTGGGTTTCGGGAAGCCGCAGCCAACTGGTATGAACAAAAATTTGGCATCAAAGTCGATCCGCAAACTGAGGTACTACCTCTGATTGGTTCTCAAGAAGGCACAGCCCATTTACCCCTAGCAATACTCAATCCCGGAGACTTTGCCCTGTTGCTCGATCCGGGTTATCCCTCCCATGCTGGGGGAGTCTACCTAGCCAGTGGTCAAATCTACCCGATGCCACTACGGGCAGAAAACGATTTTTTACCAGTGTTTGCTGATATTCCTGCCTCAGTCTTGGCTCAGTCGCGGATGATGGTATTAAGTTATCCTCACAATCCCACAGCTGCGATCGCGCCTTTATCTTTCTTCCAAGAAGCTGTCGCCTTCTGTCAACAACACAATCTCGTCCTAGTTCACGATTTCCCCTACGTAGATTTGGTATTTGGGGAGAGTGGAGACTGGGGACACTTCGACAAGCTCAGTGCATCGCTGGCGACTGGCGACTGGGAATTAGGAACTAGAAAAAATCTTTCCCAATCCCCAATCCCCAATGCCCCATCCCTAGTCCCTTCAATTCTGCAAGCCGATCCAGATAAAAGTGTCTCAATTGAATTTTTCACCCTTTCCAAGTCCTACAATATGGGCGGCTTCCGCATTGGCTACGCCATCGGTAATGCCCAATTAATTAACGCCTTACGCCAGGTAAAAGCCGCCGTTGATTTTAATCAGTATCGGGGAATTTTGAATGGTGCGATCGCTGCCCTAACTGGCCCTCAAGCTGGCGTAAAATCTGCTGTCGCCACCTTCCAGTGGCGGCGTGATGCTTTCATCAGTGCCTTACACCGCATTGGCTGGAATGTTCCTACTCCCCAAGCCACAATGTATATCTGGGCAAAATTGCCTTCACATTGGAGTCAAAACTCCATAGAATTTTGTACCCAGCTAGTCAAACAAACTGGTGTAGCTGCTTCCCCAGGTGCGGGCTTTGGCAAATCTGGAGAAGGGTATGTCCGTTTTGCCTTGGTGCATGAGCCACCTTTGTTAGAAACTGCCGTGGAAAGAATGGCTGAGTTCCTTCATTGAATTTCTTCTCAAGCTGAACCCCAAGAATTTTTGGCGGAAAGGTCTAGGAATGGAACATGCGGTAGGGGCGCACAGCTTTCAAAGATGTCAACTTCAGGTAAAAGCGTCTAGAAGAAGTTTTTAGACATTATATCGTTATCTCGTTTCCAGTCTCAGGCTCTGGCTCAATGTCTTGACTGGAGGCGGCAGCCCCTAGTCAGCCATTGCCATGCTCTGTATGGGAACGAGAGAACAATGGAAAATCGAGCTTTTTTCGACTTGTGTGTACACCGTAGCCCCAATATATCGGGGAGGGTTAGGGTGGGGTGATTCGATAACTTGTGTATACACGGTAGCTTTTTAAGGGGGGATCTTTATACAACTTGATACTTTTCAAACATCCTCTCAGTACTGTTTCAGTGCTATCTTGTTTATGATTTTCAAAATTTAGCAATAGCTTTCCATGCAGTTAATTAAAAAAATCTTTGTATTTCCACGAATTATTTACTTTCTAATCCTGATTCTAATTATTACCCTCCTATTCACAAACTTCTACTCAAATGCTGTTGAAGTCAGTAGCATAGAATTTATTGGCGAAGCCACCTTACCGAAAGGTTTAATCTTTAAAAAAACTGAAGTAGGAGGTTTGTCTGGAATTACTTATGATGCCAAAAACAACCTTTATTACGCTATTTCCGATGACCGGGGACAAAAAGCTACCGCCCGTTTCTACACCCTAAAAATCGACTTGAGCAAAGGTTCTCTACAAAAGGGTAAAGTTGTTCCTGTCAGTGTCACCACATTATTAAATGAAAATAAGCAAACATTTCACCCTGGTGAAACTGATACAGAAGGTATTGCATTAACTAATAAAGCAACTGTATTTATTTCTTCTGAAGGCGATGTAGCCAAATTAATTAATCCTTTTATTAAAGAGTTTTCACTATCTTTTGGGAGAGAAATTAAAACACTTCCCATCCCAAACAAATTTTTGCCAGATAAAAATGGTCAAAAAGGTATCCGCAACAATTTAGCTTTTGAAAGCCTCGCCATTACACCGGATCAAAAGCATCTATTCACAGCCACAGAAAATGCTCTAATTCAAGATGGTGTCGCAGCTAAACCTAACATCGGTAGTCCTTGCCGGATTTTGCAATACAACTTGCTCAATAACCAACCAGAAAAGGAATTTCTTTACCAAACTGAACCAGTTGCACCATTTTTGAATGTGACTGGTAAATTCGCTAGTGGATTACCTGATTTGCTTGCTCTCGATAATCAAGGACACTTCCTAAGTTTAGAACGGTCTTTTACTGGTTTAGGATTTGCTATTTCTCTATTTCAGGTTTCTTTAGAAGGAGCCGATGATATTCATCAGGTAGACAGCCTTTTAGCGATTGACTCCAAAAATATTAAACCAGTTCAGAAAAAACTGTTGTTAGATTTGAGAACCCTAAATGTACTGCTAGACAACATCGAAGGCTTAACTCTTGGCCCTAAACTACCCGATGGACAGCAATCATTAATTCTCGTCAGTGATAACAATTTTAACTCCCTGCAACGCAACCAGATACTAGCGTTTAAGATTAAGATTGAAACTCCGCTAATTAGATTATTACATCGCTTACTCCCAAATCTTAACCGTTAATTGCGATCGCGCCTTTACTGCTATTTACTTGTTTCTACTTATTCCTGTGTATTCACGGAATTTACTAGGTAACTTTATCTAGCCTATTTGTAGTTTCCGTGTAATTTCTCAACCGTAATCCTTCATAAATATGTTACACAATATTTAGGAGCTTCTGTAGAGAGATTAAGCATAATTACAGTAGGTGATTAGTCTTCTCCAAGTTCTGATACTTTTTAGATTTAAATTTAATAATTAGCTAAACTTATTAAAGTATTTTGCCAACAATATTTTTCATAAATGATTTTTATGCCAGAAAATAAAATTGAGAATATGGTAGGGCAAAAAGCAGAATTAGACAATTACATTGGACAATTTTTAAACAACCGCTATTTAATCAGAGATTTGATTGGCAAAGGGGGGATGGGTAGAGTTTATTTAGCAGAAGACACTGCCAAAGGTGGTATACCGATCGCAGTCAAAATCTTATCACTTAGTTTGGCGAACCAACAAATGTCCCAGCGCTTTGCCAGAGAGATTTTTATTGGCGCTCAATTGGGTCGAAAAAGTAAACATATTGTCCGTATTTTAAGTTATGGAGTGACTGAGGATAAAATTCCCTTTTTTGTAATGGAATACCTCCAAGGAAAAAATCTCAAACAGATTCTCAAAATTAGGCCATTAACAATATCGAAGTTTTTAGAGATTTGTAATCAAATTTGCTTAGGCTTACAATGTGCCCACCAAGGTATCAGCCTCAAAGGAGAGATTTATCCGATTGTTCACAGAGATATTAAACCAGAAAATATATTCATTAGTGAAGATAGTAAACAAGGAGAAATTGTCAAAATACTCGATTTTGGTATTGCCAAATTTCTCACAGAGCGAAGTGGAATGACTCTGACAGATTCTTTTATTGGTAGTTTACCTTACTGTTCTCCAGAACACATGGAAGGGCGCAAACTGCTAGATGTCCGCTCTGATATTTATAGTTTAGGAGTACTAATGTTTGAAATGCTCACAGGAAAACATCCATTTCAAACAAAAAGTAACTCCTTTGGTACTTGGTATCAAGCCCATCGCTTTCAAATGCCACCTACAATTGAGGAAGTGAATCCGCAAGTCAAAATACCGCAGATATTAGAAAAAATACTGATGAGTTGTTTAGCTAAAGAAGTAAGCGATCGCCCTCAAAATATCAACCAAATATTGCAAGATTTAGAAAAGGTTAATATTCAGCTTAATGATGTTATTCCTAGCAATAGCAGTGACATTATTAAACTCTCGCTCCCAGTTCAATTAGTACCCGCAACTTTATTATCAGAAAAAGAGTGTTTACAGAAAAATTGGCCTAAAAATAAACCAATTGCCCCAATCGGATTTCCCCATTTACTACAGACTCTCCAAAGACCCATACCAACTTTTTGGGCAATGTTGCCCAAACAAGAGATTACAAAATTTTTGGATAAAATACATGGCACTGAATTTATTAGTAAAATGGATGTATACCCAATGCTCTTGTGGATAACAGTACTATACGATGCCCAACCTTCTATGACTAAGTGGCTACCTTATTTTCTGGATTTGAAAGATAACAAAGGGCAGAATCTAGCACGTAGTTTAGCAGAAGTAGGCTACTATCATCTACTATTTTTTCCGCTAGAAGAGCCAACCCGTTGCTCTCATGTAACAACTTTAAACCTCACGGCTAACCAACGCCAGCAACTTGTAGATTGGTTAAATATAAGTCAACAGTCAAATGATTTAATCTTGCCTAATCAAGCCAAAAGTATTCTAAAAACAGATTACGAAAAGCTGAAGTTAGACATCTTAAAAAATTTATCCGCACATCAAAAAGCGGAGAAAGAAGGTTTAACAAATTGGATGGATAAATTCATGGAGATTTTTTTTAAACTTTTATCACGTTCTTGAAAGTCTGCAATGAGAATCAAAGCTTGCCACCATTACCTAATGATATTTCTATGTATTGCTAACTTTAAATGGACTCAGCAGCAGAGGTGAACAAAATGAATCAGAGCTTATTTTCATCTCCAAGTAGTACAGCCTTGCTTGCCAATCGTTATCAACTCAAGGAATTGATTGGTAGCGGTGGTATGGGTGAAGTTTTTTTAGCAAATGATATTTTGTTAGGAGGTACACCGGTTGCTGTCAAATTTTTGACTCAAACTGTTGTCGATGCCAAGATGCAACAAGACTTTGCTCGTGAAGCTTTAATGAGTGCAGCTTTGAGTCAAAAGAGTGTACATATAGTGCGGGCGTATGATTATGGCGTGAATGAAAAAGGAAAACCCTACTACGTCATGGAATATCTATGCGGGAAGAGTTTAAAGGATTTAATTCCGTTACCTCTATCCATGTTTTTGACTCTCTCCCGCCAAATTTGTTTGGGCTTACAGTGCGCTCATCAAGGTATTAACATTGATGGCAAAATTTCTCCGTTAGTTCATAGAGATATCAAACCTGCCAATATATTAGTTATTCCTGATCCGATATTAGGTCAATTAGTTAAAATTCTCGATTTTGGTATTGCTAGATTTTTAGATTATGCATCAACAGCTAGTACATATAGGGGATTTAATGGCACTTTACCCTACTGTTCTCCAGAACAACTAGATGGAGAAAAATTAGATAGTCGCTCTGATATTTATAGCCTGGGTGTGATGATGTTTGAGATGCTCACAGGCAAAAAACCTTGGGAACCAGAAACTGATTACTTTGGTGCATGGTATAAAGCACATCACTTTGAAGAACCCAAAGCGATCGCAGATGTTAAACCCACTCTAAAATTACCTCCAAAACTAAATAATTTAATCATGGCTTGTATTGCTAAAAAAGCCAGCGATCGCCCACAAAATATTGCTCAAATTTTGCAAGTATTAAACAGTTTAGAACAATCAAATTATCCTAGTTTACCTACAAATTCATCTCCTAGTTCCATTTTTAGCCGTCCCTTAGATTCTGGATTAGCAATCACAGTAGAACAAAGCTGTCGGCAACTTTTGTGGCCTCAAAATAAACCAATTCAAGAAATTGTTTTTCCCCAGCTTCTAGACACTGCACAAGGATCGATGACAGCACTATGGTTGATGTTGCCTAAACAAGAAATCAAAAACTATGCGGTTTCTAACCGTTACAACCAATTTATCTTCATGACATCCCCTCACCCAATGCTGTTGTGGGTGACTATACTCTACAATCGGCAATTTGCTCCTAAGTGGCTACCGTGCTACTTAGATATGCAAAATCCCCAAAATCTTAAGCTGGTAAGTTTCCTGGCTGAAAATGAACACTATCCTTTGATTTTCTTTACTCTGGAAGCACCACATTCCTATACCAACCTTCTCAGCAGTCGCATCGAGCCAACTCAACGGCAAATGTTGAAAACCTGGGTGCAACACAGTCATAGTCTACCACCGGCTTCTGAACCCCAGTTGAGCAAACAGCTATTAAAGCAGCAGTATAAACAAATGCAATCCCGGATATTGCAGCATCTAGAATCAGAGCCACAGGTTGTATTATCAGGATCTAGTTAAGTGAACTGCTCCAACCTAAGACGGACGTAGCTCTCCCAACTCATCGGCAATAGCCAAGAAAACTCCGTAGTACTAGAAAGTCTGACATTGCCTCCTCTTGTCAGGAGTCCTGGTTCCCAAGACCCAAATCTTTTACCCTGAGCGTTCGCGTAGCGTCTCGTAGAGAAGTCGTTCACGGAGCGTCTCGCAGAGAATGGTTCTCTTGCAACATATACCTAAAAGCTAATGGTTTTCGCTTATGGCATTGATGGTGAAAAACGCGGTCTTGGGGTCTCCCCAAGTAGAGCGATTTTGAACCCGGAGGGTCAAGACTCAATAATTCTAGGGACTTCCAAATAAAAAAATATCCGAAAACTGAGGCAAAAACCCTCTCTATTTCTCCTCTCTCTGTGTTCTCTGTGTCTCTGTGGTTCGTTTCTTTGGATAATTTATTTCTTGTCAGTCCCCTATCAGAAAATTTTGGCGCTGTCTTGCAAAGTTGCTCCTCTTGGGGAGACCCCAAGACCGCACTTTGCGCTTCGTCATACATAAGCGTATTTGTTTTTGCTAATGCAAAAAAAAAACAATACTGGATGCAATCCTCATCCCCCGCTCACAATCCCAACCTTATGAGTACATTGTTCGCGTTAGCGTCTGTCTGCGACACGCTGCGCGAACGCAGAGAAGGTGGGAACTTCCGCGACACGTTAACCATCTTCTTTGGTCAAGACTAAGTTAATCTGGCAGGTGTAGGATAGAGATCCTACATCAACTCTTGATTTTTTATGTCTGCTACGCCTCTTGTATCTCAGGTTGCCTCACACAACCCAGAAAAATCAGAATTAATTCCACCTCTACTAGGTGCCACTGTTGCGGAGTTAACTACTTGGGTGCAGCAGCAGGGACAACCTGCTTACAGAGGAAAGCAACTACATGAATGGATCTATGACAAGGGTGTGCGATCGCTATCTGATATTTCTGTCTTCCCTAAGCAATGGCGGAAAGAAGTAGCAGAAATCCCCATTGGCCGCTCAATCTTACATTACCGCTCAATGGCACCCGATGGCACAGTCAAATATCTTTTACAATTAACAGACGGGCAAATTATCGAAACTGTTGGTATCCCTACCTTCGCCGAAGGGGGAGATGGCCCAAAAGCCCGTCTGACAGTTTGTGTTTCTACTCAGGTGGGTTGCCCAATGGCGTGTGATTTCTGTGCTACTGGTAAGGGAGGCTACAAACGCAACCTAGAACGGCACGAAATTATTGATCAGGTGTTGACTGTGCAAGAAGATTTTCAGCAACGGGTTAGCAATGTGGTGTTTATGGGACTGGGTGAACCGTTGTTGAATACTGAGAATGTCCTAGCAGCCTTGAAATCTCTAAATCAAGATGTTGGTATAGGAGCGCGATCGCTTACAGTTTCAACAGTTGGGATTCGCGATCGCATCCGTCAGTTCGCCCAAAATAATTTGCAAGTTACTCTGGCTGTGAGTCTCCACGCACCCAACCAAGCACTACGAGAAAAACTCATCCCCAGCGCCCGCAACTATCCTCTAGAAGATTTACTGGCTGAATGTCGGGAATATGTAGAAATAACTGGCCGCCGCGTTACCTTTGAATATGTTCTCCTTGCTGGTGTTAACGATTTACCAGAACACGCCTTAGAACTTTCAAAATGTCTGCGAGGATTTCAAAGTCATGTGAATTTGATTCCTTACAACCCCATCCAAGAAGTAGACTACAAACGCCCCAACCGCGATCGCATTCAAGCCTTTGTCAACGTCCTCAAGGAGCAAAATACTGCTGTTAGTGTTCGTTATTCCCGTGGTTTAGAAGCCGATGCTGCTTGTGGGCAACTAAGGGCAAGTAATAATTAAATATTTTGTACTCACTAAATATAATTACTTGGAGCTCACAAAACCCTGTTATCTTAATCATTTAAGAAATTTAATGGTTAGCTCATTTTCTAGCAATCTGAAGCAGGATATTAATAGAGGTGATAGTTATGCCAAGTTCTTCATATTCAGTTCTCAGACCTTATATTGCTGCTGATTTTAAGGTGGATTTAGATAAACAAGATATCCTAAATTTTCCTGTTTCTACTTCCAGTCCAGCCATCGAAGCGAATAGTTATTACTTTGGGCATCCAGAATGGGCAAAAAACTATTTTGAAAGTTGTCATCGTGATGAAGTGTTCAAGTCCTCCTGGGAAGCGGCCACAGGGAGTTGGGATGATAAAATTGTTGTAGACATTGGTTGTGGTCCAGGCAATTTATATGCAACGCTTGGGGGAAAACCACAATTGTTAATTGGTGTAGATATTAGCTATGGGGCATTGTCTATGGCTCAACGTCTTGGCTATACAGCAGTGAAAGCAGATGCCCACCAACTTCCTTTCATTTCTAACTTTGCTGATATAGTAGTACTCAATGCTACACTGCATCACTGTGATTACATGGACATCGTGTTGCAAGAAGCAGCGCGTTTAGTCCGTCCAGGCGGCATCCTAATTACAGACCACGACCCTCAGTTGACTGCCTGGAACTTCCAAGGATTAGGTTTGTGGTTATGGAACTTACGCTTAGGGCTATATCGGCTAATCAAACGAGGAGGTCATGCTTCAGCAGCAGAGCAGACTTGGGGATTAGCAACTGAGGTTCATCACCGACCTGGGGATGGAGTAACGCCAGAGCTTTACTACAAAGTTCTGGAGCCACTTGGTTTTAGTGTCAAGGTTTATCCCCATAACCATACAGTTGGTGCAGAAGTATTGCAAGGCAATTACGGTGAATCTGACAAGAAGTATCGCTTGGCTCAATTATGGTCTGGTATTAATCCTAATTCACCACAAGCAGCTTTATCGCTGATGTGTGTTGCGACACGCCATTGACGAAATAACTATATATATGTTGAATCGCTCATTCACGCTTAAACTATGGCTATTAGTAATTGTTCTTGCAAAAGCTTTGCCGATGAATTCTCCTGCTTATGGACAAATAATTCAGACGAATCCTCAGCAACCTGAGTCCTTTCAAGAAAGAATGAGACAACAACAAGAGGAGCGAAATCAGCAAACACAAGAGCAATTTCAGGAAACATGGCTACGGCTAAACCTTAAAGAACCACAATTACAACAACAACAGAGAATCCAACAGCAAGAATTTACACGACAACGGCAAGAACTCACACGTCAGCAACAACTGAGAGTACAACAGGAACAAACGAGACTACAACAGCAAGACTTTACACGACAGCAACAACAGATATTACAACAGCAACAACAGATACAAGATCAACAAATTAGACAACAGCAAGAATTGAGATTAGAACAACAGAGACAACAGCAACAACTCAGACAACAGAAAGACAACCTGTAAAGGTTTTAAAATCTCTGATAAATAACTTTATTATTAAAAATTAGAGAACACATTCTCCAATTTTTAATTTTTATGAGCTAGCGGTGTGCGAGAATTCCTGGGGCATAAGCCTCAATGACTTTGCCCGTGCGAGTGCAACTAATCATTAAATAGTCACAACTTGGGCATTGTGTCCGAGTTAATTGACTATCAGAAATATAATAGCGCTCCGCGTGGCTACCACAATTTGGGCAGTGAACCTTTTGTACTGTCTGCATTTTAAAACCCCTGATTGTAATTATTTTTTACTTAGTAAAACTGCGCCTTAAACCAGTAAAAATTCTGGTTCGACCCAACTTAACAAACTGCCGTGATATTGGCTGATTATTTTAAACAAAATTTCAAGTTTGAAAACTTTATCTCTATTTATTATTCTAGAAGTTAAGTGATTTTACCCTCCTACTTTAGATACATAAATTATTTTTTAATCAAATACTGCTTAGAGATTTACTGATCCCTATAATTAATGCCTTGAGAGAGCCTTGTTTATAGTCATTTCAGGCGAATGTAAAAAAGCCGTTCTTGTATTCAAAAGTTAAAACCCATAAAATACTGTATATTTAGTAACAAAAATCTCATCTTAAGATTTAGTTAACATTTGGTGATAATATTTATGAGATTAAATTATGTTGAGATAATTTAATTTAAACCACCGAACTTTAAGAGGGATGAAAATAATCGTAAATTTCTTCAGCCAAACGTGGCCCGATTCCTGCGACTTCAGCCAGTTGTGCTGTTGTTGCTTGCCGAATATAATCAACTGAGCGAAAATGCCCTAATAGCTGCTTTTGTCGATGATGTCCTAAACCGGGAATTTCATCTAAACGCGATCGCTTCAATTTATCACTACGCTGCTGACGATGGAAACTCACTGCAAACCGATGGGCTTCATCCCGCAACCGCCGCAATAACTGTACCCCCGGTTGTTCTGCATCAGTTGTCAAGGGTTTAGATTCTCCCGGTAAAAAAATCTCTTCTCGCTGCTTTGCTAAACTGACAACTCGCAAGTCTTCTAATAAATTCATCTCTTGCAAGATGGCGATAACCGATGATAACTGACCTTTACCACCATCGATCATGATTAAATCAGGCCAGTCAGGATTACCCAAACGTGCTAATTGCTGATCTTCCCCATACTTGCGAAACCGCCGTTGGATAACTTCAGCAAGACTAGCAAAATCATCTGAATGTCCTGCTGTCACCGTGGGATTTTTGATTTTGTAGTGGCGATAGTGCTGTTTGGCGGGTAATCCGTCGATAAACACCACTTGCGAAGCTACAGCATTTGACCCTTGAATATGGGAAATGTCATAACCTTCAATGCGGTGAGGTGCATCTGGTAAATCGAGAATGGTAGCTAAATCTTGCATTGCTTGGTGATTGCGGTCGCCAAATTTTTGCATTCTTTGCAATTCATACTGAGCATTTCGCTCTACCATCTCAATTAATTCTGCCTTAGTTTGCCGCAAAGGAGTTAAGATATTTACTTTTTTACCTTTACGTTGAGTTAAGACATCCGCCAATATCTCAGCATCTGGTAAATCATACTGTACCAAAATCTCTACAGGTATTTCCACGGAGTCGGCAGTTTGGTAATGTTCCTCTAAAGCTCGTTGTAAAATCGCTCCCGGTTCGGCGTGAGCATCGGCCACAAAGGCTAAACGTCCTACCAATTGACCAGCGCGAATCTGGAATAGTTGAATGCAAGCGTGTTGTTCATCGGCTGCCAGTGCGATCGCATCCCGCGAAACGGTATCATCTGGTAAAGAAACTTTTTGGTCGGCTGTCAGCGACTTTAAGCCAGAAATTTGATCGCGAATCCGTGCTGCTGACTCAAAGTTCAAGTCATCGGCGGCGGCGTTCATCTGTTGAGTCAAAATCTCAATTAGTTCTTGACTTCGCCCTTGAAAGACCATCGCCACCTTTTGCACAATTTTGCGATAATCTTCTGGTGAAGTCAGCTGTTGACACACACCCGGACAACGCCCTAAATCATAATTTAAGCACGGACGGTCTTTAAAAAGTGGTTGAGGTCGTTGTCGCTGTGGAAAGATGCGCTTGCAGATGCGGACAATTTCTCGTAACAAACCAGCATCAGTATAAGGCCCATAAAATTTATCCTTTTCTTTACCGAATTGGCGTTTACGGGTAATAAAAATTCGCGGATAATCTTCTGACCAAGTAATGCAGAGATAGGGATATTTTTTATCATCTTTGAGCAGCACATTAAAGTATGGCTGGTGCTGCTTGATCAAATTTGCTTCTAGCGCTAGCGCTTCGGCTTCAGTATCAGTGACGATGAATTCAATTTCTGTCACCAACTTGACCATCGTGGCGATACGTTCGCTCTTGTTGTAGCCATCCCGGAAATAGGAACGGACACGCGATCGCAACTTACGTGACTTACCTATATATATAATGCGATCGCTCCTGTCCCGCATGAAATAAACCCCCGGTTCCGGTGGAATTTCGGCTAGACGGTTTTCCAGTCGTTCTGGCTCTTTAACCAGTGGTAATATTTGAGTAGATATTGTCACAACAAAAATTAGGTAATCTTTCTCTATTTTAAGAAAAATTATTTTTTCGTGCCGATTTAACAGACTATTTATCAAGTAAATATAAAGTAGCCGTCCCCACCAAGAGAAGTCTGTAGACACTTCTGCGGCTTCCTTCAGGGTAGGTCGGTTTCCCAACTACTAGTCCACCACACCAACTATAAGTTCGTAGTCAGGACTTTAGTCCTTGATTTGAGCGCTTTAGCGCTCACTACAAACCAAGCATTATTGACTTGACGAACTATAGACCTTTGCCAGAAAACTTGCTGCAAGCATCAGAACATCTGCGATCTTAGTCATCGGCTGCTACTGTCAGAATAAAAACTTTACTTTTTGAATTTATAATTAACATCTTTAAATTGATAACCTTTTCTCATCTGAAACTTCATATTTTAGATAAAAATATTTCTTGTATTGAACTTTATTACTTTTTAATAATGAAGAATATGTTTAGATATCGCTTAGATAAATGTCAAATAAAAATTTTATAAATTGCCAATATTTCGGTTTATTGATTGAAATTATAACATTAAGCGAATTAACGGATTTAGGAAATTAACTTTACGATTATGATTGAGAATATAGTTATTATAATGATTTCGGACAAGAGCTAAACCATGAATTTACAAGACTTTGAAGCCCAGTACCGTGAGGCTATGGCTGAAACTCTCAATGAACTGCAAACAGCAGTTTTGTTGTTAGCCCAAGTACAACAGAAAATTTCAAAAATTGGCGGTTCTGTACAAACCCTTAGTGAGCGCGTTGAAGAGTTTATTGCTGACCAAAAAGCGGAATAAATGCACATGCGGTAGAAAAGTTTATCTGTGGTGACAAGTAAACTGTTCTTCGATTGCCAGGATGAGATCCTTGAGTTTTAAAGGTTTGACAAAATAGCGACGTGCGCCCAAACTCAGAGCTAGTTCTTGATCTGCTTTAAAAGCAAAGGCTGAAACCACAATGATCGGTATTTTTGACAAATCAGGTTTTTGCTGGACTTGTTTTAAGAGCGAATAACCATCGATATCTGGCAATTTTAAGTCTAATAACATTAAATCCGGCTCAAATTTCTCTATAGTTGAGAAAAAACTAGAGCCTTCTGATAAGCTTTGGACATCGTACCCACAGTAACTTAGATAGTCAGTAAGTAACATCCGATTGAGATAATGGTCTTCAACTAGCAAAACTCGTCTAACTTTTTGTGACCGCAATGGCTGATCTGTCATTGATTAATTGTGCTGTCATTGCTACCTATTATCTGATACTCTTAAGTAAAAGCCAACAATTCTTACCATAAATATAGGACTTATATTTGATTTTTTAAATATACGTAGGGGAGTCAGTGCGTTGCGGAGGCTCCCGACGCTCAATGACTCGCTCTAAGAGGTTGTTTGAAAAGTTCTTCTCTTGGTAGCAAAACGTTTTAGATACCCCTAAATCCACGCCACGTGCTTCTCCCAAGGGGAGACGCTGCGCGAACAAGTCGGGGAGCCAGCGCGCTCTTCTCCCTTGGCGCTAGCCTGTCCCTTTGGGACAGGCTAGCGCCAAGGGAGAAGAGAAGGCTTTACTATTTGATTTTTGAACAGATACGTAGGGTGCGTTGGCGACAGCGTAACGCACCATTCTTAAGGATTTGGTGCGTTACGCGAAACGCTAACGCACCCTACAAATACTACAAATACTTAATTTTGTTCAAAAATCAAACCGGATTCCTATATATATACTTAGAATTTTTCAGAAATCAAATCGGATTGCTATAGCTACAAGTAATTATTCATCAAAAAAGGGAGCTGTTAACTCCCTTACTTGTTTTTAGTTTTGAACCCGCAATCTTAGATAGATGCTTTTTTAAATTTGCGTTGGGTAGCAAACACACCAGCAACACCTAGCAGACCAAGTATTATTGATGGTTCTGGGACTTGCTTTGTAGGATCAGTGTATCCAGGTGTGTTCCAAGTGTAATATGCACTGTAGGATACGTGGTCATCAGAGGCTGTGATTCCGGTGGACATAGGGTTAAAGCTATAGGCGTAGTAAGTGTTAGTGCCGTCAACTACCTTGGCAATTTCACTAGCTCCAATTTGACCTTGGTAGGCGTTTACTGCCGCTTGGAAGTTGAGGAGGTCTTTGTATGATGTCAATTGAGTGATTTGATCTGACAGTTGACCTTGGAGAGTTGTCGCTTGAGTAATTTGAGCATTGAGTTTTGCTATCGTGGAAATTGCGGCACTAGTCTGAGGTATTTTTGCAAGCTGACTAAGCTGACTTTGCGCCAACAAAATCTGTCCTGGAATTGCTGTAAGCTGTGACTGCAATTGTGGAATCAGAGTGTTAACTTGTGAAAGGGTTGGTGCAGGGGTATTTGCGGGAAACTGGGGGCTTACTTTATTCCACGCAGCGTTAAGATTAGTATTAATTGTCGCTGAGAGTCTGGCTTTTACATCCAAGTCACCAACCAAGCTCAGTTGCACACCACCATTTTGATCGAATTGGAAGCTACCAATGTTAGGATCTCCGATCCCCAATGAAGGAAGAGAACTCGTTATTAATGATTGGGTATTAGCTGAAAACCCATTCCACAGTGACTGGAATGGAGTATAGGTACTCAACAGACTACTCAGCCATTGCGAACCAAAACTACTCCAGTCACTAGCAGTGACACTGCTGACGGTAGCACTGTAGTTTCCTTGTGTAGCAGTGAAACCAACGTTAGAAGTTGGGTTCTCGTCAGTATACCAAAGCTCGACGTTAGAGGAGACGTCACCATCATTCAGAGCTTGGGAGGCAGCTACAGTATTATTTGCTATAAAACTACCATTCGACCCACCAGTATAGGTATTAATTTCATTTGCATTGTTGAAACTAAAAGATGTAGCGTGTGCTGGGGCGGTGGCAATAGCGCTCACACCAATAGCCATTGAAGCACCAATTACAAGTTTCTGAAAAGTCATCTTCATTGTTTTCAAGTCTCTGTCAGTTTGGAAGTTTAGTTTTAAACTATTGCCGTTTTTAGGCTTGGGCTGTCTTGACTACAGGCTTTTTGTCAACACGGCTGCTTAGAAACACACCTGCATTGTTAGCCATACTTGGTATCTCAGCACACAAACCCAGTTTACGAAACTGGGAGACCTGATTGGGTAAAGTTTCTGCTGATTATCAATGAAAAAATGAAGAATATTTTGATACTTTTGTACGTTTAATTACGTATTTAATTCAAGATTTGTTGTTTTAGAAATAACAATTTAATATTTTTAAGTTCAGTACAATACGGTAATTAGTAGGGACAGAAAAATGTGCATTGGTGTCAACTTAAGCCCAAACCCCTTTCAAACCTCGTTTCCAGCCTCTATTGGGCTGCTTGCGGTGAAGTCAGGGAGGCGGCAGCCCTCCCGTATGCATTCCCAGTCTCAGACTATTGGTGACAACTTAAAGCGATCGCCAAAATGTCAAGTGGGGTGTGGAGATAAGTCCAAAGTGTCTCGCTGTCGAGATTTGGGTTGATATTTAACAACTCCCAAATCTCGATTTTTGGGAGAAGTAAGATAAGCAATTTTGTAGAGGATTCCAAAGGAGAGTAGGGTATTATGGCTAGTGGAAAATGTGACTTGACTGGAGTCGATCTCAGAACTCATTAAGCTAGTCGCAAACCATATTCATCTTGAAAAAAGTTGACAAGCCAATCTTTGACTTTATGGGTGGCGCGACAGTCATCTTCGTTGTAGCTTTGGATAATTTCTAGTAAGGTGCGATCGCCTGTTTCTAGCCACTGATCATACCAGTAAATACATTTGGCACCACTAGCTTCTTTTTCCCGCCACTCAAATCCTAACCAACGAGCGATCGCTTTTAGGGCATAACTTTCTACGGGCAATGCTACACTTTGGGTTAATTGCTCATACACATCCACAAATCGATTCAGTACAGGACGCACTAAGGAGTGCGGAGTATGGTATAGCTTTGCTAGCCGTTTGACTGTATCAAATTCGTAAGCACAAAAATGATAAATTGGCGCTTCGGGATATTGCCAAACCAAATCCAAAAATTGCTGCCAAACTAATTCTTCATCTTCTGGTTTGTCTGCTAAAAACGAATAAAACTGTTCTGTGTTGGCAAGTCTATCAACAACCAAAACCCCTAAGAGATAATCTAAATCTAAGTCTGGCTGGGCTTCAATATCAAAATAAATTTCTATGGGTGCTGTGAATGTAATATCTTTTATTGGTAGCGGATATGGTAAAATTAAAGGCCGTTTTTCTAGTGCAGATTGAGCTTGCACTACTAGCTTGGGCGCTACTTCGGTGTCAAAACCAAGGAGGTTTTCTAAGGTGCTGGGACTGGTGTTAGCGAGAGATTCCAGTGTGGTGATGGCTAAGGCTTGAAGTTGAGTGTAGCGAATGGGTGTTACGCCTGGTAACAGTGAGAGATGTTTTTCAGATTGAGCGATCGCATGACATTCACTATACCAATGGCAAAGATTACACTTTTGTCGAGCAATAAACACCTCTGGCGGATTCGGTAACTCTAAAACTTGAATAAACTCCTCTAGAATCTGCTGCATCCGTGGCATCCATTTAAACAGATCCACCGCATAACTTGTATTTTTGGTTCGCAATATGAGCGAAGCTGTTTCAGGTGCAACTCCCTGCACTGTTGCCAACACTTGGGCATGAAATGCAGCGACAACTTGATATTCTTGCTTAGGGCGCTTACCCAGTTCAATACTAGCCGGGACGTAGATCCAATCTCCAAAATCAGATTGTCCTGGTTGTTTCACGAGTAAATCTGGACGACTTAGCAGGGTGTCTGCTTCCGAATAAGTTGCTAACAGCACTCCCTTATAGATGTACTCAACCCCACGCTGCATCAATTCTAAAGTTGCCTTCTCTGCCTTTTCCCAGTTTCCATAAGAATAATCTGGTTGATGATAAGTCACCTGTGCCAAAGCACTCAGTTGATGAGCGATTTTGTCCTGTTGCAGTTTCCGTAGCAACTCATTGGGAGCATCGCGCTGACTTTTGTCACCGTGGATATCTAGAAAAGGCCGGCGTTTACAGCGTTGGTATTGCAGTAGGAGTTCAGCATTAATTAGCATTTCTTTAAGTTAACAAGAATTAGCACACTCTGGGAGTAATTCAGACAATTAAAGTTTTGAAGTGGCGATACCTTCTCTGCGAGACGCTACGCGTAGCTTGCTTCCCGTTCGCCCCTGGCGTACCGGGTACGGTTGGGCTACGTCAACGCGTCCACACCTAATTTGCCGTTTATTCTATACTGTCAACAGCTAGCTATTGGTGTAAACAGCACAAGTGTTTGCTTTTCTCGCAAGTTACAACTGAGGGAGAGTAACACAAGCACGGTTTATCCATTATTACAAGGGTATATGACAGAACAACATGAGCCGTGTCTGATCTGTGAGCGTGTCACACTTTGGAGAAACGGTCAGAATCCCTACTTGATCCACGAATTCGAGCATTCAATCTTTGTGATTGGCGATCATCAGTTTCATCGCGGATACTCCCTCATCCTTCTGAAAAAACATATTAGAGAGTTGCATGAACTTCCCCCACCTATAGAATTTTCCGACCTAGTAAGGTACACCCGTAGGGGCACGGCACTGCCGTGCCCCTACACCTTGCGGTATAATATTGTACTTCATCTGAATTGGAACCGCTATATGCAGTCTGCCCTATTTCAAGAGGTGATGCTGGCGGGAAAAGCTATTGTTAACGCTTTTAGTCCCTGGAAAATGAATTATGCATGTTATGGAAATGGTGAGCCACATATTCATTGGCATCTCTTCCCCCGTTACGAGTCTGATCCAGATCGCAAGGCTAATCCCTGGCGTCATGCATCAGAGTTCAAACACCATCTGATTATTTCTCAAACAGCCAAAAATCTAGCACAAAAAGTCACAGAGCATTTATCGTTACTGATTACGAGATGAAATTTGGCAGCGAGGGCTTAATCTCATCCGTATTTTTAGCGTTGCTCCTAGCACAAAGTACAAATACCTTTTATTAGCCAGCAAACAGCAGACATTTCTTGTGAATTATGACTAGTATTTCTGTCGCCCAAACCAGGTTGCATAGCCATCGAGAGCAATTTCCCGCTTTAGCGAATAAGACTTATTTCAATTATGGGGGACAAGGACCGATGCCCCAAAGGGCAATGGATGCTATGACCCAAACTCAAGCTCATATTCAGCAAATAGGCCCCTTTGGGAATGAGGCGTATCGCTGGATAGCGCCCCAGACTCAAGCCGCTAGAGTTGCGATCGCTTCGGAATTACACGCACCATCTGAAACAATTACCCTCACCCAAAATGTCACTGTTGGCTGTAATATCGCTATGTGGGGCATTGAGTGGCGTGCTGGCGACCATCTGCTACTCTCAGACTGCGAACATCCAGGCGTAATTGCGACAGCGCAGGAAATCTCCCGAAGATTCACTGTGGAAGTTACCACCTGTCCCTTAAAGATAACTTTAAATGAGGGCGACCCGGTAGAAGTTATTGCCCAGCATTTACGCTCCAATACCCGCCTAGTGATCTTGAGTCATGTTTTCTGGAATACTGGTCAAGTTTTACCTCTTGATAAAATTGCTGAAGTATGCAGAAATAATCATTCTGCACTATTAATAGATGCTGCCCAATCTGCTGGTTTATTGCCTTTAAACTTAACTGAGTTGGGAGCAGATTTTTATGCTTTCACTGGTCATAAATGGTTGTGTGGCCCTGCGGGTGCTGGTGGTTTGTATGTCCGCCCAGAAGCACGAGAAAGCCTGAAACCTACGTTTATTGGCTTGAATGGCATTATTGTGGATAGTCAATCTCAGCCTGTGGATTGGCTTCCAGATGGGCGACGATACGAAGTGTCTACATTAGCTTATCCGTTGTATGTTGGGTTGAAGGAAGCGATCGCAATTCATCAGCAATGGGGAACGTCACAGGAACGTTACGAGCAAATTTGCCATAACAGTGAATACCTCTGGCGACAATTGACGGTGTTACCCAATATTAAATGTTTGCGAACTTCCCCACCCGAAAGCGGTATAGTGTCCTTCCAACTTGAAAATAATCAACCCCAAGCTTATTTGAAATTGGTGCAATTTTTAGACTCACAAAACATATTAACTCGGACAATTGCCGATCCTAGCTGTATACGCGTCACCATCCACTACTTTACTTTAGAATCGGAAATCGACCTATTGGTTGAGGCAATTCAAAGTTTTTGCAAAATTAATTAAAAGTTATAGGGCTTTTCGTTTGTATGCAATACATTTTGACCTCTCTCCAAACCTCTCTCCTAAAAGGAGAGAGACTTTGAATCTTGATCCCCTTCCCGCACTTCGTGCCGCTACGCGAACACAGGGAAGGGGCTGGGGGTTAGGTCTGTACTTCATGCAATTGAGAACCGCTATAGGAGTTATAAGTTATCAGTCTGAAAATTATAACTCCTAACTCCTAACTCCTCACTCCTAACTCTAAAATGGAACGCCCAATCTTATACTTACCCATAACTAACCACGGCTTTGGTCACGCTACCCGCACGGCTTCTGTAGCTGCGACAATTCAAAAGTTATGTCCAGAAGTTCTGCTAATTCTTGTTACCACTGCTCCACGCTGGTTGCTAGAGTGTTATATACAAGGTGATTTTATCTATCGTCCCCGTGCATTTGATTTGGGTGTGGTGCAAACCGATAGTTTGACAATGGATAAAGTCACGACTTTAGAAAAGTTGCTGGATATTAAGAAGCATCAAAATTCGCTGATTGCCTCAGAAGTGAATTTTATCCGCCAAAATCGCGTTAATCTCATCTTGGCAGATATTCCCTTCCTCGCTCCTGGGTTTGCCAAAGCTGCAAATATTCCCTGCTGGATGATGAGTAATTTTGGCTGGGACTTGATCTACCGGGATTGGGGAGGTGAATTTACCGCAATTGCAGATTGGATTAGTGATTGGTACTCAAAGTGCGATCGCCTGTTTCGTCTCCCTTTCCACGAACCAATGCCAGCTTTTAACAATATCACAGATGTTGGCTTAACAGGCGGTTCCCCCCGTCACTCTGCTGATGATTTACGTTCTCTTTGGGGAATAACTGCACCAGTCGAAAAAACTATTTTGTTGACCTTTGGCGGCTTGGGTTTACAGCAAATCCCTTATGATAACCTGAGGCAATTTCCAGATTGGCAATTTATCGTCTTTGATCAATCTGCGCCTGATTTACCTAATTTAGTGAAAATTGATGACCGCAAATACCGCCCTGTAGATTTTATGCCTATTTGTGGGCGAGTCGTCTCTAAACCTGGTTACGGCACTTTTTCTGAGGCCACGCTACTAGGAGTACCAATTGTTACCATACCGCGTGAGGATTTTGCGGAAGCAACTTTTATACTAGAAGGCATAACTAATTATAATCAGCATCAAATCATTACCCCATCTGAGTTTTTTCAAGGGACTTGGGATTTTCTTTATGAGTTACCCCAACCACCAAAGCAATCTCAACCAATTGCTAAAGATGGTAATGAAGCCATCGCTAAAGCTGTTCTTAATTATTTACAGACGAAATAAAGTTATTCAACACAACGTGAATTAATAATGGAATCTCCAATAATAGATAAAGAAACTCTAGAATTAGCCGCGCAAGACGTGCGTCGAGTAATTGAAAGGCAAAAGGAAGAACGTCAAGTTTTAATCACTCAGATGAACATCTTATTTGTCACAAACACTGCATTATTAAGTTTCCTAACAATATCTAGACTGATTACAATATTTAGTCTTTTCAGTATAGTAGAAATATTGTTACTGCTTTTCAACTTCATGCTACTAATACGGGCTTTATTACCACGCAAATTTTTTGTCACTCCCAACCTACAAACTGACGATTTTCAGAATAAATATTTGAAGTTTTCACCTCAAGAATACCAGTCACAGATGTTAGTTAACTTGAGAGAGACTTATAATTAAAATCAGAAGCAAGTAGAGGATATTTCTCAATCCTTGAGGTATGCTACTTTTGTGACTGCGGGGATCGCCTTTGTTGCCTTGCTACATCAAGTAACAGTTTATTTCATTCCTGAACTACAAAAACTATGAATACCAACCAGAACGAGACAACATCCTCTAAAGAAAGTTTACAACTGCCAGAGCCAGATATGGCTAACATTACAGCTTTGTCTCACAATCTGCCTAACACACCGATCATCCCCGATTTTCTCAAAAATTCTGTAAATGCTGTGTTAAGCCTCCTTAGGAGAAGACATACTCAGTCAAGCAATCAGCCAACGGCAGAACAACAACCAAATCAAGCAGATTGAACTGCTAATTATCTTTTACTGTCATCAATAATTACTGTTTTAAATGACTCACTACCAAAAGTTACTAAAAATTTCTACCACTGGCAAATCTTTTTACAACATCACTACCAAAATTCAAGCCGCAGTTGCAGAATCGGGAGTTGAGACTGGTCTTTGTACTTTATTTTTACGCCATACTTCAGCCAGCTTAGTCATCCAAGAAAATGCCGATCCTGATGTTCTTGTGGATTTAGCTAACTTTATGGCAAAACTTGTTCCCGAATCAGGCAAATACATCCACGATGCAGAAGGTCCCGATGATATGCCAGCACACATTCGTACCGCACTCACCCACACTTCTGAACATATCCCCATTAATCGTGGTCATCTCGTACTGGGAACTTGGCAGGCAATTTATGTTTGGGAACATCGGCAAAGTAGTCATTCTAGAGAATTGATTATTCACATATCTGGATAGATATTTCTCAAGTTTTATTTTTAAAAGTTAAGTTTATTTGTAATTATTAAATGATCTAATAAATCCGATTTACACTAATATTTAGTGTAAGTTTTTTGGGGTATTTAGATTACTATGAAGCAAAAACTGACATCCACTCATACTTTTCAATTTATTGATGAAATCCTTGCCCAGCAGTCTGTTAATTTATTGTCACTTAGTCCCCAAAAGACATTAATTACCAGCTTTGCAGAATTGGGAAATTTGATTGCTGAACAAAACACCGATGTTCAAGTCCTCACAACCATTCAACAAATTCTCGAAATCATAGTCCGTACTCAGTTGCAAAACTTCCCAGAAAACATCTTCTGGGATTTTGATTTTCTTGTAAGTAGTATGCTTAGACAGGCTTTAATTGCAGATGAGGGCGCTGTTCCATTCTTAAAAGTTTTTGCTGAAAAGATGGTTTGTCTGACGAAGATGTTCGGAAATAAAACAGAAATTCGCTTCCGTTATGTTCATGATTTTATGTATGGATTTGAGTGGGCAAGATGGGTACAAAAAGAGCCGCAAAATCGCGCCCACGTAGAACCTTTTAGCCTAGTTTTTTTTGATTATTTGCTCGCTAAAGGTAAAGAACTTTTACAACGTATTAATCATGGTCAGGTTATATCTTATAAACTGTGTGAGACGGGCTACCGCAACCCCTTTACCTTTTCTCGTGAACCAGAAGATGAATACCGTCTGCTAACTTATCTTGCTGAAGAACAACTTATTCCAGTAGCAGTATGGAACTGGAATGCTAGTCCTGTATGGAATAAACCTTTCCAAGAAATGCGTCAGCAATTGGCATTAAAATTAGATATTAAACCACAGAGACACTGATTAGCAATTAAAAATTGCTGAAGAAAATAATCATGAAAATTGCCGATTTAATTACTTGGTTTGAAGCATGGGCAAATCCCGCTTGGTGTGAAAGCTGGGATAATTGTGGCTGGCAAATTGAGCCAGGAATTTTGCACCGAAAAGCACGGGTTTTGGTGTGTTTGACTCCAACTTTGGCGGTAATGCAGGAAGCGATCGCTCTTGATGCTAATCTGATATTTGCCCATCATCCTTTAATTTTTAATCCTCTCAAATCTTTACGCACTGGTGAAGCGATCGCCGAAATGCTAAGGTTAGCCTTTACCCAGAATATTGGTATTTACAGCGCCCACACGAATTTCGACCAAGTGCAGGATGGGACTGCTGACGTTTTGGCTCAGATTTTAGAACTCAAAGAAGTTACTCCCATAGTACCTACACAAGGAGGATTAGGATATGGTCGCGTTGGTTTGCTAGAGCCATTTCTGACATTACAGGAATTACTCGCAACCATTCAAACCCGACTTGCTCCCCCTAATTTGATTTTTTCCCCAAGTGCTGATTTACAGCAAAAAATCTCACGAGTTGCCGTTTTGGGTGGTTCGGGGGCTAGTTACATCTCAGCCGTCGCCAAAACTGGTGCCCAAGCTTATCTGACTTCTGACTGTAAATTCCATCAGTTTCAAGAAAGCCGCGATTGCAATCTCATTTTAATCGATGCTGGACATTACGCTACCGAACGTCCAGCTTGCGATCGCTTGGTGCAAAAATTCCAGTCCTTAAAACTAGATTGGGTGCAATTAAGTCAGAAGGATGAAGATTTCCGCCAGTTTTTTGCTTGATTGCCCATGTTTAACTATATTTTTTGGATGCTTGCCTAAAAGTTTTTTGACATCTTTAATATTGTTAAATCATCTAGATTATAAATATTAATACTGAATAATCTTGTATTTAATTATATAAGTGTATTCCTCGATAGATCACATATAGCTAATATATTGGCTCATTTCTGTGATATAAATCACTAATATCATGTAACTATAATCACATGATACTAACGTTCCATATCAATTAAAAGCAGAGAAAAATGTTCCACACTTGACATAATAAATTGTTTACTCTGCCCTAATCAAGATGATTCGCACACTCGTTGAATCTGCTTTCCAAACTGGATATCTTAGTGTTGAATCTGAGGGTTTACTCCAGCAAGTGCTAGCCACTAAATGCTATCAGTCAGAGGATTTGCCAGACATCGCAGCCCTATACGATGCAGTTCGCACAGGTAAAATTAAACGAGAAGCATCCTCATCGAACGTGCTTATGGAATTTCCCCTACCCAATAAATCCTCTTAAGATTACCACAGGAGCATCGGTGAGAGGTTAAGATAATCTTACTTTTGTCAATTAGAAATTATGCCTAAAATGTGGAAAGAGTCGAGGTATTAATTTAAGTCGTGTACTGGAATTATGGGTTAAGAAGAAATGATGCGTATCAAGATGACGCGTAGGCGTAGCCCAACCTAGGCATCGCCCGATCAAAAATTCTGTTTCTAACCCCGATTTTAGCAACATCTTAAGTACTATTGCTTATTGACAAAGGGTATCTGACCTTAACCTCTCACGAATGCCACAGCAGAAGCAGAGGCAAATTTCCTCATGGTCTTTCCCCTCTGCCTCTTTCCCTACTCCGTCAACTTTTTCTTAGTCATGAGCAGGTAAAAACCTTAAAAACTCAAAACTCTTTGGGTGTTGTTGCTGAAAACCATGAAGGTCAGCAAGAGAATGAGTTAAGATCAGATACAAGTGGGTAAAACTAAAGCCAAGTCCCCAGACTTCCCAGTAATGCCAATGACTAAAAGTAGGCAAGTTAAACAACCGCAATCAACGATTATTTTGGAGTATTCTTTATTACATAATGGTAAGAATGACTCAGCAACGAATATGAACCTGGTTAGGACAGGTACCGAATTGTTTGACTTCTATAAAGCAAACATTCCCTAGAACGAGCCGGAAGGAGATTAAGTTCATTGCGAGAGCAACGATTTCTTGATGACCCAACATTTCCCGATATTTTGACAACTAGAAGCAAATCTTGGGATTGGGTGATGAAGCGTAGTTGTTCTCAACAGTGAAATTAACCTCTTAAAGGTGTAATGTAATGGGGTAGAACCCAGATTTTGACAGGTTTAACTACGTTGTTTAAAAAGGCAGAAACAATACATGCTACACCGCAAGATTTATCAACTGTGTTGCGATGGGCGCGAGGTATGTGTTTTCTTGCGGGACCAGCAACGCTGGATTGAACGCGCCCGCATTATCGACATAGAGGGAGATTTAGTGACCCTACGCTATGAAACAGAAGAAGAGGACGAAGTTTGTTCTTGGGAAGAAATGGTTCGCCTCGAGAGCATTGGTGCTGTAACCCAAAAATTGGCTTCAGTACCACGCGGGAATGTGGAACCTCTGATGACTGAAGATTGTCCCGAAGCAGAGCGCATCCACAACCGTTACACTGACTCGAATCCTGAATAATTAGTCATTGGTCATTAGTCATTGGTCATTAGTCATTAGTTAAAAATGACAAAGGGCATCGGACTGATGACTATTGACTATCATTTAGACCTTCAAAGGCAGGACAGTAACCTTCGAGAGTTACCTTAAAGTTATACAACGGGGAAGCTGGGTTCCAACACCTCTGCCCCCTTTGATGCCGGCAGGTACCACAACAGTCTACATCTGTCCATGTATAGCGATCGCTATTTTGGTTGAGCAGTTCTCGTTGAGACAATCCCCTTAATACTAATTCTTCCCCTTGCCAACGAGCTTCGATCAAACCAGTATCAGCAAATTGCCGCCAACGCGGATCAGCAGTAATCACATCAGCTAGGGTGATTGTGATTACTGTTCCCAACTCTGTCAGTTCCCCTTCGTAGTTAGTCTCTGGCGCTGCTGGTTGTAAAAACGTATCGCCGATAGGCAGTTCTACTAAAGTGTCAGCCGCCGGGGAATGTACATGGTAGCGGTTTTGCAACTCCTCTAAGCTAGTCAAGTCTGCCAAGTAAGCAGGCGAACCGTGGACAAAAATGACGTGCTGGGGTCGCAAATTATGAATTAGCTGCGTAGTACCAGGACCATCACTATGTTGAGCTAAGAGATAGCTTTCAACAGTATTGGGTGCTAAATATTCTTTGTTAACTTTTATATCAATTTTTTCTGGTAGGAGAATCAGCCAAGGTCCAGTGTCTAATTGGCAATGTTCACCTAAATCAGATGTCGAGTCAGTGAGGACAATACAAGGTGACTTACCCACTGTGGGACGATGTTCTGATTGTAAACGACGCACGCGGGGACGCACCCGTTCATCCCAAAATAAGGGTTGATGGCGGGCGAAGTTCTGCACGGATGGAGGGAGATGGGGTAACAGTTCTAGATATGCATCACAGCCAGTGGCGACAGCACCATCTACCCAGATATCTAAATCTCGTCCGGTGAAGTGGTGATGCGATCGCAAAAGCATTAATAATTCTTGACCCAATCCTAAAGCTGGGGTAGGAAGGATTACAGAACAATGATCGGCGATGGCGCGATTAATTCGCTCGGCTAGTTGATTTTCTTGGTTGCGGCGGTGAGGATGACGGGATGTGCCATAACTACCTTCAATAATTAGCACATCCAAGTCTAAGCCCCGCAGTTCCTCTAAACGCAAACCTTCTACTAGCCGGGAGTTGGATAGAAAAAAGTCACCTGTATACAGTAGCTTGTAACTACGCTGCTGAGTGGTGTAGGTAAGCAGAATTGCCACTGCCCCTGGTAGATGCCCTGCGGGAAATAATTCTGCCACTAGACCATCTTGCAATTCCACAGGCGATCGCAATGGCAAGGCATGGCAAAATTTGGAAATCTCCTCAGGGTCTTCGTCTAGCCAATTCAGAGGCAGTAACTTGCTGGTTACTTCGCTACTATAAATAGGTAACTTGGGAAAAGCTTTATGCAGTGCCAGCAAACCTCTGGCGTGATCTGGGTGGGCGTGACTAATCAAAACTAAATCTGCTGGTAGCGACTTAGTAAGCCCCTTAGCCAGTGATGAAATATCCTCCAAACCACAATCCAACAGGATGCGGTGTGGCCCCATCTTCACCAATAAACACACGCCCTCGTTGTCATGCTGGACACTATAGGGCAAACATTCTAATTCACTACTCGCTTCCGCAGCATCTACGCGAGAAGATGCCGACAGATTATTCCTCATGCTCTCCTCCCCTCAAACCTCATCATCATGGACATATGCCAAAAGCCAAAAGTTACAAAAATTTTGGTTTTGTGACTTAGGGGTAAGTTTTATCGTGCGCCCCTACACCCTGAGAATACAGATTTTTGACTGGGGAGGACGCCTCCACCGAACCCGCGCTGGTTCGGAAAGGTGGGCTAATGAGAAGCAATCAAGCTAGGAACTAAACTCCTTTGGCTCTTGTTTATTTTCCCTATGCAAGTTCTGAGCTATCTTAGCCAACTCACCCTACGGGAAGTCGCCCAAGTGTCTACAGACTTATCTCAATGTGCGGAACCATTACCGTGATAGTTATCTGAATCATAGAATCCATTTTTCGTGCCAAAAAATAAGCACGAAAGCGTAAAGATAACTGTTAATCCAGCTAGAATCAGCTTTACATCCATTTCTTTGCTGCTCTTACTTAAAGACTTTCTTATATTAATTTAGTGATTCTGCAATTAAGCGCAATCACTAGAAAATCTTTACTATGCTTATATGGATTGGGCAATAGGTAAATTTACCGCAATCAGTCAAATTGTAGAACCTTTCGGTTCACCTGTCCATATATCTAGACGAGGGAGGTGAGTGATTTGACACTCTCAGGTCTAAAGACGCTGAGAAACTGCGGACAGAGTAAAACTCTCGCTGCGACCGTCAAACGCCGCCTAAACACTTCATATCAACTACCGAGACTACCGATGTTGTAATCGCGTTTACTTTTATTGTTTCCAATGCTTTCAGAATTCATCACTAAGCCAAATCGCGGTACGCTCTACAACCTGCCATTGTTCACTCTTTCTTGTCATACTGCCGTTAGGACTTTAACCTAACCGTTGTTTCACGGGAGTCGGGATTTCTCCGATACTAGGATGCTTCAACACGTAGATGTTTTTGTTCTTACTCACGTTTTGATTTTACCACAACTGAAGGAGCCACTGCGTTGCGCGGGTTCCCCGCGTTGTCGCAAGTGGCGTTCGCTCGTGCCGCTTCCCTCTCAGCACTGAAAGTGACTGAGTTTCCCGTATCCTGTGTATTCCGATGAGGGAGATGAGGGAGAAAGTTTTACCCACTTGACCAAATTCTATTTTTCTTAACTTGATACCAATGGCATCTTACCCGACCTGATAATACAAGTTGTATACGTAACAGCTTAAAATGTAGCGGAAGTTTGTCTATCTTTAACAAGGGGCTTAAGCCCCTTGTCTAGTATCGCTTCAGATTAACAAAGCACTGTAATTTAATTAGTGCGTGGCTGTGACGGAACAATCGGCTGCGTTGGCACAACCGGTTGCGTTGGAAATGGGGTAGTCTCGATACTTGGACTTGATCCCGTAGGAATTATAGTCGGCGGTGTAGACGAAGATGAAGCACCGATTACGCTGTCACTAGCATCAATACAAGTATCCAAAACCTGGGTAGGAGGAAGGTCGATTTGACTACGCAAGCCAACCACACACTGACCAAAGCGCACGGGCAACAAACTACGACCACAGTAATCTAAAGCTGCCGGATTAACAGCTTCCTTAGTACTTGAGCTAACGCCGACTACACAGGTGGCTAACTCTTCAGGGCGGCGGGCCTTTCCACAAGAAGAAAGCGCATCTGTCGCGGCAATTTGGGTCTGCTTCTCAATTTTAACCACGCAAGCAGCCAAATCTCTTGGATGCAGTGCCTTTGCACAACCTTGTGATGCCGCATCTGCCGTGACACCCGCCTTCACAAGGCTACCCGCACAGACACTATAATCATTACTGTAGGACGCAGCAACAGCCACATTAGGGAAGATTGTTGTCAACCATCCAGCTACAGCCAAAATTGGTACTGTTAAAATCCTGGATGTCGAACTGCCTTGTTTGTTCTTACCTTTATTAACCACTTTTTTGCTCATTGACATTGCCATTCTCCAAACACCCAAAGTTATGCTAACTCAAATCTCTTAAAAATCCTCTGTAATCAAAGAATTTCGGCGGTAGTAAAGTTATAGATATAATTAATTATGTCGAAAATTGTGTTAATATAACTGTTTGAAAGATAAGTAGGCAACGTAAAAAGTATTTCAGAGTAAGAATACTGCGTAAACCAATCTGATGATTGAGTAGCCTACGAAACTAAATAAACACAAAAAACTTATTGGCAGGAGTACGGCGGGGCACGTCGGAATTCAAGCTTGGAAGCCAGTGCGTCGGCTCTACCGACTTAAAGCAACTGGCGAAAAAGTTGATGCCTCTACATTGGTAGGATACGTCATACCAAGGTAAGCAGCCTCACAAAACCAAGAATCCTCTGATTTATCATCAGGTGAATGTCAAAATGGAATGTCTGTGTAAAGTTTAAACAGGATTAGATTAAGGAAACTCATGTCCCGATATAGAGGACCACGCCTCAGAATTGTCCGTCGCTTGGGCGACTTACCAGGATTGACTCGTAAAAGCGCTAGACGCGCTTACCCGCCTGGTCAGCATGGTCAGAACCGCAAGAAGCGCTCTGAGTATGCTATCCGTCTAGAGGAAAAGCAAAAGCTCCGCTTCAACTACGGTTTGACTGAAAAACAATTGCTCCGCTATGTGCGAAAAGCCAGACGTGTGACTGGTTCTACCGGACAAGTGCTGCTGCAATTGCTAGAAATGCGCTTGGATAATACGGTTTTCCGTTTGGGTATAGCTCCGACTATTCCATCGGCTCGTCAACTGGTAAATCACGGTCACGTAACTGTTAACGGTCGTGTGGTGAATATTGCCAGCTATCAATGCCGTCCGGGTGAAGTAATTGCGGTCAGAGATCGGGCACAATCACGGAAGTTGGTGGAAGCTAACTTGCAATATCCCGGTTTGGCCAACCTCCCCAGTCATTTGGAGTTTGACAAAAATAAGTTGGTTGGTAAAGTCAACAGTGTTATTGAGCGGGAATGGGTGGCACTACAAGTCAATGAACTACTTGTGGTGGAATACTACTCACGACAAGCGTAATTGTCATTTGTCCTTAGTCATTTGTCCTTAGTTATTTGCAAAGGACAAATGGCCAATGACTAACCACCAATTTGCGACATGGTGCGGGTATATGTACCCGTAACGCCAGAATCGCGCCCTTTAAAGTTAATTTCTGGTTTGATTCCCAGTAAATGTCTGACTTGCTCTTGTAATTGAGCGGTGCTGACACCAGAACGTAGGGCAGTTTTTAAATCTATTTGACCAGTTTCATTCAATAAACAGGGACGCAGCCAGCCGTCAGCACTCAGGCGCATCCGGTTACAACGATCGCAAAAACATTCTGACATTTGACTAATAAATCCTAGTGTCCCCTTCGCACCGGGAATTTGAAAAACATCAGCAGGGCCAGCACCACAAACTTGAGATTCTGTCAAGCCCCAGCGATCGCGAATTTGTTGCCGTAAATCGGCTGAAGATACCCAACCGCGATCGCCAAATAAATGCACATTACCAATAGGCATAAATTCAATAAATCGAACGTGCCATTGTTTGTCAATTGTTAGGGCGGCTAAATCTAGAATTTCGTGGTCATTAACGCCAGGAATCACCACCACATTCAGCTTCAGTGGATCAAATCCGACGCGGTGGGCAGCTTGTATGCCATGCCAAACTTGTTGCCAACGAGAACGCCCTTGATTACCAATAATTTGGTCGAAAATGTCAGGATCAAGAGAGTCTAGACTAATATTAATTCGTCGCAGCCCAGCATTGTAGAGGTTTTGTGCCATCGGAGCCAGCAAAAAACCGTTGGTGGTCATTGAGATATCTTGAGTTTGGGGGAGAGTTGCGATCGCGCCTACCAAATCTACCACATGGGGACGCAATAAGGGTTCACCCCCAGTCAAACGAAATCGGGTAAAGCCGGCTGGAATAAATACTTCTCGAATTAAAGTGAGTAGTTCCTCATCACTCAACAACAGTTGCTTGAGAATATAGTCCAGTTCTACTCCCTCTGGCATACAGTACTGACAACGAAAATTGCAGCGATCGATTAAGCTAATGCGGAGGTAGTCTACCTGGTTCATCGTTTTATTTTTATTCTCTCTGATTAATTAAAGACTTTACAAAGGTGGTTTACCCCTCCCTACTATATTTGTTGTAATTCAAAATACCGTACTCCCCCTTAAGTGGGAGTCCACAGATTGTGGCATAATAAGCCGATCGCATCCACTCGTTAGTCATCAATCGTGCAAGACACCGACTCCATCAACGACCTTGCTGCTGCTCTACTACAGCCAGCCGATATCAGCTTTGAACTGCCCGATCCAGAAGATGAACAGATTCTAGAGTCAGATTTTCAACAGCAGCTAGAAATAGCTTGGCAGGTATGCGATCGCTTTGATTTGCAAACTGAAATCTGGCGGGGGCGAATCTTACGCGCTATCCGCGACAGAGAGAAAGTCGGTGGTGACGGGCGCGGTACTGGCTTTTTGCGATGGCTAAAAGAGCGGGAAATCAGCAAAAGTCAAGCATACTCCTGGATTCAACTGGCCAATAGTGCCGATAGTCTGATTGAAGACGGTAAACTTGACCCCGGATCTGTGAACAACTTCAGCAAACGGGCATTTGTCGAAACCTCCAAAGCATCTCCAGAAGTGCAACAGATGGTGAGTGAAGCCGCCCAAAAAGGCGATCGCATCACCAGGCGCGAAGTCCGTCAACTCAGCGATGAATGGACAGCCATGTCCTCAGATTTATTACCCGAAGCAGTTAAAGAAAAAGCCGCAGATAACACCCTTCCGCCACGCTACATCGCCCCACTGGTGAAGGAAATGGAAAAACTGCCAGAATCGCACCAAAAGTTTATCCAAAAGGAAATAGCTGCCAATCCTGATGTGGATACCTTGAAACAGGTAACTACCGAAGCGCGTAACTTGGCGAAATATCTCAAAGGGGCGGCTCAAGTTCAGGCGCTAACGCAGGAAGATGTTGATATTGAAACAGCCTTAGAAGAAGCGCAAAGAGTCGGCTGTTTGAGCATTGCGGCTGATTTGGTCAATCAAGCATCGCAAATTGAACAAACCATCGCTAAATTGTACATGACTTGGAAACGGATCGGTAATTTAGCAGATCGATTATATGTGGATACTGGCGCAAGTACACCCAACTTGCGATCGCTCCTCACTTGCTTGGAACCTCTAGGTGGTGAAATTATGGAATTGAAACTTAGTGGCGCGACTGAACACACTATTCGTTTGCAAATTCAGGAGACGAGTTAGGAGGTGGGGAGTTTGGAGAGACGCGATTAATCGCGTCTGTTAGTCTACACAGGTAAAACCTATCTCCGTGGGTTTCAAACCTCAATTTTTCATGATTTCCGAGGAGGCGGACTTTGCTTGTGTAGCCGCGAATTCCATTCGCCTTGGCTTGAAGTTAACTGCTCAAATTCTAATGAGCAGCGCAAGATGTAGCGGTGAGCGAGGAGTTATGGGGCGAAGCAGTGGGTACTTGAGCAACCAGAACTACATTCCCATTGGCATCTGTAACCCACCCTTGGGCTTCTACAATTTGAGTAGGTTCATTGACAGAATTAACTTTCTGTGATTTTGCTTCTGTGTTTCGCTGCGCCTGAACAAGCGCTCTTTTCTGAATACCGCCAGCACGATTCTGACTATCTGGAGAGAGTGTGATCCAATCTGCCAGCACCGCATCATCAGCTATCAGTGGCTGCGTGGGATCTGCTACTAGTCCTCCACGCCCAGTGGTAATAAATGAACTTCTTGCTATTTTTCCACCAGAACTACAATCAGCAACAATTTGCTGTGAAGCATCAACCAGATTTGCGGGTAGTTGCACTAATCCTTTACTGGGGTCAGCATCTGGTGAATTGATTTGTACAGTGCCATTTAATGAAGGGTTTTGCTGAGAAAATGCCGTGATGTCACTTGTTGGGAGGTTATTCGGATTGATTTCGCCTGTTAGATCAAGCTTTTCTACATCTGCACGAGTGCGAGGCACAAACCCAAAGATGTTCTTAGCGGTGATTGTGATTTTACCACCAGAGCCAAAGAAGGCGTTGGCAGTAATATCGTTATTTTCGAGGGGAGTGGCAACAAGGAAGCCATTAGGTGCATTGATGGTAATATTACCGCCAGTATTATCACCACCGGCATTAGTAGATATTTGACTGTTGTGGCGCATCAGTAATAAGTCCCGCACCTGTAGCGTAATATCCCCACCTTCACCTGACTCACTATTAGATGTGAGTGTTCCTTTGTCTAGAAGTATAGATCCACTGCTTATATTCAGTTCACCTGCTTTCCCTAAATTGGGTACACCCCCTTGATACTTGACATCCTTTTGAATTTCACTACTCACAGTTATTGCAGCTCCATCTCGGACAATCAATTGCCCCGTTGTGATCTCCAAATTTCCAGCCGAACCAGAACCTGTAGTTAAAGCAGACAAGCTACTAAGGATATTACCATCTGGTGAAGTTCCAGTTAATTCTATGGACTTGGAGGCGTTCACAGTCAAATTCCCTCCTTGTCCCGTAGCGGGTTTAAATAGGTTCTCATCTTTAAGTCCAGCAGACTCTGTTGATACCTGTGCCCCTTGCTGGATACTTAACCTCTGAGTATTAATCGTGATGTTACCAGCATTTCCCACATCATAAGTTGCGCTAAACAATCCGCTACTTATAAAAGCACCATTGGGGAAAAAAGTGGAGACTGGAAAGGATAAACCACCGATTAGTTCCACAGAATCAGAAGCATTCACAGTCAATTGTGCCACCGAATCGGAGAGAGAGGTATCAAGAAATACTTGTGCCCCATTACTGACAATCAACTTGCTAGTGTTGATAGTTAAGTTTCCAGCGCCTCCTTGACGATCAGTCCCAACCTTCAAAGGAATACCACCGATTAGTTGTACAGTATCTGAGGCAGTAACCGTCAAATTTGCTGCTAGTTTAGCGCTCAGGCTATTAGCAAAAATCTGTGAATAACCAGTTAACAACACACGCCTGCCTTCCACCAGAATATTAGCTCCACCCTCGCCACTGACATCTACATAAGAAGGGATTTCATCTCGCGAAATTATTTGGATATCCTGGAAATTTTTTACACTTTCGTATCCCAAGTCCCAACCTTGGTCTATTTGCTTCATGTTAACCAGACTATTAAGAGCAACACTTCCTAACTCTATTCGTCCTCCCTCTGCTGTTAAATTTCCTCCCTCCAGCACCAGATCGCCCCCTACAAGTGCTAAGGTTTTACCTGGGTTCACCTGTAGACCAACAGGCGCTTGCAAGGCATTGATTGCGCCACCTGGACTTGCTTGGGATTGATTGCGGATGGTTCCTGGTGTAGCTCCAAATTGTAAGCCAACGGGAACACTAACTGTCAGAAGGGGTGTGGTTTGGGGATCTGTGGCACTAAATTTAGTACCGTCGGCAAAGTTCAGAGTACTCGCCGTACTTGCCACAAATGAACCGCCGATGTTTAAAGAAGCATTGGGACCAAAAACAATCCCGTTGGGATTAATTAGAAAGAGGTTGGCTGTATTGTTGGCTCGAAGTATGCCATTAATATTAGAAATAGACTTGCCTGTTACGCGGGCGACGATGTTATCAATATTTGCCCCATTGTTAAAGTAGGCTGTATTGCCAGCGAGAACAGAAAACTGTTCAAAACTGTGAAATAAGTTTGTACCACGAATTGCCCCACCATCGATTTGGTCAGTAGGTTGACCATTAATCAGCTTGCGTGTAACGATTGAACTGTTACTTCCGAGAGTGACATCCTCTTTAATCTGTGCGAAGGCACAATACTCAGATAAGTCCAATGTTCCAGTAATTGCTAAAGAACTCATTAGACTTAACTGCCAGCACCAAACCCTGCTGTTTTGAGTCATAACAAAATTTGCACCTTATACCAATTTAATATGAAGCTGCATATAATAGAGGAGTTGCAAACTCCATAAATTTAAATCCCATGAGCCGCCGATTCAATATAGCGATCGC
>NZ_JBALEK010000100.1:0-229516 GCF_036917815.1 Nostoc sp. | reverse complement strand
AGATACAATTGAAGCTTGGTTGCAGAAAAAACTTGATCAAACTGCTCAAGATTGAAGTATTTTAGGCAAGAAATTGCTGATTAAATAATGCTCTAATTGTGGTGAAGTTGTCAAAAAGACTCTTAGCACTAGAACACATATTTGTCCTCATTGTGGACATACTCAAGACAGAGATTGGAACGCAGCACGGAACATATTAGAAAAAGCATTGAGTACGGCGGGTCACGTCGGAACTAACGCCTCTGGAGAGACTGATCAATACTTGGGTGAGGAAACTCATAAAAGCAAATCAACTCGTGGAAAGAGGAAACCCAAAGAGCGATCTTTGGAATCCCCACCCTCAACGAAGTAGGGTGGGGAGGATGTCAATAAGCCTGCTTCGACACAGTTAGTCATCGAGCGTTTGGGGTGTTAATATCGGCTGATTGCGTCTTGATCGGATATGCATTTTTTGGTTGCCTGATAAAACCCAAACTCACTCGTTTCATAATCCAGTACAGCCCGACAAGGATCACAAAACTGATAGCAATAATCACCAATGGCTGTTTACCAAGAATTTCCTCAACACCTTCAGCTAGTACGGCATCGGGTTTAGTAATAAAATCCCAACTGTTGAAACGCAAAAATCGTCCCCAATACACACCAATTGCACATAGAAAATGGGTAATCAACTCAAAGCGCCAAATCCATTGGCTTTTGCCGATGCGATGTAAGTAGTAGCCCCAATTAATTAAGGATATTACATAAGCTTCAAATCCACCTAGAATTACTAACAAATACACCGGAATAAGTACTAAAGTAATTATCCATACTGATTGAATGGTACGGATATCATCTATCAAGTGAATTACATCAGTCAACAGATATGGTGCATTTGGCAAAAAAGCATAGAAAACTAAGAATCCTAGCCACCAAAGCCAAGAGGCACCACGCTTAAAGCGAAATAGCCACACACTTAAAGCTAAAGGTATAAAAGCCAGAAATAAATTCCAAGTCATCCACTTCATATTAATTTGCAAGACCTGCACAACTCTGGCTATCAATTCTTCTTTCATAGGTGCTTACTCGGAAGATGTTTAATTGATGTAGATTCACTCTGTAGTGTTAGTGTTAACATTATTGATTGATCAAGTTTTTATAGTTCCCAAGAAAATTAGTTTCCTCCAACATCAGACAGTATTTTTGTGTCAGTTAAAAGTCAATACACACTCATTCATGTCCAAAATTTAGAGTTTTTGTATGTTTCATGCTGGGGGATGAAATTTATCAATCAGCTTAACTCACTAGTATACCCAGAAAATCATCAGGGTAAAATCTACCACCAAAAGGAAGTCTGAGCAGCAAAAACGCTGTGAATAACTTCTGGTGGACTTTTTTAATTGCAATGTTGCCCGTGTCCTGGCTATTATATAGATTTCATTTTGCCCTGCTAGAGTTCCAGAAGCACCTAAAGTTTTTGTTAACAGGTCTAAGTTTGTCAAGTGTGCCTTTGCTTAGGGGCGGGCGAGACGCCTTTAACCCGCGCAGGCGGGTTTTGCCTATTTAGAGGCAGTTTCCAACCGCCCTTTTAGCGTTAAGTTGACACGTATGGTGAGATGCCCACCCCTAAGTCTCTAACTAATGCATTAGCACTCGACTACGGGGGCCGATCGCTTGTTTGGCCAAAGTCGATCCTGTACAACTCTTGGCAGAATTCTGTAAACAAGCAGTTTGAGCAAGGGTTGCAGGGGTCACAACTACTTGATTGACCTCCACAGAATTACCGTTACTCAATTCCATATTAGGTGTAGTAGAGAGCGATGGAGAATTCGATCCAGATGTGTAGGTTGTGGGTGTCGAGGGAGCGATCGCACTACCACCATCAACTGCGGATGTGGGATTAGGTGTGCTTCCACCGCCAATTACTGACGGGGGAGTGGGTGTGCTACTACCAGTAGTTGGTGCAGGAGTTATGAGAGTTGCAGTTGCAGGTACTTTAATTGTTATTGTCGCTAGGGGAGAGTTAGTCATTTCCAAAGATGTCACCTTTGGCGAACCGGGGATATCTGACTTGAAATCAAAGACTGTGGGGGTTTTACCACCATTGCGATCGCTATATCGGACTCCATATCCACTCACTTCAAAAGTCCCCTGATACTGGTTTCCAGTCTTGGGATCGGTGACAGTGCCAGTGTATAAGGCTTTTGTGAGATTAAATTCATCTTGAACTACTCCTTGAAATGTAGTTCCTGCCAATTGTCCTTGGTATTTATAAGGTGTTAACTCACCACCAGAGAGAATGGGCGAAGTTAAAACGCCATTAAAGGAGACAATGGGAATGCCTTTAAAGTCAACAAAATAATGCAGACTACCATCAGAGCGTGTTTGTACTTTCACATAGTCTGACTTGTATACAGGAACGTAATTAGGATTGTTATTAGTACCTAAGTTCCGCGAGTAAGTCCCGGTGTTGTCTGTATCAACACGAGTAGTGCTTTGATTGAAATTGGGATTATTTCTGGGAAGTTGGATAGTGCCTGATAATGTGCCGGTGCTTTGAATTGTGATTTGAGCGGAAGCGCTTGTTCCACCGAAACCAATGAAGACTGCGGCTAAACAGCTGTTGCTAACAACTGCACAACCCAATTTAGTTAATGAATCTAATTTCATGAAAAATTTGCTCCTTTTATCATCTAAAAAAATACGTGTATGTTTACGCACGGGTTTTTCTTGCTCCCACTGGATCGTGAAAGCATCTAATACTGAAATACTCAGTATGCAAACAGCGTATTTTATTACATTTACATCCGTGTAAAATTAAAACCGGAAAGTTGCTCTTAATGCCCCAACTATTAATGGATCATTAGCAGCATTGTGATCGGGATTGAAAATGACAAAGAAGCCTGGAGTCAGGGCGATGTTATCGCTCAGTTGGGCGCGGTAAAAAACTTCTAGATGAATTGATGTGTCATTACGTCCGCCTGCTGTTCCCCCATCAGAAAAGTTGGGAAAATTGAAGCCTTCGGGTAAACTACTAGAAGTAATTTTGGGTGGTTGTCCTACGAGAACGCCCCCTAAATTCCCAGGATGCAGCAAATTGGGAAAAGCCGCGAACACCATCCAATTTGTGGTTTCCACACTTCCAGATAGGTTTAATGGCTTGGAGGAAGTAAAGCCACCCCAACCGCCTAACTGCAAGTTAGGGTTAACTCGCCAAGCAACAGTAGCGCCAATTGCTTGGGTATTGAAAGCTGTAGTATCTGCAAAAGGCGAAATTAGTTGAGAATCGCCAATACCACTTCCCAATAAACCATCTGGGGAGTGGGAATAAAGATAATGTACGCCGATATCGATGTTATTGGTGGGTGCTAGACTTAACTGAGCGCCAGTAGTAAATCTACCGCCAAATAGTCCGCCCTGCTTGCTGTCGCCAGGAAAACTGGGAATTTCCGCACTATAAACGCCTTGTAAACTAATGCGATCGCTAATTTGCCAGTCAAAGCCGATACCACCAGTGCCGTTACCAATACTTAAAATCGGGTTACGCTGACCAAATAGAGAAATTGCACCGTCGCTAGAACCTTCTAAAGGGCTAATACCACGAAAGGTGTTGATGGGGTTGACTCCCGCCGTACCGATGACAATTCCCAAGTGATCCGAGATGAGAAATCGATAAGATAAGTCACTAATAACTAGATTGTTGTCTGTATTTGACTCGAAACCCAACCGCCCCATATTGGTAGATAACAAGGATGCATTAGAACCCAAGTTACCAGCCGATAGCCCTGTTAGCAGTAAATCTCGCCCTGTAAATGAAGTGAAGAAGGTTAGTTGGGCGCTACTTGTGAAAGTCAGATTGGTTTTTCCCTGGCCTTCAGGTACTCCATCTCTGGGAAACAAATCGACATTGGGGCTATTGGTTCCCTGAATGCTAAAAATGGCTTGACCATATAATCTGGTAGTTGTAGAGAACTTATTTCCTTGTAATTCACTAGTTCGTTCTTCCACAGCCTCTACACGGTGCTGCAATTGCTGCAACTCTGCTTTGAATTCGCCCTGTAATCTTTGCAACAAGATTAAATCTTGATTATTAACAGTATTAACTTGATTAGTCGCGTAGGCGTAGCCCGCCGCAGGCATCGCATCGTTAATCTTCTCCAAACAAGCATTTAAACTAGCAGCAAATTCATAACGGCTAATGGTACGATTCCCCAGAAAAGTCCCATCAGCGTATCCCGCAATGCAGCCATAGCGTTCTACTAAAGACTGCAAAGCACCAAAAGCCCAATCGGAGGGTTGCACGTCATGGAGTTGCGATACTGAGGTGACTTGAGACATTGGGTTGTCTGAGTCTGGAGGATCAGTAGATAGGGAAAATTCTTCTGTATTTTCCTGGCTCTGTGCAACTTCGGTTACAGGTTGAGTATATTTCCGTTCAGGTAAATTAGGGTAACTGATGAATTGAATTTTTTCTCTACTTTTTTTAAGTATATTTTCGTACTTATTATTGATAGCTGACGAGTTGGTTATATTTGGCTGCACAAATTCAGGCGGTGTAGTTTCAGCAGGTAAGACAACTTGAGATAAATTTTCCTGTGTTGACTCCTGCACCGGATTATCTGGCATAATTACGGAATTACTTGGTAAATTTAGCACAGATATTGGCGCTGTTGCTAGCACACTCACCATCAGTAGACTAATATCACTCATAGTATTTAATTTGACTTACACCAACATCTCTTTTGACGGACAAAGTGGGTGTATATCAGGAAAATTTCTGAAATAAAAGTGATAAAATCTACATTCTTTACTTCACTTATGCGTAAGACTTTTACTCTGTCGAGGCTAGTCTTATTTCTGACTTTGAAGTGCGGATTGTGGGTTACTATAGCTGAAAGAGGCGATTGCGTCGCGGTGTGAGTGAGAAGTGGGGGATAAGGTAGCAGAGGAGCCAGGGGCAGAAAGAATAACTAATGCCCAATGCCCCATGCCCCATGCCCCATGCCCCATGCCCAATGCCCAAATGGGATTATTCTGGCTGGCTACAATACTTATTCATTTCATTGACTAACGTATCTGACTGCTTGCCAACAGTTGTAGCTGCTGTTGTCAGTGTTGAATCAATTTCGGCTCTAGCCTTTTGGATTTTTTCTCTGCCAGATACTGAGGCTTCTGCTGTTTTAGTTGCACCCAGCGCCCTACCTGCAATAGCTATCGCTTGACTGAGATTTTGAAAAATCTTGACAAAACCGCTTTGAAATTCTTTCAGCTTCGGATCTGTTAACTTCAGTTCCCCAATGGATTTAGTCACAAATTCTAAATCTTTAGATAGCTGTATGCTAGTTATCACTTGGGTTCCTTTATTTTTATCAATCAGAGAAGTTCCGGTATTCACAACTTGAATTAGTCGCTGGCACTGGGAAACTTTATTTTCGCTGCAACTAGTAACGAACAAAGCAATGCTCAGGCTAACAGGAGCAATAACAGTATATTTATGTAAAACAGACATTAACACCCCAACAGCAATAAAAGCCACAATATAGTATTCAATATTACGAGTAAAGGAGGAGGTATTTGGGGATTGGGCAATAGTTATTCTCCCTCATCTCCCTCATCTTCCTCATCTCCCTCATCCCAAATCACCAATCTATCGGCAAACCCAACTGGTTTAAAGTCGCACCATCTTGCAAAAGTGGTTGAATATCACTGTCTATTTGAATGCGACCACCAGACAGTACCAAAGCCCGTTGCGTAACTCTGCCTAACCAATGTAGATCGTGGGAGGCAATTAATATCACCTGCACAGGTAACTTTAACAATACTTTTGCCAAATGACGCCGCCATGCTGGATCAAGACCGTTAGTTGGCTCATCCAAAATTAGAATTGTTGGTTCTAGGGCTAAAATCGAGGCTAGGGCGGCTAGTCGTCTTTGTCCACCAGAAAGTTCGTGGGCGGAACGATTGGCGTAGGCTTCTAGACCAAAATCAGCTAATAACTGACGGGCGCGATCGCTTGCTTCTGCTGCTGACATCCCATAGTTGCGTGGTCCAAAAGTAATATCTTCCAAAATGGTCGGCATAAATAGTTGGTCGTTGGCATCTTGGAACCCAAAGCCAATTTGACGACGCACTTGGGGTAAAGTTTGTGATTCTACGGGGATACCATTAATTGTAATTTTCCCAGATTGCGGTTGTTTTAAGCCGATCAGGTTCTCCAACAAGGTGCTTTTTCCTGAACCAGTTGCTCCCATCAAGGCCACGCGATCGCCTTTCTTCAAGATAAAAGAAATTTCTTGTAATACTGGTTCCTGGCGAGAATAGGCATACACCAAGTTCTCAACCTCGACGACGGCTGTGTGGGGATTACTGGTTGATGATTGGTAATTAGAAGTTAATGATTTCAAAATTTACAAACTCAATATTTGACATACTCCCCGGCGTGAACGCACGGGGATTTTAATTCATGGGTAAGGGAGTGAGGAGAGACGCGATTAATCGCGTCTCTACTGGGGAGTGGGTTAAATTTTGTAAGAAGTTAGGGTTATACCAGCAGCGATCGCCCAAGCTAGTAACAGGGCAAAACGTTCTTTTGGTCTGAGGGTAGAATCTGTGGGCAATTGTCCGTTGTAACCACGAGCTACCATTGCCGCGTAGACTCGCTCTGCCCTGTCCAGACTACGGAGATACAAAGCTCCAATCATGGCAGCACTGGCATAACGCAGCCATCCCCCTGTTCCAGTCAAACCGCGTAATTGGGCGCTGCGGCGCATCCGCGTTACTTCGGAGAGCAAAATTTCCATATATTGCCCAGTTAACAACAAGTTTTCCCTTAAAGGTGCAGGTACAGGTAAGCTTTTGAGGGCGATGCCGACACTGTGGGGCGGTAAGGTTAACAAAAAACTATTCATAGTAACCAGACAAACCAGCGAACGAAGCAGCAAAAAACTGGCTCGTTCCCATCCCAAGGGCAATGCTAGTAATGACAAAAAAATCAATTCTGTACCGAGTAATCCTCCCAATTGGCGAATTGGTACGCGCAACAGCCAAGCCCATAAAAGTGCGATCGCGCCATATACACTTAGTCCATACCAAGCAGAGTGCTTCAATAAAGCTGCCCCGACTACAATCACTAGAGACAGTTGCAAGCGTAGCGGTAAGGAAAGTTTAAGCATTCTTCGGTTTCACCACATTGGCAATGCCAAAGGCAACAGCAAAGGAAACTCCAGACCCCAGAAGCCCAGCAATGCTGGTGCTAACTTTACCATCTAAGCCCTTGACCTTGTAATCAGCCAAAGGAGTAGGAATTTCAACTACTGGGGCTTCTTTATCTTTGAAGCGGTATTTTTCGGCTACTGAGTCCAATCCGTCAGGCCAAGTTGAGGCAAACAGCGATAGCACACCAGCAATTAGGAGAACGCTCACCACTGGCACCAACCACTTTTGTAATTGCGGCTGTTCTCCCGGTAAGAGGTCAGGTCGGACTTTGACAAGATAACTTAACACGCCCCCTGTAATCAGTCCTTCGCCAATGCCAATCAAAATATGGACACCTGCCATTGCTGGTAAACCGATGTTCAAGGGGATTGTTCCTGAAATGGCTAACTCAATAGCGCAAGCAATGGATGCCGCCACCACACTGAACGCTGCTGCAATGCCGGCTGCCAGAGGTAAGCGTCCTCTAGAACCTCCCAGTAGTCGCTGTAATGGTTGGTATAACAACCAACCAACCCAGATTCCCACTAGCCCCATGTTAAAAATATTTGCCCCCAGTGCAGTGATGCCACCATCGGCAAATAGAACTGCCTGAATGACGAAAACCGTTGACATGGCTAAAGTTGCTGCCCAAGGACTACCCAAAACGATCGCCGCTAAGGTTCCCCCCAACAAGTGACCACTGGTACCTCCTGCTACCGGAAAATTGATCATCTGGGCGGCAAAAATGAAAGCGGTGGTTAGTCCCAATAAGGGCGCACGACGCATACCAAAAGCTTTTTGCGATCGCTCGAAGGCAATGAAGATCGCCGCCAAACTCACTAAACCAGTAGCCCCTGCCACCGGAACAGAAACAAATCCATCAGGAATATGCATGATTTACCCTGTATTTTTTAGATGTTCGTTTACGCAAAACAAGCAATAAAACTACGCCATCAAGTTAATAACAAACAAGATTTTTCTCTTTTTTGCAATGCCCTATTGGAGGATCTTGTATTGTTGTTTTTGACACTCCTAGAATTCAGTATATATTCAATATTATACTTAATTTATTAAGTCGTTAATTTTTGTTAAGTTTATTTTTTATCAGTAAACGTTGATAAACCCTCCAAAAAAGGAATATTTTTATATGTCTAATTTTATACATAGCAATCCGATTTGGTGTATGATCCGTTGAGAACTGGGTCGTGTTTTATAACTCCTGAAATACTCTTCCTATATATTTCCGCAGTTTTTGATCCACTCTTTTTTCTCTCTTTGTGAGAAATCCCGACTAAAGGGCTAAAGCTTATTTCAATCTGAGTAGCTGTTTATTCTATACCTAAGAAACACAAGAGGGAGATAGCCCCGAAGTAAACCCATCAAAATCTCAAAAATTTTGATGGGTTTACGTCTTTTAAGTCGGGGTGGAATGCCGACACGGTAAATTTATTTACCGTCAAGATTATTTTGCTTTCTGAAGGATCGTTGATATATTTCTGGATAATTGCAAAACTTATTTTACCAGTTATGTCGCAGAAATAAGCGTGAGTCCACAAGGTCGAAAGTCTCAAAAAATGAGGAAATTCTTACCTTAAATATCGAGATGATATTCCCTTAAAAGCTTTAACTATTTAATTAATCGCAACCCTAGGATCGTATTCGACTAAAAGATGAACATAATATGGTGCTATTTCTAAAGCTTTGATAATCCATCCTTTTTCATTGGCCACTTCTGTTAATATTTGGCTAAGTCTAAGCTTTATTTCTCCCACCAAAACTTTCTTGCGAACTTTGGGAATCGAAACTAAATGGACATTTGCTGAACCAACTCAATGATTTTTATGTTGATACTGTCTGTTATTTGCTGCATTCATTATAGAGATACAATAACTAATTGACAGGAACAATTCTTTATTATATATTTGTTTTCAGGTCGATAATATCTCCAAATCAAAAGATAAACGATGGCTAAAGGCTCCACTAATTCATTCATCAGAGAGATGCCTTTAATTGTTGACAGTAAAAAAGCAAAAGAATTGTTAGCTCGGTTTCAAGCGGGAAGACAACTCTATAATGCTTGTTTGGGTGAAATAATGACAAGGTTAGAATTAGTGGGGAACTCATCAGCTTATTAGCAAGCTAAAAAGATACACAGAGGTAATGCTTTTGCAGAGACAAGAAAAGCTTCTCATTATGGCGAATACGACTTATACTCTTATGCTGCACAGGTAGCTAAAAATTCAAACTGATTTTCGGAGATGTCTAAAAAGTAAAACTACTGTCGCACAAAGTTTTCAGTGTCAGTTTGAGCATTGCCAAAAAATGGATAAAGTCGAGCTTAGAGGATGTTTGAAAAGTCCTCTTATCGGTAGCAAAAAGTTCTAGATCCCCCTAAATGCATGCCACGTGCTACCCTGCGGGAACGCTAAGAGCGAACAAGTCGGCAGACCAGATGCCAGTCGCTCATGGGGGAAACCACGCCAGATGCTCCCAAGGGGAGACCCCAGACGCTCTCTACGAGACGCTAAAAGCGTAGCTTGCTTCCCTGTAAGGGTACGCGGACTCGCTTGCCGCCGGCGCTATCGCTTTTAGCGTCTCCCCTTGGCGCTAGCCTCTCCCAATGTGAGAAGACCGCGCTGGCTCCCCAACGCACTGGCTTGGCTATACAGACAAAACCCACCGACCTGGGTTTCAAATTTCTTGAGTCCGCGCAGGCGGACGAAAGTTTGTGTAGCCGCGATTTCTAATCGCCAGGTATATTTGCACTCATTGAGATGCTACCATCAATCAGTGCCAAAAATTACACCAAACTACTTTTAAAACAACCTCTTAGAGTCGATCTCTGTCGAGGACAAATCTCTTAGCCAGATAGCTAATAAGGCCAAATACCTAACTTGATTTTTACCCGATTCTCCGCACTATAAGTGCAGAGAGTAGCTCAAATTGTAAGTGCTACTTAACTTCTTTGAGAGAAAAACCATTGATGACCAGAATTATTAAACGAATAGCATTAAAACTTGCAGCGCTCGCAGGGGTATTGAAGAGAAGACAACTGCGGCAACTCTTGAAGATTGCTGGCAGTGTTTTTTTTGTTCTTGTTGTTGTGATATATGCGTTGCGAGGGACGGCGCAAACCATATCCCCATCTTCTGTTTGCGCTGTACCGCCTGCGGGAAGCATTGTCAAAAACCCACCAGAAATCCGCAATCCTGATGCCACCCATGCAGCAAACTTTACGGTTGTCAACATTGCCCCTAAGCAAAACTGCTATGTTGTCAATGGTAACCTGCAAGCACCAACCATTAGAGTGAGTCCAGGTAACACAAACTTAGTACTGAGATTGAATAACCAATTACCAGGTCAAGCAAAAGGAACACAAGACCAAAACTGTCAGCGCCAATATCCTGGAGGAATGGCACCCGCAAATTCAACCAACCTGCATTTTCATGGCTTGAGTATATCTTCACAATGCCATCAGGACGAAGTTGTGCGGACGGTGGTTGAGCCGAAACAGACCTTCCAGTACAATATCAATATTCCACAGGGAGAGCCACCCGGACTATACTGGTATCACCCACACGTCCACATGCTGAGTCAAACCCAAGTGCTGAGTGGATTAACAGGTGCGATTATTATTGAAGGCATCGGGAAGTATAACAACCAAGCTGCTCGACTTCCAGAACGGGTGTTTGTGCTACGTGATACGGATCTACCAAAATATTTTGACTATCAGCAACCACTGAAGGATATTTCCATCAACTCAGTTCCCATTAAGTATAAAGGTGGGGGGATTTACGATCCGCCAGCGATCATTCAAATGAAACCCAATGAACAACAGTTTTGGCGTGTGGCTAATACTGCGGCGGATAGCTTCTTTGACTTGCAAGTCCAATACAATAGCATTGCTCAACCGCTTCAATTAGTATCGATGGATGGTGTTCCGATCAATGCTAATAGTCAGTTGCTGAACCAGACTAAATCTGTCTACCACATTGTGCTAGCCCCAGCCGCAAGGGCAGAGTTCATGATTAAGGGTCCTCAAGCGTCGGTTAAGGATGCCAAGTTTTTGACGCTGAATTATGTCACAGGGGCACAACATGCTAATAACCCACAACGAACGATAGCTAAAATTCAGATGCAAGCAGCATCATCTGCTTCAGCCTCAGATCCTGAGTTAAGCGTTGACTTAAGCAAGGTATCGGGCAATCGCTTTTCTGGAATAAATCAGAGCCAGTCTGTAAAGCAGCGCAAGCTCTACTTTTCTGAAACAGCTCCTAATGTAGAACCAGAGCAGTTCTACATCACAGTAGAGCCAAATCAGCCTAAAGTTTACGATCCAAATTTCCAGACTCCCGATATCACGGTTCAGGAGGGAACGACTGAGGATTGGATCGTGGAAAACCGAACTTCGGAAGTCCATACCTTCCATATCCACCAAATCCACTTCCTGGTCTTAAACAGTTCCGATGCCACTGAAATCGGGATGATGCGCGACACAATCAATGTACCCGCCTGGAACGGTAACCCAAACACCCCATTTCCCAGTGTGAAATTACAAATGGATTTCCGAGGCATTCAGAATGGTACAAGTAATGGTACAAGTATTGCAGGTACTTTTGTCTACCACTGCCATATCTTGGAACACGAAGACAAGGGTATGATGGCATCTATTCAAGTCAAGAGTGCTAACTAGACCCGTCAAAAATATACAGCGTTTTGCAACTAGCTGCCTATAGAGAGGTAGCAGCCAATTCCTCAGAAGTATTTGTCAACGAAGAGGAGTACGTTTTAGGACTTATATCATGTCCGCTTGATTGCTTATTAAACCCGAAGAACCCCACCCCCGCCAAAGCTATGCTTTGTCTCCCCTCCCCGCAAGCTCTTAGGGGCTGGGGGTGGGGTGTATTGACTGTGGTTGGCATAACTAATTATGCGGACATGATATTACGCATTGACAGCAAAGAACAAATATGGGTGATTTGAAAAACCACATTTGTCGTAGGGGCAATTCATGAATTGCCCCTACCGTGCTTCCAAAAGTGGATGCTCCCAAAATTTCTGACTTGATCTTCAAAACTCAGGTTTAAATTGATGGTAAGCAAGTTAGTAGTAAGAACTTCAGCCCTGATGTCTTAAGCACTAAAGTGCTTACTACTAACTCTTCATTACTAGCTTGACAAAGTAGTATTAAAAAATCATAAAAATACGCTTTATAAACTGTATATTTTCTGACTTAGTTTACTTAATGATTGGGCGGAACTATATAAAAATATATCGCTATTGTAAATATACCATAAAAATAAGTGGTAAAATTTAAACTTTAGATAAAACTTGCGAAAATACTCTGAATCGAAGTGCAGAAATTACTAAACTTTCAGAAAAGCTAACTGTAACAAAAGTATTTATTAAGTTTTAAATAACTAAGTTCAGTCAATAAAGCCAGCAGTTCGGCTCTATTTTCCACGAACTTGAGACACCCTCGTTCTGCAATTTGGAATATGAAGACAAACTCATCTAACTTACTGTTAACAGTACCAACTGGTCCACTAAAGATTTTAGATTTGCCTCCTAACCCTGTGGATACAGGTAGTGAATCTATTTATCTTTCTCTAGTAATTCCTACTTATAAAGAGCGTGACAACATCAAGAATGTGGTCAGTATATTAAGTCAATTACTGGATGAATCTATTCCAGGGAACTATGAGCTAATAGTGGTAGACGATGATAGCCCAGACCGAACTTGGGAAATAGCCCAATCCTTGACAACAGAATACCCACAGTTGCGGGTGATGCGTCGCCAACAGGAACGGGGGCTGTCTTCTGCGGTGATTCGTGGGTGGCAAGCAGCGACGGGGAATGTGTTGGGGGTGATTGATGGAGATTTGCAGCATCCACCAGAGGTGCTGATACAATTATTGCGTAGTGTTGAGCAGGGAGCAGATTTGGCAGTAGCCAGTCGTCACGTCGAAGGTGGCGGTGTTAGTAGCTGGAGTGTTGTGAGGCGTTTCTTGTCTCGTGGCGCTCAGTTGTTAGGCTTGGTGATCTTACCGGGGGTACTGGGCAGAGTTTCCGACCCCATGAGTGGTTATTTTATGGTGCGTCGGAGTGCGATCGCCAATGCAACACTCAATCCTGTAGGATACAAAATTCTCTTAGAGGTAATCGGGCGGGGAAAAGTAGACCAAGTTGCCGAAGTTGGGTATGTGTTCTGTGAACGTAAAGAGGGTGAAAGCAAAGTTACATGGAAGCAATATATAGATTACATCCACCACTTAGTGCGGTTGCGGCTTTCCACAGGGCGGGCAGGACAATTGAGTAAAAAAGTCAATTTCCCCATTGGTCGATTCCTCCGCTTTGGGTTGGTTGGCTTTAGTGGGGTATTTGTAGATATGGGATTACTTTATCTACTCAGCGATCCGACTACTTTGGCTTTGCCCCTGACACGTAGCAAAATTATTGCTGGTGAAATCGCAATTTTAAATAATTTCTTCTGGAATGATGCTTGGACATTTGCTGATGTCAGCGCTAGACAGCAAGAATGGCATCAACGCCGGAAGCGGTTTTTAAAATTCAACGCCGTTTGCCTTGCTGGACTCCTATTGAACGTACTGATATTAAATCTGGTATACAATTTTATCATTCCTAACCGTTATATTGCCAACTTTATTGCGATCGCAGTTGCTACTATCTGGAATTTCTGGATTAATTTGAAACTTAGCTGGCGCGTCACTGACGTAAAATAGTCACAACGAGGGATTTGAGATTTTGATTTTTGTTTTTAGATTTTATAACGAACTTAAATCTCGAACGTCAAATCTACAAATTCATTCGTGTGAGTCTTGCCAATGAGAGTTCTTTTCCAAGGTGCATTTTATTTTTACAGAAAAATTATCTCGTTGCTACTTGCCTCTGCTACCCATTTCCTACCTCTGGCAAATACAAACTTTGGTTCACAACACAAGCATTGGCATAATTGGCAGACTCGTCTCCCTGCTTCCTGGCTTCACCCTTTGCTGATCTTAATCTGGTTGATCGTCGGCATCAGCTTACGCCTAGCCAACTTGACTGCAAAGCCTCCTTGGACTGATGAGTTTTCTACCTTGGTGTTTAGTTTGGGGAATACTTTTTTAGGAGTTCCCCTAGATCAAGCGATCGCACCTGATATCCTATTGCAACCACTGCAACCAAACCCAGCAGCTAGTATTGCTGATGTGGTTCATAACTTACTTACACAAGATAACCATCCACCACTGTATTTTGTCCTGGCTTACCTGTGGATGAAATTATTTCCCAGCGATGAAGGATTAGTATCGCTATTTGGGGCGCGATTGCTACCAGCCATCATCGGTGCTATCTCCATTCCCTGTGTTTACATATTAGCTAGAGTAGCGTTTCGTTCACGATTAGTGGGACACTTGACTGCTGCCATGATGGCAGTATCACCCTACGGCGTATTTTTAGCACAAGAAGCGCGTCATTACACCTTGGCAGTCTTATGGGTAATTGGTTCCCTTACCTGCTTGGTAATTGCCACACGTCATATTCAAAACCGCACACCTTTACCCATCTGGGTAGCACTTTCCTGGGTAGTAATTAATGCTTTAGGTGTTGCGACTCATTACTTTTTCACCCTCACCCTCTGTAGTGAAGCAGTAGTTTTGATTTTTCTGGCTTGGCGTCAATTGCAGACTAGCAGCAAATTTTCTCTCCTCTTCTCTCCTCCTTGGCGGCGCCTCTATGCCGTTGCTACAGGTACTTTTGTAACGAGTTTAATTTGGCTACCAATCTTTTTAGAGAATAAATATCGGGAAAATTTGACCGAGTGGATTCAAGGTTCGCGCGTTGGACTAGATTGGTTCAGCCCAATCTTTCAAGCTTTAGGAACATTGATTGCCATGATTTGCCTGTTACCAGTTGAATCTTCACAGATATTGGTTGTGATTCCTTCTGGAGTGGTGATGTTGACTTTCTTTATTTGGGCAGTACCAATTTTGCTGCGGGGGATCAAGATTCAACTACGGCACCCAGAAAACGGGATAATGATGCAGGTGTTTATCGGAATCGCGATCGGCGCGATCGCTTTATTCTTTATCTTTGCCTACTTTTTGGGAATCGATCTAACTAGGGGCGCTCGTTATAACTTTGTTTACTTTCCCGCGATCGTTATTTTACTAGGGGCAAGTCTCGCAGTCTGTTGGCATCCTCTCAAGGAATTGATGGGAAGAGAAGAGATCGGCAGATGGGGAATAAACGGTAAAAAAGCCGTGATGTTAATTTGGTTAATGGCATTGCTCAGTGCAGTTACAGTCTTCTGCAATCTCGGCTATCAAAAATATTATCGCCCTGACTTGTTTGTGCAACTAATTAAACAAATATCCCCAGTGCCAGTACTGATTGCCACTACCCACAAAACTTATGTACACACTGGGGAAATGATGGGGGTAGGTAGGGAAATTAAACTTGCCAATTCACTCCAAAAACCTCTGTTTCTCCTTGCTCATCAAGACCAAGATCCGAATACTTCTACCATTGCTCTGGAAAATACTTTAAAGAATTTACCACGACCTTTTGACTTATGGCTGGTAAACTTTCACGCTCCTGTTGCAGAAACCGTCAAAACATGCATTATATCTGATACTAAATCTTTGCCAAGGGTGAATGGCTACGAATATGAACTTTATCATTGTCAATAAGCTGGGAAGTGGAAGCCCACGAAAAGCTAACCCACTAACCCCATTGCCAAAGCTCTAAGGGGAAAAATTCCAAGTCTCTCTGTTTAATTCTTGGGGTTTGACCGAGTTTTTTTACCAAATAAACCAGACATACTTAATCCTGTTGCCAACAATCCCAGAAGTCCTAATCCGTTCAAAATTGGGTAGATTCCTTGCAGATGAAAGATTTCGCCCGTATGGATACTTAAGAGGAAGCTAGCTGGAACTCCTATACTCATAGACCACTCGCGAACAAATGTTGTTAACATTCCAGTCAGTACGGTTAAAACAAGTGGCACAGATAGGATGATACCAAAGATCCGATGATACTTACGAAATGAGCGTTTCATAATAGTTCTCCGGTCAGTATAAACTTTTTACAATCTAGGCTCACTATCACCTAAATTGCAAATTAGATGATAAAAATCGAGTCTTGTCTGACAGACTCGAAGTAAGCAATTGGTGTGAGGAGTTTTAGAGACTCTGTTCTTAAGTTAAAGCACAGCAGGTAAAAAACTCGGAAAGATAAAATATTGGTTTTTCCCGAGTTTTTTATCTTAATAGCTTTAATATTTGAATGGCAGAAATATTACCCAATATTTTTGTTCATAGTGAGCGCGATATCTGAACACTAGTTCTGTTCTTGATTACACTCTCAAAAGCCTTGGAAAAATACTAATTCTATTCAGCACTCAGTATTGGCTCTTAAGCCTCTTCAACTGGATAGTTATTTCTGCAAGGCTGTATTAGTCTACAAAAACGAGTTTTGATGAGGAGTCTATAATGAATCGTTTTAATCCTGTACTGATAGTCTCTCTAATCAGCCTGATGGCTTTGGTTGGATGCAACAAGGGTGAAGAACCTACTGCACAGACATCACCTGCTGGGAGTTCTGTCTCTGATACAGCAGCTAGTCCTGCTGCGACAACCAGCGCCCAAACATCTGCTAGTCCTGCTGCGACAACCAACGCCCAAACAGCAGTTAGTCCCACTGCAAATACCGAATTTAAAGGTTTAGAGGCTGTTGTTACCAATACGAAGACGGCAGTTGTGGCGGGAAATTTTACCAAAGCTAAAGGGGAATTTGATAAGTTTGAGGATTTCTGGTCAAAGGTTGAGGATGGAGTTAAAGCTAAATCTCCCACTACCTACAAAGAAATTGAAGATAAATCTGATGAGATTAAGGCAGGGCTTAAAGCCTCTGCACCAAATAAACCAAAATTGTTAACAGCCTTAGCGTCTCTTAACAAGAATGTCACTAGTGTTGCCAAGCCTTGAGAGGATGTTTGAAAAGTCCTCTTATCGGTAGCAAAAAGTTCTAGATCCCCCTAAATCCACGCCACGTGCTTCTCCCAAGGGGAGACGCTGCGCGAACAAGTCTCTTAACCGCAAGGGCGCAGTGGCTCCCCGATAAATTGGGGGACTTTGATTCCGGTTCCCCCCTTTTTAAGGCAGGGCTGTTTCATTCGTTCAGATCAGAATTTTGTCAAGAGTATCAACCAGAAAATTTAGTGAGTTGGTAATCGAAAAATTACTGTTTCAATCGGTAAATTTAAGTGCGATCGCCTGGTTTTTGACCCAATTAGAGTGTTTAAAAACCTGATTTTTTTGACTGATACGCTTGTAAATTAAGGTCTTTTGGGGAATGAATCAGCCCTGCTTTTTAAGGGGGATTAGGGGGGATCAATCAGTGCCAAAAGTTACAGCAAACCACTTTTCAAACAACCTCTAAGACTGCACCTGTTTTTTCTTGAAGTTGCCCTTTTTCCTAGTAGTCTGTCAAGAACTAATTGACGGATAAATAAATCTTTCAATCAATTTTTCTTCTTTCCTTCTTACTTAGCGGCGGCAGTCGCTCATGGGGGAAACCACGCCAGATGCTCCACTTGGGGAGACGCTAACGCGAATGCGGTTCGTTCTTTTATCCATCAAAATGTATTTGACAGACTACTCGTTTAAGGTGTTCTTGGAAGAATGGGTTCTCCTGCAACATCATCTAAGCGGATGCTGCCTAGTAAATTCCGCCACTGTGCCTGAAGTGCCGCATCTTGAGGATTTTTTTGACGCAGTTCAGCTAGCGTCGTCAGTGCCTCGTACCATATCCCCTTTTGGGCATAGATTGCGTACCGCTTTAGAGGTTCTGCCGTTTCTAGTTCTTTGACTGTTGCTTGACTCAGGTTAACTCGTTGTATTACCCCTTCAACATAAGTCCAGGGCGAATTTTTTTGTTGATCGCAGTTAATGCTGAAAAACCAGCGATATTGTTTGTCTACTGCTAAAGCCGGAGTAGTCTTAGGCAAAGAAACGCGGATGACTCCTGACTTATCCGGTAAAGCGATCGCTTTTCGGTAAATCTCTTTAGAGTTTTTAGACTCAGGATCTTCTTGCAGTACAAATTCAACTACATAAGGCAAATCTTTAGTATAAGGCACATAGAAAAACCAACTTGGGCGTTCTCGCGTTGTCTGTCCCCAAACATTAATCACTGAGTTAGCTTCTTCAGTAAAGGGCACTAAAGCAGTCAGATCAGGTTTAGTAAGTGGACATCCAAGCGTCCCGCGCTTTGCTCCACCACGAACGCGACCTCCTGGAGGGGGTCCTGGTGGAATTGGAGGTTGATTAAAGGTTGTGCCTTGAGCAAGAATGGTTTTAACATCAGAGCGCAGGCGTAGCCCGCCGTAGGCATCGCTATCTGAAGAAGCAGAGATTGATTTCGCCGGTACTGGAGTTAGGCTAACGAGTAAACTTGTACAGCTAAAAGCTACTACTAAAAACAGTTTTATCGGTTGTGAATTTGAATTCATAAAAACCTCATGCGATTTTAGATTTTAGATTTTAGATTTTAGATTGGGCATTGAAAAGAGGCAGAGGGGCAGGATGCTGCTCTTGCAGAGGGGAAAACTCTTCTCCCTGCTCCCTGCACCCTGCACCCTGCACCCTGCTCCCTGCACCCTGCACCCTGCTCCCTGCACCCTGCTCCCTGCACCCTGCTCCCTGCACCCTGCACCCTGCTCCCTGCTCCCTGCTCCCTGCACCCTATTCCCCACTCCCCACTCCCTATTCCCCACTCCCCTCTCGCACTTTTGTTTTTGAATTATGAATTGACATCAAGCCCACCATAGCTACCAGCGATAAGACCGGCGGGACAAAGGGCACCCAAGCACCCGAAATTAACAGACCAAAGCAAACTAAGTACAAAACGCTAGAGGTAACACCAACTGCCAACGCCAACCAGGGTAACGAAAGCCTACGCCAAGTCAGGACTCCTCCTACTAAAGACCAGCCCCAAATCCAGATCACCTCAACCCACAGTGACCAAACCCGCAACAATGGCCGCCCATCCTGGACAGCACTAAGGATCTGGCTGATCATGTGCGCTTGTACTAACACTCCTGGCATTTGCTCATCTAAAGGAGCGCCATAGGGTGTCGGCCAGGTGTCTGGAGAATCCCCCTTTGCCACCACACCAATTAAAACAATTCGGTCTTTGATCGCGTTGGGGTTAACCGGACTAGATAAAAATTCGGTTAGCTTCACCTGTTCGGCGATCTCTTTTGAGGAACGGTAGTTGAGCAAGATTTGACCGCCATTGGGATCAATATTTTGATAGCCGCCAGTATGAGATTTCAGATTCCCAAAAATAGTTTTACCTAGCTGCAAATTACCTTCAGGGGTGAACTTTGTTTGAATACCTAAAGGGCGCAGATAAAGGGAAGCTAGTTGTACACTGAAGGAATATGGAGCCGGACACAATGATGTCGCCTCTTGGTTCATGAACAAAAGATGCCGACGAATAACTCCATCGCGATCGTGAATAAAGTCGCTGAATCCCAAGTTTTCTGGGGGGATTTCTGGCGGTGGCTTAATACCTTTGATATTTTCTGTGCGATCGCTCCCCTTGCATACGCCAATCAAATTATGAGTTTGCTGGAGACGAGTAATTAAATCTGGCTCTTTGGCGGTAAAATCACGGTAGACATCCAAACCGATCGCCCGGGGTTGATATTGATCCAGTTTCGCTAGGAGTTTGTTGAGAGATTTTTCGGAAATGGAAGCTCCGATTAAATACTCCCCATTTTGTCTTTGAGTCGCCAAATCGTCATCGTCAATTGTGATGATCAACAGGCGCGGATCAAGTCTCTCCCCAGGGCGCGATCGCATCATCAGGTCAAAGGCTTGAATCTCTGGATTTTCCAGCCATCCCACCAATCTCACCCCACAAACTAAGGCTGTAATTGCCAAGCTGGATAACAAAATTGTCTGAAATCTGCGTCTGCTCAACAAAGGTAAATTCGGTATATCTTCACTTTTGACAGACCTTAATTCATCCCAAGTGGGCGGTATCTGCGCGGGATTTTGGCAAATCACTGGTAGCCAAGTTGCACAAGGAAATCGATCCTCAAGTCCTTGCAAGCGTTCCCGCCCTTGGCGTACCGCTTGATATAAAGACTCGCCACCGGCAAAGCCTTCAAGAAAATACTTTAAAAACTCCTTTGCAACCAGATCTGGCACTGGTTCGCGCATGACGATCATTTGAGGAATTTGCAAATCAGCCAATTCTCGCGCCAATCCCAATCCATCACAGGAGTTGAATATAGCTAACTGCAAGCCGTTTTCAATAGCTTTCCTGAGAGCATATTTTAACTCGCTAATAGTCAAACTATCAGTTTTATTTAGGTAAATTCGTCCACTTTCTGTATTTCTGTTACTAGAACTGTGTCCAGCAAAGAAGAGAATATCCCAGTTTTTTCCCCAAAGATGGTCAGTCAATTCCTTACGTTGTGGTTCTACCAGAAAGCTAACGTCTGCATTACTACATCGTTGCAGTAAAGCTTGATCGGCTTGAGTGTCAATTCCCTGACTATTGCCGACAATTGCCAAAATGTTGACTAGTTTATTGGGAATGGGTGGCTTGTGAATGCGATCGTAGGATGGTGAAGCAAGGGCAATTTCCGCTTTTGGATAGCGTTCTAACAAGTCCCACAGATGCCAGGGTAATAGCTGCAATTGGCTATTTTCTGTTTGTAAAATTACCCGAATTTCTTCCGTAGACGACAATCTTTCTAACCATTTTTCCCTCAAAGGGCGAAACTCTTCTGCTCGCAGCCAAGTATTAAAGCGTGCCCGCAAAATATGGGAAGTGTTTTCGCAGTCTTGAATCATCGATACATTCGTCACCTGCATTTGGTCAGCATGGAGGCGATAACGATTGCCCATCTGCCGATAACTAGACTGCCAATGACTATAGTAAAGCGGCATTTCCGGGAATGAAGGTAACTTCCCCGTGATTTCTGTTGCAGCCCGCTCGGATTCTTCACCAATTTGGAGGTTGACAGCAAACCCCTGCTCAAAACTACCCTCTGCGAATTTCAGAACCACTAACTTACCCATGACCGTCGCTATGCCCCTGTGCAAAATCATGCCCTGTTCTCATGTCTGATCAGCAAATTTTAGATTTTAAATTTTGAATCTTCAATCCAAAATTTAATTACTTTTCCTTGACTTGATTGTTGGAGTCCATCTAAAATCTAAAATTGTTTTGACAAGCTCGACAAGCGTCTACAGACTTTTTTCAAAATCCCCAAAAGCAGACTTGAATTTTTAATTTCTAATTAACCAATTACTACTTAATAAATTACCGACAAAGAGGGAAGATAGCTACATATTTCAAATTTGGAAATGTTCGGTAATGCTGGTATTATCCAAGGCTACCCTAACGCTAAATTGCTCTGTGGGTTCACCACGAAACTGTAACTGAATGTAGTTGTCCGATTTTCGAGATTGAGCGTCTAGAAATATTGCTCCCGAACTATCTAAAACGGTGAGATGAACTCCTAGCGGTAAATAGATTTGATTCCCAGTGGCGTGTAATTGCAGATGAATACTGGTTTGTTGATCCTTTTCGGGATTGATTTCCACAATCAACATCACAGGTTGATTGAGAATTTGGATACCCAAATCAATCAGTTTTGCCCGTTTAGTAATTGATTCTCGTCGGTTGAGGGCATCTAGTTCCAAAGTTTCAGTACTGCGAAAGGCATAAGTTGGTCTGAGTTCCGGCACATTCCACAGGGATTCAATAGTCTCCCAGCCCGTCTCAAATATGCCAGCAAACCACTGACTCAAATTCACTATTGAAGTAACTGGAGATTGGCGCAGTTGCCACAGGTGGTCGATAAATGCTTCTAATGGTTGTAATTGCGCTAAAGGCAGTGTTTCAGTTACGATACTAGGGATAAAACCAAGCAGCCGAGCTTCTTGGAGCGATTCATCAAATTGAACTACTAAATAACCCACCCGTTCTTCCCATGTTTCTGGAGGAATGGAACATATCTGCTGATGCAGATGGACAGGGCGACATTCCAGACGACCAATTGAGGGTATGTCTAAGTCAGCTATATTTCCACAAAGGCGCATAATGGGGTTCCAGCTGTCACTAGCTTGAAGATCAGTAGGAATATCCATCATTTCCAAGTAGTCATTCACCACCGATACAGCCAGAGTGTTCAGCCGGACTTGCTCTGCTTTTTGAGAATTTGGCTGCTGACTAGCAAATTTCTGGGCAATTCTCCGAGCTGATTGGGAAATCGGCAATGTTAAAGCGAAATCGTCTAGCTGATAGGTGGAGTCATTCATAATTCAATTCCTACTGATCAATGCTGTTATGTACATATCACCCGCATTCACTAAATTTATGCCACAAAATTGAATACTGGAAAAAAGGATTGGGGATCATTGGTGACAAGTTAAGGCTGTAAGTCTTTTGCCAATAGGCTTTGAGAGAATTGTAAAAAGAGAGTGTCAGTGTTGAGGTCACATTTTGCCGTGGATGGCTTGGTAGTTATTCTGATTACCCATATCCTCAATAGACACAGTGTAAATTATCCGTCTTTCCAGTCCCCTCCTGACTAGTTGTTTGCCTCTTATTTCTGATTTTTCTCACTTCATTTATTGTTTCTTTTGTCAATGCGTAAGTTGTGTAGTAAAAAATACTAATGTTATGACTGTTTTTGAAATAGTGATTGTTGAGTATGAAGATTAACGTCTGTAATAATACTCAAAAACATAAGAATTTAGTTTTTGAGTATTATAAAAAATAGTTAAAAATCCTGATATTAATAATTTCTGGATGATTTAATGATTATTGTTATTAATCTTTTCATTTATTAATATTAAATAAAAATACTGATTCCCTTTTTAAGTTTTAAATTTATATTTAATTTATCGAACAGAATTCAGGAGTCAGGAGTCTGAATTTAGCAATGTTTTCTGTACGACACTTCGACTCGCTCAGTGCATCGCTGGCGGATGAATAACCGGCGTTTTTGCACCCCCACCAAATCTATGATTTGGTGGTCAACAAGACAGTGGCGGGTCTGAATCCCCGACTGATTGATTCTGAATTCTGGATTCTGCATTCTTCTTCAACAGGGTTCATTTTGAAATTATTGAATTCGGCGCGGAAGTATACAGATAGATAAAGTCGAAAAATTGAAACATGCTAGGAAATGGGAGATGTCTGCTAATTAGCCTTAGTTAATTAGTCTAAGTTGAGATGCTAATCAATTTAAGTAATTAACTATTGATAGCCTCAACAAAAGTAGCATTTTTGGAAAAGACTTAATCATTAGGAAAGAAAATATGGTTACCTTAAGTCCTGTAAGCTTCTTGGAAAAATCACGTTTTAAAAAACTGGCTACCTCTGAAAATTATTCAATTACTGTAGTTATTCCATGCCTTAATGAAGAAGGGAATCTAGAACGTCTCCTGCTTAATATAGAAGAAACGTTTGAGAATATGGGCTTTAGTTTGCCAGTACTAGTAGTTGATGATGGCAGCACAGATAATAGCTATCAAATCCTCAAGAAAATGAGTGAAGAATATGATTACTTGAGGATCATTCGTCATCCCCAGAGGCGGGGTGTAACTGGAGTATGGAAGACAGCATTAGATGATGTCCAAACTGATTGGATATTTTGGGGACAAGCAGATTTAGAGTCAGATATGCGAACTGACTTACCATTGCTGTTAGAAGCTTGTGTACCAGGGGTAGATGCAGTAGCTGGTTGGCGGCAGAAACGGGGTGATGGTAAGATTCTTGCTTCTAAATTCGCCAATACTACTTGTAGTTTACTCTTTGGTTTAAACATCCACGACATGAACTGGATCAAACTAGTCCGTCGTGATTTATTATCGACTCTGCCAGTAGAAACAATTACCCATCGCTACTTATTAGCGGTATTAGCAGCACAAAGATATAACGTTACAGAGGTTCTCACACCCTGGCATCCTCGACATTCTGGAACAAGCAAGTTTGGCAAAAAGCGTCTTCTGACTTCAGCTATTGATTTTGTCAAGTTATGGTGGTGGTTTCAAACTGAAGGTCGTCTACTTAATCGACGCCAAGAGAAAAGAATTGATTCAACCATAAACTATCCTGGTGTTGTTCTACAGGAAATAGTCTAGTCAATTCAACTCGTCATAAATGAACCCAGAGAGAGTTAGTCATCTGCTTCTGGGTTTCATTTTCACCCCAAAATTAGTAAGTTTTTCACACCTATGAGTATTGAAGATAAACACATTCTTGTCGTCACTTCTGTATATCCTATGACTGCTGACGGCAATCATGGTGCTTTTGTACGTGAGGCAATTTTACGCTTGCAAGCAACAGGGGCTAAGTTTACGGTATTCGCTCCTGCCTACGAAGGTTCTAAAAGCCATGTATTAGATGGAGTAAAAGTATATCGCTTTCGCTACTGCCCAAAACATTTTGAAAATTTGGCAAGGGATGGTGCTCCTACCAAGTTGCAGAGACAGCCTCTCTATTTGTTAGCTGCTATTTTGTATATCTTGTTGGGTACGCTGCAATTGTTTTGGGTATGCTGCAAGGAAAAGCCAAATTTACTCCAGATTCATTGGCCTTTTCCTCACGGGTTGATGGCTTTACCTGCCAGCATCTTATTGGGTATTCCGATGGTGTTTAGTTTCCACGGAGCCGAACTAATGTTAGCAAATAAGTTCGGTTTTGTGACACATATTCTCCGTTGGTTACTGCCTATCGCTAAAGGTGTGACAGCCAATTCTTCTTTTACTAATGGGTTAATTCGTAAAATTTATGATGGGTCTGTTACCGTTATTCCTTACGGTATGACTATAAAGCCGAAGCCACCTAAAAAACGTTCACCAGAGGAAGTGCCTAAGCTTCTGTTTGTCGGTAGGTTAGATGAACGTAAAGGTTTGCGATATTTATTGGCAGCTCTACCTTTAGTTTTAGCTAAATATCCTGTACGTTTACGCATTGTGGGCAAGGGAATTCTCGAACCTGAGATTAAATCACAATGTCACGCAATGGGTCTAAACAACATAGTAGATTTTCTTGGGTTTGTCAGTAAAGAAGAATTAGCTGATGAATATGCGGGGTGTGACATATTTGTATTACCAGCAATTGTCGATAGCAAGGGTGATACTGAAGGCTTAGGAATTGTGATGATAGAAGCTTTAGCTCACCAAAAGCCTGTAATTGCCAGTGCTGTAGGGGGAATTGTCGATGTAATCCATTCTGGAATTACTGGATTATTAGTAGCAGAAAAAGATCCAGAAGCTTTAGCACAAGCAATCTTGACTTTATTATCGAATCCCATCAAAGCCCAAAAAATGGGTCAAGAAGGTTTAGCAGATATAGAAGTTCGCTTTACTTGGTATCGGATTACACCTATATGGGAAAAAGTATTTGCAAACGCATTGGATAGCGCTGTAACTAGAAAAGGTACTGAAATTCTTGCCTAGTAAAATTTTCCGATTAATGGTGATTGGTGATTTCTATTAGGATTGTTAGTTTGTTGAGTATTCAGGGAAATATGTATATAGCTTGTATGAAGGGTAGGTAAATAAATCCATCTCTGAATGAAATTCTTGAATTAGTTCTACTTTTCTTGTATATAATGATACAGTCGCGTCTAATTTTAACTCGCGGGATTCTCACAACTTGCGTAGTAGTCCCTTTAGGTTTAATGGGGATTTTAAGCTTTACTGTACTTCTCCCTGCTCTCAAAAACCCAGAATCAAGATTTTACTCTTCAGGTTTCGGTTATCCAGCTTTGCAACGTATGGCTGGCAAACCTATCCAAGTAGAGACTGCGTTAGTAGCGTCAAAAAGTTTAGAGGATAATCTAGCCGCTCCTGGTGAATCTGTTGCTATGCAGGAAGTGAATGTTCGTTCTTTGATATCGGGGACCGTAGAAAAAGTTTTTGTTGAGGAAGGGCAAAGGGTGCGCCGAGGCCAACCTCTGCTCCAGTTACAAAAAGCTCCCTTTGAAAATGAAGTGAATACGGCTCGCAATAACCTCGCTATTGCGGAAAAGAACCTTGAAACTGTGCAAAACTCGGTATCAAAAAGGTTATCAGACCTAAAAGAGGATGCTAGGTCTGCTCATGACAGGTTTTATACAGCTAAAACTAGACTAAGAACAATTGACAAACTCGCAGATCAAGAATTAAACAACAATATCCAGGCTGCTCAGGTAAGGGTAGGGACTGCTGAAGAGAAACTCAGACAAATTAAAATTTTAGCGGAGCAGGGAGCAATTTCCAAGTTTCAACTCTATGATATGCAAGATACCTATGCAACTCGCAAAAGAGAACTAATAGCTGCTCAACAGGGAATTATTACTACCCAAACCCAGCAATTTATAAACCAAGATTTCTACATTGCTCGCCAAAACGACTTGATTTCTTCTCAGCAAGCTCTGTCATTAGCCCAGGACACACTAGAGAAAAATGTCAAAGATGCTCGTCTCACCGTTGACAACAGGAGAATAGAACTACAAGAGGCTCTGAGAGATTTAAGTAGAACAGTTATATATGCCAGCACCGATGGTTTAGTGAGTTTGGTAAATATAAATGCTGGTGAAATAGCAGATGCACGGCTCCGTGACTCGTTAGTAACTTTAACTCAGAATATTGTATTTAAGGCTTACATTGATCAAGCTAGACTTAATGCAGTCAAAGTGGGTAATAAAGCTATAGTGCATTTGGTGGCATATCCTGGACGTACTTTTGAGGGACGGGTGATTCAGCTTAATCCAACCGTACAAACTGATGCCACTAAGCCCAGTAAAGTGGGTATTGACCGACAATTTACCTATTCTGTTTGGGTTGCTGTTGATAATTTGCAAATGCCTCCAGGTTTGCAGGGTTATGTTCAGTTTGTTGATCAAAGTAGAACGGCTTTAATGATTCCAGAAAGTTCTGTGACTCATTTGTCTGCTGGTGAAGGCATAGTGATGGTTGCTGAAGCAGGTAAAGCTGTTGTGAAAAAAGTCAAGCTAGGAAGAACATTTGATAACCAGCGTGAAGTGCTGGCAGGCTTAAAGTCAGGAGAAGAAGTAGTATTATCTCCCAGAGTGTTAAATCCAGACGATCGCCTAAAAATTGATACCCCACTAGCACAGCAATCAGTCGGCAAAAACGAGGTACAAGTTCGTTGACCAAAATTTAGACCGAGTGCAATTTACTTGCAATGTTACGCGACATTATCAGCTACACGTTTACTACAAACACTTAACAAAGTAAAGAAATATCAAATGAAAGAACTACTCTTAAAATTCACAACATCTCCAATCGGTTTCATTAAAACAGTTTTATATAAACTAACTATGGGGCCAGTAATCTATGGTAAGGGAGATGACTATGATGCTGGTCGATATTGGCGCGATCGCCTGTCTAAATATGGTAAATCTATCAGAGGAGTTGGCGATCAAAGCTTGTCTGAAAAAGACAATCAAGAGGCTTATGCCCAAGCAGCAAAAATTTTTCTCGATTACTGCTTCAAGCAAAATATTGATTTCAATAATGCCAAAGTTCTAGAAATTGGTTGCGGCACTGGTTATTACACTCAAATGCTATTTGACTTAGGTGTAAAGAACTACTTGGGAGTAGACATTACTGATGTATTGTTTCCCGAACTTCAGCAAAAATTTGCAAATTTTCAATTTCAAAAAAAAGACATTACCACGGATGATATCTCAGGTAAATTTGATTTAATAGTCATGATTGATGTTATCCAACACATCGTCACAGATGCGAAGTTTAAATCAGCTATGAATCAAATAAAATCAAGCTTGTCCGATGATGGAGTTTTTATTTTAGCTCCCTTATTAAAGACAAAAAAACGTGTGATGTTTTATCTTAGTGATTGGACTATTGATAATCTTAAATCTTGTTTTAAAGACAACAAGATTGGTGAATCGATCCCATTTAGAACTGGTTATCTTCTTTCAATAAAAAAGTAATTATTTATGCTTGAAATTTGCGTGATATTCAATCAGTGGTAGTTCTAAATTTTCCAGTTAAGAATTTTTTAATTCTGACTTATTCTTCCATATTTTAAAAATGTGAGCTAGAGATATGTGGGATTTAATAAATCATTTGAATCGCCAGCTGTTGACAGAATAAATTGTACATCGTCAATTTGGAAATAATTCTCTATGAAGAAGTTATGCTCCTGGTCTAGCTGGTTTAATCGAGAAAAGATTACCCTTTTTATCGGGTCACTAGTTTTACTTTTAGGAGCAATCTTTCCTTGGTATTGCTTACCTCAAGAAACTCTAGAAGCATTCGGTACAAATTTATTTTGGACAAATGCTGTCAGAGTGCCATTAGCGTTGTGTGCGATCGCTGGTTTTACTTACACATTTTTATTTCATATTCGACAAGCTCCACGCTTAGTTTTTTGGGGTGCATTAATCCCAATATTACTTTTTCCCTATTTCATTACAACTTGGTCGCCTGCTGTGTCTTTTATTGCGGCAGACTATTACAACCGGGGAAAAGAAGTATCCTCTCACATAGATAAAAATTTCTCAGAAGTTCAGGCACAGTGGAAGCAGAATATAGTTTTGGATAATTCAGATCCTCCAGCTTCTACTTTTGGCATAAAAATTGAGGATAGCCGATTTTTTCAACTGCCATCATGGGATAAAGTTATCCTTGAAGGATTTGGCTACAAAAATAGTTTTTTTGCTGGTATTGGTCAAGGTTGGAGCTTCAGCCTAATTGGAGTGATAATTTGCTTAATGGGCTTTTATCTAGCTTGGGAACAGCAGGGAATCAATTCTTTAATTAAAGACATGAAAATATTAGTGCCTGTGAGCTTACTATTATTTTCTGTTATTTTAGGCTCTCATATTTATTTTAATATTGTTAATTATCAATTAAATGTGCAGTTTGCCAAAGGTGAATATTATCAAGTAGTAAATACTAGCCAAGCTTTAATAAGATTGTATCCACCTTTCCAGGGAGACGAAGAATTTTTAGAGCGGCTTGCAAGGGCAGAGTTATATACAGATACAGCCGACCCAGGATTAGTTAATTTCATTCAGGGTCTAGAAAATTATAAAGATAGTAATTTTTTAGAAGCAGAGAACTATTTTGAAAAATCTTTACATAGTCAACCTAACCGCTTTTTGGTAAGAGGGTATTTTGTGGCAGCAATTCTAAATCGAGGTATTAATTATTTTAACGAACTTAATACTAGAAATGCGGCAACAGCCGCAGATATTTTTGAAAAAACATTCAACATATTTCCGGGTAATGTTGAAGCTTTATATGACCTGATGTTAGCCAGGGTTGTTAATGGAGAATTTCAGAAATCGGCTGAAGTTGCTAAACAAATCATAGATGGGCAAAAGTACTTTCAAGAACCAGGGATTGGTTTAATGGGACAAGCCTATGTCCATCTAACTTGGGCTGAATATAACAACGGCGATATTAACAAGACCTGGGAAAGATATCGTCAATCAGTTGACACCAAGGCTTGGGATAAATCAGGAGTATAGAAAAAATAATGGAACGGTCACAACGTTGGTTCCCATTGGGGCTGATATTAGCTTTAGGATTATTACTGGGAAGTTTGATGTTTTCTATTTGGGAGAGAATACCTACTTCTGTAGAGCGTGTGGATTGGTCACAACAAGCCCAATGGATTGCCCCTCAAACACCTACTTACCGTTTTTATGCCCGTCACACTTTTAATTTACCAGATAGTGCAACAGTAAGTTGGCTAAGAATCAGCGCTGATAATGACTTTACTCTGTATGTAAATAACAGGCGTATAGCAAGAGAAAATAGTGTTCTCAACAATTCTCTTGGTCTAGGTGCAAGGCTGAAAATACCTTTTCAAGATATTAATGATAGTAATCGCTACAATACTAAAACATCAGTCAATTATTTACTGGCTAGTTCCAATGACTGGAAATTAACAGCTTATGTAGACTTAACTCGTTATTTGCGCCCAGGTAAAAATGTTATTGCGTTAGAAATTCAAAAAGGAAAAACTAATCCTCGTGTAGTTGTTGAGGGGGCTGTTTATCCTACAGATGATGCTATACCTATTAGTTTGTCAACAGGAGAAACTACTTGGCGAGTTTCAAATTTGTCAGAAACTCGTCAATCTCTCCAATGGTTTGACCGAGATTTCTCAGATGAAAATTGGCCAGAAGCTAAGGTATTAGGTTCGGTTGGAGAAGCAACTTACAGTCGCTTAAGTAAAAATTTGTTTGACCGCTCTCTACAGGGAAATTTGATTGCAGGAAATCAAAGTTCTCAAGGACAAGTATGGCTCAGAGTTGGATGGCAAATACCAACAGATCGGATTTTTCGTGCCTATATTCGATTTACTGGACAAGGTGCATATTCTCTGTTGCTAAACGGCAATCTTATTAACAATTATAGAATTGAGAACGGCAATCAGTTGCATCTTTTAGAAGTCACAAAGTTTATCCGATCCGGAAAAAATACATTAGCTGTGAGTTTAGTTAGCCCATTAAATACAGCATTGACAGGAACTAACTCCATTAATCCTAATAGTATTATTGACTTCTTTTTAGATGGGTGGGCAGAAACAGAAACAGGCGAAATTGTTGGAGAAATTGGCACTGATCAGACTTGGACAGCCTTAAATCAACCTGTACCTGGATGGACAGAAGGTGCAGGTGAAGAGAAACCTGTAAGTCTTTTAGGTTTACCTAAACCGGAAAGCTTCCAGCGCAGTTTTGAAGGTAATGCCTATCTTCTCAATTACCCTAATTACTTATGGCATCAGAGTCTCTGGTTAATAGGAGGAGTTGCCTTTGCGGTAATTTATGCTTCACTTTTGGGTTTATGGCTGGGATATGGAAATCGGTGGTGGGAAAACTTGGTTGCCGGATCTGCAATACTCTCACCAAGCACTTTGTTTTTAGTCGCTATTGGTTTATTCAAACACCGCTTTGCAGAAGCAGAAGTTGGATTACTATTTGCCCAATCAAACAGTAACTACGTAATATTGTTTGGGTTTACAGCCATAATTGTATTGACATTAGTTTTCATTCGTGTCAAGAGAAAGATTAGTAAATTACCTCTATCTTTTATTTGGTTCTCGCTGGGTTTAGTAGCTTGTGTTAGTTTCAGCTTGGCATGGGGTGGAAATGTCTTTCTTGTGTTTAGTTTAGCTGTTGTAGCAGCGATTATTGCCTACATTTTTGTTTGGATGCAGAGACGAGGACAATCACCAATCTCAGTATTACAAAATAAATTTAATCTTTTACAGCAGAAATGGACTATTTGGGGTGAGTGGATATTTCTCATCTTAATTGTCAGTATAGGATTTGGGTTAAGGGTTTATAATCTTGGTTTTATAGACTTAGATCCTGATGAAAATACTTCCCTAGATGCTGCTAGAGGTATCTTACGCACGGGCGCACCCATAGCTACTTCTGGTATTTGGTACACTCGTGGCCCTTTTTATCACTACTTGCTGGCTCTTTGGTTACGACTAGTGGGAGATTCTATAGTTAATGCTCGCTTGTTATCCGCACTTTGGGGTACAGCTACTCTAATTTTAGTCTATATATTTGCTCGTCAGCTTACTGGAAAGGTTTGGATTGCTCTACTAGTAACAGCAATTTTAGCTATCAACCCTTGGGAACTTTGGTATTCACGCAATATCCGGTTTTACCAGGTTCTACAATGCTTAACTATTCTATCTTTGTGGTCTTTTTTTAAGGGTTTTATTGAACAATCTGGAAAGCTTTATCAATATATTTTCTTTACTGCTCTTACTTTAACTTTAATAACTCAAGAAATTAGCTTAACTCTACTGCCAGTATTTTTAATTGGTTTCCTTTGTTTTTATCGTCCGTTTAGTTTATCGCAAGACTGGCACATTATCTTAGGCTGTGTAGTTACTTTAGCTATTTTTATTTATGATATTGGCTTTGCTGCTATCCGCCTTTTAACTCCTTTGGCTGCATTATCTGATAGTACGGGTGATTATCTAAGGTTACACTTTTCTGATGTCACAGTGCTAATTTCTAATATGTTTATTGGTTCTGATAGGATGCAAATAATTTATAGTGGCTTCTTCTGTATAGGAATGCTTTACTTCTTTAAAAAATGTCACCCTATATTATCTTTCTTTTTTGTCTGCGTTATGTCTCAAATATTTATTGTAACGCTTCTTAGTTATCAACTAGAAGAACGCTACGTTTACGGTGTTTATCCACTATTTATTTTGCTAGCTATTTACAGCATGATCTGTTTAACGGAAACCATTGGTAATAAACTACAGGTGATGATAAATGAACTTATGCCTTTAAAAAAGGCTACGTTAATATCTAGTTTGATAATAATAATTATTAACCTACAGCCAACTAAAGTGTTAGCGGGTTATTCCGAAGCAATTAATAGAAGTAATACCCAGATATTTGAGTATATACACCGATATAAAACTCCAGAAGATATAATTATTTCACCTACACCTCCATTTGCTGCAATTAATTTAGGAGGTTTAGATTACTTTTTAATGGGAACAGACTATTTAGATGCAATTTACTGGCGCAACGGAAAATTAATTGATAGATGGGGAGGTGGAGTAGTAGTCAGTAATATAGATCAAATAAATCAGATATTAGCAAAATCTCAACGTGTATGGATTCATGTAGATGATATAAGAATAAGCAGATTTGAACCCAATACTTGGGAGTATATCGAAACATTAGGTAAACCAGTTATAGATAGGTTTGGAACTCGTTTACGACTTTGGCAACCAGAAGATGGATTACCTAAACTTATACCTAACCAAGGCAAAGATTTAGGAGCTTATTAATCAAATTATATATCTGTATTTAATAACTAATTTATACAGATATAGAACTACGATTTTATTTTTGAACACATCCTGAGACTGAAAAGCGAGTTTTATCAGGGTTTTATCTGAAATTTTGTTCAGAAATCAGACAGGAGTCCTATATATATCAAGTTTAAAAAACATGAAGTTTAAACCAATCACATTTATTAAAACAACTGTAAGTATTAGTCTACTTGCTTTTGTATTTACTCGCATAAATTTTAGTCAAGTATGGACTCAATTTCAACACCTATCTTTACCCTTCATTATCCTAGCTTTAGTCTATTACACTGGTTGTCAAGTGTTGAGTTGCTGGCGCTGGCAGGTTGTTCTTAATTCAAGCGGTCATACTGTACCAATGAGTAGCTTGCTGACCAGTTATTTTGCTGGAATGTTTCTTAATATTTTTCTGCCAGGTGCTCTTGGTGGAGATGTATATCGTGTTTATAGAATTACTCAAGTAACCAAAGATTCAGAAGTCGCAATAGTATCTGTATTTTTAGAAAGATTTACCGGACTGGCAGCTTTATCTGCTTTAGCTTTAATTGGGCTACCTCCCGCTTTTAGATTAATCGGACGCTGGGATATTATTTTGTTATTTCTAACCTGTGTAGCTGCTTTAGTAGCAGCAGTTTTACTTATATCAAGCCCCAAACTATTAATGTTAGCTGAACCTTGGTTAGAAAAGTTTCACCTCGGCAAAGTAACTACTCGCTTTGCTAAGATTCAAATTCTGTTACGAAAATTTGCCCAGCATCGTACAGCCTTAGCTTTATCAATGGGGCTATCAATGTTACTTCAGTTAGCTATAGTTTATTACCACTATATAGTGGCGCAACAGTTGAAAATTTCTATTTCTTATTTACAGCTTTTAGTATTTATTCCGATCATCGTAGTAGTTACCTTATTGCCCATATCTTTAGGAGGCCTGGGTCTAAAAGAGGGTTTATGGATTTACCTGTTTAATCGTATTGGTTTAACTACAGAACAGGCTCTGCTGTTATCCTTAACAATTACAGGTTTAAGCTGGCTATTGAGTTTGCCAGGAGCTTTAATTTTGCTTTTGGATTCAACAGGATTTCAATTAGCAAGGCAAGGAAAAATGGAATGATACAGCAGGATAAAAACTTTCAGCTAACGAAGGATAGATAAAACGATGAAAAGGCAATATCTAGCAGCTTGGGTACTTTTATTATTGCTGCCAATGACTAACATCACTATGGTTTTTGCTAAACAATATACCAGTCATTTCAATAAGCAGTTTGAAGTAGCTTTAAGAACAGAGCAAAGTAATCTATCTCAGTCTCAATTATCCCAAAAAACAGATTTTGAGCATGAATCAACTGATTTAATCGCCAATGTTCTCTACCGAAATTTGTCAGGTTTGCATAAATCAATGATGTCCAATGGTGCTAACGGTATAAATGTGCGTTGGCTACATCATCAGGCAGGAGGTTGGTATATCGAAGACCAGCGACCTGGGGAAGAATTAATTATTGGTGGGCTGATAAAGAATGATCCACAAGCCGTTGAAGCAGGATTTAAGATGTTTGACTGGGGGTTTGCCCAGCAAGTTGATGACGGCAGTTTCTCCATGACGGGCGATCGCTTCCATAGTACCTCTTTCTTTGTAGAAGGAGTTGCCCATGCACTTCTAGTCATACAACAATCTCCACACTCAAAACAGTATGCCTTTCAAGTAGCCAAATATAAACCTTTGGTACATCGCGCCGCCCGTTGGATGATTTCGTCGAAAGTCTGGGAACAAGGAATCAGAGGCAACAGACCTTACACCCATCGTCGTTACTTAGTTGCAACAGCTTTAGGATTGACAGGTAAACTAACTGGCGATGAAGAACTGATTAAATACGCCCGTAAGTCTATTGAAGATGGTTTATCTTTGCAACGTCCAGATGGTGTTAACCCAGAAAAAAATGGCCATGACAGTAGTTATCAGATGGTAGGTGTGATTTATGCCCAGCGATGGGTGATGTACTTTCCGCAAGATACCATAACGCCTAAAGTTGTAGCGATGATCAATAAATCGCTGCTATGGGAGCAGACAAGAATCTTGCCTTCTGGAGAAATTAGCACTGAGGGTAATACCCGCACTGCTGGAGAGGAAAAGGGACGCTCTGGCAAGGTAAAAGGTATAGATAGAAAGACAGCCTTACGTGGTTTTGCTTATTGGGCATCTGTGACAGGTAATCAAAAGTGGGAAGAAAGCGCCCGTCAGTTAGCAAAGTTTTACTATAAAATGCCGTAAATTGTTTACTACAGACAATACCTTCGCCAATTTACGAGGGTGAGTTGATGGTGCTTGAACTATTAAGTCCCTTTTCTCTGAGGTTTGGCAAAAACAATAAGTCCTAAAAATTCCTTTCAGGTTTACCACAAGGTTTTTTTAACGTATTGACCGCAGTATAAGGGTTTGAGATGACAAACTACCTTTGAAGCGAAACGCTTATGTATAGGTAATTTTGCCAGTTTTACCAAAATTTTGGTAGGCTCTTATTTTGGCAAAGGTATTGATAAAATTGATGGATTGTATATTGAGATGATATGGGAGATAGAGGTTTTGAGTCTTTAGACTTCTATCAAGAGAGCCTCAAACTGCTAAAAGCGGCTTATCGATTGGCAGATTTGAAGTTCTGAGCTAGATAAACGAGTCCCCAATCCCCAATCCTCAAATCACAACCAATTGCCAATCAATACATAGGCAGACCAAAAGCTTGGTGCATGATAGTTAGGATGTTTCAGCAATTGTAGCTGGGCACGGTGGACTGCTTGGGCTTTGGTGATTTTGCCCCTCTTGAGTTCTCGATAGAAGGCACTCACAAACATCGCTGTCGATTCATCATCTATTTGCCACAGGGAAGCTATGGTACTACGTGCCCCAGCTCGTACTGCGGCTCCTGCTAGACCTAGTGCTGCACGGTTGTCTCCGGCTGCTGTTTGGCAAGCACTTAAAACTAATAGTTCTACTACGGTTTTACCCTGACTGCGAAAGAGAGTATCAAAATCTTTGACATTGATCTGACCATCGAAATCTAAAATAAAAGTGTCTTCAAGGCGGGAACTAAACTGTCCGTGGGTTGCTAAATGCACTATGTTGAATGAAGCAGCAGCAATTTCACTTTCTAAATTCTTTTTCTTAAAATCCCCATCTAGTAGACGAGTTGTGGATACTCCAGCTTTGGTAATGCCGTCGAATTCAGATTTGATCCCAAGCAATGGCCCATAGTTGGCAAATCTTGGCGGGGGCTGAGTTAATCCTGCGGTTAGCGCTCTTAACTGCTGTTGCACCAGTGGTTTTGGGTTGAGGAGTTGCAGCCCTACGCTGAGAGCGATCGCATATTTTTCTACCAAGTATTGCTTACCATCATAGAGAGCTGCCATTGGTAAATTACGTAACGCGCCATCCAGAACGAAAACTAGGGTGTCAACGCCACTTGTTTGCAATTGTGACTCAATGGGTTTGAGCAGCCAGTTGTAAACTTCTTGGGATTGAGTTTGGACAATCTTGGTAGCGGTGGGATTGACAAGATTTCTTCGCAGTTCTACTAAGAGTTTTTCTACTTCTGCTTGGGAAATCTCAGTCTTGTAGCTTCGCAGAGGTTGTTTGGGAATTTTGACAATTACCTGGAGTTCGTCAGGAAGAATAATCGGATAAAGGATGGCAGCCTGGGAATTATCTTGGTCTACCATTTGATCGAGGGCTACTTTCTTACCTTGCAAACAAGCTTCCTGGAAAAAGTCGTCCAATTCTGCTAGTTGGAGTGCTTCAATCCGTTCGCGGGCTTTCTCCAATATTTTTTCATCTGGTTTTCCTTGTTGGGATTGCAGCAGTAATTCTACTGACTGGCGGTAGACGGGTTCTACGCTGTCCCGAAAGTTGAATTGCACATCCTGGTTGACTACATCTTTATTCACTACTAAATCTCTGCGAAGAGATTTGAGAGTGTTTACAGCAGCATCATAGGCCGCGATCGCACCATTAATATCTTTTTTTGCTTTGAGCAATCTACCTAACTGCCATTCCAAGGTATAGGTAATTTCTGGTGCATTGCTGCTCTGTGCCAAGGCTAATCCTTGTCGGGTCAGGTCTTGCGCCTCTGACCACTGTCTGGTTTCTTCGTACAAGCCGCCTAGACTCTTCAGAGCATAAGCCTCTGCCCGCTTGTCCCCTAAACTGCGCGATTGCTGGATGGCACTAGCGAGTAATACTGCTGAGTCTTTGGTGCTGAATCCTGAGTAATAATTCTGACTAGATGCTTGCAAATTACCACTCTTGACTTTTGGTAAACTTTGTGATAAGTTGACTTGAGCGTAGATACTAGCACGGCTAAGAGGGAGTTGGTCGAGTAGGGACTTAATCAACGGCAAGAGAGTTTGAACCTTTGCCCATTGTTGGTCTTCAATGAGTAGTCCCAGTTGATTCAGTTGGGCTTGGACTTTTGTCAGGGGTGAGGGAGAGACCGCGACTGTTTGTTGATAATAGGCGATCGCCTGTGGCTTTTGGTGTTGTTTCCGGGCATTATTTCCCAGGCTGAACAGACTAGCCCCAATATCCGCGTTTGATTGCAGATTTCGAGCAATCATTAGACTTTCTTCTAGGGCTTGACGTGACTTTTCCAAATCGCCCAATACCAAAAGGGCATCACCGAGCGATCGCAAACTCACTGTCTTTTCTCTGGAATCTGCTTGAGATTTTAAGGTCTGACTAACTTCTTCGAGTATTTTGACAGACCGGGGGTAAAATCCTTGAGTTTGCCACGCCTGGGCTTGATTGATTAGCGATCGCACCACGCCACTTTGATTATCTGTTTGCTTGTAAATTTTTTCTGTCTGTTGCCAAGTTGCTAAAGCCGCCTCAGCTTGTCCCATTGACAGTTGCAGACGACCTTGAATGTCTAGTGATTGGGCAAATATTTGCAGATTTTGCTTTTCATTCTCTCCTTTGAGCAAATTTAAGCTTTCTGTAATTGCTTGCTGCGCCTGACTCCATGCACCGAGTTGCTGGTAAGCTAGGGAAAGATTACTTAGTGTCGCTGCCAGTCTGCGGCTATCCCCTTGCTGCTTATATTCCTTCACAGCCTGTTGTAATACTTCTACAGCTTTGGCAAAGTTTCCCGCACTGTATAAAACTTTGCCCTGTTCTAGTAGTGAGGCAGGGTCAACCGCCACCGCTAGGGATGTAAAACTGTTTATTGGCAGTTGAGATAAGAAATTGATTGAGCCAGAAACTTTTGCCAGCACAGGTGAACCGAGAATGCATAGCAAAGCGATCAGGAAGTACAAAAGCAAACGTAAAAGGTGAACCAATGCGGTGAATATGTGCGTTGGGCAGGTGCCAAAAATCCTAGTTGTTTTAGCCTTGACACTCAAAAGTTGTTTCGGGCGTAGACTTTCCCTCAGTCCGGGGGTAGGTTTTTAAATCTTGTACTGATGAGGTTATTTTATCATGACCTAAGCGGCGATCGCCTTTTGCCGCTTTCAGTTCCGCAAACAACATAAGTGAACCAGCAATTGTTAGTAGTGTTGGGCGGGGGACATAGCTCTGTCTTTTTAAAGCAGGGAATGGTTACAATAATCCCTCCAACTGTGCGAATTTACGCAAACGCGGTAGACATTGGCGCTGATAAAAACTGCTTAATGTCGGAATTGACAGCCCAAATTCCTCAGATAATTCTTTCCAGCTAACTTCTGGGGGTAAGCGTTTGAGAATTAACACCTGACAATTCACATCTGGATGCCCTTTAATGTAAGTACCGCGCAGTTCTCCATCAGAATCAGTCTGCACCCATATCTCCAAATCTTCTAGAATTGGAGGTACTTGGGGGCTAGCCGGGAGATTCTCTACAGGGTCAATGGTTTCACTTGTTCTACCCGATGTAGACTGACGAATTCTCAGAGAGACTGTTGTGGCTTGTTCTCGGTTATGGTTAATGTAAAAGTCTTGTAGTCTCCGTTTTAGGTAAGCATTCAGCCAGGTAATGACACTGCCATAAGTAGAGTCATAGACTTTACCTGTCAAACCTTCACAAACATTACGACAGAAATACAACCAAGTTTGTTGTAGTGCATCTTGATAGTAGGGAGTATTTTCCCTCCAAAGTCTACTTGCTGTCAAGCGAATAATTTGCGTGAGCAGCTTCTGACGCTGAGGGCTTCCAGGTTTGTGTCCACAGGCTTCTTTAACTAAGCAGCGTAGCTGTTCATCGAATTGAACCATGACAATCTTGGCGAAGAAAGCAAGAATATCTTAGTATTGCGTATAACAACGCCCGAAAAAATTACCTTTCATCAAGATCGTCAAGGCAAACTGACGATCAGCTTTATCTAAACTTTAAGTATATGTAGAGTTTTCAACGAAGACAGCCACCTGACTGCTATGGCAAGCTAGAGCTTAAGTAGAGCGGCGTGAATAATTCAAGGTTTGTAGTGTACCCCTTCGGGGATCTTGCTACGCAAAACGTCTCGTAGAGAGGACTAAAGTCCTCATTTGAGGGCTGGAGCCGCTCACTACGAACTCATCTCAAGATTTTTTACATTACTTAATCTACTTTGATTTATTCTCGCCTACTTACTTAAGTATGTTTTATTAAAAGCCTATCTTTGATGAAGAAAATTATCGGTTATTGTCTGTTAGGTCTAATGTTGGCTTCCAGTACAGGTTTAGAGCAAGTCTCTGCTCAAGGAACCGTAGAAAATGAGCGTCAAGTAGATCAAGGTCAGCATGAGCGTCAGTTTGGGCAACGTCAGGATGAGCGTCGGTTTGAGCAACGTCAGCGTGAACGCCAAGTAAACCAACGTCAGGATGGGCGTCGTTTTGGGCAACGTCAGCGTGAACGCCGAGTAAACCAACGTCACGATGAGCGTCGGTTTGGGCAACGTCAGCGTGAACGCCAAATAAACCAGCGTCACAATGAGCTTCAATCAGGCCAAGGTCAACGTGAACGCCCAGTAGAGCAACATCAATAATTGGGAATTAGAAAAAGCAAGAGTCACAGTAATTGAAGATGTCATCTCACTAGTAGTCCACCACACTAACAATGATTGGGTGAATAAGTTCGTAGTAAGGACTTTAGTCCTTGATTTGAGCGGTGAAGCGCTCACTACAAACCAAGCATTGTTGACTTGGCGGACTACTAGTTAAAGGGAGAAAACTTCTTGGTTTTCTCCCTTTTGCCTTAGCTCGACTTGATCCAAAATTAAGAACTTGCTTCTCCTTATATAGCAGTTCTCGTTTACGTGAGGTACACCCGTAGGGGCACGGCAGTGCCGTGCCCCTACACTTAGATAATGTTGTACCGCATCTGAATGGGAACCGCTATAGAGCAAAAACCCTAGCTTTTTGGCAAAACCTTTTTCCATGTGACTGATTCACGGTGAAATCGAAAAAGTCAAACTATTGTCCCACAAAGGTTTCATCGGCAGCTTGAGTGTTGCCAAAAAATGGATAAAGTCGAGCTAAGGTTTATTCTCTGTAGCCACTCCCCTCAATATAATCCCAGCCAGGACATGAAATTTTCCCACCAAGAATATCTTAAATTCCCGACACTCAGCTTCATTTTGTTGCGAATGTCTTGGATTTTCCAATTGGTTAGTTTAGCTAGAGTTTGCGCCTCTTGTTCAAAACGCTTAGGCAAAGACCGCTTATATTCTCTACCCGCCTGACATTTAAGTTCCCCTTGGAACGGATGTTGCAAAACATACCGCCCTTGGAAAGATTCACTGTTAGCAGTTTGTTGAAATATCAAGTCTTCAGGGAATTTATCACGGGTGTAGCGGACATGCAACCGAGAGATGAAAACGCTATTTCTAGGAAAGGAACGACGAAAGCTTGGGGATACAGGCACATTATTTCCAGAATTATCATCTAGCCAAAATACGCCTGCTTCCTTGAGTTCTTCTGGGGTTAGAGGATCGGCAGAACAGGGATCGCAACTACTCATGTCCCAAGCGTATTCTAAAAAACCAACTTTCCGATCTTCTTTGGTGTAGCTGGTTTGAAACATGGATTTGTAGAATTCCCCAAATTCATCTTTGACAAATAAGGGAACGTTTGCGTCGGAGGGAATTTTCACCGTCCGATAGTTAGTGATTTCTGCCTGTCCTTGGGGTGAAAGAATGTAGACAATGAGATCCTGCTCTGTCGTGGCATTGATCATGCCCAAACGAATTGGCAGCATGAATTTAGGTGACTGGTAGGAAATTTGTAGCGGACGGAGGAACTGATAGCCAGATTGCTCGAATTTATCTAAGTTAACTTTGGCAACAAAAAACTTCATTGAGGAGCGAATATAAGGTTGAAGTAACTGTTTCGCACCTCTGGGAATTTTGTAGCCACTGCGTTTGAGCCAAGTTTCCAATCCGCCAGATTCTTTCGCACTGAGGATTACAATGTCGTATTCGCCCACATTGAAACGTGCTTCGACTGTTACCCCCAAACTGCGATCGCTCCTTGCACTCCCCGCCTCACTTCTCGCGGCGGCTGGCGCTGGTACTGCACCCACCCAATCGGTATTACCTATTGGGGCACACGGATCTGAGTCAAAATATTCTACCAATCGCGGCGCACTAAAAGCATCTAGGCGTTCAATAATCTTTGGTTCAGTTACGTGAACTTGCTCTTTTTGTAATACCGTTGGCACAGGTATTACTATTGCAAAATCTTTGACTTCGCCTTGAAAGTCATTTGCCATCGTTAGGACGGTGCGTTCGCCATCCCGTGCGATCGCCACCTGAGAAGCTTTGTTATACAGTTTGGTATCAGCTTTAGCTACATAGAATCCACAAAATGCCCAAGCTGCTGGTGCAAAGCACAAAACAGCTACAATTGCTAACAATAATGGCGTTAAAAGTCGAAAAAATTTCATTTTATACCTCTGTATTTTTGCTGAGTTTGGAGTTAGGAGTTTGGAGTTAGCAGTACTACCCCATCTTCCTCATCTCCCTCACTCCAACCAAACCTCGGCGCTAACCAGAAAACATCTAGTAGGATGCTCAATGGTGCAAGGGCAAACAGCGCCCAGAATACTGCTGTGGAAATAAAGAAATAATTTCGCAGGATAAAGGTTAATCCGGCGATGGAGGTTGCCCAAACTACACGCCCAATTCGGGAATTGGGAATCGATCGCGGATCTGTAATCATAAATAGGGCGAACAGCAGCAAAGATCCGCTCATCAATCGGTGCCAGTAAACATCCCAAGTCCAACCCAGCCAGAGGTTACGAATGGCTTCTAGCAAGGAGTAGGAACCCAAAAAAGCTGCTGTGGTGTCCCAACGCCCAACGCGCTGCAAAATCATGCCGCCAGTACCGAGAAATAATAGCCCATACCACCACTCTTCACCCCATTGTCCCGGCGAAACCCAAGCATCGGGGGTGAAAATCAAGGCAGAGATGATGCCAAAATTGGCGGGATTGAAGAAATGCTTATCGCCGACTTGAAAAATAAATTTGCTAGCGATTGCCATTGCTGCGGCTATTGCCATTGTCGTCCAGTGATCAGCCCGCAACAATAAACTGAGTCCCAAAGAGGTAATTAAAGCACTACGAAGATTTGGGCTTTGTCCTTTCTTATTTACCAATGACCAATGACAAATGACTAATGAAAAGATCCATTGAGTTGCTAGACTTGTGGCGATCGCTACCCCAATTAACTCTGGTCGCAGAGTCCAATCTCGTGTACCGATTCCCAAGACTAGGAATAAGCCCAGAAATAGAATTTGATAATCTCGTATATCTTTGAGCAACATTACCCTTTTATTCAGGGATTCCCCGTAGATTTCTCATTAATCTAGACGAGTATTAGCTCAAATAGTATTGCTGTTACAGATTTTGTTACAAAGCGTCCGTTATCTTCTCGATATCCTCCCCTCCCTCTCTCCTCCTCTGTGTTCTCTGCGCCTCTGCGGTTCGTTTCCTTCCGAAATCCCCACCACAGGCGCAGCCCTCAAAGCAGATAAATTAGATAGCTTAATCTGCGCCTATGTTGCTGCTTATTGGTGGTATTGGGGAGAACAACGTAATTTAGTATTAGGCGATGTCTACGACGGGCGTAGCTGCGGCACCACTGGCTACATTGTCATCCCTCAGAGAATATTAGCCTAAAATTGTAATAGACATAGGAGTGAAAAAGAATGTAGAGACGTAGCAGTACTACGTCTCTACAAGGGTTATGGGTAACGCATATTTAATTTCACCAGATGTCTAATTTCCCTCAGTGCTTGATTTTCCTACTCAAAACATGAAGTTTTCAGAGTGAAATTTGAAGAATTCGGGTAACAGCACACGCAAAAGCTATGCCTACGGCGGCAAGTTACGCAATCAAATTTCTGATTTAATCTGGTTCTTGGCCAAATAGTGTTCATCAAGAGCGCGTCTTAGCATCATTTTAATCACAGCTTGACGGCTAATATTGAGTTCGGTTGCCATTTCGTCGAGTTCGTTGAGCATCGGACTAGGAATTTCAAGATTTGTTATTATATCCTGTCCTCTTCGTGAGGTCATTTTACGAGGTGTTCCGACTCTAGTTGTGGTGGAGTCAAAATAACGATCAACAACTTCCTCTCCTGCCTCAATTTTCTCCTCAAGTTTTTTAATAGAAATATTGTTCATAGATTTCTCTCTCCCGTCTCGTACTTTTCCAATAAGTAATTAACCAAATATATTCCCCTTCATCATCATAACGAACTTCGTAAATGACCGACAAAAGGGTGTTTCCCAGATATCCAATAGCAATAAATTGTTCTGGATCATCTCGTTTTATTCGTTCTACATAGTCGCCTGCCAAAATAGTAGCAACTTCTTCCAAGGAATATCCCCTATTTTGCTTAAGAAGCTGACTTTTGTGATTATCCCAGTCAAATCGCATTTCCCTTATAATTCCTCATCATTCTAGCAATAGTTATTTTGGGGCATGACTGCATCGCAAAATAAAAGGCGTTGCTAAACTTAAATCAGCAACGCCTAGTCTTGAGTATTCAAAAATTACTTAGCCCTCTTATTCTGCCCAAGCAATCAACCTTGGTTCATAAGGATTAGCCAGATTTTTATTTTTCGGTAATACACGCAAAGACAATCCTTGCAAACCAGAAGCGGTATAGGTGATATTACCCGTGTAAATACTCAATTGCTGTGCATCCTCGCCTTGGTAATTCATCACCACTGGTATAGCGTTGACAATCTCACCATTGGCATCGATCGCACCTTGATATAACTCCACCTGTACATCATTATTCGTCAAAGTTGCTAAGTCAAGCTTGGCTTTGACAGCAACGGTTTGGTTAACCTCAATGTCGTCTGAAGCTGCTGATACATCAATATCTTTGATTTTGATGTTGAACCAGTGTTCGCCCAGTTTTTCTTTCCAAGCAGCTAGTTCTTTAGCCGGAGCATAGTTATCAACAGTCAGGGTATGATAGCGATCGCTAGCCGGGAAATAAGCTCGTCCGGCATATTCTCTTACCATCCGTGCTGTATTAAAGAACGGACAATTTAACCGAATTGCATCCTTCATTTTGGCAACCCACGGACGGGGTAAGCCATCAGGATCTCGATGTTCATAAAATAGCGGTACAACTTCCTTCTCTAACAACTCATAAAGAGCGTTTGCTTCTACTTCATCTTGGTAGTTAGGATCGTCGTAATTCTCTCCATGTCCAATCGCCCAGCCCGTGCGGACGTAATCAGCTTCATCCCACCAGCCATCTAGTACACTTAAATTCGGCAATCCATTCATTGCGGCTTTCATGCCACTGGTACCAGAGGCTTCCCGTGGACGACGCGGTGTGTTTAACCAAATATCGCAACCTGAAACCATCAACCGGGCAATATGAATGTCGTAATTGGGAACAAACACTACCTGTTTTTCTAAGTGTTGTTCGCGGATAAAGTGATTGATGTCGCGGATGAGTTCTTTACCGGGAATATCCTTGGGATGTGCCTTACCAGCAATCACAAATTGCACTTTCCGGTCTTTGTTAGCTAGTAAAAGCCGTTTAATGCGATCTAAATCACGCATCCAGAGGGTAGCGCGTTTGTAGGTGGCAAAGCGACGGGCAAAGCCAATGGTGAAAGCGTAAGGATCTAAAACTTCTTGGGCTTGGAAAATTTCGGAGGCGGAAGCACCGCGATCGCGCAGATGCTTAACCAAATGCTCTCGCACATACAAAACCATATCTAAGCGGCAGCGTTCGTGATTGCGCCACAACTCCTCATCTGGTATGGCTTCCATCCGCTCCCACAATGGGCTATCTAGTGGTGCTGATGACCAGTTGGGTCCCAGGTAGCGATCGTACAATTCTTGAGTCGATTTCGCCACACAACTCCGAGCGTGGACACCGTTAGTAATTGCAGCGATCGGCACTTCCTCTACTGGTACTTTCTTCCACAAGCCCTGGAACATTTGCCGCGACACTACACCATGCAGTTGGGCGACACCGTTAGAAAATGTCGCCATCTTCAGTGCCAGCACCGCCATACTGAAAGGCCCAGATAAATCGCCTATATTCTCGCGCCCCAGTCCGAGAAATTGCTCTTTGGGCAACCCAAATATCTCTGCATAGTACCCTAGGTAGTGCAAAATTTTATCGGGAGCAAACAAGTCAATTCCGGCTGGTACTGGCGTGTGGGTGGTAAAAATATTACTGGAAGCCACCACCTGTTTAGCTTGGGCATAATTCAGTCCTTCTTCCTGAATCAGCAAACGGATGCGTTCTAGGGCAGAGAAGGCGGCGTGACCTTCATTCATGTGGTAGGCGGTGACTTTCAGCCCCAAGGCTTTGAGCATTTGCACACCACCGATCCCCAGCATAATTTCCTGGTGGATACGCATATCAATGTCGCCACCATACAGCTGATCTGTAATGTCGTGGTCGTAAACATTGTTAGGTTCAATGTTGGTGTCCAGCAGATATAGAGGCACCGTTCCTACTTGTACGCGCCAAACTCTGGCATACACCTTGCGCCCTGGATAATCTACCGCAATTCGCAGTTCTGAACTATCGGGATTGCGCTCTAGATGCAAGGGCATATTGTGGAAATCGTTGAGCAGATAGCGTTCTTGCTGCCAGCCATCGGCATTGAGATACTGGGCAAAGTAGCCTTGCTGATACAGTAAACCTACGCCTACAAGCGGTAGCCCCAGGTCACTGGCAGATTTGAGGTGATCCCCCGCCAGAACGCCCAAGCCCCCAGAATAGACCGGCAAACAATCTACAAGTCCAAATTCCGCCGAAAAATAGGCGAAGCATTCCTTTGGTTTCTCCTCCCGTTGTTTCTGATACCAGGTGCGCTCTTGCAAATAATCTTCTAACTGACGGTCAGATCGATCCATTTGCGCTAGGAACCCTTCATCTTCCACAACTTCCAGAAGCCGTGATTGAGAGATAGTACCCAGCATTAACACCGGATTATGATGGCTAGACTCCCATAGGTCGGAGTCTAAGCGACGAAATAAATCTTTAGTATCAACGTTCCAATCCCAGTGCAAGTTATATGCTAGCCGCCGTAGTGGTTCCAGTCGCGGCGGTAGTGAAGGAGATACGTTAAATGTGCGAATTGGCTGCATAGGTTGGCAAAACTCCAAGTTTAGCTATGGTTATTGTTTACTCTCTTTACCAATGTTGCCAATTCTTCACACTGTACTTTGTGAAAAAGCGATGACTTCGTTAAACATTGAGAATTCTTTTTAACCTCGTTGCTAAAGTTTACACCAAGGTGTTTCTAATTCTATGCCTCACACTCAGCCATATACTTGGTATTTTAAGATTTAATCATTTACTGGCATATATCACTTAAAAAAATTTAGTTTTGAACAAATAATTTATATTTATTTTACTATTGCTTTCGGGGATCAATTCTCAGGTCTTGGCTAAGGGTGAAAATTCCTCATAGCTGTATCCAGGAAGGTTAAAAATTTAACTATTTTTTAATAAATTTGCGCTGGGAAAAAAGCCGTGTGAGATTAAGCTTAGTTTAAGGTGATGCGTTACTTAATATATCGTTGGCTTGGTAAAAACAGTACCAAGTAGTTAAGCAGGAAAGGCGATGCCTGGGTTGGGCTATGCCTACGCTAACTACTTGGTATTAAATGTTGACATTAAAGCAGAAAAATAACGTAGTAACGTGTTATTTTATGCACCTAGTGAAGGCTGATCTTTAGTACTTTTTGTCATTGTCAGAGCTACGGCTGCTGCATAAGCAATTTCCGCCGCCATTTGATAAGCAAGTTTGATACTCGATGAAGCGTCCTTGGCTTTAGGAGTGAGGGAAGCTTTTTTTCGGCGGGACTCTTGTTTGACACCACCGGCTCCAATAGCTCGCTGTAAAATGATCCAGGCATCTAGGTCTTCTGAGTCATAATTACTTTGAAGTTGCGATCGCAGTTTATCTTCCGCTACAACACTTAGATAGCCAGTAGTTAGAGCTTCTTGCACAATTTCTTTAATTAAAGCCATAATTTGAACCAAGTGTGTGAGTTAAAAACCGATACCTCAATTTGGGCAATTTGATCTTGTTTTGTAGGCTTACCCTGAAAATTAAGCTACGTCTTAGCTTTCCTTCAATAAAATTTATAATGAGTAGTGCCAAGCACGCATCACCCGCTTGGCTCACCCGAATGGGTGATTTACAAATTTTTAGATACAATTCATAGCGAAGAAAAACATCTTAGCTTTTTCAAGAATAGGGTGTCATCAGTATAGTAGATATCATTCTGAGTTTAATGCCCAATCATAAAATTACTTGGACAAGCAACGGTAGAAATATATACAAAAATGCTAATTAACCGCTTACAGCATTTTTTATTCCTCGTAACCAAGGGATTTTATCTAAGTGGATAAAATTATTTTATAGTAACGTAGGCTTTGCCCAACCTAGGCATCGCTCCAGTAAAAAAGTTAACTGATTTCCACAATTCTCATCAACAAACAACCCGAAAATCAACTTATTTATTGAGAGTGTTCCACTAAAAATAAAATGTGTTATCGTTAAAAGCAATTGTTATTAGAAACCATTCACCTAATTACAAACGTGAATTGGTTAGCCTGTAAATCATCCGTGTGCAACATGATTCGAGCAGCATACCCTAAAAATTCGTTGCCAGAAAGTCGTCATAGCAGTCGGGGAAGCGCTTACTTGTTTGCACCGATGGTTAACTTCAATGTGATGGCTGATGTGGGAGATAATCCACCCTAATTGGATTTTATTTGGGCAAAAATACCCAGAGGAATCCAACAATAATTACATTGTCATGCTAGGCATAAAATTTATCTAAATCTTTGAAATAGTCTAGTTAAATGTATTTTTTGTTGCAAAATAGCTTGGGAAACTGAGTTGTTTTAAAAGACTAAAACCGCCTGAGAGGAAGTAGCCTCAAGGCAAACAACTCTATCCCCAGTTGCATAACAAGCTTTGCAAATTTGCCGGATAATCAAAACAGTAAATTGTCTCATCAGACAATTTCATATAGCGATGTCTGACGACAAGCCGCTCCGCGTCTATGCTCGTTTGTATCCAATACATTCTGATCTCTATCTTGAAAAGCTTTGAGTAGATGAAACTTGCAATCAAACTTTTAGCTCTCCAAACCTCTCTCCTATAAAGGAAAAAGAGAGAGGCTTTAAATTTTAATGGAAGGGCTTGGGGGTTAGGTATCTAGCGCTATAGTCTGAGCTTTTATCCGGCAATGCACTGAAATTGTTTTGTTAATTGCTCTGGTAAAAAAGAAGCCAAACTTGGGTTTTTCAACTGTTGAAAAACCATCTAAAATATTGGGAAATTTAGGTAATACTGCCAAGTTACCTCCTGTGCCAATAAATAGTAACGCGGTTGGTATTTGCAGAAGATTAGGATACAGCCAAAACAACTTTTAACACTGTCAACAACAATTGATTGAAGAGATATGTAACCATGCATCACAAGGAATATTTCTCAAAATTGCAGCGTGTGCAAGAACTTTTAGTAACTACGGTGTTAGGAGATATCCCAACACTTCTTCTAGGGACAAAGTTGCGTAATTTGGGATATCGGAGTATTTTTGCCCAGATAGGCAGTCAAGTGTATATTCAGAATGGTGTTGAATTTAACGGTACTTCTTGTATTGAGATCGGCAGTGGAGTCTATATTTTTAAAGGTGTGCGGATGGATGCTAGAGGACACAAAAATAATAGGATTCATGTAGGAAATAGAGTCGCTATTGAGCGTAACGTTGATATAGGGTCTTTGGAAGATACGTATATACATATTGATGAAGACACATTTATTGCTCCCAACGTGTGTATTGAGGGGCCAGGAGACATTAAAATTGGTAAACACTGCTTGATTGCTGCCCACTCAGGGATATATGCCAATAATCATAATTTTGCCGAGCCGATGGAGCTGATCAAATACCAAGGTGTTACTCGGAAAGGAATTGCGATCGAGGATGATTGTTGGCTAGGGCATGGAGTAACGGTATTAGATGGCGTTACCATCGGCAAAGGCAGCGTTATTGGTGCGGGAGCAGTTGTCAATAGAGATATTCCTCCTTTCTCCGTTGCTGTAGGCATACCTGCACGAGTAATCAAAAACCGAATTGGCAAAGACTTAAGCATTACTTCAAGCTGAGAAATTGGGCATTGGGCACTTGTACTGAGCGCAGTCGTTGGCGCAGCCTCTCGTAGAGAAGCATGGGGCATGGGGCATTATTAACTATTTTGGGAAACCTTTGCCGTAGGTTAACGTCACAAGAGTAAACAATCTCTGAGTTATTTATTAAGGGCATCTAAAAGTCAGACAACTGACATTTTGCACCATTCTCAATAACCGTAGGATAGTTACTGCCAGTCCCCAGTCCCTAATCCTCAGTCCCCAGTCCCCAGAGTCCTCTAAAAAAGGGACGAGATTTGGGTAATATAAAGTAGCCATCTTTTCTGCATGGCAGATCCTGAAAGAAAAGCTCTCTTTGTTTTACCCGTTGGAGATATTTCTATGCTGACTTTAAAAATCGCTGTTTATATTGTTGTTGCCTTCTTCGTAACTATCTTCATCTTCGGATTTTTGTCGAACGATCCAGCTCGTAACCCCGGCCGTCGGGACTTAGAGTAAAAGGGCGATAAATCATCCGCGACTCCGAAAGGCAGAAGATACTAAACGCCACGGATACTTACTAAACTAGGACTTACGCAAAACTAGACGCGCCCTGGGGCAATTCATGAATTGCTCTTACATCTGAAAACCAGGGTTTCGGCTATTGTTTGCGTAAGTTCTGTAAACTTTTGCGTAGTAAGTTTCTTCCTGCAAGTGGCTTGCTATAAGTGGCAGAAGGCGACAGTCGGAAGGCAAAATGTATGTTTATCCTTCCGTCCGTCATTTGGCTGTTTGTTAGCCCGATTTTGCTCAAATATGCTTCATCCAGTTCTGCCGCCCGATCCGCCTCCTATCGTCGAATCTTTACAACCTGTAAATCCCGCCTCATCTGCTAGTCATACAAAATTTCTTTCAGGTGTAGATACTGGAATACGCGAAAAGACAGACAAATCCAAACAGCCCAAGAATTTGGCTCAGTTGGCAATTGCGGGTAACACCAAGAGTGATCCGCCATTGCGAACTCTGCTCAACTCAACCCAAGATAACTTGGTAGTTGCCGAAACTCCCTCTGTACCTCATTCACCAGAAACCTTCCCACCAGAAACTTCCCCACTCACAGGTTCTAGAAGTGCTGCATTTTTGGGGCAACCGCTTGTAGTTGGTTATCCCACACAAGAGGTTACAACCTCTAATGGCCAAGATCAAGAAAATACAAAGACAAGTCCGAGCATCGGCATCGGGCGATCGCAACTTCTCCTAATTTCAGCCCTGCGTAAAGGGAAAATCCCAAGAGAAGGCATTGTGGATTCTGGTACCTTTAGCTATAGAGTTTCCCCAAATCCCCTTGTCGCCCAATCTCCGCCTCCTCTGGAAATTGCCCCGATCGCAGATAGCCACAAGTTAGTCGAGTCCAAGGCGGAAATTGTCGCTGAGAAGTTAACCCAAGAAAAACAGCAACGTGATATTACTACACAAGAGTCTCCAAAAGGAGACAATATTTCTGTATCTACTACTGATCTTGCACCGGGTTCTCAATCAGTACAAAATTTTATAGAATTCAAGTCTCGTAACCCGACAAACCAACTATCAAAGCCCATCACTGTAGAATTCCAGTCCCAAGTCCAGCAACCAACGCCTACACCAAAGGTAAACACCAGTAATCAGCCACAACGTCAACCATCTGCGACAACTGCCCCAGCTAGGACGCTGCCAGCCACACCGAGAACTGTGGAAGTTACTTCAGATCGGCAAGAATATGATGAGCAACAGCGAATTATTACAGCTGTTGGTAATGTAGTTGTGCGATTTGATGGGGCGGTAGTGGATGCCGATCGCTTGCAAGTCAATTTGGATAACTTGATCGCTGCGGGGGAAGGCAACGTCACTTTAACAAGGGGCCGTCAGATACTGCATGGACAACGCTTTACCTATAACTTTGTTCAAGATAGCGGGGAACTGGAAAATGCTAGAGGAGAAATTTACGTACCCTCAGCACAAACAGATTTAGCATTTTTACCCACGGATGTAACTACGAGTGGAGTCCAAAAACGTACTCTAAGCGATCGCGTTACAGCCAATCAACCCCTTTCAGGTGTGAGCAGCCCTGGAGGAATTAATACGACAATTGGCGATCAGACAGATCCTAGCAACCTCTCGCCACTAAAATCAGGGGGTGTAGTCAATCGGCTCAGGTTTGAAGCTGAACACATTGACTTCTATCCGCACGGCTGGCAAGGAAGCAATGTCCGCATCACCAATGATCCTTTTTCGCCCCCAGAACTAGAATTACGCGCAGATCAAGCAACTCTGACGGAAGAGACACCCTTGGTAGAGACCCTTAGCACACAGCGACAGCGTTTGGTATTTGATCAAACATTCTCCTTACCAATTCTGCTGGATCGGTGGACTATTGACCGCAACCAAAGGGACGTTACACCCTTTCTAGTCTCCCCTGGTTATGATGGAACTGATCGGGGTGGTTTCTATATTCAGCGTGGCTTTTCAGTGATTAGTACAAGCCAGACTCACTGGACGATCACGCCCCAGTTATTAGTACAGAGAGCTGTGCAAGAAGGCACGGGTGACTTAGGCGCACTATTTGGTGTGAAGACAACGATAAATTCTGTTTTGAGTCCACGGACAACACTTCAGGGGACTGGGCAGTTAAGCAGTCTTGACTTGAGCCAGGTGGAAAACAATTTGCGGGTGGATTTAGCATTGCACCAGAAAATAGGTGATCGCCTTCCCTATATGTTGAATTTACAATATAATTACCGCGATCTTCTATACAACGGCAGCCTCGGCTTTCAAACTGTCCAGAGCAGTTTTGGCGGCATTCTTTCCTCTCCTGTAATTCCTTTAGGAAAAAGTGGAATCAACCTCACCTATCAGGCAAGTGCTGAGTATATCAATGCCAATACCGATCGCCAAGACTTACTAAAACAACCGCAGGAGGCAACCGGTCTGATCTCATTAAGTCGTTTACAAGGCAGTGCTTCCCTCAATCGCGGGTTTTTACTGTGGCGGGGAAAACCATTAGCACCCACTGCCACTGAGGGATTACGATACACGGCTAATCCTGTAGTTCCTTACTTGCAAGTGTTCACGGGCGTTACAGGTACTAGCAGTTATTACAGCAGTGGTGATAGCCAAAGCACCTTAACTGGTACCATTGGCTTACAAGGTCAAATTGGTCATTTTTCTCGGACTTTTTTAGACTATACCGCCTTTAATATCAGTTTCTCCCAAAGTTTAAATAACGGATTCTCACCCTTTTTGTTTGATCGGTCTGTTGATAACAAAGTCTTGAGCGCTGGGATATCACAGCAAATCTACGGACCTTTTCGCTTGGGCTTCCAAACATCTATTAACTTGGATACTGGTGTACAAACTAGCACCGACTACATTGTGGAATATAGTCGTCGTAGCTATGGCATCACCTTACGTTACAATCCGGTGTTGCAGCTAGGCGGCTTCAGCATCAGAATTAGTGATTTTAACTGGGGTGGCGGCACTGATCCATTTTCAGAAGTTAAGCCAGTAGTGAACGGTGTGCAACAGGGTAATTAGTCAACTTTTGCCCAGTCTAAGGATTTGGGACGACTCGACAGCTGATTGCAGAATTGGTTGATGTACCACCAGGTATTCTCAGGTTGGCATAGTCGCCGCTTAGTTGAACACCTGACGGTGGTTGGTGTAGAGTTGCACAGCATCTTTGAACTGCGGCTTGGTACTCTCGCCATTGCTTGCGGATTGCTATACTGGCGGCATCGTTACCTAAGTCTGAAAATCTTAGCCCAGCTCGAATCAGCCAAGATTCCACGTCGGTTGTTTCACCAAGTATTTCTGGAATGGGATTAATATTTTCCATGATTAATATCATATACGTGTATTCAAAATTGCTCATTTCACTTTAAGGGAAAGTATCAATAGTAGCTAATATAATTTCTGCTCAAAATCATAAATAAAAATTATTAAAATAATTCGTAATGAAGTTTTATAACGCAATACGCTTGGGTTAGCGTCAAAAACCTGAAATTGTGTAGGCTGGGGAGCCAGCGCGGTCTTCTCCCACCCGTGAGAGGCTAGCGCCCAGGGAGAAGCATCTGGCGTTTGAGGAAGGAAACCCAACATTATCGGGGCTTTGCTTAACCCAACCTACAATTTTCCTTAACCCAAGCGTATTGTTTTCTAACGAGGATAATTTTGAAAAAGGATGCACCTTAATAAAATGCGCTTAGGCGTAGCCTGCCCTTAGACATCGCTTAGTACGCCCAGTTGAGGATACTGAAAAACTTTTTACCTTTTCTCATCTCGCCACAAAGCAATACCACCTAACAAACCAGTGATATTGGGGATGAGTTTGACATTTAAAGGTAGCTGAAGATTCACTCTCACAGCTTCCCCGCCGCCAATGTAAAGATAATCATAATTAAACAGATGTTGCAAGGATGCGATCGCTTTTTCTAAACGTTTATTCCATCTTTTATCACCAATTTTTTCTAACTCTGCACGCTGCAATTGCTGCTCGAAAGTCTCTCCTTTGCGAAATGGATGATGCCCCATTTCCATATTTGGCACTAGCTTACCATCTACAAATAAAGCCGAACCAAACCCTGTACCCAGAGTAATCACCAATTCTACACCTTTACCTGCGATCGCTCCCAACCCCTGCATATCTGCATCATTAATCACCCGCACAGGCTTGTTTAAGTGTTTTAATAATGCTGTTTCAAAATCAAATCCGATCCAATCTGGATGTAAGTTTACCGCCGTTTCCGTGACTCCATACCGCACCACACCAGGAAAACCGACCGAAACGCGATGAAATTCACCTTGAGCGGCTGCCAACACAACAATTGCATTAATTACAACCTCTGGTGTAGCAGGTTGGGGTGTATCTAAACGCGCTCTTTCCGTTACCGGATTCCCTGTAATATCCAAAACCATAGCCTTAACGCCACTACCGCCAATATCAACGGATAGGGTACGAATCGATCCATTTTCTTCAACCATTGAATGACATCCTTGTTAATGCTTGTTATTTCGTTATTAATTATGCTCTGCCGCATCTGATAATATCCTGATGTTTGGAGAGTCTTTATATTGAGGGGGAGTGGGTAGAAATCAATTCCAAATTCCAAATTCCCAATAAAAGAACTTCTGCCTCCTGCCCCATGCCCAAAGTTAAAAATCCAATACATTTAGATGCAGGACAGCATCTAGATTTGCTAATGTAAGGATAAGGGGAATAGCACTGGCATAACTGCTTAAAATCTATCGAGCCGCAAATTTCTATTAAAAGTAATATAAGAGAAAGAATTATGACAGCCTTTGAAACTCAAAGCATCCGCTCTTATAGCCAAGAAGATGTCCAACAAATACTGCACTTAGCGATCGCTCGTCAAGCTGATGACAAAGACACAGAATTTTCTTATGAGCAGATATTAGAAATTGCTGCTGAGTTAGAAATCTCACCAGAGTCTTTAAAATTAGCAGAACGCGATTGGTTAGTACAACAAGGCCAAGTCCAACAACGAAAAGCCTTTGACGCTTACCGCATCAGAAGATTTCAGAAGCGTCTAGGCAATTATGCAATTTTCAATGGCTTTTTAATACTGGTAGATTTCATCACTGGTGGCGGAATTTCTTGGTCGCTGTACATTTCACTGTTCTGCGTATTGCCTGTAGGTCTTGATGTCTGGAATACCTTTCAAATCAAAGGCGAAGAGTATGAAATGGCATTCCAGAAGTGGAGTCGTAAACATCAGATTAAGAAAACCATCAGCACAGTTTTGAATAAGTGGTTTAAGATATTGCAGGCTTAGTAGATTTGCTTGGCTATCAGCCAGTATAAAATAACTGGAGGACAGATTTTTGGTATATACTATAAATGCGCTTTGAGTGGGACGGCAACAAAGCTGAGTCTAATTTTCTTAAGCATGGTATTACATTTGAGGAAGCCGTGACAGGTATTGGCTATCAAACAGTTATTAATGAGGTACTGCTAGAGCGAATTAGCTGATATGCTGCGATCGCTTTCTTTAGCTTACCGAATTTAGATTACAATTAATGATTAACTAGATTTGCGAGAAATATACATACATTAGGGTAACCAAAAGTTAGGTAGAATAGATTTGCCCAAGTCACGCCAAATTTGGTTGAGCGATCGCGCCACTTGGATATGCACTTCATCCTGTTCTACAGCTAAAATCTCAGATGGCTGACCTTCTCCCAAATAAGACACCACCAAATTCGCCGCCTCCAAACCAGTAACATAAGCCTTTTCCTGCGACCAGGAACCATGACGGTTTACAATCCAATCCCCACTCATAAACACATTTTCAAAACTTGTCTTAGCGGGCAACATATAACGATAGCTACCAGGTGCAAAGTGAGTCACCGCCTGAGATAGCCTAATTACACTGCTATCAATGATCTTTGCTTCCCGAAACCCTGGTACACAAGTTGCTAAATAACCCTGAACGATTGCTAAAATCTCCTCATCACTCAAACCCAGGAACTGATTCGCGTGATAGAAATCAGCTTCAATCACCGTTCCCGGCTCATCCCGATATTCATCATGTAGAGCATTCAAATCAAAAAACGTCCAACCTGTACTTGTGTCGAATCCAAAACAAGCATTAGAAGGACGAGGAATATCAATTTTGCGGTCAAACCATAGTCGCGTTGCTAAAACATCAATTGCTCCTAAATTGCTCAAATTACGGAATTCTTCACGGCTTTGCAAAATAGGACTAGTTGAGACAATTTTCTTCATCCCCGTGATTCCAACCGCAAAAATCACGGCATCTGCTTCAATTACTTCATCACCGCAAACCACACCCTTGGCTCGATGATTACTATCAACAATTAAATCTGTAACCCGACGCTTGGGTAAGACTCGCACACCAGCTTTTTCAATCCGTTCCACCCAAGGACGAAATATCTTTTCCCCCACAGTTCCCCGACACCAAACTACATCAAAATCCGGTTGATGAGCCAGAATAAAAAAGTAAAGCATCCCTAAAGTGGCGGCGGCTGAACATTGTTCACCAGGGGCAAATAAACCCACTAATAACATCGGTTCAAAAGCCTCACGGTAAAGCCGTGCAGAAACGTTAAAATCTTTGAACAATTCACGGGCGGTTACAAAATCATAGCGCCGCCAAGCTGCATCAGAATTGTTAAAATCAACAACAGCATAAAGTAAAGGGAGGGCGCTAAGACGGTCAATTAGTGGTAGCCGCTTAAACTGAGTGTAGAGAAAAGTTCCCAGTGGCGAGGGGAGTCGCGGTAAGTCTTGAAAAATTGGTGATTCAACTTCCAAACCTGCTGGCGAATATTGCGAAGAACGAGTCCAAGTAGTAAAAGGATTAATTCCTAATTCATTGATTAGGGAAAAAATATTTCTGTAAGGATACCAAAAGCCATGAATGCCAGCTTCTACAGATTTTCCGGCGGCTGTTTGCCAACCTGCCACCAATCCACCGGGATAGGGGCCTGCTTCTACAAGGGTAACGTCATAACCTTGTTTTGCCAAATGGTAGGTTGCTCCTAAACCAGCCCAACCAGCACCTACAACTACTACCCGTTTTTGTTGTGACCCTTCTACCATCACAGCCTCCAATTGTTGCAGTCCATCAATTAATGTATACGAACTTGGGTTCTAATCAGGCGACGGGTTGTTATTATAGCGGTTTTCCTTTGGATGCAATAGGCGCTTTGGTAGCAAATCTGTCGTATCCTATCGAATTTAAAACAGCTATAGACTTTAAAAAAAGCTTCCCGTAAGCAGTTCAGTAAAAATCACTTGCGGTTAATGCTGAGTTAAGAGTATAACAGAAAACAGACTTAAACTATTCATGAGGAATAATCATAATGTCTCAATTAGCAGATGTAAAATTCAGTTTGAATGACTTTGAATTACGAGATGGGATTTATTTTCCTAGCGACTATGAACAATTGAATAATACTCAACATAAAAAAACATGGGACGCAATTGGTAAAACCTATTATGGTTCCCAAAAAATCGAAAAAATTACAGATGCATCGCCCATTAAACAAGATTACACTCTGCTAACTGGAACGCCTGGAGGTACTTGGAACAAATTTCCGTTGAATAAATCTGTCGGTTCTATTCTGGAAATTGGTTCTGGTTATGGTCGCGCACCTTTGCATCTTTCTAAAGCGAAAAATCTGAGATGCGAGAAATATTATGGCATTGATATTTCTGAGCCTTTATTACGGCGGTTAATCAAGGTTAAACAAGAATATAATTTTTTCCCAGAAGCTGAATTTAACTTGATTTGCACTTCTGCTGAAATATTGCCTTTAGAAGATAATTCTATAGATTTGGTAATTTCTAACTGTGTCTTTATGCATATCCCAGATGCACAATTAAGAAATTTGTTGGCTGATATATCTCGTGTGCTAAAACCTGGTGGAATTTTTGTTTTTAATCATTCCTTTCACAACAAGTCTTGTCCTTCTCATATTATCCATAATTTTATCAGAAGGCTGAACCCATTTGTGAGAAATCCAGTTTATCTCAAGCAATATTCAGCTGCCGAAATAGAAGAAATGTTAGCGACTGCTGGGATGAAAGCGAAGTGTTCCCAATACATTGTCGAACCAACAGAAGAATATGCAATTTTGCCGGAAACCATCAAAGGAATCCCAGTACCGTTTGCTAATGCTATCAACAGAAGTCTCAAGCCATCAGGTAATTTAAAAGAAACTTTGGCTTATGGTTTTAGTGCCTACAGCAGTCAACTGGACTAATTACAGCTATTTTCATCTATTTGAATTACACCTGTCGTAGTTAAAAGGGCGGTTAGAAACCGCGCGCCAGGTGCTTCAAGTCGGCGGAGCCGCCCAACGCACTGGCTTGTCTACACAGGCAAAACCCACCTCCGTGGGTTAAGAATCCTTGATTTTGTATTAGTCCACGGAGGTGGACTTTGTTTGTGTAGCCGCGAATTCCATTCGCCCTGGCTCTAAGTTGATGCTGTGCCCCTACAGCGTTGTTATGTAATTTACCAACTTTTACTAAATTTTTCAGATTAAAGTTGGTAAATTAGGGATTAGTTGAGCTAATTCTTCCCCAGACAACTATGCCATTGGATTTCTCGCCTCTTTGGATATCACTCAAAACTTCATTCCTTGCCACATTTATCACCTTCTTCTTCGGTATTGCTGCTGCCTACTGGATGCTGGGATATCGTGGCAAAGGGAAATCGTTGATTGAGGGTATCTTTATTGCGCCTCTAATTTTACCACCTACGGTTGTTGGGTTCTTGTTGCTGCTATTTTTTGGGAAAAATGGCCCTGTAGGGAAACTCATGGGGGCTTTTGACTTTACCATCGTTTTTACTTGGTATGGTGCAGCGATCGCAGCTACGGTAGTTTCTTTCCCATTAATGTATAAAACTGCACTAGGAGCCTTTGAACAAATAGATGGGAACTTGCTGCGAGTAGCCAGAACCCTTGGTGCAACTGAAGCCACAATCTTTTGGCGCATCAGTTTACCTCTAGCACTACCCGGCATTGTCGCCGCCACAATGCTGGCTTTTGCCCGTGCTTTGGGAGAATTTGGGGCGACGCTGATGCTAGCTGGTAACATTCCCGGACAAACGCAGACAATCCCAATGGCGATTTATTTTGCTGTGGAAGCGGGAGCAATGAACGAAGCTTGGTTTTGGGCGATCGCGATTATGGCGATTTCTCTATCTGGAATTATTGCAGTTAACTTCTGGCAAGAATTGAGGGAAAAGAGGAGGGGAGCGGGGGGAGCAGGGAGCAGGCTTGCCGTGAGCGTAGCCGAACGGGAGCTCTTAGCTGGGGGAGAAATTCTTTATACTCCGCGCTCTAGTCTTGAATCTAGTGGATTATTAGTCAACATTGAAAAAATCCTTCCTAGCTTTGATTTAAAAGTTGCTTTCAGTACTGATGAGCAACCTTTGGGGTTATTGGGGGGTTCGGGGGCGGGTAAGAGCATGATTTTACGCTGTCTTGCGGGGATAGAAACACCTACAAGAGGGCGCATAGTTTTAAATGGGAGAGTCCTGTTTGACTCAGAACAAGGAATTAATTTACCTAGCCGCGATCGCCGCATCGGTTTTTTAGTGCAGAATTACGCCCTCTTTCCGAATATGAGTGTGGCGCAAAATATTGCTTTTGGCTTGCCCAAAAAACTATCTGCTGGGAGTATTAGAGTACAGGTAGAAGAGCAACTAATAGCGATGCAGTTGCAGGGATTAGGCGATCGCTATCCGCACCAACTCTCAGGGGGACAACAACAACGGGTAGCCTTAGCCAGAGCATTGGCAAGTCAACCGGAAGCATTGCTTTTAGATGAGCCGTTTTCGGCACTTGATACCCATCTGCGTAGCCAATTAGAGCAGCAAATGACAGAAACTCTAACTGACTACCAAGGTGTGACTCTATTTGTCACCCATAATATGGAAGAAGCTTATCGGATTTGTCCGAATCTGTTGGTATTGGAGCATGGTAGAGCCATTCATTATGGCAGCAAACATGAGATTTTCGAGCATCCGGCTACTGTGAGTGTCGCCCAACTCACTGGATGTAAAAACTTCTCCCGTGCTGTTCGCCAGTCATCACAACAGGTAGAAGCGACTGATTGGGGTTGTACTCTTCAAGTAATTGAACCAGTCAAGAGCGAATTATCCCACATCGGCATTCGTGCCCATCAGTTCATTTTTACCAACGACTCATCACAGGAAAATACCTTTCCCTGTTGGGTAGTACAAGCAAGTGAAACGCCCCATCGAATGACGTTATTTCTCAAATTACATTCTGTTGGTAAGAATTCTCAAGATTACCATCTGCAAGCTGAAGTCTTCAAAGAAAAATGGGCGACGATGAAAGACCAACCTTTTCCTTGGTATGTGCGTTTAGATCCTCTGCGCTTGATTTTGATGGAGTGAACGCAGAGATGTACAGACAGAGCAAAGCATTGCTGAATTTACTCTTTCTGTCTGTACCTCTGTCTGAGAAAGTTCTCATGCCTTTTCTATAAGATGCTGCACGAAGGGGGAAAAATCATTTGGCTTTTGAGCAGGCTGAGAAGATAGCGGAGGGATGCAAAAAATTTAAAATTTGATAACCCGCAACTTGGGTTAGTACTTGAACTGGGGATTGGGAATAGGTTATTTTCCCCATCTCCCCCTCATCTCCCCCATCTCCCTCATCTCCCTACTCCCTTCCATAAACACTCATTGGTTCCTTAATAAATCGGGTGTAAAGATGCTTAAACGTAGATTTAATTACGCGGGGCATACCAAAATCGATGGGCATCAACTTGTCTGGTAGTCGCCAATCTTCTATTTTTAATAAGTCAGGATTTAAATGCGGAAACTCGATGGCAGCAAGTTCTGGACAAACTCCTAGTCTTTGGGAAGCTGCAACTGTAGGCACTTGTTCAGGAGGAACATTGAGAATTTCCACCATTGCCCGATCTAAGGCAAATATATCTGATGCGGCTGCTAAAATTCCCAGTTGGCGAGGTTCCCCGTTGCTGGGGCCATTTCCTTCATGACCGATGATGCCATCTAGTATGGTTAAGTTAGGGTTAATTGCCCTGGCAGTTTCTACTAACATTTCACCAAATCTATTGGCATCTTTTCCAGCTTCGATATGCCACCAAGCTTTCATTTTGCCGGGAACGCAACCAAATAAGTTTTTTACGCCCAGGGTTAATGTCAATTGGGCATGAGATTTCACTTTCGGTAGGTTAATTACTACATCTGCTTCCATTGCTTCTTTAGACAGCCGCAGATGGTTAAAATTGTCACTAATGGTTTGGTAACGCTGACCGTGAAAATCGATAATGGGAAGATTCAGTTCTTCTAAAATAGGCAAATAGCCATTTGCCACTGCTACGCCCTTGGCACTGCCAAAAGCCGGACTATCGCCCAAGAATGGTTTACCGCCAACCTCAATTACCATCTTGGCAACTTCATAAACTAATTCCGCACGGGTGATACACTCTTTACCAGGACGCGTACCTGTAAGTAGATTAGGTTTTAGTAAAACGCGATCGCCTTTTTTCACAAACGCTGCCATTCCTCCAAAAGGTTCCAGGAGAATGACTAAAGATTCCCGTAAGGCTTCTCGTTCGTAAGATGTAGCCCGAATGAGACTAACAGATGGTTTTTGAGTCTGCATGGATAATAAATTGGGGAGTAGGGAGTAGGGAGTGGGGAGTGGGAGAGGCAGGGGAGGCAGGGGAAGCAGGGGAGGCAGGGAGAAAAGAACTATTAGTTATTGTCCAATGCCCCATGCCCCATGCCCAATGCCCCGTAACCTATTATTGTGTTTTGAGCGGTAAGATACCACTCATTTGTTCTAGATTTAACACTGTGGCTAAGTCTGTTTCACTCATCAATCCTCGTTCTAAAACAATTTGCCGCAGGGATTTACCTGTTTCTAAAGATTCTTTGGCAACAGCTGCGGCATCTAAATAACCGATGTGGGTATTTAGTGCCGTTACTAAAGCTAAACTGCCTTCGGCATAAGCTAAACAACGTTCCTGATTCGCAGTAATTCCACCAATGCAGCGTTCGGTGAGTGCGGCGATGGTATTACCGAGAATTTCGATACTGTGAATTAGGTTATAGGCAATCAGTGGCATCATCACATTTAATTCTAATTGTCCGGCTTGTGCGGCTAAAGCGATCGCACTGTCGTAACCCATCACCTGAAAACACACCATTGATGTCATCTCTGCCATCACTGGATTATATTTCCCTGGCATAATTGAGGAACCGGGTTGCACTGGAGGCAGTTGAATTTCTTTTAAGCCTGTTTTTGGCCCCGAATCCATCAGTCGCAAATCGTGAGATATTTTGACTAAATCCTGCGCTAAGTTGCGTAAAGCACCGGAAACATTTACAAATGGTGCCATACTTTGCATGGCTGCCATGAGATGGGGCGCAGGTTCTAAAGGAGTGTCAATCAATTCTGAAAGAATTTCTACCACACGGGCGCGATACAGAGGATGAGTATTTAACCCCGTTCCAGCTGCACTACCTCCCAAACCCAGCACCATCAAATCTCCAGAGGCGGTATAAATCCGGTTTTGGTGTTCTGTAAGAATTTGCGCCCAAGCCCGAAAATTCTCACCCAAACGCACAGGTACAGCGTCTTGTAAGTGGGTTCTGCCAGATTTGACGATATCTTGAAATTCTACAGCTTTGTTTTCTAAGGACGCGATCGCACCATCTATTGCTGGGTGTAATATCTTGGATAATGCCAATAAACCACCAATTCTAATTGCAGTGGGAATCACATCATTGGTAGACTGCCCATAATTAACATGATCGTTAGGACTAACACGTTTGTAATTGCCCTTTTCTTCACCAAGAATTTCTAAGGCGCGATTTGCGAGAACTTCGTTGATATTCATGTGGTGGGATGTTCCCGCACCCGCCTGATAAACATCCACGACAAATTGATCCCGGAACTTCCCAGCCAAGATTTCATCAGTTGCTTGGACAATCGCCTGACTAATATCTTGAGGAATGCAATTAAGTTCACCATTGACAATTGCTGTAGCTTTTTTAATTATCAATCCAGCATCTACGTAAGTAGGCAAAGGCTTGATGCCGCTAATGGGGAAGTTTTCGATTGCCCGTAGCGTTTGAATGCCGTAATAAAGGCTACTAGCAATTTGGTGATCGCCCATCGAATCGCGTTCGATGCGAAATTGGGAGTCTGGGTGTTGAGTCATAGTATTGTTTTAAGAGAGCTACAGAAAACAGATTTTCCCACGCTTAGGGAGAAAGTGGGGAGACAAAGAGAAGTTGTAGTAAGTTTGTCCCCTCTGCCTCTTCCTGATCACAGGGCAACTAAATTTATTAATGGAGATTATTAATTTTTAATTTTTAATTTTTAATTTTTAATTCGGAGCGAAGCGACGTGACTTTACCCAACTGGATTACCTTCTCTCGCCTTCTGGGTGTGCCATTTTTGCTTTACGGTTTATATAATCCTACACCTCAAGCTAGATGGATATGTTTAGCGATTTTTATCATTGCGGCGTTAACTGATTGGTTAGATGGCTATTTAGCGCGGAAACTCAACCAAATTACTGACTTGGGTAAATTTCTTGATCCCTTAGTGGATAAATTTCTGGTACTTGCGCCGTTGCTGGTTTTTATTGAACTCGGAAAAGTGCCAGCTTGGGGAGTGTTTTTGATTTTAGCGCGGGAATTAGCGATCGCAGGTTGGCGAGTAAATCAAACGACAATTACCGGGGCGAATATTTGGGGTAAACTCAAAACTGTTAGTCAAATAGTCGCGATCGCATTTCTGATTGCACCCCTACCTAAAGTGTGGCAAACTCCTTCTCTGATTGCCTTTTGGATTTCTGTCGCCTTGACTTTAATCTCTGGGGGTATTTATCTTTTGCCGCAAAAAGCTAGCACTGAACAAGAATGAAACCACAATATAGTATTGTAATTAAGTGGTCTGATGAAGATAAAAAGTACATTGTCAGCCTACCTGAGTTTGGCCCCTATGCACATACTCACGGAAATACCTACGCGGATGCTCTCAATAATGGTGAGGAAGTGCTGGAACTTTTGATTGAAGATTACCAAGCACAAGGAAAACCACTGCCAAAACCTTTGACTGCAAACGTTTCCTTTCGGTTTGTGTAATTCTCGCCATAATTAATCTATCTTTACCTGCTGTTGCGATCGCACCGACTACATCTCCCACATCAAAAAACGAGTCTTTCCCCGTAGCAGGATTGAACTGATGTACTCCTCAAAACTCCAGGATGCGGTTAATAGTTCTAAACCGAAGTTATAAACAAAGCGCTTAAACCCAGCATTGCCGCGCATCAAAGAGGTTTCAACATTATTTAGTTTTAATTCTCGCTTGATGGCAAACATCACTAGATATCAGATACTTATGTAAGTATACCAGCATTAGTGAAATCAAGCAATGCCATTTAAGAAAAACAATACCCTCGGTTTTCTGCCTAAAGACACTATTGCACTAGATCGAAAGCCATTGACTATAAAACTACGTCCTGGGATTCGTGAGCAAGTCATATCAATTCCTCAATGGACTAATGAGTTGAGAGAAGTGATTGAAGCATGGGTACAAACTAAACTTGATCAAAATGATGAACTTTGAGAAATTTTGGATAAGAATTTAGACATTTAGTTTATCTCTATTGTTGTAGATATCGACCCAATAAATTAGGTTGTGGGTAGAATTCCAGATGGGGGCTTCACCCAATCTGGCACAAGACTCTAGAACATTCTGGAGTGGATATTGCAAAACCTGGCACATTTGATCAACCAACAACAGTATTTACAGAAAGTAATTTCAGTAGCCTTGAGGCAACTATAAAAAAGGTTTGCATTACTAATAAAGAAAAATTTAATTTCTGTTCTAGTACAGGACTTACGCAAACAATAGCCGAACCCCTTATTCTCCCGTAGGGGCAATTCATGAATTGCCCCTACAGCGTGTACTTTTGCGTAAGTCCTATAGTAAAAACTAAAAACGCAATTTATAGCGTTTCTCGACCTAGTTAGGTACACCCGTAAGGGCACGGCACTGCCGTGCCCCTACACCTAGCGATATAATGTTGTACCGCATCTGAATGGGAACCGCTATATCGCATCTTTCCCAGGGAGAAGAAAATATTTTTGATTTTGACTTTGGTCAAACCTTTACCGAGATCCCTTAACTTAAAATTAGTCGGTCAGGATTACCCTTATGTACCAAACAGATCCGCCTCGTCCTGCAAAAGAAACCCTACCCACCATGTATGATCTTCCCAGTGAATACCCGGAGGACTCTGGTTTGCCCGACGAATTTCACATTTTTCAACCCCAACTTCTGCGCGAAACCTTCTGTCCACCTAACTATCCAGCAGATGAGGTATTTGTTGCCACTGACTTAAACCTCTATTACGACCCCCAACATTCCTTGTGGTACAAACGCCCAGATTGGTTTGCGGCTGTGGGAGTTTCTCGTCTCTACGAAGAACAGGATTTGCGTCTGAGTTATGTCACTTGGCAAGAAGGAGTTGCGCCTTTTGTAGTGGTAGAATTGCTGTCTCCAGGGACAGAAAAAGAAGACTTAGGACAAACTTTGCGGGAGATTAGCCAACCGCCGACCAAATGGGAAGTTTATGAGCGAATTTTGCGAGTTCCTTACTACATTGTGTTTAACCGCTACACAGACAAACTCCAAGCATTCCAATTAGTTGCAGACCGCTACAGCGAATTGGACTTGAGTACAACAAGGCTGTGGATGCCGGGTTTGGAACTGGGATTAGGACTTTGGCAAGGTTCATACCAAGGAATTGAGCGATTGTGGCTACGTTGGTATGATGCATCCGGGAATTGGCTTCCCACGCCGCTAGAACGAGAAAGTCAACGCGCTAACAGATTAGCAGCACAACTGCGAGAGTTAGGCCTTAACCCTGATGAGTTTTGAAGATGCGAAACGGGCGGTTAGAAACCGCGTCTACAGAAACAAAACCCACCTCCGGGGGTTTCAAACCCTTAATTTGACCTTAGTCCGCGGAGGTGGACTTTGCCTGTATAGCCAAGCCACGGCGCCCTTGCGGTTCCCCGACACCCCTCCGGGGATCTTGCTACGCGCAGCGTCTCCCCCTGGGAGAAGCAAGTGGCGCGCGAATTCTATTCGCCCTAGCTACTGCACAACAATGTGCCCGTAAACATTTTTACTCACAACCCTTGTAAAATCTCCTCATCTACAGAGAAATCAACATCAGCTTTGTCTTTTGCATTAACCAAATAATCATTTTCCAGAGAGTCTTGTAACCCAGAAATCAAATCATATTGAGGATGCCAGTTTAATTCTGTTTGTGCTTTATTCACCGAAGCAAAGAAATGCTGCACCCGCATCGGAAAAGCTTTGCGTTTGCCAAAATCAAACTTTTTCGGGTCGTAATGGACGATTTTGACAGCATCGGTTGATTTACCAGCCGCTACAGCGCTAGCACGGGCTAAACCATCAAAAGTGACAAAGCGATCGCCAGAGATATTATAAATCTGTCCTATGGCTTGTTTGTTGCCCAAAACCTTAGTCATTGCTAGTGCCAAGTCTTTTACATGACCTAGTTGAGTGATATGCAAGCCATTTCCGGGGATAGGAATAGGGCGATCGCGCACAATTCTGTCAAAAAACCAGCCTTCCAACTCATTATAATTACGAGGTCCGTAAATATAAGTAGGACGAATGGAAGTAAAAGGTAATCCCAATTGAGTCAGATAAGCTTCCGTTTCATGTTTACCCTTGTGGCGACTTTTGGGATCTACTGGATCGCCTTCTATGTGGGGCAATTGGTCAGATTTGAGATACACCCCCGCAGAACTCATATACACAAAATGTTGCACTCGGTCTTGAAAAATCTCTGCTAGTGGTTGAGTATCAGTAAGTTCCCGCCCGTTATTGTCAATAATGACATCAAACTCTTCTTGTGATAACTTTGCTTTTAATTGGGTAGCATCAGTGCGATCGCCTATAATTTGTCCTACTCCCTGTAAAGAAGGTGCTGGTCGATTCCCACGATTGAACAGTACTACCTCGTGCCCTTGTTCCACTAGTAGTTGAGTCAAATAGACACCAATGAACCGAGTACCACCCATAATTAGAATTCGCATAAATTCACCCTTTCTATATCAGTTGTCGTTAAGGGAGTAGGGAGTGGGGAATAGGGGAAAAGCAGGGGAGGCAGGGGAGGCTGGCGTTGCAGGGGAAGAATAACTATTGGTATTCCTCATTCCCCATTCCCCACTCCCCACTCCCCACTCCCCACTCCCCACTCTGAGATTATCAGGTTGCAGCATCCATCTGGAACCTCTGAAATAAAGATTCCGTCTTATGTGCTAATCTGGGGCGCTTCCCGTTAATTAATCACAAGGGGAAACTTTTCAGTTAACGTCATCAAATTGTCTAAGTATTTTCCATTTATTCAAGTTAGCTGTGCCCTTGAAATATGCTCTGGTTCATGAGTGGCTAACCCCCAAAGCCACCGGTGGTTCAGAACTCGTTGTCCGAGAAATTCTGAATCACATTGATGCTGATTTGTATGCCCTCATCGATTTTGAATCCAGCAATAGAGAAAGTTATTTATATAAGCGTCAAATTGGCAAGACGTTTCTCCAGAACTTTCCCTATGCCCAAAACGGTATACAAAAGTACTTGCCTTTGTGGCCTTTGGCAATAGAACAACTTGATTTGCGGCATTATGATGTAATTCTGTCTTCATCTCACGCTGTTGCCAAAGGAATCCTTACCACTCCCGAACAGATGCATATTTGCTACTGTCACAGCCCTATGCGTTATGCCTGGGACTTGACTTTTGATTATCTGCGCCATAGCAAACTAGGTAGTGGCTTACCTGGGTGGGTGACGCGGTATTTATTACATCGTTTGCGCCAGTGGGATGTATTGAGTGCCAATCGCGTTGATTACTTCATTGCCAACTCGCAGCACACAGCTCGGCGGATTTGGCGTTGCTATCGACGAGAAGCAACAGTCATTTACCCACCAGTGAATATTGCCGAATTTCCATTTGTGTCTGAGAAAGAGGACTTTTACCTGACAGTTTCTCGGTTAGTGAGTTATAAGCAAATATCGTTGATTGTCAAGGCTTTTAATCAACTAAAACGACCATTAGTAGTCATTGGTACAGGAGATGAAATGAACAAGATTCGCGAGATGGCAAACTCCAATATCCAAATACTGGGATGGCAACCCGATAATGTGGTAAAAAAATATATGTCTAAGGCCAAGGCATTTGTGTATGCAGCTTGTGAAGATTTTGGTATTGCCTTAGTAGAAGCACAAGCCTGCGGTACGCCGGTGATTGCCTACGGTGCCGGGGGTGCCCTAGAAACAGTGCGAGATATCCGCTCTTGTGTGGATACAGGGACAGGTATATTTTTCAATACGCAAACAGAGGCGGCTTTAGTGGAGGCAGTGGAAAAGTTTGAAGTGTATGAGAGTTCGTTCAGTTCCGAGTATATGCGATCGCACGCCGCGCAGTTTTCACCGCAAATTTTTGCAGATCGTTATCTAGATTTTGTAAACAAGTGCAACGAAAAAAGACCATTTTTGCAATGATGGTCTTGGTTAATCTAGTTATTTTTTAGGCTTTTGGGAATTTTCCCCCAGAAGCATCTCATTTTCGCTTTAATATTGGGACTATGTGTGGTGTGGATTATTAAGGAGTATGATGACTGCCCAGAGCTCACTCCTCTCCGGCAAGCGGGGCGTACGGCAAGACACTAGAGCGTCTACGCGTACTTTCTTAAAACGCGGTCAAAAAACAAAGACGCCAAGAGTTAAGCCCAAAGGTTTACCTTTTCAGGGTTTAAACGGAGAGTTTGCCAAACGACTGTTCGATATAGTGTTTTCGCTGTCGGTGTTAATTTTGTTCTTCCCCGTCTACTTAATTTTGACCTTGCTGATTGCCTTTAGCTCAGAAGGCCCAATTTTTTACATCCAGGAACGGGTAGGGAAAAATTACAAGGCGTTTAATTGTATTAAATTCCGAACAATGGTAAGCAATGCAGACGAAATCCTCATGCAAATGATGGAAACATCGCCTGAGTTGCGACAAGAATTTGAGAGCAGTTTTAAGCTGAAACAAGACCCCCGGATTACCAAAATTGGTCGATTTTTGCGAATTACTAGCTTAGATGAATTTCCCCAGTTCTGGAACGTTTTAAAAGGGGACATGAGTGTAGTCGGACCACGACCCTTGGTAGCAGAAGAACTGCCAAAATACGGTTGTCACATTGATGAGATTTTAACAATCCGCCCAGGAATTACTGGTTTGTGGCAGGTATCTGGCCGTAATGACATTCCCTACCCTCGGCGAGTCCAAATAGACCTGCATTATGTCAAATTTAGGAATTTCTGGCTTGATTTATGGATCATCTTGAAAACTGTTGATGTGGTAATTTTACCCAAAAATAACGGGGCATACTGAGTAAATACTTAGGGTCGATTCTGTGGGGCAGTTAATGCCCCTAAGACTAAACGACTGTTCTATCTAGTTGTCTATATTTGTGTCTTTCTACGTAGCTTAGAATGATCTGAACGTGTATCTGTGGTTCATTTTGCCCTGATTGAGATTTTTGCCCGAAGTCTAATTTTAAATACCTATTTTATTAAGTCTTCACAAAACCAGAGATATATGAAGTTTCGACAAAAAACAACATACACAAAAAGAATCTTGATCTATCTAGTACGACACGGCGTAAATAAAGCAACCATTTTAAATAGCCAGAAAGCCTACAAAATAAGCATTCTTTCTTTTTACTTTTGCCTTTTTACTTTTGCCTTCTTGTACTAGTAGTCTGTCAAGAACTAATTGAGGAATAAATTTTCTGTAGAGACGGCGATTTATCGCGCCTCTCTAAGCGTCAAAATGAATTTGACAGACCACTAGTATAAAAAAATATACATAATGAAACAATCTTGAGCTATTGAAGGTTAGGCTGACATTATTAAATTGCTTTTTACTAAGTATATTTATTTAGGGAAAAAGTCTTATAACAACAATAACTCGTAGGTTTCCCATTAGGCAATTCAGCAATTAGTTGCTAGGTTGTATGATATTGCCTGTAACTTTTTAATCAAAGCAATAAGGGATAATTGAGCATGACGCAACAGAAGCGAGCGTTGATTACTGGTATTACTGGACAAGATGGTTCATATCTAAGTGAATTTTTGTTGGAACAAGGTTATGAGGTTCATGGCATCATTCGCCGGACTTCTACCTTCAATACAGACCGCATCGATCACATTTACGAAGACCCCCACAAAGATGGAGTGCGGTTGTTTCTTCACTATGGTGACTTGACGGATGGTACAACCTTACGACGCATTTTAGAAGAAGTTAAGCCAGTAGAGATTTACAACCTCGGCGCTCAATCTCATGTCCGAGTCAGCTTTGATTCACCAGAATACACGGTGGATGCTGTAGCAATGGGTACGCTGCGTCTGTTGGAAGCAATTCGAGACTACCAACATCGTACCGGAATTCAGGTACGATTTTACCAGGCGGGTTCTTCAGAAATGTATGGTTTAGTACAAGCAATACCTCAAAGTGAGACAACGCCCTTTTATCCTCGTAGTCCTTACGCTTGTGCAAAAGTTTACGCCCACTGGCAAACTATAAATTATCGTGAGTCTTATGATTTATTTGCTTGTAACGGCATACTTTTTAACCACGAGTCACCCCGTCGTGGTGAAACCTTTGTAACCCGCAAAATTACTAGAGCCGTAGCTGGTATTGTTGCTGGTAAGCAGAAAAAGATTTATATGGGTAATCTAGACTCCAAGCGAGATTGGGGCTATGCAAAAGATTACGTCAAAGCAATGTGGTTGATGTTGCAGAAAGAGCAGCCAGATGATTACGTAATTGCGACTGGTGAAACCCACTCAGTACGGGAGTTTTTGCAACTGGCATTTAGTTATGTGAATCTCAATTGGCAAGATTATGTAGAGTTTGATGAGCGTTACCTCCGTCCATCTGAGGTAGAGTTGTTGATTGGCGATTCTACCAAAGCACAGCAGAAGTTGGACTGGAAACCATCAATAACCTTTGAACAACTAGTTTCCCTAATGGTAGAAGCAGACTTACAAGCATTGGGTCACACTTCACCCAACGGAAATGGTTCGCAATTTCCATCCGATATTGCGACTGTTCGTCAAGAGCTGGGCGCTTTGCACTTCTGATTCGCACCACAGAGGATAAAAATATGACCGCCTTAGAACTAAAAAATCAACGTATTCTCGTCACTGGTGGGTCGGGGTTTCTAGGTCGTCAGGTGATAGATCAACTGTGTAAAGCAGGGGCCGATCGTGACAAGATTACAATACCGCGATCGCGCGATTGCGATCTACGTGTTTGGGAAAATAGCCAACGTGCAGTTGACCAGCAAGACATAATTATTCACCTAGCAGCTCATGTCGGTGGTATCGGTCTGAACCGCGAAAAACCCGCAGAGTTGTTCTACGATAATTTGATCATGGGAACCCAGCTAATTCATGCTGCCTATCAAGCTGGAGTCAAAAAATTTGTTTGTGTTGGCACAATCTGCGCCTATCCTAAATTCACCCCAGTGCCGTTCAAAGAAGATGATCTTTGGAATGGCTACCCAGAAGAAACCAACGCCCCTTATGGAATTGCTAAAAAAGCGCTTTTAGTCCAATTGCAATCTTACCGCCAGCAGTATGGTTTTAATGGGATTTACCTACTGCCAGTGAATTTATATGGCCCAGAGGATAACTTTGACCCCGGAAGTTCTCATGTTATTCCTGCGTTAATTCGTAAAGTTCACGAAGCCCAAATTAAAGCAGAAAAGCAACTCCCAGTTTGGGGTGATGGCAGTGCCACCCGTGAATTTCTCTATTCAGAAGATGCCGCGCGCGGGATTGTTATGGGAACTCAATTCTATAACGAATCGGAACCAGTTAACCTGGGAACTGGTTATGAAATCTCCATCCTGAATTTGGTAACTCTAATCTGCCAATTGATGGAGTTTAAGGGTGAAATTGTTTGGGAAACTGACAAGCCTAATGGTCAACCCCGCCGATGTTTAGATACTGAACGCGCCAAGGAAGCCTTTAATTTCACGGCTCAAGTGAGTTTTGAAGAAGGGTTAAAGAATACCATTGAGTGGTATCGTCAACACGCCCTATAACGAATGTAGTAGTAAATGTAGGGTGGTATAAGCTGGGCGATGCCCAGCTTATTTGTATCAATTTTTATGAATAAAGTTAATCATCAACTAAATAAAGCAGAACTACGCCGCACTCTACTTAAAACACGTCAATCAATGTCCGTTGGAGAGTGGAGAGAAAAAAGCGATCGCTTATGCTCTCATTTACAAAACTCTACTTTGTTTACCCAAGCAAAAACAATCCTCGCTTATTTCAGCTTTCGCCAAGAACCTGACCTCAGTCCACTATTTGCAAACACCAAATACCGTTGGGGATTTCCTCGCTGCGTTGATAAATCCCTGTGTTGGCATATTTGGACACCTGAAGATTCTCTCCAAAACGGCGCTTATGGCATTACTGAACCCTACCCCGACGCTCCCATCTTAGATGCTGCCGAAGTAGATTTGATTCTGCTCCCTAGTGTAGCTTGCGACTCTCAAGCATATCGTTTGGGTTATGGCGGCGGATATTACGATCGCTTGCTCAGTTTACCGCAGTGGGAGATGAAGCCGACTATCGGAATTGTCTTTGAGTTTGCCTATTTGTCACAAATACCTATTGAACCTTGGGATAAACCACTACAAGCTATTTGTACGGAAACCGGATTGACTCAAAAAGGCTGAAGGATTCAGGATAATGAAGACACATTATCAAATGTTTTATGACTAACCCAACGTCATCTACCACTGAGCAAGAAGCAATAATCGACGAGATTATCGCCAGTAGTCTCCAAGCTCAACAAAAAACCGGCCCAGACCTCCGCCAAATTCATAGTAAAAGTCATGGACTTCTTTGGGGAGAGTTTATTATTGAACCCAATCTTCCTGAAGACCTGAGAGTAGGTTTGTTCAAAACGCCCCAAACCTATCCTGCATGGATTCGCTTCTCTAGTGGTGGTTCGCCTGAAAAACGTGGTAAATTTAGCTCCGATAGCCAACCTGATGTTCGCGGTATCGCCATTAAGGTGATGAATGTGGACGGGCAAAAAGTGCTTGATGATGAAGAAAAAACTCAAGATTTTATACTCAACAATTATCCTACTTTCTTGGCCAAAGATGTTCGTGATTACGCGGATCTCTCCAAAGCAGGTAGTGGAGAACTTAGCCCAGAAAGGCTGGAGGAACTTGCTTATGTCTTTGCTATCTTGCAAAAAATTGGCAGCCAGAAGGTAGGAAATCCGCTTTTGATTCAATATTGGAGTATGGCTCCGTTTAAATTTGGTAGTCGCATTGTCAAATTATCCGTCAAATCTCAACAGCCTGAACAACCACCAGAAGCACTTCCAGAATCAGAAAATTACCTCCGAGAAACACTGGTAAAATATTTGACTGAAGAAGGTCGAGAAGCGTCTTTTGACTTTTTAATTCAGTTTTATGTAGATGATGACAAAACGCCAATTGAAGACCACGTTACAGAATGGCAAGAAGCAGATTCACCGTTTATTAAAGTTGCAACTGTCCGCATTCCTAGTCAGACATTTGATTTGGAAGAACGCAAACGCTTAGATGAGGGTATATTGTTTTCCCCTTGGCATACACTGCTAGAGCATGAGCCTGTTGGAAGTGTGAATCTCTCTCGCAAGAGGCTTTACAGCGAACTTGCAAAATATCGGCGAGAACAAATTGCCCAACGTTCGCGGGAACCACAACCTTATGTTGCAGTTGGAAATTAACCACTGTGAATTTGCTTCAGACTGTAGGATGATAGGCTATAAGCCTACTTGATTAGATCCGATTTTTTGCTTTGCTGATTTGATGTATAAAAGTTATAAGTTTTACAAACAAGAATCTTGTAGAGGCGTAAGATTTTATGTCTCTACATCTATCTATATGGATTTAGATTCCGACTTATTGAAGAAGTCGGCAATTGCTTTAACCAGATTTTTGATGATAGGTTACGATAAAATTAACCAAATTCTTAAGTAAAGCTATAGGACTCCTATTTGATTGTTGAAATACACGTAGGGTATGAAAGCTTAAAATAAATAGTGCATTAGACGTAGGTTGGGTGGAGCGGAGCGCAACCCAACATATATCAGGATGTTGGCTTTGGCAAAGCCTCCACCCAACCTACAATTTTTTTACTCAAGGTAAATCAAGCAAGCAGACTTTTTCGCTGATTAACAAATGAAGTGCGAAAGCATTGTCTAATTATAATGGAAAATTCGTAATCAAATGCTGAACTGGAAAAAATCACGATCGCAGATTCTATTAATGTATGCAGTGTTGGGAGCGATCGCACTATTGATGCTCTTTCCTTTACTATGGCTAATTAGTACAGCCTTAAAATCGCCTACGGAAAATATTTTTCAGTCGCCGCCACAGTTATTGCCTAGTCAACCGACGCTAAATAACTTCTCTAGTGTGTGGAACTCTCTACCTTTTGGACAATACCTGTATAACAGTACTTTGGTGTCAGTGCTGACTGTGGGCTTAAATCTACTGTTTTGCGCTTTAGCTGCCTATCCGTTGGCGAGATTGTCGTTTGTGGGGCGAGACTGGATTTTTGTGGCGATCGTCTCTACGATTATGATTCCCTTCCAAATCGTGATGATTCCCCTGTATATTTTGACAGTCCAGTTGGGTTTGACAAATAGTTATTTGGGGATGATTTTTCCGAGTTTAGCTTCTGCCTTTGGCATTTTTCTGTTGCGCCAAGCTTTTATGAGTGTCCCCAAAGAAATAGAAGAAGCCGCCCGGATGGATGGCAGCTCGGAGTTAGGTTTGTGGTGGCATATTATGTTACCAGCAGTTCGCCCAGCACTGGTAACTTTAGCTATTTTTGTATTCATTGGTGCTTGGAGTGATTTTTTGTGGCCTTTAATTATTATCCAAGACGAAAATTTATACACTCTTCCCTTGGGAGTTGCAAAGCTAGCAGGGACATTTTCCCTTGACTGGCGGTTGGTAGCTGCTGGTTCAGTGATTGCGATCGCCCCAGTATTATTACTATTTCTATTTTTACAACGTTACATCGTACCTACAGAAACAGGTAGCGGTGTCAAGGGTTGAAGACGAATTCAGAACAAGAAAGTGGTAGATGAGGGAGAAATAATTAATGCCCAATACCCAATACCCAATTCAATAAGCACCAGTTTTTTGAAATACCACCCAGATAGTTTTAATAATCAGACTCAGGTCATAACTTATAGACCATTTACGTTGATAATCTAGATCCATCTTGACAATGGTTTCAAAGTCTGTGATGCTAGAGCGTCCATTAACCTGCCATTCTCCGGTAATACCTGGTTTGACTCGTAATCTATCCCAGTGGTGTAGATCGTAATGGCTGACTTCATCAAGAGTAGGTGGACGAGTACCAACTAAACTCATGTCCCCTAACAAAACATTCCAAAATTGGGGTAATTCGTCCAAGCTAGTACGCCGCAAAAATTTACCTACAGGAGTAATGCGAGGATCGTCAACAGATTTAAAGATGTGACCTTTGGCTTGGTTTTCAACCAAATGCTTGAGTTTATCAGCATCGACAATCATGGAACGGAATTTCCAGATGCGGAAAGTTTTTCCGTTCAAGCCACAGCGAATTTGGGAATAAAGTATTGGACTTGGTTCATGAATAAAGGTCGCAATTGCTACGGGGATTGCTACCATAAATGTAATTACCAGCCCTACAATGGCTCCAACAATGTCAATTAATCGTTTTCTCACGCTTAAAGTTGACGGATGTGAAGGCTGTTGCAAACAATTAACTGAATAAAGATAAAGATTATTCACAAGGGCTAACTTATTTTATAACAGGAGTTTTTGCATCAGTAGTGTAGACATGATTTTTAGGCGATTTTTATTGTTTTTGTCGCCACTACTTAGTGTTAATATACACAAAATTATAACAATAGAAAAACTGAAAACCCAAAGTTTACAGAATCTTTGAATTAAAGTGATAGATTGTAAAATTACAGTATTTTTATCCATCAAATAAAAAAGATACTAGTATATTAAACATCCAAAAAATTACTTTTCTGAAGTATTAGTGGTCTCTCTCTCATTAGTTACGAAGTGTGAACAAGCTCGTAGTCAGGACTTTCGTCCTGGATTTTTAAGCACTGAAGTGCTTAGTACGAACTGATGAAAATTAATGAGACAGACTGCTAGTAGTGCTTTGCAAAATTCCAAATGCTTATGAGATAAGCATTTGGAATTTTGAGTAATATCTTTATTTCTAGCGTAATGTACTAGTATCAATAATCAACCTCTAAGAGGGTGTTTGAAAAGTTTTGAGGAGTCAAATTTTATGCCAGTCGCCTCACCATGATCCGGATCATGGCAAGGTAAATAAACATCTCCGATGTTTCGGGTAATAACTCATAGTCTCTGAGCAACCGTAGGTACCCCATTACCCAACCGAAAGTACGCTCCACGACCCAACATTTTTTGAGCAGGACAAAACATGAAGGTTATCTAGGCTTTGGGAGCATTTTTGCGAGAGTGCGATCGCAAAACGGGCATTTGACCACAAAACCTGAATTTTGGCCTGATCCCGTGGTGCTTTCTATTTTCAAACACCCTCTAAGGCAAAATTCACCGTATATGGTTCCTCCAGTGATTGCTGATTACTAGCCTTGATCGCAGCTAGATAGCGACGTAAAGACAATAGTTGTTGGGAATTGGGACGATAAGTGAGACTCCCTTGTTTTTCAAAAAGTGGTGCTGTGGCGATCGCTTGATAGTCAGGATTTTCTTGTGAACTCTGGGTGAGCCAAGTTGAATCTGTAACTGAAGGTATCAAACCCGAAGGTAGTTCACCTTCCAAAAAAGCTAGCAGCCGTTGCTGACAAGTGCGAGTATTGATCCCACGACCCTCAAATAACTGGATAACTTCACCGAAAGATAAGGGTCGATCTGGTAGCAGTCGCAGCAATTCTGTAAACAAGAAATAATCAGTGTATTGTTGCCTGGGTATATCTAAAATCTGAGGATGTAGAGGCAGCATTGCCAAACCATAGGCAACCCGACTGCAATTAGGAGCGCCGTTTTCACCGAGATATGAATCTTGAATAATCTTGGCGCTGGGGAGTTTTTGGCGTAACCAGCGATTCACCGTCCCGATACAAGCCACTCCACCAGTCAGAATAGCCTGATTAATGGCTTCTGTAGGGATGCCACGAGCTACCAATAATTTGTTGAGTTCTCGGTTCAGGCGGCGCACAAAGGGGATAAATACCTGACTTTCTAAGTCTCTTCGCTGCAAAATCCACCGTTGATCAGCTAATTCTAGGGTAAAAGAGTCTTGGTGTTGCAAAATCAGCTTGAGGGCTAGTGCTGCATCTAATACGGCCTGTCCCAGTAGAGAACTTTCTAGACGCTGCTGGAGGCGAATTCGAGCGCTGATATCTGGTTCTCCGACTCTGGGTAGTTCTAATTCTTCCAACCCTAAACTCTGCCAACGCATTTGGTCTAAACCGGGAATTGACGGTTGCCATTGCCAAGGATTACTGGTGATAGTTTTGCGTAGGTTTAGCCCACCGCAGGCATCGCTTTGTGTTTCTAAGCGTGATTGCCGAGATTTAGGTGGCAATAGCAGCTGGCAAATAATATCTTGTTCAATTCCCTTGCCAGCATAAGCAAAACTGTGAAGCATGAAATCATTGTATGTCAATTGCACCAAGCTTTCTGGTATATTCACCAGCAACATTTCTGTAGCAGTTGTCCCAATGTTAATTACAAGAGTATTGCCAACAATGGGATGTTCGCTGGTTTTTGCCGGATGATCGCCTTGAGAATCGCTTAATTTTACTTGCTCACCGTTAGCAGCATTGAGTTCTGGGAGTAGACTAGCGATCGCTTCTTCGACAAAAAAGACTTGCTGCGGATGTTGAATGAGTTTGCTAGTGAGTAAAGCTTCCCGCACGTTAAAGCGGTATTGTTCCGACCAACTAGATGGACAGGTGCAAATTATACCAGCAATATTATTGATAATCTGGGAAAAATTTTGTTCGCTGATTCCAACAGCAGCAGCCATTAATCTAGGGGTGGTGCTTGTTTTTTCGGATTTGAGGGTTAATAGTAGCTTAGAGAGCGATCGCACAACCCAAATCAAAGGCCCTGCCGAAAATTCATTTAATTGCAAAACAGGTTCCCATTTTTGCCGTTCACTCTTGTAGGGAATGGCTACTTGTAAATAGGGCTTCAACTGCGCCGAGTAGAGATTATTTGTCGTCGGATCTGCTGTTGATCTCGGTGTTGTCGAAGTGCTGGTGGAGTGGTCAGGCACTTTATCTTGGGCAACAGCCGCAGGTGCCGTCTGCTCATGTGTTTCTATACTTTCGTTTTCTCCGTGGGGTATAGAAGCTGTAGGCAGATAAACCTCTGTTGGTAAACGAAACGATTGCTGGAAGGAACTTGTTCCCGGTGGATTTTCTGCTGACCAGTAGATAGGATGTACAACAAAAGTCGAGCGATTTAATAATGCGGCAGAAATTCCTGTTGTACCTAAATCAATTCCTAAATACCAAACTGATTCTAGAACATTGGGCGAAACTTCTGGATTATTTATGGGATTGGAAATTGCAGGTAAAGAACTTTCTTCAACAGGAGTTATGACTTCCTTTTTTTTGTCAGTCTCTACCAGGGGAACTGCCAAATTAGAGAAATCAGCAGTTGAGGTATTCTCTGCTATTTGAAGATTTTCAGAGTCAGTTGTCGGGATTGTGTCTTGAGTGTGATCAAATAGTTCCGAGAAAATATCCAAGTTAGTAGCCAGCTGCGACTCAGAATTTAACTGCTGATCAAAATTAGCTAAATCCCGATCTAATTGCTGTAACTGTTCTTCATCTAGGGAAATATCAGGTACGGCTGGAGCCTGGTTTGCCTCAATAGAAAGCAAGTTTTCTTGTGGTGAAGCAGCAATGTAGTTATCTGAAGACGGTTCTGGTTGATTATCGTTAATTAATACTTCCGATGTGGCGATACTTTCGGTAGGTTTTGCCAACGCCATTTCTGCTACTTCTGGAGTAACTGATGCTGTAGTTGTGGCATTATCCACAGAAGATGATACTTCCAGCAATTGCTGCTCACTATCGGTATCAGGCAATAGGTCAGTTAGGGTATGAATTGTATCAACACTAGCTGGCTGAGTATCGAGTTGTACCGGGAAACTGTCTGTTTGTGGTGTAGAGAAGCTAAGAGGCGAGTCTAGCTCAGTATCCTCTTCAAAAAATAGTTCTTCCTGTGGCTCTGATAAATCTGTGGTTTCTCCTAAAGTCTCTTGGGTTGAAAAACCCGTATCTGGTATCACAACAGCAGAATCCCCAGTTGGAGTCTCAGCGATGTTCAACGGTGATGCTTCATTTGTGACAACATCGAGGCTTGGATTATTAACATCACCAGCACCAAACAAACTGGCGTAAAGTTGGTCTACCTCATCACCAATTAACGCAGAAATATTTTCCGGTAATTCGGTCGGGGTTTCGGAAGATTCAGACGAATCCAAACCAAGCTGCAACAGCGCTGCATCTAAATCTTCAGTGAGGGTAGTCTCCTGTTGCTCAGAATTAATTGTGAGTGGAGATGAAGTTTCCGGCTGTATCAGTTCCAACGGTTGGGGCGAAACTTCAGCAGCGATCGCGCCTTGGTCAGTCAATAATGATGGTGTCTCAGATTCTACCCCCAGGAAAGATGGCTGGGAACTAGGGGATTCTTGCTGCAAATGCTGGGTCAAATTGTTGAGAAAGCTGGCCATCAGCTGTTCGCCTTGCATCCCCTTGCTATGCATTCTTGCCAGTGCTTGCGACAGGGATTCGTAATAAGTATTAATGTTGCGTTGTAGTGCCTCAAAGACTACATTTACCGTCCCATCTAGTGATAATAGGCGTTGATCCAACTCCCTCGCCAGCTGGGTTAACTGCTCCACACGGTCTGGGGATTCTAACAAAGGTTGAGTTGCTGAGGTTGGGTGATTATTTGCTCCTGAAAAATTGGCCGAATTTTCCCCCGTCTGTCCTACCAGTGGCGTTAAAGTTGGTACAAGGCGACTCATGAGTACCTGTAAAAACTCGGTAATTATTTGCTCCTGGTTCGTCAACTGCTGCGCTAGGGAGTAGTTTTGCAATCGCCTTTGGTCTAGCTGGCGAATTTCCTGGATGAGGGTGGCTCGTTCTTGCAAGAGCGATTCTAATTCCGATCGCAATGGCTGAATCAAGCTCGAAAATTCATTTTTTAATTGTCCTGCGCCAACAGCACTCTGTTCCTGACTGGGTTCGAGCTGCGGTAGTGGATACTGGTTATTACCACGATCAAGAAATTTTGTTAACAATGGCGATGGCTCCGTCAACGCCAAGGGCAATCGCGGTTCTTCAGAAGACTGATTTGGGTTGCCGCCCTGTAATGCTTCTTGTTCTTGTAACCTCATCAAGAAGTCCCGAATTCGTTCTAAAACTTCTTTAGGTTCTTGCGCCTGACCAGACCAAAATCTAGACAGGCGCTTGCCACCACTGGCAAGTAAGTTGTCAATATCTGCGATCAGCTTTTGAATTTCATCTGCATTGGAAGTCACTTTTATTACCTTATGTAGAAATTTATGTCCACTAATGTGACAATTACTTTACAATCACCGTATCCAAATGGGGATCTTGCTACGCGCAGTGTCGGCCATAGGAGAAGTTTTGAGTGGCAAAAGCCACTGCTTGGATTTGTGACTGTCATTATGTTATGGATTACTGGGAGTCGTGGCAATCGTTCAGTCAGCGTTTGTTTAAGGAGGCAGTTCTTGCTGGAGGCAGAGGGCAGTATTCCTCCTACCTTTTTTGTTAAAAAGCTTAGTTTTGCAGCTCATTGGTTGCCTATTTTTGAAAATCGCTAAAATACCTGAGCAATAATTTACTCACTTTAGTATCATTGATGTTGTTTGCCTATATTCTTAATTAATCAAGTTTGCAGTGCAGCTAGCCGGTAAGCAATACAAGCCTCGGCTATAAACTACTTTTTGTTTGCAAAACTTTTACCCGGTTTAAACTTATAGGTAAAGATTATTTAGAAAAATGTTCTTGTCGTTTTCTTGTGTAGCATAGTTTAGTTTTCTCTTTGAAAGGGAGCTGTGCAATGATAGCTTAGGCTAAAAATGGCGCTCTTGTTTGTTGTGTGTACATAGCAGCTTGAATAAAAATGTCGTAATGGAAGACCGATATAGCTTGCAAGCACAGGCTAATCCCTGGATGATCACCTCGGCTCCCTTTTTTCAAGGGTTGCCAGAGACTGCTGTGGAATCAGCTCTCATCCATCTTGTCACCCGCACTCACCCAGCCAATCAGGTGATTCTGCTGGAAAATGACTGGGGCGGTTCTGTGTATTTTATTATGGATGGATGGGTAAAAATTCGCACCTACAATCTGGAAGGAAAAGAAGTAACGCTGAATATTCTTGGTAAAGGAGAATTGTTTGGTGAAATGGCGGCGCTAGATGAAGTACCTCGATCCACAGATGTGATTACCTTAGCCCCGACAGTAATTGGCAGTATGCCTGCTCAGGATTTTGTCAAGTTACTTCACATAGAACCCTTGGCAGGAGTTCGATTGGCGCAACTGATGGCACGACGATTGCGGCAAGTAAATCGCCGATTGCGGCTGCGGGAATCTGATAGCCAGTCACGTGTGGCAGATACGTTGCTATTTTTGGCAGAAGGACAGGGAAAAAAAGCGGACACAGGAACCGAAATCCCCAATTTACCTCATCGGGAATTGAGTAGTTTGAGCGGTCTGGCGCGGGAAACGGTGACACGAGTGTTGACAAGGCTAGAAAAAAAAGGCTTGATTAAACGGGATCAAGACACTATTTGTATTCCCGATTTGTCAGCCTTAGAAAGAATGATCGTTTAACAGGTTGCGCCCTTTCCTTCCCCAACTTCTCTACGAGACGCTACGCTAACAGCTAAGAAAAGTTGGACAAGAATAGGCGCTCCGGGACTGGGTACTGGGTACTGGGTACTGGGTACTGCAAAAGAAATTCTTTTAAGATTTGATTGGGATTCATGCCCCAACCAAATCTTCCCAATTCCCAGTCCCTAGTCCCCAATCCCCAATCCCCAGTTTAAGAACTTGTCAGATATGAGTATTTTAGATTCTCTGCCAAATGAGCCGGAGGAAGATCCATCCCCTGAATCTCCAACTCCCCAGAATCATTGGTTAGACAAAGAACAGCAGTTAATGCCTCCTCAACTTAAAGCTGATGCGCCCTTGAGGATGGTGGAAACGGCATTTTTAGCCAGTACCGCTAGCTTAATTTGGTTTATTAATTTCTACTTTCCCTTGGGTCCAGTTTTGCGGATATTTTTTCCGGTACCGATCGCTCTAGTTTATTTGCGTTGGGGCAAACGTGCGGCATGGATGGCAGCACTCACCTGTGGGTTACTGCTGACAGTACTGATGGGGCCAGCCCGCAGTTTGCTTTTTGTCATGCCCTACGGGTTCATGGGCGTGCTTTTGGGAGCGACGTGGTATCGTCGTCGTGTTCCCTGGATTATTTCTATCACCTTGGGTACCCTGTTGGGTACTTTGGGAGTTTTTTTTAGACTGTGGTTGCTGTCTGTTTTGTCAGGTGAAGACTTGTGGATTTATGTGATTACCCAGGTGACTGAGTTCATAGAGTGGGCATTTTTGAAGCTGAGTTTGTTGGCGAGTCCCAGCGTGTTTTTGATTCAAGTGGGAGCGATCGCTCTCATAATACTCAACAACTTTATCTACCTTTTTGTGGTACACCTAGCAGCATGGTTACTTTTTGACCGCCTGGGCAACCCTATTCCCCGTCCACCACACTGGGTACAAGTTCTCATGGATTATGAGGGATAGTCATTTGTCATTGGTTAAATGATGAGTCCTAACTAATCAGCAATGCCTAATGCCCAATTCCCAATGCCCCATGCCCAATGCCCAAATTAGTATTTATACCCAAAAAGAACAGGGTGAAGAATGGCTACGACGCTATCGTGGTTGTCTACCCGTATTTGCCTGTGTTTTAGGATTTACTGAAACTGGTTTAATTTCAGGGATTTCAGCAGCCGGTCGCACTCCAGAAGATCGGAAATATACCGCTTGTGCCGATGCCGAATTTTTGTATTATGGCCCGGAACATCAAGCCCAATATCCCTTACCACCATTAGCGGCTGGGGCTTCACCTGTGCTGATTTCTCGCGCTGTCTTTGAGTCACTAAAAACACCAGTTCATTTATTTAATGCAGGTTTACCCCAGAATCCTGCTGTGCCAGTAATTGATTTGGGTGGCGCTCCTGCTAAGTGTTTAAGTGGAGGTGCTGCTATGGAAATCACAACCGTACACCACTTGTTTGAACAAGGGCTACTTTGGGGAGAACGCCTTGCTGCCAATATCCAACAGGGGTATTTGATTATCGGTGAGTGCGTCGTTGGAGGCACTACAACAGCCCTGGCCATCTTAACTGGTTTAGGTATAGATGCTGCCGGAAAAGTTAACAGTAGCCACCCTGTTTGTAACCACGCGCAAAAGTGGGCACTAGTGCAATCTGGGCTGGAGAAGATGAGGGGGAGCAGGGGGCAGGGAGCAGGGGGAGCAGGGGGAGAAAATTTTACTTTGTCCTCCTCATCCCCCTCATCTTCCTCTGTGAACCCCTTGCAACTCGTCGCCGCCGTGGGTGATCCGATGCAAGTGGTGGTAGCTGGGATGGCGATCGCAGCTAGCCGTAGTTGTGGTGTAATGCTAGCTGGTGGGACGCAAATGTTGGCGGTTTATGCGCTGATGAATGCGATCGCTCAAACTTACGCCTTATCATGGCTACCAGAAGAAGTAGTTGTAGGCACAACTCGGTGGGTAGCAGAAGACCCTACTGGCGCTACAGTTGACTTAGCCCTCAACTTAGGAAAAGACGCCCTAACTAAGAGTGGAAGAACCCCTCCCTTATTAGCAACTCGTCTGAGCTTCGCTGATTCTCGTTATCCCCAGTTGAGAGCTTATGAGCAGGGCTTTGTCAAAGAAGGTATGGGTGCTGGAGCAGCTTGCATAGCCGCCCATCTTAGCCAAGATTGGCAGCAACAACAACTTTTGGCAGCTATTGAAGCCCAACTTGAACTGCTAAGTACAGCATTAGATTAATATAATAGCAAATTTTCTGCGTGTCTCTAGGCTTACTCCTGCGCCCCCAGTACTGCGGGAAGCGAAGCGCATCTGCGTTTAAATTTAAACCCTCAATTCGCTACAATTATACGCAAAGCTGTACTTAGCAAAATTAACACTTAATAATCTAATCGTCATTCAAATTGCATCTGCGTGTCTCTTGAACTTTTGATCTCAGAAAGCCAGAAGCTTTTGACTTGTGGGGTGTAATATCATGTCCGCTTGATTGCTTATTAAACCCGAAGAACCCCACCCCGCCAAAGCTATGCTTTGTCTCCCCTCCCGAAGAGCTCTTAGGGGTTGGGGGTGGGGTGTAATGACTGTGGTTAGCATAACTAATTATGCGGACATGATATAAGAGCGTCTTTCTAGCAATTTGAACTATGCAACTTTGTTTACCTTCTTGTTTTTCAGGAGAATTATCTGATGAAATTAGTCAAAAACCTTGGTATTGCTACCGCTAGTGCTGTTATAGGTATCACTAGTGTCAGTGGATCTTCTCCGGCACAAGCTGTACAGCTATTTGATTTTCAGTATTCTTTTCCCAGTTATCAAGCAAATGGTACAGCGATTTCCGCTAACGGTACTCTTACCACCACCGATCTAGATCCCATAAAAAACAATTACACAATCACAGCAATAACTGGAACAAGGACAGTCCAAGGAATTACCGATAAAATCATCGGGCTGCTATCACCAGGTACATACGGAATCAATGATAATCTATTAAATGCAAGTACACCTCTGTTAACCCAGAACGGTTTTTCTTACCTGGTTTCTGGAAGCGGAGAAGATGGAAATGGGAACGTCAACGTATTTTACAGTAGTTTAAATGAAGGTTATTCAGAGTTTTCAAGCGATGTAGATTATGGTAGCTTTAGTGTTGTACCACGTCCTGTTCCCGAACCCTACACAGTAAGTGGCTCATTGATTGCTCTTGGTTTTGGCTGGTGGATGAAGCGAAAGCAAGCAGTAGCTTTTCAGAAGAAGGCACATAAAGGCATCTATCTGTAAGTTTGATAGTTTGATAGTCCATCTCCGAGCTAGATTGCCTTAAAATGTACTTGCCATCTTACTCTTACTTAAAGTAATATAGCGTTTATTAATCAGATGAGGTACATCATAGCCCCCTCTCGAAGAGCGGGGAGGGGGTTGGGGGTGGGGTTCTTGTACCTCACTCAACCGAGAACCGCTATACCAAGTCGCTTTTGTGATGTATCACTAGGCAACTTGGTATTAACATAAGATATCATCTATAGCTTGATTAAAAACTTCCAGGATTGTCATCAAGTGCCAGCAAGAAATTAATCACGTCTGCTTGCTGGTTGGAATTAAACCCAGCCTGTCTATCTACGTAGAAGTCATGACCTGTGCCATCAAGGTTACTACGTACTAAACTAGGGTTAGCTTTGTTGGCTTTCACAACTAAGGCACGAAGATCGCGATCAACCAAGGCGCGCAAGCTGCTAGCTGCATCGGCAGGTATACTTTGGCTAAGAGTACCAGACAGCCCTAAGCCACTCTTATCAACAACCGTGAAACTACCATTTGAGTCAACTTTCAGGCTTCCTGCTCGTACTGCTGCACCCCCATCGTGCAAATATGGTGCGCTTAAATAAAGACCACGCAAGGAACTAGTTTTGTAACCACCTTTTGGCAATATACCTGTGGGTAGAGTTGTGGGAGTATCAGATATACCCTGCGTTGGTAAATTCAGCACTTCAGCATTAGCAGGTACGGGAACGGGAGTGTTAAAAGTGTATAGCTTGGGTGGTACTAACAAGTTACTCAGCTCCAAGCGAGATTGGGCACGAGCTGGGTTAGTACCAATTTCATCAAGTGGATGAATTTTGTTGTCAGTGAAGAAGGGTGGAATATGGCAAGTTGCACAATTAGCTTTCTCAAATACTTTTGCGCCACGCTTAACAGAATTGCTGTTCAACGCTTGCCAGTTTTCCGAAGTCTGGTTAGCAGGTGGTACTAAGCTATTTTGAAAAGCAGACATGGCGTTGTCAGCAAATAAGAAAGTACCACTAGCAATATCACTGGGGTTTCCAGTATTTGGGCTGAAAACCAAACCGTTATAAGTAAACAAACTGGGGCGCAGGTTTGGGTAAGCTCCTGTGCCAGGGGCAGGAATTTGGGCTTCTAATTCTGCTTGTGTCGGATTCGGTGCAATTTTCCGCAGCCATTCTGAGGGTTTTACTATCACTCCTTCTGGTAAACGTAGGCTGGGAGTGGCAGCATTCTGAAGAAATGTACCAATATAAACTTCTGGGTCAATGCCAATAGTTTCTGCACTGAGTTGAGCAGCTGCCAGCAGATTGATTTCTGAAGAGTGAACACCATTATTAAGAGCGCTCAGTCCAGCAAATGGTCCAACAGATGCTTCTCCTGATGCTGCATAAGGATGATTTTTAAACGTGAAAAGACTGGGGATTTGAGTACTGTCTCTAATACCATCTGGTGAACTCTCGAAATGACCAAAAGGTACATCTAATACTGCATCGTCGAAAGCTTTTTCTAACTTCTCAGGATCGGGTAGCTCTACCTTATTACCTTTACTGTCAATAATAGTTTTACCATTGCCTTTGTATTGTGGATCTAGTGGGTTGAAGTTTAACCGCGCAAACCCTCCGGCTGTATTTGGTGCTAAAGCAATCAGTAGAGGCGTAGCAATTTCGCCATTAGGTACTCCCAAAAGACGTTCACCTTTCTTTGAAAAGGATATGTGGCAAGCAGCACAACGAAGGTCAATCTCAGGTGTATTTGTTGCATTAACTGTGATTCCCAGTCCAACGGGAAAAGACCCTCCCTTTTCCATTTTCAAGCCTGTATTAATGACACTTCCTTGGGGAAAAGTTCGACTACCTAGTGTTATATTCTTCTCAAGAATAATTTGTAAGTTTGTTGTTGGCTGACCTTGTAACTTAACTATTGCTGTCTGTAATTCTGGCAAAATTCTAGCAATGCCAAGTCCAAAACCGAATACTCCTTGCAAACCAAATGTGTCTCCAATCTTACGGTTGAAGAATATATTTTCACCTTGGGCTATTAATTCCTGAGTGATTTTAACTGCCCCTACCCGTTGATAGGAAATGGGGTCATTAGAATCGAGTCCCTTATTTACAACTACTTGTGCTGCTTCTTGAGGGCTAAGTAGTTTGCCGAAATAGTCGTAATAGCCTAGCGTTTGAGTAGGAGCAGGTTGCAAAAGGTCAACCTTACCGAAGTTAGCGAAAGCTGTCTGGCTTGTCATCAACCAATTTGATAACAAGATGCCAAAAACACTAATGAGAAAAACGCAGATTAATAAAAAAATCTTGGTTTTTAAACCATACAATACCCTAACCACACGACTCTTAGGGTTGTTGTTTTTTTGTTTCACAGTGAGGTATTGACTAAAAAACTATAAGTAGATATATCACACTCTTACGTAAATATATGTAAGAGTATGTTTAAGTTTTTTATCAATTTTATGGCTGGATTAGTTGTTTATACTTAATATATAATCATAAAGCTATCAATCGACATTCAAACTAAAGGCTTGCCTTCTCTACCTCCAGCCATTATTTAATTCGTTTAATTCAGATTGAATGTTAAATATAATTATCGTAAATTAAAGGGTTTAAGAACCTGCAATCTACATGTAGCACCCATTTCAGTCCTTCGACCCTTCGACAAAGCTCAGGGCAACGCAGGCTCAGGAACCATCGGGGTTTAAATCCCCCGTTAGGAAGAGCCTTAGCGACACAGGAGCGTCAGTTGCCACAACGCTCTTAACTTATCGCTTGGCACTTCTCAACTCTTGGAGACGCACTCGCGTTCGTCTGAAATGTCTTGAATTTTGAATTTTGTTAGCGCCGGCGGCAAGCGAGTCCGCGTTCGCTTTTAGCGTCTCGTAGAGAGCGTCATTTTGAATTTTGAATTGTTAATCACTCCCCCATGCAAAGTAGCCAAAACCATTGATTTATCGTTGAAAGATAGGGGGAAGTGTGAAAGGTTACGGTTAAATTTAATGAATTCTCTGTCTAAGTAATTGTTCTTCCAAGGCAGCAATACGATTGTATGCTGCTGTTAATTGCGCTGTCAGTCGTTGTATTTGAATTTCTGGTGTTATGTTGTCTCCACCTTGACGATGCATATCTAGATAAATGCCATCTGTCAACACATCCTTATGTTCCATTTCTGGATTTAAATTGATACGTCCTTTGAACTGGTAGCCTTCAGCCGCCCCATTTTCCTGATAATTATCCTTTGCTTGTGTATTCGCTAAAGAACACTCTGAAAAAGCTTGAGTAACTTTATCATCAAGCTGCTCAATCACTTGACACAGGGCATCCAGTTTTTGGCTTAAAGTCAGAATCTGCTGCTGTAATAGTTCCATTTAATACCTTTATCCGTACATTTTCTTTATGTTATTCAAGTTACTGCCAATTTTAACGATACTTATGGATTATTTAAGTATTGATAATTTTTGGCGGAAATGTGACATTTAAATCATTACTTCTAAATATAAGTAAAGTTTCTCCATAAGTACTAGCAAGGAAATTTATAGAGAAAAATTAATCTTTAGGTAGTTATTTGCTGAAAAACTCGCTAATTAGAGTCAAAAATTCAAAATTATCGGTATTATGAAGAAAAAATACTGATAATTCTCTAACTCCACTTTTTCAGCTAGTCAGCCTTTGGTGAATCTCTGCTTAATATTAGGTATAATCAAAAATCTCAAATCCCAAATCAATGGATCGACGGTCTTTTTTGCTAGGTACAAGCACACTGGCACTTTCACAACTGCTTTTTGGCTGTGGTGGAAACAAGCAGATGCAACTAAGAGTACAGTTATTAAAAGGTTCTATACCTGGTCAGGTAGTGAATCAGTTCCACAAAGGTTTACAGCAACAAGTGCAGTTAAAGTTTGCTCCAGTTGAGCAAGTACAGGATTTATTTCGGCAATTACAAAGTTGGCAGCAGAAACCAAAAGCTAACGATGAGCAGGGATGGAGTCGCTTTATACCCTTTAGGCAAGGTCAAAAAGCGGTTGATGCAGACCTAGTGACTTTGGGAGATTACTGGTTAAAAGCAGCTATTGAGCAGAAATTGATTCAGCCACTCCAAGAGGTACAGGGAAACCAATTAAAGCAGTGGCCTGCTTTGGGTGAAAGGTGGAAACAACTGGTAACGCGTAACGACCACGGTAACTTGGATACTCAAGGAAAAGTGTGGGGTGCGCCTTACCGATGGGGTAGTACGGTGATTGTTTATAACCGTGACAAGTTGGAAAAGTTGGGATGGACGCCCAAAGATTGGAGTGATTTGTGGCGAGATGGAATGCAGCAGCGTATTTCCCTACTAAATCAACCACGAGAAGTTATTGGTTTAGTCTTAAAGAAGCTAGGAAAATCTTATAATACAGAGAATCTTGACCAAGTACCAGATTTGGAAAAAGAATTACAGATATTAAATCAACAAGTGAAGTTCTACAGTTCCAATCACTACTTGGAACCTCTGATTATGGAAGACACTTGGCTAGCCGTTGGCTGGTCAAGCGATGTACTGCCATTTCTGGGGCGTTATCCACAATTTGCCGCAGTTATACCCCAGTCAGGAACAGCAATTTGGGCGGACTTGTGGGTACGTCCCGCAGGTATTACTAAGGGTACTTTATCAGATCAATGGATTGATTTTTGTTGGGAACCAAGCACAGCTAAACAAATTTCGGTGCTGACTAAAAGTAATTCGCCAATTTCTACAAATATTACTGCTTCCGATATTCAAGAACCATTATTGAGTTTGTTAGAGAGCGATGTCTCCGACGGGCTACGCCTACGCAAGGTTTTTGATAAAAGTGAATTTTTGCTTCCTTTACCGCCATCTGCAATAAAACAATACGAGTCTTTATTTGCCAAAATTAAGGTTTAATTGGGCATTGGGAATTGGGTATGATTATTCTCCTTGTCCCCCACTCCCCACTGCCAACTCTCTTTTTTTTACAAAGAATCTATCCCACTAATAATAAGCTAATCTGCATCTAAGTTGCATAATCAAGGCGCTCATGTTGCCCACCCCACAAGATGTTGAGAAAATTTTAATATGCAAATTAGATGTGTTTTAGCTTATTTTGTTAATCCAAACGTGGATGGTAGCGAGGTCAACGAATGCATCAAAATAAACTTTTCGACGTTCCCATCTGACTGAGGGGGCGACAACAGAAAAGCCTAGACGCGTAGCGGCTTGTCGTTAGACATCGCACTCTGGGTAGTTACAAAGCCGATGCCTGTGGCGGGTTGCGCCAACGCACTTGCATCATGTATGAGAATGCGAAAGCGGTAAGGCGTTTTTGCACATTTGGGATGCTCCCGATTTTTAGGTGTTCACAATCTATAAACATTACTACGATGCTTTACTTTGACCACCGTGACTAATAATAAACCATCTTGTATTTCGTAAATAATTCGATATTTTCCCAATCTGACTCTATATAAATTATAAGGTTCTGATAATTTTTTCACACCATCAGGACGAGGCTCAAAAGCAAGTTCTTCCAATTTAGCAACCACTTTTTGTTGAACATCATAGGGTAATTTTTTTATCTGTCTTTTTGCAGCCGGAGCAATTTCTACTTCGTAACTCACAAACCTAATTCCCTTTTGAGTTCACCCAAGGAAATCGTACCAACCTCTTGTGCTTCTTTTAATGCAGCTTTTGCATCTTCTAAATCTTCTTTATCTTCTTTGGCTTTCAAAAAAAGTAAAAAGTCCAGAACCTCGTATATAATTTCTTCTGGTACATTTTCTATCTCTTCAATTATTTTCTGTTTGGCATTCATAAATTCCGCTTCATGCTGGTTGACTCTATTATAAGATGATGGTTATTGAAGTCTTGCTAACTCAAGTAAGAAATTGCGATGCCTGTGGCGGGCTGCGCCAACGCACTTCATCATGCAGGACATCGCACTTTGGGTAGTCACAAAAGCAACAAGAGAAAAGCGTAGACGCGTAGCGGCTTGTCGTTAGACATAGCCTTAACTGAACCCTATTGGAAGATAAAGGGGTAAATAACCGGGATTTGGTATCAGGTAAATAAAGTAAAAGGATAGGGGCACAATATGTTGTGCCCCTACGATTATCTGTACTGTAAGAATCCTATTTTATTTTTGAAACCCGAAATTTACTCACAGCTTACCGAAACAAGTTTTGAGTTGTCAGTGTATCTAGCAAAACCTAAATCGATTCCTATAACACTTACTTGGTTATAAACTTGATAAGCTGTGTTGTTGGTTCTAGTTTTTTTGATCGCTCCAAGTCTAGAGATTGTAAAAAACTATTACTACCTTTTGCAAATGTCTCTGCTAAGGTTATCCAATAATTTAATTTTTCTACATTGTCTACAATTTGTTGAGCTGGTGCTAAGAGTGAGTATTGTGAGTAGTATTTGAATGTGGGTAGTTCCTCTGCAAGAACCTTAATAGCTATTTCCGTTAGCTTACCCAATTCTTGCTTATTAATCCAGTTGAAAGTTTCCAAGGATTTTAGAGCATCTTGAGGTGTATTAAATGCCCCATCTGCTGCCAAACTTTTAACGTTTTCTTGCAATACTTCAGCATAAATGGCTGACAATAGTTTCATTTTGAGGGAATAATTTTCTTCAAACACTTTTGGCAACCCAAACTCAAACAGAAGATCCATTCCTACTTTTGCTAAATTGTACGCAGTAGCATAAGTACCAGTTTTAGTAAGTTTCAGGCTGCCTCCCGGTGGAATAACAATATTTCGGATTTCTGTTTTTTCTGAACTACCTAATGAGTTTCTTGGATCTGTAAAACCGTAACCTTCAGTAGCTAGCCTCCATAGTCTTTGTATTGATTCAATTCCAAACCCAAAAACACTAGTCGGATTTCTAATACCTTCAATTCCCCTGATTTCAACTAATTGATCCTGAGCATTTCTAACTTCAATCACTCCCTGAGCATAACCTGTGTTGAATACATCGAAACTCAATGCTCTAGAGCCATCACTAAGATCTTTATAGTTCAATCTATCTACAATAAAAGCGTAAGTTCCTATCAAGTCTTCAAACTTTTTAGTAACAGAACCAGGATCAATCGTGATTCCGGGAGTTGATTGTAAATTAATTTCTTTAAGAATAGATATCCAAGAAGGCAGTTGTTCTGTTCTAAGAGCCTCACTTTTACCTGTTTGCTGATTGAAGGCAATTTTTCCTCTCTCAAATTCTGCCCAAATAGTGACACCATCTGCTGCTTGTTGTTCTGCTTTAGTAGGTAAACCAAGCCAGCTATTTGCTGCTCCCATATTTTCATAGAAGCTACCAATACTTCCCCAAGTAGCTACAGATCCAAGAGTGGGATGGTTGTGAATTCTAGCTTTACCACCAGAACCAGAGAACCCTTGCCAAATACCTTTAGTTCCAGTTTGAGAAGCTGTGAATTGAGTTTCTTCATTAGTAGGTAAACCTAATGCACCGTAAGCACCACCTCTTTGCAAGTACTCCCGCAGGTTATCTCCATGCACCCAATAGGCAGTGCTTTTACCGTCTTGCAGTGCTAACAATCTTTGCTCACCATTAGCAGCTTGAAACTCCTCAAACCATCCACGTCCATCATTCGTACTAACATAGGTAGGTGGGATGATAAGTTTGCCAACAACACCAAGACCACCAATACGATTAATTGCGTTATTTACAGCGATATCAAATACAGATCCCGTTTGTGCTGGTTGTTGCGGTGGTACAAATGGCGAATTAGAGTTGTTGAACAGCACAGGAATATCGATCACTTGTCCGCCATTAACATTGTTAGGATTGGAAATTCCATTGTGTTGGGCGATGAAGTTGTAGCCATTAGCCGAGCCATCTCCCAAAGTATTTTTAGCGATCGCGCTGAGACTCTCCCCAGACTTGATTGTGTAAGGACTCCACTGATAAGTTTTTCCGCCATAAGTAAAGGTATTAGACCCTGTTTGTGGCGGTTGTGTAGGTGCAGGTGTGGGTTGTGTATAATCTTCATTAATGTAGGCATCGGGAACCCAGAAATTAGTACCTGCTAATCTAAACCAGCGATCAGTCACAATGTTTGAATTGTTGTAATCCTGTACTGAAGTGCCTGTTGTCCAAGCGTCAAATGTCAGAAGATTACCGTAAGCTTTATTTTGACTGCTTCTATCATCGTAATTAGAGCTATTACGAAGATTTACGCCTTGAGAGGGCGTTACCACACCCGTGAAATTGAGATAATTGATAGATGAAGGTGTAGGTTGGGGAGTAGATTGCCCATACATCTCCGTCCGAGTAGGTCCGTTGTTCCAAACTATGCGCCCCTTCTCAAAGTTCTGGACAACAACGCCATTACCAATACTAATCTCACCACTGGTAGGCAACCCTAAACGACCTTTTTCGCCACCTTCAACTTGAAGGTACTGAGAAGCAATTCCTCCATAAACAGTAAAGATTCCTTTATCTGACTTGATTATTGCCCCACCTTGGAAGTCTTGTCTCAATGCACCGTTTACAGTGCTGTACCTGTCAGAAGTGGGGTAATGTAAAATCCCCCCAGCAGCACCCACTTCTATGAATTTATTCCAAAAGTCACCGCCAACCCAGTAAGAGTTATCGTTGGCGTTAGACTTCATAATTCCGCCTTTGCCGTCAGAACCTCCAGAAAATTCTTGAATATAGCCATCTCCCCAAGAATGCACATTATTAATTGGGGAGCCTAAAAATGATGAACCACCATCCCGATTGAAGGTATTTCTATAGGTTGAATTAATAGCAACACCATCGTAACCGACGACATTAATCAGCTGCCCCTGCCAATTTTTAATTGTGATCTTATTGTCAGGAGTTATCCCAATAAAACCATTTTCAAAGGTATGGTAATGCTTGTAGCCATTGACATTAGATTGTTCAGTAGCTTGTGTAGGAAATCCTAGTCCGCCATTTTGTCGTTCATAACCACCTGTTAAGCGATAGATGTCTAACATCCATCCTTGCACTCGATAGGGTCCGCCTTGAGTTAGTTGCTTACCATCTTTTACGAAAAAGATGCTGTCTCCATCTCCTTTTGGACTACCTGTAAACTCCTGAATCCATCCCCCAGTAACATGACGCACCGATCCAGTTGGATTGCCTACACTGTTCTTACTCCAATAAATATAATCATTCTTCCACTGCAATTCTGTACCATCAGGCGCACCCTGCCCGACTAAAGCAAAACTACTAGCTTTTTGGTTATAAGATGGAGTGACAATGCCATTAAGGTTAGTCAGCATACCACCTTCAAATTCCATCACAAAACTGCCATCATCTTTTTTATAAATGGCGGAAGTTGGCAAACCTAAACCAGAGTAAATACCAAACAATCCATTAGTTGTGTTGTTGTTGGCATATTGGTTATTCGTATAATAATCAGCTATGGAACCATACATGAGAAAAATACCATACTGACTTTGATATACGCCAATTCCATTACTATTAAAGAAAGATCGAGTTACGGGTAGATTGTAGTAACTGTTATTATTGGGTGAAGGATCAGTATAATCATAATTACCCAAAGAAGTAGCAGAAAGGCTGAGATTATAGTTAGTATTTATGCTATTTCCACTTGGATATATCCGAACATAATAGTTACCTGAAAATAAAGGTACGCTGATTGATTCTGCTGAACTACCTGTCAGAATTGAACTTCCCAATATTTCATTAGCATCTATTTGAGAATTGCCATTAATATCTTGAATTAGCTGCACATCGGCATTACTAGTCAAACCACTAAGCGACAAATTAAAATTACTGGGACTAGTAACACTAAATTTGTAATAATCATTAGTGTCAGCATCACCTACAAAATCACTAAAATATTGCTTAGTACTCAAAGTACCTATATTGCGGGCTAGAGTTAAACTATTGCCAGCATAATCAGACGGTACTGAATTGATTGTGAAATTAGCATCACCAAAATCAAAAAGATTACCATTATTCACACTAGTAATCTTAATTTGATAATCAGAACCAGCAGTTAAATTACTAGGAACAGTCCAAACTTCATTGCCATCACTTGGTGTAGAACTGAACAGAGTCCTGTTGAAAATAGCCCCTTTAAATAGGTCTATCTTTACATTTTCAGCAATATTATCGCTCCAGGTAATATTATAACTACTACCTGCTTGTAAACTATTTCCACCATTGGGATTAGTAACTGTAATTGTGGGTTTATCATTGTCCGCAATCATGACAGTGGCAGTGGTTGCCACTCCCAAATTATAATTAGTACTATTGGCAAGGTTGAGGATGACTGTCTCATCGTTTTCGATGAGGAAATCATCAATGGGATTCAGATTAATCACTGCCGTGGATGCACCAGCCGCAAAAGTGATGCTATTGGTTAATTTGTTGTAATCTGTACCATTGATTGCTGTCCCGGCAACTGTGTAATTCACTGTCAATGCAGATGCGATACTACCAGTGCGGGTGAGGGTAAATTGACCGGGGTTTGTAGGTTGTCCGGCTAAGGTTTCTCCAGCATTGGCATCATTGGCGCTGATGGTAATTGTGGGTTTATCATTGTCCGCAATCATGACAGTGGCAGTGGTTGCCACTCCCAAATTATAATTAGTACTAGTGGCAAGGTTGAGGATGACTGTCTCATCGTTTTCGATGAGGAAATCATCAATGGGATTAATATTAATCACTGCCGTGGATGCACCAGCCGCAAAAGTGATGCTATTGGTTAATTTGTTGTAATCTGTACCATTGATTGCTGTCCCGGCAACTGTGTAATTCACTGTCAATGCAGATGCGATACTACCAGTGCGGGTGAGGGTAAATTGACCGGGGTTTGTAGGTTGTCCGGCTAAGGTTTCTCCAGCATTGGCATCATTGGCGCTGATGGTAATTGTGGGTACTGGGCTTGACTGTTCAACTCCCAATTTTTGCCCATTAACAACAATGGTTGCTGAATCATCTTCAGCATGAATCCTAGTAATCTGATCTGCGCTTAGTTGATCACCTGAAATCAAATCTGCTAACATCTCACCTTCATCGCCAGGGGAGTCAATAGGACTAGCGTAAACATCTAGGAAGTGTCCTGACTCTTCAACGATAACTTTGCCTACAGCAGTTGGGTTAGCTGAATTCTGCGTGAGAAAAACACTGTTAACGTAGATTGTGTTGTTACTTTTGGCGTATGCACCGAAAGCACCATTCATCTGAGTATTAGAGAGAAATTGCACATCTGGCAAGACACCATAGTTTCCACCCAAGATATCAGCACCTAATGCTTCTGCTTTGTTAACATTAAAGGCTTCTCCAAAGGCAATGTGAGCATTAGCAGCAAAGTTACTCTTAAAAATACTCCCAGCAGCATAAACTATTGCTAGGGTTGGGTTAGTTTGGTTCTGCCATGCGTGGATGAGAGTCTCACCTGCCAAGCTCAAAAGTTTCTGTGAACCGAATACTTTCCAATCAGGTTGTAAAGGATTTAGCGAATTATTATCTAGAGAATTTGATGCGTTATTCAACTGGGGGAGAGAGGAATCGATGTGAAGTTCAGGATTGTCAAACATAGTTAAATTGGTTCCAAGTATTGAGAATAAACAGAATCTCTGAAAAAGTAACTATTAATCGTGACGAAGATGTTGCGTTGCGAAGATATTTTGTATGATCGAGTCAGAAATTATATTGGCTTAAATCCCAATATCACAGATAACAACGTGTATATTACTTATGAATTAAAGATTTTCATTCTTTGCTAAAAAGTGAATTTATCACAGCCCTAACAAGTATTAATTAATTTAAATTTTATTCCCAATCCAACTTACTTAAATAAGCCCATTGATGGGTAATTACATACTTCATAGTCAGCGCAATCAGTTGGCTTGAAGGATGATTTAGCAGAGTTTATATGCAATTCAATTTGCTTAAATACTTATTAAATACATCATGACAACTTACGCTTGATTGCGGCTATAGCGTGATTACCTAAATTCTCATGAATTTAATGTGAGTTTCAGGACGTTGAAAAGGTACAAAATGATGATGAGGCTGAAATTAGATGAAAAATATATGAAGCTATCCCACTAATAATATTTTGTTAATCATTCAAATATTCCATCTGATCGCCATTGCTTTAACCATCGGTGGCACGAGCTTTTAGATGCCCACATGTCCCCAGATGGTAAGCGACACTATGGACACTGGTTAATCATAATAATATAGTATTTATACATTGCGTTCCGGCGCATGAGGTATTCCTTATACCACGTTTTTCTGGCTACGCAGTGGAAATATATAGCGCTTCTTGATTGAGTGAGCTACAAGAACCCCCTCCCTGTAAGTGAGGCTACGGTGTATACACAAGTCCTAAAATCCTTGTCTGGGAAGATACAAGCCTTAGTAGGCAAGGTTTTGAGGTGAGCAAGCTGATTATCAATAGTGTCAGATTATTGATAGAGCTTTAACGGAAAATTAAGGATTTTAAAAATAATTTTCCGTTATTTTCAGTCCATTTAATTCCCAACTCGACTTGTGTATACACCGTAGGTAAGTGAGGAGGAGGCTATGATGTGCCTCAGTAAAGTAGGAAACGGTATATCTTCAAAGAACTGTAATCACTAGTCGCTCAACCCTTCAAAATGGCCAGCCATACGGTGATATACCCTTCTCATGTGATAAGTAAATTACTACATTTTGAGGTTAGTGGGATAGGCTCAAAGAACGCTGTAACCCTATCTTGTTCTTAACAGTCGTTTGGATAGTGCATAAAGGTGGAGTTGTACTAAAGTTACAGGTGTAGCTTGCCAAGGGTTCTTTTTGATAATTAAATACCCGGATGTTGTAACCAAAGTTTCGTGCAGCACTACCCAAGCGATTTACGAAGTCGTAGCGCTCTACATATTCTAATAAGCTCCAAATTTGCTGATTCACAATTAAGTCTACTCGTGCAGGTTCTTTTTCAGAAGCCGGATATGCTATCCAATTATCCAATAGCTTTTTCTCAGAGTTTTGTTGTGCCCACCATAAACTGGGAACGGTTAATCGCGCTGGGTTTACGGTGTTAGCTGTGATTACATAGTCTTTTGGCTTGGTCAATAAGTCTAATTCTAGAGGCGCACTAGAAGGCGACGGTATTGAGGGCGTTTGCGCTAGTGAGGGCGCGACTAGTAAAGTGTTGAGGGCAATGGTTAGTAGTAATGAAAACGATATCTGGCGATCGCTGCGCCAAGGCCAAGGGCGATCGCACAATTTAGGTATATGCATAACTAATTCGTAATTAAAGTATAAGTAATAATTAGCACAAGCTAAATCTTAATGGCAACGATGCGAATTCTTCGATAATCTGCTGTCCAAGTTCCTTGTTGATACAGCGTTGGCTTCAGATATTCCTCAACGACGCGAATTACTTGTATTTGTTGCTCACTAGAAAGTCCTGTTAAAAAACTGCTGGCGAACATCTGAATCCAGTTTGCCATACCTGCTTCTCCCTCTGTTAAAAGAGTTGGACGGGCAAACAGGGTGCTATAGATAACATCAAAGCCTTGCTGTTCTAGTAGGGTGGCGTACTCACCAATGCTAGGGAAATACCAAGGATTTAGGGTTTGTGCAGAAATATTAAATGCTTCTAAAGCGCTTTCTAAAGCTGTGGCGATCGCTTTCACATTTCCTTTACCCCCAAATTCTGCCACAAAACGTCCTCCGGGTTTAAAAAGGTCAACTAACTGCTCGCGGTAGCTTGAAATCCAATCTCCAATTGCTAAAAATCCTTTATTTCCTGCGGCGATCGCTAGTGTGAAGGGTTTAAGACCCCCACTGAACTCTTGTTCAGGGCTGCTAAATCAGTAGGGGTCGAATCCCCAACTGCCTCCTGCCTCCTGCCTCCTTCAATTGGAAGTCCCCTAATTAAAATTGATAGCCGAGTGCGAGTTGAATAATGAGGAGGAGTGTGAAAGCTTATCGAAAGTTAATTAATAGCTTATTAAGGGCTTCTGTATCAATTAAAAAAGCATCGTGACCGTAAATTGATTTCAGCAAACCTAGTTGAGCATGAGGAATTAAATCTGCTAATTCTTGTTGTTCTATCGGCGGATAAAGAATGTCAGAATCAATAGCAACAACTAAAGCAGGTTGTTTAATGCTTTGCAGAACAGATTTATAGTCTTGACCTTGAGCAATATCATGACTATCCATCGCTTGGGTGAGAGTGATGTAAGTATTGGCATCAAATCTCTGTACTAGCTTTTGACCATGATGTTGTAAGTAGCTAGCGATCGTAAATTGGTCAGCAGAAGCATCATACTGTCGTCCAAAACGTTCTGTAAAGGTCTGCCAAGAACGGTAAGCACTCATCGCCATCATCCGCGCTACAGCTAATCCTTGGTTTGGTGGCTGTTCTGGTGTGTAGTCACCCCCAAGCCAATTGGGATCAGCATATATAGCCTGTCTTTGAGCTTCACTCAACCCAATACACCAAGCTGAATGTCTACCGGAAGTGGCAATTGGTGCGATCGCTTGCACGATTTCTGGATATAATAATGCCCACTCTAGTACCTGCATCCCACCGAGTGACCCACCAATTACTAGTTGTAAAGATTTAATTCCCAGGTATTTAATCAGTGCAGTTTGTAAGTGAACCATATCCCGAATCGTAATCGCTGGAAATGATCCGCCATAACGGATTCCTGTTTGGGGATTGATGCTAGTTGCTCCCGTAGTGCCATAACAACTTCCCAAAATATTGCTGCATACAATAAAATTGCGATCGCTATCCAGTGCTTTTTTTGAACCTAACAAACCTTCCCACCAGTCATCTGCATCAGCCGAACCAGTTAAAGCATGACAAATTAGCACTCCATTATCGCCTTCCAAGTTTAACTTTCCCCAAGTTCGATAAGCGACCTGAACCCCAGTTAAAACTTCGCCTCCTTCTAACTCAAATAGCATCGGCAAATGATAATACTGAGTTTGTGGTGAAATGAAGTGCTGATAATTCATCTAATACTAACTGAGGAGACAATAAAATCAAAATTCAGAATTTTAGATTTGGTGAACATGAGCGAGAGAGCAATGACCAATGACCAATGACCAATGACTAATGACTAATCTGTTGAAATGCTTGCTCAAAATCTTCTTTGATATCGTCAATGTGTTCAATTCCCACTGATACACGCACTAAATCAGGTGTCACACCGGCGGAAAGTTGTTCTGTATCACTTAGTTGTTGATGGGTTGTGGAAGCAGGATGAATAACGAGGGTTTTAGCATCCCCAACGTTTGCTAAATGACTTGCTAATTTCACATGATTAATAAAGGTTTTACCCGCTTCTAGTCCGCCCTTGATACCAAAATTTAAGACTCCGCCAAATCCGTGTCTGAGATATTTTTTGGCTCGCTCATGAGCAGGGTGATGGCGAAGTCCTGGATAATTGACCCATGCTACTTGTGGTTGCTTTTCTAACCACTGAGCTAATTCTAAAGCGTTGCTCACATGGCGGTCTACACGCAGAGAAAGAGTCTCTAATCCCTGTAATAACAGAAAGGCGTTAAATGGACTCAATGAGGGACCAAAATCCCTTAACCCTTCTACTCTGGCACGGATAATGAAGGCAATATTACCAAATTGACTACCTACACCAAATACTTCTTGAAAATTCAGCCCATGATAACCGGGGGATGGTTCAGTAAAGACGGGAAATTTGCCATTACCCCAGTCAAATTTACCAGAATCGACAATTACGCCACCGATAGAAGTGCCGTGACCACCAATCCACTTAGTTGCAGATTCAACTACAATATCTGCACCGTGTTCAATTGGTCGAGCCAGATATCCGCCAGCCCCAAAGGTATTATCGACAATCAGGGGAATTCCATTTTCATGAGCAATTTGGGCTAAGGCAACAAAGTCGGGAATATTGAATTGGGGATTGCCGATGGTTTCCACATACAATGCTTTTGTGCGATCGTCGATCGCCTGACGAAAATTTTCTACCTCGTCTCCTTCGACAAATTTGACATTTATACCTAAACGTGGTAATGCAACTTTAAATTGATTATAGGTTCCCCCATATAAAAAACTGGTGGAAACAATATTATCCCCAGCTTGAGCGATCGTACTTAAAGCCAAGAACTGCGCCGCCTGACCACTAGAGGTAGCCAACGCTGCTACACCCCCCTCTAAAGCAGCAATTCGCTTTTCAAATACATCCGTTGTCGGATTCATGATCCGCGTGTAGATATTGCCAAACTCTTGCAGCGCAAACAACCGCGCCCCATGATCCGCATTGTCAAAAACGTATGACGTTGTTTGATAAATCGGTACAGCGCGGGCATTAGTTCCTACAGCTGGTTCTTGTCCTGCATGGACTTGCAATGTTTCAAAGCGATATTTTTCAGACATAGAGAATTATTGCTAGCAAAGATATTTTGATAAATAATCATAAATCTATCGACTTTTAGTATATTAACAATTTTGTCAGTCAATTTCTACCGGGGTGAAGTCAATACGACCGAGCTTGGCTATGATGTCACCTGTGTTTAATTGAGCATCAACCACCTTAAACCCTTGCTGCTTAGGACTTTGACGATTTTGCTAAGTTTTTTGTAAAAACCTCTTGATTTTCATCACCGATTGTGAGAAAGTCTGACTTAATATCTAAAAAATACGCTAAGTCGATAGATGTACAGTATTTTCTAGTTTGACTAGAATTAAGCGGTAGTTTTAGCTGTGCTTTAACCCCGGCAACATCCTATTAGATTGATTACAACCACAAAGTTATAACAGCCGTGCGATCAAAGCATCATACCAGTTTATCTAAAATCCAAAATAATATAAGTTTTAGGAAAAGTTGAATCTTATTGATGAACTACAGGCATTCAATTAGAAATAGCAAAAGTGAGAATATTCGGGATGGAAAAAAATATTGCTTTCTCACATTAATATTCATTCAGGGAATAGCGATCGCACTCTTATTCATCAATACAACCGCATTGGCAGCCACAGTCAATCCCTGTCCCCAAGGTATGGCGATGATTTCAGGAGGAACGTTCAAAATGGGGTCTGATAATTCCAGTTTTGTGGAAGAGCGATCGCCTGGAGATGCAACGGTGACTAACTTCTGTATTGATAAATATGAGGTAACAAATGCACAATTTGGTGAATTTGTCAAAGCTACAGGATATGTGACAGTTGCAGAGCGTCCCTTATCTCAAAAACAGTTTCCCGATTTACCCGATGAGCAGCGATTACCGGGTTCCTTAGTGTTTGAGATGGTAAAACCAGGTGTCAAGCAAGTTTCCTTTCTGAGTTGGTGGCATTGGACTACTGGCGCGAATTGGCAACATCCCTTTGGCCCAGACAGTGCGATTGCCAACAAATCCAACTACCCAGTTGTTCACATAGCTTACGAAGATGCCCTAGCCTATGCCAAATGGTCAGGAAAATCCCTACCCACGGAAGTTCAATGGGAATACGCCGCCCGTGGTGGCTTGGATGGTGCAACATACACTTGGGGCGATGAATATTCTGAACATAGAGATAAACTAAATGACAGAAAACTTTGCTAAACTTATCTAGAATTAGGTATTTTAGACAAGTTTATGTGGAAGGTTGCAGAATTTGGCGGATTAATCGGTGTTTCTTCATCGACATTAAGGCGGTGGGAGACAGAAGGGAAACTAACGCGCCTAATGGACGCTAGGCAATCAAAGAATTTACACAGAATCACACTTAGCAGCAAGTAGAAGGTTGAAACTCTCCCATTGGTGACAAGTTAAGGAAAAGGGGAAATTGTCGAGGGTGATGTTTGCAGAGGTCAAAAATAGTGGGAAACTCAATCTGGACAAGTAATTGAGCGATTGAGGCCAGCCATGACCACCAGCCGAAAAACCAATAGAGATCACGCCAAAAAGAAACACAGACCAATGGTGGAAGATGAAGTAATAGCCGAGCAACTAGAAAGATTACTGACATAATTATCAGTCTGTGCCAGCAAGCAGGCTTTAGTCCCAAGGTTGTTCAAGAAGCCATCCAGATGCAGACGATTGTTAGCCTAGTAGCAGCCGAGATGGGCATTGCGATCGTGCCAGAATCTTTGCAAAACCTGCAACGGATTGGCGTAGTTTATAAAAAATTACAAGAACCTAGCCCAAAAGTAGCGATCGCGATGATTTGGCGAAAAAACGAGACATCCCCAACCGTGCTGAGGCTTGTGGAGATAGTTAAACAAACTGCCCAGCAGTGTTGAATAGGGCGGCTTACAACAATAAGAAGATATTTGGTTACAACTAAAAACAATCATTCGAGAGTTTTATCTTGATCTCAACGCGGATGCTTTTTGGGTTGAATTGTCGTTGACTTCAGGTGATCCTCTACGGCGCGAATTACTCCTGTTTATTTGTCTATTGCCTCCACCCGATCGAGGTGAGTGCCCCGTCCTTAAACAGATCCGAGAAGTCCTTGGTACTTGGGGAGTTTGCATCACCCAAAAACACGTGCCCTGGTGCGTACACACCGAAGAGTTCTTCCCAGCTCTTCAGGTCGGACGAGTGGGTGTAATTTACGAAGCTTTCATAGGCGTTGCCTTTGGCCAGAGGTGAGATGACGATTTCCTCCAGGGTGTGGCTGAAGTCGTTGGCGTTAGTGCCTTCACTCTCATCCCACCAGATCACGATCGCACCATCATCCTTGTAAGCATCCGAGCGCATGATCTCTGGAATGATCTTCGCAAGAAAGTTGTCACCCTGTGCAACTTGGGACTGATCGCCTGTGTAATGCACCCCATGATAGTCAAAGCCATTAGTCAACGCAGTGTGTGAATCGTTGAATTGGTCTGGTGTAATCAGGTTGTAAGTGGCAACTGTATTATGAGCAAGGTCTTGCTCTAATTGTTGCAATGGTGCATATTTAGATGCTAGAGGATTTGCTGGTGTTGGGTCGTTACCACCGTTGGTGTCAGTGAAAAACAGATGACCATCGTGTTTACACGCAAAGTTATATTGATGGCTACCGTTGTAGGGGTTAGTGTAATCAGGTGATGTCCCATTGAAGCTGGTCAGAGGGACAGTCCACTGGTTTCGAGGTAGAACCGTGTTGGTAAGCAGACCATTAGCATTTTTTGCTACGTCAATATCTTCCTGGTAGGATTTCCAAGAGATACCAGCTTGCTGAAGTAAAGCACTGAGATGGAGTGTCGTATTCTGGTTAGTGCCACCAGGATCTTTGTAAGGATCATTGTCGTTCAACACGCCAAAGTTATTGCCGGCTTCCTGCCAAATATAGTTTGGCTCGGACGGGTGGATGCTCGGATTATTGCCGGACGGTGTAGCCAGAACGTTATGGTAAGCACCGGCGTAAGAGACCTGAGCGGAATTCCGATTTCCGGGAGTAACGAGACTGTTCTGATACGGGGCTGCGGGATTGCCGAGTATCTGAGGGGGCGCACTTGTATCGCTGCTGGGTTGCGTGAAGTTGTGGTTCTCCATATCTATGACAAAGATATGTTTGATCCTTCTGCCCCTTTCACCCCGTTCAAACCTTTCGCTCTTCTCGAACCTTCCAACGCTTTCACCCTTTTCCGCCACTACCGCGTGTACGCTTAGGAGGCTCGCAGCCACAAACGCAACGGGAAGAATCGCCCACTTAAATAACTGTAGTTGCATTGATTTTTACAAAATGATTGTAAGCCTCACAAAAATACTGATATAGGTTTAAGCATTAACTATTAGAGCTTTAAGGAAACATTAACATTTAGCCGATTCCAACATTGAGTTTATAACGCAATACAGTTTAGAATGAGCAACAAAACACTTGTGGAGACGGCGATTTATCGCGTATGATTCAGGCTGTTGTTGCTGCTCGTGCTAGTAAAATTGCGCCTTCTTCGCTTCCACAAGTTACTATTTGTTCTGATAATTCTGACTTTTTAAAAGCGGCTTAATTTCATTCCTTGATTTTGGGGCGTGTTTTTCGTCTTCTTTACACCCCCTGAACGCTTACCAAAGAATCAAGTTTCATCAATTATAGGTTCAATTTGTTGAGAACCATGAAGAACAGCAAGAACATCAATTTGGTCAGACTTTATATAATAAATAATGCGATAAGAGCCTTCAATAACTTCTCTAATCTGCTTAGTTTAAAATTCTGGGACAATGCGACCCGATAATGGAAATTTGGCAATTTGCTCAGAGCGTTGAGTTAATCGCTCAACCAGTCTTTGAGCATAATGAGGAGAATTTTGAGATATATAGGTATAAATAGAGGATAAATGATTAACGGCTGTTTCTGTCCAAAAAACTTTCACGGTTGCAATCCAAATTTTGCACGTACTTCTTCAACAGAAACAACTCTTCCCGCTTCACTATCACTTAATCCCGCTTCTATTGCTTGTCTTACATAGATTTCATACATTAAATCATCCCATGTCAAATTTTCTGGCAATTTGTCAATTAGCCGTCGTGCTTCTTCCTTGATATTTTTAATTTCCATGACATTCATTGACTACAATCACGTCTATCTGGTTATTATAGCGATTCTCCTCAGTGATGTGATAACAAGTAATTTGCTAAACTCTGAATCATCATCAGGAGTAAGTGTGATGTTTCAAGCCTTACCAAAAACGATCGCTTTTGAAGAATTCCTCAATTGGAAGCCAGATGGCGGATGTTATGAACTACACGATGGGGTAATTGTTGAAATGCAACCAGTAGGAGATCATGAAGAGATTAATGGTTTTTTAGCTGGCGAAGTAACTTTAGAGTTCAAACGATTAAAACTCCCATACCTCATACCCAAGCAAGCACTAGTTAAGGTTCCTGACAAAGAATCAGGTTATTCGCCTGATGTGATAGTGATAAATCAAAAGAATCTTTCAGCAGAACCGATGTGGAAAAAGTCATCAACGGTTACTCAAGCTGCATCGGTTCCCTTAGTTATTGAAGTCGTCAGCACTAATTGGAGGGATGATTATGCATCCAAGCTGGTTGACTACGAGACTTTCGGTGTTCCTGAATATTGGATTATTGACTATTTAGCTTTGGGTGGTAGAAGGTATATAGGTAATCCCAAACAACCGACTATTTCTGTTTACTATTTGGTGGATGGTGAGTATCAAGTTAATCTGTTTCGGGGAAATGACCGCATCATATCCCCTACATTTCCAGAATTAAACTTGACCGCCGAACAGATTTTTCAAGCTGGGCGTTCAGAAAATGAATTATGACCGCAGTGCAGATACTCCCATAGGGCCACGAGTTACGCCCAGCTGATTTTGCAGTTTCAACTCACGCCAGAGTTGGGAACCTGTAATTTCACCTTGCAGTAGTTGACGGTAGCGATGTATTGTTTTAGTCACTTGCTCTGGTGTCTCATTCACAAACTCGATGCGGAAGTGACGTAATCCCAGTTCTATCAGACGTTGTACGTACTCGGCTCCCGTTTGAGCAGTGCCGTTAAATACAGTATTTCGGCAACCGACATCTGCTTTGAGAACGTGTTCAGTACCTACACGGTCTTTTAATTTCACTTCATGCTTATCACAAGGTCGTCCACAGTTGGTATAATCTGTACCCGTTGATAGAAAGGCACAAAAAACACAATGCTCCATGTGAAACATCGGTATATGCTGATGGATTGTCACCTCAAACCACTGGGGAGGGCAACTGGTAAGCAGGTCTTGCAATTGGGTAATATTCAGGTCGTATGATGCCGTCAGCCGTTCTAAACCAAAGTGTTGCTGAAAGTAATCTGCTGTTAAAGGATTAGCAACGTTGAGTGAGAAATCTCCAATACAACGGTCTGTGGCAAAAAATTGCAGTTGGTCATAGTTCCGTATCAAATAGCCATCGGCTTCACAAGCACGCACTTGCTGCAAAATCCAGTTTTCTCCTGGTTTGGTAATTCGGGGTGGTGCAACCCAAATTGTGGGGACTGGGGATTGTTGTCTGGGTTGACGTACTAGCTGTACTGCTTCTCGGTAGGCGCGGGGATCTTCAAATTCACAGTAAAGTGTCTCAATACCAGCTTTGAGAGCGGCTTGGAGTTGCTTGAGGTTTCGTACTAAGACGATGAGTGAGGGGGATGAAGGTGATGAGGGTAATGAGGAGGGGAGTAAGTTTTGGAAAGAGACATCAGAACGTAATTGCCAGCGTTTGGGTTGACTCCGCAATTCTTCCAACTGTACAACTATTTCTCGCCGCATCCGGTTCAACTCACTGACGGGTAGCATAATTGCACCGATGAGATGGTTGGTTAGCGTTCCTAAACAGAAGGGGGTGTTACCTAAACGACCGAATTGTTCTTGTAAACGTTCTGTATCTAGGGGTTTGGTGTGAGCTTCTACCAGTGAAATTGCAGACTCAATTTGGACAATATTACCGAATCGATCGCGAGCGATCGCAATCAACGCCTGACCAATTTCTCCATAAATTTCTATATCAATGGGACGCTGAAATTGGGGGTTATCGCCAGCAAAACTCTGACGTAGTTGCTTATCTAATTCTGGATCATTGGTTTTCCAAATGCGATCGCCCAAATGCACTCGACGCAGATTCAAGTCATTTCGCCCAAATGTCAGCATGGTTTCTTTACCTTTGGACACCACAGCATAAACCCGTCCGCCTTCTTCCTTCGCCTCTGGATGACCGCAGTCAAACACAATTCCATCCCCTGGTTTTACAGGCGCTTCCAATTTGACTGTTACCTGTTCGTTGTGGATGCGGGTAACTTCACCTAAATAAACCCCGCGCTTTTTACCAAAGCGGGCGTGAACTAATTCCTGATTATTAATCCCGCCAAACCAACCCGTGTAGAGTCCGCGAGAAAATGCCATCTCTAAGTTGTAGTGTTCTTGATCTGATTGACCTCTCCCCCAACCCCTCTCCGTTGGCGTCAGCCTGCCGTTAGGCATAGCGGAGATGGGAGCCTTTATTCCCCCTTCCCTTGCAGGGAAGGGGGTTAGGGGGTTAGGTCTTTCCAATTCGTCCATCACCCCATCCAAAGCTTGCCGATAAACACGGGTGACATTGGCAACATACTCTGGAGCTTTCAGGCGACCTTCAATCTTGAGACAAGTTACTCCTGATTTCACCAAATCTGGCAGAACATCTAACCCGGCTAAATCTTGTGGACTAAGTAAATATTTGCGTTCTTTTAAATTGACAATTTCCCCATCAGCGATTAACTCGTAGGGCATCCGGCAAGCTTGGGCACATTCACCTCTGTTAGCAGAACGTCCGCCTAAAGCCTCACTAGTCAAACACTGACCGGAATATGCTACGCACAAAGCACCGTGAACAAAGACTTCCAAGGGCAGCGAAGTTTCTTGTAGGGCAATCTGCTGCTGTATTTTATTGATTTCCTTGAGAGAACATTCACGCGCCAGCACCACCAATTGACAGCCGAGAGATTTGGCAAATTCCACCCCAGCCGCACTGGTAATGGTCATTTGGGTGGAAGCATGGATGGGAAAATCAGGGGAGAGGTGACGGATGAGACGGCATATACCAATATCTTGAACAATCACTGCATCCACACCTGCGGCAATAATTGTGCGGAGATATTGCTGCGCTTCTGCTAGTTCTTTGGGAAATATTAGTGTGTTGACAGTAACATAACCCTTTACGCCTCGACGATGCAGAAATGCCATCAATTGAGGTAAGTCTGCCTCAGTAAAATTTTGTGCCCGCATTCTGGCGTTAAAGCGATCCAAACCGAAGTAAATCGCATCTGCCCCATTTTCCACAGCAGCTTTAGCACAGTCCCAGTTACCTGCTGGCGCAAGTAGTTCGGGAAGTTGAAGGGAGAGTGGGGGAGAGAGGCGTAGGCGTAGCCCATCGGAGATATCGCTTTTCATCAGATTTAAAGTTAACTAGCACCATAGTGATTTTATCTAAGTTGGTGGGGAAAGGGGCGATCGCTATCTCCACACTAGTATTTTAATTCACCTGGATCTGATGAAAAAATTATCCTGGTTAAAAAATTGTGTGTACATTGTCCACTAATGTTAGCTATGCTGTAAATAGAGACTCAGCTAAAGGTAGGAATTAGCCATGTCAGAAACATCATCTGCAAAAGATTGCCGTATCGATTTACGAGTTACCCAAGAGCAAAAAGAACTATTAGAACGTGCTGCGAGTCTCAAAGGAATTTCTTTGAGTGCTTATACACTTTTTCATATTTTGCCAGTCGCCAAGCAAGATATAGATGCGAATGAAAAGCTGGTGCTTTCTAATCTTGATAGAGATTTGTTTATGTCAGTAATGGAAAACCCTCCAGAACTGAAAGGAAAACTCAAATCTGCTATTCACAAATATAGACAGAAGTATGACTTGTGATAGCGAGGCAAGATGGAATTTTGTACCAATTGATAGAAAGCATCAAAGAGATTCTTTTGATTGTGGTTATGCAATTTTGAATGATTATCTCAAGAAATATGCGTGGCAAAATCATATTAAAGGAATTGCTAAAACATTTGTAGCAATTCCGGCATCAGGAAGTTTGAAGATTGATGGCTATTACACTGTTAGTGCCAGCGTTATTGAGTATGAATCCTTACCAGAATCTTATCATCGTGGAATGCCAGCCTATCCGATTCCAGCAATGCTGATTGGGAGATTAGCTGTAGATAATTCGGTTAAAGGACAAGGTTTGGGAGGCGAATTGTTAGCTGATGCTATGTATCGTGCTGTTCGTGTTTCTCAAGAAATTGGTATGTATACCGTGAGAGTTGATGCTATTGATTTTCAGGCAAAGGAATTTTATCTCAAGTATGAGTTTATTCCTTTTCAAGACAATGAACTCTCACTATTTTTGCCGATAGCAACGATAGTTAGAGAGTTTGGTTAACCTAATTAGGGAAATATAAAATGATTTAAATTAGAAGGATTTAAATTTAGAAGAGATGCCCAATAAAATTAGAGAGTTAAAAGCTATTTTGTTGAAGGCTGGGTTTGTCTATCGCCCTGCAAAAGGTAGTCATACCTTCTGGACTCACCCATTGATACCTGACGAACCAGTTACCATTGCGGGAAAAGATGGAGACGATGCACCCCGATACTTGGAAAAGCAAGTCAATCGTGTTTTGAAACAACTAGGAGAAATAGAGGAAGAATAATGAGCGATCGCTATAGTATGGTAATTCAATGGTCAGATGAGGATAATTGCTACTTGGTACACTTACCGGAATTCCCTTGGCAGCAATTCCACACTCATGGTAAGAGTTATGAAGAAGCCGCTAAACACGGACAAGAAGTGATTGAGTCTCTGATTGAATGGTATGAAGAGCAAGGAAAAACTTTGCCACAGCCAATTACTTTTCCTCAGAAACCGTTAAAAGTGACTTAAATATTTTTTAGATACTTTGCACAAGTAGGGCGATCGTAGCCCTCATCTATCTACAACGATTGCTTGCCTATCTTGGTCAATTAGTCAACAATATCTACCCTTGATCTACCCAAAGTTACAAAATTTGATGAATACTCTCTATTAGCTGCTCAATAAAATCAACTGTATCACCAACCATTGATTCGTCAATATACCAGCGATTACCTATGTTGAGGGTAGGCTCTATATCTGCTTCGTGAGCAATTTTGTTTCTGCGATCAACAATTAAAGTAAGTTTTTGCTTAATATCTTTAGCAGGTTTACTCATTTTAATAGCAACCTCATCCCACAATTTTTTATCCGAAATTTGCCTAATTGCATCAGCTATTTTGTCAGGTTGCTGGAAGCTTTGATAACTTAGACGTTCTCGAATCTCATCTTCTAACCATGAAGTATTATTTAATCTGTTTAAAATACTATTTGATATAGCTGGAATTAAACCAGAAATAGTATGAGACTGCTGTAAAAAGTTAGCTCCATAAACCTGCTGTATATCACTCTCTATCCAAGAGGCAATATCTATGGCTATTCTTCTATCCTCACGAGCGCTTCCTAAGGAAACTTGAAAACGGGAAAAGGCTGATTGAGGAGTATTAGCTGAAGATACTGGTTCAGCACGTTCTCCTCGATGAATTTCCAGCATACCCAATGTGACAACCTCATGGATATAATAATCCAAGGCACTAACAGTTAGAACTAGGGCAGCTCGTAAAATGTCTGAAAGATCCAAAGCAGCAGTAGCTTGAGCCTTAACGGAAGTATGAAGAGCAATCAGATCCCGAACACGCTGAATACTAATGCGAAATTGGTCAAGCGCTGATTGCATAGCTGGATGATAGTGCAATAATTTTATCTGCTAAGTCAGAAAAAGTTTCTCTAAATTCATTTTGCTTTCTTTGATTAGCTTCTAATACTATGCCTTTCTGGTTGAATTGTTCAGATGTTAGAGCATAAACTGGTGTACTGTGTCCCAGTGATATAGCAATTAAACTGTTAAAATTAGAAATTTTTGTCAGGGTAAAACTATCATTCATACCCTGCTCGGTATAGACTTGCTTTGGTAATAACAGTTTATTTTGCTCTAGAACTGGTACTAATTTATGAGTAACTGTATTCTCTATTTTTTGTATCCATGTTTGAAATGCTGCTGTTTCTTTACCCCTAATAATTCTATAGTTTTGAACTATAGTTCCTAAAAATTTCAAGTTAAATTCTGGAAATGGATAAACAGCTTCCTTTAATATAGGATTTGCACTTGCTATCCTTGCCCAAGCACACCACTTTGATAAAATTCTAGACAGAGAATCAATTGCCATTACAGAGATAAAATCAGCATTTGTAGGCACTAAGAAAAAGTCACTTGTCATTAGTAAGTTCTGATTGATTGCTCCTAAACTTGGACTCATATCAATCAGAATATAGTCAGCATTAAATTTATTAGCAGTTTTTTCCAAGAGTTCAGAAATAGCACCTGGCAAGTTTTTGAGTGTCTGAATTGATCGATTGAGTTCCTGCGCGATGCCTAATGTTACTTCGTATTCAGCAAAGCCAACATGACCAGGTAATAAAAATAAACCTTCTTGTCCTTCTATCGGAATACAATCTACAGCTTCAATAGCCCGTGGCTGTGACTCAAAAGCAGGAGCCAAGCCAGTTTTGATATTTGAATGTGTATTGTAGATATTTTCTATCCTTGCCTCGTCATCTTCAGTTTCTTCTTTTAGAGCTATTCCTGTTAGATTACATTGAGGATCAGTATCTACAAGGATAACTCTCTTACCTTTTGAAGCAAGCATCCAACCTAAATTAAAAGTCGTTGTGGTCTTACTGACACCACCTTTGTGATTGAACAAGGCAATTTTGTGAACCATCTTATTTTGCTTTTGATACTTTTGCAATCTTTTGAATACAGGTATCATTTTAGAACCTGTATGACTTAAATATAGCTTCTAAAAAGCTTACAGAACAGCAAGTCAATCGCGTTTTGAAGCAACTAAGATAATGAGCGATGGCAAGACTTATGAAGAAGCCAACGAATTAACATAGCTCCCTTACTGCACTTGTAGGTAATTCGTAATTCCTTCAAGAAATGAGAGTCTTCTCAATGCGACGGTCAGGGATCAGCCAGATTACCGCGACTAAAACGTACAATGCACAGGCAAACCATGAGTTGACAAAGGCAAGTGGAATTGCTACAGCATAGAAGACCACCGATACTTTTCCTTTGAAATCTTCACCAACTGCGATCGCTAGAGTCGAATCCTTGCCGTGGTGAGAAATGAGGGTGCGGGTAAGGATGAAGTAAGCGATCGCATTCAACAACAACACCGTACCATAAAGGGCAACTGGCATGGCGGCAAAGTGATTCTCACCCATCCAGCCAGTGACGAAGGGGATTAGCGATAACCAAAACAGCAAATGCAAATTAGCCCAAAGGATACGCCCATTAACGTGTCGGACTGCTTGTAGTAGGTGATGGTGATTGTTCCAGTAGATGCCGATATAAATAAAACTCAGCACATAGCTCAGAAACACCGGGATTAGCGGACGCAGCGCGGCTAAATCGAACCCATGCGGCACTTTGATTTCCAGCACCATAATAGTGATGATGATGGCAATCACCCCATCGCTGAATGCTTCTAATCTCCCTTTTCCCATGTACGCATTCCTTTTCTGAGTTAAGTTGTCACACTCTGTACTTTATCGTACCAAGTAGTCGCCATTCATGAAGATTTTCGGCGCGGTAATCCTTGATATGCTACTCAACTACTGCGGCTGAAAAATACAGCAGCCATCACAATTAAACCTAAAAGTGCTAGAGGAACCCAGAGATTAGGGAGATCCGAAAAACTCATAAAAAACTCCCAGATAAATAGAGTGTGTGAGGCGGAAGCTGTAACGCATTTTAATAGACAGTCGGTAATGGATAAATCGAATTTTAAGTCAGCCTTCTTTTAACTTCTTCAGCCAAATTTCCTAATAGCACTTCTACTTGATCGCCTGTTTTCAAGTCTTTGAGCGAGGACTTTTGCGCTGCTGCTTCTTCAGAACCAATAATTACGCAAAACTGAATTCCTTGTTTGTCTGCTAATTGAAATTGTTTACCCAAGGGACGCTTATCAAAGTTAGTGATCACATTAATTCCCGCCTGACGCAGATGTTGAGAAACTTTTAAATAAGTGGGCATTAAATCCTCTTGCATATTCACTACCATCACTTGGGCTGGTGTAGCAGCTAAGGTATTAAGAATTCCAGCTTTTAACAAGCGACTAATTAAGCGAGTTAAGCCAAGAGAAATGCCTACACCAGGCATCTTTTCACCCAAAAATACCCCGACTAGTTCTTCATATCTACCACCAGAACAAATACTGCCTAAAGCTTCATGTCCTAATAGGGTTGTTTCGTAAACTGTGCCGGTATAGTAATCAAGACCACGCGCAATGGATAAATCAATACAGAAACGATTCTCAGCAACTCCCAGATGACGCACGCCTGTAATTACCGTTTCTAATTCGGTAACTCCTAAGTTCAATTGCTCCGTTTCTGGCAGATTTTGTGCGAGGTGTTTAAGTTTATCTAAGACTTCATCAACCGAACCATCAATTTTGACAAATTCAATAATTTTTTGCGCCTGTTCTGCTGAAATTCCTTCTTTTTCTAAATCTTGTTTTACTTTACTTTCACCAATTTTTTCTAAAGTATCAACAATACCAATACAGGATTTAATTTGATTTTCAGCAATTCCTACTGACTTAAAGAAACCAGTAAGAACTTTACGGTTATTGATGCGAATCAGAAAGTCACCAATATTAATTGCTTCAAATATCTCAGTGATAATTGCAGGCATCTGAGCATCATAGAGCAAGCTGAGTTCACGACGAGCAACTACATCAATATCACACTGACGAAACTGACGAAAACGCCCATCTTTTGCCCGTTCACCACGAAAAACTACATCCATTTGGTAGCGGGCAAAGGGAAAGATTAATTCATTCAGGTGACGGGCAATATACGCTGCCAAGGGAACTGTTTGGTCAAACTTTAAAGCTCTTGATTCTGAACCAGTTTCACCCGATTTATCTCTCTCGGCTTGTCGATTTGGTGGCAGGATGGGATCAATTCCATAAATAATATTGTCGCCTTGATTCCCTTTAGCTTGCAGCACTTCTAAACGTTCTACAGCAGGTGTTTCGATGGGCGTAAATCCATAGCTTTCAAAAACTCTACGGATGATATCTAGCAAATATAATTCTAGACGCTTTTCGCTAGGAAGAAATTCTGGAAACCCGCTAGGGGTAGAAAAGTTTATTTTGTCACCTTTGGCCATGGGTGTACCTTACTAAGTTGAGATTTGAGACGAGAATTATATCATATACGTTTGATTAATTATTAAACCCGGAGAACCCCACGCCGCCAAAGCTACGCTTTGTCTACCCTTGAGGCTGAGAGGGGATTAAGGGGAAGCCAGTTGTTTCTCCCTTTCTCATTTTGGGAGAAGCAACTGGCCTGTGGGGTGCAATGACTGACTGGAGAATAAAGGGAGGTAATATAATGAGGGTTTATCTTTGAGGAGAGAAATTACTATTTTAGCCGTTCTTCTTGAATTAGGGTGCGTTGAAAGATTTGATTGTTCTTAAACCAATGCCAAGTGCGGGCACGATTGTTATTGTCGGGACTAATGTAGATCATTTCATATAAGCTCCAAAAGTTGAAAGATAGACTCACGGCTAACCAGTTCAGTTGTTTCACCTTCAGCGATCGCTTGCTCCATTGCCACATCTTCAATAATTTCTGCCAGAAATTCAGAGACTTCTTTTCGATTGTCACGAATTAATTCGATGATCGCGCTTTTGAAGATTTCCTTAAGTTGATCTGGGTTTAAAGTTTGAGGCAAGTAAGAAGTAAAAAGTAAAAAGATAATCCCCATAAATTCAAATTGACGCAACGCTGGGGAGTTTAATTTAACAAGGCTTGCTCAAACTCCCCCCATCTTTCAGGGCAAACGCACTTATTGCGCGGACTGCACTGCTCTGATTTTTCCCAAAAAGGGGGGGCTGTTAATCGTTAAAACTTCCAATTGCAAATTGGATGGGTGGACTAACTTATCTACCATGCTTACAACATTATCAGGAGAGTTATTATAGATCCTGCTATTGTACTCTGTGTATTGATTGCTGTTGAATTTGTAAATGCCACCAGCATCGTCGTAAGCTTTATTGGACGTGATAGTGCTGTTGTCCACCACTAGGTAGGAAAAACTCTCTTCAATGCCACCACCATAGTTGTTGGCATTATTGGACGTGATAGTGCTGTTGTCCACCACTAGGTAGGAAAAATTAGAGGAATCAATGCCGCCACCATCGCTAGCCTGATTACCACTAATGGTGCTATAACTCACGGTAGTGATTGATGATTTATAAGATAAAGATAAATTACTATTGGTGAAAATGCCGCCGCCCTCGTAGTCTGCACTGTTGTCAGTGACGGCGCTGTAGTTCACGGTCAGTCTGCCAGTATTGTCAATGCTGCGAGTATTGTCAATGCCGCCGCCGACGAATGCTCTGTTGTCAGTGATGGTGCTGTGGTTCACTGTGAGACTGCCAGTGTTGTAAATGCCGCCGCCGTAGGCTGCTCTGTTGTCAATGATGGTGCTGTGGTTCACAGTGAGACTGCCAGTGTTGAGAATGCCGCCACCCTCGCTGCCCTCGCCGGCAAATGATGCAACTCCTACTGGTGCATGGGTATTTATCTGATCGCTTACAGTGTTGCCCTTGATGATGCTGTCGCTCAGTGTAAGGATGCCTTCGTTGGAGATACCACCGCCTCCATTTGCACCATCGTATGTATTGGTAATAGTCAGCCGGTTGATTGCAGATGTTGCACCTTTGCCAATATCAAAAACACGGTCAGCAGTATCATCCTTAATTGTTAGTAAGCTGGGATTTGTGCCTTGAATGGTAAGGTGATCTGTGATCCTGAGACTACTACCAGTCAGATTGATCGTATGAGCCAGCCCATCATCAAACAGTCCACCAAAATTGATGATATTTGTTCCGCCAGCGAGATCGGCATTTAGAATTTGCTGCCGTAGTGAACCTAGACCACTGTTGTTGGTATTAGTGACGCTAAATGTAGACATTCAGAACACTCCAATTTTTTTCTCGTTGTATAAAAATTGATATCAAAACTCCTGTTGATATTACTACGAATCTGCAAGCATTTTTTCTACTGCTACCATCTGTGAAACGTCAAAGCCAATTTCAGTCAATCGCAGGACAGATATGTTGTTCCCACAATCGCGCCAGATTGGAGCCAATTTTTGTGGCAGGTTTATCGTCAATTCAAGGGTTTAAGACCCTAACCATTACACGTAGTATCAGTTGAGTTGGGGTTTAAATCCCCGACTCCAACTGTCTTTAATTTGGAAGCAATAAGTAATGGGTATTACTCATTACTTATTACTCATTACTGGCTAGACTGTGCCAAATTGGGAGTTTTGTACGCTAATAAATCAGAGCAATCGCCAAAAGCCTTGCCATTAAAGATTTTGTTCAACTCTCAAGGAATTTTTTAACGCTCTTATGTCTTAAATACAAAAAATTTCATGACGTTGGCGTTGTCCGTCATGTCAATCTGAAAATGACCGAGATAAAAACGCCAGTTTGAATATTAAAAGAGTCGGGAGTTCGACTCTAGGCGTAGGAGATATTAGACAGTCTCAGACTGCAATCTCTGTCTGATGCCTGAATCCCCCGTTTTGAAAACGGGGGAGTGGCTCAATCTAATGGTATTATTCTATTGAGCTTATTTAGTGCGACTCTGCTCATTGTCTTCAAAGGCAGTGTTGATCGGTTAATTTCTCTGTATGCTGTAGGTGTGTTTACAACAGTCATTATTCCCACTTTTGTCCCACGTATCTGGTGGGAAAGTTTTTTACACAATCAAACAGCCTTGTTTTTAAAGACTGCTTTACGAAAGCAAAAAAGTCGAGTTGTTACCAGTGTTAGATATTACCTCTAGGTGGTTGCTTCTGATTTTTGGTATCTGGGATGAGATGGAGCGGGAAGGTGATCTGGTGTATATCGTGTTGCGAGTGAGCGGCGAATAATATCTGATTGAATTTCCAGCTTTTACAATAACTTTACTCTCAACATTGCTTTCGTTAAATCACTAAAAAATTCTTGGAGAAAGTAACGATATGTCTGAGCAAACGAACCTTGGCGGCAATTTGACGCTGCCGAACACCTCAATCACAATGAAGCGCATAGGCTATGGTGCTATGCAACTCGCGGGTCCGAATGTATGGGGTGCGCCGCGAGATGTGGATGCAGCCGTTGCCGTTTTGCGCGAAGCGATATCACTTGGCATTAATCACATCGATACGAGCGACTTCTACGGACCTCACATCACGAATCAGATTATCCGACAAGCGCTGCATCCCTACCCGGAAGATTTGGTAATTGTAACCAAGGTTGGAGCGCGCCGTCCTGAAGATGGCTCATGCGTTCCTGCGATGTCGCGGCAGGATCTGACCGAAGCGATTCACGACAACCTACGTAACCTCGGACTCGACACGATCGATGTCGTCAATCTCCGCTTGATGGGTGACGGTCACGGACGATCGGAGGGTTCTCTGGTCGAGCCGCTAACGACCTTAGCCGAACTTAAGAAGCAGGGATTAATTCGTCACCTCGGTTTGAGCAATGTCACGCCTACACAGTTAACAGAGGCACAAAGGATTACGGAGATTGTCTGTGTGCAGAACCAGTACAACGTGGCACACCGGGAAGATGATGCTTTCATCGACGATCTCGCACAGCAGGGCATCGCTTATGTGCCGTTCTTCCCTCTGGGTGGGTTCACGCCGCTACAATCTTCAGTACTTGAAAGTACCGCCAAGTCTTTAAACGCGACACCGATGCAAGTAGCGCTGGCGTGGTTGCTTCAGCGCTCCCCCAATATCTTGCTGATTCCCGGCACCTCATCGGTTGAGCATTTACGTCAGAATGTCTTTGCTGCGGCGCTGCAACTGGAGCAGCAAACGGTGGTTGACCTGAACGCGATTGCAGCAAAACCGCTGGCAGATCGCTTGAGTTAGTAATTTGAGCTTTGACACAAACTGCTTGACAAACTCTTGGCACAAGAAGGATTTATCATTTTAAAAATCTTGCTTTTCCTTAACTTGTCACTAATCGTGTGCAACTTATTGTTAAACGACAAAGAAACGAGCCGCGATGCCTTTCATCTCATATTCCCGGCTGTCTTTGCCATACTTCAACACCACGCCACTGACCAAGTTAACGAATGGACTTGTGTTCTGAAGCAATAGACTTGTGTTCTGAAGCAAAACTATCAAAATTCTTCCAGGTGCTTTGGTTAGGGACTTCCAAATAAAAAAATATCCGAAAACTGAGGCAAAAACCCTCTCTATTTCTCCTCTCTCTGTGTTCTCTGTGTCTCTGTGGTTCGTTTCTTTGGATAATTTATTTCTTGGAAGTCCCTTATCGTAGACGAAACTGTGGCAGAGGCGATCGCCTGTGGTAAAACAAATATTTTGAACAGAATGAGAATGCGATGCCAACTCTTGGAAACACTTTGCGTAGCTTGCTTCTCCAAAGGAGTACGGCGGCAAGCTACGCCATTGGTTACGGTAATGATTTGCATAGTGATGATGGCATTGGTCACTCCCCATTATCAAACCACCAAGGGTCATTAGTAGCGTTAGTTTTGATCAAAATAGCTTTTTTTCGCATGAACCGTTTTAGCGCCGCCACACCCATGCGTGACCCTCCCAAACCAGAGAATTTAAAGGCGTTTTTCTCTCCCTCATGTATCATAGCGGTGAGTCCAGCATCGTTGATACTGATGCCACCTGCATCTATCCGGTACGCAACTTCTAGGGCTTCTGCTTCTGACTCGGCAAACACAGCAGCACTCAATCCATAAATTGAGTCGTTGGCTAAAGATACTGCTTCCTCTACTGTGGAAAAAGGCATCACTGGCATAATCGGGCCAAAAGTCTCTTCGGTCATCACTTTCATGGAATGGTCAACTTGGGTGATAACTGTCGGACGACACCACCAACCCCCACCTAAGTCCTCAACTACACCGCCACAGTGAATTACTGCTCCCTTTTCCACTGCATCTTGGAGATGGTCGCTAATAATTGCTGCTTGTCTTTCGGTGATAATCGGGCCAATTTCTCCACTTTCAATTGTCGGGTAGGCTAGCCCAACGCGATGTGCTTTGGCTATTAGTTGATGGTAAAACTTTTCAAATATTGATTCAGCAACATAAATTCGCTCAATTGATAGGCATGACTGTCCGGTGTTGACGACGGAACCCCATAATATTGCTGAGGTTGCTAATTCTAAATTGGCTGATTCTAAAACGATCGCCGGATCTTTCCCTCCTAATTCCAAAAAAGCTGGAATAAACCGTTTAGCAGCCGCTTCTGCTATTTTTCGCCCCGTGGCTACACTGCCTGTAAAACATACCAAATCTACATTTTCAATCAAAATAGATCCGGTTGCGCCTGCTCCTTCAACAAAAGTTAAGACATCGTGCAGTTTCGGGACGGCATTGAGTGCTGTAATCATTGGTGCTACGAAGCGGGGAGCGATTTCACTGGGTTTAACAATCACGGCACAACCTGCCAGCAATGCCGGAATGGTATCAATGGTAGACAGCACTAGGGGAAAATTCCACGGGCTAATTATCCCAACTAGGGGATAAGGAACGGATGTTTGTTGCAAGGCGATAAACGGAATAGCTGTATTTTTTGCAGATTCTTGCAGCAACTCCGGCGCTAACCGACACCAGCGATCGATGCTAGAGATGAAGGAATCTATTTCTAATACTGAGACTGACAATCTTCCTGTATCATTTACCAAAGCTTCCGTTAAGCGATCGCGTCCAGATAATATCGCCTGTTTCCACTGCTGTAAGGCTTCAATTCTCCCCTCTAAGCCCAACTGCTGCCAGCGAACTTGCGCCCGACGCGTGCGCTTACATTGCTGTACCAGCAGCCTTGGAGGGGGCGGGATAATTACGTAGTCAAATTTGCCAGTTCGAGGATTGCGGACTTCTATTGGTTTTGTCATTGCAAGTTAGGAGTTAGGAGTTAGGAGTTAAGAGTTAGGAGTTAGGAGTTAGGAGTTAAGAGTTAGGAGTTAAGAGTTAGGAGTTAAGAGTTAGGAGTTAAGAGTTAGGAGTTAAGAGTTAGGAGTTATTTGTATTCCAATGATCCAATGCTCAGTACAAGTGCCCAATACTTCTCTTCTTAGGCTGCGCTAACGGCAACTCTTGGAGACGCTACGCGTAGCAAGATCCCCGGAGGGGTACGCTCAGTACAAGTGCCCCATTTCCAAATTCAAATTATGCCTAATTTGGCCAACCGCTCAATGGTGGCTTGCTGGGTTTGCAGGAAGTGTTTGCGGTCTACTTCTCCTTCCAGCATAGTATTAGCTGGGTAAAAGTGTGATTGTTGATAACTTTCGGCGTATACTTCAAAGCGTTGGCGGGCAAGTAAATTATTTAACCCCGGTCGGCGGCGATCGCGGCGTAATGCTGCTAAATCAATCTCTGCAAATGCTGCCATACTCTCGCCTGCACCTGTCTCTGCTAATACGATTCCGCGATGGTCAATGATTTTAGAGCCGATCGCGCTTGGTGGCGATCGCTTGTTTGGTTGACTGCATGAGAGGTAACTTGCAGTGCTAAAGCGCGATAGGATTCAAAATTAGTCATGGGGCATTGGGTATGGGGCATTGGGCATTGGTCAGTTGTCTTTAAATTTTCTACACAAGGGTCTAGATATAACTGAAAACGAGACTCTAGTAGTATGTCAAGAACTAATTGACGAATAAATTTTCTGTAGAGACGGCGATTTATCGCCTCTCTCCAACCGTCAAAATGAATTTGACAGACCACTAGTTTTTGACGGAGTTCTTTTGTCATCTCCCACAACTACTCAAATACAGCTTTCTTGTCTAAATCAGTTGGTTGCTGAGTCATAGTTTGAGTTTGCGGCTTTTCTATAAACTTAATATTTAGTTTGACACTTTCTGGCATCTAGCTCGTTGCCCAATATGGGCAACATATTTACCGAATTCAGGACTTTGGTAAACAGCCCATCAACTAAACCATGATAAAGCTATTGCGGCAACATCCTTTTTTCACAGCAGAGTTGCAGCAATCTGTATCAGTCGATGATTATTCATTTAGATGACTTTGCCCTTAGTCTAAACCTCATACCATTTCTTTATGAAGATGCGCCTGTAGGACTTACCCGAAACCGCGCTGTAGGGGCAATTCATGAATTGCCCCTACCTGAATAAAGCGCAGCCTCACATAGAATTGGTATCAGTGATCATACATGCTGCAATTTTATGTAAAATTGTTTTATTGTACTTAATTGTAAAAATACAAACAACTTTGTTCTTAAGTATAGACAAATTGGGAGAAAACCAAATATTAATAAGTTAGTTGTTTGATTATAAATACATATATGGCTTTTGATTTAGATGAAGCTTTTCAACTGGATATAGCTCAAGTTAATTTAAAAAAAGCACATTCAATAGTATTTAGTTTATATAATGACCCGAAAATTCCTTTTGTAATTTGGTTACTAGAGAACCCTAAGAGCCTATTGGCGTTACCTGGAAAAATTAGTCTGCGCCACCATGATTATATTCACATACTTTTAAGTAGAGGAATTTCTCCTCAAGATGAAGCTTTTGTAATAGGATTCACAATGGGTAATGACTTAAGAACCAATCAACTACATTTATTCATATATAAATTTTTTGCTAAATTTATATATCCAGCTCCTTATAACTTTACAAAGTTAGACTTCATGAATTTCAACTTAGGATTTATCTATGGCAGAAAGATTAAAATTAAACAAATAAATGAGATTGATTTTAAAATATATCAAAATGAAAATATCAAATTCTTAAGAGACTTTTTCGGTATTAATACTGATGAAACAAAATTGATGCAAGAGTATTAAATGAAGTTATTACTAATTAAAATGGATCTAAAAAATAGTATGAGAATGCACCTACCTTATAAGCTGAGATTTGTTTCTTCTCAACTTGTAACTGTAACAGTACTGCTGACATTGCTCTTATTTATTCCTCAAATTTGGCTAAACTTGCAAGTATATCATAGCTTTAATAATATTGTTAAATATGAATTTAAGCTACAAATGCTGAGTGATGAAATTACTTATCTTGATGAAGTATTAACGATGTCAGCCCGGATGAATGCTGCCACAGGTAACTTTATTTGGGAACAACGGTATCGCCAATTTGAACCTAAGCTAGATATTGCTATTAAAGAATCTATTAAACTTGCTCCTAAAGCATATAAAAATGAGGATGCCAAAATAATTGATGCTGCTAATCAGCGCTTGGTTGCAATGGAATATCAATCTTTTGATTTAGTTAATAAAAATCAAAAAGAGGAAGCAAAAATACTGCTTTTTAGCAGCGAATATGAAAACAATAAACGCATTTATGCTAATGGTGTTGCCCAAAGAAAGCGTAACATTTCACTTCAGTTACAGCAGAAAATTGATGAATATTATCAAAGAATTTTTTGGGCAATTTTAGAATCTATTATAAGTTTAGTAATGCTGATTCCAGCATGGCTGTTAGTATTGCATTTATTGCAGCAATACTTAAAAGATAAAAAAATTGCTCAAGCCGCCTTAGAAGAAACTAATTCTAGATTGGAAATACAAGTTGCAGAGAGAACAGTAAAATTAAAATACAAAAATTTTCAACTAAAACAGACACTCAAAGAATTGCAACACACTCAAGTACAACTTGTTCAAACCGAGAAAATGTCTTCATTAGGTCAGTTAGTTGCGGGTGTTGCTCATGAAATCAATAATCCAGTTAATTTCATTTATGGCAACCTACTCCACCTTAGAGAATATAGTCAACAATTACTAACTTTAATTACCCTGTATCAGCAACAATGCTATAATTATAGTCCAGAAATAACTACTCTACTTGATGAGATAGATTTAGAGTTTATTATTGATGATATGCCGAGAATATTATCATCAATGGCAATTGGTACTGAACGTATTCGTGAAATTGTACTAACTTTGCGTAACTTCTCGCGTCTTGATGAAGCAGAAATGAAATTTGTTGATATTCATGAAGGAATTAATAGTACGCTATTAATTTTACAGTATCGTCTCAAAGAAAATCATAACCAGCAGGAAATTACAATTATCAAAGATTATGGTAATTTACCTCTTATTGAATGTTATGCGGGAGGATTAAATCAGGTATTTATGAATATCTTAAGTAACGCTATTGATGCTTTATATCAATGGGAAACAGAGTGTTTAAAAGGAGAGATTGAAAAACAGCTTAGTTCTATTATTATCCATACTCAAGTTAAAAATAAAGAGCGCATAATTATTAGTATTAAAGATAATGGTTCAGGAATAACTAAGGAAGCTCAAACTAGATTATTTGACCCTTTCTTTACTACTAAACCTATAGGTAAAGGTACTGGCTTAGGATTATCTATTAGTTACCAGATTATAGTGGAAAAACATAAAGGGAAAATTAAGTGTATTTCTGCACCTGGTGAGGGTACAGAGTTTGTGATTGAGATTCCTATCGAGCAGGCACGTTCAATAGTTCCCCATTGATTGATATAGAGCCGTGCTAGAAGCACGGGGTTTTAAACCCAAATTTTCGATAAACTTAATTTAAATAAAAAACTCCAGGTACAAGAGAGAATGTCAAATTTCCCCGATCGCACAGAGTCAAACACCGATAAAATATTACTCATCGGAGTTACTGGCGGTACAGGTGGAAATGTCGTCAAGGGATTTCTCGAACAGGGAGTTACCAACCTGCGAGTCATCACTAGAGAAATTGACCTTAATCGTCCAAATCTTTCAAAGCTCAACGATGCCAAAGTGGAACTGGTAAAAGCCAACCTCGATGATGAAACCTCCCTCATCGCAGCATTTGCCGGGATTTCGGCTGTTTACTGCCACGCTACTTCTGCGGACTCCACTAAAATTGACCCGCTAGAGGTGGAGAGGGCAAGGCGACTTGCACAAGTTACCAAGCAAGCTAACATTAAGCACTTTGTCTACAATTCCGCAGGTGGGGCGGATAGGAATTCAGGAATCCCTCGCATTGAGCAAAAGTACCAAGTAGAAGAAATTCTCAAAGAAGCTGGCTTACCGACTACTATGTTGCGAGCCTGCTTGTTTATGGAGGAGTTTTGGAAGAAGTACACGCGACCTTCCATCCTCAAAGGTAGTTTCCCATTTTCCATTCAGCAAGACAAGCCTCTTCATCTAATTACAACGAAGGACATGGGCCGGGTTGCTGCCTACGTAATTAAACATCCCACCAAGTATATTGGTCAAGAAATTGAGCTAGCTGGTGATGTGCTGACTCCAAAGCAGATGGCAGAAGTATTTTCCCAAGAGCAGGGGATGAAAGTTGTCTACAAAGAGACACCCGCCTGGATTTTCTTACTCTTGCTGCAAAGGGAACTGTTCGATTTGATTCAGTGGTATCGCAAACAAGGTTATCAAGCCAATGTCCAGCGTTTACGAGAAGAGGAGTTTCCTGGACTTCTGACCACATTTAGAGAATTTCTGGCAGAAACCAACTGGGCAAATGCAGAACTCACCTACGAGAGTCTGTGATTGGACTAGTACCGAAGGGCGGAATTAAAAATTAAAAATGAATACAGCGAAAGCGTTTCATTGATTTGGAATGGGTGGTTTATTTACGCTGTGCCGTACTAGTAGTCTGTCAAGCTAGTTTTGAGGGGTTCGTAGTTGCGCTTTAGCGCTAAAGCGCAACTACGAACTAAATTAATACCCCTCAATTTAAACTTGACGGACTACTAGTACACTGTGGCGAAAGTTTGCCTAGTTTGTTTGATTGACTGCATGACAATACAAAAGAATTATGTTGTGTATCAACGTAAATACGTCGTTTCAGGCATTATTTGATGGGAAGTAGACCCGCACGGTAGGGGCAATTCATGAATTGCCCCTACGACAAACATGGGCTTTATTGCGTGCGTAAGTCATATAAGTTCTGAATTTTAACTCATTAACTCATAACTGATTTTCTGTAGCGATCGCTCTGGGGATATTGCCAACTCTTGCCAGTTGCACTGTAAAGGTAGAACCTTCGTATAATTTACTTCTGACAGAAATTGAACCACCAGAGCGCAGCAGCAATTGCTGTACTATTGTTAACCCCAATCCAGCACCACCATAATCTTCAGTTGCTGCTGTACGCACACGATAAAAGCGGTCAAAGATTTTGGTAATTTCGTTTTCGCCAATACCGATACCTGTGTCGCGGAATTCTAATTGGACATAATCGCCTTGAGTACGGGCACGTACCCATACTTGACCCCCATCAGGAGTAAACTTAATGCTATTGTGCAGCAGATTAATCACAATTTGCCTCAGACCACCACTCACGCACCAAACAGGTGGGAGTTCAGTCGGGATGGTGTAGGCTAACATAATCCCTTTTTCTTGGGCTACAGGTTGGTAGGTACTGACTACTCCAGGCACAATATCTGAAAGACGCACCGACTCCAAATTCGTCCCCTCCAAATTCTGTTGTAGCTGCACCAGTTCCAACAAACCAGTAATCAGCGAATTTTGATGATCGCACTGGGTATTTAACATCTGTAAATAACGTTGTCGCTGGGGGGGTTTAAGATTAGGGGAATTTAATAATGAGAGTGCTGTCTTCATGTGCGTTAGGGGTGTACGCAATTCCTGACATACATTATTTAAATATTCATCTTTGAGTTGCTCTTTGTTGTGTAGTTCTTGATTTTGCTGCTGCAACTTGCTGGTGCGTACTGTGATGATTTGACGATTAATTTCATCTTGTCGTAGGAGTTGTTTTGCCAACAGTTGATTCATCAGTGCGCCTTGGGGCACAGTTGGACAAATAAAACTAGCAGGTAAAATTGGGGATGATTCTGGTGCGATTGCTTGTTGGATACCATTTAATACTTGCTGAATTACTCTCCCCTCAACAGTAGTTATAATTAGCAACGGTTGGTTTTTATCAGTATTTACCTTCCCCGATATCTGATTTTTGCGTTTTTTCAGTGGTCGATGAGCCAAAAGTAAACTGCAAAACTGTGGAGATAACACCATCAGAAAGTTTTCCCGCCGCAGTTGGCTATCTGGTGGTAGGTGAACAGAGATGTGGTGAGAGGATGAGGCAGATGAGGGGGATGAGAAGGAATTTACTCTTCCCTCTCCCTCATCTCCCCCTACTTCAGCTTTCCCACTCTCGTCAATCTGGCAAGTGTAAATGAAACTAGACGCACCTACCGAGGATTTATAACGTGCTAATTCTGATTGCCAAATTTTTTCTGGTGGTAGCTTCACCCATAAAGTGGCTGCAATTTGCTGCTCAATTAGTAAGTCAATTTGCGCTCTCACCAGTGATAGCAGAGTCGCAGGACTGAGGGACAATGGTTTTGGAGGCGCTTGCACTCCCATAACCAGTTTATAAACAGACAGATCCTTAGCCAGAGAAACATTCATGAGTCAAGCACAACAAGGATGAAGCAAGAAATAACTCTGTATTCGATTTTCACCTTTATGTGTGCATTTTTTACAAAATCCCCACGGAAATAAATATGAATGGGGAGTGGGGAGTGAGGGAGACAAGGGAGACAATAGAGACAAGGGAGACAAGGGAGACAAGGGAGACAAGGGGAATAACCAATGCCCAATGCCCAATGCCCAATGCCCAATGCCCAAATTAACGTTGTATCTTGAGTCTTTCTTGCAAAGCATCCCGTGCGTGTTCTCGGTCGTCAAAATGGATTTTTTCGGTGCCGAGAATTTGATAGTCTTCGTGACCTTTACCAGCAAGCAGGACTCCATCACCGGGTTGTGCTTGTAAAATTGCGGTACGAATTGCGATCGCCCGATCGCAAATTACAGTTGGCTGCACTGTGTCAGCTATTCCCGCCAAAATATCTTGCAAAATCCGTTCGGGGTCTTCAGTACGGGGATTATCTGATGTCACTACTGCCACATCAGCTAACTCAGCAGCGATTTTACCCATTTTTGGGCGCTTAGTGCGATCGCGATCGCCGCCACAACCAAACACGCAAATCACCTTGCCAGGTATAAACGGACGTGCAGCTTTCAGTAAATTTTCTAGACTATCGGGGGTGTGAGCATAATCTACAATCACGCTAATATCTTGGTCAGCATCAATTTGTACCCGTTCCATCCGTCCGGGAACACCGGGAAACTCAGGTATTACAGATGCCACTAACTGCAAATCTAGCCCTAAGTGTAAAACTGCTCCTATGGCTGCGAGAAGATTTTCTAAATTATATTGTCCGACTAGGGGTGATCGAAAAGCTACGTCACCTTTTGGTGTATGTAATGTCCCACTAACACCATTGGGCTGGTAACTTAAATCACTCATCCATAAATCGGCGCTGTTGTCGTTGACACTGTAACTCCAAACCCGTTGGGAATCCAACGACGCAATTAAACGTTTGCCGTAGGAATCATCAGCATTAATTATTGCTCGTCCCTTGAGATAATCAGGGCTAAATAACAACGCTTTGGCGGCAAAGTAATCTTCCATATCGCTGTGATAGTCAAGATGGTCTTGGGTAAGATTACTAAACACCGCCACCTCAAATTCACAACCCAACACTCTCCCTTGGGCTAAAGCGTGAGAACTGACTTCCATCACCCCGAACTCACTACCAGCCTTTACAGCCTCCGCTAGCTGCTGTTGCAATTCCACTGCAAAGGGCGTAGTGTGGGCAGCAGTTTGCTCAAAACCTGCCCAACGAGTATAGAGGGTTCCCATCAAAGCTGTAGCTAGATTCGCTTTGACGAGCAGAAATTCAATTAGATGAGTAGTTGTAGTTTTACCATTTGTACCAGTCACGCCTACCAGCTTGAGTTTTTGCCCCGGATAACCGTAGAAAGCACTGGCTATTTGGGCGCAAGCTTGAGTTATGTTACTTGCACTAATGACCACAGCTTCATTTGTGGGAGGATTTTTTTGGGCAGCTTCAGGAGAAACGATCGCAGCTACAGCCCCAGATGCGATCGCACTTTGCCAAAATTCCCCACCATCAACCCGTGTTCCTGGCATCCCAATAAATAAATCTCCCACACCACAAGCATGGGAATTAGTCTTTAAACCCCTAACTTCCACATCCTCTAAAGTCGCATGGCTAGGTAATTGTTCAACGCTATCTACCGCCCTTAGTAATTCCCGCAATTTCATCTTGTGAACCTCGCCACATTCTTAATCTTGCGCTTATTTTGCATTATTTTTTTCTAATTAGCTAAATACTTACGTAACATTTGCTCCAACTGTTGCACACTAGCACGAGGAGAAAGACGCGGCAATAATTTCTCTTCTTCCTCTGTGCCCTCTGCGCCTCTGCGGTTCGATAAATAAAGTACCGGCACTTCATACTCATAGCTAGCAAACCAATCTTCACGAATTGTAATATCTCTAACTTCCAACTCGAAACTGAGGTTTTGGATTTGTTCTAGCTTTTCTTGCAAGCCTTCACATAAATGACAGCCGGGTTTACTGTATAAAATTAATCGCATTTGTTAATTAATTACCATGAACACTATTTTACATATCACTAAAAGCGAACAATGGGAACAAGCAAAAATCCTCGGAGCTTATCCTTAAATATAATTGTTGCGAGAGGGTGATTGCGCTCTTTCTGCTCAGGCTTGTGCAATTACGGTATGGTTATCAAAACCGAATCCTTACAATTGGCGCTCAACTAGCATAGCTGTCACCAGGGCAAATCGATTATTTATTTAGGTAGTAAATTTAGCGTGCAAAAATCTCCAGATGAAATCAGGTCTAACTTAGTAAGATTAATTCAAGATTCTCAAGATACTTATCCAAATTTGGCATCAAGGCTAAGGGAAATGAGTAGATGAATTGCTGATAAAAAATCTGGACAACTGGTATCTAAAAAACACGTAATGCTTATTTTGGAAGAGTTGATAGAAGATGCAACATTTTGGTTAGAACTACAATTCAAGGACAGTTACTTTTACTACGAGTGAGTTACGGTTGCCATACAAGAACTTCATATAATATCCCTAAAGTTCCTGATAACTAAGGGCTAATCCCTAAGAGATGATGAATTTGTTTGGTGTGTTATGAAAAGCTTACTCTTGGGTTTGGCTATTGCTATGTCTGCGGTGTTACCTGCTGCGGCTGAGAATTGGATTAACATTAGCTATGAAGATAGCCCTGTAATAATAGATGCCGATTCTATTCTCACTGATTACAACGGGAGTTATAGTTTTTGGCTAATGCATAAAGATGGGCAAGTTATTCGTCAAGCTAATGCTGTTATTAATTGTCAAGAAAGAACTATTGTATTACTAGCTAAGAAAAGTTTTAATCTTAATGGTGAGCTTGTTGAATCTTCTCCATACAGGAATCCAAGACCTACAAATATCAAGTTAGATAGTAATGGAGCTACTTACTACCGCTATCTTTGCAATTAGAAAAGGGCAGGGGCTAATCAGCTAGTCCCTAAGCCAGGGTTACATTTTCTGAACTAAGCTATTCTGATTCTCGCCTTCCTTGCGACAGGATAAACCTTGAAATTAATTTAGGAAAAACGTTTCTCCTAAACCTAAATCAAACATTACATACAGTGCATCGCTTTATAAGGTTTATTTTCAGGAGTTTACTTTTATTTTTAGTGGGTATTAGGCATTGAGAAACAGAATAAATTATTGAGGAGGATAGCCATAAATATCACCTAAATAACAGTTCGGTTCCCTGCCTCCAGGGTTGCTATAAGATGAACGATTTCCGCATCTACTGCGATCTTCAGCAATATCATAAGGACATTCGCAACGATTAGAATACTCTCTTCCTCGTATAGCATTGTAAGGACTGTAATTTATTGGTACTTTAGTTTTGCCACAACTTCTTAATAAATTTTGACTAAACAACATAACAATAAAAACTAATACTGAAATTTTCCAATCAATGTCATCATTTTTCATAGTATTTAGGTGATTTAGTTATTGCTTACAAAGCATATCTCAAACCATATAATTCATACTTTTTACTGTTTTTAAATAGCAATAATTAAAAATTCTATTATCAGTCACCTGCTTGTTTAAGTGCATCAGAGAATATAATGAATGCAGAGGGGACAGAGGAGGAGAGATGAGAAGAGAAGGGTTCGATGCGGGTGAGTATGTTGATCAAATGGGGTTGTTGTTGGATTTGGAGTTAAGAGATGAGTATCGTGATGGGGTGGTGGTAAATTTTGAGAGAATTAGGGCGATCGCTAATCTCGTAAATTCTTTTCCCCTACCAGAGGATATTGAAGTTGCACCAGTTTTTGAACCATGAATGATGCTGTATCAATATCGGCTGCTGTGCGTGCAGGTAAAGTTAGTGCGGTGGAAGTCACCAAAGCGGCGATCGCCCGAATCGCAGCACGGGATAATCAACTCAATTGTTTTACGGCTGTCACGGCTGAAACAGCTTTAACAGATGCAGCCTGCATTGACAGAGAAATTGCCCAAGGTAATCATCCGGGAATACTTGCTGGTGTGCCTTTTGCGGTGAAAAATCTCTTCGATATCGCTGGTTTAACGACTCTGGCGGGATCGAAAATCAATGCAGAAAACCCAGCAGCAAGCCTTGATGCAACCGCAGTAGCGAAACTGAAAAAAGCGGGTGCGGTGCTAGTTGGCGCTTTGAATATGGATGAGTACGCTTATGGATTTGTGACGGAAAATTACCATTACGGTGCTACTCACAACCCCCATGATTTACAACGAGTTGCTGGTGGTTCATCGGGTGGTTCGGCGGCGGCGGTTGCTGCTGGGTTGGTTCCGTTGACATTGGGTTCTGATACTAATGGTTCGATTCGCGTTCCGGCGGCGTTGTGTGGCGTTTTTGGTTTGAAGCCGACTTATGGAAGGTTGTCTCGTGCTGGGGTAGCTTTATTTTCAAGCAGTTTAGACCACATTGGATCTTTTGCGCGTTCGGTGCAAGATATCGCTACGGTGTTTGATGTGCTTCAGGGAGAAGACGATGGCGATCCAGTTTGTACAAAGCGTCCGCCTGAATTGGTTTTACCACAACTTAAACAAGATATTTCTGATATCAGAATTGCCATTGCTGCTGATTATTTTACCAAAGGCGCACAACCGGAAGCTTTAGTAGCAGTCCAAAAAGTAGCCGATGCTTTAAATGTAACTGAATATGTGATTATACCAGAAGCACACCGCGCCCGTGCTGCGGCGTTTGTGATTACAGCTAGCGAGGGTGCAAATCTGCATTTGGATAAGTTGCGATGTCGTCCTCAAGATTTTGATTCAGCCACACGCGATCGCTTTTTGGCTGGGGCGTTAATTCCAAGTAACTGGTATTTGCAAGCACAACGGTTTAGAAGATGGTATAGCGATCGCGTGCGAGAAGTTTTTCAAAATGTCGATGTAATTCTTGCCCCAACTACACCAATTTCCGCACCGCTAATTGGTCAACAAACCATGATTTCAGATGACGAAGAAATTCTTGTTCGTCCTCATTTGGGGCTATTTACTCAACCATTATCTTTCATTGGTTTACCAGTTTTATCAGTGCCAATTCAGCGTCCAAATGCCTTACCTTTGGGTGTGCAATTGATAGCAGCACCATATAATGAAGCGTTGATTTTACGGGTTGCGGCGGCGTTAGAAGTAAAGGGTGTAGTTTCACCACCCATAGTGGATTTAATCAGTAGGGTGCATTAGCCAGAAGCATAATCCACTGTGATATCTATTCAACTTAAGCGCTGTTTAAGTTCACGAATTGCGGCACTGGTATTCCGCTCATAAGCAACTTGAAAACATCTGAAAATTATATCTTGGAGGTTAATATTTGGAAAATATTTACTGTGATTCTGTATTATATATGATTGTCCTTGCAACTGATAAATATACAGTTGTTTATTGCGGTATAGCCAAACTTCTGGCACTTGATAAGGAAGGAAATCATTCACATCAGTATAGCTGGTGACATCAATTTCCAGCACTAAATCGGGAGGAGGATCGTTACTCCAGTCAATTCGCTCTTTACCAGAGACAGCTTGCCAATTGTCAATGTAAAAACAATAATCTGGTTCGATGCCACTTTCTTGTGGTAATTCCATAGTGACAGGAGTAAAAGCATCGTATTCACATTGAAAATAATCTAGCAAGGTTGTGATGATATTGGCAATTAAATGGGCATCACGTCCATGTTTGGGAAGCGGGGACATGAGCAAAACTTCTCCATCTTGGTATTTTATCCTAGGAATTGAATTCTCGCCTCGCTGCTGACACAAACCCTGATAATCTTGCCAGGTTGCAAGCAACCGTACAACTGCTCCGGCAGGTAGCTGAATTTTATCAGTTGAGACTAGTGCAAACATGGCTTGAAGGAAAGAAAGTTAAAAGCTTAAGGTTATTGTAGTCTGATTTTTGATTGTGAATGATTGGTTGCGAGTTATACTCCATCAAAAGTAGATGGATAAACAACTTTTCCCTTGTACCTTTGGTGATAGCTTTGCAGTAGTTTCACCATAAAAAACTCCTCTGGTACTGGAAAAGGAGACTCGATTTCATAAACAGCAGAAGGCTCAAAGCCAAAGCGAGTATAGAAGTGGGGATGACCAAGTACAATAACTATGGCTTCTCCCTTTTCCTGTGCTATTTCTAATCCTGCTTTTATTAATGCACTACCAATTCCTTGTCTTTGAAACTGTGGATGAACTGCTAAAGGTGCTAAACCGAGTACCTGTAATGTTTCTTCACCCACTAGGTCAATATAGCTGAATAAAATATGACCAACTACAACATTTTCAACCTCTGCAACTAGAGAAAGTTCTGGAATATAGCCGTCAGAACGGCGAATTTCTTCCACAAGTTTAGCCTCGTTTTCCTGCCCAAAGGCTAATGTATTCACCTCAGCTATTACTGGGTAGTCTGGTAGAGTTTCACAACGAATATTGATCATTTTAAAACTAATTCCATAAAAATCCAGTTTGCTCGATATTCTAGAGGAATCTCTGTTTTTTCCAAATACGGCTCGATATCTTGAAAGCCAAACGCACGATAAAGTGTCTGTGCTTCCTTGGCAAAAGGAGCGCTGTCTAAACGTATCCTTGAGTAACCAATGTAGGCAGCTTCATTGATGATAGCTTCTAATAAAGACCGACCGATTCCTTTTCTGCGAAATTCTGGTTTTACATACATCCTTTTAATTTCGCCAACATCTTCACCAATCTTTCGCAAGCAAGCACAGCCAGCTACTTTTGCCTCGTATTGTCCCAAAAGCAACCGTCCTGAAGGGGGTAAAAATTCGTTAATTTGAATCATATATTGCTCAAAGAATGTATTAACATCTAAATTGATGCCGAATTCATGGCTGAATATCAACTTAGTATCGTTAAAATATTCCCAAAACAGATCCTGTATATGAGATTTATGTTTTTCAGTCTCTATCTGAATAATTTTAAGCAAAGCTTATGCCTCCGCTAAATAATTAAACAAAATCCCACATTTACAAATATAAATGGTCATCATTCCAGTAATTGATTTAACTGCCTTCACCAATGGCAACGCCGCAACTCGGCAAGCTGTTATCAAACAAATTTATGAAGCTGGTCATGAAATTGGTTTCATCTACTTGCATAATTCGGCAATATCAAAAAACCTAATTAAAGAAGTATTCACTTACAGCAAATCTTTCTTTAATTTACCTTTAGAAGTTAAGCAAAAGCAAGCTTGGAGTGATGAATTGAGTAACACAGGTTACGTTGGAATTGAGAGAGAACGTCTTGATGCTAATAAACCAGGCGACTTGAAAGAAGCGTTGAATGTAAACAAACAGGCGGCTGTAGGGATAGATGTTTCTATTGTCGCCTTTTATAATAGTTGCACAGAACTTGCCAACACGATATTACAAGCTTATGCATTGGCCTTGGAATTGCCAGAAGATTTTTTTACTATAAAACATAATCAACAAAATCATACCTTGCGACTATTACACTATCCCCCATTACAAACACCACCCAAACCCGGACAAGTCCGTGCTGGAGAGCATTCTGATTATGGCAGTATTACCTTACTTTTTCAAGATGACGTTGGGGGGTTGGAACTACAGACAGCATCTGGAGAGTGGATTGCCGCACCTGCAATTCCTGATACTGTAATAGTCAATACTGGCGATTTAATGCAACGGTGGACAAATCATGTATTTTGCTCAACCAAGCATCGAGTGATGATTCCCTGTGATAATCGGGTGAACCAGTCCCGGTATTCTATCGCTTTTTTCTGTCATCCTAATGATGATACAGAAATTGCTTGTTTGGAAAGTTGCCAGAAAGAACAATCGCCTATTTATCGCCCTATCCTTGCGGGGGAATACCTTTTACAACGTTTACAAGCAACTTATGGTAATTCATTAGACTTCTTGCATAAATCAAAAAAAAGAACCCCACCCCGCCTTTGACTTACGTCAAAGTCTCCCCTCCCCGCTTGCGGGGAGGGGATTAAGGGGTGGGGTGTTAGGGGACTTTTGCAAGAGGTCTATAATTTGCAATTAAGAAAGATAAATATGAAAACCTACGACTGGATTGTGGTTGGTGGCGGAATTACGGGTGCTGCACTCGCTTATGAATTGGTTAAAACTGGCTTTTCTGTACTTTTGTTGGAGCAACACAGCACACCACAGAATGCAACTCGCTATAGTTATGGTGGGCTTTCTTATTGGTCGGGTAGTACGCCACTAACTCGGCTATTGTGCGAAGAAGCGATGTCTACGACTGGCTACGCCTACGCACGTTACAATATCCTATCTCAAGAGTTAGACGCTGATATCCAATTTCGGGAATTAGATTTATTACTGACTATTTCTGCCCATAGCGACCCAGAAGCAACTGCTGCATCATATAATCATTTTGCCATCCCCCCCAGTTTACTCAGTGTTCAAGAAGCTTGTGAGTTAGAACCACAGCTAAATCGAGAGGCAATATCTGGTGCTTTAACTGTTAAACATGGTCATATTCACCCAGAAAAAACATCACTTGCTTACATCCAAGCCTTTCTGCGGGCTGGGGGTGAAATCCAGATTACCCAAGTATTGCAAGTACTACAAGATGGTGTAAAAACCACAACTGCAACTTTCCACAGTGCTAACGTTGTTATTTGTGCAGGTGGACTCAGCCGCCAGCTTCTCAAATCTGCTGGTATTCCCATCAAGTTGTATTTTACCCACGCAGAAATCATTGAAACCCCACCCGTAGATGTGCAGTTACGCACCTTAGTTATGCCGGCTAATGTGCAACGGCTTCAACTAGAAGCTGAATCTACTCAAGTTGATGAATTATGGGATGAAGCGGGTAACGAGTTGGTACCACCGATTTTAGATGCGGGTGCAATTCAGTTTCTAGATGGTAGTATCCGCATCGGTCAAATTAGCCGTGCGATCGCAGATCCTCATGCCAAGGTAAACTCAGGCGTAAGTGAAAAATGGTTGCGAAGAAGTGTTGGTCAAATTTTACCAGCTTTGGAGAATTTACCAGGGACTTGGTATCATTGTTTGGTGGCATTTAGTAGCGACGGACTCCCTTTAATTGGTGCTATCCCAGGATTTGATGGCGTTCATATTTTTGCTGGGTTTAGCAATCCCTTAGTAGTTGTACCACCTTTGGCAAAGCGCTTTGCTAATTTTGCAACTGGGAAGGAAGATGAAATTATGACCCAGCTATCTCGTAACCGTTCACAGGAGTTATCCGGCTACTGTGAAAAATAGGTACACGTAGATGGTAGATTAAGAGGCATGAATGAAAACTGCCTCGCTTACGGAATCGAAATTTCCGACTTAGATTGGGAAAAGACTCCAGCGATTGTCAAACAACTGGTTGAGAAAATGGGGCAGCACATCAAGCAATCGGAAAAAGAGTTAACTGACTTAAAAGCCCAGCAGCAAGAGCTTTTAGAAAAAATTAATCGCACCTCAAAAATTTATCATCTCCGCCGTCATTAGATTGACCCAATGCCGAAAAGCGTCAAGAAAAGAAGAAGAATGGTAATGCTTTGGTAAAACAGCATTAGTTTTAAATAAATACTTTTTGATAGGAGAAAACAATGATTACCACTGACTTATCTAACGTTGGCGATATTATCCAGACTCAGCGAGAGTTTTTTAAGACTGGTAAAACTAAAGATGTTAATTTTCGCATTGAACAACTTAAAAATCTCAAGCAAGTAATTATTGAGCATGAACAGTCAATAGTCGAGGCATTGCAAGGGGATTTACATAAACCAGAATTGGAGACTTACCTGACAGAAATCGGCGTAATTAAGGAAATTGATTACGCCATAAAAAATCTTCAAAACTGGACTAAGCCCAAAAAAGCAGCCGTTTCCTTTGATTTTTTTTCCTACTCAGCGAGAATTTATCCAGAACCATTAGGTGTTGTCTTAATTATTGGCCCTTGGAACTATCCATTTCAGTTAATTATCTCACCTTTAGTAGGGGCGATCGCAGCTGGTAATTGTGCAATCATCAAACCTTCAGAAATTGCTTCTCATACCTCCCATATCATCGCTGAAATTATCGCCAAACATTTTGACCCCGCCTATATTGCAGTGGTTGAAGGAGGCGTGGAAGCAAGTCAAAAACTACTTGCAGAAAAGTTTGACCATATCTTTTTTACCGGTGGCACAGCCGTCGGCAAAATAATTATGGCAGCCGCCGCAAAACACCTCACCCCAGTTACTTTAGAATTGGGTGGCAAAAGTCCTTGTATCGTAGATACTGACATTAATCTTGAGCATACCGTCAGACGAATTACTTGGGGCAAATTTATTAATGCCGGACAAACTTGTATCGCCCCTGACTATCTTTTAGTTAATAAAAAAATCAAAAAAGATTTAATAGATGGGCTGGAAAAATGCCTAAAAGAATTTTATGGCGATAATCCTGTAAACAGTCCTGATTATGCCAGGATTATTAGTGAAAAACACTTTGATCGGTTGGTTAACTTTCTTAAAGATGGGAAAGTTATCATTGGTGGAAAAACTCAAGTTTCAGAGCGTTATATCGCCCCCACAGTGATTGATCATGTCTCTTTAGAAGATTCGGTAATGCAGGAAGAAATTTTTGGGCCAATTTTACCCATCATTGAATATACTGACATTGCCGAAGCGATCGCCTTGATTAACTCTAGACCCAAACCTTTGGCGTTATACTTATTTTCTCAAAACAAAAACCTGCAAAAGCGAGTTTTGCAGGAGACTTCCTCTGGTGGAGTTTGTATTAACGACACAGTTATGCAGGTTGGTGTCTCATCTTTACCATTTGGTGGGGTGGGAGATAGCGGTATTGGCAACTATCACGGCAAAGCTAGTTTTGACACCTTTTCCCATAACAAAAGTGTATTGCAAAACTCCTTCTGGCTGGATTTAAAATGGCGATACGCTCCATATCAGAGTAAATTGCCGCTAATCAAGAAACTTCTGGGTTAAAAGTTATGAGTTATGAGTTATGAATTTTTAACTCTTAACTCCTAACTCCTAATATCATGTCCGCATAATTAGTTATGCAAACCACAGTCATTACACCCCACCCCCAACCCCTCCCCGCAAGCGGGGAGGGGAGACAAGGCGTAGCTTTGGCGGGGGTGGGGTTCTTCGGATTTAATAAGCAATCAAGCGGACATGATATAACTCCTAACTATTAAAACCCAAAAGCGTTGCTGTAACGTTCCTCAGCCCAAGGTTCACCACGGCGATGGTAGCCATTACGCTCCCAAAAACCAAGTTCTTCAGCAGCTAAAAATTCCAACCCATTAATCCACTTAGCACTTTTCCAAGCGTAGAGATGGGGAACAACTAACCGCATCGGCCCACCGTGTTCCGATGGAAGGTTTTCACCAAAGACTTTAAAGGCAAAGAAGTTTTCTTCGCGCATAAAATCTTCTAGAGAAATATTGGTGGTGTAGCCGCCATAGCAGTGTTCCATAATCTGGGCTGCTTTGGGGTCTAACTCAATCAGACCCATAAAATCTGTCACTTTTATGCCAGTCCATTTAACATCGAGTTTAGACCAGCGCGTTACACAGTGAAAGTCTGCCGTGAATTCGTGTTGAGGTAGCGCCATAAAGTCTGACCAACTAAAGGTAGCAGATTTTGCTAACCCCCAAACTCGAAACTCCCATTCTTCAGCGCTGACTTGGGGAGTTTCACCGTAAGTTAATACGGGAAAACCTTTAGCTAAGTGTTGACCAGGAGGGACGCGTTCGCTCTCTTCCTTCCCTGGTTTTTGAAAAAATTTTCCTAGCATAGTTAGAGAAAAATAAGTTTTCTCAAGATATTTACAAGCTTTTTTGCTGAGTTGTCAGCAGCACCAAATGTTTGACTCTTATTTGAATGATAGGTAATGGGTAATGGATATTCCCAATTACTCACTACCAATTTTTTTCGATCTAATCAGCTGGTGTAGAGTATTTTTGACACTCTCAGGTCTAAAGACACTGGGATTCTACAGACAGAAGTTTTACTCTCGCTACGACCGTCAAACCCCGTCTACCTAGTCACTCTAAGTCCAGCTTAGGTTTCTAGCTACTTTTATTGTTTCCAATGCTTTCAGAATCCATCACTAAACCAAAACGCGCTACGCTCCGCAACCTGCCTTTATTTGCTCTTTCCTGTCATACTGCGCCAGGACTAAAACCTAACCGTTGTTTCACTGCGTAGCCGGGATTTCTCCGATACTAGGATGCTTCAACACGTAGATGTTTTTTGTTCTTACTCACGATGTGATTTTAACATAAAATACCACGGGGATTAAAATCCCTCGTGTCGCTTCCCTCCCAGCTTTAAAAAGCTGAGTTTCCCGCATCCTGCGTATTTCTATGATTCATAATGCAATCAGGAAAGCGAAGAAAAAGCGTTTATCCAGTGGTAATAAGTTTGATTGATGACTTGAGCAATCAAATCTATCGGTGCTGTTCATGCTTTTCCTGACTGGGAAATTATGATTCTTCTTCTTCTTCAGCAGTTGGATAAACAAATGTAGAACGTCCAGTCAAAATTGATTTCCCCAGAGACAGGGCTTTTTGAGCTTCGACGACGGCTTTATGCCTCCAGGTAGCTCGACGCTTATCTCGTTTTGATTTTGAAGTTTTCTTCTTAGGAACAGCCATGTCAGCAGATATCGCGATTCTTGACAACCTTCTTATTCTAGGCCATCCAATGACGCGAAGGACAACAGTTGAGTCAGGAATTAAGTAAGTTTGGTTAAGACTGACCTGGGGACACGGGGACTTTGTATCTTTTTTAAAAAAAGTTTGAGCGAAGGAAGCCTTGGCTCAAACTTCTCTCTGTGTCTGGCTAAACCCGTCATTTTTTGGTTGACACACCGCTAGCGGCTGAAACTGTATTAGAGTTATTTTCAAAGAAAAGTAGCGATCGCGCCGTTTTGAAGTAAGTAGCCCAAATTTGAGCATCAGGGCGCGAGCGCCATTGGGGACGACTGACATCTAATGCCAGAACTGGTGCGATCGCTCCATCCTTTTGTACGGATACAATGATTGAAACATCTGTCACTAAGATATCTTGGTCGAAACTCCGTTGAGCAGATGCCCTAGCGGCTGCTTCCGCCCTCCTGAGAACGGTTTCATAGTCTTCGTCTGGCAGGCGGTCAATAGCTAGATCAACTCTAGCGGTGTAAGCTCGCACAACCTCAGGTGCGATCGCTTCCATCAAAAACCACGCCGGAACAGTAGATATGAGCAAAACTACTAAAGGAATTATCCGGATTCTTCTGGCAATTTGGCTAATAACTGAAAAGGGAGTGATCGATGATGGTAGGTGAGCAGAAATCTTGCTCATGACCTTCTATCTCCTTAATGATGATCTGTTATTGAAATTAGGTAAAAGGTATTTTCCGCTAAAATAACGTAATAAAAAGTACATTCTAACTTAAGATTCGATCAGAATCACCTAGACTATAAGACATAGGTTAGCTTTGTTTTTTTGGCAAAGCCAACCGCAATTTTAAGACCAGCAAACAATAACTGACAAAGAGCGGGATGGCAAATTACTGGGCGATCGCGATTGGCATCAATCAATATCAGTTATTTCAACCTTTAAGTTGTGCCCAAGCAGATGCTGAGGCACTAGAAGATTTTTTGGTGACAGAGGCAGGTTTTGTCCCCAAGCACTGTCTAGTCATGACAGACACTTCGCCGCCCATTGGGGATAAGTCAACTTACCCGACGAAGGAAAATATTTTGCTGCTACTTGAGAATTTAGCAGCGACAAGTTGGCAACCGGAAGACTATCTGTGGTTATTCTTTAGCGGTTATGGGGTCAACTACAAGGGCAAAGATTACTTAATGCCAGCAGAGGGCAACCCCGAACTCGTGCAAGAGACTGGGATAGAATTGCGATCGCTAATGCAAAGTTTGCAACTTGCTGACCTAAATGTATTGCTACTACTTGATATCAACCGTGCTTTTGGCACTCAAGCGGATGCTCCTGTTGGGGAAGAAACAATAGAATTAGCCCAAGAACTACAACTTGCGACAATTCTTTCTTGCCAACCAGAGCAATTTTCCCATGAAAGCAGCGAACTAGGTCACGGATTCTTTACGGCAGCTTTGTTAGAAGCTTTGCGTTCTGGTAATGGTAGCAACTTATCAGATTTAGAAAGCTACCTAAGCCTGATCATGCCAAAATTATGTCACCACCACTGGCGTCCTGTCCAAAACCCTGCCATTATCATCCCATCAAGGCAGCAAGTAATTTTGCCAGAATTGGCAATGGAAGGTGACTTTCAAGCAGAACCGATGATTTATCCCGAAGAATCCTTTGCTGTTGCCCTTGCAGCTCCTCGCCTCGACGATTATTCTAAAACTTCAGCAGATCGGGGCAAAGCTTACAAGGTCGAGAAGTCTAAGGGTCAAAAAGTCCAGGAGTCTTCTGCTGGTTTAGTTTCCCAGCCTATGCCGGAAACTTCCTTGGGAGTGAACACCAGTGGGAGATTTATCCCCAATTCCTCTAAAGGTTACGTCTCTCGATTGCCAGCGAATCAACCAAGCATCCCTTTATGGAAACAGTTTATTTTGTGGAGCGGAGGCAGCTTGCTGGTAGCAGGTTTAATCGCTGTAGTTTTTCTCCGTAATCAAGAAACTTTTAGAATTAAGCAAATATCAAGCACATCGCCCAATGCTACTGTTAGCGATCGCCAGACTATCGATAATTTACCAAGCGATCCCACTCCACCAGTTAGACTTAACAACCAATCTAGCGCCCAAATAGTCTCTAATTCCGAGTCAAAAAAGCGGAATCAAGCAGTATTAGACCTAGCGAAAATGTCGCTCAGACAAACTCAGGCGAGCGATTTGAGCATGGCGATCGCGACAGCCGGGAAAATTAAACCTGGTGAACCACTGTATGAACAAGCTCAGGAGAATATTAAGATTTGGAGCCAGATGATTTTAGATTTAGCAGAAGGCCGTGCTAAACAAAGACAGTATGCTAGCGCTATTGCTGCGGCTCGATTAATCACCAAAGATGAAGCCTCATCCGCAAAAGCACAAGCAGCAATTAACCTGTGGCGGCTAGAGAGCAAGCAGTATGTGAGTAACAAAACTCTTTTAGATGCAGCTAATGCCTTGATTAAGTCTGAACAGGCATCTACCTACAATCGGGCGATCGAAGTTGCCAAGAAAGTACCAGCAGGTCAACCAGGCTTTGATGCTGCCCAAAAATCGATTAATAAATGGAGTGAGAAAATTTTAGACTTGGCAAAGCGTCGCGCCACCGAAGGAGAACGTAATGCCGCAATTGCGACCGCAGCTTTAGTGCCAGAGGAAACAGGCGCTTACGAAGATGCTCAGGATGCCATCCAAAAATGGCAAAAGAAATAGTAAAAAAATAGTAAAAGAATAGTTAGGAGTTAGGAGTTAGGAGTTATATTATTGATCCCTGACCTAATTACTCCTTACTCATAACTTTTCCCCCAGCCCTCATATCTCAGTATTAGCAGTACTGCGATACATCTTCACCACACTCATCGGCTAGATAGCACAACGCTCGGAAACGTAAACCAACTACTTCTTCATATAAGGGGTTGAGCTTGCACATCGGCGGAATGTGAAACAAGGTCTTCCCAAAGAATTTGACATCGCGTTCAAAGGGGCACTGAGATGGAATCAGTTTGCACAAACGGTGAGCCAGTTGGCGATCGCGGACTTGAATGTTTTCTACTCGCTGCCGTAAGGGTTGGAGAATATCCCAGTAAGGCTTGGAAGGAGAATGGTTAAGCTGGGTTGCTTTATGCTCAGTAGTCTCTGTTTGATTGATTGATACCCAGCTTGCCAGAAAAATCTTTTTGGTGGTATTGTCGAATACCTTCATGGTTAACCCTCTGTGTTATTGAGGCTATTCACCTTTTTGATGAATATATACAACGTGGCAACGAACTTTCCCGGAAAAATCGCGTTCTGACTGCGATATAATGTAATACCTGATTAGCCACTTAAGTCAGAACCTAATTTATTACTACGTCAAGTTAATCGCAAATTTCTGGGGATCGGTAGTGTAATATTACGATCTTGTTCATAACTTGACATAGTTTAAATTTTAGTAAAGACATCTGTCATTGGATAGGTTTTAGTGTAACATTTACACAACTTAATATAAGGTCTTTCTGAAAGTATTTTTGCTAAGTATAAACATCAGTAATATCCTAGAAGGCATTTTTCCTTTCCGTGTTCCCACTTCCCCACGTAAGTATGTCCTGCTCATCGCTGGCTAAATGCCGTAGAAGCACTGATTTTTGATCGAGTAGAATCATTGCATTTCACAAAACTTAGGTTAGCAGTGGCAATTTGAGAGTGATATAGTCTCAGAATATTTGTAGGTTGGGCTGAGGCTTTGCGAAACCCAACTGACACATTTTTATTTTTTAGAAAAAACCTACGCAGTATTGCAACCTATCCTATGCAGGATTTTTTAGGCGTAGACGGTAGCGGCTTATCATTAGACATTACTGCCGATGATATTGAGTGTTAATCGCAGTCCTCTAGGTTAATTGAGGGCGATCACTCTATCAAAGGCAATCGTACTGAAGTTTTCTTTGAGGTATCAAACAGCAGTTTTTTTTGCTTTATCTAACATAGTCATTAACAGCTTTTCACGCTCAAGAGACGAACCGTCAAATCCTGTAACCTTTCCAAATGAGTCATCTACAATCTTTTTTTTCCCTTGATAGATATGGACATGGATGCCCATTTCCTGGGGTAACTGGCTAGTCCAGAGAACGGCTGGTGTCGATGACCATACCTTGATCTGACAGTCCTGGTAGTCTCTCAGGTCTAAAGTGCGATCGCTCTCAACAAAGTTTGGGTTTTTTGTGAGTTTGTTTGCTAATTCATTGAGGGGACTACTAACGATAGGTGTCTTTGACCAGTTAGAATCAACGCCGCAGTTGCCGCAAAAATGTTTTTTGTGTGGATTTCGAGCAAAGTCACCAAGGTCTAGATGTGGGTGCTGGCATCTGTTACAGTACAGTGTCCCCAGAGGCAGGTTGTTAATCAATGCTTCTAGATATGCTAGTGCTGAGGGTGGAGCAATAACAACTCTTTGTATATTTATCAGTGCATTACCAAATAATGGTGACGATTCACAGGACTTGATTACTACAGATGGAAAGTTACTATCTATACTCTTTTTGCCCTGCAACTGAGGTCTGACATGTACATGAATTAAAACGCCATTAATATCAGGTTCATCTGTAGTGTTGATTGCAGTTGGTAGTGCTGCCCAAATACCTATTCCTCCTGCATAATCACCTGGATTAATCACCAACGGATTTTTTGTGTAATGCATAGGCTGGGTGGAGTTTGAGCATCTTATACCCTCATCACATTGAACTGCCTGTTGCAAATCAGCTTTGACTCCCCAGTGTACTTGATGGGTGCGACACCACCAGCGCTCTGCCCCGTTACGAAACTTGCCACATGGAACTATATCACAGGGGAGGATTACGCCATTACCGCTATCTTCCTCTGGGAACTTTCCTATAACTCTTTCACTAAATGGCACGGCATTACCTAAAGTCCTGTCCTCCGCCCACACAACTGCAAACTCTTCAGTCATGTCATTGAGTGGCCTAGCTAGTTCTTGTTCTTCTACCCCCAGTACCTTAATTATTTTATTTTCACCCTTCTTCTTTTCAGGGCTATAACCCTCCTCAACTAGATGTAAATAAGTAATATTATTTTTAAGTACACGCTTGATACGCATATCCAACCCTTTGTTTAAAACAGTTTCCGTATATGAATCATGCCAGATTTTATTGGTGTTTTAGTCATAGCGATCGCCTCCAAAAATTATAGGCAAGTACTATACCCATAAGGGACTTCCAAATAAAAAAATGTCCCAAAACTGACCCAAAAACCCTCTCTATTTCTCCTTTCTCTGTGTTCTCTGTGGCTCTGTGGTTCGTTTATTTGGATAATTTATTTCTTGGAAGTCCCTAATAAAAGATCCTATCTCACGCCAAAGCGCAAAGACTTTGAGAAAAACTCTGCGTCTTTGCGCTTCTTTGTTAAATTGTTATCTTACCCTATGATGCTACCTGAGCAGCAGTCCGAGTCCGCCGTCTTCTCCCATCAGCAACTTTTACAGGTGGCTCATCAGGAATTTGCATCAACAAAGTCACGGATGGCTGACATTGCAATTCCCGACGGATGGAACGTTGTAATTCTCGCTCTAAAGTACCTTGCAATCCACCCCAGTCTACATCTGCTGCTTCACCGCCAGGAGCAAATTCTGACCAGCGCACAGTGAGGATTTCTTCAATGCGTTGTTTTACCCAAGTTTGTAACAGCGATCGCTCTACACTTGTCACTACACCCCGGAGGTGAATTTCTGGTTTTGCCAACAGTTTACCATTCCAATCAATGGCAGCTGCGATCGTAATAATGCCTTCTGAAGCCATGCGTTGCCGTTCTTGCAGCACTTTAGCACTTACCATACCCGAACTAGTCGTATCCACCAATTCGATACCAGATGGCACTTTACCAGCGACGCGAATAGCATCTTCAGTCAGTTCGACAACATCACCATTCTGGATAATGATCATGTTTTCTCTAGGAATGCCCATACTCTGAGCCGTTTCTGCGTGCTTCACTAGCATTCTATGTTCGCCGTGAAATGGCACAAAAAACTTGGGTCGAGTTAAGGCAATCATCAGTTTTTGCTCTTCCTGACAGCCGTGACCGGAAACGTGAATTCCTTTATCCCGACCGTAGATTACTTTTGCCCCCTGAATCATCAACTTATCGATGGTGTTGACTACAGCGATGGTATTTCCGGGAATTGGGTTAGCAGAGAATACTACCGTATCTCCTTCGCGGATTTTAATGTGAGGATGTTCTTTGTTGGCAATGCGGGTCATTGCTGCCATCATTTCACCCTGAGAACCTGTAGTTAAGACTAAAACTTTTTCGTCAGGGAGATTGCGGACTGCGTGCAATGGTTGCAGCAGATTATCTTCACACTTGATATAACCTAAATTGCGGGCATGAGCAATCAAGTTCAGCATGGAACGCCCCACAACCGTTACTACACGATTCTGCTTCTTGGCGATATCCAAAATCATGTTGATGCGATGGACGCTAGAAGCAAAGGTAGTGACGAATAATCGCCCTGTCGCTTGACTAAATACTCTTTCTAGATTGGGATAAACTGAACGTTCTGAAGGTGTAAATCCTGGTATCTCGGCGTTAGTGGAATCACTTAGCAAACAAAGAACGCCCTTTTCACCATGTTCTGCTAACCGTTGCAAGTCAAACTTTTCACCATCTACTGGGGTATGGTCAATTTTAAAATCCCCTGTGTGAATGACTACACCAAGGGGAGTATGAATGGCAACGGTGAAACTATCAGCAATGGAGTGGGTGTTGCGGATATATTCAACTAAAAAGTTTTTGCCAATCCGCACCACATCACGTGGTAAAACTGTTCTGATTTCGGTGCGATCGCGGACTCCTGCTTCTTCTAATTTACCTTCTAGCATTGCCATTGCTAGCCTCGGTCCATAAATCACGGGGATATCAAATTGCTTAAGATGAAAAGCAATCCCGCCGATATGGTCTTCATGACCATGAGTAACGATCATCCCTTTAATTTTGTGGCGATTTTCCCGCAGATAGGTCGTATCTGGTAAAACAATATTTACTCCATGCATCGCCTCTGTGGGAAAAGCCAATCCTGCATCTAACAGGATAATTTCATCGTCATACTCAAAAAGACAGGTATTTTTACCAATTTCATGCAAACCGCCCAAAGGAATAATTTTCAAGGCGGAATTGTTAGCTTCGTTTTTAGCCATTTTCTCCTGAGATTGTTACTTGTGGTTAATTAAGTTGATAGTTAACGAACTTGTATTTAAGACAACATCATCTGTCTCTTAAGTTAGTCTGAAAGCAATCAAGTTTTAATTGAAGATTTCAATTTTTTATTCAATAAAATCGACTGTACATTCAAGGATTCATAGTATATCTATCAGTCCTAGCACAGGTTTTTAAATTGCAACTTATGAACAATTATGATCATTGTTTATATGTATCTTTGATCAGAAGCAGATTATCAGCGCTTAACTAGTTAGTGGCTAGATCAAACTAAGTTCTTTCAGAACCGCTTCTAACTTTTGACTGACTTCTACATCAGCTTCACATAGCGGCGGACGAGTTGAACCAACTTCCCAACCTTGAAGTTTCAGTGCTTTTTTCACTGGAATGGGATTTGAAGTGAGAAATAGGGCTTTAAACAACGGGAACAGTTGAAGATGAATGTCGCTGGCTACCTCAATTTTTCCGGCACTAAAAGCTTGGATCATCTGCTGTAGTTGGTTTCCTACCAGATGAGAAGCCACACTCACCACACCCTTTGCCCCGATCGCTAACAAGGGCAAAGTCATGTAATCATCACCAGAATAGATGTGAAATTCTTTTGGTGTCAAGCGACGAATTTCGCTTGCCTGATCTATACTACCAGTGGATTCTTTAATCCCGACAATATTGCTAACCTCAGCTAACCGGGCAACTGTTTCTGGCTGAAGGTTTTGTCCGGTACGACCTGGGACATTATATAACAACAAGGGTAAGTCGGGACAGGCTTGTGCTATCGCCTTAAAGTGCGCTTCCAATCCCGCTTGTGGCGGTTTGTTGTAATAAGGAACAACTTGTAAGGAACCATGTACTCCTATCTTAGACGCTTTTTCGGTGGCTGCGATCGCTTCTTTGGTGGAATTTGATCCACAACCCGCGATTACCTTGGCTTTTCCGGCCACGGACTGCAATACCTCGACAAACAACTGGTATTCCTCATCCCAACTTAGAGTCGGGGATTCTCCTGTTGTGCCACACATTACCAATGTATCTGTACCGTTGTTAGCTAGATGTGCCGCCAGTTCTGCCGCTACATCATAGTTGACACTACCATCTGCTTTAAATGGCGTAATCATCGCGGTTAAAACATTGCCAAAATCTCCCACCCTTTTTTCACTCCTGATTACCCATGTTTTTATATCTTGGTGGTTCTCTATTGTAATAACCTATCTGCAAACTACTTTCAACAGTGATTTGCACATTTGCTCTTTTCCATTAGTCCTTTATTTTAACTAATTACTAGCTTGAAACGTAAGCTTTAGAAGGTTTTAGTAGATTTTTCTCTACCAACAACTCGGCTATCTGTACTGCATTTAATGCTGCGCCTTTGCGGATTTGGTCGCCACATAACCATAATTCCAACCCACAAGGATGAGAAATATCCTGACGAATTCTCCCCACTAAAACTTCATCTTTACCTGTTGCTTCAATTGGCATCGGGAAATGATTAGTTTCCCAATCTTCGACCAATTTCACTCCAGGGGAGGAATTTAAAATTTTTCTGGCTTCCTCTGCACTAAAGGGAGTCTCAAATTCTAAATTAATGGCTTCTGAGTGGGCGCGGAGTACGGGAACCCGTATACAGGTTGCAGTTATTCTGATTTGCTGCGTGCCAAATATTTTTCGGGTTTCGTTGACCATTTTCATTTCTTCCTCACAATAACCCAAATCGTTTAATGGGGAGTTATGGGGGAATAAATTAAATGCCAATGGGTAAGGCAATATTTCGGCAACCGGTGACTGTCCTTGTAGTATAGCGCTTGTTTGGGTTTTGACTTCTGCCATTGCTCTAGCACCAGCACCACTAGCCGATTGGTAGGTTGCAGCGACGATGCGTTGCACTGGTTTAACTTTATGCAATGGCCAGACTGCCACAGCCATTAAAATTGTTGTGCAGTTGGGGTTAGCAATAATGCCTTGGTGATTTGCTGCGGCTTGGGGATTCACCTCTGGCACTACTAAGGGAACTTCCGGGTTCATCCGAAAGGCGCTGGAATTGTCAATTACCACTGCGCCCTTTTCGACGGCAATTGCTGCCCAAGTTTTGGATGTGGAACCACCTGCACTAGCCAGTACTATATCGACATTTTCAAAGGCGCGATCGCTAACTGGCTCTATTGGTATATTTTCCCCTTTAAACCGTAGCGATCGCCCGACACTCCGCTCTGATGCCAATAACTTCAAGTCAGCAACCGGGAAATTACGACTTTCTAATAATTCCAGCAACTCTGTGCCAACTGCACCAGTTGCTCCCAAAATAGCTAAACGATAGGATTTCGACAAACTTGCTTCCTCCTTTAAGAGACTTATCTGCAATTTCTTGGAACAATTAATAATTTATATAGTAAGTAGCGATCGAAGTTTTGAAATAGATTTTGAATAGGTTGAGATTTTTCTCTAATTTACTCTGTTTTTATATATTTAATACATTTATTTGCTTGGTTCTTTAATAAATTAAGTGATGTTGAATTTTACAACAATGGACATCCATTTATTTCATCGATTTTAACTATATTTTATTATACAACAAACTGCCATTTAGCAGAAAAATGAAGATATCTATATCTGCACTTAGACGTTTAACAGGCATCTCACCCATAAGGCAAGAAACGTCTTGGCTACAAAGTTGTTTACCAAGATGATGAATATACTAAGATCGAAATGCACAAAACCAGCAAAACACAGAACCTAGCGATGTGGTTAAGTAAAAGATGCGCTCCTGTACCATAACTTAATAATAGCTAGACTCAATACTATAACTTTAACTTGGGGGTACTAACCACTCGTTGAGAACCAGGATATCACGGCATTAGCCCACTGAATAATTAATTCCTAAGAGTGAGAGGGGAGTGGAGGAATAATGAGGGAGCAGGGGAAGATGCCCACTTGCCCTGAGCGGAGCCGTACCACTTCGTGGAAGCAAGCTACGCGTAGCGTCTCGTAGAGAAGGGATGCCCCATTAGCCAAATTGTTATGAAGGTAAAATGTCAAGTCCTTGGTAATTGGCAGTAAACTGGATCTTTGCCCTAGGACAAGCATTCATCCAAGGATGTCATCAGACCTTTTGGCAAACTCCCATTGCCCCTAAGAGACATCAAGCCATAAACGCAAACAATTATTTTATTGCGTCTTGTGTGTACTCGGAGTATAAAATACCAGAAAACTAGAGACAAAGCATGAAAGTCACCCAGGAAAAACTTCCCGCCAGCCAAATTGGCCTGGAAATAGAGATTACGCCGGAAATTACCAAGCAAACTTACGAACAGGTGATTAAGAACTTAGCGAGTACTGCCAATATTCCTGGGTTTCGTAAAGGCAAGGTACCTCGGCCGATATTACTACAACGGCTGGGTACAACTCGAATCAAGGCAGCAGCGCTGGAAGAACTAATTCAAGACGGCATTGAGCAAGCAGTTAAACAAGAAGCTATCCCGGCAATCGGTCAACCACAATTGCGCTCCTCCTTTGAGGATTTGATTAAGAATTATGAACCGGGAAAACCCCTGACGATTTCGGCGGCTGTCGATGTAGAACCAGAAGTGAATCTAGTGCAGTACACTGATTTGCAAGCTAAGGCTGAAGAAGTCAAGTTTGATCCAGAACGAGTAGAAAACACTCTGGATAAAGAACGTCAAGAATTGGCGACATTGATTCCTGTGGAAGGACGTGCAGCCCAAATCGGCGATATTGCCGTGGTCGATTTTAAAGGTTCATTCGCCAAAGTTGAGGGCGAGGACGAAACAGCCGAACTAGAACCGATTCCCGGAGCCGAAGCAACTGATTTTCAAGTTGAGTTGCAGGAAGATAAATTTATTCCCGGCTTTATTTCGGGAATAGTGGGGATGAATCCTGAAGAAACCAGAGAAATTGCGGCGCAGTTCCCAGATCCGTATGCTAATGAAGAATTAGCTGGAAAAGCGGCAACTTTCACCGTGACGCTCAAAGAAATCAAAGAAAAGGAACTACCAGAAATAAATGACGATTTCGCCCAGGAAATCAGCGATTTTGAAACTTTAGAGGAGTTACGCGCTTCTTTGGTAGAGCGATATCAAAAAGAGGCGGACGACAAAACAAAAAACAACAAGCAAGAAGCCTTGTTAACGGAACTACTCAAGCATGTAGAAGTTGACTTACCAGCAACCTTGATTGAGCAAGAAGTGGATGCAATGCTAACGCAAACAGCAATGCGGCTGTCTCAGCAAGGATTGGATGTCAGAAAGTTGTTTACTCAAGATATTATTCCTCAATTGCGGGAGCGATCGCGTACTGAAGCCATTGAACGCATCACGCGCTCCTTATCCTTGCGGGAAATCGGCAAACGCGAATCTATCGAGGTAACACCAGAAGAAATCGCAGCCAGAGTCACAGAACTTTTGCAAGAGTACCCAGAGGAACAAGACGTTGATGAAGATAAACTGCGGTCAATCGTGGAAAACGAACTGTTAACCGAAAAAATCATCGATTGGCTCTTAGAACACTCATCAGTTGAACTTGTACCGGAAGGTTCCTTGAGTCCCGCAGAGGAAACGGAAGACGCAGAAGTTGATGTTGATGCTGATGCACCTCAAACTGAGGAAGGAAACAGCGAAACTTCTACAGAAGTTACAGAAGGATAATAAAAAATCCCACAGCCATGAATTCACCAGTTCTGAGTTAAAGTACTGGTGAAATGGGTAAGGTAAGGGAGATGAGGAAGAAATCAATTCAAAATTCACGCATTCAAAATTCAAAATTAAACAACTTCTGCCTCCTCTTTCCCAATGCCCCATGACTCAGGGATTAAGTCAAAATAATTAATGAATTTTCGGCAAATAGTGACACACGTTATCGCCTGAGCTTGATACCGTGTTACACGAGAGGAAATTATATGAGGCATAATGGTTAATACGTAGCTTATACAAATTCCATTCGTTGAAAAGGCAGCATCCGTTGCTGAAACATTTGTCCTAAATTATCGTCAAATAAAGCTTGTATGCTTGAATCGCAGTCGGGAAATTCCCCAATCAGCAACTTAAGTCGAATAAACATTAACTCCCAGTTGAGCAGCCCTAGCAACATCGTGCCGATGGTGATAGAACAATCTGGTATGGGAGAAAGGGCTTTCGACATCTACTCCCGCCTGCTGCGAGAGCGGATTATCTTTTTAGGAACGCCAATAGATGATGCCGTAGCCAACTCAATTGTGGCTCAATTGCTATTCCTGGACGCCGAAGACTCAGAAAAAGACATCCAACTGTATGTTAATTCTCCTGGTGGCTCGGTCTACGCAGGGATGGCAATCTATGATACAATACAGCAAATTCGCCCTGATGTTGTTACCATTTGTTTTGGATTAGCCGCGAGCATGGGGGCGTTTTTGTTGACAGCAGGAGCTGCCGGTAAGCGAATGTCTCTGCCCGACTCCCGGATTATGATTCACCAACCACTTGGTGGCGCTCAAGGTCAAGCCATCGACATTGAAATTCAAGCCAGAGAAATTCTTTACGTTAAGGCTAAGTTGAATCAGTTAATGGCTCACCATACTGGTCAACCCTTAGAAAGACTTGAAGCAGATACTGAGCGCGACTTTTTTATGTCGGCTGAAGAGGCAAAAAACTACGGTTTGATTGATCAGGTCATTTCCAGGCAAAATCTTCCCGTAGCAGGGGAAAACGTCACCATTCTGAAATAAGAGGCTGGTATGGTTAAGTACGACTCCCATTTAAAATGTTCATTTTGTGGCAAGTCTCAAGAGCAGGTGCGTAAGTTAATCGCGGGGCCGGGAGTCTACATCTGCGATGAATGCGTTGACTTGTGTAATGAAATACTAGACGAGGAGTTGCTCGATACCAGTGGTGCGGCAGCACAACCAGCACCAAGAGCAGAGCCACCTCAAAAACGGCGTACCCACTCTGCTAGTATTTCGTTTAATCAAATACCCAAGCCAAGAGAGATTAAAAAGTATCTAGACGAACACGTCATTGGTCAGGACGAAGCGAAGAAAGTGCTGTCAGTAGCTGTTTACAATCACTACAAGCGGCTGGCAGTGATTCAGTCTAAAGCCAGTGGCAAACCTGGGGCAGATGATGCCATAGAACTGCAAAAGTCCAACATTTTGTTGATTGGCCCGACTGGTTGCGGCAAAACTCTCTTAGCGCAAACTCTAGCGAAAATCCTGGATGTGCCCTTTGCCGTCGCCGATGCGACAACGCTGACGGAAGCGGGGTATGTGGGAGAAGATGTAGAAAATATCTTGCTGCGACTGTTGCAGGTGGCAGATTTGGATATAGAGGAAGCGCAACGGGGAATTATTTACATTGACGAAATTGACAAAATTGCTCGTAAGAGCGAGAACACGTCAATTACCCGCGATGTTTCTGGCGAAGGCGTGCAGCAAGCCTTGCTGAAAATGTTAGAGGGAACGATCGCTAATGTACCACCTCAAGGAGGACGGAAGCATCCCTATCAAGACTGCATCCAGATTGATACAAGTAATATTTTGTTCGTCTGTGGTGGTGCCTTCGTGGGCTTAGACAAGATTGTAGATCAGAGAGTTGGCAAAAAAGCAATCGGCTTTGTGCAACCGGGAGAAGGTCAATCGAAGGAGAAACGAGCAGCAGACACTCTCCGTCATCTAGAACCGGATGATTTAGTGAAATTTGGCCTGATTCCAGAATTTATTGGGCGGATGCCAATGGTAGCAGTAGTAGATCCGCTAGATGAAGAAGCGCTGATGGCGATTCTCACCCAACCACGCAGTGCCTTAGTGAAGCAGTACCAAAAGCTGCTGAAAATGGATAATGTCCAGTTAGATTTTAAAGCAGATGCTTTACGAGCGATCGCTCAGGAAGCTTACCGCCGTAAAACTGGCGCGAGAGCATTACGTGGTATTGTCGAAGAATTGATGTTGGATGTAATGTATGAGTTACCATCCCGTAAGGATGTGACACGCTGTACAGTTACAAGGGAAATGGTCGAGAAGCGATCGACTGCTGAACTGATAATACATCCATCTTCACTACCGAAGCCAGAATCAGCGTAAATTAGTGCTGAGTAAAGTTAGGAGTGAAGAGTGGAGAATGAGTAATTAACTCAAAACTCCAGATTCAACAATTAAAAACTCCTAACTCCTAACTCTCAAAAATGCCTTATATTAATGTTCGTGGCGTTGAGCATTACTACGAATGGGTGAAAAAACCATCCAGTTTTCTGGTAAAACCAGTGATGGTTTTCATGCACGGTTGGGCTGGTTCGGCTAGGTATTGGCAAAATACTGCTGATGCTTTATCGGAGCAATTTGATTGTTTACTCTACGATTTGCGGGGATTTGGCCGTTCTCGTGGGAAGCCAACCATAACTCAAGCAAGTGAAGCTGTTGCTGAGTCTGAATCCCCCCAGGAAGAATTAGAGGCAATCAGAGAGTTAAGCTATGAATTAGAGGAATACGCTGATGATTTGGCAGCTTTGTTAGATGGGTTGCATATTCAGCGTGTCTACATCCATGCTCATTCAATGGGTGCTTCTGTTGCGACTTTATTTTTTAACCGCTACCCTCAACGAGTAGAACGAGGAATTTTAACTTGTAGCGGCGTTTTCGAGTACGATGAAAAATCCTTTAGTGCTTTTCATAAATTCGGTGGCTATGTAGTGAAATTCCGTCCCAAGTGGTTAAGCAAAATTCCCTTTGTTGACCGAATGTTTATGGCCAGATTTTTATATAGTTCTATCCCATATTCTGAGCGTCAAGCTTTTTTGCAAGATTTTCTCGAAGCAGATTACGATGCGGCTTTAGGGACAATTTTTACTTCAGTCAGTAAGGCTCAAGCTGAAGTGATGCCGTTTGAGTTTGCCAAGCTGACAGTGCCGACTCTACTCGTAGCGGGGGAGTATGACAAGATTATTCCAGCCGAGATGGGTCGTCAAGCAGCGTCATTGAGTGACAAAGTTGAATTTGCGATGATTCGCAACACAGCGCATTTCCCGATGTTGGAAGATGCACCAACTTATCTGCAACGGGTACAAGAGTTTTTGCAAATTAACACCCAACAACCGCAGGTGGGTTAACTTATTTTCGGATAGCCTGCACAAACTCGGCAACAGCGTCGTATTGGTCAGAATGTCCGATATATTGTAGCAACAAAGCCGGGTCTAAATTTGGTAAGAAACCACTACGGTTTACTTCTTCATATTCACCGGCCGCATTTAAACTGAATATCTTTATCTGGTTAGATTTCCAGAACCAAACTTCAGGCACTTTCTTGGGTTTGTATAACTCTTTTCGATTAATGGTGCCACTAGTAACAATAACTTCAATCACAATGTCTGGCGTTTCTTTATTGCTACCAATGCAGTAAGATTCATCTGGTGTACCAGAAGCATACCCAGGTTCTTCCAGAGTAAAACTACCAAGACCGTAGAACCGGATTCCCAACTCTCTCATGTAGGCTTCTAGCAAGTAGCTGAGAGTTCTTTTTACGTACTCATGTTTTTCACCGATGGGCGACATAATTTCTAATATTCCTGACAAATAAGAGAGTCGGACATTGCGTTTGTCCTTTAGATGTGCCTCAATACCTTTGAATTCCTCCCAAGAAACATCTGCGACGGTCACTAATTTTTCTTGTATGGGATAGTCCAGAAGTGGGATGCTCATATATATCGCCTCTCAACAGTTTCTTTACTGGATACTTGATAAGTAGTAGCTGAATTAAATAGATGTATTTACCCTGTTGGTTGTATTTCCACAATCATAATCCTGAGTTATTTGTTAGGTGTGTCCGTCTATGTCCGTCTATGCCATTCTTAGCATCTCTTCACCACGTTTAGGTTAACTTAAACCCAGTTCTCGTTTTAGCAAGTTAATCGAGTTAGTGCCGATATAATTTTCAACCTTAATCAGTTTTGGTGGACGAATAATATCTTCATCGGCTGCTTGTACAGCTGCTTGCACTGCCGCAAAACTGGCTTGATCGCTGATGATTACCTCAGCTCGTTTAACCATTGCCTGAAGTTTATAAGCATCTTTTGGTTGCGAAGTCATCACCAGTAGTTCATCCCCCCGCAAGCCGTGGAGGATGACTTCTGCGGCTCGTGCAATCCCCGAACTGAGGCTAACTATCCCAACACAGTTTTCTTTTGGTAGGGTTTTCAAGAGACTGAGTTCTTTGCTGTAGTCGTAGATATCTAGAGGAATTACCCGTGCAGCTTTGGGAGCGGCGATCGCTTCCACATTACTGATAAAATACCGACTGGTGACTACTGTGGCAGAGGTAGTTTTATCTAGGACTGCTGTTAATTCTTCCATTGCTACCAACTGGACTGGGATTTTTAGCGATCGTTCTAATTCATACACCATCAACTCCCCAGCACCCATGTCATAAGATGGAACTGCAACCAGTACCCGCGCACTACAACGCAAACGCCAGTCAATTTCTGCTAAAAATAGCTCTCTGGCTTGATTCAGTGAACATCCTTGGGTGAGCAGATCGTCAAGTGCTTTTTGGACAACTTGATATGTATCAGGATTTTGTTTGAGAATTGGTGATTGCAACCTGCTACCGCCCTCATGACCTTGGGGACGAACATAAATTCCCGAACCAGCCATACTTTCAACAAATCCGTCTTCCTCCAGTTGACGGTAAACTTTGCTAATGGTATTACGGTGTAATCCCGTTTGCATTGCCAGCGCCCGTGTGCTTGGCAATTTGTAAGCAGGGGGATATTGTCGGGAAGCGATCGCAAACCGGATTTGATTAAACAGCTGGGTTGATGCGGGAATTTCGCTGTCTGGCTGAATACGGAATTGAATCATCAGCAAACCTCCTGAATACTGAGCGGGGAGTGGGGAGTTGGGAGTGGGGAGTATTAAGTGTTGCTTGCCTACTCAGCACTATTTTGGTGTCCAGATGTATTTACTACATACTGAATATGTTATTTACATATAAAGTTGTTCTGATACAAGTTTTTAATGCGCTCATTATTGGTAATTGATAATTTAATTGGAAAAACCTGGACATACTGGCATAGTTATATCAAATAAACACACGGTTAATCACACAGCACTGGTAAAAATTATTATGACAGAGCAAGCAATAATTACCACAACAGTTAATCTTTTGCAAGATAATATTCAAGTGTCTGCTTATGTAGCCCAGCCAAAAGCATCTGGCTCTTACCCAGGAGTGGTAGTATTGCAGGAGATTTTTGGTATCAACGTTCACATTCGGGAGGTTACAGAACGGATTGCCAAACTTGGGTATGTAGCGATCGCACCGGCACTTTTTCAACGGATTGCTCCTGGCTTTGAAACCGGATACACACCCGAAGATATGGAAACGGGCAGAAACTACGCTATGCAAACTCAAGCTTCAGAGTTATTGAGCGATGTTCAATTAGCAATTGACTACCTCAAAAATCTGCCTCAAGTGAAAAAAGATGGTTTTGGCTGTATTGGCTTCTGCTTTGGTGGTCACGTTGCATATCTTGCAGCCACCTTGCCAGACATTAAAGCTACGGCTTCCTTCTATGGTGCTGGAGTTACTACCCGCACACCGGGAGGTGGCAATCCTACTGTCACCCGCACCAAAGAAATAACAGGTACTCTCTATGCCTTCTTTGGTATAGAAGATGCTAGCATCCCACCCGAACAAGTAGATGAGATTGAAGCAGAGTTAGAAAAATATAAAATTCCTCATCGTCTGTTTCGCTACGATGGAGCTGATCACGGATTTTTCTGTGACCATCGTGGCAGTTATAATCCTAAAGCTGCGGCTGATGCTTGGGAGCAAGTGAAACAACTCTTTAGTAAACTGAACTGAAGCACACACAGCCAAGTTTGCCATTGGTCATTGGTCATTAGTCATTAGCGCTCTTTTATTACTCTCGTCAGATTAAATTTGAAACCCTATTTTGGCGTTAGTCCGCGCAGGCGGACTTTGCTTGTGTAGCCGCGATTTCTAATCGCTTGGATTATTCTCTCTCCAGAGTCATAGAAGAGCGTTAGTGAATAATAAATGACTAATGACTAATAACAATCTAAACTTCAGTTGCACCAGATCAAATAACAATTAATCTTCAAAAGTCATGAATTCCGAATCGAAACTTTCTCAAACAGCCAATTCGTCCTTTACAATGGATGATTTTGCCAAAGCACTAGAAAAACACGACTACCAGTTTCAAAAGGGACAGGTTGTACATGGCAAAGTGTTTCAACTTGACCATGATGGAGCTTATGTTGATATTGGTGGCAAGTCGTCAGCTTTTCTACCGCGCGATGAGGCTTCTTTGAGAGCAGTTACCGATTTATCGGAAGTGCTGCCATTGCAAGAGGAAATGAAGTTTTTGATTATTCGAGATCAGGATGCAGAAGGCCAAGTCACCCTTTCTCGAAAGCAGTTGGAAATTCAGCACATCTGGGAACGATTGGCCGAAATGCAGGAAAACGCTCAGACTGTGCAAGTAAGGGTTATGGGCGTGAATAAAGGTGGTGTTACCGTCGATATTCTTTCTTTGCGGGGATTTATTCCGCGATCGCACCTGTCCGAGCGTGATAATTTAGAAGCACTTAAAGGTCAAAATCTGACCGTGGGTTTTTTGGAAATTAATCGCAACACCAATAAACTCATCCTTTCCCAGCGTTTAGCAACTCGTTCTAGCAACTTCAGCTTATTAGAACTAGGTCAACTAGTAGAAGGTAAAGTTACTGGCATCAAACCTTTTGGTGTATTTGTCGATTTAAGTGGAATGAGCGCCTTACTTCATATCAAGCAGGTAAGCCAGAAATTTATTGATTCTTTAGAAAAAGTATTTCAAGTTGGTCAGCCAATTAAAGCTGTAATTATTGACTTGGATGAAGGTAAAGGGCGGGTTGCTCTTTCTACCAGAGTTTTGGAAAACTACCCTGGTGAAGTGCTAGAGAATATGGATGAAGTCATGGCTTCGGCAGAGGCGCGTGCTAATAGAGCTAATAACAAAGCATCTGAGTAGTTTTGAGATCGGCTGCTTGCACAAAGCGTTTAAATCCCGATCTGAAACAATTTTGAATTGTTAATACTCCCCCTGCATCTACAAAGATGTGGGGGGATTGTAAATTGGGAAAACTTTTCCCAGACTTCTTTCTAGCCTCTGGCTGGAAATGCTACTCATGGCGGTTCTGCCGCCAGCAAGGGAGGCGGAGCCTCCAGAACGGCATTCCCAGTCGGAGACTGGGAACGAGACAATCTAAAAGCTGGTTCTAGGAAGGTTTTCACGTTAAGTTGACACCAATGGCAAGATGCCCACCCCACAAGAAGTAGTTGAGTATTTTTTTTTGGGAGTCCGTAGAGTCGAATTTAATAAGCAAAAGCAGCTTTTACTTTCTCATTTCGGTGTTTTCAGCAAGCAGAATGGCATTTGACTTACTCAAAAGGTGTGTTTGTTTTCTCATTTCGGTATTTTCAGCAAGCAAAATGGTATTTGACTTACTCAAAAGGTCTCTTTGCTTTCTCATTTCGGTGTTTTCCGCAAGCAGAATGCCATTTGACTACTCAATATGCTTGATTGCTGACTCATTCCAGTAATTCACACACTGGTGACAATTATCCTTTTAAGATTACTTTTCTCTATCCTTATCTAATGCTTCCTCGATCGCACGACGGCAAAATTCTGGAGGATCATCCTTGGTGGATAATTCTTCCTTCATAGTCTTGGTAATGCGTAGGTTAATCCTCTCTGTTAATGACTCTTCTCTATTTGATTTAATTGGTTGTAAATTTTGTGGGTTCCCTTTAGGATTAGGCATTATTGAGAAATATGAACAAGGCTTGATTTACTTGGTGCCAAAACAATAGATTGTTTTTTAGTGGTTGCGACAACTTGCCGGAAGTACAACCACCAATATCCAATTTCAAAAATGGACACTTCTATTTTATGTTCACGCGTTCCGAACTTGAAATCAAGACTATTAAAGAATTACGCGACTTGTGTCGTAGATACGGCATTAAACCAACTGGGAATGCAGGATACAAAACCTCATACATCGTTACTCTGATGGCATTTCCATTTTTAGCACTGCAACAAATGAAGCAAGGTAAAGGGTTAAAATTCCCTAACTTTAACGCCATTCAGATAATCAGTTCTGCTATAGAGGAGATGAATTCACCCACAGATGAACAAGCAGCACTAATTAGGATAACGCTGGAGGGCAGGAAAATGAGCTATCCTGACCGATACGACCAAGAGAACCTGCTGAACTTGCATAAGGCTAAGATGTCGCTTGAACAAGCTATTAACTTGTTGAGCCAGTAAAATCATGTCCGCATAATTTAGTTATGATTCCCACAGTCATGACACCCCACTCCTTAATCCCCTCCCCGCTCTTCGGGAGGGGAGACGAAGCGTAGCTTTGGCGGGGTGGGGTTCTTCGGGTTCAATAAGTAATCAAGCGGATATGATATAAAACTAATCCCATTACCCTATCCCCCACATCTTTAATAGATGTGGGGGATAATTTTTAGAGTATTAAAATAAATAAGGTGTGACCTATTGGCTTAGTATGCTCATATTTCTGTTTAAGTATTGCTCAAGGGATTTTGAGCATATATCGAGCATTTCGAGAATTATAAACGCTGTAACTATTCAATTTAGGTATTTATATGTTTCTAGTAACTGGAGCAACGGGAGGAATTGGTCGTAGAGTTGTGCGACTCCTACGACAACGAGAACGAGAACAATCTGTGCGGGCATTTGTCCGCCTTACCTCGCGCTACAGCGAGTTAGAACATCGGGGTGCAGAAATCTTCATCGGTGACTTGCTAGAGGAAAAAGATATCCAGAAAGCTAGTCGGGGTGTGCGGTATATTATCAGCGCCCACGGTTCTGATCGCGATGCCCTATCTTTAGATTACCGCGCCAATATTGAATTAATAGACCAGGCGAAAGTTAATGGCGTAGAGCATTTTGTCTTCATTTCCGTACTGGGAGCCGATCGCGGATATGAAGACGCTCCGGTATTCAAAGCCAAACGAGCCGTAGAGCGATATTTAGCAGCTAGTGGCTTAAATTACACTATTTTACGCCCATCTGGATTAGCATCTAACTTGCTGCCACTGGTAGAACGATTTCGGGAAACGGGATTGTATCTGTTAATTGGCGATCGCAAAAACCGTACCTCAATTGTCAGTACCGATGATTTGGCAAGGATAGTAGTGGATTCTGTGACAGTTGAAGGCGCTCGCAACCAGATTTTACCCGTGGGAGGACCGGAGATTTTATTACGAGAAGATATTCCTCGGATTTTTGGTCGGATCTTCACCAAAGAGCCAGTAATAATTAACTCACCACTATTTGTCATTGATGGCTTACAGAGTGCATTGGGTTTATTTAATCCCCAAATTCAAAAAGCTTTGGGAACTTATCGCACATTGCTAGCAAATGAATTTTTCTGTACAAAAGATGAAATTGCCAATTTAGAGGCGATTTATAACTTCCAGTTGGAGACATTAGAAAACTTTTTGCGGCGCTATCTAGCAGTTTGACTGGGGAGTGGGGAGTAGGGAGTGGGGAGTAGGGTGAAGAAGAAACAATATAAACCTCGTCCATTTTGAAAGAGAGGAGTAGTGCGGGCATCTTGCCCGCTACTAGCACCAGGGAGCAAGATGCTCCCACTACTTTTAAAAACTATGGTTCTCAAAATTAATGTGGTTTAAATAACAAGCCATTCCCCATTCCTTACTCCCCATTCCCCGCTCCCCATTCCCCATTCCTTACTCCCCACTCCAAAATTCCTATGAAATCTTCCCTAGCTGCAAATGCTGCTCAATCACGTCAGACAAAAGAGCGATTCGCCCAACCAGAGGAACAACTCACTTATGAGTTGGGGAAGGCGGTACAGGAATTGCCACCCCTGTACACTAGATTATTAGCGGGAACGATGAGCGTCATTGTATTTGGGACGATCGCCTGGGCGTACTTCTCGCAAATAGATGAAGTAGCAACAGCACCAGGGGAATTAATTGCTTCCACACAGGTAAGACCGGTGACATCCTTGGGTGGAGGGTCAATTGTCGCCGTCAAAGTTAAAGAAGGCGATCGCGTTACTAAAGGTCAAGTTCTGATTCAAAAAGATCCAGACTTGAAAATAACTGATGTTTCCCGCCTAGCCAAATCTAGTAGATTGATTCAGGACGACTTGCAACGTTTGGATGCAGAACGCACCGGAGGCAAAACTGCTGGAACAAAATTGCAAGATGAACTTTTAAACTCCCGCCTGCAAGACTTCCGAGCGCGTCAAGCGGCGGCGGAAGCAGAAGCAAATCGCCAAATAGCACTCATCGCTCAAGCCAAAGTCCGCTTGACTCGATTGCAAGACAACTTAATTAATGCCAAAAGCAGCGTTGCCAATGCCAAAACCAACCTTGTCAACGCCGATAGCATTCGGATTAAAATTGAAAGCAATTTAGTACTTGCACAAGAAAGAGAAAAAAGCCTACGCACCCTAATTACTCCTGGCGCTGTACCTCGTGTGGATTACTTGGATGCCCAAGAAAAATTAACTCGTGCAAAGACAGAAATCACCAGAGCGCAAGATGAAGTGACCAATGCCCATAATAAAATAACAGAGGCTCAAGATAAAGTCACATCATTAGAAAAAGATATTGCTGCCCAAGTCCAAGAAATTCGCCAAGCAGAACAAGCTTACAACGGTGTCCGCAGTCAAGCCCAGCGTGTAGCATCAGAACGCCAAAGCGAAATTTTGACGCAGTTTAACAAGCGTAAAGAAGAACTGACAACTGTTCAAGGTCAATTAGAGCAGGCGAGGAAGCAGCAAGCTTTGGAAACCATCGAGGCTCCCTTTGCCGGTACGATTTACAGAGTCAAAGCCACCAAAGGCCCAGTACAATCGGGTGAAGAATTGGTCTCAATTTTGCCGGAAGGTGAAGAAATGCTCCTAGAGGTGAAAGTCCTCAACCGCGATATTGGCTTTATTCGTCAAGGAATGAAGGCAAAAGTTAAAATGGCAACTTTCCCCTTCCAGGAATTTGGCATTGTGGAGGGCGAAGTCATGCAAATCAGTCCGAATGCAGTTGTTGATAAAGAATTAGGCTTAGTTTTTCCGACAAGAATTAAGCTCAGTAAGCATTCCGTCAACGTCCGGGGTCAAGAAGTAGAATTTACCCCAGGGATGACTGCTACAGGTGAAATTGTCACTCGTAAAAAGTCAATTTTGACGTTTATTACTGAGCCTGTAACACGGCGGTTCAATGAGGCATTTTCAGTGAGGTAAGTCTGTAGTCTCTGTTGTTTTGATTCTAGTTCAAAGGCGATGTCTCGGTTGGGCTACACCTACTTACCGCACACAAAACGTAGGGGTTTAGCATTATGCTCATAGGTGTCAACTTAAGCCAAAACCCTTTTAAAACCTCGTTCCCAGCCTCTGGCTGGGAATGCTCGTCATTGCGGCTCTGCCGCAAGTCTTGAGGCGGAGCCTCACATCAGGCATTCCCAGTCAAAGACTGGGAACGAGACAAGTAACGTACACAAAATTTAGGGGTAAAGCACAATGCTAAACCCCTACATTCATTAACGATAGATGAGCGATCGCTACCTAATCTTCCTAAACAAAAGAAAAATTAAACTTGAATTACATAGTAGTAGTCTGCATCGCTATTCACATTATAGTTACCGGATGTATAAAATTTTGATTTTTTAACACCGGAGCCGGGAGGATCAAAGTTTTGATTCCAAGCTTCAAACCCGATAATACTACCTTTATCATCTCTGAGGTAGCCAGCAAAAATTGCTGCGTGTTTATTTTTTCCATTACTGGTTTCATAAGCTGTACCGTTAGAACCATTAAATGTAGCTATTGCAGTACCAACTGTCACATTTCCACTGGTGATAATATTTGCACCTTTTTTCCATTGATAGGTTGTTGCATTACTACCCGTCATTTTCTTAACTAAACTTACGCATTCTCCAAGATAATAAACCAGTAGTATAATCCCTGACTGTTCTTGTGTCAGGTTGGTATTGCGAAGGGTCGAATAACGTTTCACCCTCTGATGCCAAAAGCCCCTGCGAACTCAATCCTGTCAAATGTGTTGGGAAAGTATTTCCCAAACCAATTCCTTCTAACCCAGAAATAGAATGCTGAATATCCTGATTGCTACCTAGAGTTAGCCCATCCATTGCCATTTATCCTTTGTAGATACTTAATTGCCAATATGTACTATTTTTGTATTTTTCTTACATAAATTCTATGATATTAGTACGTAAAAATATTACAAATTTACGTTAAAGTACTTAGGAAGTCATGGTGTGAATACGGGTATTATTGCAAATAAAAAAATGCAAGGGTTGGGGGTTAGGTCTATACTCGATAGCGATTAGGTAAAGATTGTTAGCAAGAATTATAAGAATGTAGAGATGCGAAATTTCGCATCTCTACAAAGTTTTGAGGTTGGTTAATTTTATTAATCGAGCAGTATTAGCTCTGTGCAAATCGCTATAATTTTCAAGCGATACCCAAGAATTTTCTATACTGTTCCATTTGTTTTGGGATTCCATCTAGGAATTTGCCAACATCAAGATTATTCTCATCCTCATTGCTATCTACATTGACGCTGCCCAGAATTTTCTCATCGTTTTGGAATTGCGATCGCAATTCTGAATTGACTAATCCGTTATTACCTTCATCTGATGTCAGATACTTTTTCATTTCTGCGTAGGCGTAGCCCGTCGTAGACATCGCCTGACCGATCACAAGACTAAAATCAGAATTATTCCAACTAGCGATGGTCTCTGGTGCTAAATATTTAGCCGTTTCTGCGTAGGCGTAGCCCGTCGTAGACATCGCCTGACCCATCAGAGAACCAAAATCGGAACTGTTAAAATTAGAAACTGTCTGTGATGTCAGATAATTTGCAGTCTCTCCATAGATGCGTAACAGATTACCATCAGACATTACCTGCCTTGCCAGAGAACTGACATTGGAAAGATTAAAACTAGAGATTGTAGTTTGTGTATTATTTCCTGCTGTGTCTGCAATCACCTGACTAGCGATAGAACTGACATTAGAAATATTTAAACTAGAGGTTGTAGTTTGTGTACTATTTCCGGCGGTTTCTGTGACAATTTGACGTACTTGGGCATCAGTCAGGTTGTGGTTAGCACTAAGCATCAGGGCAACTACACCAGCAACGTGGGGAGCAGCCATAGAAGTGCCGCTATAAGTGGCATATTGATTATTCGGAACTGATGAATAGATATTGACCCCTGGGGCTGTAACATAAGAGATTTCATTGGTTCCAGAGCGGTTGGAGAAGTCCGCCATGTTATTATTACTATCTACTGCCCCAACAGCAATTCCCGACTTGGATGCATAGCGGGCAGGATAGGCTGGTGATGAGCTACCATCGTTACCTGCTGCCATGACAACAATTACTCCTTTGCTGCTGGCATAGTTAATGGCTGACTCTAAAGTACGATTGGAAGATCCGCCTCCTAAACTGAGGTTAATCACATTAGCTCCATTATCCACAGCATAGCGAATGCCCTTAGCGATGGAAATGTAGGAACCGGAGCCAGAGTCATCTAAAACTTTGACGGGCATAATTTTGGCATCGTAGGCAATACCAGTGACACCGTAGTTATTATTTTCTCCTGCGATCGTCCCAGAAACATGAGTGCCATGACCGTTGTCATCTAGGACATTATTATTATTGTCAACAAAGTTCCAGCCGTGGATATCGTTAGCATAGCCATTGCCATCATTATCTTTAGCATTGCCAGCAATTTCCTTGGGATTCGTCCAGATATTATCTTTTAAATCCTCGTGGTTGTAGTCAACTCCAGTATCTACAACAGCGACAACAACGCCTTTACCAGTGTATCCCTGTGCCCAAGCTTCCGGTGCTTTAATAAGGTCTGCTCCCCAATTATTGCCGCCAAGATCGGGAACATCAGCAAAGGTATTCTTACCAGTAGCTTTAGCCACTGCTGCTGCTGCATTAATTAAGCCATAGCCATTAGTTGAGTTATAATTTTGAGTCGTAAAAGCAGTAGCAGTAGCGTTACTACTATTTTCGGAGTCAGCATTATTTAGTAACTGCACATCAGCATCGGCTGAGTTGTAGCTACTACGTCCGCCGAGGTTGAGGCTGTAGTCATCCTTCGTGTTAAAACTATTTAATGAAGAGATAGAAGTTACATTAAGCTGTTTATTTGACAATACATTGTTATTAGTATCATCATTGATCATAAGTTTTTTTCAAAGATAACAATGGTTTTTTGACAGAACGAAGCGTTAAAATCTTTAGAAGAAAAAGATTTTAATGTGTGAATAAGCTCCATTGTCAATAATTACTATGTAATCTCAGAACAAAATGCTAATTAGATTACCAAAAAACCTTTTGACAAGTGTGATTTTTATTAAGAGTAAATTACTGAAGTGATTCTTAAATCTTTGGGGTGTATTATTATATGTATCCCTAAACTGCGTTAAAAAATATTTCAATTATATTTGTTTACATAGTTTGCAACTCAATTCAAATGGCGAATAGAGCATAACTCCATTCGCCAAAAGCTATTCTTGAGATGTGAAGTAGGCAGAAGCTAAAAGCTAGCTAGTTAAATCAAATGTTTGCTTGCTGCCGTTGATATAATGACCAATACAAACCCTTTTGTTGCAACAACTCTGAGTGAGTACCACGTTCGGCAATCACCCCTTGCTCCAACACCAAAATCAAATCAGCACGTTTGAGGGGGGCAAAACGGTGAGCAATCAAAAACACAGTACGATTAGCGGAAATTTTTTGCAGGTTTTGCAGTACTTGTTGTTCCGTTTCACTATCCAAAGCGCTGGTAGCTTCATCTAAAACTAAAATCGGCGCTTGGGAAAGAAATAGCCTTGCTAGGGCAATACGTTGTCTCTGTCCACCAGATAAAGCGGTACCGCGTTCACCAACATTGGTTTCGTAACCGTAGGGTAATTGACTGATGAAGTCGTGGGCTACTGCTAACCTTGCCGCCTCTACTACTTGCTCTGCGGTAATATCGGGAGTACCAAGAGTGATATTTTCCAGAATGGAACCGTTGAATAAAAAGTCTTCTTGGAGAACTACGCTAACTTGTTGCCGCAGTGAGGCTAAATCCGCACTTTTAATATCAAAACCATCAATGAGGATGCGTCCTGATTCAATTTGATAGAGGCGTTGCAATAGCTTAGACAGGGTACTTTTCCCAGAACCACTACGTCCAACAATGCCAACAAATTGCCCTGGTTCGGCATTGAAGGATATTCCCCGCAAAATTGCTTCAAAGTTGGGACGGTAGCGGAAAAATACTTGCTCGAAGGTGACTTGTCCTTTCAAGGGTGGTAAAACTAGGCCAGTTCCCAGTTCGGCTTCTGGGGGGACGTTGAGAATATCACCAATGCGATCTACAGAAAGTAGCACTTGTTGGAGGTTTTGCCACAACTGCACTAAGCGCAAAAGTGGGCCGGTGACTCTACCAGACAGCATTTGAAAGGCAACTAGCTGTCCGATTGTGAGCTTTTGTTCAATGACTAACTTCGCGCCAAACCAGAGAATCAGCATGGTAGACAAATTGGTGAGAAAGTCACCAATGTTGCTGCTGATATTGGAGGTAGTAGAGGCTTTAAAACCTGTGCGAATGAAGCGGGCAAATAAGCCTTCCCAGCGATCGCGGGCTACTGGTTCGGCTGCATGGGCTTTAACGGAGTGAATTGCGGTAATTGTCTCGACGAGAAACGATTGACTATCAGCAGAACGGTTAAAAGTTTCGTTGAGCCAGTTACGTAGAATTGGGGTTGCAACTATCGTCAAAGTTGCAAATAGCGGCAGTACTGCTAAGGCGACAAAGGTGAGTGGGACGTTATAGTAAAACATCAATGCCAGGTACACCACAGTAAAAATGCTATCTAGAATTACTGTTAATGCTGTACCTGTGAGAAACTGACGAATTTGTTCGAGTTCTTGGACTCGTGCTACTGTGTCTCCGACGCGCCGCGACTCAAAATAAGCTAATGGCAGACGCATCAGATGGCGAAATAGCTGTGCTGATAAACTCAAATCCAGACGACGAGCTGTATGGGTAAAGATGAATAGGCGCAGAATGCCCAGTATAGACTCAAATACGGCGACGCATAAAAGGGCGATCGCCATCACATCGAGAGTCGGCAAACTCCCCTGCACCATCACTTTATCAATGACAACTTGCGTAATTAGCGGTGTTGTTAACCCCAAAAGCTGCAAGGTAAAAGATGCTAACAATACTTCTGTTAGTAATCCCTTATACTTCCAAACTGCTGGAGTGAACCAATTGAGGTTAAATTTTTCTTGCTGAGATACGAGTTCTGCTTGCCACAATTTTCCATCCCAGGATGCCTCAACTATCGACTGCGGCAAGCTTTCACAAGTCCGTTCGGGATTTAGAGGGTTAGCGATAATTAAGCGATCGCCTTTAACTCCATAAGCCACCACCCACGATGGACTCTGGGATGAGTCAGAATTCCACAGCAATAAAGCTGGAAATGACAACTGTCGCAACTCACCCCAACTAACTTGTAACCGTCGTAAGACTAACCCTAACTTTTCTGCTGCTTCCACAACCTGTTTTGGGCGTTGTCCTCTGAGTTGGCGCTGCACCCATTCCAGTTGCACAGAATTTTCTAACTGTTGTGCCACCATTGTTAAACAAGCCGCAGCAGTGTTCCAGCTAGCAACAAATGGATAATTTGAGATGATCGGGTTGGCGGCTGGGAGTCCTCTTTGGGGTTGGAGGCTGTGGGGGCTGGAAGTACCCTCAGAGGCTGGCAGTAGTCCAGGAGTGGAAGAGAAGGAAAATATCTCTCTTTCTCCCTTCATCTCTACTGGTAACACTTGCCAGAACTCCTGAATTTGTGGGTGAGAAAATTCTGCCCACAGCGCACTATCCCAACAAATTACTATCACTTCTTTACTAGCAGCTACAGCTTTAACATCCGCAGACAGCTTTTGTAAGTCACCAAACCAATCCCCCACATCTAGGGCGGCTATTGGTTTGCTAATGCCCTCCTCTCGCAAGCGGACTTTCCCAGCCACAATTAAGAATTGATAACCGCCGACATCGTTTGACCAGATTTTTTCTCCAAGACGATATTGACGGGTTTCGGACTCATTTTCTAATTGGGATTGTTGTTCGGGAGTCAGCCAGCATAGCGGCGGCTGATTCCAAGGCAAAGAAGCTAGCACTTTTAATCGTAAAGATTCATTATCCAGAATTTTTAACTCACTTGTAATTTGACTGTCAGTTTTTGAATTTTCTCTGCTAGCCATTTCTCAAATAACTCATTTTGTAGTGCTTGCTTTAGTTGAGTATCTTCTAAAGACGCTGGCAGAAATTGTTCTACTCGAAACAAACCATAAGGTCCTTCTCCTTGGGGAGAGTCTTTGCCAACGATTTCTATTGGCCCTACCAATTGTCCTGGACTGGCCACATCAATAGCTGCCCGTAATACATCTGGCATACTGCCTCGGCTGACGATTCCCATCATGCCGTTCACAATTCGGTCCTCTGAAAGTGAATACTCTTTAGCTAGTTGCTCAAAACTACCTCCTTCTTCAATTTGGGTGTGTAGTTCATCTGCCAATTCTCGATTATCAACAACAATCCGAGAAAGTACTACCCGATCCAAAAAAATTTTGCGTTCAATAAAATATTCTTGGAGTTTTGTTTCCGTTACTACAGCTTTTAGCTTTTCTAACTTGTAACCAAAAGTAACCGATGTGTGAAAGGTAGCGTAATCTGTGTTATTAGTCTTTAACCATTCTTGGAAACTTTGGGGGTCAGTGAGTTGATTTTTCAGTCTAAAGTCAATAATTGCCTGTTCAGTTATCCCTGTACCAATTTCAATATCGTCTCGTGTGCGGATTTCTGACTCAAGTACGTACTGGCGGAGAATATCGCCAATGAACTGTCCCAGTTTTCCAGAGGCTTGCAGGTACTTTACTGCTGACTGAATAGAAATTATTTGGTCATTAATTGTCAAAAATGATAAAGATTCCATGAATTAATTATGTGAAAATGGTTAAACACTTATAGGACTTTTAAATTAAATCATATAGAAATCATCTGGTCATTGATGGATAAATATGATAAAGATTCCATGAACTAATTACATCTAGATGGTCAAAAAATTATATAGCTAGTAAATAATATAATTTCCCATGATCACTTTTACAGTCGATCCGGGACAAAACAGGATTGAACTGGTTGTACTGGGGATTGGGGATTAGGGATTGGGGATTGGGAAGATAGATAAGTATGTGTATTCAGACCCCAACCAGATATTTAAAAGAATTTCTTGCCCAGTATCCAATATCGACCTGTTGAAAATATTATGGGTAGCGCAGTAGTAAGGCAGATTTCTTATTTTCTACCAATGCCCAATGCCCAGTGCCCCACTTAATCGATCTAATTAATGATACTTATCCATGTCCAGGCAATTAGCACAGATGCGATCGCACCAATTAATGTATTAAAAATATTTACCACTTCATTGGTCAGCCAGGTATACTTAGATTGCAGTGTTGCCCCAATCACACTTTCTAGGTTGGTGGCAATAAATGCTGCCAGTACACACCAAGCGACTCCTAATAGATCAATTAAACCAACTCCCCAACCAACAAATGCGATCGCTACAGAAGCCACAATCCCAGCTAAAGTACCCTCCAAACTGATCGCCCCTTCTGTACCGCGAGGTACTGGTTGGAGTGTAGTAATCAAAAAGGTGCTTTTACCATAGGCTTTACCCACTTCGCTAGCGGTGGTGTCAGCCAGTTTGGTACTGAAACTCGCTACATAGCCTAGTAATAATAGGGACTGGGGATTGGGGACTAGGGATTGGGAACTAGGTACAATAAATCCCGAATTTATCAAGCCTACTCCTAAAGCACACAGCGCCCCAATTAAAGCCGAACCCCAAACATTTTCTGGACCTCTTGCGCCAGAACGCTTTTCGGCAATTCCTTCTGCCTCCTTCTGCGCCATGCCGATGCGGGTAACGCCAGAACCAACTAGAAAATAGAACATTACTACTGCATATCCTTGCCAGCCTAGAGTTACCCAAATTAAGATGGCCAGGAACCAGGCGTGAAATAATCCACCAGGGGTAAGTAGCTTTTTCGGCGCAATCCAAGCTAAACCCAATAAAATTGTGTTTAATCCTACTGCTAACAACCAGGGATTTACAGAATCAATTAAGGATGACATCAGCAATTAATCATGAGTAATTTTGTTTGAATATCAACAGAATAACGAATTTGTCATGCTTAGTGCTTAATTTCTGAAACCTCTCCAGCTAAAGTAATATTTCCACACAAGCTATGAGCCAAACTTTATTCCATCTGGCTTTCCCTGATCAAGAAAAGCCGTGCTAAGTAGTCAGACAAAATTAATTACACAAAAATTTGCTCTGAAATCCTTTGTCAGCCAAGGATTCGTAAATAAATAATATGTCATTAAACCCATTTTTTTGATAAATTCAAAATTCAAAATAAAGAAATGTAAGCTTAATAATCATTCTGGCTACTGACTGGATTTTTTAGCTTAATAGGCTCTGCTAAAGCTGCTGTGACTACCGCTAAACTCCTGGAGTCTGTCAGCATCCAAGGGTGTAGAGCAGCTGGTACTATTACTTCGCGTCCTACAGACATTTGTGAACTATTGGCTGGGACAATCATCAGATCATAAGGTGTCCAGATAGATGTAAAATCTAGCTGCCCCAATATTACAGCATCAGAATTTAAATCCTTGAGAAAAATGCTGTCGGGGCGCATTTGTACGCAACCAGGCCGCCGGGAAACATAAGCAACCACAGTTCCATGATGGGGCGAAGAAATTGTGATAAACCTCTGCACGCGGTTAATTCCTCCCAGTCGTTGAACATAATAACGGCTGACAATTCCTCCCATGCTGAAGCCAACTAAATCTAGGTGTTGTTCTGATCCAAAGGTAGGTGTAATATAATCAGCTACCTGCTTTGCCAACTCATCAAGACCCACATCACCATTATTTGGTAGTAAATTCAGGGTATGTACAGACAAACCTCGTTGTCTTAAGTACGCCCTCATTTTATCAAAAACTGCCTCTGTGTCGTCAATGCCGTGTATTAACAAAACGGGATTGCGTTGTTGATTTTCAATGTTCATGTATAAAATTTCGCTGAATTAATGGGTATATTTCACTTTTGTACGTAAATACTGCTCTACAAATCTACAAAGTGAAGCTGTTGCTTAAACTGAAATGCTTCGGAATAAAATTTGTATAAAATTTAACTTATTGCCATCGCTATCTGCCAATAGGCTATGACACTCCTTCTACTGGTTGAGAGTAAACTGTTTGCTTCATTTCAATTAAATATTTACCAAACAAATTAATGTTAATTTTTGTAAAGCTTGGTTTCAGAATCTTGCTCTTAGTTACAGTAAAATTTAATAATTAATTCTCGGTGTAGACAGGTTGCAAGTGCCTGCAAGAAAACATTTGCCCTGTAGTTTTACTACAATGTTGATTAAGCAGAAGCCTATAAGGGTTGTCACCAAAACGGGATGACGCAAAGCAGAAAATGTAACATTTTGTCGTAATTTTTAACAATTACGGTGGATTTCCAAATATAACAGGCAGGAGTAATTGTAATGGATTTTATCAAAAAGTTAATTTCAGGTATTCTGGGTTTCTTTGCTGGGCTGTTACCTGGGAAGAAGAAAAGCAATGGTTACTTCCTAGAATTGGAGGAAGCAACCAGTCAGTCGAAACCAGCAGCATCAAACGGTAAAAAAGCTCAGGAACCAGTTGCAATTGCAGCACCAGCAGCATCTGAGGCTGCTAAAGCTACCAAAGTTGCTAACAAGACCAAAGTAGAGGCTTCTCAGAATGGCAAAGCAGCCAAAGCTGAATCCGCTAAAGCAGCCGCCACCACAAAGACACCTACTGAAACCACCTTTGCACCAAAATATCTTGCTCCTTCGACTACTAGCTCTAATGGTCGTCGCCGTCCTGGAGCGAATATGAGTGCTTACCTAGATATGGCACGTCAGGTTAAAACGCCTAAATAATTGATAGAGATGTAAAATTTTGCATCTCTACAAATTAAACGTGAAGATGCAAGGTTAAGATAACTTTGCCAGTTGTAGATAGAGGAACTCTCCAAAGTAGAAAGTAGGAGCGATCGCTTAATTTTCTCCACTACAACTTCATCTTTTAGGGTTGAGGCTGTTTCATCTAAAACTACCCGTTCTACCCGACCTTTGTTGAGACTGAACTCAAAGACGATTTCACCACTGAAACTTGAAGGAAAGTTTAATTGTTGAAGATGTTGGATTAAGTCAGTAATTTCTATGTCACAAGCCGGTGACATTCTCCCTCAGGAGAGCTACGAACTAGAATTAAGAACCTCCGTTCTGAGTGCCATAAACAAGTCGGGTCATATCTAGCTAAAAACTACGATGTGATTGTACTTCCCACCTTTGAAACTTCCCAGATGGTGAGGCGGCGCGGTCTTGGGGGTTTCCCCCATCAGCGACCGCCGAACCCCTTTGGGGTTGTTAAAAAGAAACGGAAGTTAAAAAATCAGACGGCGAGAGCAATGATGACTTGGGCGTTCTATCAGTTCTCTCAAACCCTTGAACATTTGTGTAACCGCTACGGTTCCAAATTGGTGAGGATAACTGAAGAATATACATCAAAGACCTGTACTAAATGCGGTCACGTTCATAGAAAACTTGGTAGTTCTAAGAACTTTGTTTGCCCTAGTTGTGGTTATGAAATACCACGAGATTTTAATGGAGCCGTGGGGATTTTCCTCAAGGCAATGTGGGATACCACCTTCACTGAGTCAGTCGGTGATGTTGTACTGGATGTTCACGATATCTCAAATGTCGCAGAATGTCTTGGTTAAAAGTATCAGGTCTGGGTAGTTCACTTACGAATTATTTAACAAACACTAGTCCACTATATAGCTGAAAAGCTGAGTCCCAATTAGTCTGTTTCCTACGAAATACATGAATGTGAGACTTGATATGACCCAGCATTTCTGTTTGATCTAATGTTGTATCTGCAAAGGAGGTGAAATCTGACCAGATTTTGACTTGAGGTAGTTGCCGATCAATCCAACTCGATAAACCATTCCAATTAATTCTGATTGTATTTTGGTTAGCTTGGGGAATGATTTCTAAACCTTGCTGGAATTCATAGCCGTTATCATAAAGTCGGAGAATGCAACGTCTACCAGGTAGATGTAAATCACAAAACTGAGCATAGTCTTGTGTTTTAGTTTTCCATTCCAGTTGATGGTGGGCATCAACATCTACAACTTGTTCAAAAATAGGCAACAGTCCCACTACTCTTGCTGTGACTTCTGACCAGTCAAAGGTGAGAGAACCGAGTTGATTTGCCTGGTTGCGGCAAACAACAGTAGCTTGTGGGGTGGATTCTTGGAAATGTTTGACTTGATAAACTTGAATTTGCTGAATTTGAGCGATTGTTGCCCAAAAGCAAGGAATACCAGCCTGCTGTAGCTGTTTGCCATAAAATTTTAGTTCTCCTACTGGTCCAGTGCGATACAACCTCCAGCCACGACTTGGCAGGATTAGTCTTGCTGTATAGGGATCTAGCTGCATAATCTGGGCGAATTTTCGAGACGCTTCTGTTTTCATCTCGGTGTTGAGTGGCTCTAAAACTAGTACGCCAGCTTCGATGTTATTTGGTTGGGCTGTTGCTTGGGAAATGGCTCTTTGTCTTTCTTCTTGCTCGATTTCTTGTAGCCGTCGCAAACCTTGACGTGCGAGCGTCACTATCTTGGTATTCGTTGTATCTCGTAGTAGTTGCCGATAAATTTTTTCTGCATCTTGGCGCTTTTGGGATACTTCATGTAGCCGACCGAGATAATATTGTACCGAAGGATTTTCGGGCGATTCTTTTAGCAGCTGTTTGAGTAATTTAGCAGCTGTTTGATAGTCTTTATGCTCAAAGGCGATCGCAACTTGCTCAATCATCACTTAGTTTAAATACACTTTTGCGTGAGCTATAAATCATTTATACTTCACAACTTGCAGAAATCAGTGATAATGCTACGACTGGGGCTGTAACTGCTCTCAGGATGCGGCGACCAAGGGAAACTGGTTGAAATCCAACTGACTTCGCATTCTCAATTTCTGGTGTTGTCCATCCTCCCTCTGGCCCAGTAGCAATGACAATCTCACTAGATATGCTACTCAGCACTTTATTTAAATGGGGATACTCACCACGAGCCTCACAAATGTAACGGTGACTTGTCTGATTAGCGGTGACAGCAGTATTAAAAGTATCAGGTTCTAAAATTGTTGGCACAAAAGAGCGCTCCGATTGCTCGGCGGCTTCCGCAGCGATGCGTCGCCAGCGTTCGAGTTTTTGAGGACTAGGATCAAGCAAAGTGCGATCGCTCAATACTGGTACAATACAAGTCACTCCCAACTCTGTACAACACCGCACAACTTCATCAAATCCATTGCCTTTGGGTAACGCCACCATCAGCGTAATTGATACAGGTAATTCAGTTTCTACCAAAAGCGCTTCTAAAACCTGTGCTTGTTCCCCTGCAAGCTGTGCTAACCACCATTTTCCTCTACCATCCATTGCAATAAAGCGATCGCCTTCACGCAAGCGCAACACCCTCCCCAAATAATGTTGTTGTTCTTTGGTGAGTAAAATTTGCCCTTGCTGGAGTTGAGAGGGTGCGATCGCAATTCTTTGCAGTTGAGACATTTTTCTTAATAAATTATTGCCCTGCTGTAGACATCTGCTGTCTAACCCAGGTACGGAAAGCACGAGTTGCTGCTATTTGTCCAACTTTCTTGCTTTCTTGGATAAATCGGGGAATCTCTGTTACCAGTACAGGCGTAAAAGTTGGACTACTATTACTTTGCGAATATTGTCCACTATTAAGGGCGTAGATTCTCAAAACATTTCCGTTATATCGCCAGAATTCTGGGACTTCCATTGAAGCATAAAGAGCCAACTTGTCTATTTTGGGTCTGGAATATTCCACTTCCAGTACTATATCTGGTGGTGGATCTGTATTCAGGTCAATATTTTCTTTATTGCGGACTAATAATTCATTTTGGATATAGTAACTACTGTCCGGCTCGCCTCCTTGCTCCAAATCGTCCCGCGTCATCGTCAACGAGCCAGCGCTTTTAACTTCTAAACCAAATTCTTCACACAGCACAAGAACAAAACCTTCAATCAGACGATTTGAGTTCTCGTGTGGCATCAGAGGGGTCATAATTTCTACTATGCCGTTGTCATAAGCTAGCCTTTTATTTCGCTCAGATCCCATATCTGCCAGCATAGCTTTGAATGTCTGCCAGCTAATGTTTTGCAGCACATCCCTAGTTTCTGCAAATTTTGCTGTTGTTACCATAGTTCAGTTTTCCTCCCTTCTTGCTATTAAGATTAACTATTTATAGCGCTTCTGGGTTGAGTTCAATACAAACCTAACCCCCAGCCCCTTAAGAGCTAGCGTTGGGGAGTAATATTCAAAGCCTCTCTTCTTTTAGCCTATGGTGTAACACACAAGTCTTTTAGAGTTCTCCTACAGCATTTAGATCCCCCCTAACCCCCCTTTTTAAGGCAGGGCTGTTTCATTCCCTAAAAGGCTCTGATTTACAAGCGCTTCAAGCAGAAAATTCAGGTGAATAAAAAACCTGATTGGGCAAGAAAATCGCGTTTGCACTGAAATTTACTCGTTGAAGTGGTATCTTTTCAATGACCAAATCAAGCAAATTTCTGACTTATACTATTGACAAAATCTCTAAGAGATCGAATGAAACAGCCCTGCTTTTTAAGGGGGGAACAAGATTCAAAGTCCTCCAATTTACCGGGGGATTTAGGGGGATCTACGACGATTTTGGTTTTGTACAGACTTGTGTGTACACCGTAACCTTTTAGGAGAGAGTCATCATGATTAGGACTTACGCAAAAATCGCCAAAAAGCTTAATTTATCGAACCGCCTTCGCACTTTGCGTCTCGTAGAGAAGACGCCAAGAACGCCAAGAATCGTAGAGTGTGCGTAAGTCCTGATGATTTCATTATCTTTAATTTTTCGGCTTAGGAAAGATTCTGGAAGTAAGCCTCTAGTGCTTCAGTTACCAACTGAGTCATTGGCTTACCTTGACTTTCTGCTACTTCCTTCAACTTACTATAAACCTCTTCTTTCAAATTGACCCGATGGCGCGATTTGTTTGCACCATTGGCTGTTTGCGGTTCGTATGTAGCAGCAAATTCGCGGATGGCATCAAAACCAATGCGATCGCAAAAATCACCAAAGCTTTCCTTCGATTTCCGAGATTTCTTAAAGTAAACAAAAATCGGCTCTAAGAAGCTTTCTAAGTCATTATGGTGCAGCTTTTCTGTGTAAGGTTGTGCCAGTCGAGTCTGATTTGGCGAACCCCCTAACCATAATTGGTAAGATTCTGGAGCGCTACCAACAAAGGCCAATTCTGCCAAGTAGGGACGAGCGCAACCGTTAGGGCATCCTGTCATCCTTACCACAAAATGCTCTTTTTGTAAACCTATTTTATCTAACAAAGCGCGAACTCGTTCCAAAATCCCCGGTATTGCCCGTTCTGATTCGGTGATTGCCAAGCCGCAAGTGGGTAAAGCCGGACAAGCCATTGCATACCGCACCAAAGGTTCGATTTTACTAGGGTCATCTCCGACACCATGACGGCTGAGAATGTCTTGAATCGCTTCCTTGCTGTCTGGTTCGATATCGTAAAAAATCACGTTTTGGTTGGATGTCAGGCGGATGGGTAAGTTGAACTGCTCGACAATTTGCCGCAAAGCCGTTTTCAGTTGAAACGAACCTTCATCCTTGACTCGACCATTTTCGATGGAAATTCCTAAGAATAGCTTGCCATCACCTTGTTCATTCCAGCCGAGGAAGTCGTGATATTTAAACTCTGGTAGTGGTTTGAAGGGTGCAACTAGTTTGCCGAAATATTCTTCAACTTGGGCGCGGAATTTATCTACACCCCAATCGTTGATTAAATATTTTAATCTGGCATGACGACGATCGGTGCGATCGCCATAATCTCTCTGGGTTGCAACAATCGCTTTCACCACGTCGTAAACGTCATCTTTCGTTACATAACCGATGGGGTCTGCTAACCTAGCGAAAGTTTCTTCTTTACCGTGTGTTCTACCTAAACCACCACCAGCAAAAATATTAAATCCTTCTAGCTGTTTCTTTTGATTCGTAATTACTACCAATGTCAGGTCTTGGGAATACAAATCAACGGAATTATCCCCTGGCACCGTCACGCAAATTTTAAACTTGCGGGGCATATAGTACGTGCCATAAATCGGTTCTTCGTTGTCATGAATAATGGTGCCATTACCATTGCGCTGTCGCGCCGCCTTCACCTCTGGGTTCTCTTCACCACTAATTGCTTTTTCCCCATCTAACCAAATTTCGTAATAAGCGCCTGTTTGCGCTGAGAGCAAGTCAGCAATATTCTGGGCATACTCCCAAGCATACTGATACTCTGGGCGATTCTTAAAGGGGGCTGGTGGTGCCATCACGTTGCGGTTAATGTCGCCGCACGCTCCCAAAGTCGAACCCAAGTTGTTGACAATTGTGGCAATTGCTGATTTAAGATTCTTCTTTAAAATACCGTGTAGTTGGAAACCTTGACGGGTAGTTGCTCGTAACGTGTGATTGCCATACTCATCAGCTATTTTATCTAAAGCCAGATACAGCTGCGGCGGCACCAAACCACCCGGATTTTTTGTCCGCAGCATAAACTGGTAATCTTTTTCCTGTCCCTTGGTGCGGTTGTCGCGGTTATCCTGTTGGTAAGAACCGTGAAACTTCAAAAGCTGCACCGCATTTTCGGTAAAATGGGTAGTGTCTTCAAGGATCTCAGTTGCTACAGGTTCACGCAAAAAATTACTATTTTCCTTGATTCCTTCTACTTTGGAAGGCTTACGGCTAGCGATGGGGGAAGGAGCAGATTTAACCATTAGACTTGTATAGTATTCTCAATAAATCATTAGGTAGACAGCGAATCAGCACCCTTCGGCTACTTTATCCCCGGTAATTCAGTCGGAATGATGGGGAATATATTAATTTTACCACGGCAAAAGCCGGCTCTGTCAGTAATGTAACACTTAACGAAACCAGCTTTTTGGAGTAGTGAGTTTTGTTAGCGGATAGCTATGGTTGAGCCAGTGCTGAGTCCTGAGTACTTAAGTAAAGTATAGAATGACTGAGGACTCAATAATCTTTTATTTGAAGCGATAACCAATACCACCATTGATGGTAACAGCAGAAGCATCGCTATTTTGGTAAGCACCAAGTCCGACTTTGGCATTAGTGTAGACGAGGAAATTGTTAGCAACTTCCTCGTCTACACCAGCACCAATATAACTAACATCAGTACCCTTTTTGGTTTCAGCCGAAGCTTGACCAGCTGATAGAACCAGAGGAGCAACTATTAAGGAATATCGGGCAGAAATTGTCATGAAAGACTTGAGTAAGCGGTTCATAATTTTATCCAAACTTTGTATTTTTTACTTGTATATTCCCAGCCGAGAATAATGTAATAATGTTCCAAATGTTTCCCAGATTTGATTAAATAAATGTTCTGATTGATGCTTAATACTTACAGGCTAACTATCCCTGACAATAATAAGTAAGCTGTTATAATTACATTCAATGTCTTTTTATCTGGGTTCTTTGTTCCAAAAATAGACGCTTTGGAAACTGGCACAATATTTGCAACTAAAAATAAGTCGAGATATGGTAAATAAAATACCCGAATAACAATTTTTACCGAGCTTTTCACAGAGGATGAAAAAGTAGGCTGTAACATCTGTTGCAACAAGCTATAGAGGGAATCTATAAAGTTAATTTTGAGCAATTTTTGTGGAGATTGAATAATGCTAACCGCTACAAAAACGTTGTCTGGTTTGATGGGTTTATGTGTCGGTGATGCGTTGGGTGTGCCAGTGGAGTTTACTAGCCGTGCTGAACGAGCAAAATCTCCAGTGACAACAATGCTGGGTTATGGCACATGGAATCAACCACCAGGAACTTGGTCAGATGACAGTTCCTTAAGCTTTTGCTTGGCAGAATGCCTTTGTAGAGGGTATTCGTTAGATGCCATAGCTAATTCCTTCTGGCGCTGGTACAAGGAGGCTTACTGGACTCCCCGTGGCGATGTCTTTGATATTGGTCAAACTACTCATACAGCGATTATGCGCCTGAAACAGGGAGTTGTTCCCCATCAGGCGGGGGGTAAGGTTGAAAATAGTAATGGCAATGGTTCTTTAATGAGAATCTTGCCGATGGCTTATTGTCATAGAAACTTAACTTTAGGCGAATTGATTGCGCGGGTACATGATGTTTCGGCGATTACCCATGCTCATGCGCGATCGCAGATGGCCTGTGGCATTTATATTAGTATTGCAGTGGCGCTCTTAGAAGGGGCTGACCCTCAAACAGCTTATCTTCAAGGATTGCAAGATATCCAAACAATTTATTCTGTTAGGGAATTTTTGTTAGAGAAGCCGCATTTTGGTAGAGTTTTCAGTGGTGAGATTGGCAAAGTACCAGTAGAAGAGATTAATTCTGGTGGCTATGTGATTGATACCTTAGAATCGTCCCTGTGGTGTTTGTTAAATAGCTCGTCTTATTCTGAGGCGGTATTGAAAGCTGTGAATTTAGGCGGAGATACCGATACTACCGCCGCCGTCACCGGTGGGTTAGCGGGAATTTACTACGGTGTGGAAAATATTCCGAAACAATGGATGAACCAAATTGCTCGTAAACAAGACATTATCTACTTGGCAGAACGTTTTGGAAGGGCTGTTTACAGCTAGTTTGGAATTATAAATTATACCAAGCGTTTGATAAGCGGCTTTTTGCAAGTAAAATCAGTTGTAGAAAAGTTTCATGCTGGTTGAACAATGCTAACCGGTGCAAAAACGTTGTCTGGTTTGATGGGTTTATGTGTTGGTGATGCCTTGGGTGTGCCAGTGGAATTCACCAGCCGTGCTGAAAGAGTAAAATCCCCAGTTATATCTATGCTGGGTTATGGAACTTGGGATGTTCCTCCTGGTACATGGTCAGATGACAGTTCACTGACCTTTTGCTTGGCAGAATGTCTTTGTGAGGGATTTTCACTGGATGCGATTGCTAATTCCTTCTGGCGCTGGTATCACGAAAGTTACTGGACTGCTCAAGGCGAAGTATTTGATATCGGTAACACCACATTTTTAGCAATTGTCAACTGGAAACAAGGAACTCCACCCGTGAAAGCAGGTGGTACTAGTGAGAATAGTAATGGCAATGGTTCTTTAATGAGAATCTTGCCAATGGCTTATTGTCACAAAAGTTTAACTCTGGATGAATTGATTGCGCGGGTGCATGATGTTTCGGCCATTACCCATGCTCATGTGCGATCGCAGATGGCCTGTGGCATTTATATTAGTATTGCAGTGGCGCTCTTAGAAGGGGCTGACCCTCAAACAGCTTATCTTCAAGGATTGCAAGATATCCAAACAATTTATTCTGTTAGGGAATTTTTGTTAGAGAAGCCGCATTTTGGTAGAGTTTTCAGTGGTGAGATTGGCAAAGTACCAGTAGAAGAGATTAATTCTGGTGGCTATGTGATTGATACCTTAGAATCGTCCCTGTGGTGTTTGTTAAATAGCTCGTCTTATTCTGAGGCGGTATTGAAAGCTGTGAATTTAGGCGGAGATACCGATACTACCGCCGCCGTCACCGGTGGGTTAGCGGGAATTTACTACGGTGTGGAAAATATTCCGAAACAATGGATGAACCAAATTGCTCGTAAACAAGACATTATCTACTTGGCAGAACGTTTTGGAAGGGCTGTTTACAGCTAGTTTGGAATTATAAATTATACCAAGCGTTTGATAAGCGGCTTTTTGCAAGTAAAATCAGTTGTAGAAAAGTTTCATGCTGGTTGAACAATGCTAACCGGTGCAAAAACGTTGTCTGGTTTGATGGGTTTATGTGTTGGTGATGCCTTGGGTGTGCCAGTGGAATTCACCAGCCGCGCTGAAAGACTTGAAGGGAGTAGGGAGTAGGGAGTAGGGAGTGGAGACTAGGAAAGAAGCAGGGGAAGCAGGGGAAGAAGAACTAATGCCCAATGCCCCATGCCCCATGCCCCATTCTCAATCCTAAACCGTAGACAAAGAATAGACCTGACCATCAATTAACAGTCGTGTGATGCCCTTAGCTTGCAGATGAGTCCGAGCCTTATGGAGCATTTTACTATCAGGAACCTTAATCACGCGATCGCGCTTGGTAGAAAAACGTTTGGCGACGCGATGGTTATCAAACACTGGCAGAGTTCTTTGCTGAGTTTCCAGGCTGGGAATTTGCCCCAAGTCACCAAAATCCTTGAGAGGTCGAGTAATTAATTCCGAGGAACGGTCAATTACCAAATAGCAAGTTTTGGGCAAATTAGCTACCGACAGAGGTAAAACTTGAACTGACGCTTCACCTGGTCTGCGTTTTGTAACTAAAGGTCTTTCTTCATCCAGGTCATCGTCATCAAAGTCTTCTTCCTCAAAGTCGTCATCCTCTAAATCATCATCATCTAAATCATCCAAATCCTCTGATTCGTCGAGCAAATCTTCGCCGAGCATCTGCGCGATGACGGCTGCTCCTGGATGTTCAACTTTTAGGGGTGGGATGGAGATGCTGACTATTTCCGGTAGCTTTGGCTCTGGAGTTTCTAATTTCTCTGTGACTCGGAGCTTGGGTTTTTCCGCCGCCGAGGGACGACGCCGCACCCGTCTACTAGCAGCGAGTGATTCCGCCGTTTCCTCTGAGTAAAGTTCCTGCTCTACATGAATTATCCGACGTGGTATTGGCTCAACCTTTGGCACCTCCAAGGGTTGGCTTTCGCTGGGAGGAATGGGGAGAACTTGTATCTCCGGCTCAGGTTGAATCAGCAGGGGTAACTGCTCATAACTTACCTGTGCCCTTCCCTCAGGAGTTCTCGCAGCCCGCTTTAAAGAGACTAAGTATTCATACTCATCCTCTGGTAAAGTGCTTTTGAGCAAACGACTAATCGTTGAGTTACTCACACCATAGCGGTCTGCCAAAGTTGAGGTTGTTTCGGCAGTCTCTCGATATAACTTCAGAATTTCTTGCTTGTCAGAGTCGGTTAATTTTCTCACGGTAGATACCAAAAATCTTTACTAAGCTCGTTTCCGTCCACTGGTACGCCGCGTTCGTCTTAGTGATGCGTCATATTCTAAGGCAGCGCCCATACCAAATAACACTCCACTAAACACCCAAAACACTTCTAATATCTCCCCACTTTGATAATTGGGGCCTTGGGCGTATTTAAACCACATATCTGCAATGTAGAGCGAAAAGGCCGCTGCTGCAATCATTCGCCAAGATTGGGAAACTCTTCCCCCCCAAAAGGCTAACAGCAGAGTGGTAGCAATAATTAACAGAAGCACATCGCTAACTACGTAAAACCAGTTCAAGATAGCGACTAGCAGTTCTGTGGGTTTTTCTTGTTGCATAGAAATCCACCATGCCAACAAACTGCCGAACACTGCAATTGCTAATACAATTAGCCACTGCCATTTTTCCAGATTGATTCGCCTGGAAGCCACAGCTAAAAACATACCTGCGCCAAGTAACAGATAAGTCACTACAAAAAATATATCGCCTACAGACACATCCGGTTCATCTTTTAAAACTATTTCGGTATAGCCGAAAATTATCCCTCCAACGAAATAGGAAAGCATACCTAACCCAATTAAGAGCCAAACATTCCGGCCACTGACGATTTGTGGACTCAGCCAGTTCCTCAAGCATAAGATACTGGCAGCCAAATAAGCTAAAGCTTCAAAAATATTTGTACCAATCACATACCACTCGGCTCGACTTTCTACGCCATCTGCTCCGGGAACTTTGGCACTAAATAACAGAAAGTATAGCAGTGCCAGTACAGCCCAGGCAATATTAGCTAAGACAATGTTCTGAGTACTGAAAATTGATTTAGAAAGGAACGAATTCTCGTAAGAGTTATTCATAGGGCAAGACTTATGTAGATGCACTCTGGCAGTATTTTGAGTTAAAGGACTGTATATCTAGCAGTGTGTCTGTCAGGTAATACACAATCGGACACCAAAAGCAAGTGCCAGTGGCAGGAATTTTGTGAAAAAATTTCCATGCTACTGCCATAGTTTACCTAGTGGCGATTGATTTAGCCAAGTGATAAACAGCGATCGCTCGGCTTCTGGCATATCTTCTAGCTTATAAATCACTTGTTTGGTAAAATTGCCGTTACCAAAATAGGCTTTTCCTAATCGATGCAGTTCTTGTAACAGGATAACTACATGATTTTCTTGCCAATCAGGTATTTTGGCTGCCGGCAAAGGATTAGTAGATACCAAATATTTCACTGCTTCTAGGGAAGATGCTTGAGGAAATTGTTTCTGCTTTAACACCTCCGCAATATCTTTTTCAAATAATGCAACTTGCCTAGCACCTAAAAACTCTTCAATATCGATAGAAACACCTTGTAACAGCAAAATACTGGCTTGGATTAAAATCGCCGTTTTGCCATGACCACCTGTGTCACTATCCAGCTGCTCTAAACGGATTTTACCCCAGACGCTAAAGCGTTCCGGTTCCTCCAGCAAAACACAAGCTTTACCCCGGTTATCCGTTAATTCTCTCCATAAGGCTCTAGCTTCTTCTTCTTGACTAGCTTTGAAAACACTAATCAAGCGAAAAGTTTGCCCTTGATAACTGAGAATCGGCACTTGCTGATCCTTTTTTGGGTGCTGAATGCTTGATATTTCAACATCCTGCCGTTTGAGAATAAACATGGCACTAGCAAATAACTCCTCACAGGGGCACTCTTAATATCGAATATATAATGGCATTTGGCAGCATCGCCAAGGCTGAAATTACCTAGCATACTGTGAAAATGAGCCTAGCGATCGCTAGATTCTTCCCGAAGGTAGCCGCCCAGAGGACGTTAGCGCTAACGGGCAAATAACCCCTTGACAACACAATATATCTAAACCAATACCCCATCTGTTTCGTTTTCGGTGTAGATTGACTAACTAGCGACTAGCATCTTAGCCTTGCTAGTAGTAAATCTGCAATTTTTGATTGCTTGTTGGTAGGTGAAGACGATATAATAATGTAGGTGACTCCTTAAGGAGCCATTAATTTATGTTGGGCGCGTAGCTCAGTGGATAGAGCCACGGATTTCTAATCCGTTGGTCGCAGGTTCGAGCCCTGCCGCGCCCGTTTTAACTGAATATGAACCCTCAAGCGCCGTGAAGTGATATGATTATTTCTACATTTGAGGGTTCGTTATTGCTGCATCATACCAAGAACAAAGGCGATATTGCTGCGACCAAAGCGATGTCTGACGACAAGCCGCTTGGGCGTCTACGCTGATCTAACGCTTAAAGCGTATTTAGTCTTCACGAGCGAACAAAAGATTAGCTCGACTCAGGTTAATTCCACTCAAGTTAGCACCACTCAAATTGGCTCTACCCAATTCAGCACTACTCAAATCGGCTTCCCTCAAATCAACCCCACTAAAGTCTCTGTCTCCAGTAGCATATCGCTCCAACAACTCTTTAGCATCCATCACTCAACTTTTGCATTAACTAACATATAAAAATAACTCACTTAATCTCTGGCAAACCCATCACTCAATTGAACTTGTAATCACATCTTGAGTAAGGATATGAGTTGATGAACAATGAATATACTAAAGCGGTTTAAGTTGCTCTAAAAGTTTACCATCAAGATATTTTTGTTCTATAACATCCACCGAATTATCACACCATTTTGCAACTACAGCAGTAGGAACACCTTTTGTAATTTGCTCAGAGATGAAAGTATCACGACACGAATATGGTGTGGTTTGACGTTCTACTAATGGGTCTACAATTTTATCCCAAGCTCGACGTGAGAAGTTTCTATAATGTATTGATAATCCTTCCGGTGATGGGAATATTAAAGATTCCGGCTCAAGATGTTCTGGTTTGATTTTTAAAATTAATTCTTGTAGTCGTTGGTTACAGTTAAAAACCCGCTTTTTATTGTTCTTAGAGCCATTAACCCTCACCCTTTCACCATTTCCCACCTGAACTAATGCGCCTTCAAAGGTAATTTGAGAACAATCAGGTGTAATATGCTTCCATTGCAAACCGATAGCTTCTGATGGTCGGCATCCTGTTAAAAACAAAAACTCCACAAATGCTGAGTAATAACTAATTGAAATTTCTGCTATCTTCCATTTGGGTATCATTTGTATATTCTACTAGCATGATACCCATTTGATACCCAAAATTTTGGATTCATAGCCAAATCATAGTCAAAATATCAACCAAGGGACTCAGTTTTCTCAGCTTCAAATCCCTATGTAAAGCTGAAACCCCTAATTTTACGTTGATTATTTTATCAATTTAAAAAGCCCGTGACGAGGATTGAACTCGTGACCTCACCCTTACCAAGGGTGTGCTCTACCACTGAGCCACACGGGCAAAATACAACTTTGATTTTTCAGCTAGAAGTTACAATGCTGGGAGTTTTGATGCTAACCCAGTCATTATAACCTATAACTTCGTAAGTGGTGGGCCGGGCTGGATTTGAACCAGCGTAGGCGCAAGCCAACGGATTTACAGTCCGTCTCCATTAACCACTCGGACACCGACCCGCTTTGTCTCACGATTTAAAATCTTAGCACCACCTTTTATAAATAGCAAGTGATTAGAAAAAATAACTTGCAGGTAGAGATCGCAACAAAACTGCGTCTCTACCATCTAGATAAAAAATACTGGTTACACGCTCATCTCCAGCATTCGTTGCATTGGTCGCAGTGCAGCCAGCCGAATATCCTCTGACATGGTAATTTCGGGAGTGCGATTTTTCATTGCCCAGTAGAGCTTTTCTAGGGTGTTTAACCGCATAAAGGGACATTCGTTACAAGCGCAGTTATTCATCGGTGGTGCAGGGATGAAGTGCTTGTCAGGAGCTAGTTTTTGCATTTGGTGAATGATTCCCGGCTCCGTAGCAACGATAAATTCTTTCGTGGCGCTGCTTTGACAATACTTGAGTAAAGCGGCTGTGGAGCCAATAAAGCTGGCGTGACGCAATACACTACTTTCACATTCTGGGTGGGCGATCGCCTCTGCTTCGGGATGGGCAATTTTTAACTGGACAATTTTCTTTTCCGAAAAGGTTTCATGGACAACACAGCTACCTTGCCATAGCACCAAATCTCGTCCAGTCTGTTCCATCACATACCGCCCCAAATTTCGATCTGGGGCAAAAATAATCGGCTGTTCTTTCGGTATCTGCTGCACAATTTTCACAGCGTTGGAACTGGTGCAAATAATATCGCTCATCGCCTTGATATCAGCAGAGCAGTTGATGTAAGATACCACCAGATGATCTGGGTGCGCGGCTTTAAAAGCAGCAAACTCGTCTGCTGGACAACTGTCTGCTAAAGAACAACCAGCATTTAAATCTGGTAAAAGTACTAATTTATCGGGATTAAGTATCTTTGCTGTTTCTGCCATGAAGTGAACACCAGCAAAGACAATCACATCCGCATTGGTTTTTTCGGCGGCTCTTGCCAGTTGTAATGAATCCCCAATAAAGTCGGCAATATCCTGAATATCTGGCTCTTGATAATAATGTGCCAGGATAACTGCGTTGAGTTCTTTTTTGAGACACTCAATGGCGGCAAACAATAAGAGTGGTAGTTCACCCAGTTGGGTTTTTTCTCGTTGAGCTAATGCAGTGGTAAACACAGTTTAGGGGTGCTTTATGTTGCAAATATATGTCCTGTGGATTCAATTATAGTAGTTTTTACCAAAAATAGTGGACGGTTGATATTTTGGGGTTGTGTCCAAATCGGGCTGAGTTTCATATCCTGGAGATAGACGGCAAGGAAAGTGGCATGACCAGTCAGAAAACTCAATCGATAAACCTCAAAATTGCTGTAGTTGGAGATATTCACGACCAATGGGAAGTGGAAGATGGCGTTGCACTCAAGCATTTGGGTGTTGACTTAGTGCTGTTTGTCGGGGATTTTGGCAACGAGTCGGTGGAAGTGGTCAGAGCGATCGCATCCCTCGATATTCCCAAAGCAGCCGTAATGGGCAACCACGATGCTTGGTACACCGCCACCGAATGGGGACGCAAAAAGGCTCCTTATGACCGCTCTAAGGAAGACTGGGTACAGGAACAACTCGATTTATTAGGCCCGTCCCATGTCGGTTACGGTAAGTTGGATTTTCCCGCTTGGAATTTAACTGTCGTGGGGGGTCGTCCCTTTACCTGGGGTGGACCAGAGTGGAAATTCGCGGAAATCTGTCAAGAACGTTACGGTGTGACGAGTTTGGAAGAATCCGCCGATCGCATTGTGAAAGCGATCAAAAGCGCTGCTTACGAGACGATTATATTTTTGGGTCACAATGGGCCGAGTGGTTTAGGCGATCGCCCCGAAGACCCCTGCGGCAAAGACTGGCACCCAATTGGCGGCGACTTTGGCGATCCAGATTTTGGCGAGGCGATTTCTCATGCCTTGACTGCTGGTAAAACCATTCCTCTGGTCACATTTGGTCACATGCACCGAGATTTACGCCATACCAAGAAGGTGCAGCGCAAACCCATCTTTAGAAGTCCAGAGGGGACAATTTACTTAAATGCGGCTAGTGTCCCCAGGATTGTGGAAAATGGCAGCGAGAAGTTACGTAATTTTTCCATTGTCACGATAGAGGCGGGTGTGGTTTCGCAAGTTTCCCTAGTTTGGGTGGGGAATGAGTTTCAGGTGGCGGAGGAGGAAATTTTGTATGAGCGATCGCGGATTGTGTCGTAGACATTCGCATCCAGTAGTGCAATCTGCGTAGATAATAGGGTATAGTATGATCTGTCAAGTTTAGTGCTAACCAACAAAAGCGCCTGAATAGCGTCTGAAACTAGGATCGGCACAAGTTTGACAGATTTACTGGAGAGGTGGCAGAGTGGTCGATTGCGTCCGACTTGAAATCGGATGAGGCTAAAACCTCCGGGAGTTCGAATCTCCCCCTCTCCGTTGAATGAATGTTGTTATCAAGTACTACAGCTGTTTTGCATCTACAATATATCCAAATTGATGCACAAACAGTATTTGGTTAACTACTGATGAAAAATCTAAACATTAAAGAAGAAGCTCACAAATTGATTGACAAGTTGCCAGAAAATTCCACATGGGATGATTTGATGTACCAAATTTATGTTCGACAAACTGTTGAAGCTGGACTAGGGGATAGCAAAGCTAGTAATGTTATTTCTGTACAAGAAGTGCGGAAAATTTTTTGACTACCAGAGTGAAAGTTTACAATATTACTCTCCTCTCATCCATCGTCTTCTTGCATATTCATGTGCTAAATCTTCGTATTGGAAGCGAAAATTTTTGACACTTAGTGTTGCTTGTATAGACCGTAGGTCATGATCGAACAACCAATAAGTTAAATAGCCTTCAAACAAAATATCGAACAAAGTTATTACACTTCCTGGTGGCATTGAAACGTAACGTTGAATATAATCAATGGCATTTTTATCATCAGTCATAGCCTTACCACCGAGACGTTTTGCTACGACAAAACAAGATAACTCTGCATCGCTTGCTTGTTTTGATTTAGGAATATTTGCCATTTCTACAAGGTCATCAATCTCCAAAGGATAAGGGTATATTTCACCGCTACCTACCAAATTTAAAAAATAGTCACGGCTATCCGGGTGTCCTTTTTCAAATTCTAACTGTACATATATTGTAGTAATAACAGGATAACTAAGCTCTTTAAGAAGATAAAAACGTTGTATATACATTAAGTGAATAATCGCACAGGTATCAATAGCAATATTACATTTCACAGTGCAACCACCTTTAAAAATGTTCTAAAATCATTTAATATTTCGTATCCTTGCTCCAGTGGTAATGACAACATTTCTAATAGCTTGAGGGGACAAGAAGAATAACCATGCCCCATGCCCAATTCCCAATTCCCAATCCAATTGTTACCAATTACCACTTTATGACTCTGAGGATTGTACCAATTGACACGAAACAATGAGGCTAATGAATGCCAAGATCAAAAAAAGATGCCCCAAGGATATTGAAAGTACTATGCCAGAATTACACCAATCAATTGCCCAGCATTATCACGAACGGACTAAATACAATCCTGAGACTCTCGCCTCCAAAAGTCAACGGTTAGATTGGACTAAACAGCCAGTGCCCTTTAAAGAGTACAAAATTGGCTCTAGTTTTGATCTCAAACCCTATATCCAAGAAAAACCAGAGGCTTATGCTAATAATCCAGATGCTCAATGGTGGCAAAGACTCTCGCGGCTGTTGTTTCGCAGCTATGGATTGACGGCAAAAATGCCTTCTATGGGTAGTGCGGTGTATTTACGCGCTGCTCCCAGTGCTGGGGGATTATACCCGGCTGAGGTGTATGTGGTTTCCCGTGGCACGTCGTTATTGCCCCCAGGTCTGTATAATTACCAGTGTCGGACTCATTCTCTGATGCATTATTGGGAAAGTGATGTTTGGCAAACTCTGCAAACAGCTTGTTTCTGGCATCCTTCTTTAGAGAATACCCAATTGGCAATTATTGTGACTGCGGTATTCTATCGTTCTGCGTGGCGCTATGAAGATCGGGCTTACCGTCGAATTTTTCTGGATACGGGACACCTGTTGGGCAATATCGAATTGGCTGGTGCGATTACTGACTATCGCCCTCACTTAATTGGCGGCTTTGTGGATGAATCGGTTAACAATCTGCTTTATGTCGATCCTACACAAGAAGGTGCGATCGCTGTCTTACCTTTGGCAGACTTGTTAGATGTTAATCAAAATTTGCCATTGGGATGTACTGCTTTACCTTCTGCTACTGAAACTAGTTATCCTCAAATCCCTGATGGCGAACTACTGACATATTTCCATCAACACACCCAAATCCAATCAGGTACAACTGGCAATCTGAATCTACCAACTATTAAACAAGAAAAATCTTTGGAGGATAAATATAATTTTCCTTTCTGTTTAAAAATTCCCACCAACACTGCACCTATAGACTGGGGAAAAAAGCTGTCAGAACTAGAAATCACTATGTACAAGCGACGCTCTACCCGCGCTTACAATGGTGATGAATTAACTTTCGATGAATTGAAAAGTTTGCTCGATTTTACTTACCAACCGCAAAATTACATCGACCAAAGTTTAGATATTTCTCCAGATTACTTTGATCTGAATTTAATCGAAACATTCATTGCTGTTTGCGGAGTCCAAGGATTAGAGGCGGGTTGTTACTATTACGCACCTAAAGCCCAAGAATTACGCCAAATTCGGTTTAAAAACTTTCGCCGAGAGTTACATTTTCTCTGTTTGGGACAAGAATTAGGGCGGGATGCAGCTGCGGTGTTATTTCATACAGCTGATCTGAAAGCTGCGATCGCTCAATATGGCGATCGCGTTTACCGTTACTTACATCTGGATGCCGGTCATTTGGGACAGCGCTTGAATCTAGCCGCAATGCATCTAAATGTAGGCGTTAGTGGTATCGGTGGATTCTTTGATGATCAAGTAAATGAAGTTTTAGGCATTCCTGCTGATGAAGCTGTTTTATATATCACTACATTGGGACGACCAAGATGAAAATAATCCCAGAGGTGTGGAGAATGCAGAGAGTTTATTTCTGTGTCCTTTACGTCTCTGTACAAGTGATCTTTGCTTAGTGTAAACTATCAGACATATTTTACACTGCAAGATTCCCATGAAGATTGAACCGACATATACCTCTATATGAAGATATATGAAGACTAAAAAAAAAGGTGTTGCTGAATCGAGGGATGAATTTGGATGTAGAGACGTTGCAATGCAACGTCTCTACAAGGATTTTGAAATAACGCAAAATTATTTTTCATCCCGGAATCAGCAGCGCCAAAAAAAGAAGCTGAAAAATCCCATAGCTCTAACAATGAAATTATCCTCAAAAGTCGAATTATAGATATTTAATTATTTTTTCAGATTTCAGCAAATTAAATCTCGCATTTAACAAAACTTTTTTCACCCAACCACTAATGCTATTTCCTGAGAATGAAAGCCAACGTCTAGAAGTACTTAATCAATATCGAATTTTAGATACACCACCAGAAGAAGTTTTTGATGAACTAGCTCAACTAGCTGCTAACTTTTGTGAAACACCAATCGCTCTCATTAGCTTAGTTGATGCCGAACGAGAATGGTTCAAGTCAAAAATCGGAGTAACGATATCGGAAGTTTCTCGAAGCATTTCCTTTGGTAGTTATACTATCTTGCAAAGTCAAATATTAATTATCCCCGACACTTTGCAAGATGAACGGTTTGCGAAAAATCCCTTTGTCACATCAAATAATTATTTCCGCTTCTATGCGGGTGTTCCTCTAATTACTTCAAGCTGCATTGCATTAGGTAGTCTTTGTGTAATTGATTTTGCACCGCGAAACTTGAATGTTAAAGAGCAAGTAGCTTTGCAACAATTGGCTCGACAAGTAATCAGACATTTAGAGTCACATAGGCAAAAACTTATTGACGATAGCCAAAGAAGTTTTAATCTCTTTTTCTCTAAAAATCCTAACCCAATGTGGGTATATAACCAGAATAATCTGCAATTTTTAGATGTAAATGAAGCTGCTGTTATCCATTACGGCTACTCACGAGAAAAGTTCTTACAAATGCGAATAACTGACATTCGTCCTCTAAAAGATGTGCCTATATTACGGGAATATTTAGGACAAAATTACCCTAACTTACACTTTGCTGGACAATGGCAACATCAGCGAAAAGATGGGCAGATTATTGATGTTGAAATTTTCACGCATCCAATAGATTATAGCAGTTATAATGCTCGTTTGGTTAATATACGAGACATCACAGAACACAAACAAATAGAAAAAACTCTTCAGGAAAGTGAAGCTAGATTTCGAGTCATTTCTGAAGCTATTCCTGTTCCGTTCATTATTTCGCGTGTCTCTGATGGGTTGATTTTATACGCTAATCCAGAGTCACTTCAAACATTTCAGTTTTCTCCAGAGTATTTAGTTAATCGCAAAAATATATTAGATTTATATCATAATTTCACAGATTTAGAAGCCCTGTTAAAAGCTCTTAATCAAGATGGCTTTATTCATAATTATGAACTTCAATTAAAAAGAGCCGATGGAACTTTTTTTTGGGCGATCGCTTCCCTTCAATATTTAAATTATAACAACGAATCAGCAATATTGACAGTATTTAATGATATTAATGACCGCAAAAATGCTGAAACAAAACTTCAAGGACAAAATGAGTTTTTGCGGATAATTTTTGAGAGTATACCGTTGATGATTGCCCTCATTGATGCCAATGGCAAACTCCAGTGGGTCAACCAAGAATGGGAAAATGTTCTCGGTTGGAAATTTCAAGACTTCCAAACTCGTGATGTCTTGGAAGTGTTATATCCTAATGCTGAATATCGACAGTATGTAATTAATTTTATGCAGTCTGCACAACGCAATTGGGGTGACTTTAAAACTCAAGTGTGCGCTGGTCGTTTACTGGATACGTCTTGGACTAATGTTTACCTTTCAAATGGTCAAATTATCGGTATTGGACAAGATATCACTGAACGGAAGCGAACTGAACTAGCTCTAAAAGCCCAAGCCGAGCGGGAGCAATTAATGCGAACTGTTGCTCAACGGATTCGTCAATCTTTGAATCTCCACGATATTCTGAATGCAACAGTTGAAGAAGTGCGAGATTTACTTGAAGTTGATCGAGTAGTAGTTTATCAGTTTGACTCAGAGATGATCGGCACAATTATGGCGGAATCGGTGGAACCTCGATGGACAGCTTCTTTGGGTGTAGAGATTCATGATACTTGTTTTCAAACAGGCGCAGGAGTGGAGTATTATCAGGGACGCAAACGTGCGATCGCTAATATTTATGAAGCTGGACTAACTGATTGCCATATTCGCCTGTTAGAACGGTTTGAGGTGAAAGCAAATTTAGTTGTACCAATTTTACTAGAAGTCAGCTCTCAAAACCCTGGCTTTCACCTTTGGGGTTTATTGATTGCTCACCAATGCTCTGGTTTCCGCCAGTGGGAAGAAAATCAATTAGATTTGCTCGATCAACTGACAGTCCAATTAGCGATCGCAATTCAACAATCCAGCATCTTTGAGCAAGCTCAAACTGAACTTGTTCAAAGACAAAAAGCTCAAGTGAAATTAAAAAATGCCTTAGCTGAAAAAGAAGTTCTCTTAAAGGAAGTTCATCATCGAGTTAAAAATAATTTGCAAATTGTCTCCAGTTTATTACAACTTCAGTCTCAAACACTCAAAGATCCAGAAGTCATCAAAGTTCTTCGAGAAAGTCAAAACCGAATTGAGTCAATATCTCTCATTCATAAAAATTTGTATACCTCCGCTAATATTGGACAAATTGATGTTGGTGACTATATCCATAATTTAGCAGCAAGCTTGCTAATTTCCTATCAAATATGGCCTGGTAGAATCGCTCTCAAAACTGATATAGAACCATTGAGTTTGAATGTTGACCAAGCTATGGCCTGTGGATTGGTTATTAATGAATTAATCTCTAATGCCCTCAAACACGCCTTTCTCAATCAACAACTAGGTACAATTAGTATTACTCTACGTAATCTTGACAATAATATCGAGATGACTATTGGAGACAATGGCATTGGTTTACCAGATAATTTAGATTGGAGAAATACTGATTCTTTGGGTCTGTCGTTAGTACATGATTTGGTTACAGAACAACTGGAAGGTGACATAACTCTAGAACGCAATCATGGAACAGTATTCAAAATCCAATTCACGCAGTTAACTTTGCATCAGTAAATATCAAATGGCTCAAGCTAAGATTTTAGTCGTTGAAGATGAAGTGATTGTGGCTAGAACTATTGCTAGCCAACTTAGTAAACTAGGATATATTGTTACGGGTACAGCTTCATCTGGAAAAGTTGCCATTGCCAAGGCATCGGAAACTCAACCAGAACTAGTATTAATGGATATTATTCTTAAAGGTGAGATGGACGGTATTGCTACCGCCAGTAAGATTCGTCAGCAGTTAGATGTACCTGTAATTTATTTAACCGCTTATGGTGACGATCATACTTTAGAAAGAGCCAAAATTACCCAACCTTTCGGATACATCGTTAAACCATTTACTACAAAAGATTTAAGAATAGCGATCGAGATCGGTCTGTTAAAACACCAGTTAGAACGTGAACTGCGGGAAAATCGAGATCAGTTAGCAACCCTTTTAAACTCCATGAGTGATGCTGTAATCGCTACTAATGAGCAGGCAACAGTAACATTTATGAATCCCGCAGCTGAGGCGCTGACTGGCTGGCAGCAAAAAGATGCTTTAGGAAATGAAGCAACAAAGATTTTTCACATTGTCGATGAAGTTACAGAGACTACATTAGAAAACCCGGTGACAAAAGTGCTGCGAGAGCAACAGGTTGTTTATTTAGGGGAATTCACATCTCTAATTACAAAAAACGGCAAAAGAGTTCCAATTGGTGATAGTGCTTCACCAATAAAGCGACTACCTGACCAGATAAATGGTGTAGTAGTTGTTTTCTGGGATCTTAGCGAACGACGGCAAACAAAGTTGCTAGAACAAGCATTGGAGAAGGAGCAAGAACTTAACCGTCTCAAATCCTTATTTATCTCTACCGTATCTCATGAGTTCCGTAATCCTCTGACTGTTATTCAAACATCAGTAGAACTCATAGAAATGCAAGGAGCAAATTTGACAGATGCAAAAAGAGGCATCTATTTAAAGCGAATTCAAGGTGCTGTGCGCTCTCTAGAAAAACTCATGGAAGAGGTGCTGTTTATGGGTCGAGCGGAGGCAGAAAAACTCATATACAACCCTGTTAGCCTTCACTTAGAGCAATTCTGTCGAGAGTTAATCGAAGATTTTTCTATTGTTAAAAATAGCGCGTGTGAAATTGTTTTTACCTGTCATAGCGATCGCACAACTGCTGTAATGGACGAAGGACTATTACATTACCTATTTGAAAATCTCGTCTCAAACGCGGTTAAATATTCTCCAAGAGGTGGCAAAATTCAGTTTGATTTAATCTGCGACCCGATTGAGAAAGTAGCAATTTTTTATATTCAAGATCAAGGTATGGGTATTCCCGAATCAGACCAAGATAAACTTTTTGAATCATTCTACCGAGCCTCAAATGTCGAATCAATTAAGGGTACTGGATTGGGGTTAGTAATTGTTAAAAGGTGCGTTGATGCTCATGGGGGGCAAATCACTGTCACAAGTCAAGTTGGAGTCGGTACTACATTTACAGTAACTTTGCCCTTAAATTCGGAATTATCCTTGACTGAAGATTCCGAATTATGAATTATTCTTCAACTCACATCCTGATTTTTGTTACCAAGTTGGGTTTGGTAGTGCCGCCATTTTTGCTGCTGACGCGCTCTTTTTTCTTCGGTGAGGCTATCGAAACAATAGAGACAAGAGATACCTTGCTCATACTTGTCAGATACCTTATCTTCCTCAGAAATCGGACGCCCACAACAGAAGCACCGCTCACAACGACCTTCCTCCAACCCATGACTGACAGTTACCCGATCGTCAAAGACAAAACATTCCCCTTCCCATAAACTTTCTTGGGCTGGAACTTCCTCCAAATACTTGAGAATGCCGCCTTTAAGATGGTAAACTTCTGCAAAGCCTTGAGCAAGCATAAAAGATGAGGCTTTTTCACAGCGAATGCCGCCCGTACAAAACAGAGCAACCTTTTTGTGTTTAGTTGGGTCGAGGTGGTGTAGCACATAATCGGGAAATTCGCGGAATGATTCAGTTTGGGGATTTTCTGCACCGTGGAAAGTACCGATATTCACCTCATAATCATTCCGGGTGTCAATCACGGTTACTTCTGGATCAGAAATTAAATCATTCCATTCCTGGGGATTGACATAAGTGCCAACTCGCTCGGTTGGGTCAATCTCCGGCAACCCTAAAGTGACAATTTCTTGCTTCAACCGGACTTTCATCCGCTCAAAGGGCGGGGTTTCGGTATAGGACTCTTTGTGTTCTAGGTCTACTAGACGGGGGTCAGAACGCAAAAACCAGAGAACGGAGTCAATAGCCTGACGCGATCCAGCAATTGTACCGTTAATCCCTTCTTGTGCTAGCAAAATTGTCCCCTTGACACCTTGCCTTTGACAGTAAGACAGCAGAGGTTCTAGTTTATCGGCAAAATCTGGCAGCTTAACAAATTTATACAGTGCTGCGATGACCTGGATATTTTCTGGTTTCATCCCTTTGAGAATAGAACAATATAAGTTACAATAGGAATGGCAATGACAAGTAAATTTACCTGCTATTTTAATTTTATGGGGGTTTAGCTCAGTTGGTAGAGCGCCTGCTTTGCAAGCAGGATGTCAGCGGTTCGAGTCCGCTAACCTCCATTAAAAATCTTTTATATCATGTCCGTTTGATTACTTATTAAACTCTAAGAACCCCACCCCGCCAAAGCTATGCTTTGTCTCCCCTCCCCGCAAGCGGGGAGGGGATTAAGGGGAGCCAGTGCGGTCTTCTCCCTTGGCGCTAGCCTCTCCCTTTGGGAGAAGGGGAGACGCTAAAAGCGATAGCGTAGCGTTAGCGAGTCCGCGTTCGCTTTTAGCGTCTCGTAGAGAGCGTCTGGGGTCTCCCCAAGTGGAGCATCTGGCGTGTGGGGTGCAATGACTGTGGGAATCATAACTAATTATTCGGACATGATATCATTGAAACGTGCGATACCTGGGTTTGGCTACGCCTATGCAAATATAATGTACATCAAAACCCCATCCCTTTATAGGGAGTCCCCAGAGGGTTAACAAGCAGCTAAAGTTTGCGATCGCGGATAACAAAGCCGCTTTTTTCGTATAGATGTCCAATAATTTGATCAATCCAGTCCTTGACTCTATACCCAAACAATGGGGACATACTCTATTAGATAAATTCCGTTGTTTACAATCGTGTATGTGTCAAAAAATATCAAGATCATCGATTAGTTGATCGCCAAAATTTTTGGAAGCGTTAATTTATATACGCAAATTAAAAAACGCTTGGGAGTGTTGCCGTGTTTCCACCCCAGGCGTTTTTTATTCTTAACTTGCTCCTCACACACTATTCAACAATATCACTGCTTCTATCAAAAGGCAAGTATATTGAATGAAACTTTTTAAAACTGGACAACCAATCTAATTTTTGACAAATTAAAAAGCGCTTGGGAGTGTTGCCGTGTTTCCACCCCAGGCGCTTTTTATTTTTAACTTGCTCCTCACACACGACTAAACCATATCACCGCTTCTATCAAAGGGCAAGTATATTGAGTGACACTTTCAAAACTGCACACCTTACGGTTAAATATTTTAGTGTAAAAAGTGACGTACACCAGTTAAGACCATCACTAAACCCAGTTGGTTAGCAGCAATGATAGAATCTTTATCGTGCAAACTTCCCCCCGGTTGGACAATGGCTGTAATTCCTGCGGCTGCGGCTGTTCTGACTGAATCATCAAAGGGGAAGAATCCATCGCTGGCGAGAATTGCGCCTTTGGCTTTTTCTCCAGCTTGTTCTAGGGCAATTTTAACTGAGCCGACGCGGTTCATTTGACCACTACCTACTCCTAGTGTAGTGCGATCGCTTGTCACAACAATGGCATTAGATTTAACGTGTTTGCAAACTTTCCACGCAAATAGCAATTCGGCTAATTCGCCCTCGGTAGGTTGACGTTCGGTGACTATTTGCCATTTACTAGTGTCTGCAATCACGTCATCGCTAGCTTGGACAAGGAAACCACCTGCGATCGCCTTCACTGTTTCCTTAGAGCTACTGCTGAAATCTGGTAAAATCAAAACTCGCACGTTAGATTTTTTGGCTAAGATTTCTTGAGCTTCGGCATCACAACTTGGTGCAACCACACATTCTAAAAATGTTTTGGTTAACTCGCTGGCCGTAGCCGCATCAATGGGACGGTTGAGTGCAACAATACCACCAAAGGCAGAAATAGAATCAGCGTTGAAAGCTTTTTGGTACGCTTGGGAAATAGTGCTTCCCAGTGCAGTACCAGAGGGATTTGTATGTTTGATAATCGTTGCGGCTGGGGTATCTGTGAATTCAACAATAATTCGGCGTGCGGCTTCTAAATCAACTAAATTATTGTAACTAAGTTCTTTACCTTGCAGTTTGGTGGCGGCTGTCCATCCCGTTGGGGTAGTACCAGTTTGATACCAGGTGGCGGGTTGATGGGGGTTTTCGCCGTAACGCAGAGATTGTAATTGTGTGCCCCTAAGGGTGTAATGCTGTGAGTCTGCGAGGTAAGATGCGATCGCTTGATCGTAGCTAGCAGTGTGCGAAAATCCTTTTAATGCCGCCTTTTGCCGAAACTCTAAGGATGCTTGGCCGTTATTTTGGCGCAATTCTTGCAAATATTCGTCATATTGTGCCGGATCGCATAATACAGCGAGATGGGCAAAGTTTTTCGATGATGCCCGTAGCATCGCCGGTCCACCGATATCAATTTGCTCAACCGCTTGGGATAATGTCACCCCTGGTTTAGCAATAGTTTCCTCAAAAGGATATAGATTCACCACTACTAAATCAATCGGGCGAATTTGGTTATTTTCTAAATCTGTAATATCTTGGGGAACATCTCGCCGTGCCAAAATTCCGCCATGAATCCGGGGATGCAGTGTTTTAACTCGACCACCTAAAATCTCTGGTGAAGCTGTATAATCTGCAACTTTGGTAACTGGGAGTCCAGCATCTTTGATTGCTTGGGCTGTTCCCCCACTGCTGATTAAATCAAAGTTAAATTCTTCAACCAAGCTACGGGCTAGGTCAATTAAACCAGTTTTGTTAGATACACTGAGCAGGGCTAGACGCGCCATTGATCAATTCCTTAAAAGTAGGCCAGAAGCAAAGGATCTCAAGTTTTACATAAGCTTTGGCTCACTTCAAGACTTTTGGCGATCATTCACACATCCGGTAGCGGTGTCAAAAGGTTTATAGAAAGCGGCGGGAAACTCCATCCCCTCCCTACGGGACGCTGCGCGAACACGGGTGGAGAGGGATAGCCGCCCCGCCGCTTTAGTCATTGGTCATTGGTCAATACGGTTCGGTTAAGGCAAGAGACGCGATAAATCGCCGTCTCTACAAAGGACTGATTATTGTCAAGAAGGCGATTTATCGCGTCTTTGCGATTAGCGGCGTGTCATCAAAAAACCTTATCCGAACCGTATTGGGTCATTGGTACTAATGACTAATACTTCGGCTCTGCTCAGTACAAGTGACTAATGACTAATGACTAATACTTCGGCTCCGCTCAGTACAAGTGACTAATGACTAATGACTCCACCCACAAGGGGATGGAGTTTTTTATTTTGACGCATTTATTGACCTCCCTACCATCCACATCTGGATTCACAAAATATTATTATTGGGATAGGTTCATGCTTGTATTACTCATGTAATATCTCTGAACCCGGTTTTCTGCGCGAATGCTACTCATACCCAATAACATTTAGACCACACCAGGACTTACGCACACTCTACGATTCTTGGCTTTCTTGGCGTCTTCTCTACGAGACGCGAAGCGCGAAGGCGGTTCGAGAAATTAAGCTTTTTGGCGATTTTTGCGTAAGTCCTAAATACCTTAAACAAGGGGCTTAAGCCCTTTGTCTCGGCTGTAGCAACTGAAATAGCAAATTTAGTCTTGATAATTTTGGAGTTTTACCCCGATTTATCGAGCTGTGAATGAATAAGTCTTTAAGCTAAGTAATTGGTTATAAGCGCTCTTGGTCAGTAGGAAGTGGTCAATTTGACCCACTACTGACTACTTTTGAGTTGTCATTGAAGACTTCAATAATTATGTTGATTTACACTCAGTTACTTATCTTTATTTTTTATACACATCTCAAAAATTATGCGAATCATACATATTTTAAACCACGTTCAAGAAATAGGTAACGGGATTGTGAATGTGGCTGTGGATCTAGCTTGTCTACAGGCCAAATCTGGTTATGAGGTGGCGGTTGTTTCTGCTGGTGGTGAATACGAGAGGTTACTAGACATTTGTGGTGTCAAACACTACCAACTAGACCAAAGCCGGAAACCGATTAGTATGATCAAAGCAGCTATGCATTACCGAGCGATCGCAGCTGAATTTCAGCCGGATATTGTTCATGCCCACATGATGACGGGAGTAATACTAGCACGTATTTTTAAAGGACACAAGTATGCTTTAGTTTCTACGGTACACAACGAATTTCAACGTGCTAGCCTGCTGATGGGTTTAGCTGACAGGGTAATTGCCGTCAGTAAGGCGGTGCGAGATTCTATGGCAAGGCGTGGTATCCCAGAAAACAAGTTGCGGGTAGTATGCAATGGAACTTTGGGCAGTCCCCGCACTCGACAAATACAAGATTATCAACCTTTACCATTACAGCGTCCAGCGATCGCCACCGTAGCCGGGATGTATCAACGCAAGGGAATCACTGAGTTAATCGCTGCCTTTGAAAAAATTTCCTCAGATTTTCCCCAAGCGCATCTTTATTTGGTAGGAAATGGTCCTGATAAACAGCTATTTGAGGCACAAGCACAAGCAACTTCTGTAAAAGAACGCATTCATTTTGAAGGCTTCCAGCCGCAACCTCAGCGCTATCTCATATCTTGTGACATATTTGTGCTGGCTTCCCACCGCGATCCTTGCCCTCTCGTGCTTTCAGAAGCTAGGGAAGCGGGAAATGCGATCGTTGGTACTCAGGTAGATGGGATTCCTGAAGCTTTGGACAATGGGCAAGCTGGTCTTTTAGTGCCAGTAAAAGATAGTAATGCTTTGGCTGGGGTCTTAGTGCAATTACTGAGTAATACCGAGATGCTGCACGAATGGAAACAACGGGCAAATAAAAATCTAGAACGGCTGAGTGTTGCTCGCGTCCATCAGGAAACCTTGGTAGTATATCGTGAGTTAATTTCAGAATGAGGGTATTGGGTATTGGGTATTGGGCATTGGTTATTAATTCTTGTCCCTCACTCCCTCACTCCCTCACCTCCCCCTGCTCCCCCTGCTCCCCCTGCTCCCCAGTCTCCAGTTCACCCCTCAAGTAACTGACGTGCAAGAGCGATCGCCTCTGTTGGTGTTGAAACTTTTCCCTCAGCTTGTGCTACGCCAATTTCTCTTAACAATTCGCCGATGATTGGTGAAGCTGGAATATTTAATGCTACAATCAAATCCTTCCCGCTCACTAGGGGAATGGGATGAGCGACGAGATCATCAGGGTTCAAGTAGCGGTTGATCAAAGATGCCCAAACAGGGAAGCGCCTTTCTTTAGTTTCCTCTGTTATAGCGAGTGGTGTATGTAGTGGTTTGTCACCAGACATCGCCTCTACGAAATTATCAACTGCTACAGCTAGCACTGCCGTAGTGGGAAAGACAATATCTGCGTCATGGAATAAAAAGTATTGTTCTCGCAAAGACATATCGACTACTTGAAACTGCGGTAATAGTTTCAGAGCAGTGGTTACACCTCTGATTTCGGCACGACTATAAGTTAGTTCCTGTAGCTCTATTTCTGCTAATTCGGGATTTTGGTTGACTAGACTTGCTAGTTTGGCAATACCTAGCCAAGTGGTTTTGATGCGATCGCGGACATATTCTTGCAGTTGTGCCCCTAGTTGTTGCCAATTTTCTGTGAGTAAGGCAGCTGCATTGTCAACTGCTGCTAATTTGAGCAAGCTTTCACGGGTGGCATTTTTGAAGAAAGGGGCAAGTAAACCATCTTCCCAAGCACTTGTAATCCAGGGAGTACCTTGAGAATTTGCTAATAGATAGCCAATTTCTACCCTAACTCGTTCGGCAGCAACTTTGCTGATATGTGATGCCAAAGAACGAATTGCGGCTTGGGTCGCTGGCTCAAGAGTAAAACCTAATTGGGCAGCTTGGCGATAACCTCGCATTAACCGCAAAGGATCATCTTCTAGATTAGCAGGTGATACCATTCGCAAAATGCCCTGTTGTAAGTCTAGACAACCTTGCAGAGGATCGATAATTTCTTGAGTATAGGGATTATAGGCGATCGCATTTACTGTAAAATCCCGTCTGTGCAAATCAACTTCTAAGCTATTTCCTTCCTGTTGGGCAAAGTCTGCTGTGGCGTGGGGAAAAACCACACGGGCAATTTGTCGTTTGGCATCAAGTAACACAAAACCAGCTTTGTAATGATGAGCGATCGCTCTCGCTACCTTTACCGCCTGAGATGGGATAACAAAATCTAGATCCAGATATTCACGAGTTCTGCCAAGAATGGCATCTCGGACAGCACCACCTACCATGTAAGCGGGTTCTGGCAGAAATTCCAAGCTAAAAGGCCAATTTTCGGCAGCTAAAGTAGAAGGAACTGATTCATCCATTGTAATAAAAATCAACCCATCAACTCATGAATAACAGCTGGGCTTAAGTTAGATTAGCAATAAAGGCGTCTGGAGTTGGTTCTATTATGTGTATTTGCGTGAACTGCCACTATGTAGACAGCTGTTTTACCTATCATGCCGTAGAAGGGCAGCACCAACAGCCTCACTTGACTGAAACACCAAATTTTGATCCGAATGAACCTTCTATCAATGTCAACATTCGGACTAAAGATGATGTAATTGAAATGGAATGGGATGTTGTTGGTTGTCTGAGCTTTAAGCAAGAAACGGGTAAGTGGTCGAAGTTGCGTCCTGGTGAATTAGTGCCGACTTGAAAAATCAAGAGTAATATGTTATACTTATGCCGATTAACGTAAAGCGGAAGTTCCCACCAGAAGACTCTTAGTAGGGTGGGGATAGGGAGCGGGGGATGAGGATTACATCTGGAATTGATTTTTTACTTGGTAAAGACAAATTCTGGATGGATGACGAATAGCCAGGATTTTATAGTAGAATATTTACTTTCTTGACCATCAATGCCATAAGCGAAAACCAAGCTAATAGGTATATGTTGCAAGACAAAGATTTGGGTCTTGGGAACCAGGACTCCTGACAATAGGAGGGAATGTAAGACCAATAGAACTACGGAGTTCTGGAGGCTATTCCCGATGAATTGGGAGAGCTACGTCCGTCTTACAGCGGGGTAGTTCGCTAACAGAACCTTGACAATTCAATCCCAAGTTTTCTAGTGAAAGCAAAAGTATTTATTTTGATTTTGCACACGTAAGTTTTTCGCGGGGGTATAGCGATCGCTCAAACCCTGATTCTTTCGTTGACCCCCTCGACAAGCTGCTGTGTAAGCGTTTGAGCGGATGTACTGTTAGATTTTTGTCAATAATTTAGGCTTATTGACAAATAAATTAGACCCCCTCGAAAACGACCTTTCAAAACCAGTCACAGTAAGGGTTGTAGAAGGGTGGGGTTTTCTAATCACTTTCCCCTCACGGGGATGGAAACGTCTCTACTAGCTCTCTTAGTCTTTTTAGTTCCGCTTTTGTTTTCTAATCACTTTCCCCTCACGGGGATGGAAACTTCATAAGTCCTGACGGCTATTCCCATTTTTTCTTGAAAAGTTTTCTAATCACTTTCCCCTCACGGGGATGGAAACTGATAGACATAAAATTGATCCTTTGTTTCTGCAAGTAAAGTTTTCTAATCACTTTCCCCTCACGGGGATGGAAACTAACATTTAAAACGTAATCTAGATATGTAAGTGGATTTGAGTTTTCTAATCACTTTCCCCTCACGGGGATGGAAACCCTGACTCCGGTTTTTTATTTATAATCTCAAATATGCTATAGTTTTCTAATCACTTTCCCCTCACGGGGATGGAAACACAACTCTTTCTTCTCATCTTCACTAGTTGTACTAGAAGTTTTCTAATCACTTTCCCCTCACGGGGATGGAAACTTCTCGGTTCTTTGGCTGTGGTTACTCAACCCGTGTTAAGTTTTCTAATCACTTTCCCCTCACGGGGATGGAAACTCTTCAGGTGTGAAAGTTCTTGAGGTGTCAGGTTTACCCGCAGTTTTCCAATCACTTATCCCTCACGGGGATGGAAACAGCTTTTGGTCAAAGAACCGTTTAACCTCTCCTGTCTGGGGCTTTTCAATCACTTCCCCTCACCGGGATGGAAACTTAAGACTGATAGGCATCAGCCATTCCTACATTAACCTTGGCTTAATCTTCGCTTAAAAATAGCTTAATGATTAGGCATAGATAATGAAAAAGTGAAAAAAATACAATGTCCATAAGTAAATATTGTATCTAGTAGGAATACTGATATGCTCAAAAGAAATCTCTTTCTGTTCTTGTTAGCATCATTTTTTATTGCCCCCGCCGCCAACGCAGAGGTTAAGCTGATTGCAGTTGGGAGCCTGAGTGGTAACATTAGCGACCTTTCCAAAAAAACCTCCGCTCCGCTCGAAAATGGGGTTGCGGGAAACCTCCTTGGCGGTATTGGGTCAGGAATCGCCTACGCTGGCCGTAACACCTTCATCGCTATCCCTGATCGAGGCCCCAATGCCAAGGCATACAATAGCGCTGTGGATGACACAACATCCTATATTAACCGCTTCCAAACCATCACTGTGAAACTCGAACCAAGCAAATCTGGTTCAGTGTTACCCTTTACTCTTACTCCTTCTCTAGTTGACACGACTCTGCTATACAGCAATAAACCTCTAGACTACGGTACTGGGGTAGGACTAGGAGTGCCTAACGGTGCCCCTGCACTGAATGCCAAGAATACCTACTATTTCACTGGACGCTCAGACAACTTTGACCCCAGTCAGATATCGACCTATTCCAATGATGCCCGCTTCGATCCTGAAGGCGTGCGTGTATCCAATGATGGTGAGTCCATCTTTATCTCCGATGAATACGGCCCTTATGTGTACCAATTTGACCGCAAGACAGGTAAGCGCATCAAGGTATTTACACTCGACAGCAAGTTCGCAGTCAAGAATCTAAATCCCGTTGGTGCAATAGAAATTAGCGGTAACACATCTGGACGTGTTGCAAACAAGGGTATGGAAGGTCTCGCAATTACCCCTAATGGCAAAACCCTAGTCGGCATACTGCAAAGTCCCCTGATCCAAGACGGCGGTACTAATGGCGCTTACACCAGAATTGTTAAGATCGACATTGCAACAGGCACCACCAAAGAGTATGCCTATAAGCTAGATAATATCGGCACACCAGAAAAACCGAAATACCCGACAGTAAGTGAGATTTTGTCCATCAGCGATCGCGAATTCCTAGTAGACGAACGAGATGGCAAAGGGTTGGGCGACGGCTCTCAGGCTGCCTTCAAGAAGATATACCGTATCGATCTGACCAATGCTCCCGAAGTAAGCAAGATCACCGGAGAAACTAACCTTGCTGGTAAAGAAGTTAGTAAGACCCTCTTCCTTGATGTAGTAGCTACGCTCACTCAGAATGGAATCAAAGCAGAGGACATACCTGCCAAGCTTGAAGGTTTGGCTTTTGGGCCAGATGTAGTTATTAACCACGCGATCAAGCATACGCTCTTCATCAGCAACGATAACGACTTCGTTGGTACTATAACGTCGGATGCTTTACATCCAGCAGGTATCGACAACCCAAACAAGTTCTTCGTCTTCGCAATTGACACTACTGACATCCCAGGCTTCGTACCCCAGAAGATTGAAGGAGAGGATGAATATCCGGGGTTCGGGGGAAGAAAATGGTAGAAGTTGCAAAATGGAAAGATGAAGTTTTCTAAATGCAACTCTCACCAAACAATTAAGAACGGCGATCTTTAGGGCAGATAGTGCTGCAAGTGCAATGTCTCGCCATTGGTGTCAACTTAACGTGAAAGCCAGCCTAGAACAAGCTTCTTAGAGATGATCTCGTTCCCAGTCAGAGACTGGGAATGCCCGTCGTTGGGGCTGCCGCCTCAAGACTGGCGGCAGCAGCCCAATGAGATGCATTTCTAGCCTCTGGCTGGAAACGAGGTTTTAAAGGGGTTTTATCTTAACTTGACACCTATGGTGTCTCGCCCGCCCAAGTCATAGGGCGCTCATGTTGCCCACCCCACAAGAGTTAGTTGGATATTATTTTCTTTGTAAGTCCCTAAGAACCGCTATGTTATATGCTTGAATAAATCACGTTAACTCTATAAAAATAGATATTTTAAGTAACTTTGACAACGGAACTAGAAGACCTGGCAATAAATAAATACGCCTTAGCACTACACACCACCACACCCGAATTGGGTTTGGCAATTAGTGATTTTGCTGGTGAAGCTCGCTCTCAAGTTTGGAATTTGGGGCGTGATTTATCTAGCTTAGTGCATCAATATTTAATTGAATTTATCAAACCGCAAACTTGGGCAGATTTGTCGTGGATCGCAGTTGCAAAAGGACCTGGCGGCTTTACGGGAACTCGCATTGGCGTTGTCACTGCTCGCACTTTAGGGCAACAGTTAGATATTCCTGTATTTGCGATTTCAACTTTGGCTGCGGTTGCTTGGTCAGAAGTAGGTAAAAGTCAAAATTCAAAAACTATTGCTGTGGAAATGCCAGCACAACGAGGTCAAATTTTTGCTGCTATTTATCAGTTTGAGTCAGATGCTTCTAAACTAAAAGTGTGTTTGTCAGATAGAGTGTTGACACCAGAAGTATGGCAGGAAACTTTAGCTAATTGGAACACTAATTATCAGCTGATTCAAGCGCAATCTGGGTTAGCAGCGACGGTGACAAGTATTTTGGAACTAGCTAATCTCGATTGGCAAGAGGGCAAATGTCCTAATTGGTCAGAGGCTTTGCCATATTATGGGCAGCATCCAGTACAGGGTGCATAATGCTTGTAAGTTATACAATGACTAATTTACTCATTTTGAGCATGGTTTGAGCATTATGACTAACAGCGCTAAAACACCCAACAATAAGGCTAAGAAGGGTCAAGTAACAGTCAGACTTGACTCAGGTAGTATTAAAGCCTGCTTCCCTAGAACATACTTTGCAGATGAGAAGCAGGTAAAGTTAGCAACTGGGATTACAGTCACTAAAGGATGGGAGAGTAAGGCTAGACATATTTTGCACACTATTAGCAAGTGACCTAAAAGATTCGGCATCTCCTTCTAGTTTTTTAATCCATGTAGAAATAAGTGAATTTACACCCATCCATCTAGCCATTAGTACTAAACCTAATATAGTGAGAATCATTCCCAAGCCAACCCCTGCTGATTGTGTCAATATTTGGTAAACTATTTTAGATTCAGTATCAGGGGATAGATTAATATAATTAATTTGCTTAGGAACTTGAGATTTTTCTATTTGTTGATTCATTTTATTATGATAATTTTATAAATTTACTATATACCAGAAGAAATTACATTATCTAGCGATACTTTAGTAAAGTTACTGAATGCAAAATAATAATTAATTGCTAAAGTCTAATTAAATACAAAAAGGGTTACATTTTTGTAACCCTGTTTTTTTTATTAGGGAATAAACAATAAAGATGACTACTACCAAATCAAATGGAGAAATCAAATTAGCTTTAATATGTTTAGGAATATCTCTAAGCATATTATGGGTAGGAACAACATTACCTAAAAAAGAAAGTGCAGAAGGTTTAACTATATGTAACTCATCTAATGGAGATAGAGGATACATATCAGGAATAGTAACTTCAGTAGAAAAAGTAAACGGAAAGCTTAATGTAAGTATTACAGAAGGTACTGAAGGATGTGAAGGATTACTAATAGCTAGTCCAGATAAATCAGGTAAACTACTTCCTGGCAGTAGAATCAAAGCTAAAGTAAATGTAGTTCAACAAGGTATGTACCAACTAATAGGAGATGTATCAGTTGATCCTACTGTAGTAAACACAGAGGGTAATACTGAAAAACCTGTTAAGTTAGAAGTCATGATTAGGGTACATCCTGAATTTGCTGAAGTAGATAAATATGCAATATTTCCTATCAATGTAAAAGGAGAAATACTTAACTTAAAAATAGATAAAAAGAAAGCAGCAGAAATTAGATATAACGAGCCACTATTTGTTTACTACTATGAATCCACTCATGTAGTAACTGGATTTGAATACCATTAAACAAATAAATGATAAAACTAAACAAATTAACATTACCTAAACTATATAGTTCATACTGTCAACTACATAAAAAGTGGGGAATAGTAGTAATTCTCCCTTATAGCGGATCTAGAGACCCAGAAGAAGATAAAAAAGCAATTGAGTTTAACTTACCACAACATAAAAAATATTGGGAAACTACAACTGATGTAATGATAGATGCCCTTGTTTATACAGAAGTCTTATTTACCACAGATACAGAAGAAGAAATGTGGAACATTTATACTCAAATCCGTGGAAAAGATGGGCTACCAAATGATCCTTCACCAGGAGAATGTTACGCTTACACTTGTTCTCCTGAAGGAATAATTCTCACAGAAAATACTTAACTAAAACTAACTGGAACCTACAATGTTATTACTTGGAATCTTACTTGGTGCTCCTTTAGGAATATTACTAGGATTAGTACCTTCCTTCAACTCAGGATTTGTATTAATATTCGCTTCAACATTAGGAGATCCCTATTTAGGAGTAGGACTAATACTAGGAATAGATGCTACTTCATCTATAATGAAATATCTTAGTATGCTTAATTCTTCCTTAGAAGAAATAGATGAGAATAGATTATATAAAAGTGATCATAGCTTAATTCTAACTGCCTTAGTATCGGGTATAACTGGTAAATTTATCGGCTCAGTAGTAGGTATAAGCTTACTAATATTCCTGCAAGGGAGTGCTTTAAAGCTAGATGGAATGGGTAGAGGATTATCATTATTCCTAATTTTATTAGTATGGACAATGCTACTAACGAAAGCTAAAGATAGTAAGCTAGGAATAATTAGCCTAATTGCCTCAGGATTATTAGCAATCCTAGCTACAAATCTACCGATTAATCAACCTATGTTTGTATTAACTTCTTGTTTATTTTCTTCATCTATTCTAAAATTAAGTATAGAAAAGCAATCAAGAATTAAAAATCCAAACATTACCTCTTTCCATACTGGAGTAGAGATAGCATCAGGATTCTTTGCTGGTACATTATCAGCAGTACTATGGGGTTTACCTACATCAGTAGTCTGTAAAGCTATAGAAGAAGATGAAGATAAACCTTATACAATTGTAAGTAGAAAAGCTTTTGCAGATTCAATATCATCTGCCTTAGGATTAACCATTCTATTAGCTATTAAAGGTAGTAGATCAGCAGTAGCACAAAACATAAGTAACGCTCATATTGACTTCAATGACTTAGAAAGTGTAGGAATTATATTAACTTCCTTTTCACTTTCTCTAATAGGTTACTTAATGTTTAACAAATTAATGGAGTTATATGTAGCAGCATATAACATAACCCCAAACTCATTTAATAAAGTGATAGTAGGATTTACAATTATCACCCTACTTTATTTAAGTAATGGATGGTGTATTCCTTTAATAGGAGCTAGTTTGTTACTAAATAAATTAATAAAACTAGCAAATGCTCCTAAAGAAATTAACTTAGGGGCTATTAGTATACTCCCATTAATAGCATTATTTTAATCCTGCAATAAAAGGTATCTAATTTAGATACCTTTTATAAGAATTTAATTAAATTCCTAACTCTGTAGTTCTAATAAAGTCTTCATAAAGATAATTCAGCGATCGCTCATACTTTACCAAAGCCAGCACCCCAATTTTCCCTTTCAGGGACGCTTTGACTTATTCGCCCACCACTGATTTACAAACGCTATATCTGAGTGTAATTGTGCATAACCCTGGTAAAAAACCTGTAACAGTAGATATATCAGACATCTGATGAAATTAAATATGCTTTACCTAGAACCCTTGTAGAGACGTAGCATTGCTAAGTCTCTACATTCTGATGTGTGTACAGGGTAGCAAAGGGCGCGGGGTTCTTGGGATTCAACAATTAAAAGCGATAGTTGCGATCGCGCACCCACATACTAACTGGTACTGCCTTACCCTGTGGATCTACTTTCGCCTTCACCACAATGGGGGGTACTTGTCCTCTGCGGGCGCGTTGGGCTTGCAAGTCGTTCCGAATCTGCTGCCGTTGGTTTTCTGGGATGTAATATGTTTCTAAGCCGTAGTTAACAGAGCCATCTTGATAAACACCTTTTAAGGCTACTTGGTTGGCTCTTAGAGTTGTGGGGCGATCGCTACTAACCCGTAATGATCTCCAAGCTCTAGGAACACCGCCACCATAGGATAATTGCTCTTGCAAAGTTACGTAGATGTTGGTTCCTTCAGGCAATCTTCTGCCACTTCCACGACCTTTGCTGACTAATGTTTGCCAACCAGGTAGTCTACTTAAATTTGAGGTACGGGATATGTTGTAATCTAAGGCTAAGGTGTTACCTTCTAGCACATTGTTAGGTTCTACAGGTACGGTTTGCAAAATCACCGTCTTACCTGTCACATCCGTATAAACGGCTTGAGCTGGTACTGCCATAATTAACCCTGTTTGCAGCGCCAGGGGAACTATTAACCGCCAAAAAGGTAAAGGCTTATTCGATTTTTGTTCAGTAGCAATCAAGTAATCCCGAAAAGTCACCTTACTAGAAAATTCGGCTTCAGGAGACAAGGGTTTATTTTTAGATTCAGAAGAGGTATTAGTCATGAACGTAGTCCTAAAAAGCAGAGGTCTTGAAGAGGTCCAAAGTAACGAGATTAGGACTGACGCAGAGAAACTTTAAAAACTTTAACGCACAGAGATTTTCAGTTAGGAGTTAGGAGTCATTCAATTTTAGATTTGGGATTTTGGATTGAAGAAAAAATCTAAAATTTAAGTGAACTTTTCCTGAATTCTGACTCCTGACTTCTGAATTCTGAATTTGCACTACTTCTTATTTGTAGAGCTAGAACCACCAGGTAGGCGGCGTTCAAACCAGAGTCCAGCGCTAATTAATGCCGAACCGCACAAGATAAAGACCAGCGACTTAAAAAGTAAGTCGGTATCGTACTCTTGCACGCGACTGATAATTTGCAGTGTTACTAACAGCATACCGCCCCAAAAGGAACTTCTGTTGCTTAATTTCAATCCTTCTTGAATTAGTCCCCAGGCTAATGTTGCAAGAAGTACATTGAAAATGAAAATGCCAAGTTCATCAATCCGGCTGATAGTTTGATGCCAAAAAGGTACTATTGCAATAAAGGCAAGAAAAGTACTAATGACAGCAGTCGTGAAAATTACTTCGCGGCGCGGAGGGTTATTTCTTTGGCGCAGTAGAAACAACCATTGCAATACCGCCAAGCCGCTAAGAATCCCCAAATCGATGATTGGCAGAGACTCGAATAAGTTCCTCAATGTCGTTGGCTGATTATAAGCATAATCAGGAGATTCCCAAACCCAACGAAAAGACAGAACATAAAAGACAACGCCGAAGCTGACCAACGCTAAATTACGGGCTAGGTATTGAAACAACCTGTAATTTATGGTTGGGAACAGCAAGTCATCATAACTCCAGAATAATGCAGATGGCAGTGCAAAAGCAAAAGATGCCACCCAAGGGGCTATATCAGCATAATTCAGCAGTGGCAGAGGATTAAGGTTGGCTTGTAAGGAACTAGCAAAAACAAAGGCTGCTAGACCAAAAATCCAACGCGATCGACAGAAGTAGGCTAAGGGTACAAACACCAGCCATGCCAACAAAGGCAAATGCTGCACCACTAGACGCGACCAAGTTAACTCACCTGAAGAGTACCATAAGTCTTCTAGCCCAGTCCAGTAGCCGATTTCCACCAGAACAATTGATAGAATTCCTAAAGAATTTAAGGATAAACAGAAGGCCATCACCACAACACCCAACCCCCAAGCGAGAAACAATTGGGAAGCTGAACCAGCAATATTGAACATCTGGGCCATCAGCAGTAAATTTGCACCGAAAATGAAGGCGCTTAAAATTAGCAACCCTTCTCCCAGTAAGCGTTTGCTTTGTTGTGGCTTCTTGCCTTCAGGTTCTCTCCAGGTGTAAAATCCAATGATGGCGATCGCAAAAAACAAACTCATCATCAAAATAAATTTGACTTCTCGCGATCCTCCCTGCCAGTTTCCTGATACAAATGTAATTATGCCTAAGCATAAAACTATGCTGCCTACACCGATCGCGATCGCTTTATTGCGATCGCGTGCAGCAGCTTCCAGGTTTTTAAATTGATAACGTTCTGCTATCTGTTCATACAGCGAAGAACTAATTAATCCTTCATCCCTCCATAATTGTGCTTCTTTGCGTAATTTGTGCGGAAAATTATCTAAGATCATGACCTTCTCCGGTGCAGTGGGGTAGCTTGGCCATTGCGATCCCAATGGCGGTCATTGTATTTTGAGTATGAAGCCAAAAGCCTTAATTACATTGTTCTTGTGTAACAGTTTTATTTTGATTCTGATACAACATACTAATTCCTAATTCGTAATTACTAATTCATCTTGATTTCCACATAATTTTTAATTGGTCTTGTATATATTTACATGGAAAAACCTTCTAATTTATTACTTAAAGTCTCGCGGCGTTTGTTCACTAATCTAGATGAGCAAGAAAAATTTATTGAGGCTTTAATGAATCCTCACCCTTTTTCACCCAGTATTCTTTGGTGTCAAGAAAAGCCAGAGATTTCGCCCTTGGCGGTAGAAACACCAACCTCTTGGCAACCACAATTTATAGACCGCTTATCTCTGGGAGAAAAACCCGGTAAGCATCCCTTGCATGAAAAAGGATATTTCTATTGTTTAGACTTTTCTTCGGTGTTTGCAGCTACTACTTTGTTAGCTCTTCCTCAGTCAGTGCGTTTAGTTTTTGATATGTGTGCTGCACCAGGAGGTAAAAGTATCTTCGCTTGGAAAGCTTTACAACCAGACTTACTCATTAGCAATGAAGTAATTGGTAAACGTCTGGGAATGCTAATTTCTAATTTGAAGCGTTGCCAGATCAGCCCTAATGCAGTAGTTAATCGAGATTCGAGTATATTTGCCCAAATCTTTTCTGACTCTAGCAATCTAGTAATAGTAGATGCTCCTTGTACTGGACAATCTTTACTTGCTAAAGGTGAAAAAGCACCCGGATGTTTTCACCCAACGGCTATTAATAAGAGTGCCAATCGACAAAAGCGTATTATAGCTAACTCTGCTAAAATTGTTTCACCACAAGGCTATCTTGCTTATATGACTTGCACATATTCACCCGAAGAAAATGAGCAAGTTTGTGAATGGTTTTTGGAACGATTCCCACATTTTAAAGCGATAGAAATTAGTAATCTAGCTAAATATCAATCCGATTTAACTACAATGCCTTGTTATCGGATGTTCCCTCAAGATCGGTTAGGTGCTGGTGCATTTACAGTCTTGTTTAAAAATACTAGTGAGGATGAATATGAGCCTAAAGAAGTAGATATAAATACAATATCTTCGCTGTATATCTACCAAAATATGAAAGAGTCAAGTTAGGAGTGGCACTAAGTTAACATACAGTCCTTACCCTGACTGCTTCCCAGCCTGGAGGCAGGGCTGTTTCATTCGTTCAGATCAGAATTTTGTCAAGAGTATCAACCAGAAAATTTAGTGAGTTGGTAATCGAAAAATTACTGTTTCAATCGGTAAATTTAAGTGCGATCGCCTGGTTTTTGACCCAATTAGAGTGTTTAAAAACCTGATTTTTTTGACTGATACGCTTGTAAATTAAGGTCTTTTGGGGAATGAATCAGCCCTGCAGCCTGGAGGGGGGCTGCCGCCTCCTCTTTCTTGACCAGAGGCAGCAGCCCCTCAGAATCCGTTCCCAGCCTGTAGGCTGGGAACGAGGCTACACAAGCCTTTAGGCTTTTCTTAGTGCATTCAGTCAAGTTAGTTATACAGCAGATTTCAACTTGTCTTTTAACTTTGAATAATTAACTCTATATACGTAAAAAAACGTTTTTTAACCTATTTATAACCTTAAATTAACCAAAACTTATCCGGTATCAGCGCTAGACTTTCTGAAGTAGACATTATACAAAAAAGCTAGTCAGTACAGGAGACAAATTACATGAGTCGAAAAATCAGCAAAGTGTTTAAACAGTCTGGGGTAATTCCTTATAGAGTGAACAATGGTAAAATTGAAATCTTGCTAATCACGACCCGTAACTTTCAACACTGGGTGATTCCGAAAGGAGATATTCCTAATGGCATGAGTTCGCCTGATTCAGCAGCTAAAGAGGCGTGGGAAGAAGCAGGAGTAATTGGGCAGGTAGACGTGAATGAACTGGGCACTTACAAGTACCGCAAACAAGGCAAAAGTTACAGCGTCAAGATGTATTTGTTACCAGTTGAGATGCTGAGTGAAGATTATCCAGAAGCAAATCAAAGAAAACGGCAATGGGTAGAAGTGACTGAAGCTATCAGGTGGGTTAAGTTTAATTCACTCAAACAAATGCTTAAAGGTTTTTTCCAGGTAGAATCTAACTTTTGTGGATTTCGATGTGAAGTAAGTAGGCAAGAATAAATCAAACTATGTTACGCAATATAATATTAATTAAATTAGCTCTTCGTAGGGGTTTCAGCACTTACTACAAAGCTTGAATTATTCACGTCTACTTATACAATGTCCGCCAAATTACCCATAGTAAGGAGTTTGTAGTGGGGACTTAAGTCCCCAAAGCCAGGATTAAAGTCCTGACTATAAACGTTTTTTATTCAGCTTGATTAACCGAATATGATGTTACTTAAATCCAGAGTAAAGCTACCCAAGTTTTTATACCGACAATTCCATCGGCTTGCAATTTCTTAGATGTTTGGAAACTAACAATTGCATCCTTAACTGACTCAGAAAATTGTCCATCAATGGCATTAGTATATAATCCAATATCTTTTAATTGCTGTTGTAATTGTTTGACTCTTAACCCAGAATCTCCTAGCTGCAAACCATTAAATCTACTCAAATCGGCTCTGCCACTAACACCAGCTACACCAGATATATCACCTGCAAATTGATGGATTAGGTATTGCCCCTGCCAAGCCCCAGGAATACTTGGGTTCTGGGTTCCGTAGTGGGCAATCCATAAGGGATAACTCGCAAAATCAGATGGATTGCCAATTTCTGCCCAGAAACTGGGGAAAGTATAAATGATTGGTTTAATTGGTTTTTTGGTTTGTTGTAAAAGGGCTTTTTCTACCTCTGCTAACCACAGTTTGGCTGCATTAATTACACCTTGGCTATTTCCTTTGTCAGTTACCTCTACATCCAGAACTGGTGGCAGGTCTCCTGGTTCTAATTTACCCAGCGTTTTTAAGAATTCTTTCGCTTGCTGAACCGGGTCAGATGTATGGGGGTGAAAGAAATGATAAGCACCCCGAATAATACCAACACTTTTCATGGTCTGCCAGTGATGAGGAAAAGCAGAATCTTTAATACTAACTCCTTCTGTAGCTTTGACAAACGCAAAAGTTTTACCAGAGTTTTTTACTGTCGTCCAATCTACTCTGCCGTCTTGATCTGCAACATCAATTCCTTGCATATAATCTTCTAACCTTTTTGAATAGTAGAATCCTGAACTTATCAGAGGCTCTGATTAAATTTATGCTTTTTCTGGGTATTTGAGTAAATTACAGAAATTTCTTAGGGTTGAGTGTCAACAGCTCGTACTGGAGTCACTCTAACTTTGCCTGTACAAGGCTTGATTTCTTCTGTAAGGGTAAAGTGCTGGTAAGTATTGGGAGGCGTGATTTCAATCTTACTCGATATCTGGCAGTGTTCCTGTGGGGAAGTAACATGGTTATATGCTATCTGAAATGAGGCTTGTTTTCCAGGAGCGAGAGTTACTTCTTGTCGAGGTTGCTTACTCGAAAAATAAGTGTCCTTGGACCGAATAACTTTAATCCCCTGCAAAGGTTGATCTTTTGCATCCAGTAGTGCCAATCCCGGATAACCTTTGAGGGTGCAAGGGGATGAGCCGTTATTGGTGAAGGCGTAGGTAAGTGCAACATTGCCAACGCCAGCATCTTGGGAGACTCGGCGCACTGATAATTGACTAGTTTCACAGCGCGTCGGATTTGTGGCAGTAGTAGCTTCAGGGGTAGAATTCTCTGTAGTTTTGCCAGTCGGTGTAGGTGTTGAGGACAACACAGCTTCTTTTGTCGGCTGTTCTGTGCTTACTGGCAAGGCTTGCGGCTGTTTTGTAACAGAGGAAGAACCGACACATCCAGTTGTTACCATAGTCAGGAGCAACAACATACTGCTTTCCACAATTAGAATTCGCATATCTTCTTTTTTTGTAGTGAACTACTTACACTGATGCTTCATATACAGTATAAGTTTCCAAACTCAGAAGGGTTAGCATTGCTGTGTATATACCATTGCCAGTTTGAATGATGCTATCTTGACTGCTGTTATATTTGATGGAGCTAATCTCTACAGGGCGGCGATTGGTGGTACTGCCAAATTCATAAAAACTGACTTCAGGGGAGCCAAAAATTTCCCTCCTCTTGGAGAAGGTGTTTTGGTGTATCAAACTTTTAGAGAAGATGGAAGTTTCTTCAAAGGACCTAATTGGATTGAGTGAGGTACAAGAACCCCACCCCCAACCCCCTCCCCGCTCTTCGAGAGGGGGCTATGATGTACCTTATATGATTGGGAAAGGCTATAGAAATCTAAATATTCAACCGAATTTAATATTATCTGTTGCTTCAATCAAAGCACTGCAAATTCCTGGTTCACTCATCGAATGCCCGGCATCAGGAACCACTATAAATTCGGCTTCTGGCCAAGCGCGATGTAATTCCCAAGCTGATATCATTGGGCAGACTACATCATAGCGCCCCTGAACAATTACAGCCGGAATATGGCGGATACGGTGTACATTTACGAGTAATTGATCTTCTGTTTCCAAAAATCCCTTATTCATAAAGTAATGGCATTCAATACGTGCGAAAGCTGAAGCAAATTCACTCTCGCCAAACTTTTGCATGAGTTCTGGGTCTAAGAAAAGTCTACTTGTACTACCTTCCCAAATCGACCAAGCACGCGCTGCTGTTAATTGAATTTCTAAGTCTGGACTGGTCAATTGCTTGTAATATGCTGCGATCAGATCATCACGTTCATCTATGGGAATTGGTTTAAGATATTCTTCCCAAGCATCAGGAAAAATATAGCTAGCACCCTCTTGGTAAAACCAGCGCAACTCTTTTTGCCTCAGCATGAAGATCCCACGCAGAATTAGCCCCGTGCATCTAGAGGGATGGGTTTGACTGTAGGCTAATGATAAAGTGCTACCCCAACTACCACCGAAGACCGCCCACTTTTCTATACCTAAATGTTGGCGCAGTTTTTCGATATCACTGACTAAATCCCAAGTGGTATTTTCTCGTAATTCAGCATGGGGCGTACTTTGACCACAACCACGCTGGTCAAACATCACTAACCGCCATTTTTCCGGGTGGAAATATTGCCGATAAAAAGCTGGACATCCACCACCAGGTCCCCCATGCAGCAAAACGATGGGTTGACCTTGCGGGTTCCCTGACTCTTCAAAATGAATCGTATGAAGGTTGGAAACCTGTAAACTACCTTCTAAGTAAGGCTTGATCGCTGGATAAAGTTCTCGCATTTTGCATATTTTATCAGTAATGTTTTGAAATACTCACGCCCGCTGAAGCCTCGGTGATTCTTGACGCTTCAACGGATTCTGCTACCAAGGTAGTCTGACAATTCCTCTGCGTCCGTTTAGAGTCGTGGCGATTCCCCATCCCGACTTGTTCTATATTTTTGGCTGCGTTCCCATCCCTATCGTGTTCTGCATTACAACTTAAGCAAAGTATTGAACGAATAGACAGATCAAGCTTGCCCCATTTAAACCCGTAGCTAGAGCAAATCTGGCTTGTGGGTTCCCACCTACTAATGACTCGAAATATTCTGCTAAACTTTTCAGATTTAGCCTCATATAGCGTTCTAAATTCTCTCCAACCTTGCTGACTAATTGCTCGTGAAAGTTTACGATTTCTGACCAGTCCAGACACCTTCAAATCTTCTAGTACAATAGTTTCATTTTCTCTAACAATTTTGGTAGATAGCTTATGCAAGAAGTCTTTACGAGTATCTGCTTTTTTACTATGCAGCTTTGCGATTTGAATTCGAGTTTTATTCCTACGTTTTGAATCTTTGGGTTGACGTGCTAGCTTTTTCTGAAGTTTGCGATTTGCAAGTCGTTATTGCTTGGTAACTTTTCCGACTGTTTACAGATTGCCAAGGCATCATTCCAAATTACAGGAACACAACCAAACAACTGAGCTAAAAGCTGTCGTTGTTGGTCTGTCGGATAGAAACGGAATTGATATCTGGCTTTCATGAATGTCGTTTACGTGTTATATATGAGTATACCAATAGAAAGTGCTTAATGCAATGACTTTCCAGAAAAAACATAAGCTCGGATTTACCAGTAGTAATCCCTTGGATGATGAGCCTATTTGCTTTAAGGGACGGATTGGACAAAAACAGGCACTTAAGGATATTCCTGATTGGCAGAACAAGCTTAGGGATTATGTTGATGAATTAATCAATAAAAAGCCGTCCTAGAAGGACGGGGCTTGTATCCCATTAATTTCGGTCATGGCGATCGCTTGCATAAATCAAATCAACCCGATACCTATGATACAACCCTCCAACGGTCTTCCACCTAAACGGCGATCGCCTCAGCTAAGAATCATCACAGCATTAAAAACTTGGGCTGCTACTCCCGATGGTATCTCAACGATTCTGCTAGCTAAGATGGCATTCAAAATGGCGATCGCATCGGCAGTTTCTTTTGAAGTTGCTCAGGCGTTGCGATGGGAATATCCTTTTTACGCAGCGATCGCCGCCATCATCGTTATGTCATCTACTCATGGCAGCACTTTGTTACTCAGTATTCAGCGAATAATTGGCACCGTCATTGGTGCTATAGGTGGAGCCATGTTTGCGGTTGCACTGGGTAGCAATTTCTGGTCACTGGGAATCAGTGTATTTTTGACCATCTTTCTGACTTCTTATTGGAAATTCAATGAGGCGGCAAAATTGGCGGGGTATGTGTCATTGATTGTCATATCGAATCACAGCCAATCTCCTTGGCTGTATGCTTGGGGTCGTTTTCTCGAAACCCTCTTGGGTATTGGTGTGGCACTATTGGTAAACAACTTGATTTTTCCTGCCTCTGCTGGAGTAGAACTGAGGCGTTGTTTGTCGCAAACGTTAACTGATTTAGAGCAGTTTTATCAGTTGGTTGTGGACTCTGCCTTTACAGGAAACTACGATCGCCAGCGTGTGGATGAGTTAAAAGCCAGTATCATTAGTTCATTTATCAAGGCGCGATCGCTATGGCAAGAAGTCAGGCGGGGACAGACAAATGAACCGCCAGAAAAACGGGTAAATGAAGCCTGGGAGTTTCTCATCCGCCGGATTTGGGAACACATCTTGACAATGGAACATACCGTACTTGCCAGACAGCAAGATACTTTCTGGCAAATTCTTTCACCTGAAATTACCCAATTAGCACAAGAAACTCAGGGTGCAATGCTCACCCTCGCAACCGCAGTCAAATCGCACCAGCCTAGTTTATCTTTGTCAAGAATGGAAGTTGCACTTACTAATGCTACAGAGCGATTAAATCGGCTGGAAGAAATTAAGCAGCAAGATTACCCAATGGATGAGCTACTCCGATTTTTCACATTCTTCTACACGATGGAAGAAGTGGGCAGAAAACTGCAAAAAATGGCAGGTACGCTGAGTGAACTACCCACACTGATAGTAAATTCAAGATAAGTAATCAAGTGAAAAAGGTGACAGTCTGCTTAGGAAGGAAACATGAGAAGATATCCAAAATTTTATTTACCGAAGAAAGGCAGAGGGCAGAAGGAAGAAAATATAATTTTTGCCCTCTGCTAAAAGGGTTTAGAGCAAGTAAATTTATTTATGAAAAAAAGAAAAAATATGTATTTCGAGACGCGCAGCGCATCGCGTTTCGCATCTCCCTTTGGGAGAAGAAATACTACGTCCCTATTGAATCCCCTAAATTTATTTATGGGGTTTCCCTTCTGCCTTCTCAAACTCGTCCGTAATACTCATCAATCATTACCGAGGTTCAGCTTGAGTTGCAACTGTTAATACTTGCGGTGGACTGGCATCCGGTGGATAGAGAAAGTCTACTTCTACTAAAGAGCGATCGCCTGCTTTTATATTTAATAAAACTAACGGCTCCCCTAATTGACCTCTCTTTTGCACTAGATGCACAAACTCCGTTTGCGGCTGATCTTGAGCATCTTTGTAACGTACCCGCACCGTTCCCCGAAAGAATACTTGAGGGGCTGGTGTACTCAAAAAGCGTAACCCTGGTTTTCCCAATTGCTCTTCCTTTAGTGGCGTTTGTATAGACACACTAACAGTTTGAGGACTTTGAGTATTGTTGTATAGCGGCAACTTGAGACTATATTGAATTCCATAGTTGCCATGAGCGCGATATGCGGTGTCAGGATAGCGCACCAGCATAGCAGCACTTTGAATTTGACCAGTTCCTAAGGTACCGCCATGTAAGGTACTCAGAGCGTAGGAAAACATTTGACCAGGCTGGGGAATAGTTAGATACCTAGCTTGAGGATTATCTACTAATAAAGCTCTCCATCGTGAACCACCAGCCACTCCAGCAACACGCCCATAAATTATCGGCTTACCAGTTTCTTCTAAGGGAGTGGGCGCTTTATCCCGCGGCCCAGCCAAATCACCATTATCTAGTAAATTCTGCCACTCTTCTAAAGTAGGCGATCGCTCACTGCCATCAGGATTCACCCGTGCAAACATGGCTAGGCTAGCTGCGTAGACAGTACCATTACTTTGCAGTCGGATCAATGTAGACCGACCATTCAGGGGTGGTGTCAATCCCTGCACCGGAATTGGTAAATTTAGTAACATCCGACTTTTCCCTGGTGGAATCGCAATTGTGGCAGGGAAAATCTCTTGTCGCACTCCCCGAAGCACATCAGACATGACGCGATCGCCAGGACCGGCAAAAACTTTACCTAAAAGATTTTGGCTCAAGGATGGTAACTGAATAAATGGTGCATCCGGTTGACTCAAATAACTCGCCGCCTGCAAAATATTTACCTTCACTACTTCTGAACCAGGGTTATGCAAAATTATTCCTAAATAGAGCGATGTCTCCGACGGGCTACGCCTACGCGAATTCTCTGCTGGTTCAGCTTTAGTAATATGGTGAGCAAAAATATCAAATCGTCCCCGAAAGGGAAAATTTAGATGCGCCGTGGGGACTTTTTTCCCATCTGGTGGAAAAGTGGAGAGTAAAATTCCTTCTTTCAACACCAATTCTGGACTATTGCTGTTAAATGTTGGCACTGTATCCAATTGACCTGGTAAAGGTCGTACTTCTTGTGGTTGTACAACTTCTTCAGGTGGTGGCGTAGCAGAAGTTAATTGAGCGATAGGAAAAATTAGTAACAATGGCAACATATACTTAGATATTTCTTTCACCATACAGACATTAACAACTTGATGAAAGTGCCAGTTTGTTAATAATTAATACAAAATCGGCAAGAATCCCCATCAAATTTTCTTGATTGAGAACCGGAACATGGACAAAAATACAACGCGCCCTGAGTTGATTTTGGCTTAAGTAGTCCAACACTGAATAGTAAAGACTCTCACAGACAAATTTACCGCAGTCGTGGCTAATCTCAATTGCTGCGGCTCCCGCCACTAATTTTTCTAAATCAACTTCTGTCTGCAAAATACTTTCTCCACGGCTAGCAACAGCTTCCACACTTAATTTTGTCCGGCTTGCAGCCTGGCCACAACAGATGATGTAATCAGGTTGGATTGCATTGATTTGTTCAATTACCTGAGTAGTGGCAAGTTGCACATCTACGGGTAACAGGCGTAAAAAACTTAAGTCATGGGGTATCAGATTAACTTTGGTAACTTGAAGTAATAAATCATCAGAAGAATTCGACTGTTGATCTTTTAGCCAAATATCAAAAGAAGTTAATAGAATTCTTTTCTTCATAACAAATATTATTTAGAATAGAAAAACCCTCCATAATAATTTTACAAGGAGCAGGTAAATGCCAGTGATTGCGGTCGTAGATTACGAGATGGGAAATTTGCACTCAGTCTGTAAAGGCTTAGAAAAAGCTGGGGCAACTTCTAATGTTACCTATTCTCCAAAGGAATTAGAGCAGGCAGATGCAATAGTCCTACCGGGAGTGGGAGCATTTGATCCAGCAGTGCAACACCTGCGAGCGCGTGGTTTGGAACAACCGATTAAAGAAGCGATCGCATCTGGTAAACCTTTCTTAGGAATTTGTTTAGGATTGCAAATTCTTTTTGAATCAAGTGCAGAAGGTACTCAACCAGGACTAGGAATTATCAAAGGAAAAGTGCGGCGGTTTCGTCCAGAAACTGACATCACTATTCCTCATACGGGTTGGAATCAGCTGGAAGTGACTCAACCAAAAAGTATTTTGTGGGAGCATTTACCGTCCGATCCTTGGGTGTATTTTGTCCATTCCTATTATGTTGACCCAATAGACCCGCTAATCCGTGCAGCAACCGTCACCCACGGTACTCAAACCGTCACAGCTGCGATCGCCTATGAAAACCTGATGGCAGTGCAATTTCACCCGGAAAAATCCTCTAATATCGGATTGCAAATCTTGTCTAATTTCGTTGCTCAAGTCCGCGAAAAAATTCCTGCCTAATAGTATTTTTGTCATTTCTTCTTTGTCTTTTGCCTAAAACTAATAACCAATGACCAATGACTAATGACCAATGACTAATAACCAATGAGCCTGAGAATTTACGGCAATCGCCAGCTAAAAACTTTACCAGGGAAAGAAACTAGACCCACAAGTGCGCGGGTAAGAGAGGCAGTATTTAATATTTGGCAAGGAGAAATTGCAGATTGTCGCTGGCTAGATTTATGCGCCGGTACAGGTTCAATGGGTGCAGAGGCTTTGTGTAGAGGAGCCAGCCTAGTAGCAGGAATTGAACAATCGAGCCGAGCCTGTGTCACCATCCAACAAAATTGGCAGCAGATAGCTAATGCCCAGCAAGAATTTCGGGTATTACGGGGAGATATTACCCAGCAGTTAAAGATTTTAGTAGGCAAGCAATTCGATAGAATTTACTTCGATCCACCTTATGCCAGTGGATTGTACCAGTCAGTATTAGAAGCGATCGCTCACCATCAACTTTTAGATCCGAGCGGCGAAATTGCAGTTGAACACGCCTCACAAGGTTGGACACCGCCAGAGATTCCAGGTTGGGAAATTTGCCGCCAGAAAGTTTACGGCAACACATCACTTACTTTCTACAGAATTCTGAGTCAGGAATTAGGGGCAGATAAAGGAGATGAGAAACAATGTAACTCCTAACTCCTAACTCCTAACTCAGCACTCCCTCATCCTCCCAACTGGTTGGGGCGCTTGTATTGCTTATAGGCAGCATAAAACAGTCCGGCGAGGGTGACGAAAACTAGACCAAGGACAATACCTGATAGCAGGGGTTCAACCACTGGAAATCTCCTTTTTGTAATGATTAAATATTCGTTGCTTGTTTTTGATTTTACCAAATTTCGGATGAATCCTGCGGCCTACAGCCTTTTAAAAGGCGATCGCCCACAAAAAAATAGTCTTCTGTGCTTGCAGACACAATCAAGAACTTTTAAGCTATGTGTAGGAAATGAAAAATTTTTAGCACACCTAGACTTTCACCGCAAACCTTTTGGATAACCAGATTACCAAACCGGAAATTTTGATTCAGCGAATCGTTTTATTGATGCTGGCCATACTGCTAGCAATCCCTTTGGGCTTTTTTGGTGTTCAGTTGGTTCAAGCCTCCGATCCTTATGTCAAGAGTGTTCTATCCTTAACAGGAAACCCAGTTCAAGGACACGCGATCTTTCAAATTAATTGTGCTGGTTGTCATGGCTTAGAAGCAGACGGGCGAGTGGGGCCTAGTTTGCAAGCTGTTTCAAAGCACAAATCTCAGTATGGACTGATTCATCAAGTGATCAGTGGTGAAACACCGCCAATGCCAAAATTCCAACCTAGTCCCCAAGAAATGGCGGATCTTTTGAACTATTTAGAGTCGTTATAGACCTGAGAATTATTTGCGTAGGATCTTTGATTAAAACTCATATAGACTGTATATTTTAAAGTATCTTAGCAAGTAACTATTTAACTATTGCAAAAGTGATGTTAGCATACCTAACTCGGTAGGATTAAGGTAAAAGCTCCTAGTAAATGGGCTACGGTATAGCTTCTTTAACAGACTAGATATTCTTGAGATGCCCGAAACCTAATGACTGAAGCGATCCAAATCGGTAATCGTACAATCACAGCTAGTGAACTGATTTCCTTACTGGCAAGTTACCAAATGCTGCCACAGTTGCAGCGCGAATTGATCATTGATCAGGCGATAGAGCAAAACTCAGGCTCCGCCAAGATAGCAATCGAGTATACACCTGAGGAAGTAGCCCAAGCTAAACAGCAGTTTTACGCTGAAAAACAGTTCAAAAATGAAGAAGACATCCAGACTTGGATGGCACATCAAGGGCTGACTGCCGATCAACTAGAAGTTATTACTACTCGTAAGCTGAGAATTGAAAAATTCAAGCAAGCAACTTGGGGTAATAAACTGGAGTCTTACTTTTTTCAGTCTAAAACAAAACTGGACAAAGTAATTTATTCCCTACTGCGAACCCAGGATGTGGGAATTTCCCAAGAACTCTACTTCCGAATTCAGGCAAAAGAAAACTCTTTTGCTGACTTGGCAGGGGAATACTCACTCGGGCCAGAAGCCCAAACTGGCGGCTTGGTAGGTCCGATTGAACTGAATGCACTACATCCGGTAATGGTGCAAATGCTCTCTAGCAGTCAACCAGGTCAGATATTGCCCCCTACCCGCATCGCTGAATGGTTTGTGATTTTGCGGCTGGAAAAATTTATTCCAGCACAACTGGATGAATTTATGAAAGTGCGCCTGCTGAATGAACTCTTTGAAACCTGGCTACAAGAACAGCAAAAGCAAATTATGTCTGCACCACAAGAGGAAGAGGGCACCGGACGAGAGGGAGGGGGCGATAAACCTTTAACCTAAGTATGGGATGTGACTCCCATACTTGCCTTCAAAACCGAAGCTAGCGATCGCTCTATTAGTGTTCCAGGCTAGACGAGCGATCGCTTTTGGTATGCGTAAACAGCTTTTGTTGCATACGCATCAATATGTCCAAAAAGATTATCTGATGCATACGCATCAATGTCAACTATTTAGGATGGGTTACGTTAGGTTAAAGATTCGAGAGCTAGCTGAAGAGAGAGGTTGGACACTAAAAGATGTTGCTGATCGCTCAGGAGTCAACTACAACACTGTTAGAAGTTATGTCCAGCGTGGTACTCTCAACACCGTTGACCTATCTGCTGTATTTAAAATAGCCCGTGCATTTGAAGTGACTTTAGAACAATTGGTGGAACTTTTGGAAGAGTAGGCGATCGCACTTGACAATCAATCACTACAAATTCTCCAATAACTCTTCGACTGAAACACCTGCCTGATTCAAAATACTTTTGAGTGTTCCAACTGCTATAGTCTTCTTGTGGAGCGGGACAACACAACCTATTTCAATGAGATTCTGATTTTCATCAAATATTTGCTTTTTTAAAACTATATGACTTCCCCGTTGTCTAATTTGGACAAACCCTAAGCGTTCCAAAGCACGAATAACTTCAGCAGCAGGTACTCGTGGTAGCTTAGGCACTTATCACCTCAAAGGTAGTTAACAAACGGGGAGTTGTTTTTGGAAGCGGAAATTCTTCTAGGTAAAGTTCGGTTGCTTCTTTGAGATTAGCAATAGCCTTTTCAATTGTTTCTCCTTGGCTAGCCGTTCCCGCTTCTGGACACTCAGCTACGTAGACATCTTCTTCCCAATACACAATAGCCGTAAATGTGCGAGTCATAACCAATGATTTATTCATACTACTTCCGTTCATATTATTGAGCGATCGCCTAAAAGTCATCAAGCCAATTATAGCGATCGCTCTATTTTTAATCCCTGTGGTTACTGAGCGCAGCCGAAGTATGCAATTGAGCCTGAACCGGAGAGTCAAACACAATCACATGACTGACATTCAGCATTAATTGTCGCAAAATCAGTAAGTAACCATCTGCATCTTGTCGCCGACGAAATCTAGCAACTACTATCCTTTGCATATTCGGTAGCTGCCGAATCACACACCAAGGGTGGGTATTTGATTTTGGCTGAGACATTGATATCATAGAACAATCCTTCCCATCAAGTGGGATGTGTTAGGAATAGCGATCGCTCTGTTAGTTTTCCAGGCTGGACGAGCGATCGCTTTTGATTTGTGTCACTTTTAGGTGGGATTCCACCTTTTGATTATTAAAGGGTGGAATCCCGCCTTTGTCAAGATAAAAAATGGGGCTAGTCAGACTAAAGATTCGAGAACTTGCAAAAGCAAAAGGGTGGACTATCAAAGAAGTCGCAGATCGTGCGGGCGTAAACTACAACACAGTTAAAAGTTATGCCCGACATCCTGGGATGAGTATGGTAGATTTGACTGCTGTTCAGAAAATCGCCTGTGCTTTTGAGGTGACGATTGAAGAATTGATGGATGTGGTGGAAGAGTAGGCGATCGCCTCAGCTAGTAAATTCACCTTACCGTGTGAGATTTGCCCCACACCAAAAAAAGATAAAATAAAACCAAGTCTACACAAACAATCAATGACTCTGGGATGAAGACCTTAGCAAAATGGACAGTGGACGACTATCATCGCATGATAGCAGCCGGAATCTTAAGTAATCGCCATGTCGAGTTACTCGCCGGGGAAATTGTCGAAATGACACCAGAAACCCCAATACACTACAACACCGCAAAGCGAAGCGCGAAATACCTAGAAAATTTATTAGCAGGGAAAGCAGATGTTCGCTTTAATGGTCCGATAACCCTACAAAATTCAGAACCTGAACCAGATATCGCTATTGTTAGACCACAAGATTCTGTATATAATAACTGTCATCCTGAACCAGAAGATATCTTTTGGCTAATAGAAGTTGCTAAAACGAGCCAAAAAAAAGACTTAGAACTCAAAACAAAAATCTACGCGACTGCTCTTATACAAGAGTATTGGGTGATAGATTTATCTAGCAAGCAAGTGACCGTATTTCGCCAACCCCAAAATGGTCAATATTTTATTCAACAGGTTATCAGTGAAGGAGTAATTTCGCCCTTAGCATTTCCAGATATCCAGATATCTATCGAGCAACTTTTAAATTAAGCTAAATTTAATAAAAATTATTTCCATAATTATTTTTACTGACCTTCTTCCCACTCCTTACCACCAGGTAACTCTCTCAATATTTCATCAATAGCACCAGGCAAAGATTTTTGAGAATTGGTATAAGTCAAATCTAAAAAAGCCTTTGCTACTTCCAATATTTGGGATTTATCCACAATAGCTAAGAGTCGTTTAGATGTATACAACCCATTTAAAATTTCAGCAGATGCTGGCTTAATTGCCGCATCAAAAGCAGGATATAGCAAATCATCCCACTCACCTGGCTTCACATAATGAGAAGTCTTGTTATCCTGTAAATTTAAATCTTGAATTTCTAAAATTGAACCTGAAATAGAAGCAACCCAAGAATTAGTTAATCTTTGTTCCACCTGATTTTTAATCAAATGAATAATCAGTCTGATGAGGAAACTCCTAATATTTCGGATATAGCTCTTTCGACTCATCAACTCCAACTCATCAACAATTAGCAAAGCATCCTCATAACGTCCATCAAGAATAGACTTCCTTAAATCCCAAAGTTCTTGAGTCATAAATTCATAGCGATTAATCTAATACTAAATTCAGCATAAACAAAAACCCCCTAGCTGTGATGGGAGCTAGAGGGTTTTAGTTTGTAATTAATAAACCTGGCATCGAGCTATTTTT
>NZ_JBALEK010000099.1:0-47628 GCF_036917815.1 Nostoc sp. | reverse complement strand
CCAAGCAATGGCGGTTGCTGTCAATTACATTACCGAAGATGATGCCCTCGGTTGGTTCAATCACTGTGGTCTATTTACCTGAAAATTGCTGTAAGTTTTAAACGGGCAGAATTGTGCTATCACATCAAAAACTATACAATCACAGTTATTGATAAAAGTTCAAGTAACCTGATATTGGGAGCATGGTTTTGTATTATGGCCAAGCGATCGCTCCAAGCATCACCAGAAGGAATTGAACAAGCAAAAAGAGCCTTTACCCGCAAAGGTTGGACGCAAGATAATCTGGCGGCAGAAGTTAACTTAAAGACTCGACAACCCATTTGGCGTTTTTTCTCTGGACAGAGGATTGAACGTTACACATTTATCGAAGTTTGTACCGTGTTGGAATTGGATTGGCGAGAGATTGCTATCGATCCTCCGGCAGAATTTTTGGAATTTGGAGAAGTTGGCCAGGCTACGGTCTTAGATATTGATAACCTAGTGAAACAGGTGCGATCGCAACGCTTTGAGAAAATTAAAAATCAGTGCGGCATCTTGCAGTTCTTAGATATTAGCCACCCCATTAGCATTGACGATATTTACATCGATATCAACATTTCCGAGGAGATTGTCAGCCTTCAGTGGTTGGAGTTTGCTCACCTGCAAAGCTTCACGTCAAAAGAACTCGATCGCTTTGGCTTAGGTGAAGTATCCCAGACACAAATTACGGGTATCAAAGCAGTCCAAACTTATTCAAAACTGCGGGTATTGGGTAAAGTGGGAGTAGGTAAAACCACCTTTTTACAACATCTGGGGATTCAATGTCAGCGAGGTATATTTGCAGCTAATCGAGTTCCCATTTTTGTCACCTTAAGAGATTTTGCAGACGAAGAAAGAGAATCACAGGAATTCGATTTACTCAACTATATTCGCAAGGAATTCTTGAACTGTGGCATTTCAGATCCATCTGTGCTGGAAACTTTGTTGTTGGAGGGCAGAGTTTTGTTGTTACTGGATGGATTAGATGAAGTCTACCATCAAGAGACTAAGGCTGTCATCAACGAGATTCGCAGACTCTCTGAAAAGTATCACAAGAATATGTTTGTCGTCACCTGCCGAACTGCGGCTCAAGTTTTCAACCTCACACGCTTCACAGATGTTGAAATTGCCCCCTTTAGTCAAGACCAAATTGTTGCCTTTGCTCAAAAGTGGTTTACAGCACTCACAAAAACCAATGTCCACCAGCAACAGGCAGTTCAATTCATTGAGAAACTAGATTTGCCTGAAAACTTACAATTTCGTAGACTTGCCGTTATCCCTTTATTTTTGCACCTCACCTGCTGGATTTTTCGTCACAATAACCAATTTCCAACCCAAAAAGCTGCGTTTTATAAGCAATGTTTAGACCTTCTGCTTTACAAATGGGACGAAAGTAAAGGAATTGAGCGCGATGAAGCGTACCAAGGTTTTTTCTTACCACAAAAGCTAAAGCTGTTGACTCAGCTTGCTAGCGAGACATTTGAGCAGGGTAATTACTTTTTTGAACAACGCCTTGTTGAGCAATACATTGGCGACTATCTCCGTGATTTACCGAATGCTTCAACGGAATCAGATGAATTGCAATTAGATAGTGAAAGGATACTGAAGGCAATAGAGTTGCAACATGGATTACTGACAGAACGATCGCGGGGGATTTTCTCCTTTTCTTATTTGACGTTTCAAGAATATCTTACTGCTCGAAAAATTGTTGTCAGTTATGATTTACAAGGGTTAGAAGAACCTTTAGAAAATCTGGTGAGTCATATTACTGAACCCAGGTGGCGGGAAATCTTTTTGTTAACGGTTGCCATGCTGCGGAATGCAGATTTATTAGTGCAGTTGATGAAGCAAAGAATTGATGCGCTAGTGGCTCAAGAACCATCTTTGCAAAAATGTTTAACTTGTGTCAGCCAAAATTTCCTTTCGACTCCCTCCCAGTTAAAAGAAATGATCTATAAGCATGAAAACATTCAGCATGACTGGCACTTCAGCCCTGAACAAGAGCAACTATTGCAACAATATTACTATGCCAATCAGTTGCTAATCGATTGTCTGAATAGCAACTGTCAAGTAACAGAGGTTGTGCGCCAGAAGATTGAAGCCAGTTTGTTGTTGTCTACAAAACAACTTTGTTTGGGATAGTGCTGCTCGGTTAAGAATATTCGTAGGTTGGCTTGAAGCTCAAGCGTTACCCAACAAACCTAACATTTTGCGGGGTTTCGTTCCTCAAAGACCACTTGCTTTTTCCAGCTACGGTGTACGCACCTGACTTTTTACGCCTGGAAAACCTCTCTCTAAATCAATACGCTTGGGTTAAGGGCTACTGGCAACAATTTTTGGTTTTCGAGACGCGATAAATCGCCGTCTCTACAAAGGACTGATTATTGTAAAGACGGCGATTTATCGCGTCTTTGTGATCTAGGATCTGTCATGAAAAAACCTTATCCGAACCGTATTGGCAGTGGCTCCCCGATAAATTGGGGGACTTTGATTCTTTCCCCCCCAATTTATCGGGGAGCCAGCGCGGTCTTCTCCCTTGGCGCTAGCCTCTCCCTTTGGGAGAAGGGGAGACGCTAAAAGCGATGGGGTCTCCCCAAGTAGAGCGACTGGCGTGGGTTAGGGGGGATCAAAACGTTGTGGGGCTAGGTTATAAGACTTGTGTGTATACCATAGCCTTAAAAACTTCGTCCACTTAAGTTTGCAACCATCAATGCTAATTGATTCGGGTCAATTGGTTTAGCCAGATGCATTTGAAAGCCAGCATCAATTGCCATTTGTTGCTCTGCTTCGCTGACATAGGTAGTGATGGCGGCGGCTGGAATTTGTCCCCCCGTTTCAGCGTCAAGCGCTCTCACCTGACGAATCAGGGATAAACCGTCTGATTCTGGCATTCCAATATCTGCTAGCAGCACATTATATCTGCCAGGAGATTCAGTTAGAGCCGCGATCGCTTCCCTTGCCGATGTTACAACCACTACTTGGCACCCGAAGTCTTCTAAGATCCACTTGATTAAGTCGCCGCTATCGTCTTGATCGTCTACAGCCAGGATGCACAGGTTTTCTAGAGTTAGGGATGCAATATTACCATCTAATGTATCCACAGTCCTTGACAAAAGGCTCGGCTCTAAAGAACTTGGTGCAGTCATCTCCAGTAGCATTGTGTGCAACAGCAGCCTGACAGTAATGGTGGTTCCTTGTCCTTCGCCTGGACTCTGGATTTCAACTGTTCCACCGTGAAGTTCTACAAGATGACGGACGATGGACAAACCTAATCCCAGTCCTGGAGTGACTTTGTTGCTGGTAGAATCACCTTGGCGGAAAGGATCAAAGATATATGGCAGCAAGTCTGCCCGAATGCCAATTCCGGTGTCGCTGACTCGGATTTCGGCGTGAGTAGATAGAGGTTGGAGGATGATTTCCACTCGCCCACCGGATGGAGTGAACTGAATGGCGTTAGAAAGTAAATTACACATCACCTGCTGTAAGCGATCAAAATCTCCAACAACCCTTGCCGAGTTCAAGTGTGAAACAATTTCAATGGTTTTCGCCTCTGCGGACAATTTGATCGACTCAATCGCACTATCTATGACTGAAACTAGATCAATTAGACGAGTTTTTAAATTCAGCTTGCCACTGGTAATCCGTGAAACATCCAGTAAATCATCAATTAAATGAACTTGCACCCTAGCATTCCGCTCTATCACTTCCAAGGCATTGGTGACTGCTGCTTGATCTAGATTGCGACTGCGGGAGACTTGCGCCCAACCAAGTATGGTGTTAAGGGGGTTACGAAGTTGATATGAGAGGTTTGACAGGAATTCATCTTTAGCTCGGTTGGCGATTTGGGCTTGTTGACGGGCTGACTGCTCCTGTGCTAGGAGTTGCGATCGCTCCAACTCAAACTGCTGGCGATCGCTAATATCTTCAATGGACAGCAAAATCCTTTGAGTATTTCCCTCTTGAATAATTTTCCAACCATTGAGCAACATGGTTTTCTGCCCAATCCGCTCAAAATGATGCTCTATTTCCCAGTCGTGAATAGTGGTATCGTTGGCGATAATATCTTGTAAGAGCGATCGCAGTCCGGGTAAGTTCCACTGACCATTGCCTAGTTCAAAAATCAGAGATTGCGCTGTCTCTGATGGTGAAACCTGAAATGTTTCATAAAATGAACGATTAGCTTGGTTCACCCGGAAATTAGCATCAAGTACAATTAACGGCACTTGTACCGTCTCCACAATCCCTTCGGCGTAATTCCGGGCTTGTTCTAAGGTTGCGGCACTGCGTTTGAGCACATCAATATCAATTAATACTAATACTACACCGTCAATCTGGTTCTCTTTGGTGCGATAAGGACGGATGCGGAGGTTATACCAATGTCCCCCCAGAGTTTGGACTTCTAATTCTTTGATGCTGAGTGTTTCAAGTACCTCCAAAATTAGAGCTTCTAACTCAGGAATATTTAGATTTGCTCTGATATCGCTTAAGGGTCGTCCAGCATCGGTAGCAATGAAATTGAAAAGCCGTTGCGCCATTGGCGTGAAACGTCGAATGCGTAAGTCATTTGTCAACATCAAAATGGGAATATTGATACTGGCAAGCAAATTCGTGAGATCGTTGTTAACTTGGTGTAATTCCCGATTTCGAGAGCGAAGTTCTTCATTAGTTGTGTTGAGTTCTTCGTTGGTTGCCTGAATCTCTTCTTTGGCTGTTTCTAGCTCCTCATTGGTGCTTTGCAACTCTTCATTACTGGAGAGGATTTCTTCATTGGCAACTTTTAAGTCTTGATTGATGTCTTCCTGCTCTTGGATCACCGCTTGCAGATATTCTTGAGTTGCAGCCTGTTCAACTTTTGCGGTTGCGAGTTCCTGTTTGAGCCGAACAATCTCACGTTCTAGGTCTCCCTGCTCTGGATTTTCAGGATTAATCGGGCTGAGGTGACTAACCGTGGGTGGGGCTTGTTCAAATAAAACCAGAAAGTAGAGTTCTTCGCCAGTTGCAGGTTTGAATGGAATCACCTCAAGATTGATGATTCTGGAAACATCGCCGGATTCAATCCGTAACCCTTCCTTTCTAACGAGAATTTTTTGCCGTTGCGACTGATAAATTGTGGCACGTAGCTCGACGAGTAAGCCTTGACGCACCATTTTAAATAAGTTGAGACTCGGTTTCCCTGGTGCAAGTTTGAGGTAGAGATCGATTTCTCCCCGAAATTGCAGCACGTCCATTTTGTCGTTAATTACTACACCCACTGGGGCATAGCGATTTAAGATCAGTTGGTCAGTTGTTCTCTCTAAGTCAAAGCCATCAGATGGATTGTCATTTGTTGGCCGATGTTCGTCCAGTTTTGCCATCGGATAATTGCTGGTAACGAAGGAGAAAGTTGGACGAATTGCGGTTAGCTTCTTGGTATAGATTTTATACTTTCCGTCAATTAGAGTAAACAAATCTGAATAATTACCTGTGCTTTCTGAAGTCCCTAGCAGCACAAAGCCAGTCTGGTTGAGACTGTAATGAAAGATCGGCAGTATTCGTTTTTGCAACGTTGCATCCAAATAAATCAGTACATTCCGACAGCTAATTAAATCTAAGTTAGAAAAAGGGGGATCGCTGCCCAAGTCTTGGCGGGCAAATACACACAGTTCACGGACAGCTTTGTTAATTTGATATCTACCACCCTCGATGACATTAAAGAATCGGTGGCGGCGCTCTGGTGAAACCTCCACCATTTGATTTTCGGCATAAATTCCCGACCTGGCTTTGTCAATGGCCATTTCGCTGATGTCTGTGGCAAAAATCTGGATTGGCGGCTGGGTTACTTTATTTGACAAAAACTCTAGCAAGGTGATGGCGATGGAATAGACCTCTTCGCCCGTCGAACACCCCGCCACCCAAATCCGAATCGGCAACTCTGGGGACTTGTTTTGGATGATGTTGGGAAAGACTTGCTCTTTCAACAGTTGAAATGCTCCAGCATCGCGGAAAAAATAGGTGACGTGGATCAGAATTTCTTCAGAGAGCGCCTTAACTTCAGTTGGATGTTCTTGCAAATACTGGGCATAATCTTCCAACCGGTCTAGTTTGTACAACAGCATTCGCCTCTGAATTCGCCGCTCTAGGGTGTTGGGTTTGTAGTGGCTGTAGTCAACACCAGTTAGCGATCGCAATAACACAAAAATACTTCCCAGGGCATCTCTCTGTTGGGGCAATTTCTCTAGATTTATTAAGGGCAACAAGTTAGAAAGAGAAGGATTGTGACTGAGGTTTACCAGTTCCTCGGCAATTTTTTGAGGCGGCAGGACAAAATCGACATTCCCTGTGGCAACAGCAGTATTGGGCATACTATCGAATTTGGCTGTGTCTTCACACTGAGCAAAAGTCACTCCTCCGGCTGCTTTGATTGCCTTCAGCCCCAGTGAACCATCTCCATCCGATCCAGATAAAACCACTGCGATCGCTTTGCGCCCTCGATCCGCGGCCAATGAAGTAAAAAACGCATCACCAGGCATATATTTCCCCTGAACTTTCTCTCGCGGCATGAGTTGCAACACCCCACGAGACAAGATCATTTTAGTGTTAGGCGGAATGATGTAAACTTGGTTAGGTTCTACAATCACCCCATCTAGCACTTCACTGACAGGCATTTGAGTTGCTCTTGTCAGAATCTCTCTCAACAGACTCTTGTGGTTAGGGTCTAAGTGTTGAATCAGCACAAATGCCATCCCTGTATCAGTAGGCAAATGCCTGAGTAACTGCGTAAATGCCTCTAATCCCCCCGCAGAGGCGGCAATGCCAACAATGGGAAATAAATCATCTGTATTGTCTTGCTGCTTTACGTCGAACGCTTCATTAACGATGGATTCAGGTATAGATTGTTCAGAGGGTTGATCATAAGTCATAAAATAAAGTTTAGCATCCTAATAGTTTGGCAAATTGATTTAATTGGTCTGTACTTATAAGAATTTAACTAGCAACTGAAACTTTCAAACAAGGCTCTTAAGGTTTAATTGGGGACTGGTATTGGGAGTAGTTCACCTTCCCCCGCGATCGTGAAAAGAATGTAGAGACGTAGCAGTGCTACATCTCTACAAGGGTTCTGGATAAAGCATATTTATATTTATGGAGATGTCTATTATAATGAATACGCCTTAGTGGTGCAAACCTCAATATCATTCACTACTAGGGAGTTTCAACAGTTAAACAACTACCTACTCCAAGCTAATCAGATTACCAAAGATTTGTTGCTATAAAGTTAAAAGCACTGATCGGAGTTAAAATCAACTTTCTGCTTTGAGAAAACCTTTTTAAACACGAAAACCCAGAAAAATTTTTAGAGATTAAGCTATGGCAACCGAACAGTTGACTAGAGACAGCGACAATCTAGATTTAAATCAGCTATTAAGAACGCTGAATGCTGTTAAACAGGGTGACTTTTCGGCTCGGATGCCCATAGACCATACTGGTGTGGCGGGGAAAATCGCTGACACGCTCAATGATATTATTGATCAAAATGAGCGGATGGCGGCGGAGCTACAGCGAATTGGTAATGTTGTCGGCAAAGAAGGCAAAATTGCCGATCGCGCCTCTCTCGGAGATGTTCGGGGTTCTTGGCTACATTGTGTTACTTCTGTCAATACTCTGATTACAGATTTAGTTCAACCAACAGCCGAAACTACGCGGGTAATTCGGGCTGTCGCCAATGGTGACTTATCCCAAACGATCGCTACACAAATTGACGGCAGACCTCTCCAAGGTGAGTTTCTCCAAACTGCTAATATCGTCAACACGATGGTAGACCGGCTCGGTTCTTTTGCCAGTGAAGTAACGCGGGTAGCGCGGGAAGTGGGAACTGAGGGTAAATTGGGTGTTCAAGCCGAAGTGCAAGGTGTGGCTGGCACTTGGAAAGATTTGACTGATAACGTTAACTTGATGGCGGGTAATCTCACCGGACAAGTTCGCAACATTGCCGAAGTTGCCACGGCGATCGCTAATGGTGATTTATCCAAAAAAATCACTGTGGATGTGAAAGGCGAAATTTTGGAGTTGAAAAACACCGTTAATACAATGGTGGATCAACTTAATTCTTTTGCCAGTGAAGTGACGCGAGTTGCCCGTGAGGTGGGAACTGAAGGGAAGTTGGGCGTACAAGCAGAAGTTAAAGGAGTTGCAGGTACTTGGAAGGATCTTACAGATAACGTTAATTTGATGGCAGGAAATTTAACTGCCCAAGTGCGTAATATTGCGGAAGTGACAACGGCGGTAGCGAATGGCGACCTTTCCAAGAAAATCACTGTTGATGTCAAAGGCGAAATTTTGGAGTTGAAAAACACCGTCAATATCATGGTGGATCAACTTAATTCCTTTGCATCGGAAGTCACAAGAGTTGCCCGGGAAGTGGGTGCAGAAGGAAAATTAGGCGGTCAAGCAGAAGTGCGCGGTGTCGCGGGTACGTGGAAAGATTTAACTGATAGTGTGAATTTCATGGCCGGAAGCTTGACGGCACAGGTGCGGAATATTGCGGAAGTGACAACGGCTGTAGCAAATGGCGACCTTTCCAAAAAAATCACTGTGGATGTGAAAGGCGAAATTTTAGAGTTGAAAAACACGATCAATACAATGGTGGATCAACTTAATTCCTTTGCGTCGGAAGTAACGCGGGTGGCGCGGGAAGTGGGAACTGAAGGTAAGTTGGGCGTACAAGCGCAAGTGCAGGGAGTGGCGGGGACTTGGAAAGATTTAACCGACAACGTTAATTTAATGGCGGGTAATCTCACCGGACAGGTGCGAAATATTGCCGAAGTTGCGACGGCGATCGCTAATGGCGATCTATCTAAAAAAATCACCGTCGATGTCAGAGGTGAAATTCTTGAACTCAAGAATACCATTAATATCATGGTAGATCAACTCAGTTCTTTTGCCAGTGAAGTGACGCGGGTGGCGCGTGAGGTGGGCAGTGAAGGTAAACTGGGTGTGCAAGCCGATGTGCGCGGTGTGGCTGGAACTTGGAAAGATTTAACCGACAGCGTGAACTTCATGGCGGGAAGTTTGACGGCACAGGTGCGGAACATTGCCGAAGTGACTACGGCGGTTGCAACAGGCGACTTATCCAAGAAAATCACCGTCGATGTCAAAGGTGAAATTCTGGAGTTGAAAAATACGATCAACACAATGGTAGATCAACTCAATTCTTTTGCCAGTGAAGTAACACGAGTTGCCCGTGAGGTGGGAAGCGAAGGTAAACTGGGCGTGCAAGCAGAAGTACGCGGCGTGGCTGGTACTTGGAAAGATTTAACTGATAGCGTGAATTTTATGGCGGGAAGCTTAACGGCACAGGTGCGAAACATTGCCGAAGTGACTACCGCCGTCGCAACTGGCGACTTATCCAAGAAAATTACCGTCGATGTCAAAGGTGAAATTCTGGAGTTGAAAAATACGATCAATACAATGGTAGATCAACTCAGTTCCTTTGCCAGTGAAGTGACGCGAGTTGCCCGTGAGGTGGGAACTGAAGGGAAATTGGGTGTACAAGCGGAAGTAAAAGACGTTGCCGGCACTTGGAAAGATTTAACCGACAGCGTGAATTTTATGGCGGGAAGCTTGACGGCGCAGGTGCGGAACATTGCCGAAGTGACAACTGCGATCGCTAATGGTGATTTATCCAAAAAAATTACTGTTGCTGTCAAAGGCGAAATTCTCGAACTTAAGAATACCATCAATATCATGGTAGATCAACTCAACTCCTTTGCATCGGAAGTGACAAGAGTTGCCCGTGAGGTGGGAAGTGAGGGTAAACTGGGTGTCCAAGCAGATGTGCGCGGCGTGGCTGGAACTTGGAAAGATTTAACCGACAGCGTGAATTTTATGGCGGGAAGCTTAACGGCACAGGTGCGAAATATTGCCGCCGTCACCACCGCCGTCGCAAATGGCGACTTATCTAAGAAAATCTCCGTTGATGTCAAAGGTGAAATTTTAGAGTTGAAAAACACCGTCAACACAATGGTAGATCAACTCAATTCCTTTGCCAGTGAAGTAACGCGAGTTGCCCGTGAGGTGGGAACAGAAGGTAAGCTGGGCGTACAAGCCGAAGTTAAAGGTGTAGCCGGCACTTGGAAAGATTTAACCGACAGCGTAAACTTCATGGCGGGAAGTTTGACGGCGCAAGTGCGAAATATTGCCGAAGTTACCACCGCCGTAGCAAATGGCGACTTATCTAAAAAAATTACCGTCGATGTCAAAGGCGAAATTCAAGAGCTTAAAAACACTATTAATACAATGGTGGATCAGCTTAATTCCTTTGCATCAGAAGTTACCAGGGTTGCCCGTGAGGTGGGAACGGAAGGTAAATTGGGCGTACAAGCTTACGTCAGAGGAGTTGCAGGAACTTGGAAAGATTTGACGGATAACGTCAACTCGATGGCGGGGAACCTCACCGGACAAGTTCGCAACATCGCCGAAGTTACAAAAGCGGTAGCTAATGGCGACTTATCGAAGAAAATTACCGTCGATGCCAAAGGCGAAATTTTAGACTTGAAGAACACCACCAACACAATGGTGGATCAACTCAGTTCCTTTGCCAGTGAAGTAACGCGGGTGGCGCGGGAAGTGGGAACTGAAGGGAAGTTGGGCGGACAAGCACAAGTTCAAGGTGTAGCCGGGACTTGGAAAGATTTAACTGATAACGTTAACTCAATGGCGGGGAACTTAACGGCACAAGTACGGGGTATTGCCAGAGTTGTCACCGCAGTTGCGAACGGTGACTTGAAACGAAAACTAATGTTAGATGCTAAGGGAGAAATTGAAACCTTGGCAGAGACAATCAACGAGATGATTGATACCCTCGCAACATTTGCCAATCAAGTAACCACAGTGGCGCGGGAAGTGGGAATTGAAGGGAAGTTGGGCGGACAAGCGAGAGTCCCTGGGGCGGCTGGAACTTGGAAAGATTTGACAGATAATGTGAATGAACTTGCTGCTACATTGACAACTCAGTTGCGAGCGATCGCCGAAGTTGCTACAGCTGTAACTAAAGGTGATTTAACTCGTTCAATCGCCGTCGAAGCACTAGGGGAAGTTGCGATCCTCAAAGACAACATCAACCAGATGATTGCCAATCTGCGGGAGACAACGCAGAAAAATACCGAACAAGATTGGTTAAAAACTAACTTAGCCAAATTTACCCGAATGCTCCAAGGTCAGCGAGACTTAGAAACCGTATCTAAACTAATTCTCTCAGAATTAGCACCCTTGGTAGGAGCGCAACATGGCGTATTCTTCCTGATGGACTCTTCTATTGAAAATACGCCCTATTTAAAATTAATTAGTAGCTACGCTTACCGCGAACGCAGACATCTAGCTAACCGCTTCCAATTGGGTGAAGGCTTGGTGGGACAATGCGCCTTAGAAAAAGAGCGAATTCTGCTCACGGAGGTGCCAAGCGATTATATCAGAATTGCCTCTGGTTTAGGAGAAGCTACGCCCCTGAATGCCGTAGTCTTACCTGTACTCTTTGAAGGACAGGTGACAGCAGTGATTGAATTAGCATCTTTTCGCCGCTTCAGCGAAATTCATCTGACATTCTTCGACCAGCTTACCGAAAGTATCGCGATCGTCCTGAACACGATCGCCGCATCGATGCGAACTGAAGAATTACTCAAGCAGTCGCAATCTTTGGCTGAAGAACTCCAAACCCAGCAAAGCGAACTCCGGGAAACCAACAAGCGTTTAGAACAACAAGCCCAATCACTCAAAACTTCCGAAGATTTACTCAAAGGACAGCAAGAGGAACTGCAACAAACCAACGCCGAATTAGAAGAAAAGGCAGAGTTGTTGGCGATGCAGAAAAAAGAAGTCGAGCGCAAAAATCGGGAAATTGAACAAGCAAGACTGTCTTTGGAAGATAAAGCTGAACAACTCGCCCTTTCCTCAAAATACAAATCAGAATTTCTCGCCAATATGTCCCATGAACTGCGGACACCGCTAAATAGCTTGTTAATTTTGGCGAAATTGTTGACAGATAACGTTGATAGCAACCTTACCAGCAAGCAAGTCGAATATAGTCAGACAATTTATTCAGCCGGTACTGATTTATTGACCTTAATCAATGACATCCTGGATCTCGCTAAAATTGAATCTGGAACGATGTCCATTGACATGACCCAAATGCCACTGGTAGATTTGGGCGAACAGGTTGAGCGCACCTTCCGGCAAATCGCTCAGAGTAAAGGACTTGTCTTTGCGATTGAATTTACTCCCGAATTGCCAAACACCATCTATACAGATGTCAAACGCTTACAACAGGTGTTGAAAAATCTCCTCTCCAACGCTTTTAAATTTACAGAGAAAGGAGAGGTACGTTTACAGATTGCGGTAGCCAAGCAAGGCTGGAGTTCTGACAATCAAAACTTAAATCGTGCCCAACTAGCGATCGCCTTCTCAGTCAGCGATACAGGCATTGGCATTGCCCCCGAAAAACAGAAAGTGATTTTTGAAGCATTTCAGCAAGCTGATGGCTCTACCAGTCGGAGATACGGCGGTACCGGATTGGGCTTATCAATTAGCCGGGAAATCGCCCGTCTCTTTGGTGGCGAAATTAAATTAATCAGTCAACCCGGTCAAGGTAGCACCTTTACATTCTACTTGCCACAATTCAGTGCTGAGTCAACATCAACACAACTCAGCACAGACGCGATGAATCGCGTCTCTACAATGATGATTAATGACGATCGCACTACGATTGAAAGAGGCGATCGCGTCTTACTAATTGTCGAAGATGACGTTAATTTTGCACGCATTCTTCTAGATATGGCACAACAACAAGGATTCAAGGTGATCGCTGCCCAAACCGGTAGTACAGGTTTGATGCTAGCGCAGCAATTCCGACCTTCAGCCATTTTACTAGATATTCGGTTGCCAGAAATGGATGGTTGGACGGTATTAGATCGTCTAAAACATGACTCAAATACTCGTCATATTCCCGTACATATTATGACTGTTGAAGAAGGAAGACAGCGCGGGTTACAACTAGGTGCGATCGCATATCTACAAAAACCCTTAACTAGCGAGACAATATCCGAGGCGTTGACCAAAATTAAAGGTTTTGTTGAGCGCCAGGTGAAAAATTTGTTGGTAGTCGAAGACGACGACACCCAACGGCGTAGTATTGTTGAGTTAATTGGCAACAGCGATGTTTCGACCATTGCTGTAGACACTGGTGCAGCAGCCCTAGAAGCTATTCGTTCTCAGCATTTTGATTGCCTTGTTCTCGATTTAGGGCTACCCGACATGACCGGCTTTGAACTGATTGAACAGATCAAGCTTCTACCTCACGGCAAAACTTTGCCAATTATTGTTTACACAGGTAGAGAAATTAGCAAAGCTCAAGAAACGGAACTCAGACGAATTGCCGAGACAATCATTATTAAAGACGTGCGATCGCCCGAACGTCTTCTCGATGAAACAGCATTATTTTTACACCGAGTCCAAGCAAATTTACCAGCAACCAAACGGCAAATACTGGAACAACTGCATTCACAAGACTATTTACTCACAGGCAAAAAAGCCCTAATTGTAGACGACGATATGCGGAATATCTTCGCCCTGACCAGTATGCTGGAGCGTTATCAAATCCAAGTTTTATATGCTGAAAACGGCAGAGAGGGAATCACTCTGTTAGAAAATACACCAGATATTGATGTCGTTTTGATGGATGTAATGATGCCAGAAATGGATGGTTACGAAACAACACGCGTGATCCGCCAAAAGGATCAATTTAAATCTTTGCCGATTATTGCACTGACCGCTAAAGCTATGCAAGGCGATCGCCAAAAGTGTATTGAAGCCGGCGCATCAGACTACATCACCAAACCCGTAGATACTGAGCAATTGCTTTCACTGTTGCGTGTTTGGTTATATCGTTAATACCATTGTAAAACCTTTACTGCATTTTGACTTTGCCAAAATTGTAACCTGCTATACAATACGGTTAAGGTTTTTTGATGGAAATTGTAGAGTGGAAAGATCCGATAAATCATTATAAAGACGCGATAAATCACCGTCTCTACAAAAGCAGACGCGATAAATCACCGTCTCTACAAAAGCAGACGCGATAAATCGCCGTCTCTACAAAAGCAGACGCGATAAATCGCCGTCTCTACAAAAGCAGGACTTACGCAAAATACCTCTCAAACTCTTATTTCTCCGTGTTCTCTGTGTCTCTGTGGTTCGATTTTCCGTTACCTGTGCGTAAGTCCTAAAAAGATTGATTATTGTAGAGACGGCGATTCATCGCGTCTCTTGTCTTAACCGAACCGTATTGTGCTATATTCCACCATCATGGCAAATTATGAACCAACGACACGATCGCTTTCACCAATTCCTCTGGATCTACAGGCTTGGAAATATGCAGTTGAAATCCCGCAGCGATCGCTTGCTGATAATCCATCTCACCAGCATAAGCAGTTAAAGCGATCGCCAGAATTCTCCCGCCTCGCTCTGGTTCCAGACTCCTCACCTCTCGCATCAGCATATAACCATCCATTTCTGGCATCCCAATATCGCTGATAATCAGATTTGGCTGGCATTGACTCAGTGCAGTTAAAGCTGCAATGGCTGAGGTGACAGTGGTAACAGTTGCACCATACTGATTCAGCATGAAAGACAAAAACTCTCGCATATCTGCATCATCATCCACCACGAGAATCTCTAAGCCAGATAAGGGCGAGGATTGAGCCGCCACAAGTGAGGAGTGATCTTTTGCATCCTTGATTCCTTTGCTTTCATTCTGTAAACATGAAAATCTGACAGTGAAAGTTGCTCCTTTCGCTTCCCCCAGACTTTCTGCTTGCACAGTTCCCCCGTGAAGTTCTACAAGATGGCGGACGATCGCTAAACCTAAACCTAAACCGCCAAATCTGCGAGTTGTGGCCCCATCTGCTTGACGGAAATAATCAAAGACATAAGGTAAGAACTCAGGCGCGATCCCCTTCCCTGTGTCAATGATGCAGATTTGTACCTGGGAGCCAACTTGCTGTAATTTAATTTTTATCTGTCCCCCAATGGGAGTAAACTTAATGGCATTAGAAAGGATATTCCAAAAAACTTGTTGCAAGCGATTGGCATCGCCTAAAATTGGCCATACACCAGATTCAAAAATTGTCTGAATTTGGATAGACTTAGCCTCCGCCGATAAACGCACTGTCTCCATCGCAGCTTCAATGACTGATACCAAATTAATGCGGACAAAGTTGAGATTAAGTTTACCCTGAAGAATGCGGGAAACATCCAGCAAATCTTCAATTAATTGGGTTTGTAACTTGGCATTGCGCTCAATAGTTTCTAGGGCGCGATCGCTTGTAGCTTGATCCAGCTTGCGGCTTCGCATCAGTTTTGCCCAACCCAGAATCGGGTTAAGTGGTGTTCTCAATTCATGGGACAGCACAGCTAAAAATTCATCTTTGACGCGGTTTGCGCTTTCAGCAGCGCTTCGTGCCGTTCGTTCGGCTTCGTAGAGATGGGCGCGAGCGATCGCTTGGGCGCATTGTTGAGCAACAGCCAAGATAAATGCTTGATCTTCTCCACTAAGTTGTTGAGGCTGGGCAAATGCCAAGCTGATACCGCCAACTGCCGAACCTTCTACCATCAAGGGAATAGAAATCCAGGCATTAAAATCATATTGGGCGTACACTTCTGCTAAATGTGGGTAACGATCTACCCGATTTTTTGTTGGTTCAGCCCAAATAGGTTTCCCAGTCCGCACAGCTTCTGCTAGGGGAGAGGGGGAATCGATGGCAAAATTACGCCAAGTATTCACCAAATCTTGGTTATAGCCAACCGCTCGGACAATTTCCAGTTCAGTTTTACCTTCATTCAACAAGGCGACGAGGGCAGAACTGCCTCCCAAGGCAGCCATGCTCTGCTCTACAATCACTTCAGAGACTTGGGCTGGTGTCAGCGATTCTGAAAGAGCCGCCGTAATCGATTGAAGACGGGCAATGCGCTCCAATGCTCTTTCTGCGGTTTTTTGTGCTTGCTGCGCTTCTTGGTAAAGGCGGGCATTATCAATGGCGATCGCTGCTCGATGGGTAATATCCTCCGCTAGTGACAAGTCAGGCGTACTATAACGACGTTCTGATTCCGCAGTAAAAAAGGAAATTGCACCAAAAATTCTTTCACGTCCCACCAGGGGCAAGATTATACAAGACTTTAAACCAAGCTCACGTATAATCCTGAGATGTTCTGCATCTGGGATAGCTTCTACCAGAGCTGCATCTGGAATTTCAGTTACCATTTCACCAACTCCTGTACGCAACACTTTCGGCACACCTACAGGTTCATCCAACTTTCTCGGATAACGCTGATGAACTTGCCAACCGAGTTTCACTTTCTCTGGATTGCGGTGAGCAACTGCTACCCGATTAATTGATTGGTTCTCTTGCAGCAGATCAACGCTGCACCAATCAGCGAAATAAGGCACAACCAGGTTGGCCACACTTGCTAGTGTGCTTTCGTAATTGAGGGAAGAGGCGAGAGTTGCACTGACTTGAGCCAAAAACGCTGCTCGTTGCTGATCGGCTTCTGCTTCCAGGCGGGCGGTTTGTTCTTGAATCAGTTGGATACGTTCGGCTTCAGATTGTTTGCGCTCGGTGATATCAAGCACAACACCATTCATATGTGTGGCTTTCCCAGCTTCGTTGAAAAAGGCTTTTCCCCGACAGGCTGCGTAGCGAATACTGCCGTCATCGTGAATAATTCGATATTCTAAATTATGCTCCACACCTTCGTTAATCGCTCGGCTTAAGGATTTAGCCAGCAATCCTCGATCATCTGGATGCAGACGAGCTAAAAGTGCTTCGGAAGTGCCAGCAAAGGTTTCAGGCGTTACCCCAAATAGTTGATAAATCTGCTCATCCCAGTTAAAGCGATCGCTGGCAATATCCCAACTCCAAACACCGATTTTACCAGATTTCAACGCTAGGTTGAGTTGGGCTTGGCTGTCTTCTAAACCTTGATAAAGACGAGCATTTTCTAGAGAAATGGCAATTTGAACTGTCAATATTTCCAGTACCGAAAGTTTGTCTTGTGTAAAAGCACTGGAGATGAGATTATTTTCTAAATATAAGATACCAAGTAATTTCGACTGACGAGCGATCGGCAAACAAAGTACAGATTTAGGTTGCTTTTGAATTACATACTCGTCTTGGGAAAACAGATGATTATGCTCAGTGGCATTTTGCAAAATCACTGTTTCTTGAGTTCGCTGAACATAATTCAGCATTGATTGTGGAATCAACTGGGAAATTTCACCATCTAATACAGGTCGAGAAACATTGAGCTTTTCTGCTTGGGGATTAACCTTAGCTTCTACTTCGATTACCAGATTTTGCTCGTGTTCCAGCAACAAATAACCGATTTCTGCTCCTGCTTGCTCGATGACAATCTGCATTAATGTTTTCAACAACCGCGAAAGAACAATTTCACTACTTATGGTTTGAGAGGCTTTAACTACTGATAAAAAGTCTAAATGTTCACCTGTGGTAATAAACGTTCCATTCGAGACAAGCTGTTGTCGTGGCAATAGCACAGGATAAGATTCTTCGAGGTGCTTAACTTTAGCAAATGCTTCCCAGCGCACATAGCTATTTTTAGCTGCTTGCAAATAGGTTTCGGCAATTAATTCAAACTCTCGCTCCAAGTAAAACTTAGCAGTTAGCTCATTAGCCAAAGCTTCATATTGCACAAATCCCTGCTCACGCGCTGAAGCAATTGATTGCTCATACAAGCGCATTGCTGACAAATCTCTACCTTCAATCCGAGCTATTTCCGCAGCGACTAATTGAGACTTGTGCAAGAAGTTTGCAGGGCAGTGGTTAGCCCAGTATTGCAATTGCTGCTGATGCAATTCTAGGGTTAATAAAAACTGTTCTTGCTCTTGATCTGGTACTTTGGGATAAAGAGCTGTGAGAGTCAGTGAATAATATAAAATATAATCTGTTTCAATTGGTAATGCCAGTGTCGTCACTGGAAAATTGGATAATTGTAAGGCACAAATAAGCGCCTCTGAATACTGTTGATATGTAAAAAATATAATTAATTTGATAATGTGATAAAAAATAATTCCACTGACAAAACCTGCATCTTGAATCACAGAAAAGGCGCGTGATTCATCAAAATTATCATCACTTAGAGTCAGATTTTGGTGAGTCAGTCCCCGCAGATTCATCAGTAGCATTTGTTGTAATCTGATTGTCTGATAGACAGCTTCATGTTTAGACTGGCGGGCAAACACGGTATATTTTTCTAGAGATTTGGCTGTTTCCGTAAGTGAAGAGCCTAACTGGATAATTTGCCAGGAACTTTGATAGCCGTTGTAGTTTGCCATCGTCACATCACCTGCTTCTACACAGCCAATAAATCCCCGCTCTAAAAAGGGAATGTCGGTGCTAATATGGTTACGCCAAACGTTGATATGACTTCCATGAATGTGTAGCACAACTCCTCGAAGTTTCAAGTCGTGTAACTTTTCATTTAATTTAATTGTCATCTCAGAAAATGCGTAGCCTGTAGGAATATCATCGAAGATAGAGACTAACAACATGGCATACATACTGTAAGCGAAACAGGAATCTTCCGTATTCCCAAACTTGAGTGAGTAATTAACTGCCTTAAGTACGACTAAGGGAAAGAGATCGGGTCTACCGAGATAAGTAGGTGGACCGAATGTTGTCAACAGACTAATTAGTGTCTTAATATTTGGATCTTCGATTACCGGAGCATTAATTAAATCAGAGATTTGTCTATCACCTAAATTTATTAATACCTGGCTTTTTTCAATTGCGATCGCACTTTGCACTTCCTCATTTGAATCAGGAAATATTACCCAAAAAAGTTTTAAAGCTTCTAATCCCAATGTCAGCGCCTCTTCATACCTACCTGCAACTTGATAGAGTCTAATTTGCAGCATATAAATATTAGATTCATCCAAATGAGATTCTGCTTTCAGTAATAGTAGTTCAAATAATTCTTCCGCTTGTTCTAAATTTCCGGTTAAGAATTCACACTCAGCCAATTCTCTAAACAAAGTAAATGTTTGTTTGTATTGTCCAATCCAGGCATTTTCAGCCAAAAGATTCATCGCAACACTAAAAAATCTTTTCGCAGGAGTGTAAGCTGTGGAAGCTTTTGCTTTTTTCCCAGCAATTAAATTCAATCGGACTAATTCATCTTTTTCTGTTTGTTCAATAATCAGATCCACCGCGAGATTGAGTTGATTGACTAGATCAAAAATTTGCTCGTTCACTTGTTCAGGACTAGCATTTTTCAGCAAAATTTGCCCAATCTTTAGGTGAACAGCCGACTTTGATTCATCGGCAATTAAGGAGTATGCAGCTTGTTGAACTCGGTCATGGTAGAACCGATAGTTTTTATCAACAGTTTCATCTGACTCAATGGAAATAATTAATCCTCTTAAAATTGCTTCCACAAGTGCATTTGCCGTTTCTTCAATAGATTGTTCGCCAACAATCGCTAAAACTTCTAAATCAAAGTGATTACCAATACAAGAGGCTAATTTAAGCACCTCTTGAGTTGCTTTTGGCAATTTTTGCATCCGCCCAATCATCAAACTGACAATATTATCTGTAATACCTTGGGCTTCAATCTCAGCTAGATCCCATTGCCAAACACCATCTTGGCGATTAAAATTCAGCAGGTTTTCTTGATGCAGTGTTTTGAGAAATTCATTGACAAAGAAAGGATTACCGTCAGTTTTTTTGATAATTAATTGGGCGAGGGGTTCTACTTGTTCTGCTGAACTATGCAAGGTATCAGCAATTAATTGATTGATATAGACAATATTCAACGGAGTCAGGAGAATTTCAGTCGTTCTTGCACCATGCTGTCGAACCTTCTCTATCATCAAGTTGAAGGGATGTACAATATCTATTTCGTTATCTCTATACGCCAAAATAAAGCAGAGATATTGAATACTAGAACCAGTAATAATAGTTTGAATTAAATTTAAAGTAGCTGTGTCTGCCCACTGCATATCATCTAAAAAAACAGTGAGTGGATGCTCTTTTTGAGCAAATACGTTGATAAAGTTTTGAAACACCAAATTAAATCGGTTTTGAGATTCAGCAGGCCCCAACTCTGGTATATAAGATTGTTCTCCAATGATGAGTTCAACTTCTGGAATGACATCAGCGATCAATCTACCATTGTTCCCTAATGCTGCTTGTATTTCCTTTTTCCAGGTAGCAAGTTGATCTTCAGGTTGCGTTAAAATTTGTCGCGCGAGTGTTTGAAAAGCTTGAACAATGGTGGAATAAGGAATATCTCGTTTGTACTGATCAAACTTACCAGGGATAAAAACGCCGCGTTCTCTGACAATGGGCTTATGAATCTCCTTTACCAGAGAAGATTTACCAACACCAGCATAGCCAGAAACTAACACGAGTTCTGCTTTACCTTGACTAACAACTCGCTCAAATGCTTGTAAAAGCTGGGCAATTTCTGATTCTCGCCCATACAATTTTTGAGGAATTTGAAAGCGCTCTGAGATATCTTGCTCACCTAAAACAAAGGATTGGATTTGTCCGGTTGTCTCTAATTGCTTTAAGCATCGTTCCAAATCAAATTGCAAACCTAAAGCGCTCTGATATCTTTGTTCTGCAACCTTAGACAACAATTTCATCATGATGTCACAGAGGATTTGAGGAATATCAGACTTGAGCTTTTTCGGGGATGGCGGAGATTTAGCAATATGACAATGCACCCACTCTAAGGGGTCTTTGCCTTGAAATGGTAGCTGACCTGTGAGTATTTCATAAAAGGTGACTCCCAGAGAATACAAATCGCTGCGATGGTCAATTCCTCGATTCATCCGCCCGGTTTGCTCAGGTGATATATAAGGTAAACTGCCTTCAATGCGACTGGAACTGCTAACTATTTGCTGTTGGTAGGGAATGAAAGCAGCAATTCCAAAATCGGCAATTTTGACCTGATTAGTTTCGAGGTTAACTAAGATATTTTGCGGCTTAATATCCTTGTGGACAATGTGATGAGTGTGGATTTGGGCGAGTTTGCTGGTGATTTCAATGGCAATTTTCAGAAAGGGAATAGGCTGTTGAAATTGGTCTAGAAATTGGTCGAGCGATCGCGCCTGAAAATCCTCCATAATTAAATAAGGGATTCCCTGGTGCATCTCCAAGGCGTAGACTTTGACTGCGGCGGCGATATTTAAGCTTTGGGCGATCGCATACTCATGTTTGAGTTGTTCAATATTATTGGGTGTACACTGTTCTTTCCGTAGCCCTTTGATAATTACCGGACACTGATCTTTAACCTTAATTCCACGGTATATGACTGCTTTTACCCCTGCTTTTAACAAAGTGACAATTTTAAATCCGGGTAATGCAATCATCATGCCAAATACTCCAGGCCTGATTCTTCAGGGATAATCTGAGCTTAATTGTATTTTAAATACATTTCCTTAGACAGATGAAATTTAAATGATATTAAACCTTATCGAAGTTGAGAACTGTAGTTTTCGCCCTCACCCTAAATCCCTCTCCCAAGCTTGGCAGAGGGACTTTGAAATTCGCTCCCCTTCTCCCAAGTTTGGGAGAAGGGGTTGGGGGATGAGGGCAAATCCTTTTCATCACCCAAGAACTACGGGTTTCAAAAGAGACGTGGTTTAGGTTCCGATCCTGAGTTATTCTGACTCACAAATCAAAAATAAGCTACAATTCAAGCAGAGTAAGCATTTCCCGCTCAGAAACTCCCCATGCTTGATAACCTGCAAACCCAAATTTACCAATTAGAACAATTTGCCAACAGCCTTGTTTCTAACCAACTCACACACCTAAGCGTGGTGAGTATTGGTATCATCTTTGCGGCTGGCTTGCTCACCAGTCTCACACCGTGCATGCTTTCTATGCTACCAATTACCATTGGTTATATCGGTGGTTATGAAGCGAAAAGTCGCTTACAAGCAGCAGCCCAATCAACTTGGTTTGCTCTCGGATTAGCAACTACATTGGCAGCGTTAGGTATTATAGCAGGTTTTGTCGGAAAAGTCTACGGTCAAGTGGGAATTGGTTTGCCGATTATCGTCAGCATTATCGCCATTCTCATGGGGCTGAACTTATTAGAAGCACTACCTTTACAATTTCCATCCTTGGGTGAAACCAATTGGATTTCGCCAGATTTACCAGCCGGATTGCGTTCTTATTTGCTGGGGCTGACTTTCGGCTTAGTCGCATCTCCTTGTAGCACGCCTGTTTTAGCTAGTTTACTAGGTTGGATTGCCAATACACAAGACTTAATTTTAGGCGCTGTTTTGCTACTTTCTTATACAGCCGGTTATGTAGCACCGTTAATTTTGGCGGGTACTTTTACAGCTTCAATTAAAAAATTACTAGAATTGCGTCGCTGGTCTGGTTGGATTAACCCAGTTAGTGGGGCGCTGTTAGTAGGATTCGGTGTATTTTCCTTAATTTCTCGGATTCCCCTTGGCAGTTTTTAAAATACCTCTATTAGATTTTACACATAATGACCTTAGAAGATTCAGCGTCCAAAGAATTAAAATGGTGGGCGATACCTGGGCAACTCTTACGGCAAGACCTTTTGCCTGTATTGACTAACTTACGACTAGCGATCGCACTACTGCTATTGATTGCTATCTTTAGCTCCACCGGTACTGTCATTGAGCAAGGTCGAACACCTGCATTTTACCAGGCTAACTACCCAGAACATCCAGCTTTATTTGGTTTCTTAACTTGGAAGGTAATTCAAGTAGTTGGATTAGACCACGTATATCGTACCTGGTGGTTTCTGTCTTTACTCGTCTTATTTGGCACTAGCTTAACTGCTTGTTCATTTACCCGTCAGTTGCCAGCCTTAAAAACTGCCCAGCGCTGGAAATATTACGAAGAACCACGGCAATTTCAAAAGTTAGCTTTAAGTGCAGAATTAGATACTGGTTCCCTAGATTCCTTAAACCAGATATTACAGAAACACCGCTATAAAATCTTTCGAGATCCAGAAAAAGAAAATCTCCTCTACGCCCGCAAAGGAATAGTCGGACGCATCGGCCCCATTATCGTTCATATTGGCATCGTCGCTATTCTGCTAGGGGGAATTTGGGGGGCAATGACTGGGTTTCTGGCTCAAGAAATGGTTGCCAGTGGTGATACATTTCAGATCACAAATATTGTGGATGCTGGCCCTTTAGCAGCAGCCCAAGTCCCGAAAGATTGGTCTGTGCGCGTCAACCGTTTTTGGATTGACTACACACCATCTGGCGGCATTGATCAATTTTATTCAGATTTGTCTGTCTTGAATAATCAAGGAAAAGAAGTTGACCACAAGAAGATTTTTGTCAACGAGCCTCTGCGCTATCATGGTGTAACTTTATATCAAACTGATTGGGGAATCGCAGCAGTTCGCGTCCAATTTAACAACAGCCCGGTTTTTCAGCTACCGATGGCGCAATTGAACAGCAACGGTAACGGGCGCATTTGGGGAACCTGGGTTCCGACTAAACCCGATTTGAGTGAAGGTGTCTCCCTGCTAACCAAAGACTTGCAAGGAATGGTATTAATTTATGATGTTAGCGGTAAACTTGTTGATACAGTCCGCGCGGGAATGTTCACCGAAGTTAATGGCGTGAAGCTGAAAATTCTGGATGTAGTTGGTAGCACTGGCTTACAAATTAAAGCCGATCCAGGGATACCAATTGTTTACACAGGGTTTGGTTTGCTAATGCTGGGTGTGGTGATGAGTTACTTCTCCCATTCGCAAATCTGGGCATTGCAAAAAGGCGATCGCTTGTATGTAGGTGGCAAAACTAATCGCGCCCAAGTTGCTTTTGAACAAGAGGTTTTAGAGATTTTAGATCGGCTGAGTTCACAGCCAAAAGGTGAGGAGAAAGAGGCGGCGATTGAAGTTTAAACGCTCCAGGGGCGCAAAGGTTTACTTTGCGTTCCTTTGCATTTCAAAGTTATTTACATCTACAAAGCTATAAATTTGAGAGTCAACAGAGGTATTTATTAAAAATTGAAACAAAAGATTTCTATGTATGCTCAACTTCAACCCAAGGGATGCGTTTACCTTCTACCTTTAATCGCTATCTTGTTGAGTATCGCTTCTTGCACTGCGAATAATCGAAATATCAACCGTGTTTCTCTTCTTGGTGCCGGGGCTAGTTTTCCCGCACCTTTGTACGATCGCTGGCTTTCAGATTATAACCAGCAAAATCCCAATGTAGAAATTAACTATCAAGCTATAGGCAGCAGTGCTGGAGTGCAACAGCTAATCGAAGGTACTGTGGACTTTGCAGCTAGTGATGTGGGAATTACAAATCAAGAAGCAGCCAAGATCAAACGGGGAGTAATCGCTTTACCTTTAACTGCCGGTTCTATTGTGCTGGCTTATAACCTGACACCAGTTACACAGCACTCGCCTCAAGTCAATGTGCCAACTGCTCTCAGGCTATCACGCCAAGTTTACGTAGATATCTTTCTCGGAAAAATTACGAATTGGAATCATCCTAAAATAGTCGCAGCTAATCCAGGAGTAAGTTTGCCCGATTTACCGATTCAGGTTGTACACCGAACTGATGGGAGTGGAACTACAGGCGTGTTGACGCAACACCTAAGCGCTATAAGTCCACAATGGAAAAACAAAGTTGGGGCTGGTAAATCTGTAGCATGGCAAGTGGGAATTGGTGGAAAGGGTAACGAAGGTGTTACCGCCCTGATTCAACAAATACCAGGAGCTATTGGCTATGTCGAGTACATTTACGCCAAACAAAATAAACTTCCTGTAGCTGCTTTAGAAAATAAATCTGGTAATTATATTACGCCGACACCGGAATCTGTAGCCCAAACTTTAGAGACAGTGAAATTACCCGCCGATAACTTGATTGCTTTTATCACCGATCCTACAGATGCCCAGTCTTATCCTATCGTTACTTACACCTGGCTTTTAACTTATCACCAATATCCAAACCGTGTTAAAGCTCAAGCGCTGAAAAACTTTGTTAATTGGGCTGTGGTTGACGGGCAAAAATCCAGTTTGGAACTCGGCTATGTTCCTTTGCCTAAAAAAGTTGTGCTTCAAGTGGAATCTGCTGTCAATAAAATTGGTGAATAAAGCCGATTAATCCCATCTGCGCTAATCATCATTATTTTTGGTGCCGTACTTCAACCACAGTATGTACATTACCGCGAGGCGTAAAATCTGCTTTCACCGTGACTTCTAACGGATCGCAAGCAGCCACAAAATCATCTAAAATTTGATTTGCAGATTCTTCGTGGGAAATGTAGCGATCGCGGTAACTATTAATATAAAGTTTGAGTGCCTTTAATTCCACTACCCGTTCATCAGGCACATAGCTAACGTAAATTGTCGCAAAGTCAGGATAGCCGGAAAAGGGACATTTACAAGTAAATTCCGGCAAAGTAATATTAATGTCATATCGCCTCCCCACACGCGGATTCGGAAAGGTAATTAGTTTACCTTCCGCAATGTCGCGTTCGCCATATTTCATCTCTTGGTTTGCCTGGGATAGATTATCATTTGTCATTTGTTATTTTACTGATCTTTACGTCCTTTTAGTAATTTTATAACTCCAAACTCCTAACGTACAGACGCGATTAATCGCGTCTCTCCTAACTCCCCCTCAATACTCTTCTTTCTCCCAATCTAGACAACTCTCATCTTCACAACCGTTGGGATGCATAGCACAAACTAACAAATTACCACCATAAACTTGGCCGTGGTAGTGATTACAACCAATGCAGGCGGGATTTTTTTCGGCTGTGGCTTCAACTGAATAAGGAAAACCCGGATCTACATCTGCTACAACGTCTTCCAGTTCCCAGTAAGCTTCCAACATTGGTTCAGCAAAATCCTGTAAATACTGATCCACTTCAGTCACAATGTTGTTGTGTACTTGCTCGGTGACTTCTTCCGTTAGCTCAAAAAATGCGTCTACCACTTCACTCATTCCCAGGAAGAAACGCTCTACTTCTTCAGCCACTATTTCGACAATTTCTGCTAAATCTTTTTGCCACTGTTCCATAAACTTGACACCTTTGCAGGCTATAAACAGGACGCTTTGTATTATCTGGCTTGAAGCACTAACGTATACACTAGGCAATGTATCTTATCAAGTTTCTATCCTAAGTGTCATGTCAAAATGCCACTTATTACTGATATTTCCATCAAAGAATGCTTTTTATTGATCCCGTTGCAATCGTTTTAACTCTTCTTGCAGGTTTAGCACTTCTTGGCGTAACTTATCTACATTCTCATCATTTGATGCCTCTTTCACCGTTGGTTCTTCATCTTCCTCTAAAATCTCAATGCGGCGAGGTTCAGAAGGGGGTGCTTTCTCAGAGGTTTCACCAGATGGTTGGGCTTGTTGGGCTTGCTTCATCATATCTTCAACGAAGCGGCGGGCTTCTTCTGTATTCATTTCGCCCTTTGCAACCATTTCATCTGCCAGTTTTTGGACTTGCGATCGCACTTGGGCTAATTTTCCCCCTGCTTTCTCACCTGCGTAAGAAGCTAATCCAACACCGAGGTAAAAAGCTTTTTGAACAATATCTCCAAAACCAGCCATTGTTGCTGACCGCTCCTAAAAATAGGGCGACCCGGAGACTACGCCTACCACAAGCCTCCCGTGTTGCTGCTACCTTCCGGTTCTGACAAGATTTGGGTGTTGCGATCGCATAGATCCAGGTCTTCTCAAAGCATAACATGAAAAGTCAGTAAGTGTGTGTTATTCCATAACAATTCGCCATTCATAAAGCTGATAGGTGACGCAGCCGTTTTGCACCAAGGGGTCATCAGCAACAATTGCTTCGGCTTCAGCTTTTGAGGCTGCCTCAAATAGCAACATCCCGCCTCTTTGCTCCGCCCAATAGCCTGTTCGCGCTTTGTGTCCTTTAGCAATCAAGTCCTGAATGTAGGCTCTGTGGGCGGGTACATATTGGTCAAAGGTAGGTTTATCGACTTTGCCTTCTTCAATTTTGACAAACCACGGCATTTGCTTCTTAACTCCAGTTACAACAGACATCCTGCTTAAGTTATGACTATTTTTGAGTAGCATTTGAGTAGCAGTATACTGAATATTTCCCGAAAACAGCACAAGCGAAGCATCTGTGACTATTTAGATATCTAGGTGCGATCGCAGATCATCCAAGGGTGACTGTGGCTTTTCATCTGCCGGAGGGGACTTTTTCAAAAAAGCCTCTGGGTTTTCAGGGATGAATTCTAGACGAAAACGGAATCGTCCCTTCTGCCAGCCTCCGCCTTTAGCTAGTAAAACCTCACACTTACAACCCTCTTCCGTAAACCATTGGCGCTCAGGAGCAGGATAATTATTCTTCCCATCTGTCCAGGAAAAAATAGCTTGTACAAGGTTGCGGAACTTCAGCATGGGCGGTGTATCAAAAGCGTTTGAAGAAAAAGCGGATACAACGTCTTCATCGTCCAAGTTAAATCTGTCTTCATCGCTGAAGTCGAATCTATATTTATTACTCTCATCCCTGAATTTATTACTCTCATCCCTGAAGCTCGATCTACGTCTGTGACTACGCATTTCAATTTTCTCTTTCGGTACACAATATGGCAGATCAAGCGCCAACTCGATCCGCCTTCCCTAAGTTTTCCCACCGATCACCAATTACTAAGCAGTAAAAATAATTAATATAAATAGATGAGCCGTTTTTTTGTCGCCCTCCTACCACCGCAAGACATTCAAGATTACGCCAACCAGATTAAGCAGTACTTTAGCGATCGCTATGCTAGTAGCGGGGCGCTAAAGTCTCCGCCTCATATTACCCTGCGATCGCCCTTTGAATGGGCAGATGCTAACTTGCCACTGCTAGAAGCATCTTTGAAAGAGTTTGCTACTGGACAACAACCTGTAGCAATTACACTCAGGGGATTTGATGCCTTTGCGCCTCGTGTTGTATACATCAATGTAGTCAAAAGTCAAGAGCTTTTAACTTTGCAAGCTGATTTAATGGCTTATACAGAAAGCAACTTGGGAATTGTTGACAAGGTTTCTAAAACCCGCCCTTTTGCGCCTCATCTAACGGTTGCATTTCGGGATTTAACAAAGCAAGCTTTTCAAGCTGCTTGGCCAGAATTTGAAAAGCGTCAGTTACATTTTGAGTTTACTGCTGACAAATTAACACTGCTGCTTCACGATGGGAATCGCTGGAATATTAAATCGGAGTTTGATTTTTTTTCTGGTAATAGTTGAGCGATGTTTTTGTGATTTTTAATGTTGTAGCTAATTTTATTTTGGATTGTGGGTAGAGCGGTAGGGTAGCATAGCTAGTTGTGCTACCCTACTACGTAGTATCATCAATAGTTGAGATCGCCCTTTCTTTTTCTCTGTGTGTAGTCGCCTACGCCGAACGTCTCCTAGAACACCGATTCATTAATCAAAAACCTAACCCCCCAGCCCCCTTCCCTGCCAGGGAAGGGGGAGGCAAACTCCCCTCTTTGCTTGCCTGACGGCAGGCTGACACCAAGGGCGAGGGGTTGGGGGAGAGGTTCTTTCAGGATTACTGAATTAGTGTTCTAGAGAAGTAGTTTGTCGTCACACATCGCCTAACTTTTGGAACGCCTTGCAAATAAGAAATGTTAGATTTATTTATTCCTACGTACTTAGTTTTTGTAAAACAAGATACATTGAATGGTAGTTTAGTCGCAAAGGAACCAAAAAGTATGTCCGTTAGTAGCCCTGAAGTCATCCGTCATATATTGATCGGGTTGGGATATTTAGCTCCTGAGATTGATCCTAAACCGGATCTCACTAAATTTGCTCCCTGGAAGCGGAATAACAACTCATTGACAGATGATCCTACTGAAGAAGCGATTAAAAAGTTTCAGAAACAGTACTCACAAAAACTTGTGGTTAATGGTAATGCTGATTCTGATACTCGATCTGTAATGGAAGATACAGTCACAGGGCTTCAGAATAGATTGAAGTTTCACGGTTTTGCAACCAATGCCGAAATTCCAAAAGACTTGCCTTTTTATGGGCCAGCCACTTATACAGCAGTCAAGAAATTTCAAAAATCTCAGGGTTTAACTGAAAATGGCATTGCCACTATTGAACAGCGTCAAATTCTCCAGCAACCTACTTTAACAGATAAGCCCCAGCCTCAGCCCCAATCACAACTCAAACTGATAGATTTGTGCTTCCAATTCAAAAAAGATCCTCAAAATCCTTCTTACATTGCAGCATTAAATAACTTACAACAAAATCTACCCAAGGACGTTTTACATCAAGTTACTAATAAATGGAGAGGGACAAACGATCAAAATCCTGAGATTGTCAAGCTGACGAATGTGTTTACTTATTATGATGACAACAATCCAAACCATCGTGATGCACTAAATCACTTACAAAGTCAGATTACCCCAGCCATCTCTCAAGCATTTTTAAGCCTCTGGAATAAGAAATAACAAATATAGCGTTTCCTAATCACATGAGGCACATCTTAGCCCCCTCTCGAAGAGCGGGGAGAAGGTTGGGGGTGGGGTTCTTGTACTTCACTCAAGCGAGAACCGCTATAGGACTTATAGGGGGCAGCATTGTACGAATTTTACAACTGATTCAGGGACGGGATAATCCTGAAAGAGCCTGCAACTGTTGCCTTTACCGACGAGCAACAGCAATGCTTGTCTATTCTTGCACCTACAATAGATGAAAAAACTGGACTTCAACAAAATCCTCCGGGAATTACTACTTTAATTCGTGGACTTTATCAGTTTTAATCTACCTTTCTTCGCTGGGAACTCTCTCTATATCTACTTATGTCTACACCGTAGCCTTTTAGGAGGGAGATTTAGAGAGAGGTTTTCCAGAACCCGTGAAAAGTCAGGTTTACATTAGGGTATGCCTTCGTTCAGGGATTTGGGCATCGTACTAGGTAGATTTATCATGGCTTTCTACTTTTACAAAGAGTTATTATCTCAATAATGGAGTCAATTGCTGCATTTCAATATATTGCAAAAATTAACGACTTATTCCCGATTTTGATAGATTATAATGATTGTATTTTTGGTGACAAAACGCCTTTATTAGAGTGGATTTTACGACACAAAATTTGCTGTTCATCTTCGCACGAAAACTTATTTTGTCTACCACCGTAGTAATGCTGAAAACAATGCAGCCATTGCTAACAAGTACTTTCACAAATTTATTAACCAAACTTTATCTATATAATTAGAAGAGTTTTGAACTAGTGTAAAAACAAGTAAGTTGAGGATAAATTCATGAAATTTGGAATTGATAGCGGGCACAATTGTCCACCAGACACAGGAGCCAACGGAATTAGATTTGAGGATAATTTAACTCTAGATGTAGGTAATAGAGTTATAGCCAAGTTAAGAGCATTGGGGAACGAAGTCGTTGTATGTAGACCAAGTAGTGCTCGTACAGTAACTGAATCGCTTTCAAAAAGATGTTCTACAGCTAATGGAAGTAAAGTAGATATTTACGTCTCGATTCATTTTAACTGTTTTAACGGACAAGCTAACGGCACAGAAGTATATGCAAATAGCGATACAGGCGTAAAAATCGCTAAACCTGTACTAGATGAAATCATCAAGTTAGGATTTTTTAATCGCGGCGTTAAGAGTGGTTCCCACTTGTACGTTCTGAAAAATACAGATATGCCTGCGATTCTTGTAGAAGGTTGCTTTGTCGATTCGCAAAAAGATATGAATCTTTTTAATCCTGAAGCAATGGCTAATGCGATCGTCAAAGGCTTAACAGGTAAAGTGTCAAGTGTTCCTGTTAACCCCGTACAAGATGAAGAAAATAATGCAGATGAGACTATTCTCAGATTGCAAAAAACCTTAAATCAGCTAAAAATAACTGATAAAAATGGTAAGGCTTTAGTGGAAGATGGCTTCACCGGGGCTAGCACCAAATCTGCCGTAGAAAAATTTCAGACTATTATTGCAGTTCAGCCCACTGGAATTGCTGATGATGCTACATGGAATGGCATAAATCTAATTTTGGCAAAACGAATTATCAGACCAAACCATGCTGGTGGTGCAGTTGTCAGATACTTGCAATACCGTTTAGGTGTTGATAATGATGGCGTTTACGGCCCGCAAACAGAGGTTATAGTTAAGAATTTTCAAAAGCAAAATGGTCTAGATGCCGATGGCATTGTCGGGCCTGCTAGCTGGCAGAAATTAATTGCTTAGGTTGATGGAGACTAAGGACTAGTACAAGAAGGCAAAAGTAAAAAGGCAAAAGTAAAAAGAAAGAATGCTTATTTTGTAGGCTTTCTGGCTATTTAAAATGGTTGCTTTATTTACACCGTGTCGTACTAGGGACTGGGGAGGTAGGCAAAGCAATAACCAATCCCCAATCCCCAGTCCCCTTGTTTTACAAAAATTTGCGCTGCGCCAGTTGCTTCTCCCTTGGCGCTAGCCTCTCCCTTTGGGAGAAGGGGAGACGCTGCGCGTAGCAAGATCCCCGGAGGGGTACAAGTCTCTTAACCGCAAGGGCGCACTGGCAACTCTATAGCCTCTGCGGTTTAAAAGTAATTTATCTAACCTTATTAGGCGCAGAGAACACAGAGTAAAGAGGGATTCTTTTACCAAAATTTTTACCCACCTTGAAAGGGCTAGTCCTAGACTAATGACAAATGACTAATTAATAAGCTTTTGTTGGCAGTTGTTGCTCTAATTTTAGCAATGCTGCAACTCGCACTTCTGTAGCAGGGTGACTGGAGAATAAGTTACCCAAAAACTGCCCAGAGATGGAATTGATAATTAATAACGGCTCATAAGCTGGATTAGCATTTAAAGGCACCTGCTTTGCTGAGGCTTCTAACCGTTGCAACGCCCTAGCTAAGGCGCGGGGATTACCAGTTAATCTAGCAGAACCGGCATCAGCAGAAAATTCTCGTGTGCGCGAAATTGCTAGCTGAATAATTGTTGCAGCCACCGGCGCAAGCATAACTGTTAATAAAACTCCTATGGGATTTCCACCTCTGTTGTCATCTCGTGAACTACCGCCAAACCATAAGCTATAACTAACCATTTGGGCTAGAAATGAAATAGCACCAGCAACAGTAGCAGCAACGGCTTGTGTGAGGGTGTCACGATTAATAATGTGGGTGAGTTCGTGAGCAATAACGCCTTCGAGTTCATCCTCTGGCAATATATTTAAAATACCTTCGGTGACAGCCACAGCAGCGTGTTCTGGATCGCGCCCTGTTGCAAAGGCGTTAGCACCAAGGCTAGGAACGATGTAAACTTTAGGCATGGGAATATTGGCGCGATCGCTCAATCTTTGCACCATCCGATAAAGTCCTGGCGCTTCCCTTTCACTCACAGGCTGTGCCTGATATACTGCCAAGGCAATTTTATCTGATTGATACCAAGAAAACAGGTTTGTTGCTGCTGCCAAGCCAATCCCGATAATTAAGCCACTAGAACCGCCAATTACCCAGTAACTAATTGCGATCAAAAGACCACTTAACGCAGCAAGCAAAGCAGCCGTTTTTAATTGATTTGTCATATTTTTGCTCTCCTGCTAATGCTGTGTAAATTTTTTTGAGAAGACAGCATTACTTCAGCTACATTCTGATTTTATCCAGCCAAACTTAGATATGTGGTACAGAAAACCTATCACAGAAGTACGGTTTTCCCACTTAACTTTTATCAATACTAATTTAGTTGTTTTTGATACGGATGTATTAATAATATAGATAAATGCCAAAAACGCATCTATCTACAGGGATAAATTGTCTATCTAGATAGAAATTACAAGTGCAATTTCTAAGTTAGGCTACGCCAACATCATTAATTCAGATCCATTAAAAGGGAACAGGGAACGGGCAACAGGGAACAGGGAAATCCCCATAATTAAAATTAGGGGATTTGTACAAGGACGTATTTTTTCTTGCGCTACGCGTCCCCTTAAAAAATGTTTTTATTTCTTTCATAAATAAATTTAGTTGCTCTGTACCCTAAATCTTCTCCTGGCAAAGACGCTGCGCGAACGGGGCTAATTCTTGCACTGTTAAGAGTTCCCTCTTCCCTGTTCCCGCCCCGAAGGGGCTTGGTTACTTATACAGGTTACGAATTTATCCCTTCTGCTTGATATACTTGTTCGGTAAATAGGTGAAAGTCTAATTCACACGCCTTAAAAACTTCAGTGGCTTGTGAGTATTTTTGAGCATTAAACAAATCGCGATCGCGGATTTTTGGCAACCAAGAACGCAGTTTAGTTAGTTCCGCCTCATTCTCTTCCAGTTCTGCAAAAGTGAGGTTACTTATTTTCCGTTCCTCGCTCAATTCGCGATGAAAATCCCGACATTGCCAAAAACTCTTGATATTCCTCGTCTGACTGCTGTTGGAAGCGCTCTACCAGCATTTTTTGGCTAGCACTCATCCCTGGATTCTTCGCAGTAGCTTTATTAATAGCGGGAGTGCGCGAACCAAAAACACCTTGGCAAGTCTGGGGATTGTTTGCCCTTTATGGTTAAAATCATTGGCAACCTACAGTACTCTTATATTTATAGTAAGATTATCAGCAAGTTTTAGTTGCTGATAATATATGATTTGGCATGGATTGAGTCGAAAAGCAAAGCTACTATTTACGAGATTTTTGCTGCTAGTTTTCATAGCAGTAATTGCGGGGTGGCAACTCTCCCCAATACAAGCCCAGTTAGTACAACAAGAAAGTAATTACGCGATACATATTCGACAAAATTTTAATCAATCTGGTTTTTATCCCATTGCCAAAATTCCATCTGTAAACCTTTATAAACCGATTGGCGATTGGGTAGGAAGGTTAATTTTACCAACTAAACAGCAATTACAAGATGGTTTGGATTGGGTATGGATGGAAGTGCAATATGCACCACCCACAGCACAAAATTTAGTAGGGAATATTGTGCGTTTAGAGTGGAAAAAGAATGAAGATTTGCTTGCTTTGGATCAAGCAGTAACGCGAGATGTAAATTTCACTTCTGAAGTGATTAAAAGTCAAAAAAAAGGAAACATTCATCCTTTTCGACTAAATGGAGTTCGCCACGTAGGGATTTTACGCTCTTTGGCTGGTGCAAATCCTGATGATAATGTAATTGTTGTTTTAGATTCAAGTACAATTATTGATGCAAGTCAAGAAAAATCTATTTTGCAAATTGAACGCGAACCTGTTTTGGCAACTGGTAGATTTTATGGGTTGGTAAAAATAATTAAACCGATTCAATCTAGCTCCAAAACTATTTCATTTCCAAAAGCAAAGCAATATACCGATTATTTTTTGGTAAAGCATTATAATCCTAATTCAAATAAATTCGATGGTCTTCAAGAAACTATTCATATTCCCCAACAAGTAATAGATAGGCGAAATTTTGCTCCTTCAAGTTCGCAGCAAATCGAACAATCACCTGCGGGTGAGGATGGTTGGTATATTTATGGTGCTGATGATGCAAAGGGTGTATTTACAGTAGCCGCACTTGCACCTCGTTCTCTCTTTCAAATTCAACCCCGTCAAATCATTACTGGTGAGAAATTAGGGCTAAATTACATCCAAGAGGTAAATTGGCAAAATACCGAGAAAAATAAAGGTAAATTCAATACTGTATTATTAAAACCTGTAGAAACACAAAATTCACTTAATCAATCTATCTCAAAATGGCAAGAAGGTAATAAAGCTATTGTCCTACACCTATTTGGTGGAATTGGCGGACGTAATGCTGAAGCAGTCCCAGTACCTTATACTATCACCGGACATTTTGCTTTTGGAATTGCAGAAGTTGTCCGTGACGAGTTTACTAAAGAATTACGTTTTGAGACTAAATACCACCAAATTTATGCCCAGAACCCCGATGGAATTATTGCCGGAACGCATACATGGGCTGATTATATGGGTAATTTACAACGTGGTTGGGTGGCAACACGTCCAATATCAGATATTCTGATCAAATTCGATCCTGTAACGCAGGATTATGATTTTGGTGGTGTTAAACTTTCGCCTTTAGAACAATTCCAGCAACAATTACAGGTAACAATGGCACGTTATCGGGTTGGTGATGGAACTGGTGGCGCAATAGTATCACCTGCTACCTCGTGTGTTCAAGACGCAAGTCAAGCACTTTATACTACGATACTGGCAATTAAAAACCAAGTTGCTACAACTCCTCAAATTCAAACTTGGGTACGCGCAAATCCCAATCACCCGCAAGCATTACGCTTTCAGCAGCTAGTTGAATTAGGTAAATCTTTAGAACAACAATTAGCACCATTGGGTATAGTTCGCGCTGATTGGCAAAGTCAAGCAAGTATACTCGCAGGTACGGGCATAGGAAAAACGACGCAACCATTTGAAGATCGTAGTATTTGGGCTGGTTTGACAACATGGCGAACAATAATGCCTAGACAGGCACACGACGATCTCGCCACAATATTTTTAAAACATGGTGCGATTATGCAAGTATTGCGAACCAATCAAGTAGGTGGTTGGCAACCTAATATTACACCCATTGCGCCAACAGTACTTTTAGGACAAATTAAGATTCCCTTTACCAATATTTCACCAATTTCAATTATTTTAAATCGCGTTTTAGCGTCCTTAGCAGTTCCGACATTAAAAGATTGGTTAGTTGTTGCTTTAATGCTGATAATTTATAGCGTTATTGCCCTACCTTATGGCTGGAAATTTGGATTTTTACATATCCAAATTTGGTCTGCGAATTGGATTGATAAATGCTTGTTAGCATTGCGTTGTTTATTTTTACCTGCCATTGTTGAAGAACTTTTCTTTCGCGTTTTTTTGCTCCCTAATCCTAGCGAAATCAGCAATTGGTTAGAAGTATCTCTGGGGGCAATAGTGAGTTTATTCTTATTTATTTTATATCATCCATTGAATGCTAGGATGTTTTTTAAAGCTGGAACTCCCACATTTTACAATCGTGTTTTTCTGGTTTTGGCTGCATTCTTGGGAATTATATGTACTGTTGCATATACCCTAACAGGATCTTTGTTTGTGATAGTTTTAATTCACTGGGTTGTAGTAGTAGTTTGGTTAATTTTTTTTGGAGGAATCAGAAGATTTGATCAGAGTTGATTCAATACGGTTCGGATAAGGTTTTTTGATGACACGCCGCTAATCGCAAAGACGCGATAAATCACCGTCTTTACAATAATCAGCTGTAGGGTGTGTTATGCCTTATAGCAACGCACCTGAGATTGTTGACGGTGCGGCGCTTGGCGACAACACACCCTACATGAAAATTCCTTAACATAGCTGGAAATATTAGCACCGACTTACTTAAATCGCCGTCTTGACAATAATCAGTCCTTTGTCTTGACGGCGATTTATCGCGTCTCTTGCCTTAACCGAACCGTATTGAGAGTTGATTGATCAAGTAAATTTTAAGTAGGGTGTGTTAGGTGCTTGACCAAAATTTTTCGTGGCAAAGCATATTAAAATATGCGCCTAACACAACGCCAGTTGCTTCTCCCAGGGGGAGACGCTACGCGTAGCAAGATCCCCGGAGGGTTACAAGCGGGGGAACCCGTCCAACGCACTGGCTGCCCTACAGTAATTTTCTTTTTGCTAGTATTCTGCAATACACTGCTAAGGCACAATCAGCACTGGGCAAGGGGAAAGGTTAATCACGCGAGTGGTAACACTATCATCCGCTCCCTCTTCAGTCAAACCTAGCCCTCGACAACCCATGATAATTAAATCGGCCCCGATTTCATCAGCGACATCGCAGATAGTAAAAGCTGGTTTGCCTTGCCTTTCCAGGATTTCTGATTGAATTCCTTGTCCAGAAAATAAAGATTGGGCATTTTCTAGCAGTTTGGCAACTACCTCTGGTGACACCATCGGATCTGCACTAGGCGCATCTGGAGGCGGTTCTTCTACCACAGACAGCAGCACCAAGCGACTGCCGTACTTTTGGACGACGTTGGTAACTACGTCAGCAGCTTCCCGCGTTTCCCGGCTTTGATCAATAGGAAATAGTACTGTCTTAAACATTTCTGTCACCTGGGCACCCCTGACTCCGGTAAAATCTGGATGGTTCTACTTTCAAAACAATAACAAAAAGGCAATCAGGAGAGTTTGGTGTGTCCAAAAAAAGTTTAGCAAGTTTATCTTCGGCTGATATCTCTGGGAAACGTGCCTTAGTGCGGGTTGACTTTAATGTGCCTGTGGACGATAAAGGCAACATTACCGACGATACTCGCATTCGCGCCGCTCTGCCAACTATCAGAGATTTGACGCAGAAGGGTGCTAAGGTCATTCTCGCAAGCCATTTTGGCCGTCCCAAGGGTGTGGATGACAAATTACGCCTAACTCCCGTTGCCAAGCGTCTGTCGGAGTTACTGGGGCAAGAAGTCGTTAAAACTGATGACTCTATTGGTGATGAAGTTGCAGCTAAAGTTGGCGCGTTGCAAAATGGCCAAGTGCTGTTACTAGAAAATGTCCGTTTTTACCCAGAAGAAGAGAAAAACGATCCAGAATTTGCGAAAAAATTGGCAGCTAATGCTGATTTTTATGTAAATGATGCTTTTGGTACTGCACACCGCGCCCATGCTTCTACTGAAGGTGTGACTAAATTCCTCAGTCCTTCTGTGGCTGGATATTTAGTTGAGAAGGAATTGCAATATCTGCAAAACGCTATTGAAAATCCCCAACGTCCTTTGGCCGCAATTATTGGCGGTTCCAAGGTTTCCAGTAAAATTGGCGTGATTGAAACGTTGCTGGAGAAGTGCGACAAGCTGATCATCGGCGGTGGAATGATTTTCACATTCTACAAAGCCCGTGGCTTAAATGTTGGTAAGTCGTTGGTGGAAGAAGACAAGCTGGAACTGGCGAAGTCTTTGGAAGCTAAGGCTAAGGAACGTGGTGTCAGCTTACTGTTACCTACAGATGTGGTAGTGGCAGATAACTTTGCCCCTGATGCCAATTCTCAAACCGTTAGTATTGAGAATATCCCTGATGGTTGGATGGGTTTGGATATTGGGCCAGACTCGGTGAAGGTTTTCCAAGATGCCCTTGCAGATACCAAAACGGTTATTTGGAACGGGCCGATGGGTGTGTTTGAGTTTGATAAGTTTGCAGTAGGTACGGAAGCGATCGCTCATACCTTAGCTGAAATTAGCAAAACTGGCACAACCACCATTATCGGCGGTGGTGACTCAGTAGCGGCTGTGGAAAAGGTTGGTTTAGCTGACCAAATGAGCCACATTTCTACAGGTGGCGGCGCTAGCTTGGAGTTACTTGAAGGTAAGGTATTACCTGGAATTGCAGCTTTAGATGATGCGTAATCAAGTTAGCTCTTAAGCTATTGTTAACATCAGTTAAGGGACTTGTAAATTTAGTATGGGCACGGTTTACTGTGCCCTTGCTATTTTTATTAATATTTCTGCAACCATGCGAACAAAGTTATGGAAGTGATGTTGTAATGGCAAGAATTGAAGAAATTTCAGTCAAAAACTATAGGGTTTTGCAAAATATTACCCTAAAAGATATTAAACCTTTTTCCGTTTTTCTTGGGCCTAATGGTAGTGGCAAAACTACTTTTTTCGATGTGATAGGTTTCCTATCAGATTGCCTAACTACTAATGTTCGTAAAGCGTTAGAAAAAAGAGGAAGATTTCAAGAGGTTATCTCCCGTGATTGTCAAGGTCAAGAAATTGAAATTATAATTAAGTATAAAGTGGAGTCGGAGCCAACAATTGATGGCAGATTAGCTCTTTTATTTAAAGATGCACCTTTTAGTAAACCATTTCTAGCTAGGTTTTCCTCAGACGGTACACTAAAACTACTGGCATATTTGATATTATTAATCGTCAAATAAAATTTATTAATTAGGTACTTGCTCGCACTAATTTATACAAATTTGGGAAAACTGTGGAAACTAAATGGCTGGAATGGGCGCAAAAATTACAAGCGATCGCTCAAAATGGTCTAACCTATTCTGAAGGTGTTTATGATATCGAACGGTATACACAGTTACGAGCGATCGCCACAGAAATCATGGCGACTTATTCAAATGTAGAACATAGCTATGTCCTCGATTTGTTTAGCCGTGAAGTCGGATATGCAACTCCCAAAGTTGATGTGCGGGCAGCTATTTTTCGTGATGATACTATATTATTAGTCAAAGAACGAGCAGACGGCTGCTGGACTGTACCTGGTGGATGGGCTGATGTCGGCGAGTCTCCCAGCGAGGTAGTTGTGAAAGAAGTATATGAAGAATCTGGATATCAAGCACGCGCTATCAAACTCCTAGCAGTCTATGACAGAGACAAACAGGGACATTCACCGCTTCCGTTTTATGTCTACAAGCTGTTTTTTCACTGTGAAATTATCGCTGGTTCTCCCTCACCAAGTATTGAAACTGAAGAAGTAAGTTTTTTCCCTGAAGATGCGTTACCAGAACTTTCTCTTGGACGTGTGACACCAGCACAAATCACGCGACTTTTTCAGCATTATCGCCAACCAGATTTACCGACAGACTTTGATTAGTAGCCCCTTCAGTATTTAATATACTTTGCCAACTTTTTTAGCTAAGATACTACACTAATTGACTATATAGCAGTCCTAAATCATTTGTGAACAATAAATAAGAAGATCCCTGACAACTTTTACGAAGTCGGGGATCTGAGTCTCTCGATTTTCACAACTCATTTAGGATTGCTATATAGTTACTCTCAAAATAACTGTATAGCAATGACTCAAAATACTCAACAACAACCAATCCAGTACCACCCAAGACTCGGAGTTGAAGTCCTGCGCGGTTGCAATCTTAGCAACCTCACAAATCTAGAGTCGCGTGAATTAAAGGCATCACTTTGGAAACATGGCGTTGTAGTCGTCAGACAGCAACAGCTTACCGCACAACAATTAAAAGAATTTGCCAAGCAGACCTTTGGCGATTTTATGTTGGGCGGCCCTCCGAAAACATTAGATCCTGATATTAGTCCAGACTTACAAAGCCAATATGTCTATATATTGGGCAATCCTAAAGGGCCGGTTACTGAGCCAGTCGGAAAATATGCGTGGCAATGGCATCATGATAAAGATAGTCTCCCCCGCACAGAGGGACTTGATATGAACGCACTATATGTTGTGATGCTTTATGGAATACAAGTGCCGGAAGGTGTAGATGGGCAACCTCACACTACCGAGTTCGTCGATATGGTAGAAGCGTACAATAACCTAGATCCTCAACATCAGCAGCAGTTAGAGCAGATATCGATGTATCACTCGCCACCAATGTTTTCTAAAAATCCCAATGTAGAGACTGATGTACCGAGAAAAGTGCATCCCATTGTGTCTACTCACAAAGTCACTGGTAAAAAGGGATTATATTTAGGTTCGGACACTGCGATCGCAGTTGGTATGGAAGATCGACCAGAGTCAGCAAAACGTTTCTGGGAGGATTTGTTTAGGACTGTTCTAGACTGTACGCCAGTCTACTCCCATGTTTGGCAGCCAGGAGATATTATTTTTTGGGACAACTCACAGGTGATGCACAGAGGTACACCCTATGATGCAACGAAACACAAGCGAATTGCGTTGCGTTTAGGTGTAGTAGAGACAGGTTGAGTTAAGAAGTAAAAAGTAAAAAGTAAAAAGATAATCCCCATAAATAAATTGAGGGGATTTAATAAGGACACCTTATTTCTCTCTACGAGACGCAATCATGCGAACGCGCTGCGCCACGACGCTCGATGACTCGCTTGCCGCCGGCGCTATCGTTATAAATGTTTTTATTTCATTCCATAAATAAATTTAGTTGCTCTCAAACCATTTTTCTTTTTCTTGATGAGTGCCTTTTTACTTTTTACTTTTGCCTTGTTCGGTGAGACTGGAAAACACTAAACAAGAAGACGGGGAAAGTGGGAGACACGGTGAAAGTATTCTCTGTGTCCCCATGTCTTTGAGTCCCTGCGCCCTCTTCCAAAAACACTAAGGCGTTGTCTCAGGAGTTGGTATTGGTGTAGGTGTAGGTTCAGGTTTGGAGGTTTCTGTAGGCGTGGGAGTTGGTGTAGGCGTGGGAGTTGGCGTTGGTGTTGGCGTTGGTGTTGGTGCAGGCGTGGGATTTTCTGCTGTAATGCTGAGTTGATAATCTACTGGTTTCGATGCTGTAGAAACCACAGCAAACTCGTAAAATCCCTTCTCTGGTAATTTAGTTGACAAACTACGCTGGGTAGAATCTTCTAAAATTTGGATTTTGCCAGATGGTGAATAGACTGATAATAAAACTTGGGAATTTGCTTGTAGCTTTAAGTCCAGAAATTGATCTTTAGCAAGTCCAGCAATGAATACTTTACCACCACCAGGTTTAAGAGTACCACTAACTGTTTTACTGATCGCACCCGGATCAAAAACAAGTTTCTCGAAAGCGCTACCACTGAGGATAGCACTGAGTTGATCGCTAACAAAACCGTACCAAACTTGTTCAATGGGCTGAGATCGGAAATTTTTACCACGCTGTTCAGGGAATACATTGAAGAAAGCAGCGTCTCCCAAATCATCCAAAGAACGACTACCAACGTTGATTTTGTTAACTTCCACTTTCCAACGATCGTGTTCAGCCCTTGTGTAACTTCCCATTTGTTGACGTGCTTTGTTACTCAGTGGGGCTAGCTTTTCTAGCAATTCTGAGGCTGTTTTATCCCATTCTGCCCGCAAACTTTCATCTTCAGGGCCGTTGCTGAGAGTACGTCCCCTTAAACTGGGATTTTTGTCCCAAAAAACTTGATTCACCAAGTTTACGTAGAAGTTAGAGTCAATACCCAACTCTTGACGGCGATCGCTTAATTTTTCTTTGCGTTCCCGTTCAGCTGGTGAATATTGCGCTAAAGGATCGGTTGGTTGTTCCTTGGTTGGAATTGGGCTGGCTGTAGAAGTAGGTTTGACTTCCACTACATTGCGGTGGCTATTGACTCCCCACCAAATTAATCCAACACTACCAGCTACTAGCGCCGCCACTAGGAAGGTTTTTGTTGGTGTCCACCAAGAGGGAGGAGGGGGAGATGAGGGATATGAAGGGGAGGGGGATGGGGGGGGTGGGGAGACGGCGACGGTGGCGGATGTCGGTTGTGGTGGTGTGGGGTATTGAGTTGGGGGATAGTTAACTGGGGGTGGGTTAAGGGATTGCAGTACTTGACGGGCTGATTGATAGCGATCGCTTGGTCTGGCAGATAGCATTTTATCTAATACTTGTCCCAAAATTGGACTCAAGCTAACTTGCCTCTGCCACTGCCAGGTAAGATTGTAGGTATCAATTAATTCTTGGGGTTGTTTCCCTGTCAGTAAAACCAACATTGTTGCGGCTAAGGCATACAAATCGCTGTGGGGAGATACTGACCCAGTTTGCATCTGTTCTGGGGGTGCAAATCCTATTTTACCTAATAGGGTTGGTGCTGGAGGGGGTGCGACCATACCGGGTTGGTAATATTCAGAAGCAACGGTTGCTACTACTTGTTTGACACCGCCAAAATCAATTAATACTGGCAATTTGTCAACAGTGCGAAGCATTAAATTATCTGGAGAAATATCTCGGTGAATTACTCCTAGTGAGTGAATGTATTCCAATACTGGCAAAATTTGCTGCAACAATTGACGGACTTCCGTTTCTGTAAAGCGCAAACCCTGCTGTATTCGGGTATTTAACAAAGAATTGTAAGTTTCCCCTTCGACATAATCTTGCACTAAAAACAGATATTCTTTGCCCCCTAAGTTCAGCCGAAGCAGTTCCCGAAAGCGGGGAATTTGGGGATGTTGCAGTTTATAAAGAACACTCGCTTCTCTCTCAAACAATTCTTCAGCTTTTTGGACAACGTAAGCGGTTTGAACTTGGGGCGAAAACTCTTTTAAAACACAAAGTTCGCGGAAACGGTTGACATCTTCAGCTAAATAAGTGCGTCCGAAGCCACCTTGGCCAATTTGACGTACAATCACATAGCGATCGCCTAAAGTTAATCCCGGTTGGATACTATAACTCATGGGCGCATCCAACAAATTTTCACCACACTGGAGACAAAACCGACTACCTGGGGAATTTTCATGTCTTTTAGAACAATATATTTTTGTCATTACTCATTAGTCATTAGTCATTAGTCATTTGTTATTTGTCATTTGTTATTACTGACTCTTCCCCAATCCCCTTACTTGCCAGATTGTAGTTTACTAACTTGATCGGCTGCGATCGCATACCAAACTTGAAGGTAAGTCTGTTGATTGAGTTTCCCACGCTGCTGACCAGGAAACAACCGATCAAATTTTTCATTTGTATCTTTGGTCAGCTGATCAATTGTATAGTTCCCCAATTGGCCGGATCGCGCTTGTCGTCTCCATGTTTTATAATCTTTTTCAGTATATTTACCCAATTTACGACGAGATGCTGTACTCAGTTTCGCCTGTTCTAGTTGATTCAATAAATCGTCAGCGACACCAGACCATTCATCTCGTAAACCAGCGTCTTCAGCTTTAGATGTCAGGCTACGTCCCTTTAGTTCCGGTTTTTTTGTATAAAATAAATCATCTACGAAGCCAATAAAAAATCCTTCAGGAATTTCTAGCTGTTGACGACGACTGATAATTTCTTGGATATCGTGATTTTTTCCTTTCTCACTGACTGGTTTTCCGCTTGGAAAGTGTGGGATTTCCGGTAATGAAGGTAATGAAGGTAATGAAGGTAATGAAATTGATGGGATAGTGATTGAAGTTACGGCCCGAATGACTGCATTTCCCGCTGCTAAAGTTAATCCAACTAAAGCCGTCCCCCCTAAACTCATCACAAAAGGGCGAATCCAAATAGGCCAAGATATTGGTTTAGCGATGGCTTGGGTTTTGCTCTGGAATCTACTCACAACAGCGCTGGCGTGTTGTCTTCCCGGAGCAACTATCATCGTCTTAATCTTGGTGGTAATATAATTACCTGGGGATTTAGTCGCAGTTGGTGATGGTAAATCTTTGAGAATTTGCTCGGCTCGTTGGTAGCGATCGCTCGGTTTATAAGCCAGCATCTTTTTTAACACCGCTTCCAGTTGGGGACTAACTCTGATTTCCTTTCCCCATCCCCAAATTCCCTGATAGCTGTCGTATAATTTTTGTGGTTCTTGACCTGTGAACAACACCAAGATTGTCACAGCTAAAGAGTATAAATCACTACTGAAAAATGCTTTACCCTGCCGTAGCTGTTCCTCTGGGGCGTAGCCTTTTTTACCCAGCAAAGTGTTATTTCCCACCAACTTAGTGCGCCAAAAGCCTTGAGAAGCTGGCAATTGCTTGACACCACCAAAATCAATCAGCACAGGTAGATTATCAGAACGCCGCCAAATCAAATTATCAGGAGAGATATCGCGGTGAACTACATCTCGTGAGTGGATGTAGGATAACACGGGTAAAATCTGTTGCAGGAGGGTGATTACTTCCTCTTCACTAAAAGTTTTTCCTTGACTCTCACGCTCTTCTAATAATTGGTAATAATTATCACCATCAACATAATCTTGCACTAGAAAGAAAAAATCTTTACTACCTATCTTCACTTGTAGCGAGGCGTGAAAACGTGGAATTTGTGGATGTTGGAGTTTTTTGAGGACATTTGCTTCTCTTTCAAATAACTCTTTAGCTTTTTGTAAATCTTGTTGTTCTTGTACTTGGGGTGCAAATTCCTTCAACACACAGGTTTGCTGGGATTTATTTTTATCCTCAGCCAAATAGGTGCGTCCAAAGCCACCCTGACCTAATTGACGGATAATTTGATAGCGATTATCCACAACCTGTCCCACAGCAAGAGGTAATGGTTCACCACAAAGCGTGCAAAAGCGGTTACTACCATTATTTGTGTGTTGTTTACTGCAATAGAGCTGCATGGTGCCCAAGGATAAATTAAGGTTTTATTGAATGACTACAACGCGCATACCCTTATTTTCGGATATCCTACGAATTACGTTAGGTAGCGGTAGCGAGGAAGGAGCGTCATTATTTTAACGGTGTTGGTTCTACTTCAGGATAAACAACAAGCGTCATGAACCGCAAATCAAGACAGCAGCAAGTAATTAAAGCATTTGAAGATTTTTTGTCTACTCCCCTAGAAACGTTACTGCAACGTCATCTCAACACTCAAACTTCGGCAACTTTGAGTTTATTTCACGATGTGGCGGCTAATGTACCAGCTTACAAGGCGTTTTTAGCAGAAAGGGAAATTAATCCCGCGACTATTCAAACCTTGGAGGAGTTTCAAAAACTACCAGCGATCGCTAAACAAAATTATATCCTGCGTTATCCCTTAGCTGACTTGTGCCACAACGGACAACTAGAAGCGTGTGACATGATAGCTGCTTCATCAGGTTCTAGTGGTAAACCGACATTTTGGCCTCGTTTTTTCACAGATGAACTCCAAATCGCCACACGCTTTGAACAGATTTTTCACGATAGTTTCTATACAGATACCAGACGTACCCTAGCAGTGATTTGTTTCACTTTGGGCACTTGGGTAGGTGGGATGTTTACCACTAATTGCTGTCGTTATCTTGCTAGCAAAGGTTATCTCATCACTGTAATTACTCCTGGTAACAATAAAGAAGAAATATTGCGAGTTGTCCAAGAACTTGGTTCAGAATTTGAACAAGTGGTGTTATTGGGATACCCGCCATTTTTAAAAGATGTCATTGATACTGGTATCGCCCGTGGCGTGGAGTGGCAGCAATATCAGATTAAATTAGTGATGGCGGGAGAAGTATTTAGTGAAGAATGGCGGAGTTTAGTTGGTGAAAGAATTGGTTCACAAAATCCTTGCTATGATTTTGCATCACTTTACGGCACTGCGGATGCGGGAGTTTTAGGTAATGAAACACCGTTAAGTATCTGTATTCGCCGTTTTTTGGCAGAAAATCCCGATGCCGCTAGAGCTTTATTTGGGGAATCGCGTTTACCCACATTAGTACAATATGATCCCTTCACTCGCTTTTTTGAAGTTCAAGATGGCGGATTGCTGTTTTCGGGAGATAACGGTATTCCCTTAGTACGTTATGACATTTTAGATACTGGTGGAATAATTAGTTATGATGCCATGCTGCAATTTTTAGCAGAATGGGGATTTAACCCGCTTGAAAATCTCCGTTCTGAGAATCAACAATCAGCTAGAGGTATTCATCAGCTACCTTTTGTTTATGTCTTTGGCCGTTCTAACTTTACGGTTTCCTACTTTGGCGCAAATATCTATCCCGAAAATGTGACGGTGGGATTAGAACAACCAGTAATTCAAGAATGGGTAACGGGTAAATTTGTGTTGCAGGTGAAGGAAGATGCAGACAAGAATCGATTTTTATCTGTGGTTGTGGAGTTAGGAGCAGGGGTAGAGGGTAGTGAAGATCGAAGAGAAGCGATCGCATCTTCTATTCTCTCACAACTGCTACGCCTAAATAGCGAGTTTGCTAATTATGTTCCCGCAGAATATCAAACACCACAGGTTATGTTAGCGCCAATGGGGGATGCAGAATATTTTCCGATTGGGGTGAAACATCGTTATACCCGTCAATAGTACTAGGTGCGATGAATAATCAAATACAAGAAGACGCGATGAATCCACAAACACAGCAAGAAGACGCGATGAATCCACAAACACAGCAAGAAGACGCGATGAATCCACAAACACAGCAAGAAGACGCGATGAATCCACAAACACAGCAAGAAGACGCGATGAATCGCGTCTCTACAAGGGGGGATGGGGTGGTTGTTCGCGATGGGCTATGCCCCGCCGTAGGCATCGCGTTCCCAATTGATTGGGTTATTGATAATATATTGTCTAATTTTATCGAGGGCGAATTCATTACGAATTATGTTGTCATGAAACCTTTCTTGCCATCCAAAACCTTCATATATTTGATTAATTTCAAATGAACATCGTCCTTTGTACCATCTAATAATTTTAGAAAGAGAATTTTTAGACAACATCGGATTAAATAACCCAGTAACCCCACCCCGTTCACCATCCCCCCTTGTAGAGACGCGATTCATCGCGTCTTCTTCTTCCTGTGTTCGTGGATTCATCACGTCCTCTTCTCGTATTTGATTAATAACCAAAATCCCATGAATATGATTAGGCATGACGCAAAACGAATCTATCTGGCAATTAGAAAAATGATTAGGAATCTCGTACCACAATTTCTGAGCAATTTCTCCAATTGGCGATCGCTGCATTTCACTCTGCACAACCTCACCAAAAAAGCATTTTTTACCGTCGGTGCAAATAGTAACGAAATATCCGGCATTACTAGCATAACTCCATGCTGGTAAACGGGTTGAATCAATTCGATATTTACCTTTGTATTTGGGTTTGTCGTTTTCTGGTTGAGGATCGTAATGATTCATGGTTACATCTTTGATTTATACAAAAATTTATGCAATTATTGCTTTGCATTGATGTAATTGCCAACCCAAAAAACTCGGAATTATTCGCGCTATGTAAATGACGGGAAGGAAGAAGACGCGATGAATCAGGAGGAAGACGCGATGAATCAGGAGGAAGACGCGATGAATCAGGAGGAAGACGCGATGAATCAGGAGGAAGACGCGAT
>NZ_JBALEK010000098.1:0-102295 GCF_036917815.1 Nostoc sp. | reverse complement strand
GTATCTTTTCGATAACCAAATCAAGCAAATTTCTGACTTATACTATTGACAAAATCTCTAAGAGATCGAATGAAACAGCCCTGCTTTTTAAGGGGAGCCAGCGCGGTCTTGGGGTCTCCCCAAGTGGAGCGACTGGCGTGGGTTAGGGGGGATCTTATCCAACTTCAATTTTGAATTTTGAATTTTTAAACCTCTTACCCAAACAGACAGTTAATTTTGATATTTTGTTTCTTATGAGTAATGTATCTCGGTTATCCTTAGCTTCTAACTCCCCTCCTTTGCGGTTACTTGTATTAAGTAATGGACATGGGGAAGATGTAATTGCAGTTCGGATTTTGCAAGAACTCCAACGACAACCAAACCCACCAGAGATATTTGCTTTACCTCTGGTGGGTGAAGGACGTGCTTATCAACAGTTGGATATCCCTCTGATTGGTTCAGTCCGCACTATGCCTTCTGGCGGCTTTATTTATATGGATGGACGACAATTAGCGCGGGATGTACGCGGTGGTTTATTGCAACTTACCCTCAGCCAGATCAAATCTGTCCGTCGTTGGGTGAATTCTCAAAAAAAATTAGGTAATAAAAGAGCGATTTTAGCTGTGGGAGATATTGTCCCGTTGTTGTTTGCAACTTTCAGTGGCGCTAATTATGCTTTTGTGGGTACGGCGAAATCTGAATATTATGTCCGAGATGAAGCTGGATTATTACCACGGAAATCCAAGAATGCGCGTTGGGAAAACTTTTCTGGTTCAGTTTACCATCCTTGGGAACGTTGGTTAATGAGTCGTCGCCGTTGTCAGGCGGTGTTTCCTAGAGATGCGCTGACCACGGAAACATTAAAACAATGGTCAATTCCAGCTTTAAGTTTGGGTAATCCCATGATGGATGGTCTAGAACCGACGTTTTCACGCCAACAATTTTATAGTCGGGATGCCCAACAGCAAGAGACTGTCCGGCCTTTAATAGTGACTCTTCTTCCTGGTTCCCGTGCGCCAGAGGCATACGCCAACTGGGAAACAATTATGATTGCCGTATCTGCTTTGATGGCAAGTTTCCAGGAGCGAAATTCGGTGTTTTACACTTCTGGCACGGTGATATTTTTAGGTGCGATCGCACCTGGTTTAGACTCTAATATTTTATCCCAAAGTGTGCAATCCCAAGGCTGGCGCACTGAATCTGCATCTCCGATCAAAATTTCTGATCCAAATCTCTTGACATTTAAACAAAGAAATGCATATTTACTGCTTACACAACAAGCCTATAATGATTGCTTGCATTTGGGAGATTTAGCGATCGCAATGGCAGGTACAGCCACAGAACAGTTTATCGGTTTAGGGAAACCTGCGATCGCGATTCCCGGTAATGGACCCCAATATAACCCTGCCTTTGCTGAAGCTCAAAGTCGTCTTCTCGGATCATCTTTGATTTTAGTCGAGCAGCCAGCAGAAGTAGCGGAGGTTGTACAGTCCCTATTCAAAGATCCTGATATTTTGCAAATTATTGCCGAAAATGGTCTACGACGTATGGGCAAACCCGGTGCCGCACTACGCATTGCAGAATGTCTACAGGAACGATTTTGAATAGGTATTGGGTATTGGGTATTGGGTATGCTTATTCTCCTTGTCCCCTCACTCCCTCACTCCCTCACTCCCTCACTCCCTCACTCCCTCACTCCCTCACTCCCTCACTCCCTCACTCCCTCATCTCCCTGCTCCCTGCTCCCTGCTCCCTGCTCCCTGCTCCCTGCTCCCTGCTCCCTGCTCCCTGCTCCCTGCTCCCTGCTCCCTGCTCCCTCACGCTACCAACCCAGAACGTAAAGCCCTCACAGCCGCTTGAGTACGATCATCAGCACACAGTTTATTTAGAATATTGCGAACATGGGTTTTCACAGTACCAACTGTAATGTAGAGTTTCTCAGCAATTTGCCCATTGCTGCACCCACCGACAATCAACTCCAAGATTTCTAGTTCCCGTTGAGTCAGGGGGTATGTTTCCAAAACTTGCTCGTATTCTGATGCCAACGCCTCAATTTTTACAGTCTTCGGCTTGTCAGAACCTTGGATTTCTCCAGGAATACCTTGGCGCATCTTCCGCAATACCACATTGGCAATTGCCGGATCAATCCAAGAGTTACCGCCGTGAGTTGCTTGGATTGCTTCAGTTAATTTACTGATACTTGTTTCTTTCATATAATAAGAATCAGCACCCGCCGCAAAAGCTGCAAGTACAGCATCCTCTGTATGATCCATCGTCAGGATGAGAATCTTCGTATTCGATTGCCCCGTTTCGGCTTGATAGCGTTTGAATTTGCGAGTAAGTTCGATGCCATCCATGTCAGGCAAACCGATATCTACAACAGCTACATCTGGCTTTGCCGTTTCTAAAAGTTTTAATCCTTGGGTAGCATTTGCCGCTTCGCCAATTACTTTCAATGCGCTGTGAGACTGTAATGCCGCTCGTAGCCCCATTCGCGTTAAGTCATGATCTTCAATTAAAATAATACTAATTTCATTCATTGCTACACTCAACTCTTGCGCTGTTTGCATCTTTCAAAATATTACCTTTTGTCAGCACTAGCTCTTAATTTTACCTATCTAAAGATAGATGATATTCCAACCAGTCTGCATCCACCGATAGAAATAATAAATACCCGATTTTTTTTATATTTTGATAGAGGATAAATCTAACTGAAGATATATGGATACTTACACAAAAAGTATGAAATATTGAGACGAATGCAAAATTGCTGCTCCTTGTTTATAATTCAGCTTTGAGTTGCGATGTTCCATTCGTTAATTAGTATTTTTTTGTATAAAACTTTAAAAAAAGCTTCCGAAAATGAAAAAATTACAACTCGACGAAGTTGCTTTCCGAAAAAGTGAAGGATGCTTTCCAGGGATTTTTAACCAAACCTTTGGATTAATCCGATTGATAGAGCCAATCCTCATTAAAGGGAATCAGATGGCGTTAAAGTTTGTTGGAATCAGCAGCAGCAAGGTTATTGGTCGTCCTTTATGGGCAGTTTGGAGGCTTTGAATTTTCGCCCAACTTTCGTAGGGAAGCTTTGTCAGGCTTAGGTCTTGGTAATTTTCTGAGCAGTGGAAGTTGGCGATCGCTAAGAAAATCTTAACACAGGTCTAGCGATCGTTATAGCGTTTCCTAATTACAGCAGATTTCAACTTCTCTTCTTAGGCTACCCCAACGTGAGGTACTGATTTACCCCACCCGCTTGCTCTTAGGGGGTTGGGGGTGGGGTTGTTGCACCTACTCAATCGATAACCCCTATAAGAAAATTGTCGAAATTCCAGGAGGTAAGATTACTTCAGATTCACAAATAGGTATAGACAGGACTTTCTTATTTAGTCTGATGAGTAAAATTCTTCAAGCTTGTGGTACAGGATAATGGGATGCAACTCTCACCAATGACTGACGACGCTCGCTTGCTCACTCATTTACAATTGGTTTTAAGCTTGGTAAAGTATGTTATTTGACTTGACATCAGTTTCGTCTGCTGTCTTCAGATCAATAATTTTCGATTTGTTTAGTTACTAATTAGTTGAGAGCCATTGGTCATTTGCTAGGAGTTTAATTCCCAGACTCTGGTAAATTAACTAGATCGAGGATATGACAGACTGAATTCAACCCCAGGAAATGCCCGGAATGTTGAGATAATGGGATAATGGGAAGGGCAAACAAGTATTGTTATGCAAAATGTCTTAGTCAATCAAGTTACAGATTTTAGATGTCCGAAAATCTTATATTTTTTTAGTTGGATGATCTGAAAAGAGAAATGTTATGTATGAACCTATCTTTGGCGGCAAAATAAAAACCGATGGAAGAGACGCTGAAAATTTTGGTTGTAGACGCTGACGAAGTAGACAGGATGGCAATCCGTTGTGCCCTGACTCAAGCAGGTGTTGAGGTGGAACTTTCTGAAGTAAGCGATGTTAATAATGCATTCTCTGCCTTAAGCACCACTCCATATCATTGTGTTTTGCTCGACTATCGCTTACCAGATCAGGATGGACTAACCTTAATTCAACGGCTACGTTCTTCGGAAATTAAAGTTCCTTTAGTAGTCCTAACTGATCAAGGAGATGAACAAATTACTCTCCAATTATTGAAAGCTGGTGCTACAGATTATCTTTTTAAGTCTAGGATCTCCCCAGAAATATTGGCACATATTTTGCGAAGTGCGATTCGGATTTATCGGGCTGAAATGCAGGCAGATTTGGCAACCCAGCAGTTCAGAGAAAGTCATGAAAAACTCATTCTTAAAAACCAAGAATTGGAGAGACAACAGCAACAGATTCAAATGCAAAACTTCAAGCTATTGGAGGCATCACGGCTCAAATCACTTTTTTTGGCAACTATGTCCCACGAACTCAGAACGCCGATGAATGCGATTATTGGATTTTCGCAAATACTCCTGCGTCCTAAGTTTGGTCAACTCACGCAGCAGCAAGCAGATATGGTTCAGCGCATCTTAAATAATGGCAAGCATTTGCTGATGCTACTCAATGAAGTTCTCGACTTTTCCAAGCTGGAGGCAGGACGATTAGACTTAAAGGGAGAAATATTTGATGTATCAAAGGTAATAAATCTCGCTGTAGATGAAATGCGTTCCCTAGCTGATGCCAAAAATCTATCATTGTTAGTGCGAAACGATTTGCGGAATGCTTCGGTATTTAATGATCCGGTTCGGATTAAACAGATTTTAATTAACCTGCTCTCCAACGCCATTAAGTTCACAGAGCATGGTGAAATTTGGGTTGAGGTTAAGGAATTACCTGGAAATCGATTAGCAATTATTGTTCGAGATACAGGTATTGGCATACCACCCAGGGATTTTAAACATATTTTTGAAGCATTTCGGCAAGTCGATCAAACTATCACTCGCAAATATCCAGGTACCGGTCTGGGTTTGGCAATTATAGATTCGTTGGTACGAATGATGGGCGGCAAAATCTTTATTGAGAGCAAATTGGAGGTGGGTTCAATGTTTAAAATTGAATTGCCACGTCAAATCACATTATCGACTCTAGCAGATGATGCTCCAGCTTCACAGTTAGATGACGATGGTTTTTTTTACCATACTAAAAATCCCCATCATTCATCTTCTGAAGCCAGGAAAACATCAATAGGCTCTCCTACATTTAAATTATAAATTACTTCCAAAAAAACTAATAAAAGTTGATAAATCATGTCTGTAGTTGAAGATAATAAAATTTATCGTATTCTCGCAGTTGACGATATTCAAGATAATCTCATTTTGGTTCAAGCAATTTTAGAAAGTGAGGGGTATGAAATTGATTTGGCTTCCAATGGAATAAAGGCTTTGCGGCAAATTGAACAATCTCCACCCGATCTGATTCTGTTAGATGTGATGATGCCGGGAATAGATGGCTATGAAGTCACACGCCGGATTCGGAATAACCCGGCCATATCTTATATTCCAATCTTGCTGATTACTGCCTTTCATGAATCCAGCGTTGTGGACGGTTTGGACGCTGGTGCTGACGATTTTATTCGTAAACCATTTGATACTGACGAACTACTGGCAAGGGTGCGATCGCTATTACGTCTCAAACACAGTCTGGACGAACAACAAAAAATGGCCCGCCAACGGGAAGACTTTGTTTCCCGTCTGACTCATGATTTGCGAACTCCCCTAGTAGCCGCCGATCGGATGTTGAATTTATTTGAAATGGAAATATTCTGCAAAATTTCGCCGGAAATGAAACAGGCGATCGCAGTTATGATTCGTAGTAACCAAAATTTGATGGAAATGGTAAACACCCTGTTAGAAGTCTATCGCTTCGAGGCAGGTAAAAAAACGTTGAATTGGGAAGAATGCGATTTACGTGAGATATCTCAAGAAGTAGTCAGCGAACTAAGTCCTCTAACTAATGAAAAAGGCTTGACTCTAGAAATAGATACCAGTGAATTACAACCACGGAGTCCAAATGCTGGTATGATTATGGGCGATCGCTTGGAACTACGGCGAGTGCTAAACAACTTGATCGCAAATGCCATCAAATTTACAGATATAGGTGGCATAACAATCCGCATTTTTGAAACATCACCTCATCCCGGAAATCCAGGTTTGGTGACAATTGAGGTACAAGATACAGGATATGGGATTGCACCTGAAGATCGGGCAACAATTTTCGAGCGATTTCGCCAAGGTAGAAATAAACGCTCAGGTAGTGGCTTAGGACTACATCTATCCCACCGGATTATAGAAGGGCACGCCGGAACTATCCAGGTCGCCTCTGAATTAGGTAAAGGTAGTGTATTTACTGTGCAACTACCTAAAAACACTTAAGTCTACTTCTTAGCGATCGCGAAATTATCTTCTGACTTTTCACGGGATCTGGAAAACCTCACTTCCATTCCTCTCTCCTGCAAGCAGAGAGGCTTTGAATTCTCCCCCAACGCTAGTAGGGAAGCTTGCCATTACCAACATTTTTCCAAAGACTGGGTTGAAAAATCGATAGCCCAGCACATATCCATTAATCGACACCATCCGCGCCATAGAGTTTGCCAACCAGGAAGCCCATCACTTTTACGACCGAGAAAACCACCCAAACGAGCAACACACTTGCAAAACTCACCTAAAGTTAAATCATCACAGAGCAAACCAAGACGAGCAACTAGGGACTTCCAAGAAATAAATTATCCAAATAAACGAACCACAGAGACACAGAGAACACAGAGAGAGGAGAAATAGAGAGGCTTTTGGGTCAGTTTTTAGGACATTTTTTTATTTGGAAGTCCCCTAGAATATTGAGCATCGGACACATCAATCATGACTTTTCAAACATCTTCTTAGATTGCTAAATATTAATGCTTTGAGCGTTAAATAAGTATTTAATAGAGTTTAGAAGCTGTAAGTGTTGATTTTGTGTTATTTCAAGGTTTTCTCAACTTAAACAAACCATTTGGCTGGACTTCCCACGACTGCGTAGCGCGGGTGCGAAAATTGTTGCGCCTCAAACGTGTAGGACACGCGGGAACCTTAGATCCAGCCGCGACAGGGGTTTTACCGATCGCACTTGGTAAAGCCACTAGATTATTGCAATATCTGCCAGAAAGCAAAGCTTATAAGGCTACCATCCGTCTGGGTGTGCGGACTACAACGGATGATTTAGAAGGTGAAATTATTAATTCTCAACCTTGTCCTGGATTGAGTTTGGTAGAGGTAAAAACTGCACTGGCACAATTTCAAGGGAAAATTGAGCAAATACCACCGAGTTACAGTGCCATTCAAGTGGATGGTAAACGCCTCTACGATTTAGCACGTAAAGGTGAAGTAGTGCAAGTTCCAGTGCGGACAGTGGAAATTTTTCATACAGAAATTTTGGACTGGAGAGAAGGAGATTTCCCCGAATTGGATGTGGCGATCGCCTGTGGTTCTGGTACATATATTAGAGCGATCGCTCGTGACTTAGGTGCAATCTTAGAAACTGGTGGTACTCTTGCGGCTTTGATCCGCACTGAAAGCAGTGGTTTTGATTTAACAGATAGTCTCACTTTCACCGACTTAGAAGCTAAACTGCAAGACGGGACTTTTCAACCTCTAGCCCCTGATGCAGCTTTACAACATTTGTTGTCTGTTAGTTTACCAGCAATGTCTGCTCCAAAATGGTGTCAAGGTCAGCGAGTTTCTCTAAATTCTGATGTGACTGGAATAGTGCGAGTTTATGAAGAAGAGACTCGCTTTTTAGGTATTGGACAATTACAAGATCAAGTGTTGATGCCTCAAATGGTTTTTGAACCAGTTTCTTGAAACTGTTGTCCTAATACCCTTTAATAAATAAATGAGTAATGAGTAATAAGTAATGAGTAATACCCATTACTCATCTTAATTGCAGTTGTTCCCGTAGCGCCACCCGCCACCCTATTTTTCTTTTTTCGTATGAAACCACCCTGCTTTTTAAGGGGGGTTAGGGGGGATCAATAAGTGCCTAAAATTACAGCCAACCACTTTTCAAACAACCTCTTATACCAACAGGGAAAGGGTAGAGGTAAAGTATAGGGCTTTGTTTGTTTCCACCCCCAATTCACAACCACAATCAAAAGTGTGGCAATTATGAAAAAGAGGAGATTTTCTAGAAACAGATAGAGGTTGATGTTTAAGTAAGTCACACCGCTCCGAATTAAAAATTAATAATCCTCATAAATTACGAAAAAACTTTAACTTTTGTTTGCTCGATTTTCTTGTATTACATGAATAATCGATGGCAGTAAAGAAACAACTATAATTAATCCAATAATCGGTAACAAATACTTATCTACCTGTTCAGGTGGCAGAGATTTTCCTAAGAAAAAACCTAAAAAGGTGATGCCGAATGTCCACAAGAATCCGCCAATTAAGTTGTAAGACATAAATGTTCGGTAATGCATGGCACCAAGTCCAGCCACAATGGGCGCAAAAGTGCGGATAATCGGTGTAAATCTCGCTAAAACTAGGGTTTTTTTGCCATGCTTCTCATAAAAATCTTGGGTTTTTACCAGGTGTTTTTTCTGAAACAACCATGAATCTTCTTTCTCAAATAATTTTCTGCCAAATCTATGCCCTGTAGCGTAGCCAACATTATCACCAAGGACTGCACAAACAAAAGCACCAAAAATCAGAACCCAAATGTTAAACCCTGATTTCGGAAGAGATGCGAGAAATCCAGCAGTAAATAGCAAACTATCTCCGGGGAGAAAAAAACCAATTAGCAAGCCAGATTCCGCAAAAATAATCGCCCACACCCCAAAATAGCCAATTTTTGTAATTAGGTCTGGTAAATTTAAATGCATAAAATCTTTTACTGTTAAACAATAAGCCTAAAATATCTTAACGTTTAGCAATTTTCCTGAATAAAAAATAATATTAAATTAACATAAAGTTATTGTGTAATCTTGAGAAATGTCATTACAGGTGGCATATTTTATGGTATTGGTGCAAGATGCAAAGATATTTGAAAGTATTAAGACTATTTTGGAGTGTTGCGATCGCAGCAGAGTTAGAGTATCGTGTTAACTTTTTCATAACTACCCTGAGCAGCTTAGGAAATCTTGCTGGCAGCCTCTTTGGACTATTCTTATTTTACCGGACTGGGTACACTTTTAGTGGCTGGTCATGGGAAGCCGCTTTAGTAGTTCTAGGAATTTTTACCATACTCCAAGGATTTTCTGCGACTTTTCTAGCGTCGAACTTGAATCGCATTGTCCGTCACGTACAGGAAGGCACTTTAGACTTCATATTATTAAAACCTATCCGCAGTCAGTTTTGGCTTTCCACCCATACCTTTTCACCTTGGGGACTGCCGGATCTAATTTTTGGTAGTATTATCATTGGCTATGCAGGTAAACGCCTCGGTGTAGGGATAGACGGCTATCTACTTGGTGCGCCGCCCTTATTGTTCAGTTTGGTGATTTTGTACAGTTTGTGGTTTATGTTAGGAGCAACCAGTATTTGGTTCGTTAAAATATACAATGCTACCGAAGTGCTGCGTGGTTTGTTGGAAGCTGGACGATATCCCATCGCCGCATATCCCACAGCTTACCGTTTTTTCTTCACCTTTATCATGCCAGTGGCTTTTTTAACTACTGTACCAGCCCAAGCGCTATTGGGTCGGAGTGAAATTAGCTGGTTCATAGGTGCGGCAATATTAGCAGTAGTGCTATTTTTGGCTTCTACTTGGTTTTGGCGGTTTGCGTTGCGATTTTATACTAGTGCTTCGAGTTAGAAAGAGAAGTAATCAAATTTTTATGTTTTATGGCACTTTCTCTAGAGATAAATTTGCCTGAAGGAATTTTGCAACCCTTGCAAACAGCGAAAGATATCGTCAACCAAAGCGTTCACTCTTTCAGTAATTCACTGCAACAAGCTGGACAGTCTTTGCAGGATACAGCAGCAACTACGACCGATAAGGCAATTAATACAGTTAGCGCAACTCTTGAACAAGCTAAAGGTTCTTTAGAACACAATTGGCAAAGGGCTGAACAAGTTAAGAGTACAACATCGGGAGTAGTAAAAACCGCAATTACTTCTTCTGTGAATGATTGGCTGATGCAACACCCGTTATTTTTTAGGTTAGTTCAAATAGGAAGTTGGGCAGCTAATCACCCAATTATTAGTGTAGTAATTCTAGTGTTTGCGCTTGCTCTACTTTGGAGCATCATCAAAGCAATTGTCCGCTTGATTGAAACAACTAGTTGGTCAATACTCCAAGTTCCATTAAAACTACTTCAGGCTTTGATTAAAGTTAGTTTTCTATCCTTAACTAAGGTTGCCAGTTTTGCTGTTCAAAAAATCACAGCTACGAAAACAACTGATAACCTGACTATTTTACTACCTGAAACTTTTCAACCAAATAAACAACAACGATTAATAGAAATTTCTCATCGCTTAGAAGTGATTCAAAAGGAACAACATGAGCTTTTACAAGAAGCAGCAGACTTGATTGCTTCCGACACAATTGATATAGAAATATCAAAAATTAAACAGCTAAAAAGCGTTGAATCACATCTTGGCTGAGTTCGGCTGTGGAACGGCAGGCGACAATACCACCTTATAGCTTTGGTCGTAGTAAACTTATAGCGGTTCTCGTTCACGTGAGGTACACCCGTAGGGGCAATTCATGAATTGCCCCTACACCTTGCGATCTAATTTTGTACCGCATCTTCGCTTTTTAAAAGCACGTTTAAATGAAGAATTGAAACTTACTTTTAACATCACTCTTCTATCAGTTGTCTCAGTTCATCGATATTTGAGGAAAACTTTAGTTGACTATTTTGCTGTTCTACTTGCGCCGCCTGAAAATTTTGATAAATCTCTTCACGCCTTTCTTCCCGTAGATATTGCTGCAATAACAGTTGAATTTCTAACTTCTCTTCGCTGGAAAGACTTTTAATTGCTTCAACTACATCACTGAAGGTCATAAATTGAAACACCTTTTAGTACTTATCAGATCAATCTAACATGGTAACGATAAGGCTATACCAGAAATCACCGATAATCGCGCTCCATCTCACCACTGAATGAAACAGCTACTTTGTAACCAATGCGAATACCAAAAAGTCGAGCTAATGGGTTTTTATTATGTAAATATCGTGCCGATTCTAAATAAAAGACCAAATGTCGTCCGATGTGGTACTTGCGATATCCTGAGCGAATATCATCACAAGTACGTCCTCTGTGTGGCTCTCGTGCCAAGAGATGAAAGCAAATCGTCCAAGATAGCAAGATAACGGTTTCTCTGCTCAGTTCTCCATGTTTTTTGGGTGTAGCGACCGATTGATAGCAAGTCTTGAGTGGCTAATTCAGTCAGGCGAAATGCTGACATGCGCTATTCACGGTCAAGTTCTGCAAGCAATCCTGAGAGAGAATAGTCAGCAAATCCGCTGTTTTCCCCGTCTGTCAATGCTCGTTGCAAAGCGGCAAGTTTTATTTCTCGCTCTTCTAAAAGGCGCAGTCCCGCTCGAATCGCTTCACTGGCGCTGGCAAAACGACCGCTGTCAACTTGATTGGCGATAAACGCTTCAAAATGCTCACCCAAGGTAACACTTGTATTTTTTTGCATACAATTTCCTCCTGTATATAATACCAATATATAATATTTTTTGGTATTAGTGCAGATGAAAGCTGAAAACAGCTAGATTCCAGAATTACGAGCAAAATCAAAACATAGCGATCGCAAACCCAGATATTTTCCCACAAAAAAACGGTAGAGCAATAAACACTCTACCGTTTTCTAATTTTCTATTTGAGATTTAAATCCCAAACCCTAAATATTACTCAACACCTTGGGGTAACAATTCCCGGCGCTGTTGAGAACTAACTTGGACAATGCCATTTTCATCCACATCAACAAGGGCTGTATCGCCATCTTTGATACGACCAGACAGAATTTCTTCTGCTAGGCTATCTTCTAACAGGCGCATAATTGCCCGACGTAATGGCCTTGCGCCGTAGCTGGGACTGTAACCTTCTTGGATCAAACGATCCTTGAAGCGGTCTGTGACTTCTAAGGTGATACCCTTTTCCGTCAGACGACCAAATACTTCCTTGAGCATAATTTCGGCGATTTGGGTCACTTCCGGCTTGTTCAACTGACGGAAGACGATAATTTCATCGAGTCGGTTGAGGAACTCTGGACGGAAGTACTGCTTGAGTTCTTCGTTGACCAAAGAGCGAATCCGGTTGTAAGTTGACTCGCTGGCATCTTCGGAGAATTCAAAGCCGATACCGCTACCGCCTTTTTCAATTACCTTAGAACCAATATTGGAAGTTAAAATCAGCAAGGTGTTCTTGAAGTCTACTGTGCGACCTTTGGCATCAGTTAACCGACCGTCTTCCAAAATTTGCAGCAGCATATTGAAAACATCGGGGTGGGCTTTTTCGATTTCGTCGAACAACACCACGGTGTAAGGACGCCGCCGCACGGCTTCGGTCAACTGACCACCTTCGTTATAGCCAACATACCCTGGAGGCGAACCAATCAGCTTGCTGACGGTGTGACGCTCCATGTATTCGGACATATCTAAGCGGATCATCGCTTCTTCGGAACCGAAGAAGTAAGCAGCTAAGGATTTCGCCAACTCGGTTTTACCTACACCAGTCGGCCCAGAGAAGACAAAGCTAGCTATGGGTCGGTTGGGATTTTTCAAACCAACACGAGCGCGACGAATTGCTCGTGAAACTGCTCTCACAGCTTCATCTTGACCAATTAAACGCTGGTGCAAGGTGTCTTCCATGTGCAGCAGCTTTTCAGATTCAGATTCGGTGAGTTTGTTCACCGGTACCCCAGTCCAGGAAGCGACAATATGGGCAATGTCTTCTTCTGTAACTACAGGTTCTTCACCTTCTGTGCCTGTTGCATTGGTCTTGCTTTGAGCGATCGCGCGGATTTCAGCTTTGATTTCCATTTCGCGATCGCGCAGTTCCCCAGCTTTGTCAAAGTCTTGAGAGCGCACCGCGTCATCTTTTTCTTTTAATATCAGACGCAGTTCTTTGTCTAACTCCTTAGCTGCGGGTGGCAATTGGGAGTTAATCAAGCGCACTCTAGAACCAGCTTCATCAACTAAGTCGATGGCTTTATCTGGGAGGAAGCGATCGCTAATGTAACGATCTGATAACTTCGCCGCCGCTACTAATGCTTCGTCGGAGATTTTCAGTTTATGGTGTTGCTCGTAGCGTTCGCGCAGACCATATAAAATTTCAATTGTTTCATCAACTGTAGGTTCACCAACCATCACTGGTTGGAAACGCCGCTCTAGGGCTGCATCTCGCTCGATGTGCTTCCGGTATTCATCTAGGGTTGTAGCACCGATGCACTGCAACTCACCTCTGGCCAAAGCTGGCTTGAGGATATTCGCTGCGTCAATAGCACCTTCTGCTGCACCCGCACCAATTAAGGTGTGTACCTCATCAATCACGAGAATGACATTACCCGCCGAGCGGATTTCATCCATGATTTTTTTCAAGCGTTCTTCAAATTCACCTCGGTACTTGGTTCCTGCTACGAGCAAACCAATATCCAACGTGACTACGCGTTTATCTTCGAGGATGTCAGGGACATCTTTAGTCGCAATGCGTGAAGCTAAACCTTCAGCGATCGCAGTTTTACCAACCCCTGGTTCCCCAATTAGCACTGGGTTATTTTTAGTTCGGCGACCCAATATCTGGATCACCCGCTCAATTTCCTTGGCACGTCCCACCACTGGATCGAGCTTATTGTCCATTGCCATTTGGGTCAGGTTTGAACCAAATTCATCCAGAGTCGGGGTTTTTGTGCGCCCGGATGAACCGCCTGGTGAAACTTCAGCAGTTTCTCCCAACATGCGGATGACTTGGGTTCTGACCTTAGATAGATCCACACCGAGGTTTTCTAGCACCCTGGCTGCGACGCCTTCCCCTTCGCGGATTAGGCCCAACAGCAGATGCTCGGTGCCAATGTAGTTATGCCCCAGTTGGCGTGCTTCTTCCAAAGAGAGTTCTAGAACTCGCTTTGCCCGTGGGGTAAACGGAATTTCCACGGCAACAAAGCCTGATCCCCGTCCGATAATTTTTTCAACTTCAATTCGGGCATCTTTAAGATTGACGCCCATTGATTTCAGCACCTTGGCGGCTACTCCAGTGCCTTCGCCAATCAGACCCAAGAGGATCTGCTCGGTTCCAACAAAGTTGTGACCTAAACGGCGGGCCTCTTCTTGGGCCAGCATGATTACCTTAATGGCTTTTTCTGTGAAGCGCTCAAACATGGCTTTATCCCATCATCTGCGGTCGTGCCGGTATGCTGATTTTAGCACAGGCAAAGCTTTTGGATGCCTGTATAACAGATTATAGACATCCTGAAGCTATGACTTTAGTTGATGGGCTAATTGTTAACTATTGACTACTTTTATCTAGCTAGTGTACTGAGGAGCTTTAGTTCACCAGCGTTTTTAGGATTTATTACAAATAGCTGACTGCTTGCATTCAGAGTTTATTGAGTTAATCCCAAACGTTTATTTATAACATATATACGCTTGAATGTAAAGCATAAATACCTGTCATAGTTTTTAATTATATAAATCTTATTTTCAATAAAACATTTAAATATAATTAGGCGCAGCAAAGTTACATTTTTTTGCTGAAGTTGATCGCAAGCCCCGATAATTCAAAATTAAAAATCCCCAGCTACTTAAAAACCAAGTGCCAAGAGGATTTGGCCAAGCGATCGCTGACAATAGAATACCACTGGTTTAAAGTTGCTTGAAATTTGCGGTGTTGTAAATCTGGGAGCCAAAGAATCAGCGCGTCTTCATCGTTATCTTGGTAGTAACGCGGCCGCCGTCCGGCTGTTTTGAAGCCAAATTTTTGATATAAAGATATAGCCCCCAAGTTGGAAGCTCGCACTTCGAGGGTAGCTCGCTCCATTTTGCGATCGCAAGCTGTCTTGAGAAGTGAATATAATAAAGCCGCACCCATTCCTTGACGGTGATATTCGGGATGAACCGCCAAAATTGTAATGTGAGCTTCGTCTAAAATTGACCAAAAGCAACCCATTCCCAGTAGTCTCGAATTAGAGACAGGGGAAAATAAACCCAGTAAATCGCTGTTGGGACTGTCCAACTCTCGTTGGTAGCCCTCCATTGTCCATAGGCCGCCAAAACAGGCTTGATCCAATTCCAACAATGCACTTAGATGCTCTGGGGTGAGTAATTTAATTTCTAAGTCTAATGAGATCACATTTATTGAATAAGATTACAAACCCTTTGTACACTGGGAATCGGGAGACGAACTCAAAGCCCGTAATTTGAACAAGGACAACTTTTATATTTATGGTATCGACTCACCCCACTGGGGTTCAACATTCTGGAAGTCAATATTTACCTCAAAGGCTTGACACCAAAGCAAATCCATCGCCTAATCAAGAACTTTTACCCTTAACTGCCAGAGTTCATCATCATGACTTCCTGGAAATTGGTGGGTGTGATGTCACAACCCTAGTTGAGCAATTTGGTTCACCCTTATATATTTTAGATGAAGAAACCCTGCGTTCAGCTTGTCAGCAATACCGAGATGCTTTCAAGCAATACTACAAGGGCGAATCTCAAGTATTGTACGCCTCCAAAGCTTGGAATTGTTTAGCAGTTTGTGCGATCGCCGCTTCCGTTGGTTTAGGAATCGATGTAGTTTCTGGGGGCGAACTTTACACAGCCCTAGAAGCGGGTGTTAGTCCCGATAAAATTTACCTTCACGGAAATAATAAATCTCGTGAAGAATTAATTTTAGCGATCGCGTCTGGTGTCACGATTGTGGCGGATAACTGGTATGAATTACATACCCTTGTCGAAATCGCCCAACCTACTCAACCAATTCGCATCATGCTACGGCTAACTCCCGGTATCGAGTGTCACACCCATGAATATATCCGCACGGGACACTTAGATAGCAAATTTGGCTTTGATCCCAACGATTTAGACGAAGTTTTTACCTTTGTCAGCCAACAATCTGCCCTGAATTGCGTAGGATTACACGCTCATATTGGTTCCCAAATTTTTGAGCGCCAACCGCATCAAGATTTGGCGGCTGTGATGGTGCAGTGGCTACGGGATGCCGCGAAGTATGGTTTAAATATTACAGAGTTAAATGTTGGTGGCGGTTTGGGGATTAAGTACATAGAATCAGACGATCCCCCTAGTATTGAAGAGTGGGTGAAGGCAATTTGTCAAGTCATCCAAGAAGCTTGTGTAGCCGAAAATCTGCCTTTGCCGAAATTACTGAGTGAACCAGGGCGATCGCTAATTGCTACAGCTTGTGTCACTGCCTATACTGTTGGTTCATCGAAAGTCATTCCAGAAATTCGTACCTACGTGGCAATTGATGGGGGAATGTCTGACAATCCTCGCCCAATTACTTACCAATCAGTTTATCGGGCAGTTGTTGCCAATAAAATGTCTTCTCCCTTAACCCAAACAGTTACAATTGCTGGTAAACATTGTGAATCAGGAGATATTCTGATTAAGAATGCCCTACTCCCAAAGACCGAACCAGGGGATATTCTCGTAGTTATGGGAACTGGTGCGTACAATTACAGTATGGCATCTAACTACAACCGCTTGCCCCGACCGGCAGCAGTCGTAGTGGCGAATGGCGAAGCAAATTTAATTTTGCAACGTGAAACTTATCAAGATTTAATTCGACAAGATCGCCTACCAGAAAGACTAAAAAGTAGTCATTAGTCCTTTGTCATTGGTCATTAGGCAGGAACTAATGACTGGTGAATTATGACTAATGACTAAATGTAATTAGAGGCAAAAGTGTAATCCAGATGTCATGAGAGATTGGTGGAAGCAATGGCTGACAAACCTGGGGTGGTCACAGTCCTTGCTACTTGGGACTCTGGATATTGTGTTAGTGCTGGCGCTGACGTACATGATACTAGTTATTATTAGTGAGCGCCGGACACTATGGATGGTGCGAGGATTCATTATCTTAATGCTAGCCTCAGCACTAAGTGGCAGATTCGGACTACCTCTGCTCAGTTTTGTACTTGAAAAGTTGGTAATTGGTTGTGCTGTGGCGATGGCAGTTGCTCTACAGTCAGAGTTTCGGCGCTTTTTGGAACAATTGGGGCGTGGCGAATTCCGCCAGTTGTTTCAACCCGACCGTCTGGCAATCCCCAAATCTGATAGTGTAATTGATGAAATTGTTGAGGCTGTTAAAGAATTGTCAAAAAACCGCATTGGAGCTTTACTAATTGTGGAAACCACAGGGCCAATTGATGAGCGAGATTTTTCGGTGCCAGGAGTAAAGCTAAATGCGGAGGTTTCTAAAGAACTGATCCAGACAATTTTTCAGCCGAAAACTTTGTTACACGATGGGGCGACACTGATCCGTGGATCGCGGATTATATCATCGGGTATAATTTTACCACTTTCGGGACGCACAGCCTCGCGCCAGTTGGGAACACGCCACCGGGCGGCAATGGGAATTACTGAGCGGGTCGAAAATTGCATTTGTGTCGTTGTATCTGAAGAAACGGGTTCTATTTCCTTAGCAGAACGGGGAACCCTAAATAGACCACTGACGATTAGGAAGTTGAAAGAGTCATTGGAGGCTCTTTTGTCTCCAACGGTCGATAGGGAAGCTGTTGCTCCTGGTCTATTGAGTTTTGTTCGTCGGATAGGTGGGAAGACATTAGCACTGGTTTCACGTTTACTCAGATTACCATCGACCGCTTCTCGAGATAAAAAATGACAGGACAACAAACTAAACTGCAAGATTTGCCTACTGACTTAAAACGAGAACTATTGCCGCAGCACGTGGCGGTGATTATGGATGGCAATGGTCGATGGGCTAAACGTCAAGGTCTACCCCGAATTATGGGTCATAAACGAGGAGTAGATGCTCTCAAGGATTTACTTCGCTGTTGTCAGGATTGGGGAATTCAGGCGCTGACAGCTTATGCTTTTTCAACGGAGAACTGGAAAAGACCGCAGGAAGAAGTGGATTTTTTGATGACTCTGTTTCAAAGAGTTTTGCGCCAAGAACTGCGAGAAATGGTCGAGGAGAATGTGCAAATCAAGTTTGTGGGAAATTTGCAAGAACTGCCGCGATCGCTCCAACAAGAAATATCCCGTTCAATGGAAGAAACCAAGAATAATCGTGGTATCCGGTTTTCGGTGGCAACTAATTATGGTGGACGACAGGAAATTTTACAAGCTTGTCAGGCGATTGCAAAACTTGTTCAGCAAGGTCTGTTACAACCCGATGAAATTAATGAACAGGTATTTGAGAGCCACTTGTACACTGCCGGAATTAATGATCCAGATTTGTTAATTCGCACCAGTGGAGAAATGCGCCTCTCCAATTTCCTGCTCTGGCAAATGGCTTATGGAGAAATTTATATTACCGATGCTCTCTGGCCAGATTTTAACCGGGCGGAGTTTCACCGCGCCTTGTGTGCCTACCAGCAACGGGAGCGGCGATTTGGGAAAGTGTAAATTTACAATCAAACCCAACCGCCAATTTCCGCTATGCCTACTTTAGAAGATTGGCAATCGCACTTAAAGAATCAGCGATTGCCAAGCAGGTTCTGTAGCTGGCGATCGCTATCCTCCCTTTTCAACCGCGATCGCCTCTCTCGATACTGACTTTTCACGTTATGTGGAAAAGCGCACGAAAAACCTAACCCCCTAACCCCCAACTCGTTGCGGGAAGGGGGAAAATTCAAAGTCTCTCTCCTTTTAGGAGAGAGAAATAGAAGTGAGGTTTTCCAGATCCCGTGAAAAGTCAGCTCTCGACAATGGCAGCGATCGCATTAGACAGTTCACTGCAGGAAAACGGCATTCCAATTGAGCCGACTCTCAATATTATCCCCTGCTTGTAAGCCCCCATCAGTAGCCGATTCTATGGATGGCTTAGTTTGTACTTTGCACTCTTTTATGGGCCTGAAAACACAGCTTGTTCTACATCATCCCGACTCAGAGAATACTTAAATGAGCGTTGGATATCTTGGCCATTTTCTCCAGATTGGACATATCGCACTACGATTTGCTCAACATCAAGCCATAATTCAGCTTGCCAACTAGGCCGCTGCACACGCCAGCAATGCCTCTGTGTTTCGTCTTGTTGACAGCCTTGGTCTTTTAGCCACTGCTCAATTTGTGGTAGGGAATGATTATATAGGGGAGTATCAGAGGGAAGAAGAAGCATAGGAATTTTAGATTTTGGATTAGGAAATTTTTTAATTTTTAATTATTTCAGACGGGTAATTAGTTGCGACATATAGATAATCTGCTGTTGTATAGATGCAGTTGGTTGCAGTATATGGGCTTGGAAAGCAGCATCGCCACGAGTTAAGCCGATGGTAACTGCTAATAACAGACAGCCTACAAATGTTAACACCAGCATAAATAAAGCAAAAATTTCGCCAGATGAGAGGGGGCGATCGCTCGCATCGAGGTAAGCTGATTTTGACCAGTCATGAGAACGCGAGACGGGATGATTCAAATCCGGGGGTGGTTGAATCACTCCAAAGCGGGAATAGCCAATTTTTAAATCGTAGCCGAAGCGCCGTTCTGGATGGCTAAGGGTGGCGTAGGCTTCGTTGATTTGCTGAAATTTGGGAGTGGCGATCGCAGTCGGCAAGTCTGTAGTATCAGGATGATAGCGTTTGCTCAGTTCCCGATAAGCGCGACGAATGTCAATTACCGATGCCGAGGGATGCAGCCCTAGCAGGGAGTAATAAGTTGGTTTACTACTTTGTGGCATTGCCCCGTTTTGAGTCACGGCTGTTTGAGTCACTTTGCTCAAAGATATTTTTTATATTTTAAATCCTTTGTGAATTAGAGAAGACAGAAGAAGACACAGCAGGTCTAGCATCTGATAAAATATTTTATTTTAAATAGCCAGAAAGCCTACAAAATAGGCATTCTTTCTTTTTACTTTTGCCTTTTTACTTTTGCCTTCTTGTACTAGCTCCTTTTTTACGAAGTTTTCCGGTGAACAATTATTTAATTTTTTATCGTCCAATAGACGAAGGGATAGAAATTGTACGTATCTTGCACGGCTCACAAGATATAGAAACAATTTTTCAAAATCACGAAGACTGAAGCTTTATATCTTATTCCTAACGGATTAAATCAGCACGGGGTTTAAAGGTTTCAATTTGCCGTAGCTTTTCGTACAGTTCTCGTTCTTCTTGACTAATATTTTTCGGTGTAACTATTTGAATTTCTACTAATTGATCGCCACGTTTACCGTCATCACTGGGATAACCTTTATTGCCTAGTCGAAATTTTTGACCAGATCTAACTCCGGGAGGAGTGGTCATTTTTACAGGGCCATCCAGAGTAGGTGCTTCTACCTGTCCTCCTAAAACTGCTTCGCTGGGAGTAACGGGAACCTGGCAGAGTATATTAGAACCTTCTAGCTTAAATAATGGATGAGGTTCAACGGTAATTTTTAAGTATAGATCGCCACCGCCAACGCCTTGGTTCCGCAAACGGATGGTTTGACCTGATACCATACCTGGAGGCATATTAACTTCTAGCGATCGCCCATCTTCCAAACGAATGCGTTCATTACCACCTTGATAAGCTTTTTCTAGTGGAAGCGTTAATCTGGCTTCTATATCCCGACGGGTTGTGCGAGGTGGGGTGTTAACGGTGTAGGCAACTTTTGTTCTGGGGGAACGAAATGGATCGCTAGTATTACCATTACTAGAATTACTTGCCGCGCCCTTATTTTTTACGCCGATAACTTGGTTAATAAAGCTTTCAAAGTCGGAGAATTGACTTGGATCTACGTCCTGATTCCCGTTGCGATCGCCTTGACTACTCTGCCAAGTTTTGGCCTTGGGCGTTTGTTTGTTGCCCGCAAAGCCTTTTTGCTTCCAGTAGCGGCTAAACTGGTCGTACTGCGATCGCTTGGCTGGATCTGAAAGGACTTCATAAGCCTCCCCGATATCCTTAAATTTTTCCTCTGATTCTTTGTTACCCGGATTAAGATCGGGGTGATATTGCCTTGCTAACCGCCGATAAACCTTTTTAACTTCCTCACCAGAGGCATCTTTAGATACTCCCAATATCTCGTAGTAATCGCGAAAGTTCGGCAAATTTTGCATAGTCAGTTGTTTAAATTTTAGATTTTGGACTTTGGATTAATTAGGAGTTATACCAATTCTGTATGAAGATGCGCCAAACTACATGAGGAACGAACCGCATTCGCGTTAGCGTCTCCCCTTCTCACATTGGGAGAGGCTAGCGCCAAGGGAGAAGGGCGCAAAGGACACAGAGAGATAAAGAAAATTTGGCGCAGCCTCACAAAGAATTGGTATTAGGAGAGAGGAGTTATGAGTTGAAATATTTAATTTTTAACTTCTACTCTTAACTTTTATCAGAAGTACTAATTAGGTAGACATAATTAAATGTAAAATGCCAACCATTGAAATCAGCTTCTTGAGCAGCTTTTACCTCCTGCCTCCTGCCTCCTGCCTTCTACCTCCTGCCTCCTACTTACAACCAATCATTGTCTTCTTCATCATCCCAGTTATCTTGGTAGCTAGGACGGGATTTGCGTGGAGGACGGCTTTCATAAGAGGAAGAACGACTATCCCGGTTATAGTCTCTGCCATAGTCTTTACCGTAATCTTTGCCATAGTCCTGACTGTATGAGTCGCGTTCCCGATAGCCATCTCTGGGAGATTCGCGTTCTTTCTCTTTATCACCACCTGTAAAGATGTCACGGATAGTACCAAGCAAGTCGTCGTCTTCATCTTCAGCATAAGACTGGCGGACTTCCCGATTTAGTTCATAGAGAGCATCTTGCAAGTCGGCGTAGGCTTGATCGATACCGCGATCGCTATTTTCCTTCAGACTTTCCTTTAGTTGTCGGCAAATATTATCAATTCTTTGGCGGCGGCTGCGGGCAAACTGCATACCAAATTCCAGTGCTACTTCTCTAAGTTGCCTTTCTGCTTGGAAAATCAACGCCTCAGAACGAGTCCGCTTTTCTACTCTTTCTTTACGTTCGCGATCGACATCGGCGTATTTTTGAGCATCCTGAATCATCCGATTCACTTCCGACTCGTTCAAGGTGGAAGCGCCTTGAATGGTGATACTCTGCTCTCGCCCAGTGGTTCTATCGAGGGCTGTTACCTGTAAAATCCCGTTAGCATCAATATCCAATGACACCTGAACTTGGGGAATTCCTCGTGGTGCTGGCGGGATGCCATACAGCTTGAAACGTCCTAAAGACTTATTGTTTGCTGCCATTTCCCGTTCGCCTTGAACTACGTGAATTTCCACAGTATTTTGGTTATTTTCAGACGTGGAAAAAATGTCAGAACGGCGGACTGGGATAGTCGTGTTGCGGGGAATGAGTTTTTTCATCACGCCGCCGATGGTTTCCAATCCTAAAGAAAGGGGTGTGACATCTAACAGCAGCACATCTTTAAGTTCGCCTGCAAGAATTCCGGCTTGAATTGCTGCACCCACTCCCACCACTTCATCGGGATTGACGTTTTCATTAGGTTCTGTGCCAATCAAATCCCGCACTAGCTGCTTCACCATTGGCATCCGTGTAGAACCGCCAACTAATACAACTTCTTCAATATCTCTAGGTGAAAGTCCGGCATCTTTGAGGGCGCGTTTCACTGGTGTTCGTAATCGCCCTACCAAATCACCACACAAACCTTCAAACTGGGAGCGAGTTAAACGAGTTTCCAGATGTTTGGGGCCATCTTCCGTGGCGGTGATGAAGGGTAAGTTAATATCAGTGACGCTAACAGCAGAAAGCTCAATTTTGGCTTTTTCCGCAGCTTCCATGAGACGTTGCAAAGCTTGGCGATCGCGTCTTAAGTCTACCTCTTCTGTTTCCAGAAATTGCTCTGCTAACCAATCTACGATTATTTTGTCAAAGTCATTACCACCCAGTTGTGTATCTCCACTGGTAGCTTTGACTTCAAATATCCCATCACCAACGTCTAAAATTGATACGTCAAAGGTGCCACCACCCAAGTCAAATACTAAAATAGTTTCCGTGTCACCCCGATCCAATCCATAAGCCAAAGATGCCGCAGTCGGTTCATTGAGAATCCGCAACACTTCTAAACCAGCAATTCTGCCAGCATCGCGGGTTGCCTGCCGTTGAGAATCGTTAAAATAAGCGGGTACTGTAATTACTGCGCCTGTGACTGGTTCACCCAAATAGCGACTAGCATCGTCTGCCAATTTCTTCAGCACCATTGCCGAAATTTCTTCTGGGGCAAAATCTTTATTCAGACGGGGACAGGCGATTTTAATATTACCGACATCATCTTTGCGGATGGTGTAAGGTACACGCTTGGAATCTGCATTAAGTTCGCCATACTTCCGCCCAATGAAGCGTTTAACTGCAAAAAAAGTATTTTGGGGATTGAGAACGGTTTGTCGCCGTGCCATTTGCCCAACCACCCTTTCACCTTCTTTACTAAAGCCAACCACGGAGGGTGTTGTTCGCATTCCTTCTGCATTGGCAATCACCACCGGCTTGCCACCCTCCATTACGGCGACTACTGAGTTGGTTGTACCCAAGTCGATGCCGACTACCTTGCCCATGCGTTACTCTTCTCCTAAAGTGTCTTATATATTTATTATGATTGGGCGGAACTACTTCTAGCTTTGTGCTACAGCATTAAAATACCTCAATGGTATAATAGTCATCATTAAGGCAGTAAGCTAAGAAGTGCAGCTAGAGGAGATAGTTGCAAGACTAGGATAGCATTGAGATGGTTGGTGTGCCTAAGCAGCCTCAATTCTGGTTATCCGCCTACTTCTGTTTCTGGTATCTGCAAGTTGGTAAATGCATATTTTGCACCAAGCCCTGGCGATTAGAAATCGCGGCTATCCAAACGTACTCCTTTGGAGAACCCGTTGGCGCAGCCTCTCGAAGAGAAGGGTAGTCCGCCTATGCGGACTTAGGGAAAATCAAGGATTTAAACTCCTATAGGCGGGTTTTGTCTCGTGTAGCCGCGACTTCTAATCGCCTAGTGCAAGACTTTTTTGATTGTTTGAAAACTCTAAATATTGCCACTATTTTAAAAATTTGAATTTAACAGAGCGATTACAAACTTCCCTGAGTGCGATCGCGCGAGAACGCGATCCTTATATGGCAACGGCTGGACATTTTTTTGTCCAAGAATACATCCGTCAGCAATTTTCCCAGTGGGGGAGTGTGGAAATCCACACCTTTGAAGTCAGAGGTAAAGTTTGTCAGAACTTGATATTAAATTTACCCTCTCAAGCTAGAGGGCAAAAAAAGGATTTGCCACCTATTTTAATTGGCGCTCATTATGATGCCGTTCCGGGAACACCAGGGGCAGATGATAATGCTACAGGTGTGGCGGTATTACTGGAATTGGCGAGAAAGTTTGCTGCCCAAGCTGTAAGATATCCCTTAAGGCTGGTTGCTTTCGATATGGAAGAATACGGCTTACTGGGTAGCGCGGACTATGCAGCACTGTTGCACCAACAAAAGCAACAGCTACGCTTAATGATTTCCTTAGAAATGCTGGGTTACAAGGATTCTACACCCGGTTGCCAAAGCTACCCCCCTCCTCTGGAACGCTTCTACCCAGATAGAGGTGATTTTATTGCTTTAATTGGCAATTTGCGGATATTGCCTGATTTAATTGGCATGAGTCGGAGTATTCGCAAAGTTGGCGTAGCTAGTCAATGGCTACCCGTGCCGAATCGAGGTTTAATAGTTCCCCAAATCAGACTTAGCGATCATGCACCATTCTGGGATTTGGGTTATCCAGCAATGATGGTGACAGATACGGCATTCTTGCGAAATCCACATTATCACAAGGCTAGTGATGCCATCGCTACTTTGGATTTAGATTTTCTGACTCGTGTATGTGAAGGTTTAGAAGTTGCAATTCGGAGTCTATAAAAAGTTAGTAGTTAAGAATGACCAGTTTGTTAAAGAAATATTTTCAATCCTACAATATTTTTTAACGTCCGCTTTAATCATATATTTTCTGTGTGCGATCGCGCATTTGGAGTCAAAGTAATTAAATCGTCGATATTGCGTTTCATCGTCTCGCAAATTGCATCTAATGGTAAGTCGTTGGCATCATAACCAAAGGGGTTTTCTATCTCCAAGCCGATGGCTTCAATGCCAAATACTGTAAAACCAACTAAAGCAGCAATTAAACCTGTCCACCAACCGAGACTATGGACGATCTGAAATGGTAGTAAAAAGCAATATAGGATCAGTAATTGCTTCAAATGAATGGCATAAGCTGATGGCATGGGTGTTTTTAAAATACGTTCGCAAGCACCTAAATTATCCACAAGATTATTCAATAATTCTTGCATAGATGTTAGCTGGTAGCTATTAAGGCAATTACGATGATACTGTTGCTGTAAATAATCTCCTATCCAAAAGGCAACCTCTATAGGAGGATTATTCATAATCTTCAGCTTTCTATACTTAGTAGATGGCATTAAGTCTTCTAACTCGCTATTGACAGCCTCTCCCCGCAAATGTAATTTAGTTGTTACACCAAAAGCTGCCAATAAGTTTAATGCCGTAATTTTATTTTCTTTATCTTCTGGTGAAATTTCCTCAACGGATACCCAAATTTGCCGCGCTAGATTTCGGACGTTATTTACTATAGATCCCCAACATTTTCTACCTTCCCAAAATCGCTCATAAGCAGTATTTGTCCGAAAGACAAGTAACAAACCTAAAACAATGCTCGGAATAACACTTCCTAAAATAGGTTGGGATACAGGCAGGTCAAAATGGTAAAGTAGAGAAATCAGAAATCCGAAAGCTCCGCACCATAAAATATGTTTATAAATTGCTTTAATTACCGAACCTTTAACTTGTAATTTTACGCGAACCCATTTTATTTTTTCGGCTATCATACAATCATCCTAATAAAATATTTAGTTAACCAATAGATTAAACATCAAATAACTTAAAAATAATCACTATAAAAGCAGCACAATTGGCTGGCAAAGAGGATACTTGAAAAAGTAATCTTGGTAAAGAACATGATATGCTGGTAGCAATGCATTGTATTCTAGCTTCTGTTATACAATATCGAGTCCGGTTAAATTGACACTCGATTGCTTTTAGGTTGGAGGAGCTGATTTTTCCCTTGCTTGACACAATCCCAAGTATACAGAGCCACTAACAGTATAAATTCGACAGGTTCCTTGGTCAAGCCATAACTCCAAGCCTAGCTTTTGTTGGTAGAATTCTGTAGATGCATTGAGGTTATGGGTAGAAAAGAAGGTAACTTGCTGTTTGATTTGCGGATGAGGACACATAAAACACATTTGAGTATATACCCTAACGACATCCGGCGATCGCAGATGTAAGAATTGATTGATGTTAGAAACCTGTTACTACTCCAGAATGCCTTAAGTGCATCTGGAGTTTCTTTTTGGAAAAAGCGATGTCTACGACGGGCTGCGCCTACGAAATTTTCCAAATCATCCTGATATGCCAAAACATGGCTGAATAAGGATGCATACTGAATTATCTATATCTAAACACGGGGCATCACTGTTGATGTACCCCTGCTGCCAAACAACTCTCGCAAAACAGCCTCAGTTCATCTGGGGCTGTTTTACGTTACTTCCAACAGAGAAAATGTGTAAATGTGAAGCACAGTGGTTTGTCATCAGACACCTTTATCTACATTTGAGTGTATACCCTGATGACGTAGGATTTTCTCACAGCGAAAATTTGATATAGGTAAATGCGTATCTTTCCTGACTCCAGATTTGTCACAAACATTTCTGGAGTTTTTTCATTATTTGAGTTTGAAATTGCTCATTAATCTAAACTCTAGTGAGTATTTTATTTTTCTATAGATTGCTAGAATGAAAAAACAGAATAGTACTTAACGCTCTTTTATTACTCTCGTCAGATTAAAGAGGCTTTTCGTTGCGCTTGTAGGGCGATAACTTGAGATACAAATCGCTCTAAATCTAATTGGCTTAACTGCTAAACTGCCTTTAATAGTTCTTCCGAAGATAGTTGTGCTTCAACTTTGGCTGTTGACATTTTTTATATTTAATCAGCTAACTTATTGATATTCTATAGCAATCCTAAATGATTCGTGAACAATAATATCCCCGACTTCTTTGAGAAGTCGGGGATCGGAGTCTCTCGATTTTTACAACTCATTTAGGGTCGCTATATCAACTTACTCATAACAGTGAGTGTTTAGAGGATGTTTTAAAAGTGGTTGGCTGTAATTTTAGGCACTTGTTGATCCCCCCTAACCCACGCCAGACGCTCTCTACGAGACGCTAAAAGCGTAGCTTGCTTCCCTGTAAGGGTACGCGGACTCGCTTGCCGCCGGCGCTATCGCTTTTAGCGTCTCCCCTTCTCACATTGGGAGAGGCTAGCGCCAAGGGAGAAGACCACGCTGGCTCCCCGATAAATTGGGGGGAACCGGAATCAAAGTCCCCCTTTTTAAGGGGGACTTTAACAGACTCTTCGCCCCCCAATTTATCGGGGGGTTGGGGGGATCTAAGACTTTGAAAACACGCCCTAGCCCTCTTTCCTACTGATAACCAGCTGCTTGTAACAGAAACAACTTGGCATAACGTCCTCCTAGCTGTAATAATTCTTCATGAGTTCCCTGTTCTATAACTTCCCCATTTTCTATAACTACGATTTTGTCAGCCATTCGTACCGTCGAGAAGCGATGGGAAATCAAAAGTACCATCTGATTTTGAGTAATAGCGCGAAAATGATTGAAAATCTCAAACTCAGCTTGAGCATCTATTGCTGATGTTGGTTCATCCAATACCAAGATATCTGCTTGCGATCGCATAAAAGCACGAGATAAAGCAATTTTCTGCCACTGTCCCCCCGAAAGTTCCTGTCCTCCCTTAAACCAACGACCAAGCTGAGTCTGGAAACTTTCGGGTAATTGGTCAATAAAAGATTGGGACATGCCTTTTTGGGCAGCAGTTTGCCAGCGAGTTTTGTTTTCGAGATGTTCGACATCGCCCACGCCAATATTCTCCCCTACAGTGAACTGGTAGCGGACAAAGTTCTGAAAAATCACACCAATACGACGCCGCAGCACATCCACATCCCATTCTTGCAAATCCAAGCCATCTAAGAAAATTCGCCCAGAGTCAGGGGTGTAGAGTCGGGTAAGTAGTTTGATTAAGGTAGTCTTCCCGGAACCGTTTTCACCGACAATTGCCAGTTTCTCTCTAGGTTTCAGATGCAGCGAAATGTTTGTCAACGCTGGCTTGGAACTTCCTGGATAAGTAAATGATACGTTTTCAAAACGAATACCATCTTGGGAATTTAAACCAATGGTTGCCTTACCCCAAGACTTTGGTACTTCTTCTTCCAAGAAATCGTAGAGATTTGATAGATATAGGTTATCTTCATACATCCCTCCAATAGAGGTGAGGGCATTAGAAAAAGTAGACTGTCCTTGGCGAAACACAGTGAGATACATGGTCATATCTCCCAAAGAAATCTTACCTAGCACTGTTTCCAGCACAATCCAAGCATAAGCTATATAAAAAGCACCAGTACTGACTAAACTCAGGAGATATCCCCACAGTCCTCGCCGCAGAGTCAAATCGCGGTCTTCGCCATAGAGTTGCTCAAACAGGTTGCGGTAACGTTCTAGCAGCATTTCTCCCAGCTGGTAGAGTTTGACTTCTGTGACAAAATCTTCTCTTGCTAGCAGATTTTCTAAGTAGTGCTGTTGACGAGTTTCTGACGCACGCCAACTAAACAAGCGAAAGGCTTCTCCAGCAAACTTCGTTTCCGCAATAAATACAGGCATAGCGGCCAAAATTAGTACCAACACCGCCCAAACTGAGAAATTTATTAGCAAAATCCCGTAGGTGATTAGGGAAAGGGCATTTTGCACTAACCCAAAGGTGCGGCTTACTAAAGAAAGGGGACGAACTGATGCTTCTCGTCGGGCATTGGTCAATTTGTCATAAAATTCTGAGTCTTCAAACTGCCTAAGATCGAGTGTCAGCGCCTTTTCTAAGATGAGTACATTTACTCGCTGACCCATTAGCGCCCGCAATAACGATTGACAAATGACGATTCCCCGTTGACTGCCTGCTAGTAAAATTACAGCGATCGCTTCTAATCCTACATACAATAAAGGGTGAGAAATATTGACAAAACCATTGCTATCTGAGTGAACTTGAGATGCAAATACCACCGCATCAACAATTAACTTACCGAGGTAGGATATGGCTGCGGGTAAAAGACCAGCAACTATTGTTAAACTAGCCAACAGAATAGTCAGCGATCGGCTAGTAGTCCATACTAAGTTTACAGCCCGTCCACTGTAGCGGAAAACCGTCAGTGATTGGCGGAGGATATTTCTTTTTTTTTAATTTTCATTTTTCTTTGTGCGAGATCCCCCACCTTGGGCGGATCTTCCTGACTCTTTTAATCTTTATATAATCTTAACAACAAATAACTCAGAACTCAGGAGTCAGAATGACGAGTGTGCAACTGGGTGGTCACTTTTGTAAAAAGTCCTAGCGAATGGAATTTGCGGCTACAGTGACAAAACCTGCATCACAAGGGTTTCCAATTTCTTAAGTCCGCGCAGGCGGACTTAGTTTGTGTAGCCGCGATTTCTAATCGCCAGGTATATTTGCTTATCGTAAATTCAAGGGTTTAAGACCCCAACCATTACATGTAGTATCAGTTGAGTTGGGGTTTAAATCCCCGACTCCAACTGTCTTTAATTTTGAAGTAATGAGTATAACTCATTACTTATTACTCATTACTCATTTATTTAACAGTGGAGATATTCAGACTCCTAACTCCTGTTTACATTTTTATCCCCACAATCTCCTACCTGCTTTCCCACTTAATTTTTGGTGAGTATCTGCTAATAAAGCTGGTATATCTAACTTTTCTGGACACCGAGGCAAACAGTCACCGCATTCTGTACAACGGTTGCCTTTCATACCAGGGAACCAGTGACCCGCATTTTCAAACATTCCGTAACGATATTGTCCATAGTCTTTCATGTCGTATGCCACTACGAGATTACGTAACCGCAATACCTCTGGAATATTGATATTTTCTGGACAGGGTAAACAAGCATAACACTGGCTACACTTATCAGTTTTCAAAGTAACTTTTTGGTGATTTTCTAAACGCCAGAAAGCAGAAATTTCTGCTGATTTTAGCTCTCCATCATGGTCAGCAACTTGCAAAGGTTCGATTAATTCATCTGGGTTTGCTGGCCCGATACTTAAAGTAGTAATACGGTGATCAGCAAGTAAAAATCGATAATTTAATGCTAAGGGTGAATACGGGTGACACAGGTCCTTAAGGGTTTGGGGTGGCGTGTAAAGGCGTCCTCCCTTATCAGCAGGGGAAATAATAAAAATGCCCATATCCTTATCGGCAGCTGCTTGAATCGCTGGTGCATGCCGTTGAAAAAAATAGTAATAATGCAGATTGACAAATTCAAAAAAATCTGTATTTATTGCAGCCTGAATTAACTCTAATGACCCGTGGGTGGAAAAACCAACGTGTCGGACTCGACCATCGGCAATAGCTTCCTCTACGGCTTGCATACAGCCATTTTTGGCTTGCACCCACTCGAAATGTTGCCAAGTGTTTAAACCATGAACACCTAAGCAATCCAAATAATCTAGCTGTAATCGTTCTAGGGATTCATCGATGCACCGACGCATGGAGTCAGCATCAGCTGTCACTGAGATTTTGGTAGTGATGTAAAGCCTTGTTCGGGGTACTGATAACCCAGCTTTTAGCGCCTTACCAAGATACTCCTCGCTTTTGCCGTAACCTCTGGCGGTTTCTAGATGATTAATTCCTAGCGCTAAGGCTTGTTCGATGGTCTGGTGAGCGTTTTCAACAGAAGCCAGGTAGCGCATTGTTCCCAGAGAAAAAACCGAGAGGCGCAGATTCGTTTTTCCAAAGCGTCGGTATTGCATATTTAACAAAGAGTTAGGAGTTAACAGTTAACAGTTAGGAGTTGAAGCAAGTAACTCATAACTCATAACTCATTAACTCATAACTTTGATTTAGCTGTCGCCATTACCAAAGCGCTTGATCAAATCTTCAGGACGGAGATTGGAAATAAATTCACGGAAGGCTTGCTGTTCGGCTTCATCTGCATCGCGATCAACAGGGATAGAAGCATCGGCAATGACTTCTTCCATTACCCAAATGGGGGTATTTGTACGGAGGGCAATGGCGATCGCATCGCTAGGACGCGCGTCAATTTCTTTTTTGACATCGCCTTGCTGGACGATTAAAGCTGCATAAAATGTATCCTTTTGCAGGGAATGAATAATTACCTTTTCTAGAGTCATATTCCAAGTCTCTAGAAGATTCACAATCAGGTCGTGAGTTAAGGGTCTGGGAGGCTTCTGATTCTCCAGTGCGCCCATAATTGCCCTAGCCTGTTCCTGACCAATGTAAATTGGCAAAGCTCGCCGATCTGAAGAATCTTTCAAAAGTACGATCGGGCTGCGGGTTATGGCATCTAATGCTATGCCAGCGACTTTCATTTCAATCATTGGCTAGGCCTCTACAATCCTTTGAGAACCTTGGATGCTGTGTAGCAAATAGTACCCTTTTCTGGGCGGTTTGGCGAGAGCAATAAACATAAGCATTTGTTCTCTATAATTGCTTCTATTAAACTCCGAACTTGTGGTGAAAACCAGAGTAAGTCAAATTGGTCTTCTTAAACAATAACCTTCTTACCCAAGTATGCCTTGTGAAGGATGCTAATGTGTTAATGTTCCTATCCGAAAAAAAGTCAGAAAATATACTTGGATGTTCTAGATTTATGTGACAATTACCAATTGATTTCTGCCAAAATTAGGCCATAAATAGAGTTAGTTCGACAAAAAAGCCGTGTTTACAGGATTAATCCAAGCATTAGGAACGATGGAACCCTTGGGGGGAGATTCTTGGCAAATTACTTGCATAAGCAATTCGTGTGAAGTAATTATGCAAGATTTGGCCTATGGTGATAGTGTTGCTGTAGATGGTGTTTGCCTGACAGTAGAAAAAGTTTTAAAAGACGGGTTTATCGCCACAGCTTCACCGGAAACTCTACGGCGCACAACTCTCGGAGGTGAGCCAACCCAACAGAGATATGTCAATTTAGAAGCGTCGCTAAGAGTGGGTAGCAAAGTTGGTGGTCATTTTGTGATGGGTCATGTAGACGGCATTGGTCGATTGCTAGTGGCAGAACAAACGGCGACTTCTTGGGAAATGACCTTTATTGCATCTGATGCGATCGCACGGTACATTGTCCCCAAAGGTAGCATAGCTGTCAATGGCATCAGTCTCACAGTCGCAGAATATGAGCCAGAACTCTGCCAATTTAAGGTGTCGGTAATTCCCCTCACATACACCGAGACAAATCTTCGCTATTTGGTGGCTGGCAGTTTGGTGAATCTAGAAGGGGATATTCTCGGCAAATACGTCGAAAAATTCCTTTACTCTGGCAACCCACACAGCAAACCCTCTGATGACAATAGTATAGATGGCATTACACCCGCATTCTTAGCAGAACACGGGTATTTGTAATTGGGTAATGGGCATGGGGCATGGGGCATGGGGCATGGGGCATGGGGCATTAGTTATTTTTCCCCTGCTCCCCCTGCCTCCCCTGCTCCCCCTGCTCCTCAGCTTCTTCTAGCTGCCCGGTTCTTGGCTAACCTGAGCAGTTTGCAAGCCTCGTACTAACTGGCTGAGGGCGCTTTGTAATTCCACGCCTGGGTCAGTAGCAACCCACCCATCTTGTGTTAGATGGCGGATTTCAAAGTGCAGGTGAGGTCCTGTGGAAGCCCCGGTGCTGCCAACTCGCCCGATGATGGTTCCAGGTTGTACCCATTGTCCAGGTTGAACAAGGATTTCTGACATGTGACCGTAGAGAGTTTGTTCAGCAGATTTGTGATTTAGGATCACGGTTAAACCATAACCACCCATCCAGTTAGCAGTTTCCACTTGACCAGCAGCAGCTGCCAAAACTGGTGTTCCCGTGGGCGCCCCCAAGTCTGTACCAGCATGGAAGCGGCGATCGCCTGTGATGGGATGAACTCGCCAACCAAACAAAGAAGTAATGGGAGCGGGAATAGACAATGGATACATCATTCCCGTACCACTATAGGCGACTCTCCCGGTGTAGGGGATTTGCGGCAATACTGATGCTAGTGAGAAGTCGTAAGCTACGGTGCCAGGGCGGGGCGCAATGTTGCCATCTGCCATTGGTAGAGGTAAAGTCCCACCACTCGGCGTGATGGGAGTTGCACTCACTGTTGTCGGGCTGAACTCGCCAGGACTCGGAATAAACCGATTCGGGCGAAATGCGCTCTTGCTGTTACCAGTAGAATCACTTTGAGCGGGACGCCATCTGCTGGTGTTGCCAGTAGTTGCAACCTGGCGCACGGGTGGTACTACTGGTAATTGGGCATTTTCACTTCTTCTGAGCCAAGTAGGTGCTGGTTTACCATTAGAATCAGCTACACTCTTCTGGGGTACTTTGGCGCAAACTGACGGCAAAATAGCTCGACAACCACTGGAGCGTTCTGTGAGAATTACAGAATCTGGTGCTTGATAAGTACCTGTAGCACCATTGTCATAACTATTAGGATCAATAAAGGCGTTATTATAATCCTTGGTTTTCCCCACTGTTGCACTGACAGGGCTGTTTGAGTTATTTGATGGTTGAGCCACTTCTGGGAGTTTTTCAGGTAAAGAGCGGGTACGGGTATTGGGTTTTTCCGGTGTCACCCTTACAGGAGTAACTTGGGAAGCTTCTACCTTTGGCTCTGACTGTCTGATAATCACAACAGGTTGGGCAGTTTCGATTTTGGGCGTAGACTGCCTAACTCGATCTTTTGATTGAGCAACCTCTGGGTTACTTAGTCTCTGTCTGAGTCTGGTTCGCCGTTGGGAAAATTCCGGTTGGGCTTGAGCCGCTTCGGGTGCAACAGCCTGTTTTTTAACTGGATTTATAACTGCTGTTGTTTGGGAACTTTCAACAGTGGGAACGATGTTGTCTACTTGTGTTTGCGTTTGGGCAAACACAAAGCCGCCACTGAGGAGGCTGAAGCTACTCAGCCAACAGAGGCTCTGAGCTGGTAGGGTCGAGGCAAAGCGTTTTTTGGTCAGACTTGGCTGCCATAAGTAGTGCAAACGATGATGGGCAGAATTATTGCGCTGCGTCATTTGTTCTCTCAGTTGTGTGTAATTAGCCTAAAGAGATGATGCTAGTGGTTTGTCTTGCCCAAAGAGCGAAATTGTGAACAAACCTCAAATTTAAACGGAAGATTTATGGTATCCCAAACTGATTGTACCGGGTTCAATATAGATTTCCGGTGTAATTAGTTCCTTTGTATCATAAGTTTCTAAATCAACTCGTAAATTTCCTTGAGGAGTCACTCCAACTACGGTACCTGAAAGATTATTGACGTACACCCGATCGCCCATGTTTGTAAGCAAATCTAAATAGCGAGACAAGAGTATGCTTACTCCTTCTTCCCAAAGGCACTCCATACCGGATTCTATTCCCAGCAAGACTGTAGAGGTGAGCATTTCCAGACAAGAAATTGGTCTGAAATCTTGGGATGCTTGCCACGATTCCAGATTGATTCCAGTTTCGGGTACTGGGTTTGTCCAGTTAATACCAACACCAATTACTGCTTGGGTGATTTGTCCTTTGTTTACTTTGGTTTCTGTCAAAATGCCGCCTAGTTTGCGACCATTTAAAACTAAATCATTGGGCCATTTTATCCCAACATCTACACCCCGTTGCCGCAATTGAGAGGCAATTCCCCAAGCCGTAGCGAAAGTTAGCTGATAGCTGTCAGTAGCCTGTATTTTCTGGTCAAAAGAAATCCCCACGGAAACATATAATCCGCCAACTGGAGAAATCCACTGGCGCCCCCATTGTCCCCGCCCAGCAGATTGTACAGTTGCAATTACTACAGTTCCGGAAATAGCTCCTTGGTTAAGTAAGTTCCAAAGGGTTTGGTTAGTTGAGGAGACGCTTTCAAAAAAGTGGAGGGAAAATGGTAAATATGTATGCTTACGCCCTGATTTCAAGGCTGATTCCAAGTATTGCAGATTAAATCCCACAGCAGTTAACCCAAATTCCGTTGTTCAAGTTAGCATTGATTGGCTAATGAGTGATTTCTGTTTAGGTTTGGTTGAAGATGCACACTTGGCACTGGCGCAATTGGGAAGGACTGCCCTATTTAACTTGTAGTATTCTGGAACCTTGGCATCACGGCTTTTTTACCCAGCATTTTTGGCCGCGATCGCCACAAGTTATCACAGAAGTATTGCAACCAGAGGCATCAGTCTATCGCTTAAAGCAGGTTCATGGCAATACTGTTCTCACCCCCCAAGAAGTTGAAAGCTTTTTAAGCACTACTGGGGAGGATTTAGCATCGGCGGATGGTTTAATTAGCGAGCAGTCTCTACAAGCGGTCTGGGTCGCTAGTGCAGATTGTACACCCGTGCTGATTGGGGATGTGCAAACTGGACAGGTGGCAGCATTACACGCAGGTTGGCGGGGGACTGCTAAGAAGATTGTCCCATTAGCGATCGCTCGGCTACAATCTCAAGGCAGTAAACTTGATGATTTACGAATTGCGATGGGGCCAGCGATCGCTGGTGAGGTTTACCAAGTCTCTATGGAAGTGGCTGCCGAAATTGGAGCCAGCATTATACCACATAATGACGAAGAAAAAATTTTAATCGCATTAAATGAGCTACCAAATTCACCTTTACTACAAGACCCGAATCCTGGAAAGGTACGGCTGGATGTCCGGCGAGTGAATAGCTTACAACTGGAAAATTTGGGGATTAGTGCAGAACAAATTGCGATCGCACCTTATTGTACTTTCCAAACTCCAGAGCATTTCTTTTCTTACCGCCGGGAGAAAGAGAAAAAAGTTCAATGGTCAGGGATTGTTAGCGGTAAAACGAGTCAGTAGTTTATCAAAAGTCGTACAACAGTGAGTAAAAACCCGATCTCCAACCTCTTTCCCAACGCTCATCACCTAGAAAGTGTTTGACACAGACTACTTGGCTTTGTAAGGCTCTTTCCCTGCATCCTTCACACAGACAGAGTTGTTCAGACAAACCATATTTAAGCTGTAAAGCATTAATCTCTGCCATTAAAGCATCTTGTACTTCTTGCGGCGGAGTCTGACGTGCAGCAATAAGCTGTTTCCTAAAAACTGGATCTTGGTTTTGTGAACACCAATTCACCCAGAAAGCAATATCTGAATCTAGCTCAATACTTTTGTTTCTTGTCACTAACTTGTTTAAAGCATCTGCTAGAAATTCTTCAGGAAGTGCAACTCTATGCACTTCCACATAGTGAACCAAGCCTTCAGGCCATATCCAGTAACCATCAGTTAATTCTGAACTTCCCATGAATGCTTTAGCACATCCATGCATAAACCTACACCACGATAATCCACGATATTGTGCGTATAGCTTTCCTGCACAAAGGTAAGCAACCACCTGTTTGGCAATATCTGGTGCTAGTTTTCCCGCAACCTCTTGCGGTGCCAGAAATTGATCGTCATCAAGGCTCTTAATCCAATAACCGATCGTAGGCATAATTCGTTTACCTCTGACCTACCCTTTATAACCCGGATTTCTCAGAAGCTTGAGGGAAGGGGCAGAGGGGCAGAGGGGCAGAGGGGAAAGAACTTGTACAAGAACTCTCCTCTGCTCCCCTGCACAAGCACAGGCTTTGAGAGATGTGGTGAGAAATCCGGGTATAAATCCACACGCCTTAGTTAGGGTACAGAAACTAAGGCTTCACTCAACAACTCGCAGTGCAGTAAAGCACCATCCACCAAAGATTGGATTTTCTCTGATGATAAAGGATCGCCATTGGCGTAATGCTCCATCCAAGTCAGACTAATCAAATTGGGGTCATCTGGTAAACTCGCTAAATCCCATCCAGGCATTTCCAAGTCTTCCATGAGACGATTTACTTTAGGATCATAACTGAGAGCAAAGCAGCGACAACCTTCAGCAGCAGCCATAATTAAACTGTGCAAACGCATTCCAATCGCCATTTCCACGCCGCGAAACACACCTTTTAAAAGTTGCGGATCTTCCAGACACAAAATCTGGCTGACATCTTTAAGTTGGGGTTGAATGGCTTCGGCAATACTTAAATCTTCACTTTTTTGAAATGGCAGTAGTAAAATAAAAGCTTGCGTGGCTTTTTGAAAGTCAACCAAAGCACGAGTTAAGTTTGCCAGACGTGTTTCTGTAAGTTGGGGATGCGATCGCAACGTTACCGCAACTCTCGGCGCAGGTAAATCCCAAAGTCCTGGTACTGGTTTCGATTCCAACGCCCAAACCGGGTCAGGAGCTATGATACAAGGAATCTGCCAATCAGATAATAAAGCAGCACTGGCGCGATCGCGGACACTGATTTTGGTACAATTACCAAAGGTCTGCCGTGCCAACCAACGAGTTTGGGGACGCACTAAGGGGCCAATACCCTGTGCCCAAGCAATAGTTTTCAAACCCATTTTCTGCGCTAATGCCATCAGTCCCCCATAATAAAAGGGGCTGATAGTACTGGTAACATCTTGAATGAGACTCCCACCGCCCCAAATCAAGGCATCACAAGAGCGCAAAGCTTGTATTACAGGTAAAGGAGCCATGCGATCGCAAGTTTCTACATTGTAGCGATCGCGCGTTGACTCTGGATTACCAGAAAGCACCACAGGCGTCACATCAGATGGTAACATTTGCAAAAGCGTTGCTAACAAAGCTTCGTCACCACCATTACCTTTACCGTAATATCCAGACAATAATGCCCGCATCTTGACCATTTTAGATTTTGGATTTTGGATTTTAGATTAATAGCTTTTTTTAATAGACAAGTAGGGGCAATTCATGAATTGCCCCTAATTCAACAACTTGTTAAAGGTAGGCAAACTTCCGCCACAGACTACTAGACTCATTTCCAAGTTTGATTTTCAACGTAGCTATATAAAGATGTGAAAACCCCTAACTCCTAACTCCTGTACAGACGCGATTAATCGCGTCTCTACTCCTCACTCCCCATTCCCCATTCCCCACTCTATGCACACCCTTTCGATTCCCACTTGGATTATTCATATTTCTAGCGTTATTGAGTGGATTGTCGCTATTTGGTTAATTTGGACTTACGGCGAACTGACTAATAACCGCAATTGGTGGGGATTATCCCTTGCCATGTTACCAGCTTTAGTTAGCGCTATGTGTGCCTGTACCTGGCATTATTTCGACAACGCCGAATCTCTAGAATGGATGGTAACGCTTCAAGCTACCATGACCTTAGTTGGTAATTTTACACTTTGGGCAGCAGCCTTTTTGATTTGGCGTTCTACTAAATCTCCTGACACTGCTGAACCAAAACCTATCAAATCAGAGCAATGATTTCTAAAGAAACCCTGTTTGCACTTTCACTGTTTCCCTATTTGGGTTTCTTGTGGTTTATCAGCCGCAGTCCGCAAATGCCGCGTTTAGCGCTGTATGGATTTTACGGCACTCTCGTTTTTGTTGCCATCACCATCCCAGCCGGAATTTACGCTCAATTGCATTATGGCGAGTCTTTGGCCAATGTAGATTGGTTGCATGGTGGTGCAGAACTATTTTTGACCCTTTCTAATATCTTGCTTGTGCTGGGTTTTGGGCAAGCTGTAAGGCAATTAAAAAAGGGATTAGGGACTGGGGATTAGGGACTCAATACTTGGAAAACTTGGAAGGGGATTGGGACTTAAACCAAGTAGCGATGCTTCCGGCGAGCTATGCTTACGCACGAGAAGAAAACTCTTCCCAGTCCCCAGTGACGCGACCCGTTAAAAATGAAGATATTAGTGTTTGATGGCATTGAGTCATGAGGAAGAATTAAATGGACGTAATTCCAGCGATTGATTTACTAGAAGGTAGCTGTGTGCGACTGTATCAGGGAGACTACGATCGCTCACAAGTTTTTAGCGAAAATCCTGCTGATGTTGCCAAACAGTGGGTAGATGAAGGTGCTACCAGATTACATATAGTTGATTTAGATGGTGCCAAAGCAGGTAAAGTAGTAAACTTGGGGGCAATAGAAGCGATCGCTCATGCGGTGTCAGTGCCCATTGAAATTGGTGGAGGATTGCGCGATCGCACCAGCGTACAACAAGTATTTAATCTCGGCATACAGTGGGCAATTCTCGGCACCATCGCCGTAGAACAACCCCAGCTAGTGCAAGAACTCTGCCAAGAATTTCCCCAACAAATTATCATCGGGATTGATGCCCGTAACGGCCTCGTAGCAACTCGCGGTTGGTTAGAAACCTCAGAAGTTTTAGCAACCCAACTGGCTGTACAAATGCAAGAATTGGGCGCAGCCGCCATAATTTACACAGATATCCACCGAGATGGTACACTCACAGGCCCCAATTTAGAAGCTTTGCGAGAACTTGCAGCAGCAATTTCCATCCCGATAATTGCCTCTGGCGGGGTAAGTTCTGTCACCGACTTGTTGAGTTTGTTGGCATTAGAACCTCAAGGCGTAACTGGTGTAATTGTCGGACGTGCTTTATATACTGGAGATATTTTACTCAAAGAAGCATTACGAGCGATCGGGCCTGGGCGGATTCAGGATATTCCACCGAATCTAGGTTTTTCTACCTTTGCTTGATATTTTCTGTCTTTAGTAGAAAAATCCACACACTGACTCAGAGTACCGAGTACAGTGTGGGATTCTTAACCAGTCCAGCTGATAGAAACTATTCCCTCATTTGGGAATTTACCTGTGATTGAGGGAATATTGCAGTTTTTGCAACTTAGCCTGACAGAAGGATCTAGTACAGCGCGGCGAGCATTTAGGCAGTGGGTGCGTGAAGCGTTAGGTCGGTAATCGACAATACCCGTAATGTAGATTAAATTATAGTAGACTTTAAAATTTAGCTTGAACAGTAGAAGCCCCACACTCACTCTTAGGAGTGTGGGATGAATACGAGGTAAAAACTCAATATCATTTTTATTAATTTTATGAGTCGTTGAGAAGCCCACACTCACCCGTTCGCGTAGCGTCTCGCAGAGAAGGGGAGTGTGTGGAGTATGTCACTATTATGTCTAGTCAAGAGCAAAATTCTAACCAAGCATCGAACCAAACACAGTCTAGCGGAACAAAGAAGAAACTACAACCTCCCACAGATATCAAAAAACCAAAGAAAACTGAATAAAAAGCTTTCTAATTTCTTGTAGAGACTTAAATTAAGTCTCTACAATTGTCCTCAAAAACAAATAAGCTTATTTATTTTTCGCTTGAGTCTTTGCCTGTTCTAAAGCTATTTCTTTAATTGCCTGATATGAATTAACATTTGAATTACCTTCAATAGCTTTAACTGCCAAATCCTGAACTTGTTTGAGAGCAGATTCAAGTTGTTTAGAAAGATTTTGAATCCGTGTCTCTTGATTAGTAATAGTTTGTTCTAGAGATTGCAGCCTTTGTTCATAGAAACGCTTTTGCCCTTCCACTTCCTTAGAATATAAATCTGATTTTACTTTAGCTTGGTAGTGGGCAATGCCTTTACCTTCTTCTGTAGCTTTTTTAATAGCTGCTTCTTTATCTTTCGGAAAAGCCTCTACCTTGGCTTTTAATTCTTCAAATTGTTTCTCTCTCTCAGAAATTGCTTTCTCTCGTTCAGCCCACTGTTTTTCTGTTTCTTGTAGTAATTCTTCCAGTTCCTTATATAGTGCTTTCTGCTCTTGTTCGTATTCGTCACTTTGCAGTTGCCTCTGGAGTTCTAAATTATACTTATACTCGGACGCATCGCGTTGCCGAGTTTTATTCAAGTTTTCATTCCGTTCTTTTATCGCCCGTTGCTGTTCCTCCTGTTCTTTTCCCCAAGTATTCCTTTGCTCTAGTATTTCTTGAAATAACACTTCAGAACGCTGGCTATATTCATCCTGATAAGCTTTAGTATTATCTTCATAGGCTTGGATGAGAGTATCCAAGATATCATCAGAAATCTCTAAATTGTGCAACTGTGCTAATTGCTGGATTTCTTCTTCTAAATTTCGCCTAATTTCTTCTAAGTTAGAGGCTTTTGTGGTTAGCTGTTCCGATAATTCATTAGCAGCACTGCCAAAACCTAATTGAATCTTTGCCAAGCTTTCAATTGTATTATTCATCTTTTGTTGGACACTAGAAAGCTGATTCATAGGTGTTTTTTGTTCTAATTTAGGCTGTTCTTTAGTTCCAGATTGGTTTTCTTTGGCAACTTGATCGAGTTCCGATTTCAGTGCTGCTTTTTCTTTAGCTAACTCCTCATACGCCTGAAGAATTTCTACCTTAGTATTCTTATCAGTCGGTTTTTTCACCACCACAACAAACCTCCTCTTCAGGAATTTAAAATGATTAAGATACTAGAGACTCAAAACTATTTAGGATTAGAACTACCAAAAGCCCTCATAGCTAAGTCTTGTGCTTGTTTTAATGCAGTTTGCAATTGAGCAGAAATACCTTCTATTTGCTCAGACTGTTTCTTAATTGTTTCTTCCAGAGATAGAATTTTTTGTTCATAACTCTGTTTGTTAGATTCCCATTCTCTTTCAAATAAATCAGCCTCAATTTTAGCTTTTTGGCTGGTTTCTTTAATTGCCTCTTCCCTAGCTTTCTTAACAGCTTCTTCCAGTTCGTTAGGAAACGTAGTTACTTTTTGTTCATAGTCTGCAAAGAGGGGTTGGCGTTCAGCGAATATCTTTTCTCGTTCTGCCCAATCTTTCTGTTTCCTTTGAGAATTTTCTTGGATTTCTCTTTGTTGTTGGCGCTTTATCCCTTCGTAACTGTCTGTATTGAGTTTACGAGTAGTTTCTAACTTATACTGAGATTCTTCTTGTTCTTGCTGGCGATCTTTGGCCAATAAATCGTTATATGTTTGGAGTTTTTCTTCATACTCTGCTTGCTCTCTTTGCCATTCTTTTCGCCTGATTGTAATTTCTTTTTCTAGTGCTTCCCTTTTGCTGATAGTATCTTGTTCGAGGTTTTTTAATTTTTCTTGGTGTTCTTGACTTAAAATGTCTAGAGTATCTGCTACCACTCTGATTTGTTGAAGCTCTTGTAGGCGTTGAGTTTCAATTTCTATAGCTCGGTTCAATTCATCTAACTTAGAATTTTCTTGAGCTAGTTTTTCAGATAATGCATTGAGAATACTGCCAAACTCCAATTGTAAATCAGCTAAACCTTTGACAATACTATCAACGGTATATGCAGAAGCTCCTTGGAGAATTTCTTGACTTTTTGCCTTTTCTGCTTCCTCTTGTTTGGTTGCTATTTTAGATTCAAGCTTTTTTCTTTGGATAATAATTTGTTGAAATGCTTGCATTAGTTGTTGTTTGCTGTCCTTGACTCCAACTGTAGTCATCTTCCAACTCCCTTCAATAGGCAATGATTTATTGGGTAGCAAGCCATACCAATGACTACCCTATGCAGACATCAGAGTAGCCTTTAAATCGACATTTTTATCACAGTGAAAATACTGAAATGATCATATAGGACACTTAGTGGAGTACGAATTTTCCACATAGTATGTTATTTATGTCCTTCTGTTTTTCAGTTATGGTTTTCCCCTTGAGACACTATAGTACTTTTGTACTAAAATAAATATACCTAATCTAATCTGCTCTTGTCAAGACAATCCTTGCCAATTTTTCGGGTATTATAGTTAGTGTCTTAACGATCAATGCCACAAGCAAAAACCAAGCTAATAGGTAATTTGAGTCTTGGGAACCAGGACTTCTGACAAGAGGAGGGAATGGCAGACCAATAGAACTACTGAGTTCTGGAGGCTATTCCCGATGAATTAATTGGGAGAGCTACGTTCGTCTTGCGTCGGGGTAGTTGACCCTTTCTAATTGATACAAGCACAGTCCTAGACTTTTGTGATATCAATGTATACCAGTGAATCGACCAAATACTCTGCCAGAACGGATATTGGACAAACCAGCCGTATTCTAGTGGTAGAAGATGAAGAATTAATCCAGGAAATGCTAGTTGTCGCTCTGGAAGAAGAAGGTTATGGGGTGATAACTGCCCCAGATGGGCGGTCTGCCATAGAGTATCTCAAAAGTTTTGAAACCAACTCCGGGGAGCTTCCTTTTGATCTGATCGTTCTTGATTTGATGCTGCCGCAAATCAATGGGTTGGATATTTGCCGTTTGCTGCGTCATCAAGGAAACCCAGTACCTATTTTAATGCTCAGTGCTAAGGGTAGTGAAACTGACCGTGTTTTAGGATTAGAGGTCGGTGCCGATGACTACCTGACCAAACCCTTTAGTATGCGCGAGTTAGTAGCCCGTTGTCGCGCTTTACTCCGCCGCCAACGCCTAAGTAATTTACCCCAAATACCAGTATTAAAATTTAAGGATGTCTCCTTAAATCCCCAAGAATGTCGTGTGCTGGTTCGTGGTCAAGAGGTGAGTCTTTCCCCTAAAGAGTTCCGCTTGCTGGAACTGTTTATGAGTTACGCCCGTCGGGTATGGTCACGGGAACAATTACTAGATCAGGTTTGGGGTCCCGATTTCGTCGGCGATAGTAAAACCGTAGATGTTCACATTCGGTGGTTGCGCGAAAAATTAGAGCAAGACCCCAGTCATCCCGAATATCTTGTGACTGTAAGAGGTTTTGGCTATAGGTTTGGATAATTAGTTTAGATAGTTGTTAGTTTTTAGTAGTCACCAAGAAACTAACAACTCAAATGCTTTTATTGGGATTTTTTCTGGGTTTAGCAGTAGGCATTGGGTTTTGGGTTTGGCAACAGGTTCAACTTAACCGTTACCTGGGGCGCTTACTCCGACCGTTAACCTCCCATTCTTCCAAGATAGGACTGCTGCTGATTCCTGGGTTACGGCAGGAAATAGCGATGGTGAAGCAGCAGCGACAAGATTTGCAGCAGTCGTTGCAAACCTACCAAGACCTGCTAGATTTTGCACCCGTGGGATACTTGCAAGTGGATGAGGAAAATCAACTGCTGTGGTGCAATCAACAGGCGCAGGAAATTTTGTATCTGCAAAGGTGGCAACCAGAACAGGTGCGCTTGTTATTGGAGTTGGTAAGGTCTTATGAACTTGACCATTTAATTGAGCAAACTCGTGATTGCCAAAAACCACAGACGGGAGAATGGATATTTCATCCATCTTTTGATGATACGGCACAGATGCCAACAATAAAATCTCTAGCTTTGCGGGCATCTAGCTTGCCTTTACCCAATGGACAAGTGGGAGTCTTTTTAGAAAATCGTCAACCCCTATTAGATATAAATCAAGTACGCGATCGCTCTTTTTCTGATCTAGCGCACGAACTCAGAACGCCACTAACTTCGATTCGCTTGGTTGTAGAAACTTTACAAAACCGTTTAGAACCACCTTTAAATCGCTGGGTTAACCGCCTAATGCAAGAAGTTGATCGGCTGATTAGCTTGGTGCAAAGCTGGTTAGAACTTACCCAAATGGAAGCAAACCCAAATATGCAATTGCAATCTAAAGCTGTAGAATTGCGATCGCTAATTACATCTGTTTGGGAAACACTAGAACCCTTAGCAGGGTGTCAAAATCTATCTTTTTCTTATTCTGGCCCAGAAAATCTTTGGATTAAGGCAGATAGAGCCAGGATTTTCCAAGTTTTTCTCAACTTGTTAGACAACAGTATTAAATACAGTCCTCCTTCTACAAGCATTCACGTCCAAGCAAAAATCCGCTCAACGGACAATAATGGGGGCGATGCGGCTTCCCAAATTCTAGAAATAAATCTGATTGATTCTGGAGTCGGCTTTTCTGAGGTAGATTTACCCCATGTTTTTGAGCGATTTTATCGAGGAGATAAAGCGCGAACCCATTCCCCCCAAGATAGTAACTCTATAGGAGCGATCGTTGGTAATGGTTTAGGATTAGCGATCGTTGAGCAAATTTTGATCGCTCACGGTGGTTCAATCAAAGCGATGAACCATCCAGAAACTGGTGGTGCGTGGATGCAACTCCAATTTCCTGAAGTTATGGCAAACTCCCTAAGCCAAGACTATAGTTAGTAATATCTTCACCTTTGAGACAATAAGTGTGAAAGCCGTCGATTATACTCCCAATCCTCAAAGACCACAACTCGCACGTGCCATTAGGCGCTTAGAACGTGATGTATTACGCATGGGTGCTTTGGTAGAACAATCATTTCGCCTCAGCCACCAAGCGTTATTTGCCCGTAACTTAATAGCAGCCGAGGAACTCCCTCGATTAGATAAAAAGATTGATCGCTTTTATAGACAAATTGAATCAGACTGTACGGCGATTATGACGCTGCAAGCGCCTACAGCTCAAGATTTGCGCTGCTTGAGTGCCTTTATGCAGTTGGTGCGAGACTTAGAACGCATTGGCGATTATGCTGAGGATTTAGCTGAGATTGCGATTAAAATTTTTCCTTATCCACCTCATACGTCAATGCCCGACATTGAAGCCATGTCCCTTCACGCGCAGGCGATGCTAGCAACTAGCTTGAAGGCCTTGGGAGATTTTGATGAAGCAGGTGGTCGTCGTTTAAAGCACCTAGATGATACTGTAGACGATGCCTACGATCGCGTTTATGAGACTTTAGCCCAACAACGGGATGTACCTGGTGTGGTGGAGCCAATTATATTACTGGCGCTGGCAATTCGTTGTCTAGAACGCATGGCAGATCATGCCACTAATATCGGTCAAAGGGTAGCATACATTGTCACCGGTCAACGCTCTTAATTGACGTGCTACCCAGCTCCCCGACTTCTTCAAGAAGTCGGGGAGCTAAATCCAGCTTAAGTAAGCGCCATTCCACCCTACTATCTTCTAATTATTTGCGCCTATAGGATTACTATTTGATTTTTGAACAACACGTAGGGTGTGTTATCGCCGAGAGTACGGCACCATTTTCAAGGGTTTGGTGCGTTAGAGGTTGTTTGAAAAGTTTTTTGTATACGCCTAACCCTTGGAGATCCCCCTAAATCCCCCGATAAATTGGGGGGACTTTGATTCTGGTTCCCCCCTTTTTAAGGCGGGTTAGGGGGGATCAATCAGTGCCTAAAATCACAGCTAAGGACTTTTCAAACATCCTCTTAGACTAAAGTCATAACGCACCCTACAAATACTCAATTTTTTTCAGAAATCAAACCGGATTCCTATATATACTTACTTGATAGTCAGACGATACTAAAATAATTAAAAATAAGTTAACTCAATATTTTACTAAAAGCTTACCTCTTCTTAAACTTGCACGATTAAAGTAACGGGTAAACAACTCAAAAAACTCTGGGTCTATCTCACTGATAGATATCTTAAACAAGAAGTTGTTGCCCTCAGAAGATTTTGAGTTAGTCCATAGTAGTCTGTCAGGTTTAATTTCGTAGTAATGACTTTAGTCCTTATCTTCTAAGCACTTTAGTGTTTACTACAAACCCTGAAAACTAAATTGACAAAGTACTAGCTCTGATTGAGAAGAATAGACTTTCAGATATACAGGTAAATTTTAATACAAATTATTAGAGTTTCTTAATTGTTGTGAATAGCGAGATTCCCTGATAATTATGTAATTACAGTTAATGATGTATTCCACAAGTCCTACTTCAAACTCTTCTGCCGTGTCAAATAGCTCTGCTTTCATCGGACAATTACCCCAGCAGATATTTACTCGTCGGGAAGTAATTCCACCTCACAATGACGTACTTTGGCGCATTGAACACGGTGCAGTTCGTACTTTAACCTGGAGTGAAGATGGAACATTCATCACTCTCGGTTATTGGGGACTGGGGGATCTGATTGGCTATCCTTTGTCTAAGGTCAAGCCCTACCAGATTGAATGTCTTACTGGCGTGGAACTAAGTATTGTACCACCTAATTTGTGGCATCAAGATATTAATGCTTTGTTGTCTCACATCCAACAGGCAGAGGATCTACTTAGTATTGTGCATCGAAAACCAATTTCGCTACGTTTATGGCAGTTTTTAGTGTGGTTGAGTGAAAAATTTGGTCGTGACGTAGATAAGGGCAAGCTAATTGATTTAAATGTTACTCATCAAGATATTGCTGAAGTCTTAAATACTACGCGAGTAACAGTTACCCGGCTCTTACAACAGTTGGAGGAAGAAGGAACACTTCTACGTCACAAACGCCGCATTATTTTGCGATCGCCAAATAAATTAATTAAAAATTATAGTTAATCACTATATTAAATGACTTGTATTTATCACAGCATAAAGGTATAATCATGACTGTGATTGTGTGTAGAATTCCTGAAAGTAAGGTGTATTAAGCATTTTACCGTCATTGGATTAGTAGGTGTGAGTGAGAGTAAAAACATGACAAAACGATTCTGGAATCTTTTTAAGGTTAGTCCGGTTATTGTAGCTTCTGCATTTTTCGCTGCGAATAGCGCCTTAGCTGCTGAAGTCAACGATCCGGTAACAAATGTTGCCCAGTCATCTGAATCTCAAGATTCTAACAACATCGGCCAGGTAACATCAGTTTCTCAGTTTTCGGATGTGCAGCCTACAGATTGGGCATTCCAAGCTTTACAATCACTAGTTGAGCGCTACGGCTGTATTGCAGGTTATCCCAACAGTACCTATCGTGGGAACCGTGCTTTAACCCGTTATGAATTTGCCGCAGGTTTGAATGCCTGTTTAGACCGGGTTAACGAACTGATTGCTACAGCTACTGCCGATTTGGTGAGCAAACAAGATTTAGCTACTTTACAGCGCTTACAAGAAGAATATTCTGCTGAACTAGCGACTCTGCGCGGTCGTGTCGATGGATTAGAAGCCCGCACCTCTGAGTTGGAAGCTAATCAGTTCTCGACTACCACCAAGTTGGTTGGGGAAGCGATTTTCAGCGTGTCTGACGCTTTTGGTGGTAACACAGCTGCTAGATCTGGTAATTCAAATACTCCCTTGAATTCTAACACTGTTTTCTCTGACCGAGTGCGTTTAAACTTATACAGCAGTTTCACTGGTACAGACCAGTTGCAAATCCGTCTGCAAGCTGGGAATACCATCAATAATAGTGGTGTGACTGGTACTAACATGACCCGCTTGGGCTATGACATAAATCCTTCCGACAACAGCGTTAGCATAGATAAAATCAACTATGCTTTCAACCTTAAGGATGCAGTACGCGTCAAAGTTGATGTTAGCAATAGTGAGCTATACGAAAACGTTGACGTTTTCAACCCTGACTTTAGGAGCAGTGGTACTGGTGCTATCTCTCGGTATGGACGTTTCAGCCCCATCTACCGTCAAGGTCAAAATGGTGCTGGTTTGACTGTGACTTTTAATCCTAAAGGTCCTATTAGCTTGAGTGGTGCTTATTTAGCACAGAGTAGTAATCAAACTGCTAACGGTATTACTACTATTAATGCCTTTGGTGCTAATAATCCCGCCGCTAATAACGGGCTATTCGATGGTGATAGCACTATCTTCGGACAGTTATCTTTAAAACCCAACAAAGCCTTCAATATTGGTCTGACCTACGCCCACACCTACCTAGCTGGCAATAGTACTAACAGCTTCTTCCAAGGTACAGGTAGCACTTTTGCTAACAGCCCCTTTGGGGCTGGGGCTGGTATTCGCGCTGAATCCAGCAATTACGGTGTAGAAGCTACCTTCCAATTTAGCCCGAAGTTGGCTCTTAGTGGTTGGGGAGGTTACACAACTGCATCTACTCTTACTGGCCTTAGTCAAAATGCAGAGATTTGGTACTACGGTGCAACACTTGCTTTGAGAGACTTTGGCAAACAAGGCAACGTTTTAGGTATTATCTTTGGTCAAGCACCCAAAGTTACTGGTGGCAGCGTAACAACAAATAGTCCTTTTGACTCTGGTACCTCTTATCACTTAGAGGGTCTTTACAAGTACAAGGTTTCCGATAATATTCAAGTCACTCCTGGTTTGTTGGTAATTTTCAATCCAGAGAACAACAATAATAACGACACTGAATATGTAGGTACTCTACGTACTACCTTCACCTTCTAAAAATTGGTGATGAAATCTAAAGCTCAGAATTAGATAAACAAAAGCCCACCTTGAGGTGGGCTTTTGTTTAGGAAGAAAATTAGCTATGTAGGATTATAATCTGACTGATTCGATATATCTTTTGGCGGGCGATCGCTACTCCAAGCCCACCACACATAACCACAATGACAATAGTAGAACTCTTGCCATTTGCGACGACGGTCTTCTGTAAGTACAGGCGATCGCCTATTTAGCCAAACTTTTTCAGCTTCTAGACTACTTGAGCGGCAGTTAGGACAGCAAAACTCGTAAGCGTGTGTTGCTTCATTCGTCCATTCAGGTGGGATAGGAACAAAAGCGTCCATGATTAGGACAGGGTATGGGGAGTGGGGAGCAGTATTCAAAAAGGCTGTCAAATGACACAATCAGTATGATTGCAAATTTGTATATTCTATGTATAAATCTTATTTTACAAGGGTTTGCACTAGACATAGGAGTGAAAATTAATTCTGCGTTGCTCGAAATCCTTGGTAGGGACAATTCATGAATTCTCCCTAGGTCATTTTCACTCCTATGTCTACTTAATAAAACAGCTTTTTTAAATACTGCGATAGTATCTCACAAATCAAGGATTAACACAAACAGAAAATATTTGCAGCAGAAGGATGGCAAAAAGGATTGTTTGTCTATGCACAAACAATACGCCCAGAGGAACGTTTTTTGTTTGGGGGGGAGCATCCCAAATGTGCAAAAGACCTTGATAGCCCTCATCCCCTAACCCCTTCTCCTAAAGATGGGAGAAGGGGAACTAGAATTATGTCTCCCCTCTCCCAAAGATGGGCTACGGTGTACACACAAGTCTTATAACCTAGCCTCACAACCTTTTGATCCCCCCTAACCCCCCTTAAAAAAGGGGGGAACCGGAATCAAAGTCCCCCTTTTTTAAGGGGGATTTAGGGGGATCAAGCCACATTTTGCACTTAGCACAAAGATGTGTGTACACCGTAGCCCAAAGATGGGAGAGGGGCTGGGGGTGAGGGAAAAGATTTAAGCAAAAAGCGAATTGCTTCATTCCGCTTTGCGACCTTCGCAATTACATTGTATAATTAATTATGTCTGACTACTTATTTACGCAGACCGACTTAATTCACTGGTTGATATGCCGTCAAACGATGATTATTGTCAATAACTTTGCTAAAAAAGAGCATAAAAAAATCGGGTAAATATTCCCGTAATTCTCCGAAAAATACCTAAAAGGAGAAATTGGACGTGCTGATAATTGTTAAAATCTTATTCCCAGTTGCCCATTAAAGCCACGAATAGAATTGTAACCAGCGCCAACAAAAACGTTATCAGTAGCACTTACCTGAACACCACCTGAAACTGCAACACCTTTATCTTCTGAATAAAGTCCAACTCCTACATAAGGTGAAATAACAGGCAAACTGATAAATTTCAAAACATCTACTCCTGTAGCACCATCAGGGCCAGTTCCTACCTCAACCCCAAAGTTCAAAGCCCTAGCTCCTACAGCATAAGTTAAATCACCATCTTTTCCACCAACTGAAACCCAAGGTTGCGGTATAAGTTGAGCCGATGCTTGATTTGGAGCAAATAAAGCTAACAAACCGATAGATGTAATTAATGTTTTTGCAATAATTGCTATTTTCACGTTTTTTCCTACACCAACTGCTGCATTTTAATTGTTTTCTCACAACTAGCCTTGCTTCACACTAATGTTAAGGGTTTGTCTATGATGGCTAATCGTGACGAATTAAAAGTCATTTGAGTGCCCGATTAGTATAAGCATTATTTTAGCAATGTGATATTAATTACAGTATTGTAAAGTATTTACAGCAGATTGCGAGTTGGTGAGGTACAAAAATACCCCACCCTAACCCTCCCCGATATATTGGGGAGCCACTGGGTTGGGCGGGCAACGCCCGACTTGAAGCATGTGGCGTGAGAGAACTAGATTTGGTGTTTCCCCCAATAAACGGGGGGATTAAGGGGGGTAATTCACCGTAGCCACTTGTCAAGAGAAGGGTGTACTTCATTTACTTGCAAAGTGCTGTATACAGCGTGTGATTTTGTTGGGTTTCACTTTGTTCAACCCAACCTACAAATATTTGATTTTTTTCAGAGTAATAAAAAAGTATATACATCCCTACTCCCAAGTAGACACATCTCGGAGCATATTAGGAATTTCTCCTTGAGATAAAGGAAACTCTAGCAAGGTTTCTCTATGACCTAAATACCCAGATTCAGCAAATGACAAAAGCATTCGTGAAAGCGCTAGCCAAACCTCGGTTTCGTATTCCCAATCACGATAACGCGAAGCTTGACCAGCAATTGAACGTAGCGCCCAGAAATAAGAGTTTCTCACCACGGAACCAGGCTTTTTAAACTCTGGCAAATCTTCGTGGTGAATAAAAAGCACTTTATTTTCAATTCTGGCTCTCATAGCAATTTTGGATTTTAGATTTTAGATTAAAAGTGAATTTTCAGTTGGCTTGACAAGAGGCAGCAGCCCTCTCGGAATTCCTTCCCAGCCTCTAGGCTGGGAAGGAGGTAAGACAAGACTTTGGACTTATTTTAGCTCAAACGAAAAGAAAGACTAGCTAAAAGTGTTAGTGACGCTGCTTGGAGTCAATTTATTTCAATACTTACAGTCAAAGCCGAAAACGCTGGTTTGAAAGTAGTTGCAATAAATCCAAATGGCACAAGTATTGAATGTTCTAACTGTGGAACTAGAGTTAAAAAGACTTTATCTCAAAGAACTCATGACTGTCCTAACTGTAAAGTCAGTTTATGTCGTGATCTAAATGCAAGTATAAATATAAAGGCGCGTGGGACACACGCCCTTAAAGCTCAATTAATGTCTTCATAGAAGAGTCATTGAGAAGCCCACACTCACTCTTAGGAGTGTGTGGAGTATGTCACTGCTATTCGGCTTTAAGAGGATGTTGCGATTTACTGACGAAGTGGCACTTCCTCTAGTATTTCCAAAAGCGATCGCTCTATAACTTCACTGACAAATTTATTGCCTTGCAAGTTGAGGTGAATGTGGTCGTGATATAAACCTTGGGGGTTGGTATTTGAATTGAAGCTCGGTAAAAAGTCTATATACTTAATTTGCTGTGTTTTAGTAAAGTCGCTCAAGCGCTGACGGGCTTTAATTTCGTAATCGCGGGGGCCTGGTTCACCAATTTCTCGCAGCAAGGGAGTCATAACTAGCAGGAATTGGCTGTTGCTTTGATGAGTTATGGCTCGAATTTTACCGATCGCTTCCAGATTAATCCCGACGCGATCGCCTGGTTCATTTTCTAGTGCTTTCATTTCCGGAATTGGCTTTTGCTTGGCGATATAACGCTGCCACACTTCCACTAATGCTAGGGGAGGTTTACTATCTCGATAGTTGCGATCGCGTCCTACTGGTAAAGAGGTAGGAGCAGTAGCAAATAAATCATCGGTATTAATTAATAACACTACCACTTGGGCGTTGAAATTGCTAAACTTCTCTAAATAAGCTAATTCGTTCCTTGGACCCCAAGAGTTAGCTGAAGCATTTAGCACTTCTACTTCCCGATAATTACTTCTAGTGGATGATGCCAGAGAACGCATCATCAAACTAGATATTGTATTAGTCTGATCTGTCCACCAACCACCATTAGCGATAGAATCACCTAAAAGTAAAACTCGCAGCCCAGAAGGTGCAGGTATCTTTTTTATCGGACTACCTCGCATAGAATATTCATTAATTTCAATGCGATTACCAAAACGGCGAGTACGCTGGTTAGGAGCCAATAAATAACCAATCTGTTCATCGCCAATATAAATCAGAGGATTACCAAAACCAAAGAGCGATCGCAGTCCAATCTCTACTACCACAAACAATCCCACAACCACAGCCGAAATCACAATCAGTGCTATTTTCACCTACTCACACCCTCTTATACTGAGTTGCTTTTTAATGATACTGGGGGATTGGGCATTGGGCATTGGGCATGGGTTATTCTCCTCATCCCCCTCATCCCCACTCCTAAATTCCTCAAGTGAATTTAGCATCATCTGCAAATAGAAGGACTACAATCAAAACGGACAAATGTTTCATGCTCCAACAAGAGAGGATTACAAAGCTGTGTCCGACTTAAACCGAGGAATTATGAAATTTGAGGGTGCAGATTCCCCCAAAGTAGTCACTATCTCTACCGTGTTGCTTTTGGGATCGATCGCTGCTCTCATCATCTGGGCGCTGCAAGCTGCCTATGCGCTAAACTAAAACCATTAGTAGCCTAGAAGGACACTTGTCTTAAACGGTTTCCGTCCTAGCCAAGTGTCCCTTCAGCAACTAGTAATTGAATCCAGAATCCAGAATCCAGAATCCAGAATGGTTTTCCTTTGGGGATTCAATCGATTCTGAATCCTGACTCCTGACTTCTGAATTCTTTCTGTTAAAAGCGCCCTAATAACCATCAAAAATTTCAGAAAAAATTTAGATTTGAGATTTGAGGTTTTAGATGGAAAATTTAAATCTAAAATCCAAAATCCACAATGTTTGAACCTTGGGGTGTTTTAGTTATTTTAATTGTCTGCCCCCTCTTGGGCGGATTACCCTTAATTTCATGGATAACTTACGCCCTCAAGGGGAAGCAGTTATCGCAACTTGGTACAGGAAACATTAGTGTATCGGCTGCCTTCTATCATGGCGGTAAATTTGTCGGAATTCTGGCAGTCTTGTCAGAAGCTTTTAAAGGGATTGCGGCAGTCTCACTCACCCGCTTTTTCTTCCCAGATGGCTCTTCTTGGGAATTGATTGCCCTGATTGCTCTAGTAATTGGTAGATATTGGATAGGGAGAGGAGCAGGTACGACAAATGTTGTCTGGGGATTTATCGTACACGATCCACTGGTAGCAATGTTTGTATCTTTCTTTGCAGGTATTAGTTTGACAATTCTGCAATCAAGAAAGGTAGTCAAATTTGGGGTTTTGCTGCTTTTTCCTTTGTTTGTGGCACTTCTGCATATTAGCGATATTCCCAGAATACTTGCTGCTGTGGCCTTAGCTGGTTTAATGGGCTGGATTTACACCAAAATTCCTGATGATATGAACCTCCCAACCCAAGAGGCACAAACAGAATCGCAAGCGATGTTGGAATTTTTACGCGGCGATGTCTACGACGGGCTACGCCAACGCACAATGGTTTCTTTAGATGAAGAATTAGATGCTGCCATTGTCGGAGAAAAGGCCGCGACGTTATCTCAAATTAAGCGTTGGGGTTATCCAGTCCCGAAGGGGTGGGTACTCGCCCCAATCGATGATCCTCAACTCTTGACAGAATTTCTCCAGCCATCAGAATTATCCCCTTTGGTAGTACGTTCCTCTGCTATCGGAGAAGATTCAGAACACGCTTCTGCGGCTGGGCAGTATGAAACAATTTTAAATGTTACTAGCCCAGAAGCATTACAATCAGCGATCGCTCAAGTTCAAGCTTCCTACAATCATCCTTCTGCTGTCCAATATCGGCGCGATCGCGGCTTAAATGATACAGCAATGGCTGTGTTGATTCAACAACAAGTCCAGAGTGTATATTCTGGCGTTGCTTTCAGCCGCGATCCCATTACCCAACAAGGTGATGCGATCATCATTGAAGCCCTTCCAGGCAGCCCGACGCAAGTCGTTTCGGGAAAAGTCACACCAGAACAATATCGCGCTTTTGTCGTTGAAGCCGAAAATTCTTACTCTATACAATTAGAGGGTCAAGGACGAGTCCCACAAGCATTAATTAAACAAGTTGCATACTTAGCCTACCGACTGGAAAAACGTTATCATGGCACTCCTCAAGATATCGAGTGGAGTTACGACGGTCAAACCCTTTGGGTGTTACAATCTCGACCAATCACCACACTACTGCCCATCTGGACACGCAAAATCGCCGCCGAAGTGATTCCGGGAGTAATTCATCCCTTAACATGGTCAATTAATCGTCCCTTAACTTGTGGAGTTTGGGGAGAATTTTTTACTTTAGTTTTAGCCGAACGCGCTTTGGGGTTAGACTTCAGTGAAACAGCAAGTTTGCAGTATTCGAGAGCCTACTTTAATGCATCCCTCTTAGGAGATATTTTTCTCCGCATGGGACTACCGCCAGAAAGTCTGGAATTTTTAACCAGAGGAGCTAAATTAAGTAAGCCGTCTTGGAAGTCAATCTGGGAAAATTTGCCAGGACTAGGAAAGTTGCTGAAGCGGGAATTAAGTTTAGAAAAAGACTTCAAGCAGGATTATCATAAACGCTTCATTCCTGGGTTGTCGCAGTTGGCAGAGGAAGATGTAGATAACTTAGAACCGCCAAGGCTGTTAGCAAGAATTGATTTTACCTTAGAGTTACTGCGTCAGGGAACCTATTATAGCATTTTAGCACCCTTGAGTGCTGCTCTGAGACAGGCGATTTTCCGGGTGAAGGATGGGCAAATTGATAATAGTGTAACTCCAGAGATTGCAGCATTGCGATCGCTCAGTGCGATCGCCACAGATGCCAAGCAAATATTGCTTGAGTTTGATCCACAGCAAGTATTTGAGCAATTAAAGCAAACCCCAGAGGGAGAAAAGATCCTCCAAGCATTTAACGAATTGCTTCAGGATTACGGCTATTTAAGTGAAGTGGGAACTGATATCTCCGTTCCCACTTGGCGGGAAAATCCCCAAATGATCAAGCAGATGTTTGTGCAGTTAATGCAGGGTAACGAACCACAATCAGGCGCGAAAGACGCGATTAATAGTATCTTTGCTAGGAAACGCCAGCGCTCTTTTGTGCAACGGCGTGTGGATATTAAAGGAAGAGTTACCGAAGTTTATTCCCGGCTTTTGGCTGAATTACGTTGGAGTTTTGTCGCCTTAGAGAAGATTTGGTTAAAGTCTGGTTTACTCAAGAAAATAGACGATATCTTTTTTCTAAACTTTGATCAAGTGCGGCGTTTAGTTGTAGGTGAAGATTCCAAGTTAATTGAGGAATTGGATGAGTTAGTGGAATTGAGGCGATCGCAATTTGGGCAAGATAGCGAGATTATTCAAGTCCCTCTTTTAGTCTACGGCAATACACCACCTCACCCCTTAGCCCCCTCGGAACTTTACTCTGACCAAATTTTACAAGGTATTGGAGCCAGTCACGGGCAAGCCGAAGGGAGAGTGAAGGTGTTGCGAAATTTACAAGATGTGCCAGACATTGACCGAGATACGATTCTAGTAGTGCCTTACACAGATTCCGGCTGGGCACCCTTGTTACTAAGGGCTGGGGGATTAATTGCCGAAGCTGGTGGAAGACTTTCTCACGGTGCGATCGTGGCTCGTGAGTATGGGATTCCCGCAGTTATGGATGTTCATGGTGCTACATGGATCTTGCAAGATGGTCAACGTGTACGGATTGATGGCTCTAGGGGAATTGTAGAATTATCTAATGATTTAAGACCCGATTGATTAGCACTTCTGGTAAAAAACCTAACCCCCTAACCCCCTTCCCGACGCGGGCAAGGGGAAAATTCAAAGTCTCTCTCCGAAAAGGATACAGTGTACACACAAGTCTGAGATAGCTGATTAACCAAGGTTTTACCCCACCCTAAGCCTCCCCTTATAAAGGGGAGGGAATTAGATTTCCTGTTTCCCACCTTTATAAGGAGGGTAATTCGACTTGTGTGTACACCGTAGCCTAGAAGCAGAGAGAAATAGAAGAGAGGTTTTCCAGATACCGTGAAAAGTCAGCTTTTGCAAGAGGTCTAAGACCTAAAAGTTGGCGTTTAAACCCACACGAAAAGTAAATCCAGGGCTATATATGCGATTAACTCGCTCATATTGCTCACCGAGTAAATTTTCTAAGTAAACTATCAGTCCTAAATTGCTAGTTAGAGGTATACGCCCACTCAAATCTAAATTCACGAAAGACGGTGCAAAATCTGTAGCCTTGTCATTAGAGTTGGCAAAAACGGATCTACGAGCGCCACTATTGTAGGTAACATACAAGTTAGCCTGCCAACCGGAATTTTGATAACCCACGCCACTTTGAAGTACAGAGTAGGGAATCAAGCCTAACTGTAAACCATTCTCTGAGCCTGTTTTTATTTGAGAATCTGTATAAGTATAGTTGAGAAAAGTTGACCAGCTAGCCGCAATTTGGAATTGTAATGCAGCCTCCAAACCATTGGTATCTACTAGTCCAATGTTTTCCCATTTTCCGGCGATGACTCCCAAGCGATCGCCTATACTACTACCAAAGTAAGTAAACTGTCCAATTAGATTTTGAGAAAAATTGACATCTACTCCCGCAGTCCAAGTTGAGCCAATTTCTGGTCTTAAATTAGAATTAGGTTCCCAACCATGAACTGTATCATAAACATACAACTGATCTAACCCAGGATTGCGTTGTCCCCCTGCCCAACTTCCACGCACTGCTACTATTGGTGTGAGGGCATAACGTAATCCAACACTAGGGTTTAAATAATTTCCAAACTGGGTATCAAAGCTTTGCCTTAGCCCTAAATCTATCAGAAAGTTCTCGCCAATATTCCAAGTATTGACAGCAAATAAAGCAGTATTCAACAAACTCCGATCTTCAGTTTCGTTTTTGGCAATACTACTAGGATTTGTACTCAAAACATCACCGATTAAGTCGGTATTTTTCAAATCTAATCCCCAGCGCAATTTATTATTGGCAGTAACTTTCCACTCATGCTCTACTCTGGCTGTAAGTTGTTGTGTATCCAAAGCTCCAGTACGGTAAAATGCTCCTGTCGGGCCATAGGTGCTAAAATAATCTTGGTTATAACCAATCGAGGTTGTCAGATTAGAGCTTTCACCATTACCTAGCCGAGTTTTCCAAGATAAGCCAACATTTAAACCATCATGGTCTAATCTATCTCTTTGGAGAGGGAAACCGAAATAAATTAAGCCGCGACGACTGCTGAGTTTACTAACATCTAAATTTAAAGAGTTTTTTTTATCTAAATCTAGTCCAATGCTAGCAAAGTAAGTACTTGTAGCTGTGTCTGCATTCGATAAAAACCCCTGACTATCACGATTGGCTGCACCTACCGGGACACGGTAACGGTTATCTGTAAAAAGTCTTTCAAAGCTCAAGTTGTACTTGATATTAGCAGATGAGCCACCATAAGTCACTTGTTGATTATTTAAACTCAATGAGCCAAATTCTGCGCTACCACTCAATTTAGGTTTACCATAACCTTCCTTGGTGATGATATTCACAACTCCCCCAAAGGCTGAGGAACCATACAAAGCGGAAGCTGTACCGCTATATAATTCCACTCGCTCAATCGCCTCTACGGGAATACTATTTAAATCGGTTCCACCATGATAAGTGTTAACATTATTATTAATTGGTCTGCCATTAATCAAAAATACAGACTGATTAATTGAGGCTCCCCGATAGTATGTACCTGTGTGAATATCTGCACCATGACCTGCGTCATTGATTGCAAAACCAGGCATTCTTTTCAAAATATCGGCTAAACTTGTAGCACCCTGCTTTTGAATTTCTTCTCGATCAATTACGTAAGTTGGAGTAGATTGAGGTAGGTTGTATGGTTCTGCGATCGCTTCTATAGAAATGTCTACATCATCGCTCGGACGTTGCTCTGTTTCTGGATCAATTTCACTCGGTGCAGATTGTTGAGTTAATAATTCGGCATTACTGGCGGGTAGCTCAATTTCACTCAAATTTGGAATATCTGATAATATATTCGTGTTTTTCCGCTTAATTTCAATATCGTCAGCAAAGGCAGGAAACGCTATCAGTAAACTTGGTAAAGCAACTGGTAGCAACAAAAAATACTTTTTCACGTTCTATTTCACACTCAGTAAAAACAGCCACTAAGTAGCATTGTTGCTGTAATAGTAAAATCGTGTCAAAAGACACGCTGTCATATTTCCATAGTTCAGATGATACTGTTGGTCAATTCGCTACAACGATTCTCCTTTGGATGCAACCTCACCGAACAAGGCAAAAGTAAAAAGTAAAAAGTAAAAAGGCACTCATCAAGAAAAAGAAAAATGGTTTGAGAGCAACTAAATTTATTTATGGAATGAAATAAAAACATTTATAACGATAGCGCCGGCGGCAAGCGAGTCATCGAGCGTCGTGGCGCAGCGCGTTCGCATGATTGCGTCTCGGAGAGAGAAATAAGGTGTCCTTATTAAATCCCCTCAATTTATTTATGGGGATTATCTTTTTACTTTTTACTTTTTACTTCTTAACTCCATTCCTCTTTTCTTTGAGGCTAGGGTGTACACAAAAGTCATATCATGACCGCTTGATTAGTTATTAAACTCAAAGAACCCCTAAGAGCAAGCAGGGCTAGGGTGTACACACAAGTCCTAAAAACCTAACTTGATAGTTTTCTCCAGGCTCTTGCCCTCTGCCTCAACTTTTCCGACTTAAGGAATAGAGATTTATACTACTACTGATAGAGCAAATAATATTATTTTTCAGCTATATTCAAATATTAGTGTTATTAACTGAATTATTAGGAACTTGAAATTTCAACTAATTATTCAAAAAAACAAACTATAGGATTACTATTTGATTTTTGAACAACACGTAGGGTGTGTTATCGCCGAGAGTACGGCACCATTTTCGAGGGTTTGGTGCGTTAGACTCAAGTCATAACGCACCCGACAAATACTTAATTTTTTCAGAAATAAAACCGGATTACTATAAATTATTCAGAACATTATGTATGTATCTTTATGGCCAGGGAATGTATATCCTTTAGGTGCAACTTGGGATGGTAAAGGGACAAACTTTGCTTTATTTTCGGAAAATGCAACAGGGGTAGAGCTTTGTTTATTTGATAACGATGACCAAGAAACTCGCTTACCTTTGACAGAGAAAAACAATTTTGTTTGGCATGGTTACTTACCAGGAGTTGGCCCAGGTCAAAAGTATGGATTTAGAGTGCATGGGATGTGGGCACCAGAGGTAGGTCATCGATTTAATCCAAACAAACTATTAATTGACCCCTATGCTAAGGCAATTGACGGTGAGTTTAGTAATGATCCATCTGTGTTTGGCTACTCTCTAGATGCTCAGGAAAAAGACTTAGTTTTTTCTGAATTAGATGATGCCAAAATAATGCCTAAATGTGTTGTGGTTGATCAATCCTTTAATTGGGAAGACGATCAACTCCTTGGTACACCTTGGCATACAACTGTTATTTATGAAACTCACGTCAAAGGTTTTACTAAACTACATCCAGGTATTCCAGAAGAGTTGCGTGGAACTTATGCTGGTTTGGCTCATCCAGCTGCAATTCAACACTTACAGCAATTAGGAATCACAGCAGTTGAGTTAATGCCAGTACATCACTTTCTCTCTCATCCTGGACATTTAGAAGATAAAGGATTAAAGAATTACTGGGGCTACGATTCCATCAACTATTTTGCCCCCTATTCTAGTTATAGTTCTAGTGGAACTGTGGGTCAACAAGTTACTGAATTCAAGCAAATGGTCAAGGCACTACATTTTGCTGGAATTGAAGTGATTTTAGATGTGGTCTACAACCACACTGGCGAAGGAAATCATTTTGGGCCAACGCTATCTTTGCGAGGTATTGATAACTCTGTATATTACCGTTTGGTAAAAGATAATCCTCGCTACTACATGGATTTTACAGGCTGCGGTAACTCTCTGAATGTGCGTCATGCTCAAGTTCTGAAGTTAATTATGGATAGCCTGCGCTATTGGGTAACAGAAATGCACGTAGATGGCTTCCGATTTGATTTGGCTTCAGCGCTGGCACGGGAATTATATGAGGTAGATAACCTATCAGCTTTCTTTGATATTATTCATCAAGACCCAATTTTGGCAGATGTGAAGCTCATTGCTGAACCTTGGGATTTAGGAGAAGGAGGTTATCAAGTCGGGAACTTTCCATTGCGTTGGTCTGAGTGGAATGGTAGATATCGGGATACAGTGAGAGATTTTTGGCGTGGCGTAGATGATAGTTTAGGACAATTTGCTTACTGTTTTACTGGTAGCCCTGACTTATATCAAACAAACGGGCGCAACCCAAATGCAAGTATTAATTTCGTGACTGCTCATGATGGTTTCACATTAAATGATTTGGTCAGCTACAACGAAAAGCATAACCAGGCAAATGGGGAAGAAAATAGAGATGGTGAAAGCCATAATAGATCCTGGAATTGTGGTGTAGAAGGCGAAACTGACGATACAGAAGTAATACGTTTGCGCGAACGACAACGACGAAACTTTTTAGCAACCCTAATGCTATCTCAAGGTGTCCCCATGCTATTAGAGGGAGATGAAATTGGCTGTAGTCAAAAGGGAAATAATAATGTTTACTGCCAAGATAATGAGATTTCCTGGCGGCATTGGGATTTGCAAAAAGCGAACTCGGATCTATTATATTTCACACGTGAACTAATTGATTTTCGTCATCAGCATCCAGTATTTCGACGGCGCAAGTGGTTTCAAGGTCGCCCCATCCACGGTTTAGGTATTAATGATATTGCTTGGTTTAATGCTGATGGTAGTGAAATGACTGAGAAGCAGTGGCTAGTTAGTTATGCCAAAGTAATGGAGATTTTTTTGAATGGTCAGGGAATTGCTACTCCAGGGACTCGTGGTGAGCGGATTATTGATGAAAGTTTTCTGGTATTTTTTAACGCTCACTACGAGTTAATTGAGTTTGCTTTACCCAATGAATTTAAAGAAAAGGTATGGGAGATAGTAATTGACACTAATGAACCTCGCTTTTTAGATCGCGGAAAATTAGTTTCGGGTTCTCAAAGTGTACCAGTTACAGATCGCTCTCTGATGGTTTTACGCTTGATCGGTTAGTTACTAGCCCTGGCGACTAGAAGTCGCGGCTACACAGACAAAACCTGCCTCCGCAGGTTAAAAACTATTATTTTTTCTTAGTCGACAGAGGTGGACTAAGTTTTGTGTTGTAGGTTCGCCCTTGGCGTGTCGGACATTCTATAGCGGTTCTCGAATCGATGCAATACACTTTGACCTCTCTCCTAAAAGGAGAGAGGCTTTGAATCTTGCTCCCCTTCTGGGGGTTAGGTCTATGCGGGGGCAGCACCTGAGATTGTTGACCAAAAGAATGGGATACAAGCCCCGCCCAATAGCTGCGCTACGGGCGGCTTTGATTCTTAATATACTCCTTCAACACTTCAATCGGCGCTCCTCCCACAGAACACGCAAAGTAAGAAGGACTCCAAAGATGTTCGGCGTGGGGTGAGTCTGTAAAGTGTTTACGGTAGATCCTCGAAGATACGCCCTTGAGGTGGTTCACTAGTTGAGACACAGAATACTCAACCAGTAAATGAACATGGTCGCCTTCCCCATTAACTTCAAGAATACTAAAATCCATCTTTTTCGCGACTTCAAAGAATGATTGAATCAGCACTTCTAGTCGTTGGGCATCAAATATCTTTTTACGATACTTGGTAACGAAGACCAAATGAGACTTAAGCGATGTAACACTGTGTTTGCCACGTCTATATTCTTTATTCATAGTAAGCCAACGAGTCAAACTTGTTCATCCTGCGGATTTAGGGGTGGTAAGCTCGACCTTTCAATTCGTCAATGGATTTGCTTGAATTGCGAATCCACTCACGATAGGGACGTGAACGCCGCAGTTAATATTAAAGTTGCCGGAGGACATTCGGAAACTCAAAACGGACGTGGAGGAAAGCGTCAGACTATCGCGAAATGCGCCACCGGGGAGTATCCCCGTGGACACTTTCGCGCAAAGGTAGCAGCATCCTGTGAAGCGTCAACCCACCAGGAATTCATACAGTTAAGTCTGTTTGATTAGATTGGAATCCCCGATCGTTCACGGCGGGGAGGATGTCAACAAGAACGGGTTGATAATACTAAGGTATGGATTGAGCAGTTACAGCAGTCGGTGCGTTATTTGACTTGGCTCAACCCGATGCCGAGTGAATGCTGGCGACAAACAACTACTGGGGAAATTGCCCGTTTTGTGCCGATGTTTGAGATGAATACGGCAATTAGTGTCTTGCGGGGTCGATATATTGTAGTCAAAGAGTTGGATGAATCTTTATGCTTTTAGAGTTAAGACAATTGAGGATTCAACCGGGACAGCAACTGTTACTTGAGGACGTTAGCTGGCAGCAATTTGAAAATATTTTGGCGGAATTAGGAGAACATCGCGCTGCCAGAATTTCCTATAGTCATGGTTTTTTAGAAATTATGGTTCCCTTACCCGAACATGAAAAAGCCAAAGAAATTATTGGCGATATAGTCAAAATTTTACTGAATGAACTAAGTATCAATTATGATGCTTTAGGTTCAACCACCCTAAAAAACGAAAAAATGAGTCAGGGAGTAGAACCGGATACTTGTTTTTACATTCAAAATCAAGCGGCAGTTATTGGTAAAAATCGCATAAATTTAAGTGTAGACCCATCCCCAGATTTAGCTATAGAAATTGATTTAACTTCTCGCACGCAATTGGATAATTACCAAGTTTTGGGAGTACCAGAACTTTGGCGATATGGAAAACAAGGCTTACAAATTAACATCTTGCAAGATGGAAAATATGTAGAGTCAAATTTTAGTCCGACTTTTCCAGATATTCCGATAATTGAGCTAGTAAATCAATACGTCCAGCAAAGTCAAGTTGTTGGTAGCAGCCAAGCAATTCAAGCTTTTAGAAATTGGCTGCGGGATAATATTTAATTGTGCCTTTTATTTGGAATGAGTTATTTGATGCCTACCACAAACAAGGAGCGGGAAATACGAATCGCCCAAAGAAGGGTTGAAGGGTTTGCCCAGCAGTGAAAAAATCTAAGTATTTGTAGGGTGTGTTACGGCTGACGTAACGCACCACCCTTTACTTAAGTACTGTTTGAAAATGCTGTAGTTCATATTTATGTGATTAAAAAATTATTGAGAAGCTTGAGAAAATCTCCGAGCGGCAGTTAATGATTTGGCTTCAATAAAAATTTGTTTTATTTCAGGATGTTTTTGGCTAATTTTTACTTCTAAACTTTCTACAGTTAATGCTATCTCCTCACCTGTGAGATTTTGAGAAAATTGAATTTCCAAATTGAGTAATACTTCCTGTGGAGCAAGCTGCATTGTTAGTACCCGGATAACTTCTTTCACTCCTGGTTCGGTTTTCGACAAAGAACGGATATTAGCTATAGTTTGAGGATCGGCACTTTCACCAACTAATAATCCTTTACTCTCTCTCGCTAATACTACTGCTACTACAGCCAAGATAATACCAATAATAATCGAGGCGATGCCATCAAAATAAACATTATTAAATAAATGTCCTAAAAAGATTCCTATTAAGGCAACGAATAAACCTAAAATTGCCGCAGTATCCTCAAATAATATTGTCAATACTGTGGGGTCTTTACTGCTTTTGATTGCTTGCCAGAAATTTTGTTTACCCTTGGTCGGCAAAAACTCTCTTAAAGCTACAGTCCAAGAAAAACCCTCCAATAATATTGCCATAGATAACACAATATAATTCCACATTGGGTTTTCTAAAGGACTAGGATTAATTAAATGAGTGATTCCTTCATAAATTGACATCCCGCCGCCAATGGCAAAGATCAGGATGGCAACGATGAAAGTCCAGAAATAAAGTTCTTGACCATAACCAAAGGGATGGCTATCATCTGCGGGTTTTTTGCTCCGGCGAATTCCCAGCAAAAGTACTAGTTGATCGCCAGTATCTACCACCGAATGAATCCCTTCAGACATCATGGCGGAACTGCCAGTAATGGAGGCGGCGATAAATTTCGTAATAGCGATCGCTAAGTTAGCACCCATCGCTGCATATATAGTTTTATTAGATGAATCAGATCCCATAAGAGCAAATAATAATTATGTAGAAACTTCTAATTCACCATCGACATGGGTAACTTCCCATTGGGTTTGTTCGCCATCACGCCAAAAGCGCAATCCCACTCTAGCGTCTCCCACTGACAAATTTGTGAGTTCTAAATCGGGTAAGCAATCTGGTAGATTCGGCTGTACTTTTAACTGTTGTTTGGAAGCATCGGCTTTGAGTCCTAAAATGGTACGAATGAGTAAGAAAATTGAACCAGCAGCCCAAGCCTGGGGTATATTAGCATCTGGATAGGGGACGGGAAAGTTATCATCTTGGCGTTCAATTCCGGCAAACAATTCTGGCATTCGCCCAGCTTGAAAATAACTAGCCGCAGCAAAAATCCCCTCAGCAATGCGGTTAGCTTCTTGGTGATAGCCATAGTTTTTTAATCCCGCCGCGATGATCGAGTTATCATGAGGCCAAACACTACCCCGTTGATAACTAATCGGGTTATATGCCAGATTTTCCGATGAAAGTGTCCGCACACCCCAACCACACCACATATCTGGTTGGAAAAGTCGGTTAACAAGTTTTTTTGCTCGTTCCGGTGGGACGATCGCAGACCAGAGTAGATGACCAGGATTTGAGGAAATTGATTGAATTTGCTGCTTTTTGTCGTCTAATCCTAAACAGTAAAAACCTTCAGATTCCATCCAAAAGCGATCGTTAAATCGTTGATAGAGTTCTTCGGCTTTTTGACGCAGCTTTTGCGCCTGTTCTTTTTCTCCCCAGACTTCATAAATTAAAGCTGCCCTTAGCCACGCATCATAAACATAGCCTTGGACTTCACACAAAGCAATTGGCGGCTCAACTAACTCACCATTTGGGTAAACTATTGCGTCACCCGAATCTTTCCAACCTTGATTGCGTAATCCTTTTGAGGAATGAGTTAAATACTCAACAAAGCCATCGCCGTCAAAGTCGCCGTATTTGTCAATCCAATTTAGGGCATTTTCCAGTGGCGCTCGACACTCATCAAGCATACTGACATCGGCGTTCCAGTTATAGGCTTCAGCTAAAGTAACAATCCACAGGATGGTAGTATCTACTGTTCCGTAGTAGGGATGATATGGAAGTAGGTTTAATGTAGTTAACTCATCACGCCGCAGTTCGTGCAGCATCTTACCCGGTTGAGCATCGTGCCAATCATCCAACTCAGTTGCTTGGAGTTGAGCCAGTTTCAGTAAGGTGCCACGGGCAAATTCATGATAAACTGCGATCGCTTGTAAGCTAGCAATTATTGAGTCACGGCCAAAAACGGCAACAAACCAGGGAATACCAGCAGCAGGCATCCAAAATTGATGTCCATTATCATCCACCTCAATTCGTAGCGCTCCCATATCCGCGATCGCTTGCTGATAAAATTCCTGAATCTCAGCATTCGACGATCGCAACTTTGTGGCATTAGTCAGAAACTCATCCCTAACCTTTCCGGCTTTTGTATTGTGAGGCACAGAGCAGGTATTTTGAGGTTCAAAGATTTTTCCATCGGCTAAGGCTGTAAAGTTGATACAAGTGTGCCATGTCTTGCCAGGAGGTATCGTCACATCAAACATTAAACGACCATTGGCATAGCGTGGCTCAGAAGTACCACAAACTGGCTCAATCACAATACCTCGCAAGAAAGAGCCGTTCTGATACTCAGTCCTGAGTACACCATTTTCCCATTTGGTTTCTATGTCACCCCGCGTTAATATTTGCTGTGATTTGACATCAAAAATGTCCGCAAAATCAGAGCGCACAGCTAGCATTAATTGAAACTCAACAGCTTCACTGTGATAGTTAGTTATATCAATATCTTCATGCATCCCTTCCACAATGTCGCGCCGAACAGTTACAAGCAAACTACCAGGAGGTAAGGAACCGTTGATAGTAGGAAGTTGCGGATTGGTGAATTGGTAAAGCGCATTATGATGGGTGATATTGCTAGAGGCTAGCAGCGAAAGTCGGTAGCGATTGAGAGAAATTTCGTAGTAAGAAATTAGGCGTGTGTCCCAAACAAAAAAACCTTGAGGTAAATCTTCATCTATGGAACCATCACTAGCTGTTACTAGAAAAGATGAACCATCGTTGATCGTTATTAAACCAGGATCGATAGTAATTTTTGTCGGCATTGTCGCCTCGCTTCACTCCAAATTCCAAATTCAAAAATAAATATAGTTGCTCTGTATCCTTTTTTGTATCCGCTCAATTAACCATTCTCTGTAAAACCTGGATACAAAGTCATACCACCGTCTACAAACAGAGTTGTACCATAGACATAATCAGAGTCATCAGAAGCCAGCCAAACTGCTGCTTTGGCGACATCTTCCACATCACCCACTCGTTTTGCTGGATAGTCTGGCTGAACATTGGCTTTATTTCGTCTTCTTTGCTGACATCAGCTTGAATAGCAAAACCTTCACCATTAGCTGTTTTGATATCATCGACAACTTTTTGAGCTGATTCAGCTTCCGAATGATAGTTAATAGCTACTGCTGCACCTGACAAAGCTAAATAGCGAGCGATCGCTTCACCAACGCCAGAACTAGCACCTGACTTTTCACGGCATCTGGAAAACCTCACTTCTATTTCTCTCTTCCTTTAAGGAGAGAGACTTTGAATTTTCCCTCTTCCCTCCTAGGGAAGGGGGTTAGGGGGTTAGGTTTTTGGTGGACTTTTCCACATAACGTGAAAAGTCAGGAACTAGCACCCGTTACAAGTGCTTTTTGACCTTTAAGCAGGTAAGGGGAATAGCTCATAATCCTTTGGATAGTTTTAAAACTTGTATTTGTTGTGAGTAACTCAAGACTTGCATGATATTTTTGCTTTTTGGGCGTAGTATCACCTGGGAAATTTAGACGATCAAAATCGATTAAAAAAGCAAAACTTTTGATTATCTTAAGAAATTCCTAGTATTTTTCTAATCTATCTAGAGAAAGATAAATCGTATATTACTTTGTGATATTTCAATTATTTGTCATTCCTGTGACAATAAGATGTCTTTATTGGTAGGAAAGATCGGATCAATGTCAAGAAAAATTTATGGTATATTCAGAGCAACATCGGTGATTAATTAAGGTAAAACTTTTAGTGAAACAATCAAAATGAGAGAACCATATTAAGGTATCTTGAGGTATGGGCAATTCATGAATTGCCCCTACCTCAAAATCAGGTTCAGGCTATTGTCAAATGGGAGCATCTCAATGAGTGCAAATATACCTGGCGATGAGAAATCGCGGCTACACAAACTCTCCTCCGCCTGCGCGGACTCAAGAAATTGTCAACCCAGTTCGGTGGGTAAAGTCTCCTATAGCCGCATTTGTCCTTGGCGTGCTGGAGGCATCATCCTATTCGCCAGGGCTAGATATTTTTTCCGAAAGTGAGATGCTCCCTTGTCAAATAACCAATGTCATCAAAAATAACGATTTTTTAGTTTTTATAAAAACCAGTTTAGATATGATATAAACTAAAGCTAGGGTTAATTTAGTGAGTTTTAAAACTTGATAAAAATAAGTACTAAAAAACAGTAAGTATGGAAAAAGTTTTTTATGCCCTATCTCTAAATAAGGAAGATTTACCATACCCCGATCCTCTACATCCCGTCATTGTCCACTTCGTAATCGCAATGGTGATTTTTTCCTTTGTATGCGATGTGCTGGGCTATTTTACTCGCAACGTGCGTTTGTTTGAGGTAAGTTTCTGGAATATGTTTGTTGCCTCAGCAGCCATCTTTTTCGCAGTGATTTTTGGTCAGTTGGAAGCAGGTTTGGCGAACATTTACCCAGCAGTCCAACCAACACTAAATTTTCATACGGTGATGGGTTGGTCGTTGGCGGCGATTGTCGTTGCCATTACAGGTTGGCGTTTTGTAATTCGCGATCGCACCCCACGGAAAGTACCACCTGTTTATCTGGGTGCTGCAACCTTTTTAGTCTGCTTAGTGTGCTTGCAAGTCTATCTAGGCAGTAAGCTAGTTTGGGTGTACGGGTTACACATTGAGCCAGTTGTCCAAGGGATGAAGCAGGGAATTTCACCATGAACTGGCAACTCATTGAACAGTTGAGATTAAAGCTGAATGCTAACGGATTACCTTATGAGATTCCCATACATCCGCAATTGGTGCATCTAACATTGGGTTTGTTCATTATTGCCATTATTTTTGATATTGCCGGAGTGTTTTTTACTTTAGAAAAACCAATCTTCAGATTTTTAGGTCTGCCTGCCCTCCGTTCTGGTTTCTTTGATGTCGGCTGGTATAATCTCATCGGAGCCGCTTTTATCAGCTTTTTCACCGTTGCAGCTGGTTTTTTTGAGCTACTGCTAGCAACTCCACCAGTTGATCAAAAGAGCGTTTGGGGCTTAACTACCGGTTGGACGATGCTTTTGCATGGTTTGGGTGGCGTTTTGCTCTTGGGTGCGATCGCCGCCATGACTGTATGGAGAGGTTTGCAACGCTATCGCTGGCGCAAGGATGCTTCTAGACAAGTGCAGTGGAGTTACTTATTAGCAGGCGTGGCGATCGTGGCAATATTATACATTCACGGAACTTTGGGAGCGCAATTGGGAGAACAGTTTGGAATTCACGTTACTGCTGCAAAGTTACTCCAAGGAGGTAAAAACCCAAATTTACTACTCAAATAATCAAGCGGAAAGCACTCTTATATAAGATTATTATGTTTAGCATTTTTGAATATGTACTAATAGCGATTTATGTAGCAGTGCTGATGATTGTCAGTCGGTGGATTGGACAGCAAGCGTTTTCTTGGATGCCTCCCCAGGCGACAGCAGAATCCCAACGGGTAGATGATTTATTTAGCTTTTTAGTCTCAATTGGAGTATTCATTTTACTTGGGCTGGTTGGTGTGATGGTGTATGCGATCGCCTTCCATCGCGCCCCCCCCGAAGACTACACCGAGGGACACCCCTCTAGAGGTGATGGGAGGCTAGAAATATTGTGGACAGCTACCCCGACTTTGTTAGTAATATGGATTGCCTTTCAAAGCTTCAATATTTATCAGCAGTTAAATATTTTGGGTTTAAATCAAATTGTGCATTTGCACACACCCCTAGAATCTGCACCCGCCTACGCTGCCAACGTCAGCGACATCCCCAAACCTGCATCTGAAACAATTGATGTTTTCGTTAGGCAATGGGATTGGTCTTTTCGCTATCCCAATAATGTTACCAGCAAGGAATTACACTTGCCGCTCAATCGCAGCACTCGCTTAAAGATGCAAGCAGAGAAAGTAATCCACGGCTTCTACGTTCCTGAGTTTCGCTTAAAGCAAGATATTATTCCAGGGCGGAACATTGAAATTGTGATCACACCCATTCGTCAAGGTAAATATCGACTGAAAGATTCTCAATTCAGTGGTGCTTACTTTGCCTTGATGGAAGCAGATGTGTATGTTGAATCCCTTGATAAGTATAGTCAGTGGCTCGCGCAAACAGTGTCTAGCGATCGCACTTTCGCTCCAAATCAGGCAGTTGCCGAAAATATCCAACCACCAAAGACATTATTTAAAAGCGGTTGGTACACCGTCACACCTGCACAACCTGCCGTAGCCAATGAAAGGAAGATAAATAATGACACATGATTTGAGTGAAGCTATAGCCAATAATAGAGAACCTGAGAATAACTGGCGGGAATATTTCAGCTTCAGCACTGATCATAAAGTGATCGGTGTTCAGTACATGGTGATGACCTTCATTTTCTTTCTTCTCGGCGGGCTGTTGGCGATGATTATCCGGGCGGAATTACTCACCCCAGAATCAAATTTAGTTGACCGCCCCCTCTACAATGGTTTATTCACCATGCACGGGACAATCATGATTTTCCTGTGGATTATTCCCTTCAATGCAGGTCTTTCTAACTACCTAGTGCCACTGATGATTGGAGCGCGGGATATGGCTTTTCCCCTGCTCAACGCCATCTCTTTTTGGATTCTACCACCAGCCGGTCTTCTCCTACTGTCTAGCTTCTTGCTACCTAACGGCACTGCACAAGCTGGTTGGTGGTCTTATCCACCAGTTAGTCTGCAAGTTCTGGCCGGTCACTTGATTAACGGTCAATTTATTTGGATAGTTAGCCTAGTGCTAATCGGCATCTCTTCAATTATGGGGGCTGTCAACTTTGTAACTACCATCTTTTGGATGCGGGCACCAGGGATGACATTTTTCCGAATGCCGGTCTTTGTGTGGTCGGTTTTTAGTGCCCAAATGTTGCAGTTAATTAATTTGCCTTCCTTGACGGCGGCATTGATACTACTGTTACTTGACCTCTCCTTCGGGACACAATTTTTTAAACCTGAAGGAAGTGGCGACCCCATCATTTACCAGCATTTATTCTGGTTTTATTCACACCCAGCAGTTTATATCATGGCACTACCAGCCTTCGGTATTATTGCGGAAGTTCTGCCAGCCTTTTCTCGCAATCCTCTATTTGGTTATCGGTCAGTGGCGATCGCCACTTTAGGTATTGCTGTGATTAGCATCTTTGTTTGGGTACATCACATGTTCACCAGTGCAACCCCCGGCTGGATGCGGATGACCTTCATGGCTACTTCAATGTTAGTAGCCATACCCACTGGTGTTAAGGCATTTGCTTGGACTGCCACAATCTGGAGGAGCAAATTGCACCTAGAGACACCAATGCTATTTGCAATGGGAGGTGCAGCGATGTTTATTTTTGGTGGTGTCACAGGTGTAATGCTTGCCGCCACCCCATTTGATATCCACGTCAATAATACTTACTTTGTCGTGGGTCACTTCCACTACATCGTTTTTAATACCATCACGATGGCAATTTTTGCAGCCATTTACTTTTGGTTTCCCAAAATAACTGGAAGAATGTACGCTGAAGGTTGGGGTAAGCTGCATTTCTGGTTGACCTTTATTCCTGCCAATATCACCTTCTTTTCCATGCACCCATTAGGTTTGCAAGGGATGCTGCGGCGAGTTTCCTCCTACGATCCCCAGTATCAGGGTTGGAACGTCATCGCTAGCCTTGGGTCATTCTTACTGGGAGCATCTACGCTGCCATTTATTGCTAACATTGTCGGTTCCTGGCTATATGGAGCGAAGGCAGTTGATAATCCCTGGCACGCTACAGGATTGGAATGGACAACTTCTTCACCACCACCACGAGATAACTTTGAAGAGATTCCTGTTGTCAACAGACCTCCTTACGACTACGGCGATCCCAAATACTCATTCGTGGAAAATTCTGATAATGGTGAGTCTGACTAGGGAATAGGGATTGGGGAATGGCGACTGGGAATCAGATATATATAGCCGTTCTCAGTTGAGTTCAATACAGACCTAACCCCCAGCCCCTTCCCTACAAGGGAAGGGGAGTAAGATTTCAAAGCCTCTCTCCTAAAAGGAGAGAGGTTTGGAGAGAGGTCATAGTTATAAATTATTCAATCCCAATCGCCAAAATCATGCAACATCGCAGCATCCATGTAGATGAAAGTCCGATCCGTTTTGATCAGTGGCGGCGACGCTTACCGAATTGGTTACAGCGCTTCTTGCCAAGTGGTGGCGGGAGTCATGAAGATCATCATGGCAAAGGAATGTTCGGGTTTACCGTGTTCCTGCTGTCAGAAAGCATCATTTTTTTGAGTTTCATCTTTACTTATGTTGCTCTGCGACTGAATACTACTAACTGGCTACCGCCCGGTATTTCTGGCCCAGAATTGTCTAAAGCCGTGATGATTAATACGGTAGTATTACTTTCTAGCAGCTTTGTTATTCAAATAGCAGAAAATGCTCTCAAGCGTAATAAACTGAAGAAATTTCGCTGGCTATGGCTGACAACGATCGCAATGGGAACTTACTTCTTAATTGGTCTATTAATTGAGTGGAAAAATCTTGATTTCAAGCTCACTACCGGATTAGTTGGTTCTACATTCTACTTATTGACAGGTTTCCACGGTTTACACGTTCTAGCTGGTGTTGTGCTTCAGATAATTATGCTGATTCGGTCATTCATTCCAGGCAATTATAATAAGACTCACTTCGGTACAAGCGCCACCACTCTATTTTGGCACTTTGTTGATGTAGTTTGGGTCTTCCTTTTCTCACTTCTCTACCTGTGGAAAGCATAAACTATTCAGAAAGCCCAAGTATTTTCAGGAGTAACTTTATGAATTTATTCATCCAAGAACTACCAGCATCAGAACTCGCCCCAAAAGCAATTCAAGAAACACCAGCACCAGGTAAAGACCCACTCATTGCCCGTGGGTTACAAAAAGAGCAATATATTGGCATTATTGGGCTAGCGATCGCTCTAATTGCTGCTGTAGGATTTTTTAGTCGCAGAGTAGAATATGCTATTGGGTTTGCTATTATCCTCAGTATCTTTTTAATTGGTTTGTTTTTATTCATATAGCGAATTTGTTATTGGTCATTTGTCTTTTCTATTTTTAGACTCTTTCTTTGCGCCTCTATATGAGACAAAAACTCTGAATCTAAGTGCGTAACATCCGAGAAAATTCCTGAGACTTTGGAGAATATTTTATGAACAGCCCAGTTTATCAAACTGTCATTGTCGGTGGTGGGTTCACAGGCTTATTCACAGCCTTAAACTTAGCTCATGAAAATTATCCTCGCTCGGTAATTTTGATCGATCAAAATGAGCGCTTTTGCTTTAAGCCCTTACTCTACGAATATTTCAGTGGCGAGATGGATGCTTTTCAAGTAGTACCGCGTTTTTCCGAATTGCTTAAAGGTAGTGGTGTGATCTTTGTTCAAGATGCAGTGCAATCAATAGACTTGCATCAACAACAAGTCAAATTAGCTTCGGGAAACTCTTACAACTACAGTAACTTAGTCTTAGCCTTGGGTAGCATTACTGGTTATCGTCATGTTGAAGGTGCTAAAGAATACGCTTTACCTTTTTGGACACAAGAAGATGCGATCGCTATTGATCGTCATTTGCGCGACTGCTTGCAACAAGCGGTACAAACTCAAGATCCAGAACAACGTCGTCAACTGCTAACAGTAGTCATAGTTGGTGGCGGTGCAAGTGGTGTAGAAATGGCAGGTACCTTAGCTGATTTACTCCCACATTGGTATACTGCTTTGGGAGGAAATTCTGATGAAATCCGTGTGGTGTTGCTCAATCACGGTAAAGAAATCCTCAACGGTGATGTTAACGCTCCTCTGCGCGAAATTGCTGAGAAAGAATTACAAAAACGCACTAGACCAATTGAAATTATTACGGGTGCAGAAGCCACTACTATTCACGCCAACGCCATTGAATATAAGCGTAATGAGCAAATTGAGACATTGCTAACCCATACCACAATCTGGACAGCTGGTACTTCTATTAATCCACTGATTAAAGATTTACCAATTTCCCCAGAACATCGAGATCATAGCGATCGCCTTTTAGTTACTCCCACAATGCAACTACTCGACTTTCCAGAAGTCTTTGCAGGCGGGGATTGTGCAGCAGTTCAGGATAAACCACTATCGTCAACAGCCCAAGTTGCTTATCAGCAAGGTGCTAATATTGCCCAAAATTTGAAAGCATTAGCGTTGGGCGAAGACCTCAAACCAGTAAAGGTAAATATACGCGGAACTCTCTTAAAATTGGGGTTAAATGATGCTGCTGCTAACCTTTTGGATGTTTTTGAAGTTGCAGGCCAAGCCGGACATTTAATCCGTCAAGCCACTTATTTAACGCTATTACCAACTCCAATTCATGATTTTAAAGCTGCTACTGAATGGCTGGATGAAGAGATTTTTCATCACCACCTTGACCCTAAAGATGTGGGCAAAAAAGTTGTCCAAGCAGTGGAGGTGGTTGGCGCGGGAGTTGTAGGCATTTTAGTTGCGAGAAAGTTATTGAAAATGTTGGGTTCGGAGGATAAAAAAGAGCTTTGATTGATAAAAAACTCCACCCCACTTGCGGGATGGAGTTTTTAGTCATTAGTACCAATGACCAATGACTTTTGACTAATGACTAAAGCGGCGGGGCGGCTATCCCTCTACAGACACCTGGGGTGGAGTTTCTCGGCGCGGATAGCTCGGTAACAATGTACAGGTGCAAAGAATTCGAGCTATTGGATTAACAGTGACAAACTGCGTAGGTCTAGCCCATCATATTTACCAGGAGCCGAAGTCAAAATTACAGGAATACCACCCAATACGGTTCGGATCAGGTTTTTTGATGACACGTCGCTAATCGCGTCTCTTGCCTTAACCGAACCGTATTGGAATACCACCTAATTTTGCCTGGAAAAGGTCGCCCAATGCCGAGTGACTGGAAAAGTTGCTATCCAGAATGATATTAGGGAATTTTCATAAATCAAGAGCGCGACCTGATGCAACATAAATCTTAATCAATTTAGTCATGCTTTTGTCATGATTTTGCAATAGCTTTGTCAATACGATGTGTGATGCTATAGTTCTGGGTTAGAAAATAGTCTTATACTAAACCCACACACCAGAGTCTACTGACGATAATCACTATAAGGTACAAGCCCTTATAAAGATGACTCTTCAAATCCAAATTGCAAAATTTCATATAGTTGGAAGGAACAAAAAGATGAATTGGAAAGTACTTGCTTTGCTCCCTGCTTTGACTCTAGCTGCGGCTCTGCCTGCTTATTCTTTGACTAATAATAAAAGCCAAAATCCGGCTACTGCTACCCAGATCGCCCAAAGTACTCCCCAAAGCAGCATGATGAAAAAGCCTGGTGCTATGCACAAGCCGAATGCCAAGCATAACGGCAATACTATGGCAAGGCGTAGTACTCGTAATGTACTTACAGTAGGTAGCAGGGGAGAGACAGTGAAAACTGCTCAGAATTCTTTAAAGCAGCAAGGATTCTATACAGCAAATGTGAATGGTGTGTTTGATAACAGGACTCGTGCAGCAGTAATCAAATTTCAGAAATCTAAAGGATTGAGAGCAGACGGAATAATTGGACGCCGGACTTTAGAAGCTCTTAAATAAAATGGTTTACTCCGCTTCTTCAGGAGATTTCAAATAAATTCTAGCCTTAAACATAGTAAACCAACTTTATTCAGAATCCGTGTAGAGATGTAGCACTGCTACGTCTCTACATTCTTTTTCACTGATATCTCTAATCGTTTGTTCTTGTAGCTTGCTTCCCCGTTAGCTGTTTGCAAAACTTTTCGGACTACTGACTGTGACGTTGAAAAAAGTTCCAAATTGTTTCACTGGCGTTCAGCCCCAGTTTAGCATTGAATTTATTTAGGCTCTTGTCAGTTGAAAAACCACCAGGCCAGAAATGTCCACCGTTTACTACCGCTAGCTCCCAGACTTCTGAATTACCCATACAACCTTTGTAGAGAGAGGTTTTCACTTTATCTTCAGAAAACTGCAAAGATCCACTTGATGAGGTACATTGATCGTGCGATCGCCAAAAGTCTACCATATCTGAGATCGAAACCAGCGCTCCTCGTTGAGTGTGGTCATCACCTTCATAAAGTACATCGCGATCGTTTGTACCGTTAATCATTAACATCGATACGGGAGTTGGAGGTTGGCAATTAGGTTTGAGTCTAACTGGGAGCGAACCTGCTACTGATGCAAAACCAGCAATTTTATCAGGTAACTTACAAGCCAGTGCTTGGGTAAGTATTCCACCTCTAGAAAAGCCGGTGGCATAAACTTTATGACCATCAATATTCATTTGCTGCTTCAGATGATCTAGCAAAGCACTGACAAACAAAACATCATCTACCCTTCCTTGAGCGTTACCTCTAAGGCTCCATTTTTGGTTAATTCCATCTGGATAAACAACAATAAATCCTTTTTTATCTGCTAATTCATTGAACCGAGTTACATTACTTATAGACCGACCACTACCATCATCTCCATGAAACACTAAAACTAAGGGCATCGGGCGGTCTGGATTATAAGATTTTGGAGTGTAAAAATAGTAAGTACGTAACTTTCCTTGATTCTGTAGCTCTCCATAATTATCACCACTGACGATTTTTTCTTTAGTTATACTTGTTTCTTCAGCCTTGATAGAATTACAGGCTGTCGCTAAAGTAGCTGTAAGTAGAAATATAAGAAGTTTTTTAAGAATTCGAGAATTTTTATATATGTTCATGTTAATTAAATTGACTCAATCAAGATGCTTTTATTCACTTTATAAGTCTTGTCATTAAGCAAAGTTTTCCCTAGTAGAGACTAACAACTCTATTAGAGTTGTTAGTCTCTATTCGAGATATTAAACTCTTACATTTACATAACGAGCCGGAACACGAACTTTAACCAACCTGTGACCACGCCGTACTGTTTGCCAATGTGCAGGAATTAACCTCCGTTGATATCGGGCAGCAACAAATGTATGTCCGCTCGGTTTGACAATTATCTCTGCTGCTGATGCCTGTGATGGTAAGGAAGAAATTGCAAATGGGAGAGCAAGTAATGCACCTAAGATGATACGTTTCATGTTCAAATCTCCATTAATTAATTTGCTTAAGTTTTCTACAGCATCTCTCAACAATTTGTGGACATATATTAAGGACTTAGGCAAACAATAGCCGAAACCCTTATTTACTGGAGGAGCAATTCATGTATTGCCCCTACTTAATTGATTTGCTGTATTACTCTCAGTTTAAAATACTAGATCAAAAGACACAGTGTAAAAAAGTCATAATTACAGTATGACTTTAGTCATATTTTTAACTTCGCATAAGTAATGATGTGTTCGGGAACATATTTATTGTTATAATTACATAATTTTTGAGGCGATAATACCAATCAATACGGCAAGACCTAGCGCTCTCCGAAAATAATTAACACCTTGAAATAATTCTAGCCAAGCCCAAGTAAACAAGGAGCCATTTGCCAGTAAGTCTAAAACCGTATTGGTTTTACCACTTGTAAAAATTAGAGATAGTAAACTAGCTACTATCCAAACAATAAGTGGTAGGTTTGGCATCTGAGCTAAAACAATTTTGCCATTGCCGTCACGGAAGGTTTTATCAACTAATGTATTTTCCATGATTTGAAATTGCCACTTAGCTAAAAATTATTAACTTACAAAAGTTGCCGCGTCGGCCTACTGAGAATAGGCTGAGATTTAATTGCAAATTCTTTCATGTAGATGTATTTAAACCATATCTGTCGTTAGGGCAATTCATGAATTGCCTCTACAGCGTGGTCTATTTACCTGAAAACAACTGTAATGACATTAAAACATTTAGGCAAATCTCTTTTCAACTATCTAATTGCTGAGATGAGAGCGGTAAAGCATATTCCTATCTGCCTATGAATATAGGTATACTCACACGAAATCCGCCAATATATCCGTCAGCGCATGAATGCAATTTGTCGTCGAGATCAGGCAGGAGGTAAAAAGGTTTTAGCTCAAACGAAAAGAAGCCCCACATCTCACCCGAAGGGGAGTGTGGGATGAATTTTTGGGTGATGAAGAATTGATACCTTAACTAATTTAAACCACAGGTTTAAATTAGTTAAGGTGTCGATGATGAATCACCATTTTCAAGTTTTAAAGAGTCTATAAAATCTTCTAAAATCCTTGTCATTGTCATATCTTTTTGAACCGAGTATAAGCGTAACTTATTTAAACGCCTTTCAGATATCCTTAAATTTAATGCTTTGTTTTTCATAATTATCTACACATTGACTATACATTCATGTTATACTATTTACAGGTCGAAAAAGCAATAAAAATGTGAAAACATCTTACCAGTACAAAATTAAACCAAATAAAGAACAGGCTGAAAAGATTGATAATACGCTTGAAATGCTTAGATATCAATATAATTATCAGCTTGCTCAAAGATTTGATTGGTATGAAATGAACAGGTGTTCAATAGACCGATGCTCTTTAATCGTTTCTCACCTACCAGAATTAAAAAATCAACCGAATTATTACAGCCAAAAGGCTTCTTTAGTCCAACTTAAAAAGGATAGACCCTGGTATAAAGATATCCACTCTCAAGTCTTACAAGAAATACCTAAAAAAGTTGAAATTACTTTTGATCGTTGGATCAAAGGAGATGTTAACGGTAAAAAATCTGGTAAACCACGTTTTAAGGGTAAAGGTCAGTACAAAACTTTTACTTACTCACAATTTAATCAAGCTCATTTCATTAACAACAGAATTACCCTTTCAAAAATTGGTAGTGTAAAAGTAATTGTTCATCGACAAATACCAGACGGATTTAAGATTAAAACTGTTTCTGTCACCAAAAAAGCTGATGGCTACTATGTCACTCTAAGTCTTGATGATCAAACAGTCCCAACAATTAAGCCTGACTTTAATGCTAATAATATTGTTGGTATTGATGTTGGTTTAATTGATTTTTATGTTGCTTCAGACGGATCTAAAGTGAAAGCACCTAAGTTTTTACGAAAATCTGAACGCAGATTAAAATCAGCACAGCGTAAAGTTTCTAGACGTAAAAAAGGATCTAATCGTCGTAAAAAGGCAATTGTTAAATTAGGAAAACAACATAAAAAAGTTGCCGATACCAGAAAAGATTTTCACTTTAAAACGGCTAATAATTTACTAAAAAATTATGATGTTATAGCTGTTGAAAAATTAAATATTAAAGGTCTTGCTAAGTCTAGACTAGCTAAAAGTGTTAGTGACGCTGCTTGGAGTCAATTTATTTCAATACTTACAGTCAAAGCCGAAAACGCTGGTTTGAAAGTAGTTGCAATAAATCCAAATGGCACAAGTATTGAATGTTCTAACTGTGGAACTAGAGTTAAAAAGACTTTATCTCAAAGAACTCATGACTGTCCTAACTGTAAAGTCAGTTTATGTCGTGATCTAAATGCAAGTATAAATATAAAGGCGCGTGGGACACACGCCCTTAAAGCTCAATTAATGTCTTCATAGAAGAGTCATTGAGAAGCCCACACTCACTCTTAGGAGTGTGTGGAGTATGTCACCTAGTTTATCGAGGATGTTGGAGAAAAACTGCACTCTGTAACAGTCGCGAAGCATTGCTGACCTTGGGTTTAAGACCCCCATTGAACTCTCGTTCAGGGCTGCTAAATCAGTAGGGTCGAATCCCCAACTGAAAAACTCCTTCTGCCTCCTTCAATTATTTAAGTCCACCAAACAACGAATGGGCAAATAAAGCGGCTTGAGTGCGATCGCGTAAACTCAAGCGACTCAGAATATTTGTCACATAATTTTTAACAGTATTTTCTGAAAGAAACAGCGATTCAGCAATTTCACGGTTATTGGCTCCACAAGCAATTAACCGTAATACATCTAATTCTCTGGGTGTGAGTTGCGCCAATTCTGGAGGAGTTTGCACAGACGCGACAGGTGCGGCAATAGGCGTGAGTGCTTTCTCAAACAATCCTGGGCCGAGTAGGGTTTGTCCCTTGTAGACAGATCGAATTGCCAACATTAGTTCATCTGGTTCGGTATCCTTGAGCAAATAGCCCTTTGCACCCAGCCGCATCGCCTGGAAAACATACTCATCATCATCGAAGGTGGTGAGGACGAGAACCTTAATGTCAGGATATTGTTGAGCGATCGCTTTTGTTGTGGCCACTCCATCCATTACGGGCATCCGAATATCCATTAGCACAATATCGGGTTGTAGTGCGGCAATTTGTTCGAGTGCCCGTTGCCCATTCTCCGCCTCACCGATTACCTGCATCTCTGCATTCGACTCCAGCATACTCTTAAGTCCCTGGCGAATGAGATGCTGATCGTCAACTAATAAAATCTGAATCATAAGCTAAAACACCAACAGCTTTGAGAGTGGCAAAGAAACAGAAATACAGCAACCTGTTCCTAGTTGACTATGAAGATTCAACTGGGCGCCTAGTGCAACCGACCGTTCTCGCATCCCTTGTAACCCAAACCCAGTTGTATTTTGAGTGGGGTTAAACCCTTTTCCATTATCTTCCACTGACAGATGAATCATCCCAGAGTGAGCCACTATTTCAACAGTGACACTCGTCGCTTGGGCGTGTTTGCAAATATTTGTCAGCGATTCTTGCACAATGCGGTACAGGGCAGTGTTTACTTCTGTTGGTAAAGTGTACGGGACATCAATTTTACAGGACGGTTCAATACCTGTGGTTTGCTGAAAATCTGTCAACAGTTTTTCAATGGCTGATTTGAGAGATTGCCCTTGCAAAGGATTTGAACGCAAAACAGAAAGCGATCGCCGAATTTCCAGCAGCGCCTCAGCCCCCTGTTCTTTTGCCTGTTTGAGAAATGTCAATGCTTTGTCATTATTTGATTGCCAGAACAACAGAGTATTATTAATCTGAATAGTTTGGGCGGCGAGAGTGTGTCCCAACCCGTCATGAATTTCGCGGGCAATTCGGTTGCGTTCCTGCAAAGTTGCCTGATCTTCAATCCGTAGCGCGTACTGACACAGTTGTTGATTGATCATCTCTAATTGCTGATGGGCAATTTCTAACTGCTCTCGACTTTGCCGCTCTGCAAGCAAAGCGTTAATTAATAATAAAGCGAATACTAACGTTAAGCTAAACAATAATATATTACTTAATCGCCAATCCCAGGACATGGCGATCAGCTTATCTGGCATAAAATTCTCAGGTACAATGGGTCTTGACAAAAGCAGTGTTCCATAAGTAAGCAGAGATAAACCCAAGACAACCAACTGTCCCGATTGCTTAAAGACCAGACAACTCCGCATCACCAGTACTAGGCACAGCAGAAAAACCGAGCGACTAGATAAGCCATGTTGAGTCGCTGGCAGCAAAATTAAAATGAATTCCAGGGCTGTATAAAATAATTTGGTTTCCAGCTTAACCATTGGTAGTCTCAAGCCCATCAAGCTGAAGGTTGCAATCACGACAACTCGTAGCAGCAACGACCAGGACAGCTCAAAGGGCAGCAGAACTTCCATGAACATTGCCGTGGCTAATAACAGCCACTCTAGGTAAAGCAACAGACGAAAGGATGGGTAGGTCAAGCGAACCATAGAACTGTTCCAACTCAATGGCCTTTCTAACAGAACCATAGGTATTTTCACAATTTTAGAGGGAAATAGTTAAACAACACATCAGTCCTTTTGAAAATATAAAGTGCTAGTGGGGGTTTGAAATTCTCGGCTTTTTGAAGAAGTCGCAGAACTGGGCGAATAAAATTCGCGCGCCAGTTGCTTCTCCCAGGGGGAGAAGCTATGCGAACACCCCACCCTAACCCTCCCCGATATATTGGGGAGGGAACTAGATTTCTTTTTTCCCCCTTTCTAAGCTACGGTGTACGCACAAGTCCTAAAAACCTAACTTGATAAGGCTTTACTCCTTCCTGGGCTGCCGCCTGGGAATGCATTCATTGAGTCTCTGGCTCAATGTCTTGACTGGAAGCGGTAGCCCCCAATCAGCCATTCCCATGCTCTTCATGGTAACGAGAGAACGAGAGAACAATGGGAATGAGAAATCGAGCTTTTTTCGACTTGTGTGTACACCGTAGCCAATATATCGGGGGGATTAAGGGGGGTAATTCAACTTGTGTGTACACCGTAGCCTTGCAGGAGAGAGGTTTTCCAGATCCCGTGAAAAGTCAGAGTGGCTTGGCTATACAGACAAAACCCACGAAGGTCGGTTGCCAATTCCTTGAGTCCGTCTGCGCGGAGGAAAGTTTGTATAGCCGCGATTTCTAATCGGCAGGTATATTTGCACTCATTGAGATGCTCCCTGAAACTCTTCTTCCTATATAGCGAATCTGTCTCTACTATTGATAGAGTCTTTCCGACTGATTAACGATTTCTAAGTTAGGAAAAAAGTCACAATAACTTTAGTACTTTTTTACTAGCCAGGTTAGGAATTCTAGCTCATGCACAAACCTATTCCAACTTCTAAGATTAGCTGATGTAACTGGATAGTAGGGTTAATTCATGAATTTCCCCTACTGAAAATCAGAATTTAGGCTATTGTTTGTGTAAGTCTTGATAGTCGGAACAACAAAAACAAGAGAAGTAAATGATTAAAAAACAGATAATTTTACCAACGCTTCTATTTGCAACTATCTTCATCGTAGGAATGACAGGTTGCAGCAGTTCTAAGTCTCCAGATGTGTCTCAAGGAGGCGACTCTGGGACAAAGGTATCTGACACTTCTACGACAAATCCTTCTCCATCGAATACGCCGGAACGCGCTCAAAAACGCGAAGCAGTTCGCAAGCAAATTGAGGCAGTTTTGACCCCAGATCAGGTAAAAGAATTGTCAGCGAAATTGCAACAAGGTGAAAAAATGCGTAAAGCAGTGTTGAGCCTGAATCTGACTCCTGAACAAAAGACTAAAATTCAGGAGATTTTTAAGACTGCCTATCCCCACCGTAAAGGGCAATCTCCAGATAATTCCTAGTCCAGTTCAGCGTAAATAAGCCACCCATTTAAAATGTCTAAAACCCTGACGCAATGGTAATTAAGAATTACGAATTAAAACTTTGCGTAGCGTCTTGTAGAGAAGCGGTACTAGTAGTTTTATCAAAACAGAATCCACGAGTCATTCGTCAGAATAAAGCCATAAATTATATCTGACTGCGGGTATTTATTCCCCCACTGATTGCATTGTGGATTCTGGATTCTGTATTTTTCTTTAATGGTTAAAGTATGTTCAAGCAAAAATTCATCGTCAAGATAGAAATCGCTGCTATGGCAGCAATCCTTGCAGTAACTGGTATCTACGCTTCCAAAGCTCTAGGTATAACCCAACCTAGCCCCCAAAAGCTGGTGGATGAGGTGTGGCAAATTTTAGATAAAAATTATGTTGATGTCAGCTTTAACCATCAAGATTGGAAAGCGATTCGACAGCAATATCTTAGCCGTTCCTATAGTTCCAAGAAAGAGGCTTATGGGGCGATTCAAGAAATGGTGGGGAAATTAGGCGATCGCTACACTGAGTTTTTCGACCCCCAGGAATACCAAGCCCTCAATAGCGATCTTTCTGGCAACCTCAGTGGTGTAGGGCTGGAACTAGCAGAAAATGAAAAAACTAAAGCTTTAACCGTTATCGCCCCCATTGAAGGAACACCCGCTTTTAAAGCAGGTATTTTGCCGGACGATGTAATTGTCCAAATTAACGGTAAAATAACTCGGGGAATGAAAATTGAGGATGCCGTGAAGCGGATTCTTGGCCCGGTGGGAACCAAGGTAGTACTGACGATTCAACGGGGTAAGCAATCCCAAAATTTCAACCTGACCCGCGCCAATATTGCTATCCATCCTGTAACTTATAACACGCAAACAACGGAAGCAGGGAAGATTGGTTACATTCGTTTGCCAGAGTTTACTGAAACAGCCCCCGCAGAGATGCGTCAGGCAATTCAAGCATTAGAAAAACAGCAAGTACAAGGCTACGTTCTGGATCTGCGTTCCGATCCAGGTGGACTGCTAGATGCGAGTTTGCAAATTGCCAGTATGTGGTTGAAGCAAGGTGCGATCGTGTCTTTGGTAAATCGAGACAAAGTTAAGGAAAACTACAATGCGTCGGGACATCCTCTCACCAACAAACCCTTAGTGATACTAGTCGATAAGGGATCTGCCAGCGCCAGCGAAATTCTTTCGGGAGCGCTGCAAGATGATCGTCGCGCCACATTAGTCGGGACTCGCACCTTCGGTAAGGGTTTAGTTCAAGCTGTAGAGCCACTCGATGATGGTTCGGCGCTGAAACTAACGATCGCAAAATACTACACACCCAAAGGTCGAGATATCAATCATGTCGGCATTGCCCCAGATATTACCGTGGAGTTAAGCGAGGCACAACAGAAAGCATTATTGCAAAACCGAACTGTGGCGACATTAGCTGATCCTCAGTATGCTAGCGCCGTTGCTGACTTGAGCAAATTGATTCAGTCTGGGGACAATCATCTGAGTTTGCAGGGTGGCAAATAAGTATAGGGATACTTTTGACAATATCTACCATCGTCACTTGGAATCATGTCAACCCGCAAAGCCCAACGACTTCAAAATTGTGAACCAGTCCCAGGTTTGCAAATCCTGGTTCAACTCAGTAACACTCCTTTGGTGCGGATAATCATCATTACTATTACCCGCCATCAGCTAGCGATCATCGGGATTGTATTTGTTGTCACCCTGGTTTTTTCAATGCGGGAAAATGCCCCCTGGCTGACAGTACCTAAACAGGTGGCCATTGAATTCTTTTCTGCTGTATCCCAGTCTCTAGCTGCTTTATTGGGGGTGTTAATTGTTTTCCTCACCTTTACTAGTCAGTTGATCGCTCAAAGGCGGCATGAGGACTACCATACACTTCAGATTCAGATTGACCAACTCATTCGTCTAACTCAGTCTCTTCCCCCCGAACTCAGTGATTTTAATGAAACTCTGATAGCGCTGATTAACTATTTAGTCCCCTTGCATTTAAAGGATTTCCCCATCTGGACAACTAGCTCCCAGGGGCTACATTTGGACAAGCTTTTAGATAATTTCAAGAATGAACATGAATGGATGCAAATACAGCAACAGCCCTCCTTAGCTACCCATCTGCACCGACAGCAAATTGCACTTGTGATCAATAACATGGAAGAAATATTGGAGAGATTTTCCCGGCTTTACAATCGCATCTTGGAGATTAGCCGTTTCATTCTTGCCATCGTCAAGTTGTCCTTTCTTCTGGGAGTTTCACTCCTGTTTTTACTGTTATTTGGCATTATCGATTTGCAAAGGGAATTTCCCGATCTCAGCCTACCTGTAATTGTTTCTCTAGCAATTTGGGTGTTGATTGCTCTTTTAGAATTAGTGCTTGATACCTGGTTTTTTTATAAAAACTTTTATGGTTCATCTAGTCACTATCTGCGGTTCTTCTTGAATACAAAATACCCTAATTAATAGGCGGAGGCTAAGTCAGTATGAGTAACTTAACATTCCCAGATACCAAAGCTAGTAACACAAGCAAAGCATCTCAATCTCCAACTGATACAGTCCGTGCTTATCTTCAAGAAATTGGCCGGATACCTCTGTTAACCCAGGAGGAAGAAATTCTTTTTGCCCAACAAATTCAGCAGATGATGACAATACTTGCTGAATCAGAAAAACTGGCTGTTGAATTAAATCGTACACCCACAGTGTCAGAATGGGCTAACCAGATGCAGTTAAGTGAACAGGAACTACTTGAGCAGCTAAATCAAGGGAAAAAAGCCAAGCAGAAAATGATGGCATCTAATCTCCGGCTGGTGGTGTCAATCGCCAAGCAATATCAGAGACGGAACTTAGAGCTTATGGACTTAATTCAAGAAGGTAACTTGGGTTTGGAGAGAGGGGTTGAAAAATTCAATCCGGCTTTAGGATACAGATTTTCAACTTACGCTTACTGGTGGATTCGTCAAGCAATTACTAGGGCGATCGCCCAGCAAGGACGCGCGATTAGATTACCCATTCACATCAATGAGAAGTTAAACAAAATTAAGCGTGTTCAGCGAGAATTGTCTCAAAAACTGGGTCGCATTCCCACCAGTAACGAAATTGCTGATGCACTTTCTTTAAAGCCTAGTCAGATTCGAGAATTTCTACTTTTGGCTCGTCAAACTATCTCTCTAGATATTCGGATTGGAGCGGACAAAGATATACAATTACAAGATTTAATCGAAGATTGCAGTTCTGGTAATGCCTATAACACCGACGAATCTCTCAATGAAGATGTGGAAATTTTATTGTCAAATCTGTCTCGCCAACAACAAGAAATATTAAATTTGCACTTTGGTTTGACAGACGGGAATGAACTTTCTTTAGAACAGATTGGTCAGCGTATGGGTATTAGTCGTGAACGAGTCCGGCAAATAGAAAAACAAGCTCTAAAAATTCTACATCGGCAGCTAAGTAAGTCATAAATCAGCAAAAATCCCAGTCAATATCAAAGGATTTAAAATGATGAAACCTTTAGACTATGATTCCCTAAGTGATATTGAGCAATATTATGGGTTTGATTTAAATTACAAGGCGCATCGAGCAAACCAGAAAAAACTAATTATTCATATCGGATTACTTCTGGTAGTTGTTGTTGTAATTATACTCTGATCTCCTCTTTAATTTATGGGATTTTTTGTCTAAAGATCATTGTTTTGTCAAAGTTTGAGGTGTAATATTTTTGTACTGCTTCAAATCAAATTTGGATAAACACGAGTTGAAATGGGAAAAGAATTTGGCTGTTTATAATAAGTAGGTATCTCGTTCCCCGGCTCTGCCTGGGAATGCGATCAAGGTAGGCTGGTGCCTGCTTGTTTGACGGGAGGCAGCAGCCCACCACAAGAGCATTACCAGGCAGCAGCCCAGGAACGAGAGGTCATTCATAATAAGGATTGTCAGGATTAAAGTCCTGACTACAAACTTTAATTTATTTACGCCTAATTACTTACACTAAAATCCACTGGAGGTTCTGATGAACCATGAAATTCCTAACGAGAGTAACGAGAGTTTGACTGAGAATATTATAGAATCGGAGCTACCACGATCGCCAAAAAAGCGATCGCCAAAAAAGATTATTTGGGTAATTTTGGGCGTGATGGTGCTGGGTGGGTTGGTTTTTTTGGGTATCCATGCGGGTGCAGCTAAGACAGAGAAAACGGGAAAAGCCGATCGTAATAAGCAGCAAGTGACACCTGTATCCGTGGCAATGGTGACACAAAAAACGGTTCCGGTACAATTGCAGGCCATCGGTAATGTGCAATCAGGATCTACGGTATCGATTACGCCCGAAGCCACTGGACGGATTATTGGAGTTTATTTCAAGAAAGGTCAAGATGTGAAAAAGGGACAACTTTTGTTTACTATAGATGACCGATCGCAAACTGCTGCAATCCAGCAAGCTGAAGGCACTGTCGCCAAAGACCAAGCCTCGGTAGAACAAGCTAGATCTGCATTAGCTAGAGATTTGGGTCAGGTAGACCAAGCTAGGGCCACCTTAATCAAAGACCAAGCCTCTGTGCGACAAGCCCAGGCGACTGTGATTAAGGATGAAGCACAAGTAAATTTTGCTCAGGGACAGAGCGATCGCTATGGTGCATTGTACAAGAAGGGCGCGATCAGCTTGGATACAGTACAGCAATACGTTGAAAACATCCGCACCGCTCAAGCAACCCTACAAGCAGATCGAGAAGCGATCGCTAATGTTCAGGCTGTTTTGAAAAGCGATCAAGTGGCACTGACTAATGCTGGTGCAGTTGTCAAGGGCGATGAAGCAGCGATCGCTAATGCTCAAGCTGTTGTTCGTTCCGACCAAGGAGCATTAGACAACGCCAAGGTGCAATTATCTTACGCCAAAATTTATGCGCCAATTGATGGTCGCGCTGGCAATGTTTCGGTGACTCAGGGGAATGTGGTGCAAGCTAACAGCAGTGCTTCGCTGACTCAGGGGAATGCACTGCAAACCAACAGTACAGCCGGTAGCACTAGCAGCACGACTCCACTTGTTACCATCACCCAAATTCGCCCAATTGAAGTTGCTTTTTCCATTCCTGAAACAAATCTACCCCAGGTACAAAAGTATATGCGAAATGGCAAGTTGAAGGTAGATGTGACATTCCCCAATAGTCAAGGTCATTCGACACCAGGTGTTTTGACATCTGTCAATAATACGGTCGATAACACCACGGGAACAATTCAATTGATTGGCCAATTTGACAACGCTCAAGAAAACTTGTTTCCTGGTCAATTTGTCAACGCAACCCTAACGCTGACTGAAGAACCGAATGCAACAGTTGTTCCCTCCCAAGCCGTGCAGAATGGACCCGATGGACAGTTTGTTTTTGTAGTCAAGCCAGACATGACGGTGGAAAATGTTCCAGTTACAGTTAGCAGCACCATTGATGGGCTAGATGTGATTGAGAAAGGACCACAACCCGGTGATAAAATTGTCACCGATGGGCAAGCGAATCTCGTTTCGGGTAGCAAAATCCGCGTCAAAACAGCCGGCAATAACTCAAATGCCGATGGAAATTCCTCGAAGTCAAAAAGAGGAAAGGGGGCAGGGGGAGAATCCCCCAAATCTAGTGGAGGTGATTCATGAACCTCTCAGAACCATTTATCCGCCGCCCGATCATGACGACTCTGGTGATGGCGGCGATTTTGATTTTCGGTTTCATGAGTTATCGTTTGCTGCCAATCAGCGATTTACCAAGTGTAGATTATCCGACAATTCAGGTAAGCGCTTCCCGACCGGGAGCTAGCCCCGAAACAATGGCAGCATCGGTTGCTCGTCCCCTAGAGAAGCAATTTTCTAGTATTGCTGGACTCGATTCGCTCAACTCAACTAGCACCTTGGGTCAGACTCAAATTACCCTGCAATTTAACCTGAGTCGGAACATTGATGACGCGGCACAGGATGTACAAGCCGCGATCTCAGGAGCATCGGGGCAAATTGCGACGGATTTACCAAATCCTCCTACCTACAGTAAGGTTAACCCCGCCGATCAACCCATTCTCTACCTTTACTTAGACTCTCCCACTCTGCCGCTTTCCCAAGTAGACAATTATGCCGAGACTTATCTGGCACAAAAGCTATCTACAATCAATGGGGTAGCACAGGTAGCTGTCTACGGTTCCCAAAAGTATGCGGCTCGAATTCAACTTGATCCGCAGGAATTGGCAACGCGGCAAATTGGGCTAGATCAGGTGGCGACGGCGATTCAAGAGGGTAACGTCGATTTACCTACTGGTAGTCTTTCGGGAAATCACAAGAATTTTACAGTCCAAACTAACGGGCAACTCCAAGATGCGGCTGCTTATCGTCAGCTGATTGTGTCTTATAAAGATGGTGCGCCCATCTATCTTTATCAACTCGGTCGGGTTATTGACAGTGTAGAAAATGACAAGGTAGCAAGTTGGTACAACAATACCCGCGCCATTATTCTCACCATTCAAAGACAACCCGGAACCAATACGGTACAAGTTGTTGACACGATTACGAAATTGCTCCCGAAATTGCGAGACCAGATTCCGGCATCCGTGGAAATTGGGATTCTTTATGATGCGTCTCAGTCAATTAGAGATTCAGTAGATGATGTCAGATTTACCTTGATTTTGACGATCGCTCTAGTTATCTTCGTAATTTTCATCTTTTTGCGGAACCTCTCAGCCACGGTGATTCCCAGTTTGGCGTTACCTGTTTCGCTGATTGGCACCTTTGCGGTGATGTATTTGCTGCAATACTCACTAGATAACCTATCGCTGATGGCGTTGACCCTTTCGGTGGGCTTCGTAGTGGATGATGCGATCGTTATGCTAGAAAATATCGTCCGTCATATCGAAATGGGGGAACGTCCAGTAGAAGCGGCGTTGAATGGGTCGAGAGAAATTGGTTTTACAATTCTATCGATGACCCTTTCCTTAGTTGCAGTCTTCATCCCCATGTTGTTCATGAGTGAAGTGCTGGGACGATTATTTCATGAATTTGCTGTGACGATCGCAGTGGCAATTCTCGTCTCTGGTTTTGTGTCTTTGACTCTGACTCCCATGTTGTGCAGCCGTTTTCTGCGTCCTGTGGATCATACCCGTCAAAGTCGGTTATATCAAGCTTCCGAATATGTCTTCGATCGCTTCCTCGGTTTGTACGATTGGAGTCTCAAAAAAGTTTTAAAATATCATCGTACCACGATGATATTATCAGTCTTTCTATTTGCGGTGACAGTTGGGCTGTTGATGGTAGTTCCCAAAGGCTTTATTCCTAGCCAAGATACCGGACAAATTACAGGCGTTACCCAAGCAGCCCAGGATGCATCCTTTGATAATCTTGTCAAGCATCAGCAGACAGTTGCTAACCTGATCCGCCAAGATCCAAATGTAGATGCAGTCAACTCTAATATTGGGGCGGGAGCCAGTGCTAGTGGCGGTGGGGCAGCAGTTGCAGCCAATTCGGGTAGTTTGTTTATTCGGTTAAAACCGCGATCGCAACGCCAACTTGGGGCTGACGAAATCGTGCAAAATTTGCGAACCAAACTTGCCACTGTTCCAGGTATCCAAGTATTCTTACAAAATCCCCCAGCGATTCCCATTGGCGCCCAACAAAGTACAGGCCTTTATCAAGTTGCACTCCAGAGTTCTGATGTCAAACCCTTACAGGAGTATGTTCCCCAACTTGTGATCAAGATGAAGGAGATGACGGAACTCCAGGATGTGAACAGCGATTTACAGTTTGCTTCCCAAATTAAAATTGACATTGACCGCGATAAAGCGTCAACTTATGGTATAACCGCCCAACAAATCGAAAATACCCTGAGAAGTGCCTACGGTTCTTACCAAGTATCAACCATCTATGCAGCCACCAATGAGTATCAGGTGATTTTGGAATTAGCACCCCAGTTTCAGCAAGATATCAATGCTTTGTTGGCATTATACATTAACTCCAGCACAGGAGTTGCAGTACCTCTGAAGACATTCGCCAAACTATCTCAGGGAGTCAGCCCGTTAATGGTTAATCATAACGGTCGGATGAACGCCGCCACCATTTCCTTTAACCTCGCTCCCGGTGTGGCCTTGGGAAATGCCAACGAAGAGATTGAGAAAGTGATTAATCAGGTGATTCCTGCCAGTATAAGCACCAGCTTTCAGGGTGCAAGTCAGGTATTTCAAAGTTCACTGCCGAGTTTGGGTTTATTGTTAGCGATCGCTATCCTCGTAATTTATCTGATTTTGGGTGTTCTCTATGAGGATTTCATTCACCCAATTACGATTCTTTCCGGTTTGCCCTCAGCAGGTTTTGGGGCATTGTTAACGCTGATAATATTCCATGTCGAACTGAATGTTTACTCCTTTATCGGCATAATTCTCTTGGTGGGCATCGTCAAGAAAAACGGGATTATGATGGTGGATTTTGCAATTGAAGCCCAGCGAGAAGAAGGGAAAAAACCGTCTGAGGCGATTTATCAAGCCTGTTTGGTGCGCTTCCGCCCAATTATGATGACGACAATGGCAGCATTAATGGGAACCTTACCTATTGCGATCGGGTTTGGGGCTGGTTCCGAATCCCGCCGTCCTCTAGGTATTGCAGTTGTGGGTGGGCTAGTGTTTTCTCAGATATTGACCCTCTATTTAACACCCGTGTTCTATATATATATGGAATCGTGGCGGAAAAAGCTCAGTCAAGTTAAGTTCCGGCGGGTATTTTCATTTTCAGGCGGGCGATCGTGATATTTAAACGAACCGCAGAGACGCGGAGGACACAGAGAGGAGAATCAAGAGGGTTTTTGACAAAATGTGTTGAAACCAGATATTAAAGCAGTTTTTTTCCTCTCTCCTGTGTTAAAACCCAACATTCAGTTAAGCATTTCTTTCTTCTCTCAGTGCCCTCTGCGCCTCTGTGGTTCGTTTAAAAAAAATTGACTTTGACAAAGAGTTAAGCCTTAACTCAATAACAAAACCCATGAACCTTTCAGAACTCTTCATCCGTCGTCCAGTCATGACCACCTTGGTAATGATGGGTATCCTCATCTTCGGTCTGATGAGCTATCTCCTATTACCCATCAGTGCCCTACCCAACGTTGAATATCCTTTTATATCTGTCTCCGCTAGTCTCCCTGGTGCCACCCCGGAAACAATGGCATCTTCCGTCGCCGCACCCCTAGAAAGACAGTTTACCGAAATTGCCGGACTCAATTCATTTAATTCCACCAGTTCCACAGGCAGCACCAGCATCTCCTTACAATTTGACTTTAGCCGGAGAGTGGAAGATGCCGCCAAAGATGTCCAGGCAGCCATCTCAGCCGCCGCCGGACAACTGCCCGCCGGAATGCCTCACCCGCCCACCTATCGCAAAGTCAACCCATCTGTCTCACCGGTTCTCTACCTCTACATGTATTCTGAGACACAGCCAATCTCGACAGTAGACGAATACGCAGAGGTAACAGTTGGTCAGCCGATCTCGATGATTGATGGTGTTGCTCAGGTACAGGTCTATGGCCAACAGCAATATGCAGTCCGCGTCCAGCTTGACCCGCGAGAGTTGGCATCAAGGGGAATTGGTCTAAATCAGGTAAAAACTGCTATTCAACAGGGAAATGTTGATTTAGCAACGGGCAGTCTCTCTGATACTTTCAAAAATTATACGATTCAGGCGAATGGTCAACTTACCGATGCTGCCGGCTATCGCCAACTTATTGTAACTTACGCTAATGGTGCGCCCGTGCGCCTTCAAGATTTGGGGCAGGTAATTGACAGTGAACAAAATAACAAAGTCTCGAATTTGTATAACGATGACCAGGTGACAGACCGCCATTCCGTTGTTCTGGCCGTGCAGCCACAGCCGGGTGCCAACACTGTAAATATTGTTGATGCTATTCAGAAACTTTTACCTACGCTCCGCGAACAAGTTCCCAAATCCATTGAGATGGGGATTATGTACGATCGCTCCCAAACCATCCGAGCCTCTGTCAACGATGTAAAGTTTACCTTAGTTCTCTCGATTTGTCTAGTTGTTTTGGTGATTTTCCTATTCTTGCGTGACATCACGGCGACGCTGATTCCCAGTTTGGCGCTACCTGTAGCCATCATTGGTACTTTTGCGGTGATGTATCTATCGGGCTTCTCCCTAGACAACATCTCACTTATGGCGTTGACCCTTTCCGTGGGTTTTGTCGTGGATGATGCGATCGTGGTGTTGGAAAATGTCGTCCGTTATCGGGAAATGGGCGATTCTCCCCTAGAGGCAGCATTGAAGGGATCAAAGGAAATCAGTTTCACCATTTTGTCAATGACCCTCTCCCTGGTGGCGGTGTTCATCCCCATCATGTTTATGAGTGGCATAATCGGTAAATTATTTCATGAATTTGCTGTTACCATCGCTGTGGCAATTTTGGTTTCGGGTTTTGTTTCCCTCAGTCTCACTCCCATGTTGTGCAGTCGTTTCTTAAGTTCACCCCATCAGCAAAGACCAAATCGGCTCTATCAATTTTTAGAAGGGGGATTTGATTTACTACTGCGGGGATATGATTGGACGCTCAAGCCCATCTTAAAATACCGCTTGATGACACTCATTGGTTCTGGTATTCTGCTAATAATGACCGCCTATTTGTTTGTCATCGTTCCCAAAGGATTTATCCCCACGGAAGACACCGGACAATTGATGGGGAACACGAAAGCCGCGCAAGATATTTCTTTTGATGATATGCTGCGTCACCAGCAAAAGGTTGTTGAGATTATTCGCAAAGACCCCAATATTGAAGCAGTTGACTCCATTGTGGGTGCAAGCGGCCCGAACGGTTCAGTCAACGGTGGGCGAATTACCATTCGGCTCAAGCCACGTGATCAACGTCAACTCAGTGCTGACGAAATCATTCAAGAGCTAACCCCCAAATTGAGACGTACAATTGGGATTAAGACATTCCTCCGCTCTCCGCCAGCTATTCCCATCGGTGGTCAACAAACTAATTCTACTTATCAGTTCACGTTGCAGAGCTTGAATTTACAAGACTTGCGCCAATACGTTCCTAAACTTCTAGATAAAGTCAAAACCCTACCAGGACTCCGGGACGTTGACAGCGATTTACAACTCAGCACTCCCCAAATTCAAGTCCAAATTGACCATAACAAAGCTGCCACTCTTGGGATTACTGCCCAACAAGTTGAACAAACCCTCAGTGCTGCCTATGGTTCCAGCCAGGTTTCTACTATCTATACCCCAAATGACCAATTTTATGTAATCTTAGAAGTGAAACCGGAGTTTCAGCGAGATCCCAGTGCCCTATCATTACTATATGTGCAATCGAGTGCTGGAAAACAAGTACCTCTGAGTGCGATCGCTAATATCACCCAGAATGTCGGTCCCCTCACCGTTGCTCACGTTGGTCAACTCCCCTCATCGACTATCTCTTTTGACACCCTCGCAGGAACCTCTCTCAGTCAAGCTACTGATGCTATCAAGCAAGCAGCCAGTGAGTTGTTACCATCAACAATTACCCCCAGCTTTCAGGGTTCAGCCCAAACTTTCCAACAGTCCTTCAACGATTTAGGGGCGCTGTTGTTGGTGTCTATTGTAGTCATCTATCTGATTCTCGGTATCCTTTATGAGGATTTTATTCACCCAATCACCATTCTTTCTGGTCTACCTTCGGCGGGTTTTGGCGCATTATTGACGCTGCTGATTTTCCAGGTTGATTTAAATCTTTACTCTTTTATTGGCATCATTCTGCTAGTGGGTATCGTCAAGAAAAACGGCATTATGCTGGTGGACTTTGCTATTGAAGCCCAGCGAAAGGAAGGTAAAAATTCCTATGATGCCATCTATGCCGCTTGCTTGACTCGCTTCCGCCCGATTATGATGACGACGATGGCAGCTTTAATTGGGACACTTCCCATTGCTTTGGGGACGGGAGTTGGTTCAGAAGCGCGTCGTCCTTTGGGAATTGCGATCGTTGGGGGATTGCTGTTTTCTCAGGTATTGACTCTATATCTGACTCCAGTATTTTACATTTACATGGAAGCATTCCGTAAAAAGCTTGGTCAGCCTAAGTTTTACCGCTTTTTCTTCAAAAAGCCCAAGCTCAACTGAGAATACTGATATTACAGCAGTTTTCAATCAAACCCGCCACAAAAGTGAATCCGAAAACAAAGACCAGCATTGGTTTTAGTACTTTTATCTGTGGCACGCTTGATTGCAATTCGCTGTAACTAAGGTTTTACCCCAATACAGTTCAGTTAAGCAATTTTTTCCTCCTCCTTCTTCTCTCTCCGTGTCGCGCCAGTTGCTTCTCCCAGGGGGAGACGCTATGCGTAGCAAGATCCCCGGAGGGGTACAAGTCTCTTAACCGCAAGGGCGCACTGGCAACTCTATTGCCTCTGCGGTACCCTGCGGGAAGCCGTTCGCGTAGCGTCTCGTAGAGAAGCATCTACGTTAAAAAAATGACTTTGACTCATAGTACTAGCCTTAACCCAACCGTATTGGGTTTTACCCCACCCTAACCCTCCCCTTATAAAGGCTACGGTGTACACACAAGTCTTTTAAAGTTTCCCTACAGCTTTAGATCCCCCCTAACCCCCCTTAAAAAGCAGGGCTGTTTCATTCGTTCAGATCAGAATTTTGTCAAGAGTATCAACCAGAAAATTTAGTGAGTTGGTAATCGAAAAATTACTGTTTCAATCGGTAAATTTAAGTGCGATCGCCTGGTTTTTGACCCAATTAGAGTGTTTAAAAACCTGATTTTTTTGACTGATACGCTTGTAAATTAAGGTCTTTTAGGGAATGAATCAGCCCTGCCTTAAAAAGGGGGGAACCAGATTCAAAGTCCCCCAATTTATCGGGGGATTTAGGGGGATCTCCAAGTACTTAAAATCACAGTCAACCACTTTCAGGGTAATTATTCGTTTCCCAACCCCATGACTGTGCGATAATGTGCTTCAATTTGGGCGACGGTTTCCGACTTACGCTTTGTCTCCCACTGACTCCGATTAAATAATTCTTGCCGCAATTCATCAACATTAATTGTTGTCACTTTCCCATCAGCAACAATTTGCTTGCCATTCACCCAAGCACTATCAACAACATTACTAGGACGACCTAATACTAACAAACCAATGGGATCTGTACGCGGTAGTAATGATAAATTGGTGAGGTCATAAAGTACCAAATCGGCTTGTTTGCCCACGGTTAAAGAACCAAGTTTATCTGCACAATTAAATCCTTTTGCACCTCCCAAAGATGCCATTTCTACTGCTTGTCGGGGTGTAATCCAATGCTGATAATCGAAGTCTGTAACGTTGTGCAATATAGAACCAATTTTGATCGCTTCTAACAAATCTTGGGAGTCATTACTAGAGGCGCCATCACAACCAAAAGTTACATTGACTCCCCCTTGGCGATATTTTAAAATCGGAGCAATGCCACTACCTAAACGTAAATTACTTAAGGGATTATGAACAACTGTAGATTGAGTTTCGGCGAGGATGGCGATATCAGTATCATTTAACCAGACGCAATGAGCTAGAGTTGTGCGATCGCTCAAAAATCCGATTCTTTTCAAATGTTCCACAGCAGTACAACCGTACTTTTCTTGGGCGAGTTTTTCCTGTGCCCTGGTTTCTAGCAAATGGGAGTGACGACAAAGATCATAGCGATCGCTTAACTCGATACATCCCTCAAATAAAGCATCAGTACATAATTGTATCCCTGTTGGTGCAACTAAAATACTCACACCCTCATCTGGACGATGAAATTGTCTCACCGCCTCTTCGATGATTTCCAATGTTGCCGCTCTTGTGCGAAAATAAGGTTGATGATTCTGGGTTGATTCCCCAGATGGCATACCTGCGGTGAGGGATTCATCTTGAATTAGAGGGGCGATAAAGGCGCGAATTCCCACTTCTCTGTAGGCGCGAGTTGCAATAGCGATGGTTTCTAACTCAAGTCCGGGAATTAACACCAGGTGATCTACTACACTCGTACCGCCGGAAAGTAAGGTTTCCACCGCAGTACCCAAGGCGCTAAGATAAACCTGTTGGGGATCGAGAGGCGCAAAATCATACAGTTCCGCCAACCATAATTCTAAAGGAAAAGCTGACATGATTCCTCGCTGCCACATCTCCGATGAGTGGGTGTGGGCGTTGAAAAAACCAGGTAGCAGTAGCTTGTTTTTGCCATCTATGGGAGTACCGATTACCTGTAGATTAGGGGCAATCGCTGCGATAGCACCATCTACAATCTGTACATCTACCGTTGCATAATCATCACTGACGGCAATCAAAACATTCTGAATGGTGAAATTTACCATATTTAACCTTGATTAAGTAATTGTATTTTTAACTGAATTTCAAGTTACAAAATAGAAAATGGCGTTGGGTATTGCAATTTTATGAATCTGCCTTTTCGGACATTGGGAGTATCACCAAATACATGGACAGTGAATGATGCGATCGCAGACATCACTCGTCTTCAAAAGATCCCACAACCCGTTATTTTATCAACAGAAACTAAAACCCTGCGCCTAGACTTGGCAAAAACTGCTATCGTCGTCATTGATATGCAAAACGACTTCTGTCACCCTGATGGCTGGTTAGCGCATATCGGCGTAGACGTAACTCCGGCGCGTCAGCCTATTGAACCTTTGAACAACTTACTTCCAGAACTGCGTGAGGCTGGTGTTCCGGTAATTTGGATAAATTGGGGAAATCGTCCCGACTTGCTCAATATTAGTGCTAGTTTGCGTCACGTCTATAATCCCACAGGGGAGGGTGTGGGATTGGGCGATCCACTGCCAAGTAATGGTGCTAGAGTACTGATGGCAGGTAGTTGGGCCGCAGCAGTAGTAGACGAACTAGAACAGCTTCCCGAAGATATTCGTGTGGACAAATACCGCATGAGTGGGTTTTGGGATACGCCTTTAGATAGCATCTTGCGGAATCTGGGAAGGACAACATTATTTTTTGCTGGTGTTAATGCCGATCAATGTGTCCTAAGTACGTTATGTGATGCCAACTTCTTAGGATATGATTGTGTGTTAGTTAAAGACTGTACCGCTACCACTTCTCCGGAATATTGTTGGCTGGCGACATTGTACAACGTCAAACAATGCTTTGGTTTTGTTACTGACTCCCAAGGAATTTTAACAGCGCTGAAAAAGAGTTAGGAGTAGAGACGCGATTAATCGCGTCTCTACAGGAGTTAGAAATATTTAGTAATTAGTTATTCTCTGATTTTGATTTAGAGATACAACTAACAACTCAATATTCATAACTTGGATTTTAGAAATTTTCATACCCATCGATAACTTCAGAGGGGATAAATAAATGTACGCTACTCGTTGTGTAATTCCGGTGATCAAATCTCCCAAAGATTACCAGGTATATCGCATCAGTCCTAATGATTCTAATCGATTAGCAATTATCTTCGATTCGATAAATGCTAATACTTCCTTGACTTGCTGCATAGAAATTTTTGATGTTGGTGGACAAACACCGCCAAATCGCCATCAGTGGGCGGTGGAGATGTTTTTCGTCCTCAAAGGGGAAGCGATCGCTATATGTGACGGCAAGAGTGTCACGATCAAAACGGGAGATAGTTTATTAGTGCCTCCCACTGGGACTCATTTGATTAAAAACACTGGTTCTAATCGCTTGTACACGTTGACTGTTATGGTTCCCAATGAAGACTTTTCAGAATTGATTCGCAGTGGCATTCCGACGGAGTTAGATGCAGAAGATATGGCAGTATTGGGGAGATTCGATGCTTTGATGTCTTGATAAAATAATTCGTAATTAGTAATACTTCTCTACGAGAGGCTGCGCCAACGGCTACACTCAGTTTGACCATGATATGCATATTCAGCTTTTTAAACTAAAAGTCTTGCCCTGCCTTGTTTCTGGGCTGCTGCCTACTTGTTTGACGGGAGGCAGCAGCCCACCACAAGAGCATTACAAGGCAGCAGCCCAGGAACGAGAGGTCATTCACAGTTGGCTCTCTCTGTCAATGCGTAAGTCCTAGAAATATAAAATCAGTAAAGAGCCTATAAATGAATCGTTCCAGGGTTTTTACAAAACTCAACATACCTTGGTTTTATCGTGTGGACTTACTTAAAGATAGGTAAACTTCTGCCACAATGTCCTAGTCAAAACCTTAATTGATAATTGATAACTTTTATCTTCTTGTACTAGTAACTTTCCATCTTTAGTTAGCTTCATTTGTTGTCCCCGCCACTCTATAGTGTTGCCAATAAAGCCAAAACACCAAATAGCAAAGCTTAACAAGTCCCACCCAGGAACGAGCCACAGAAACTTTTTGACAATTGGATCTTTCAGACTGATATTACCAACAATCCAAGCCATCACCAATCTTGTTACCCAACAGATACATAGTCCTAACCATGCCAGTATTGAACCATCGGTGGCAATCAGCAGCAGCAAGCTGGTGACGATACCATAGGTAAAAATTAGTCCTAGATAACCCCAAGGACGAGAAACTCGTTTACAACGCGCCCAACGAATCTGGCGCTTGATGGTATCAAATAAGTTGTTGCTTGTTTGTACGTGTTCAACTACATAGTCGGAAAGCACAACTTTGTAACCTGCTTGGACAGGTAAATAGCCAAGTTGGAAATCATCTGCTAAGTAATCAGCGATCGCTTCAAACCCACCGATCGCTTCTAGGACTTTTTTCGGGATGACAATGGTGGAACCAAAGGCGTATTTTATCCCATTTTCCTGGATGTTGCTGACTAAAACCCCAGCATGAAACTCGGTAGTAGTGCCAATAGCCTCTAATGTCGATATCCATCCTTGAGTTAAGGAGCGATACATACAGGTAACTACACCCACGCTTTTGTCTTGCAAGGGTTGGATAACTCTTTGCAAATAGTCTGTTCCAACTCGGATATCACTATCAGCAAGGAGGAGAATGTCATATTTAGCTTTGATTGCGGCATTGGCCAAGTTGCTAACTTTCAGATTAGTACCGATGATGCGATCGCTTACGATCAACACAATATCCAAGTCTGAAAAATTATGGATGATTTTCTCTACAACCTCTATGCAAGGATCTTTAGAGTTTCGTACCGCAAAGATGATTTGATATTTTCGATAGTTCTGCTGACAAAATGACGCGAGATTTTCATAAGCATCGCTATCAAGCCCACAAATCGGTTTGAGAATACTAACAGGTGGATGAAACTCTAGATCAATTGGCTGAGGTTCAGCAAAAAAAGTTATTGCTGCATAAATTGCATAACAATAAAACCATACAGATGATATGCACAAAAATAGTAATAAATCAATGATAATCAGGTGAAGATTTGTTAAGAAAGTAGATACAAACATGGATATTGATTAGCCGGCAAATAATATTAGCATTTTCTAGATTCGTTGCCGAGGAGTTTAGGTTTTTTTTATGTACGTCAGATGAAATTGTGATGACAAAGTTATGACTTTTGAATTCTTCTTTAGCTAGTACGACACGGCGGAAATAAAGCAACCATTTTAAATAGCCAGAAAGCCTACAAAATAAGCATTCTTTCTTTTTACTTTTGCCTTTTTACTTTTGCCTTGTTGTACTAGTAGTCCGTCAAGTTTAAATTGAGGGGTATTAATTTAGTTCGTAGTTGCGCTTTAGCGCTAAAGCGCAACTACGAACCCCTCAAAACTAGCTTGACAGACTACTAGTACGACACGGCGGAAATAAAGCAACCATTTTAAATAGCCAGAAAGCCTACAAAATAAGCATTCTTTCTTTTTACTTTTGCCTTTTTACTTTTGCCTTCTTGTACTAGTATGTTGGGATAGGAAATGGTGGTTGGTAATTTCAAAGCCGTTACTAAGGAGGGCTTCGCGCACCTCATCGCTTAATAAGGCAGCAAGTTCTGCTTCACCTGCCTCGACATCTTCATTCAAAGAATCGCCATGAATAGCGAACGCTGGATGAGAGTAAATCTCTACCAAGTCTGCCTGGATTTGGGGTATCAACCCAAGTAAGTATTCCTCAGTAATGCCACCAGTTTGCAATAAACCGTAAACTCTTTGAGTAAAGCTAATACCTTCAGACTTTAGCATCTTCTCACCATAGCGGCGTAGTCTGCCAAATACTCCCCACCAAACTAGCTTTGTCAGTAAATTACTGCGATTAACTCTCAGGGTTAACCCCAATTCTTCACTTGGCAGCCGAATTACTTTAATATCAAATTCTGGTGCCAGTTCAACTAAAATACGCAACACCACTGGATGGATATGCAAATGCAAATGTCCATCTACATGAGAGAGAGGTAAACCAGTCGAACGGTATTTTTCTAACTGGGCGCGAATTTCTTGCCGCAGTTCTTGATGGGTTTCTTTGACAAATTGATAGCGCAACCCAGCCAAAAATGGACTGTTGGAAAAGTTACCTTCTTTGTCAACTAAATGGGGAATTTGCTCTGGCGGTAGCAAGGAACGTCCACATATCAACACGAGATGTAGTCCAACAGCCAGGTTGGGGTGGGAATTTGCCAAGGTGACAGCCTCTTTTGCAGCATCAGCGCTCACCATCAGGCTGGTGCTAGTTAGCACTCCTTCTTTGTGTGCTTTGATAATTGCTTGATTAACTCCTTGAGAGAAACCAAAGTCATCACCATTGATGATGGCGAATCGCTGTGCTTGCATAAGGTTTGTATTTTTTCTGATAATTGAGCTATTGAGTGAGACTAATTACTAATTCTGTATGAGGATGCGCCAAACTAGATGAGGAACGAACCGCATTCGCGTTAGCGTCTCCCCTTCTCACATTGGGAGAGGCTAGCGCCAAGGGAGAAGGGCGCATTCGCGCAGCGTCTCGTAAGAGTTGGACACAAAGAAAGAAAATTTGGCGCAGCCTCAGAGGTTGTTTGAAAAGTAATTTCTTGTGATTTTGGACACTTGTTGATCCCCCCTAACCCCCCTTAAAAAGCAGGGCTGTTTCATTCGTTCAGATCAGAATTTTGTCAAGAGTATCAACCAGAAAATTTAGTGAGTTG
>NZ_JBALEK010000097.1:0-49498 GCF_036917815.1 Nostoc sp. | reverse complement strand
TGTGCAAACGTGTTGAGTCTGGGAACCTGTGCAAGCAGGATATTAAGATTGCAAAGTCTTAAGAATCTCCGCACCTTCAGGTCGGAGAGTGTCAAAAAGATGAAAGTTAGCACTAATTGATTTGTAATTAATTCTTGATGAGGTTTTCTGTATTAAATTGTACAAATATAGGAATCCGATTTGATTTTTGAAAAAATCTAAGTATCTGTAGGGTGTGTTATCGCGTAACGGAACGCACCAAAAGCTTCGGGTGGTGCGTTAGCCAGAGGCATAACGCACCCTACGTATATTTCAAAAATCAAATATGAGTCCTATATATTACCAAAGCTACAGAAAATACAGTTATTTGAAAAGGAAGCAAAACACCTAAGTAAGTCGGCGGAAATAAATCAAATATAGTGAGAAGTACTTTAAGTTACTTAATGCACCAAACGCTACCCATTTCCACGGTTAGCGCTAGGATAGCTATGTATTTTATTAAAGTATAAATATGGCTCAAACTTTTTACGTAAATCCAGTATCAGGCAGTAATACCAACGCTGGTAGCCAACAAGCCCCGTTTAAAACTATTACGCAAGCCCTCAAGGTAGCTACTGTTGATACCAAGATTCAACTAGTAGATGGTAATTACAATGCTGCTAGTGGTGAAATCTTTCCGCTAACGGTTCCATCTGGTGTGATAGTGGTGGGTAATGAAGCCAACAAAGGTAATGGCATTTTGATTGAAGGGAGTGGTAACTACCTAAGCCGTACTTTTGCTGGTCAGAATGTCACATTTGTGTTGCTGGACAAAGCCGAACTGCGGGGAGTGACTGTAACAAATTTGGCTAGCCGTGGTAGTGGTGTCTGGATTGAATCAACTGCCCCTACTGTTGCTAATAGCACCTTCATCAACAATAAGCGGGAGGGGGTATTTACTACAGGCGAAGCTAATCCAGTTATTCTAGGTAATGTGTTCAGTGAGAATGCAGCCAATGGAATTGCGATCGCTAAAAATTCTAAAGGTCAAATTGAAAATAACACCTGCTCCAAAACAGGTTTTGGCATTGCTATTAGTGATACTGCATCACCTACCCTTCGAGATAACAGAATTTCTGAAAACCGCTCTGGAATTATCATCTCTGGTACTGCTCGTCCCGTATTACGTAATAATGTGAGTGAGAATAACACTGACGATGGTATAACAGTCATTGCAAGTGCCCTACCGGATATCGGCAGTACCAATAATCCAGGAGGCAATATTCTACGCAATAACGGTAAATTTGATTTACAAAATGCCAGTTCCAATAAGCTGGTTTCTGTGGGAAATAAAATAGATACGTCTAAAGTCACCGGAAACGTAGAGTTTGCAGATACTCCAACAACTCCAACTCCAACAACTCCAACTCCAACAACTCCAACTCCAACAACTTCAACTCCAACAACGCCAACTCCAACAACTTCAACGCCAACAACTCCAACAACTCCAACTCCAACAACTCCAACTCCAACAACTCCAACTCCAACAACTTCAACGCCAACAACTCCAACTCCAACAACTCCAACTCCAACAACTCCAACTCCAACGCCTACCGTCGAATTAACCGATATTAGTAATCATTGGTCAGGTGGGTTTATTCGGGAATTAGTCAAATTGGGGATAATTAACGGTTTTCCCGATCGCACATTTAAACCCGATGCAACCATGACACGGGCACAATACGCGGCATTACTGGTAAAAGCTTTCAACCCCTCGCCAAACCGCCCAGTTATTAAATTCAAAGATGTACCAGCAGATTTTTGGGCATCCAAGGTAATTCAGCAGGCATATCAAGGTTTATTTCTCTCTGGTTTTCCCGACAATACCTTTGGTCCCAACAATAATATCCAGCGCGTGCAAGTGATTGTCTCTCTGGTGAATGGATTGGGGTTATCTAGTGATGGTACGGCAACCATCAAAGTTTTCGATGACCAAGCCAAAATTCCTGAATATGCCAAGGATGAGGTAGTAAAAGCTATAAACAAGGAAATTATCGTCAATCACCCGAACCTGAAACAACTCAATCCTACCCGCGATGCTACACGCGGTGAGGTAGCGGCGATCGTGTATCAAGCTTTGGTAGATGCTGGGCGGGTAGCAGCAATCAACTCAGCTTATATAGTGACTGCTTGATTAGTCATTGGTCAACTTAAGCCTCGGCGAATAGAATGATGCCTCCGGCACGCCAAGGGCGAACGCGGCTACACAAACAAGAGCCACACCGAATTCTGGGCTAAGAGAAAATTAAGGACTTTTAACCCACGCAGGTGGTCACTGAGCTTGTCGAAGTGCGGGTTTTGCCTGTGTAGACGCAGTTTCCAACCGCCCTTTTAGCGTTAAGTTGACATTTTGCTAGAAGGTTCAAGCCCCAGCCCATAAGGGGTGGCTCCCCCTCCTAAGCTGTTGCGCCTTTAATTTGCACTCATATTTTTTCAATATCAGGACTTATGCAAACAATAGCTAAAACCCTGATTTTTAGGTAGGGGCAATTCATGAATTGCCCCTACAGCGTGTAGTTTTGCGTAAGTCCTAAATATGATTGTCGGGTGGGCAACATGAGCGCCCTGATAATGCAAGTTGTATACGTAACAGCTTACCTCCTTCAATTTTTAGAATTCCCTACTTTTAATAACCGTTTTTGTACAGCAACAACCACAGCTTGAGTACGGTTGCTCACTTCCAATTTCTGTAAAATAGCGTGGACATGAACTCGCACTGTTCCAGGTGCAATACAAAGTGCGAGGGCAATTTCTTGATTATTTTTTCCGGCTGCTAACAGCGATAGAATTTCTTGTTCTCGCCCAGTTAGAGGATTAGCAGGCTTTGAGATTTTTTCTGAGTGAGTTAGAGACGGTTCAGATACAAAGGAAGAACGAATCTCTTTTGTTGCAGTTTCATCCCACCAGGAGGCTCCAGCAACTACAGAACGTAGTGCCAGCACTAATTTTTCGGCAGGAATTCCTTTGAGACAGCATCCTTGAACGCCTATTTCAATCAATCGCACAATTAGGAGCTTTGGCGAATGGGAAGTGAGAACTAAGATTGGCAGATTGGGATTTTGCTGCTTAATTTGTCTACAAACTTCGATTCCCCCGATTGCTGATAAACCCACATCTAACAGCACTACATCCAGAGGATTTTGCTTGACTAATTCGATAGCTGTTTTGCCATCTTCAGTCTCAGCAGTAATCTCTAACCCTGGTTCTTGTTGCAATCGTATACGTAAGCCTAATCGGAAGAGTTCATCGTCCTCAACTAAGAGAATTTTGATTGGAGTAGAGGACATTTCACATAGTTCGAGAAGATTGAAACGGGTAAACGGGCAGTTTGAAAGCAAACATAGCACCAGTTCTGACTCTATTCTCTGCCCAGATTATACCTCCGTGGGCTTCAATAATTTGTCGAGATAGGTAAAGCCCCAATCCAGAACCTTTAGCTTGGCGATCGCTATGTCCCTGGTAAAATCGCTCAAATAGGTGAGTAAATTGTTCCACCTGGATACCTGCACCTGCATCTAAAATTTTCACCACTTGATAAGAAGGTTGTGGTTTTAAGACAACTTCCACCCGACCGCCACGCAGGGAATGATTAATGGCATTCACAAGCAGATTATTAAAAACTCGTTGCAGTTGCAAAGCATCACCCTGAACCCACAGTGCGTGTCGCCAATCAGAATCTTCATAAGTAACCGAGAGATGAACACGACGATTGGCAGCTAATTCAATCAAATTGCCAGCCGCTTCTTCTGCTAAAGTAGTTAAATCCACAGGTGCTAAGTCCAGCTTTAAGCCTTCAGTATCGTTGCGATAGATATCTAACAAAGTTTCTACTAGTTGCAAAGAAGTCTTGTGACTGCGTTCCATTGTCCCTAAGACTTGTTGCTGACCTGGTAAGACAGGGCCAAATTTTTCTTGTTGAAATGCTTGAATTGTCTCAATTGCTCCTAGTAATGGTGTTTTCAAATCATGAGTGAGTGCCGAGGCAAAGTCTTCTCGGAGTTTGACTAATTCCTCTTGAGATTCTAGTTTGGCACGAGTGAGAGCGATCGCTTCTTGAGAACGACGTAAGCGATCGCTTAAAATACCTGTTACAATCAACGCCATCGAAGCAATTGCTCGACTGGCAACTGTCGATACCTTAATGACTTCACCTCCTGGCAACCAAAGATTCAAAATTGTTAGGCATACAGCAACGACTGTCACTTTAAAAGTTGCTATTCTTCCAAACCATGAGTTTGCTAATAATATTGGGCCTATATAAAGACATCCAAATACATATTCAGTTGGGGTCTCAAACTCCATAAACATGACACTGAGAAACAATCCAAATATGGCTGAAAATCTGCTTAATTGTGATTTATTAGTCAGGATTTTAGCTGAAAATAATATCATTTAGGATAGATTTTTTAGTTCATTTTGTTAACTACATAACCGAAAAGTAGATTCCAATACTGCTCGGTTAAGAATATTTGTAGGTTGGGTTTCGTTCCTAAGCTACACATTTTTTATTTTTTTGCCAAAACCTACGCAGTAAGTACCTAGGCGTAAATAAATTAAAGTTTGTAGTCAGGACTTTAGTTCTGATAATTGTTGTTTTGAGCGATGAATCACTCACTACGAACTAGGATTTTATTTTATGTTTAATTATGCCTATCTACTTATTGAAGTGGATTCTTGTCTTAATTTTAGTAAGATTTACTTTATTTGTAACAATCCAGATAGCATTTAAATAAAAAATATACTCTTAGTTTAGAGACAGTTTATACACAATATGCTTTTGATTTAGACATTTATAAGAGTTATACACTGTACAAAAGAATCATCTTGTGCATCAAGTTAAACAGTTGACAGTTGACAACGAAGTTTTTAATTCGGGGATTTAAAGCCCCAAACTAAAAACAATCCGCCTCAAGGCGGGGGCAAAAGAGCCATGCTATAAAGGTAAATACTTCCTTTCAGCTTTTTGCGGGAGCATCCCAATTTTGCCAAAATAAAATTTGTAGTGGGAGCATCTTGCTCCCTAATGTCCAGGAAGCGGGCTAGAGAACCATCACTACAAAAAAATAAATTTACACATTTGGGATGCTCCCCTTTTTGCAAATCACTTTTTATTGCTTACGTCACTGATAGCCCAACTCAGGAATCGCAAAAAGATTATTGAATAAGGGATTTCCAAGAAATAAATTATGCAAATAAACGAACCACAGAGGCGCAGAGAACACAGAGAGAGGAGAAATACAGAGGTTTTTGCGTCAGTTTTGGAATATTTTTTTCTTTGGAAGTCCCTAATCTAGTAGTCTAGTCTGTCAAGAACTAATTGACGGATAGATTCCTTGTAGAGACGGCGATTTATGGCGTCTCTCTAACCGTCAATGCGTAAGTCCTAATTTATTTTTCAACGCTCTGCTGAAAGCATGATTGCAGTCTCTCTTACCCTTGTTAACCAACAATTATCAGGAATACACAAGTACAAAAAACTCTTATTTGCCAGTTATCTTAGTTCAGCGTTTAGAAGGCATATAAACACACTAAACAGTCATATATATATTTATAGCTAAAAGTTGGATATAAACAACTATATCTTTCATATATCCTAGTTTAAATATCAATTTATACGTTGTCTTATTCACAAAAAAGCTCTATGCTCGATACAAGCAGGTATAATCAACAAAAATTGATGATAAACAAAAAATAATGTAAACGTACATATTAGCACAATAGACTTGTCCCGAAACTTATAACCCAATCAGTACAAGGGTTTTAGACCATATCCACATATATCTCTTCAATCAACGCAGCAACAATATTTTGATGTAGTTGCTGATAGTTTAGCGGCAGAAATAGCGTTGTTTGATTTTGAGTATCTGCCCGATTTATTATTGTGATTTAATCCCCCCTAGCCCTTTGGAGTATTAATTTGAGTTAATAGAGGTAGCACTTTACCTCCTTTGTTTGGTCAAGTTTAGTTTTCGGACTGGTCTAATCATCTAGATTTTTTAGCTGAGAAAAGTGTAATTGTAGCCAATTATCTAGCAAGTTAATTATGGTTCTACCGTTGTTACGACTATCTAATCAAAAGTATGACTTCAACTCAAACTCCATCTGCTTCAAAAGTTCGCTCCTCACAACACAATACTCCAAAAGTTGACACCTCTGGTCTTTACTCAAGAGCAATTAAGGAGTCTTTCGTTAAACTTGACCCACGAATTATGGTCAGGAATCCAGTGATGTTTGTGGTCTGGGTCGGGACTATTACCACTGCACTAACTACCGTTGCTCCAAATTTGTTTGGTACTGTTCCAGGCAAGAATCAATGGTTTTACAACGGGATAATTACCGTTATTCTGTTTTTAACTCTTCTCTTTGCCAACTTTGCCGAAGCAGTAGCAGAAGGACGAGGGAAAGCCCAAGCAGATACACTCCGAGCCACTAGGTCTGATACTTTAGCACGCAAAATTACCCCCAGTGGCTTACAAGAAGTCAGTTCTACTAATCTGCGTAAAGGCGATTTAGTGCAAGTAATTGCAGGTGATATTCTCCCAGCTGATGGGGAAGTGATCGAAGGTGTGGCTTCCGTTGATGAATCCGCCATTACGGGTGAATCAGCACCAGTACTCAAGGAACCAGGAACAGATATTTCTAGTTCCGTGACTGGCGGGACACGTATTTTATCAGACCAACTAACTATTCGGGTTACAGCCGATCCAGGTAAAGGGTTTATCGATCGGATGATTGCGTTAGTGGAGGGAGCAGAACGGACAAAAACACCAAATGAAATTGCTCTCACAGTCTTACTTGCAGCACTCACCTTAATTTTCTTGGTGGTGGTGGCGATAATTCCACTAATTGCTAACTATCGTCAAAGTCCGGTGAGTATCGCCAACTTAATTTCACTCCTTGTAGCCTTGATTCCCACCACTATCGGTGGTTTATTAAGTGCAATTGGGATTGCAGGGATGGATAGAGTCGCCCAATTTAATGTGATTGCTACTTCTGGTAGAGCAGTTGAAGCCTGTGGAGATGTGAACACTCTGATTTTGGATAAAACTGGTACCATCACCCTTGGTAATCGCCTAGCTGAAGAGTTTATACCGGTTAATGGTTACACTTTAGAACAGGTAGCAGAAGTTGCCTTAGCTTCTAGCTTGTTTGACCAAACACCAGAAGGGAAATCCATTGTTAGACTAGCGCGGCAGTTAGGTGCAGAGATCAACTTTGACGAAAGTAAAGCAGAAGGGATTGAGTTCACTGCTAAAACTCGGATGAGTGGCACAAACTTACCAGATGGACAACAAGTTAGAAAAGGAGCAGTTGATTCCATTAAAGGATTTGTTCGTTCTCGTGCTGGTTCATTAAGTCCTGAACTAGATCAAGCTTATGAAAAAGTTTCTCGATTAGGTGGTACTCCTCTGGCCATTTGTCAAAATCAAAAAATCTACGGTGTGATTTATTTAAAAGATATAGTCAAACCAGGGATTAGTGAACGATTTGAACAACTGCGGCGCATGGGTATTCGCACCATCATGTTGACAGGAGACAATCGAATTACTGCTTCTGTGATTGCCCAAGAAGCTGGTGTAGATGACTTCATTGCTGAGGCTACACCAGAAGATAAAATGAGAGTTATTCAAGCTGAACAAGCGGAAAATAAAATAGTAGCAATGACTGGTGATGGTACTAATGATGCACCGGCACTTGCTCAGGCCAATGTAGGTGTGGCGATGAACTCTGGTACACAAGCAGCCAAAGAAGCTGCCAATATGGTGGACTTGGATTCTGACCCCACAAAGTTGATAGATATTGTGACAATTGGTAAGCAGTTACTAATTACCAGAGGCGCACTCACTACCTTTTCAGTCGCTAACGATATCTCTAAATACTTTGCAATTATTCCCGCTTTGTTTACTACTGCTGGACTTGGCAGTTTAAATATTATGGGTTTGGCAAGTCCACAATCGGCGATTCTGTCTGCTTTGATCTTTAATGCACTGATTATTCCGGCGCTGATTCCACTAGCACTTAAGGGTGTTAAATTCCGACCTCTCACAGCCGATCAACTATTGCAACGCAACGTTTATATCTATGGGGTTGGTGGTGTAATTGCTCCATTTATTGGCATCAAAATCATTGATGTGATTATTGTGGCGATCGGTTTGTCATAGTTAGTTTTTTGAGCATTTGTCTTTCATCGGCGTTGTTGATTTAACTTCATGCAGACGCGCTACAGCCGCAGACAGTAAGAGTGAAGAATACTTAATTTTTTTCTAAATTCAATAACGCCATTTCACAAAAAGTTAACCTTTTGAATCTCCCAAATCAGCATTTTTTGTAATTTGTGTCTGTCTATGAATATTAAAAGCTCACGCATAGACGCAAAGATATAAACATTCACGAGGCTTTGAATATATGACGAAAATTAAGTTAGTTAATGAGATGCTGAGTCAATTGATTAATGAGGTAGAAGTACTGCGATCGCCAAAATTGTACCGCTCTATTTCTTTCAAAATATTTCTTGCTCTCTGTTTAAATGCAGTTCTTGCCCCTGTTGTCTTTGCAGCAAGCAAAGAAACAATTTCGCGGGGAAGTGCTTATGCGATCGGTGTGCTGGGACTTGTGACAGTAGCACTGGCAATTTATCTATTCATGGTGATGTTACAACCCCAACGCTTTTAAGCTGGTTGACGTATAAATCTCCATACTTATCTTCCCAATCCCCAAATATCGAAGTTATGAACGATTTAATTTACGTGGCGGTTATTTTAGTCAGCTTTTTAGGTCTTTTTGGTTTAATTAGAGCGTTTGAGACGCTGTAGGGAATCAATTTGTATGATATTGAACATCTTGCAACTGCTAATCATTATCTTAATTATTGGGTTTGCTTTTGTTATCCCAATCGGCAAATACTTAATTAAGATTTTCACTGATGAGACAGATACGGTATTAGAGCGTTACACCTATCGATTTCTAGGGATAAATCCTGAAGAAAAAATGACTTGGCAACGCTATAGTCAGGCGATTGTAATCTCTAATTTAGTTTTGGTGTTGTTGTTTTATGCAACGCTACGACTTCAAGACATTTTGCCTTTCAATCCCGATAAAATTTCTCCAGCGCCAACGGCAGAACTGGCATTTAATACCGCAATTTCTTTTGTTACCAACACTGATTGGCAAAACTATGGTGGTGAGACAACGCTTTCTTATTTTAATCAAATGGTGATGATTACCTGTTTGATGTTTACCTCATCAGCAACAGGTTTAGCGGCTGGGGTTGCAGTCATCAGGGGATTGAGTCAAAACGGTGTCAATAATCTGGGTAACTTTTGGGTAGATTTAACTAGGGCAATTTATCGATTGTTTCTACCCATTTGTTTTGTGCTATCGCTAGTCTATGTTTGGCAAGGAGTCCCTCAGACATTGGCTCCGGCTGCGATCGCAACTACTCTCGAAGGTGCTACTCAAACCATTGCTCGTGGCCCTGTTGCTAGTTTAGAGTCGATCAAGCAAATTGGTACAAACGGCGGTGGATTCTTTAACATAAATTCAGCCCACCCCTTTGAAAACCCAACTCCATTGACAAATTCCCTAGAGATTATGTCAATGTTGTTGATTGTTCCAGCACTCACCTACACCTTTGGAACAATGGTAAGAGCGCGGCGACAAGGATGGATATTTTTTGGGGTATTCACCGCCTTATTCATTGGATTTTTAGCGATCATCCTGCCGGCTGAACAAATTGGGAATCCCTTGTTAACTGAAGTCGGGGCTGATCAAACCTTATCAGCTTTGCAAAGCGGTGGCAATTTTGAAGGTAAGGAGGTGAGGTTTGGCATTGCTCAAACTAGCTTATTTGTCACTGCTACCACAGCCGCCACTACAGGTAGTGTCAATGCCATGCATGATAGTCTCACACCAATGGGAGGCTTTGCGGCGCTTTCGGAAATGCTGCTGAACGTAGTTTTTGGTGGTAAAGGTGTCGGGCTGATTACCTTAATTATGTACGCTGCTGTAACCGTCTTTCTTGTAGGGTTGATGGTAGGACGTACCCCAGAATTTTTGAGCAAAAAAATTGAAGCTAAAGAAGTCAAACTTGTATCTTTAGCCTTACTAGCTCACCCCTTTACAATTCTAATCGGAGTCGGACTGGCTCTAGTTTGGCCGAAAGCATTAGATAGTTTAAATAACCCAGATGCTCACGGGTTTACTGAAATTTTATATGCTTTCACATCAGTAACAGCTAATAATGGGTCAGCCTTTGGTGGACTCAACGGTAATACTCCTTTCTACAACACAGTACTAGGGATAGGGATATTGCTAGGAAGATTTTTAGCTCCTGTATTGCCCATGTTAGCTGTTGCTGGCTACTTGGCTGTTAAACCTAGAGTACCAAAAACCACGGGTACGATGTCTACAAATACCGTGTTTTTTGGAGTGCTGTTACTAGCTTCGATATTAATTGTTGGTGGGTTAACGTTTTTCCCCGCTTTGGCTCTTGGCCCAATATCAGAACACTTTGAACTAGCATCTGGCAAATCTTTCTAAATTCAGGAACTATCCCCAATGGCAATTCAATCTCGTTCACCCATAATTAGCTTGCTGATACCTGCAATCACTACCGCCCTTTGGTTTATCTTGCTTTGTGGTGTCGTCTATCCACTTGCAACTACAGTGGTTGCCAACCTTTTGTTCCCTTACCAAGCCCAAGGTAGCTTAATCACTGTCAATAACAAAGTGATTGGTTCTGAACTCATTGGTCAAAACTTCACTGCGCCTAAGTACTTCCATCCCCGTCCTAGTGCTACAACCAAGACTGGTGGGACTGATGCTCAACCCTATAATGCTGCTAACAGTGGTGCAACCAATTATGGCCCCACTAATAAGAAATTAATTGATGCAGTCAAAGGTGCAGTCACAGCCTATCGCAAAGAAAATGGTTTAGCGGATAACACACCTGTACCAATTGATGCAGTCACTAACTCTGCTTCTGGTTTAGATCCTGATATATCCATTGCCAACGCCAACCTCCAAGCATCTCGCGTAGCTAAAGCCCGCAATAAACCTGTAGCAGAAGTGCAAAAACTAATTGGTGACAATACCACAGGACGGCAGTGGGGATTTTTAGGAGAACCTCGCGTCAATGTTCTCAAACTGAATTTGGCTTTGGATAAATAGGGACTGGGACTGACGAAATAAAGTTAAATAAGTCGGAAGTACAGTTTTGTGATGGGGATTTAAACCCCAACACAAAACTTGCCGCTTTTTAGAAGCGGGGGACTTAAACCCACGGAATTGGTTAATTAGTTGATTTGGTATTATTGCCATCTTCCAGTAATAGAATTAATAATGAAGCCTTTGTTAAAGTCTTCAACCATCAAAATAGAGAAGCTATAGTAGCAGATTTTACCTGTAAAAAAAAGAAAAGTCTGTATTCAAAGTAAGCTTGTAGCATATAAAACCCTTGTAAGATTTTTATGACTTCCCGGATTCGCTTTTTAATGTGCCCTCCTGACCACTACGATGTAGATTATGTGATTAATCCTTGGATGGAAGGGAATATTCACAAATCATCGCGCGATCGCGCCGTGGAACAGTGGCAAGGACTACACCAAATCCTCAAACAACACGCCATTGTAGACTTAGTACCACCTGAAAAAGGCTGGCCTGATTTGGTTTTTACCGCCAACGCTGGCTTAGTACTAGGCGATAACGTCGTTCTCAGTCGCTTTCTGCACAAAGAACGTCAGGGTGAGGAGCCTTTCTTCAAACAATGGTTTGAGGCAAATGGTTATACAGTCAATGAACTACCCAAAGATTTACCCTTTGAGGGAGCAGGAGACGCACTGCTAGATCGGGAAGGACGCTGGTTATGGGCGGGATACGGTTTTCGCTCAGAATTAGATTCTCACCCTTATCTAGCTAAATGGCTGGATATTGAGGTGCTATCCCTACGATTAATAGACGAACGTTTCTATCACCTGGATACCTGCTTTTGTCCCCTAACAAATGGCTATTTGCTGTACTATCCCGGTGCTTTTGATTCTTACTCCAACCGCTTAATTGAAATGCGAGTCGCACCAGAAAAGCGAATCGCCATTGCTGAAGCCGATGCAGTCAACTTCGCTTGTAATACGGTGAATGTGGATAGCATCGTCATCATGAACAAGGCGAGTGATGCTTTGAAAACCCGCCTTGCAGATGCAGGTTTCCAAGTGCTGGAAACACCCTTGACGGAATTTCTCAAAGCTGGTGGTGCGGCTAAATGCTTAACTTTGCGGGTGACAGAACCAGTTAGGGATGAAATTCATGCCAATGTCTCGGTAGAAAGCCGCGTTATTCGCATGGAAGGACATTTGCTAGATGCTGGCTTAATTAACCGCGCTTTGGATTTGATTATAGACGCTGGGGGAAGTTTCCAAGTCCTAAATTTCAACTTGGGAGAACAGCGCCAAAGTACCTCAGCCGCAGAGGTGAAGGTATCAGCACCATCTCATGAGGTGATGGAAGAAATCATCTCAATGTTGATTGATTTGGGTGCTGTAGATTTACCCCATGATGAGCGAGATGCCAAACTGGAGCCGGTAATTCAAAATGGCGTTGCACCTGATGATTTCTACGTCAGTACAATTTATCCCACGGAAGTCCGAATTAATGGTCAGTGGGTGAAGGTGGAAAATCAACGCATGGATGGCGCGATCGCCATTACTCAAACTGCCAATAGTTTAGTTGCTCGGTGTAAAATACTCCGCGATTTAGAAGTTGGCGAACAGGTAATTGTAGACGTTTTAGGTATCCGCACCATCCGCAAAACTGAATCGCGGGAACTCCGCAGCACCCAAGAATTCAGCTTTATGTCGGCGGGGGTTTCCAGCGAGCGGCGTGTAGAAATAGTTGTTGAGCAAGTGGCTTGGGAACTGCGTAAAATCCGCGATGCCGGTGGTAAAGTAGTTGTCACGGCTGGACCAGTAGTGATTCATACTGGTGGCGGCGAACACCTGGCGCAACTGGTTCGGGAAGGATATGTACAGGCGTTGCTGGGTGGGAATGCGATCGCAGTTCACGACATCGAGCAAAATATCATGGGCACTTCCTTGGGTGTAGATATGAAGCGGGGTGTCGCCGTCCGTGGTGGACACCGCCATCACCTCAAGGTAATTAATAGTATCCGGCGTTATGGCAGCATTCCCAAAGCTGTGGAGGCGGGGGCAATAAAAAGTGGCGTGATGTATGAGTGTGTCCACAATAATATACCTTTTGTGCTTGCGGGATCGATTCGGGATGACGGACCTTTGCCTGATACCCAAATGAATTTGATTCAAGCACAGGAGGAATACGCCAAACATCTAGAAGGTGCGGAGATGATTTTGATGCTGTCATCGATGCTGCATTCCATTGGCGTGGGCAATATGACCCCGGCTGGTGTGAAAATGGTGTGTGTGGATATTAATCCAGCTGTGGTGACTAAGTTAAGCGATCGCGGTTCTGTAGAATCGGTGGGTGTAGTGACTGATGTGGGTTTGTTCCTCAGTCTGTTAATTCAGCAGTTGGATAAGTTGACTAGTCCTTATGTCACTAAGGTAGGTTAAGAGACGAACCGCAGAGGCGCAGAGGACGCAGAGAAGGGGAGATGACAAGAGTAGCTTTGAGTGAAGAGTTGCAGGTTAATTGGGTCAGTTTAATTGCTGATTTTATGCTGGCGGGGATGGTTTTTGGCCCGCCAGTGGCTCCCTTTCTGGCTGTGTCTGGGGTGTCTTTGCTTTCTGCAATTGCGGACATCATTTATTTCATGGGTAATCATGTCTGTCCGCAGCCAACTATGGGGTTAGATTTAGCACCACCATTTATTATGGCTGTGTGTATGCGCTGCTACGGTACTGTAACGGGTTTGCTGATTACTCGTCTGTTGTATGGGCTAACTGGTGGTAAGGGATTTTACTGGTTAAGTCAGTATGGCTGGAGTGGTGCGGCTTTATCTAGTGTGCTGATGATGGCTTATCCTTTGGAATTAGCAGCACAGGTTTTTGGTTTGTGGAATTTTAATAACTATGTAGTCATGCCTTTTGGGTTGGTTACAGGTTTGGCGTGGGGATTGTTTACCATGCCTATTTTGCATGGGTGGCGAGGTACTAAAACTAGCTTGGGTCAACCTGCAAGTTGATGCATCTAAGTTGCAGCAGCAAGCTTGTCGGCTGGACAAACAGTTGCCCAGCCCATACACTAAAGCTCTAGCTACGCTTGAACAATAAAGTCAGTAGCTGTTAAAGTTGGCGCACCAGTCAAAGTCGCAAATTGACCGCCACTACCGAAACCAGCCGCGCTGCCATTAGGGTTGTAGAACAACTGCCCACTCAAAGGGTCGTAGACAATTTTCGCCGTGCTGGTGGCTCCTGAAGAAGTTACTTTAAAATCACTAGCGTTACTAAAACCTGTTCCCGGAGTAGAAGCAAGAGTATTAAAGGTAGTCTTAGATAAGACAATCTTGTCAGCTTCGGAGTGTTTGAAATCACTAATGGTATCTACACCAATAGCAGAACTGACAAAGGGAGCATTCGTATTGTAAAGAAAGTCATCAGCACCGGCACCACCAACAAGGAGATCATTGCCTGCACCACCAATCAGGGTATCATTGCCTGCACCGCCAATCAGGGTATCATTACCAGCTAATCCATTGATGATGTTGTTGCCAGTTGTGCCAGTCAGGACATCTGCATTTGGAGTTCCCGTCAGGTTGAGGGGAGTAATAGTGCCGTAGACATTATCATTATTGGTGGATGTCCCGGCATCATTAGCTGCACGGTTGCCACTGAAGGTAGGATTATTTACAGCCGTAACAGTTGGCAGGACGGTGGGCATTCCTTGGTTATTGCCGTTGGTATTGGTGAGGGACTGGATGATAAAAATCCCCCCACCCAAGCCAAGACCTGGGTTAGCCCCAGTGCCGCCTGTAGCCGTGTTGTTGGTAAAGCTAGTCTTATTGAGGGTTAAAGAACCACTGCGGACAAAAATCCCACCCCCCAGTCCAGCACCACCGCCGCCGTTGCTGCCGCCGCCGAAGCCGCCGTCGTCGCCGCCGCCGAAGCCGCTGCCGCCGCCGCCGAAGCCGCCGTTGCCGCCGTAGCTGCCGGGGCCGAAGTAGCTGCCGGTGAAGACAAACTTGGGGTCGTCGCCGCCGCCGCCGCCGCCGAAGCCGCCGCTGAAGCCGCTGACTCCGCCGCTGAAGCCGGGGCTGCCGCCCTCGCCGAAGCCGCCACCGACGACGCCCAAGACGCGCTCGTCGTCGCCCTCGCTGAAGCCGTAGCCGCCGAAGCCGCCGCCGAAGCCGGGGCCGCCGAAGCCGCCGCCGAAGCCGCCGAAGCCGCTGACACCGCTATTGCCACCTTGGGCTGTGTTCTTACTGAAAGCGACATTGGTTAAAGAGACATTGCCATCATAGATAAACAAGCCACCGCCGAGTCCAGCGCCGGCGCCACCACTGCCACTATCTCCGCCTTGGGATCGTCCGTTGGTGATGGTCAAGTTAGAAATATCAACGGTTCCCGACACGATAAATAAGGGGCGCACGTCGCCGTTGTCGTTGATGCCGTCGTTATTGGCATCGCCGCTGATTTTGTGGTTGTTACCCACAATCGTGATATTGCTGTTCACCAAGGTTTTCATCACGCCAGTGACGCGGACATCGCTATTAATGGTAATCGTGTCATTCCCTGCTAGTTGGTTCGCTTGGCGAATTGCATAACTGAGGGTGCCTTTAGTGTTGCCGATGCCGTTATCGGTGGCTTGGTTGACGATGAAATTTGTCATTTGATTTTTTACGAATGTTTTAGGTAAATGAGCAGTTATTTGTCCTGACTTTTTACGTGATGTAGAAAAGCCCACGAAAGACCTAACCCCCTAGCCCCCTTCCCGACACGGGAAGGGGGAAAATTCAAAGCTTGATTAACTCACTGCTTCTACTGGTTGAGCGACAATCACATTTGCCAGACTATTGCTAGGGTTCTTCCAAAAAGACAACCCATCATACTGAGTAAATAAATCCGGCGGTAAAATTGTCAGTCGGGGTTGAAACTCGACTTTCGGACGCACATAATGTAGTCCTTTGGTATTCAGGCGATTATCAAACTCCAAAGCTTCGTATTCTACATTGGCAAAATCATGCTCAAAGGGTTCCTCTTCTAAAAATTGATAAATCAGCGATATGGTTTTATCAGGAGCTTGGGTTAATAAGTCATAGTCCACCAAAAGTAAGGACGCACTGTGTTCGCTATAGAATGCTTCTTTGAGGGCGTTATAAGAAAACCCCACTAACCGTCCCCCTTGACTCAAGGCTTCGGTGCGCGTGTAAACTGTAGACCGTTCACCAGCGTTATTAAACATCCGCGACACATCAAAAGCATTTTTTCTAATCAGCCGTTCGATGCTATCCATAATCCAAGCGACATTCCGCACGCAGCAAATCACCTTTGAGCCAGGAAATAGCTCGTGAATTAAGGACAACTTGCTACACCACAAACGATTAGTGTCAAAAATGACTTCTTTATCCGCTTGCGACTGGTAAAATGTTGAAAAAATAGCTAAGGTTAATGCCCGTTTTTGCTCAGGCGTGATGAAGACGGAAAATTCATTGTCTTCACTCATGGCTTCCAGCATTCGGTTCACCAGACTACCCACAGGGCTAGACATACTGGCGTGAAACCGGGGGTTTTGCCGTAGTAAGGCTCCGAGTAAGGTGGAACCGGAACGAGGTAAGCCGGAGATCAAGTGGATTTTGGAAATCATTTGGTTATAAAAATCCTGCACCTGTGAGCTTTCACCGCAGAGACAAAGCGATCGCCCGCCCAAATTTTGCTTAATCATTACCACGGCGAATTGTACAGCGATCGCCTTGATCAATGCAATCAACTACGAGCAATAACCAGAGGTGTTAGCACTGCTGGCTTTAAGATTGAGTAATGAAGCGATCGCTCAATGAATGAAACTGAGTACTTCTACCATCAAGGCATCATATCAGCCAGCTATTAAATAAGTTAGGAGTAACAAACCGCACTGAAGCTGCAACTACAGCAGTGCGAGTCAGATGTGTTTAATATTGGTAAGTCAACCAAGTTATTTCTGAACAATTTATATTCCAAAGTTTTAAGATGATTAATTTTAGTCAAGCCAGCAAGCAATACCTACGGTGGGCTACGCTAACGCTACTAAGCTGTTACGTATACAACTTGCACGATCAGGGCGGGCAGGATGCCCACCCCACAATCATCTTGAAAAAATATTAGTGCAAATTAAAGGCGCAACAGCTTACTCTTATGATGCCAGTAAGGTGTTTAATTTTTGCAGGTCAATGCACCTAAGTTGCAGGTCAATGCATCTAAGTTTCAGGTTGATGCATCTAAGTTGCAGGTTGGTAGGCAAGGGAAAAATTCAAAATTTGGCGTTGCATAAATGCGGGATGAATTGGCAGTTGAAACCATTGAAAACTCGTTCCAAATTGAGCAAAATCATCCCATGATTCAGCAACGCCCAAAATTTTATTAACTCAGAGCTTTTAATAATCTTAAAACTATTTGGTGCAAAAAGTTGCAGTGCGATCGCCAGTAGTTTATATCGCTTCTCTGTTGAGTGCAATACAGACCTAACCCCCAGCCCTTAAGAACAAGAACAAGGGAAGGGGAGTAAGATTCAAAGCCTCCCTCCTAAAAGGCTACGGTGTACACACATCTTTGTGCTAAGTGCAAAATGTGGCTTGATCCTCTTTACCGTAGTATGACATCAAAATAATACAGCAGATAACATATTAATTAAAAGCTCCCACAGTAATTTCACTGGAAATTTATGATAATTTTACGGAATTTTTAACAAATATCGTACTATCCAGGATATAAGATGCCAAAGAGTTCCTTGGTATGGAACGAATGGCACTAAGAAAAGATACAGCCCTTGCTCTAACTGGTTCCCAGCCTAGAGCAAGGGCTGCCGCCTCCAGTAGCTTGACAAGAGGCAGCAGCCCATTCAAAATACATTCCCAGCCTGGAGGCTGGGAACGAGACGACACAAGCCTTTGGGCTTTTCTTAGTGCCATTCGGTATGGAACAATTAGCGATCGCTAGCATCTACAGTACTAGCGATCTTATCTAGCCTCTAGCTTCTATGATCCTTCAACGATTTGGTAGAGTTTGTGTTCAAATTTTTGCATACATGCCGACCAATCAAAGTCGAGTATGGAGGGGCGAGCCTGTCGGGTCATATCTGCTTTCAATTCGGGATTTGCCAGAATTGCAATTACCTTTTCGGCAAAATCTGTTGGGTTGTTAGGTTGGGCAAGGAAGCCATTACTACCAGGAAATACCTGTTCTGAGGTTGAGGGTGCAACAACGGCAACCAGAGGAGTTCCAGATGCTAGTGCTTCGTTATTTGTAGTACAGAAGTTCTCGGTGACAGAGGGATTGACGAAGACATCCGCTCTCGCAAACCAGCCTAGAAGTTCTGTACCGTGAGACTCGCCCCATACAGTAATACCCGATCCAAATTTTTGGGCACGCTGACGGATCTCCTCATCTAGTGGGCCACTACCAACAATCACCAGATGGACATCAGGGATTTTGGCAACGATGAGTGGAAATATATCAAGCAGTTGGTTGACATTCTTTTCGGGTGTGATGCGTCCGACAAACAAAAGAGTCGGTCGGTTATCGTTAGGAATAGGGTTGTAACAAATGTTTCGCGGGTGAAATTTTTCGCAATCGATACCTTGATAAGCGACGTATTCAGCGCGTTGGCATTTCAGTTCTTTGTATTTAGTGAGTTGTTCTTTAGAAGAGAAGTAATTGAAGTCATAAGACTCACTAAATTGCTTGACCAAAGCCGGAATAATCGGACGAACCAAGTTAAAGAATTTATCCCCAAAGTAATATTTGATATATGCAACGATATCAGTATGAAAGAGTGATATTGTTGGTGTGCCTGTTCGTTTTGCGTATTCAGTACCGATCGGGCGACCATAACCTTGCAAGAAAAATGAGTATAAACCTCTCATTTGCGCTGCTTCTTCAACCACGATAATATCAGGCTTAAACTTCTCTAGCAACTTGGTATCGCTCCAATGTCGATAGTTCAATGGTTGAGGTAGAGACTTGTAAAATAGCAGTGGTTGTGTGGGAAATGCGTAAGCAGAAAAATTGGGGAAAGACTGAATTTCTTCTAAACCTGGCATGGGGCGATCGCCAACATTTTTCGGGTAGCGATCGTTGATTTGCGGATGGATTAGAAAAACCTCATGTCCTTGCTCTAGCAACCAACGAACCCGTTGATGTACTGCAACAGAAACTCCAGTTAAGAAAGGAGCATACAAACCTGTAAACAGTGCAATGCGAAGTTTTTGCTTAGTCATATAAAAAGGGAATATTTTACTAAAATACTGGTTTTGAATTTAGGATTTAGGCAGAAAATATTTGATTAGGAATTATTCAAAGAGAAACCTTACTATCAATAGGCTGATCCAACCATTGATAAGGGCGATATTCCACTAACCGGACATTCCAAGGCCCTTGAACTCGATAGCTGACACCGCGCCAGGTGACTTTTGAAACCCAAAGTGACGATAGCATCGCTAACCCATAAACCCATTGTGTTAGCGGAATCGCAATGAACATTTTGATGATTGTCGCAATTGATAATTTGGCGATCGCTTGGTCATTAGAGCGAACCATTCGCTGGATCTCTAATTCCAACACCAGCACGATCAACAGTAAGGCGGCTGTATAGACTCCATAGCAGCCTAACAAGAGAGCCGCAGCTGCCCATTTTGCCTCAAACAACCACTCTAGAACTAACATGATCACTGTAGTTGGAAACAAAATACTAGAAACAGCTTCACTAACTAAAGCTAACCAACGTGGGTGATAAAGTCGAGAACAAAGGATAAGACGTTTGAGATATTCTATTAAGCTGAATAAATCAGTCTCTTCACGATTTACTATCAGTAGCGAAGGCACAAACTTGACCTGCAACCCATGTTTTTTGAGGATATCGTGCATCATAAAATCTTCGCCTAAAGCTTGTCCCCACTTATCTAGGAGTTCTGTTTGGCGAAGCACTTCTGTTTTCACAGCCAAAGTTCCACCCCAAGGAATCTGGAAGATAAACATTTGCACTACTGTAGATACATTGCCGACGTAGCGCACTAAAGATCCCCAATACTTACCTGTAGGTACGTACCAACGATTACCCGTTGTCGCCCCCACTTTCGCATCTCCAAGAGGACTAACTAATTCTCGCAGCCAATTCACATGAACTATAGTATCAGCATCTACTAAAGCAACCACCTTGTAGGAATCATCCAACTCACGGATAGCTTGGACTAAAGAACTGCATTTGAGACTACAATTGTTGCGTACTACTCTCAGAGGACTGATTTGAACGTTAGTAGCTTCTTGCTCAGTGATAGTTTCACTAGCAATTTTCCAAGCGGGATCTTCGTGACTATCAACAATCAACTTTAAATCATACTGTGGATAGTTTTGATTTAGGAGCGATCGCAAACATCTAGGCAAAAACGGATCAGCTCCGCGTAGGCAAAGAATCACTGCTGTTTTGGGCAATTGGTCATCTGGTAATAAGTTTTTTTTTGATGACCGTAGATACCATATAAAGACAAGCGTAAAACACACCTGAATAACCAACCAACCCATCAAAGACTTAGACAGAAATATTGCCAAATCTTCCATTAAATTTTTAATCTCCAACAGGATAATGGATTGGGCATTGGGCATGGGGCATGGGGCATTGTCTCCCCACTCCTAATATTAAGTCCGGATAATTAGTTATGATTCCCACAGTCATTGCACCCCACCCCCAGCCCCTAAGAGCCGGCTCTTAGGGGAGACAAAGCACAGCTTTGGCGGGGTGGGGTTCTTCGGGTTTAGTAAGTATTCAAGCGGACGTGATATAACTCCTAACTCCTAACTCCCCACTCCCTTTACGAATCAAGGGAATATTTAATGATGATATTGACTGTTGTATCTTTGTTCACTACAAAACTGGCATCACGAAACTTTGGTGAACCTGTTTGTATTGACACAATTGGATTTCTGGAAATTCCAAAACCTTCTTTGGGAATCCCGAAAAAGTCTTTATTGAGTTTGCGATCGCCATTCTGATCATCAACCACGGCGACAGCATAAGTTCCAGGCTTCAAACCTGAGAATTCTTTTTTTACAGAAGTGCCAGTAATCTTAACGCAGGCACTTTGAGAGCCACTAGAATTACTCATTGGAAATCCTTGTTCACTGGCGTAAACTCGCAAGCAAATTTCACCTTTTTGGTGGTGTATTCCATTGACCACAACAGTAAGTTTTTCAGTCGGCTGGGCATTCACTGTTTTAGCAAAACTGATGCTCATTAAAGCAGCAAGCAAAACATGAGATAATTGAGATAGTTTCAGCATAATTTTGTAGTGATGAAGAGGTAAGTTTGGACTATTTGACCAACTTTTGAATATCAGTTTTTTGCAGCCATTCATTTGTTCGCTGCATTCCAGATTCTAGGTCAATTGTTGGTTTGTAATTTAACAGATTTTGTGCTTTGACAATGGAACAAGCATAGGGACGAGTCATAAAATCTATAGACTCTGGTAAAATATCGACTTTTTGCCGAAAAAGTTTTTGTCCTTGAACACGTAGCTTTAGAAACAACTTGATTTCATCTTTAGGTAATGAAAGAGGTGCTGATAAACCTTCCATTGCTGCTAAATGCAAGAAATACTCTTTCCAAGAAGTTTCTTGTCCGTCGGTGATATTAAATATTTCACCGTAGGCTTCTTTTTCTATCGCTAGAAAAATACCATCAATCAGGTTATCTATATATACATGATTGATCACTCCTTTACCATCGTTGGCATAGGCAAATAATTTTTGACGCATCATCAGAATTGGTCTGACTATCCAGGGAATACTACCAGGACCGTAAACATCTCCGGCTCTAATAATGATGATGCCAAAATCTGAGGGATTATTCAGTTCTAAGAGTGCTGTTTCTGCTTCTATTTTCGTTTGACAGTAGGGATTATTTTCCCCAGACAGTGGCCCGGATTCTGTAACACCATTAGGATAGTTGAAACCGTAAACCATCACACTGGATAGATGCACAAATGTTTTGACACCAGCCTGTTTAGCAGCTTTAGCGATGTTGACAGTACCGCCAACATTGACATCACGAAAATGGTTAATTGAACCAGCTTCTTCAGCAACTTGATCTGTGTGTAAAACGATATCTACTCCCTGACAAGCCTTTTGAGCAATAGTAGAATCGGTAATACTGCCAATAATTACATCAACACCTAAATTCTGTAATTGTTTGTTCTTTTCTGTAGAACTTTGTAGTCCACGAACCTTCATTCCCTGCGCTATTGCTAACTCGGCTGCACGCAAACCGACAAGTTGATCAATCCCGGTAATTAGGAGGGTTTTGTTGTTGAGGTTCATATATTAGGGGGTATACCAATTTTGGATTTTAGATTTTGGATTACAACAAAAGCGTGATGGTTTGTAGTAAGCACTTTAGTGCTTAAAATACAAGGACTGAAGTCCTTACCCTTCGGGTTCGTTAGTCGCTCATGGGGGAAACCCCCAAGACCGCGCTAACTCACTACAAACTTGATTACACTTCACAGACTAGTAGACTGTGGCGGAAGTTTGCCTATCTTTAAAATGGGCTTGAATAAGTTATCTTGCTTAGAAAATATCTCCCGGATCTGCGGAGCGGAGTTTGTTAATAGCAAGCGTACCTGAAGTTATACACATCAGAACTGTTGAAATTAAGACAATCAGTGCATTATTAGTGGTCATAACTATTGGTAATTTAGTTGCATCTTCTGCAAAAGCATATAACAAGACAGAAGTAATAAATCCGGGAATATAACCTAAAATTGCCAAAATTAAAGCTTGCTGAAATACCACATTCAACAAATATCTATTGGCATAACCTATGGCTTTTAAAGTGGCGTAAGCAACAAACTGGGTAGCAATGTTGCTGTAAAGAATTTGATAGACAATGACCACACCAACAACCGCAGCCATTGTCAACATCAAGTTAAGGATAAAACCAATGGGTGTTCTGACAGCCCAATATTTTTTCTCAAAATCAATGAAGCCTTGGCGTGTAAAAACTTGGACATCATTAGGCAAACTTGCTTGCAAACTTTTCAGTACTGTTTCGGCATTAGTACCAGGTTTGAGGGAAATCAAACCGATATCTATCATATCTGCTGGACGACTATTAGGATTTATCCTCAAAAAAGTTGAGTCACTAACAAGTAAATTACCGTCCACCCCAAAGGAAGGGCCTAAGCTGAATAAGCCACCAATTCTCACTCTATAGCCAATTAATGAATTGAAGGGAAATATTTCAATTGTCTGTCCAATATTTCCCGCATTAAATTTTTCAGATATTGGGCCAAACTCTGGACGAGAACTCCGATCAAAAAGCACGACATCGGGAATTTTCAGTTTATCTAAATTTTTCTCAACCTCTGGGATATTCATCACAGGTCTACCTGGATCGAAACCAATAACGTATATTGAATATTTCTCACCAGTTGCCGGATTTTTAAGTTTGGCAAATTGCAAATACATGGGGCTAACTGACTCTACGCCATTAAACCCCAGAGTTTGGTATAAACGAGTCCGCGAAAAGCTTTGATTTGAGGTCAAAGATTTATATTGCGAACTTACTAAAAATAAATCTCCCTTGAGATGCTGATGCAGTGCGGTTGCACTGGAATAGAGGGCATCTTGAAAACCAAGTTGCACAAACATTAGTAGCACAATAAAACCAATCCCAGCTACAGCTACTAGTAAACGAACTTTTTGCTGGGCTAGCTGTAGCCATGCTAAAGGAATTTTGAAAATCATGGATTTATTTGTTAGTTGTTATTTGTCATTAGTCATTTGTGAATGACCAATGACTAATGACTAAATATGAATGGCAACATCGACCTGTAAGTTAGTTAAACGAGCCACTCGCTTACTATCTGCGGGCTTATCAATAGAGATTTTTACCTCAACTATTTTGCGGTCTGTATCTGAACCCGGGTTGAGGCTGAAGATGTTTTGCTTGTCAACTTGCCAACCAATCTCTTTGACAGTTCCCTGTAATGTTCCAGTAAATGCAGTGCTGGTAATGGTGGCTTTTTGTCCTAGACGCACATTTTGAACATCGGTTTGATACACCTCTGCAATCACATACATTTGAGATGTCTTACCTATATCAGCAAATCCTTTGTTGGTGCTGATGACTTCTCCAGTTTTGGCGTGAATTTTTAAAATTTTGCCATCTATGGGAGATTTGATGTAACTTAAATCTAAGTCGGCTTTTGCTTGTTGAACAGAAGTTGTAGCACTGTTTACTTCGGTTTGTGCCACCTTAACGTCTACACTACGCACTTCACTAATACTGGTGAGTTGTGCTTGTGCTTGTTTGCGTTGTTCTTGGAATGTGTCTTGAGTCCGTTTGAGGGTGGCTTGAGCTTCTGTTAGTTGCTGTTGTGTAGTCTTTAGTTGCAAAGCTTTGGTATCTGCGATGGAAGCTGCGATCGCACCTTGTTTGTATAATTGCTGATAGCGATTATTCTCGGCTTGAGCGTTATCTACTTCCGCCTGGATGCGGGCAATTGTCGCCTGTTGGGTGGCAACGTCCCCTTTATATTGTGGCTCTAACCGGGCAATGGCAGCCTTTTGAGCATCGATATCTCCGGTTTTAGCTCCAGATTTCACCTGCGCTAATTTAGCTTTGGCAACTTGCAATTGGTCTATAGCCTGTTGCAATGCGCTTTTAGAACGATCATAATTTTCTAGATACGCCAATAATTGCCCTGCTTTAATTGCATCTCCTTCTTTGACTAACAGTTTTTCTACACGTACACCGTTGTTGGAAGTGGGAGCAGTCAAAGTAGTAACTTCGCCTTCTGGCTCCAAACGTCCCAAAGCAGTCACAGCAACTTTCGCAGGGGTGACAGCTTTTGGAGGATTTACTGGGGCTGTCACAACTTTCGGTTTAGACCAAAAAGGTACCAAACTATAGAAAGCTATTAATCCGGTCGCTAAAGTCAGAGAAGCTGCTAAAATTAATTGCGATCGGCCTACGGGTTTTGTGAATAATCGGCTTTCTTTATTTAGTGCCATATTTTCATTCCAATTCTGCTTTTTTAGGAGATAGCCTGGTTATATTTAGTCGATTAGAATAGACTTCATCCGCAAATTACCAAGAGGCTTTTCCTCTAGTTTTTCTACCTCAATCAAGTGGATGGGTCTAAATTGGTTTTATATGAATTGTTGTACGCTTTTACCGCCCAAACTTATTATTGTGGCGTGAAAAATAATGGCGTGTTACTTCAAAGCTTCCTAAGTTATATCCTAATTTGACATCTAATCCCGTAGCGTAAAATACAATAGCGCTAACCAGAAAACTTAACTCTCAAGAACAACGAAGCGCTAATAAAAACAAACTCATAATTGGGATAAACTTGGTTTTAATTATGCCGTAAAAATGGAATTATGTCAATCGGTTTAATTCGCATAAGTCCTGATTCTCTCACTAAAATATTTGTTTGCAGTCAGATTAGAGACTGAATATTTTACTCGCCACTAATCTTTCATCTGCTAATTGAATACCAATAGATTGTTAGTTATTAAGCAGATTTGATATTAGTAACAGATTATTATTAGCAAGGTTGTGTATTATAAGACATTATTATCGCGGTTTCCGGTGCATTAGACGTAGGTTGGGTGGAGCGGAGCGCAACCCAACAGATATCAGGATGTTGGCTTTGGCAAAGCCTCCACCCAACCGACAATTTTTTTGCTCCTCCTCATTGCTCTGTGTCGCGCCAGTCGCTACAACGGGGGGAACCCCCGCATATTGTCTCTGTGGTAGCCTGCGGCAAGCCGATGCAGCGTCTACGTTTATTTGGGTAATTTATTTCTTGGAAGTCCCTTATAAGACATTATTATCGCGGTTCCGAGTAGGGGCAATTCATGAATTGCCCCTACTCAACTGACCATATTATGTTTATTATGCAACATACTAAAAATTAACATTTGCTTCATAAATAACCGCCTTGCTTTTTAACTTGACTTATATTGAAAAATAACCAACAACTTTGACTCAATTATGATGTTTATCTGAGAACAAGTACTTATGATTTTATCTATGTAGACAACAGATTTATACTGTTAATTTCATCAAGAGAATATTTATGTCTAACCCGTAGATAACAAAATCTCTCACACATTTATATAGTTATAAATTATACTTTTATACTGGATTTTATTCAAAATTAACATCAGTAATAGTATAGGTTATTTATAAAATAACTTTAAAGGAATGATTTAGTTTCTGTAAAGTGTGTTAGTGTTTTTATTAATTCAATACTTTAAAGTGGTTAGACAAACTAGTTATTTAATTGAGATTTTGAAATTAAAAATAACTAAAGATAACTGCTCTGTCATCACCTGATGATCGTTTAATTACTTTTCTAACTTGCATAAACTCGGATTAAAGGTGGTGTCTTTTCTGTAACGAACTTGTCAACTTTCCTGGGTCAAATCCCATAAAATATGTTATCCCGGACGTTGAAACTAGTTATGACATTTATCAAGATACAGAACGTTGTGATTAATAGCAGCTATGTTGCTGCTATTAAGCTAGATAATCAAACTGTGTCGGGTGAAAAAAGCGTTTCTGTTCTATTAGCTACTCTGTTGACTACAATACAGACCTAACCCCCAGCCCCTTCCCTAGGAGGGAAGGGGAGTAAGATTCAAAGCCTCTTTCCTTTTAGGAGAGAGGTTTGGAGAGAGGTCAAAACTGTAATGCACCCAAGCGAGAACCGCTATATTAGCTACTCGTCAGTTTTCCTCGCTCCAGTAAAATACCATTGCTCAAAACATTTTAGATTTTAGATTTTGGATTTTTTTGGTTCGTCCTGCACTCATTGTAGGTGAAACAAATCTAAAAGACGCTTAAGACTCGCTAATGCAAATCTAAAATCCCAAATTGATTGACGCCACAATATCAAGATTCTAGCGTTGTCTAACATTTTTTTGCGATTGCAGTGTGCCAAAGTTGCCTATAAATCTAAGGCTTTCTTAAGGCAGTATGTGTCGTGTGGTGTCGATTTGGAGAAAAGTATTTAGCTTAGAAGACGAGAGATTTTCATTATTTAGTAGGCAACAGAAATTACTGTAACTACACAATCCACAGTACTAACTATGCCCTATGTCTGCTTATTCAATTGATACTGCCTTAGCGGAGTTAGAGAGCCTTGTCAATAATTGTGAACAGGCTGTGATGAGGTCTATAGAGGAAAAAAAAATGAAGTCAGATAAATCAGTGTCAATCAACAAAATTAATAGACAATTACAACACAATCCTATCGCTATCGTTGGGATGGCTTCTTTATTGCCTCAAGCTAGAAATTTGCGGGAATATTGGCAAAATATCGTAAACAAAATTGACTGTATTACTGATGTTCCTTCCACACATTGGAGCGTGGAGGATTATTACGATCCAAATCCGAGAACTACTGAAGATAAAACCTACTGTAAAAGAGGTGGGTTTCTTCCAGAGGTTGATTTTAACCCGATGGAATTCGGTATACCGCCCAGCATTTTGGAAGTTACAGATGTATCGCAACTATTAAGTTTAGTAGTTGCAAAAGAGGCGATGGAAGATGCAGGTTATGGCGAAAAACGTGAGTTTAGCCGTGAGACTGTTGGCGTAATCTTAGGTGTGGCTATGGCCAAGCAGTTAGGAATGCCACTTTCTGCCAGGTTGGAATATCCGATTTGGGAAAAAGTTCTCAAAAGCAGTGGTTTATCTGATGAAGATACCCAAAAAATCGTTGAAAAAATCAAAAGCGCTTACGTTAAATGGGATGAGAATGCTTTCCCTGGAATGTTAGCTAACGTAGTCGCCGGACGAATTGCCAATCGCCTGAATTTTGGCGGGATGAATTGTGTAGTTGATGCCGCTTGTGCTAGTTCCTTCGGTGCTTTAAAAATGGCAATTAGTGAGCTAGTTGAGCATCGTTCTGACATGATGCTGACTGGTGGTGTTGATACCGATAACACCATCATGGCTTACATCTCGTTCAGCAAAACACCGGCGGTTTCTCCTAGTGAAAATGTCAAACCTTTCGATGCTAAATCTGATGGGATGATGCTAGGTGAAGGTATTGGGATGATTGTCCTCAAACGGTTAGAAGATGCTGAACGGGACAAGGATAAAATCTATGCCGTAATTAAAGGTATTGGTACCTCCAGCGATGGGCGTTACAAGAGTATTTATGCTCCCCGCAAAGAAGGCCAAGTCAAAGCCTTAGAACGTGCTTATGAAGATGCCGGTTTCTCTCCCGCTACTGTTGGTTTGATGGAAGCACATGGTACTGGGACAATGGCTGGAGATCCCACAGAATTCGGTTCTTTAAAAGACTTTTTTGATGTGCATGATGAGAAAAAGCAGCACATCGCTTTGGGTAGTGTGAAATCACAAATCGGACACACCAAAGCGGCTGCGGGTGCGGCGAGTTTGATTAAAACTGCTTTGGCTTTACATCACAAAGTATTACCACCCACAATTAACATCACCGAGCCAAATCCCAAACTCAACATTAAAAATTCATCCTTTTATTTGAATACCGAAACTAGACCTTGGATTCGTCCAGAAGGCGAAGCACCGAGACGTGCGGGTGTGAGTTCCTTTGGCTTTGGTGGAACAAACTATCACGTCGTTTTGGAAGAATATGAAGCTGAACAAAACGACGCTTACCGCTTACATAGTGGTGCTAGTGAAATGCTGTTGTTTGCTCCTACTGTAGAGCAATTGTTGAGCAAATCGGAAGAGATTTTAGGCAAGTTGCGTTCACCAGATGCACTTACACATTATGCAGAATTAGTCAAGGAATGCAAATCACAACAGATTCCCCTCTCTGCTGCCAGATTTGGGTTTGTCGCTGAAAATCTCGAAGAAGCTTGCAAGTTGTTGCAAACTAGCATTGACTGGCTAAAACACAAAGGAACAGCAGCATCTTGGGAGCATCCCCAAGGGATTTATTACCGCGCCTCTGGTATGGAGTTGGGCGGAAAAGTTGTCTCTCTATTTTCTGGTCAAGGTTCGCAATACCTGGAGATGGGGCGCGAACTGGTGATGAATTTCCCTTTGATGCGCCGTCTTCATGGTTATATGGATAGCCTGTTGCTCAAAGATAATTTACAGCCGCTTTCAGAGATCGTTTTTCCTCATCCTGTGTTTGGAGAGGCAGAAAAAAATGTCCAAATTGCTGCCTTACAACGCACAGAATACGCTCAACCAGCCATCGGGGTGTTGAGTGCAGGGATGTACAGCATACTGCAACAAGCTGGGTTTAAGTCAGATTTTGTTGCCGGTCATAGTTTTGGGGAACTGACAGCTTTGTGGGCTGCGGGGGTTTTGAGTACTGAAGATTACTTGTTTCTGGTGAAAGCTAGGGGTCAAGCAATGGCGGCTCCAGAAGACCCGGATCATGATGCGGGTAGTATGCTGGCTGTCAAAGAAGATATCAGCAAAGTAGAAGCAGTGCTGAGACATTTTCCCCAAGTTGCGATCGCTAATCAAAATTCTCCGACTCAATTTGTCTTGGCTGGGCCGACCGCAGAAATAGCGAGAATCAAAGAGGCTTTACATGAGAAAGGATATACAGCTGTATTGTTACCTGTTTCAGCAGCTTTCCATACACCGTTAATCGCCTTTGCTCAGAAATCCTTTGCGATCGCTACTAAGTCTGTCAAATTCCAAACTCCGAAAATCCCTGTTTACAGCAACGTTACCAGTAAGCAGTATCCCAAGGAGCCACAAAATATTCAAAAAATCCTGGAAACGCACCTTTCCAACTCAGTGCTGTTTAAACAGGAAATTGAAAATATCTATGCGGCGGGTGGTACTTGCTTTGTGGAATTTGGGCCCAGAAGAATTCTCACCAACTTAGTCAAAGATATCCTTGGCGATCGCCCTCACATCACCGTATCTTTGAACCCCAGCGCTCAAAAGAATAGCGATCGCTCTTTGCGAGAAGCGGTTGTACAGTTGCGAGTAATTGGTCTGGCTTTGAATAACCTCGATCCTTACCAACTTCCCCAAACTATCCCCCCAATTGAGACGAAGAAGACATTAAATGTCCGTTTAAACGGCATAAACTACAGATCCGAAAAAACGAAAAATGCCTTCGCTCTAGCTTTGCAGGATGGTCATAAAGTCACATTACCCACCCCCGAATATTCTGATGCGGCTCCTTTATTTAGCAGCCCCGGTGTAACTCCGACTCTCGCCGCGATCGAGACTAACGGACATAAAAAAACAACTGCGATCGCTAACGTTGTGACTGCTAATATCATCACCGAAACAGAGCAACAGATGAATCCTGTTACCCTGTCACAACCAGCCCAGGAATCTAAGATGCAACCAGAAAAACTTACCAATTACGAACAACTTTTAGCAAGTTTAGAATACCTGCTGACACAGTTCCAGGAAAATCAAGCCGAGAATTTACAAGTTCACGGTACTTATCTCAATCATCAAATGGAATACGCCAAAGCGTTTTTCCAACTGATGCAGCAGCAGAATTCCTTGTTGAGCGAAAGTAAATCAACAGCCGAAACTGCCAAAATGAAGCTAGTTGTCATGGAAAGCTTAGAGCGCAGCATGATGCAGTTTCATTCCCAACAAGGTGAAACCCTACGCATCCATGAGCAATATCTTCAAGAGCAGTTGGAATATACCAAAAACTTTTTCCAACTCATACAGCAAGAGTATTCTCAAATCATCTCAGGTGAGGGAGCAACTCAACTAACAGAGAAACTCAGCAATTTCACTCGGTTCACAACAGAAACAACTGTTACTGATGCACCAGTACCCACTACTACCAAGATAGTAGAAAGCCAGCCATTGCCTGTAACTGAGTCTATAGCCAAAAATGGCTTAAATATTACCCAAGCACCTCTGGCGGCTGCTGTAGAGCCTGTAGTTGAAACTTCCTACTCCCCGGAACAGACGCGATCAATCGCGTCTCTACTGCCCACTCCCCACTTTGCCACTGTTGAGACAGTAGTCGCGCCACCTGTCCCAGTAGTAGAACCTCAAACCGAGCTTGTAGTTAAAATTAGCTCACCTCCAGCCAACGAAATTGTTGCATTCATCCCAGAAGCAGCGCCTACAAATGCTATACCTGTATCTGGCGCAACCATCGATATTGTTGACTTGGATAAAAACCTCTTAGCCATCACCAGCGACAAGACCGGCTACCCAGTCGAAATGCTGGAAATGGACATGGATATGGAGGCTGATTTAGGGATTGACTCTATCAAACGGGTAGAAATCTTAGGGGCGCTACAGGAAATGTACCCCAGCCTACCCAAACCCAATTTAGAAGAACTATCAGAAAAACGCACCATCGGTCAAGTTGTAGAGTATCTGCAATCCCACGCTTCCAAAAGTGTTTCGGTAGAAATTGCAGTTCACGAAGTACAACAACCAACCGAGATTCTAGTAGAGACTGCACCCGTAGTTGAGGTAGTCACTGTACCGGAAGTAAGCGTAGTTGTCGCCTTCACCCCAGAACCAGAACCCGCTATAAGTGATGAATTTGCAAACTTAGGTGAAACCCTGTTAGCCATCACCAGTGATAAAACCGGCTACCCAGTGGAGATGCTGGAACTGGAAATGGACATGGAAGCCGACTTGGGGATTGACTCCATCAAACGGGTAGAAATCCTAGGGGCGATGCAAGAAACGTATCCCAACTTACCCAAGCCAAATATCGAAGAACTCGGAGAACTCCGCACCATTGGTCAAATAGTCGATTACCTACAGCAGTTGGCTGGAGGTGAAAAAAAAAAGTCTGAGCCTGAGTTTGTCCAACAGCAGCCACCGGAATTAGAGCATAATATCCAGCGCCATCCCGTCAAACTCAGAAGTTTACCACAGCCCGATTACTTGGATTTCACGTTACCAGAGGGACACATCGGTTTAATCACCGATGATGGTTCCCTCACCACTTACAAATTAGCTGAATCCTTAATCGAGAAAGGCTGGAAAGTAGTAGTTATCAGCTTTCCCCAATCGCTCATCGCCCAACAAGCGCCCTTACCCACAGGAGTAACCCGCGTCACCTTAGCAAACTTGAGTGAAGAACATCTCCAACAACAATTGCAAGCGATCGCATCTCATTGTGGAGCGATCGGGGCTTTCATCCATCTCCATCCCATCTTTGTAGGAAATCACACCGGGAGTATTTCTTATAACGAATCAGAAAAGGCGATCGTCAAGCACGTATTTTTGATGGCGAAACACCTCAAACCTTCTCTAAACGAAGCAGCAAAGCATGGACGTAGTTGTTTCTGCACAGTCGCTCACTTGGATGGAGCCTTCGGTTTAGAATATAAAGTCAACTTCGGTGCGATCGGCGCTGGTTTATTTGGATTAACCAAAACTCTGAGATGGGAATGGCCAAAAGTATTTACTCGTGCAATCGACCTAAGCCCCAGACTTGACGCCAAACAGTCAGTACAAAACATCATCGCCGAACTTCACGACCCCAACCTTTATATCAGTGAAGTTGGCTACGGCTCACAAGGACGAGTCACCCTCATCGCCGATTAAAAATCCCTTCATCTCTTCTCTCTGCGCTCTCTGTGTCTCTGTGGTTCGTTAAAAAAAAACCGCAGAGGCGCAGAGGACACAGAGGAAGAAAAAACCAAAATTATGCAGGTATTCACGAGGATTTATGACACAAATAGCCCAGCTTAGTCCATCATCAGTCTTTGTCGTGAGCGGCGGTGCAAAAGGGATTACGGCTGAGTGTACTATCAGATTAGCCCAACAGCAACCCTGCAAATTCATCCTCCTCGGTCGCTCCGAACTGTTAGAAACCGAGCCAGATTATGCTCAAAATTCTGATGAATCAGCATTGAAAAAATGCATCATGGAAAACCTTCTTTCTCAAGGAGAGAAGCCCACACCCATGAATGTGCAAAAAATATATAACAAAATTACCTCTAGCCGTGAAATTAAAAAGACCCTAGCAGCAATTGAAAAAACCGGATCTAAAGCCGAATATATCAGCGTCGATGTTACAGATACACAAGCTTTACAAGAAAAGCTGGCTAATGTTGGGTCGATTACCGGAATCATCCACGGCGCGGGAAACTTAGCTGATAAATTAATTGAAAAGAAAACAGAAGAGGATTTTGAAAAAGTTTACACCGCCAAAGTTCAAGGCTTAGAAAACCTGCTAACTTGCGTTAACCCTAATCAACTTCAGCATTTAGTTTTGTTTTCTTCAGTCACAGGATTTTATGGAAATCCCGGACAATCTGATTATGCGATCGCAAATGAAATTCTGAACAAATCAGCCCATATATTTAAGCAAACTTATCCTTCATGTCATGTAGTCGCTATCAACTGGGGCGCTTGGGACAGTGGAATGGTGACAGCAGAATTAAAGAAGATTTTTCAAGAGCGAAAAATTGAAATAATTCCCATTGCAGTGGGCGCACAAATGCTCGTTAAAGAAATGGGTAATGCCAATCATGCAACCGCACAAGTTGTTATTGGTAGTCCACTAGTTCCAATGGCTACAGAGTTAGATTCAGAACTACGAACCTATCGGATTCGTCGCCAAATGACATTGGAGGCTAATCCATTTTTAAACGATCATACCATTGCTGGTTCTCCAGTTTTACCAGCAACTTGTGCAATGACCTGGATTATCAATGCTTGTGAACAATTATATCCCGGTTATAGATTGTTCAATTACCAAGATTTCAAAGTTTTGAAGGGAATTACTTTCAATGAGACATTAGCTAAGGAACATATTTTAGAAATAGAAGAAATTTCCAAGGTTAACTTAGAAAGCATCGAACTTAAAGCTAAAATTTCGAGTAAAAACCCAGAAGGAAGAATCCACTTTCATTTTAGCACTCAACTCAATCTCCAACGAGAAATCCCAGTTGCACCAACTTATGAATCTCTCAATCTCGAACCAGATAATATCATCACCGCCACAGGAAAAGCATTTTACCAAAATGGTGGGGCTACATTATTTCACGGTCCCGGTTTTCAGGAAGTTAAGAGAGTTTTAAACATCAGTCCCGAAAAAATCACAACAGAATGTCTGTGGCCAGAACTCACCGCCCAACAACAAGGACAATTCCCTGTCCAATGGGTAAATCCTTACACAACAGACTTGAGTATGCACGCCTTATGGATTTGGACACAACACTTTCATGAAGAAGGTTGTTTACCTGGAAAAGTAGAAAAGTTTGAACAATTTGAAGCAATACCACATAACGAAACATTTTACGTTTCTTGTGAAGTACTAGCTAAAACACCAAGTAGTGCGATCGCAAACTTCATCATACACGATCGCCAAGGTAAAATATACTCACGAATGCTCGGTGCCCATGCCATTATTTGGTCAATGAAAATGCTCAGAAGCTAATAATCTTCCTTTACCACTCAACATCCATATAGCAATCCTAAATCAGTTGTAAAAATCTCTCTTTATTCTTCTCTCTGCGCTCTCTGCGCCTCTGTGGTTCGATTAAAAACAGCAATTTTCACAACTCAAATAGGATTGCTATAACTTGCCACTTCAAAGTTTGGGGAACAGCGTAAATCCTGCCTTTTAAATTATCTCTTGCCTAATACCCAAACTCGGAGCATATAAATCGTGGAAAAAATAGCCATCATCGCATTATCATGCCTATTTCCCGATGCCAAAAACCCTGAAGAATACTGGCAGAACATCGTTAATCAAAAAGATTCCACATCCTCTGCAACCGTCGAAGAAACCGGAGTAGATCCGACAATCTTTCACAATCCAGTCAAAGGTACACCAGACAAAACCTATTCCCTCAAAGGCGGATACATCCGCAACTTCCAGTTTAACCCCTCCGAGTACAATCTACCATCAGAATTTGTTACTGGTTTAGATAACACCTTCAAATGGTCATTGTATGCCGCTAAACAAGCAATTGTACAGAGTGGTTATTGGGGTAATCAAAATGTTCTGGCAAAATGTGGCGTAATTTTAGGTAATTTGTCATTCCCGACAAAATTATCTAATCAATTATTCTCTCCAATTTACCAGCAAGCTATTACCCCTGCCGTCAGAGAACTTTTGCAGGATGAAGACTTTGATTTAGCCGCTCTCCCAACTGCAACTAAAGCGTCTTTATACAATGCGATGATATCTGGCTTACCAGCATCTATCATTGCTCAAGCTCTATCTCTATCCCAGATTAATTTATGTCTGGATGCTGCTTGTTCATCATCATTTTACGCGATTAAACTAGCATCCCATTACTTATGGTCACACAAAGCTGATGTCATGTTAGCTGGAGCCATAAGCTGTGCAGATTCCCTATTCGTGCGGATGTTATTTTCCGGTGTTCAAGGGTATGCAGAAAATGGCATCAGCCGCCCATTAGATAAGTCTTCTAGAGGGCTAATTCCCGCCGATGGTGTTGGGATGGTGATGCTGAAGAGATATTCTGATGCCGTTAGAGATGGTGATAATATTCTCGCCACTATCTGCGGTAATGGACTCTCGAATGATGGCAAAGGTAAGCATTTACTCAGCCCTAATCCTAAAGGGCAAGTTTTAGCTTTTGAACGAGCCTATAACGAGGCGAAATTTAGTCCCAAAACCATCGATTATCTAGAGTGTCACGCCACAGGCACATTACTAGGAGATACAACCGAATTCAACTCCATCGAAACATTCTTTGGTCAAAATAAAGCTGCGCCTCTAGTGGGTTCTGCTAAGGCAAATACTGGTCACTTGCTAACTGCTGCTGGCATGGTTGGCTTGACTAAAGTGATTTTGAGTATGTCTCATGGTGTAATTCCAGCGACCATGAATGTTTCAGAACCTTTAGCTTCGGAAAATGGTACAATTTGCGCCGATAAAATTGTTAGAACAGCTACGGCATGGCCTAATAATAACGCACCAATTAAACGGGCAGCTATCAGTGCTTTCGGTTTTGGCGGTACTAATTCTCATCTGATTTTAGAACAAGGAACTACAGCAGAATCAGTTGAATCAACTCCACCTGTTCCACCTACCAAAGTCGCCATTGTCGGCATGGATGCCTTTTTTGGTAACTGCAATGGCTTAGATGCTTTTGAACGCAGTATTTATGATGGCACACAACATTTTACTTCTCTACCGCCTCAAAGATGGCATGGTATAGAAAATCAAGAAAATGTCTTGAAAGAGTACGGTTTAACAGATGGAAAAGCGCCAGTTGGGGCATACATCAAAGATTTTGAAATCGATACTTTATCGTGCAAAATCCCACCGAATGAAATCGAAAAGTTAAACCCACAACAATTGTTGCTCTTGAAGGTTAGCGATCGCGCCCTAAAAGATGCGAAACTACAGGAAGGCGGCAATGTAGCGGTTATAGTCGCCGCCGAGACAGAATTTTCCGTGCATCAGCTACAGCAAAGATGGAATTTGTCTTGGCAAGTTAAGGATGGCTTACTCAATCAAGGAATTTCTCTACCTGCTGAACAGCTTTCCCAACTGGAAACCATTGTCAAAGATAGCATTCACCAACCAGTAGAAATTGGCGAATATGTGAGTCACATCGCCAACATTATGGCGAGTCGGATTTCGGCTTTGTGGAATTTCACTGGCCCTGCATTCACCGTCAGCGCTGGCGAAAATTCTGCCCTCAAAGCATTGGAAGTTGCCCAAATGCTACTCGCTACTGGCGAAGTAGACGCGGTGGTTGTGGGTGCCGTAGATTTAGCAGGTGGTGTAGAAAATGTCTTATTCCGCAGCCAATTTGCCCCAATTAATACGGGTGTCAATACGTTGGGTTATGACCAACAAGCCAATGGCTGGACAGTTGGCGAAGGTGCCGGCGCAGTTGTCCTCAAACGCTACGAAGTTGCTAAAGAAGATAATGAACGCATCTATGCAGTAATTGATGCTATGAGTTTCGCACAAGGTAATTCTACTTTGAGTGACGCTCTGGTAAAACCTGATGCTTCAGCTATCAGTGATGTCTGCAAACAAGCTTTTGAGATGGCTGAGATTCAACCCACAGAGGTTAACTATGTAGAAGTCTTTGGTAGTGGCGTTCCCCAGGAAGATGAAGCCGAAATCACTGGTTTACTGCAAGCTTATCCGAAAGTCGGCAATGGTTTGCATTGTGCATTGGGCAGCGTGAAAGCCAATATCGGCCACACCTATACAGCATCGGGAATTGCTAGCTTAATCAAAACCGCTCTCTGTCTTTATTACAGGTATATTCCCGCCACACCCAAATGGTCTGGTGTCAAAACACCGCAAGTATGGGAAGGTAGCCCTTTCTATGTGGCAATGGAATCAAGACCTTGGTTTGTCGATAAAGGCGGCACACGTAGAATAGCAGCAATTAATAGCATGGGTATAGATGGTAGTTACGCCCATTTAATCTTATCGGAGGAACCCAGCCAACAGGAGCGCGACAACAGATATTTGCAGCAAATGCCTTTTCATCTGTTTCCCATCGCAGTTAGCGATCGCTCTACCATACCAGATTTACTTAACCATCTCCAAAAATGCATCGAAGCTAGTTCTTCTTTATCAGCTACCGCCAGCGAGACATTTACTAATTTTGAACAGCATTCTAATCCAAAATACGTCTTATCAATCACAGGACGTAACACCAAAGATTTACTTAAAGAAATTGAATCTGCCCGCAAAGGTGTAAACAATGCCTTTGAAAACGGCACAGATTGGCAAACACCTTTAGGAAGTTATTTCACAGCGAAACCATTGGGTAAAACTGGAGCAGTTGCTTATGTTTATCCCGCAGCCGTCAATTCTTATATTGGCATTGGTCGCAGCGTCTTCCGTTTATTCCCGAAAGTATTCGAGGACTTAAAAAGTAACAATCTCTACAACCGGGCTGCCGATGTTGAAAAGTTGGTTTATCCCAGAAGTTTACCTAAATTGACAACCAGGCAACTAGAAACTCTCGAAAAGCAATTGTTAGATGATTCACTAGCAATGTTTGAAAGCGAAATTGCCTTTGCTAGATACATGACGGCAATTTTCCGAGATGATTTTCAAGTCAAGCCGCAATCCGTTTTTGGGTATAGCTTGGGTGAAACTAGTATGATGGTTGCCCAAGGAGTTTGGAGTGATTTTGAGGGCGGAAGTAACACCTTAAACTCATCACCTCTATTTGGCGATAAATTATCTGGGCCGAAAAATGCTGTGCGTGAATATTGGGGATTAACCGATTCACCAAACAACAATTTTTGGAATACTTATGTTCTCATGGCTACACCATCTCAAGTTAGAGAATGCCTGAAACAAGAGAATCACGTCTACTTAACTCAAATTAACACACCAGAAGAAGTATTAATTGCTGGTGAGGATGCCGCCTGTAAGCGAGTGATTACAACTTTAGGTTGCAACGCCTTCCCCGCTCCCTTCGACCATGTGATACATTGTGAGGCGATGCGATCGCAGTACGAGGAAATCAAGAAGGTAAACACCTTACCATCCCAAAATCTGCCCGGTATTGTGTTTTATTCTGCCGCCGACTATCAACCAATTACACTTGATAGCGATACCATCGCACATAACATCGCCAAAGGACTATGCCAAGAACTTGATTTCCCGCAATTAGTGAATCGTGTCTACGGTGATGGAGTCAAAATATTTCTAGAAGCAGGCGCAGGTAATGTCTGTTCGCGATGGATTGATAAAATTCTCGGCAACCAAGAACATATCACAGTTTCTCTGAATCGTAGAGGGATGGATGACCATGCTTCGATGGTCAAAGCATTAGCAAAACTACTCAGTCATCAGGTGAACGTCGATTTATCACCACTGTACAACAAAGCTCAAGAAACTGCTAATTCAAATAAAGCAACATTGAGAACAGTTACCTTGGGTGGAAAAGCAATTGCTGCTACCATTTTGAGCGACGAAAATCGCAAAATTGTTGAAGATTTCGCTGGGGATCTTAGGAGTGAACGTTTCCAAAAACAGCATTCAAACATACCTAATGTCCAAGAATCTGAAATCACAGATTCTCTTAAGACTTTAAACCAAATAACCCAAGAAGAGAATTACTCCACTAACATCTTGCCTCAGCCAGAAGAAGTAAAACCGAAAAATATCATTGATAACGTTTTTGAACCGAGAGAACAATTACAATCTTCTGAGTCAAGCGCAATTACACAGCCAATTCCTGTTTCTTTCCCACCCGTCAGAACTCAAAAAATTAGTAGCATCATCAGCATGTTCGATTTAAATAAGACCCAGTATCAAAAGCTCAATGCTAATAATTCAAAGATAACTAAAGCGCACACAGCCTTCTTACAAGCTAGACAAGATTACAGTCAGCAAATGAGCGAAATAATTCAATTGCAACTAGCTTGCGCCCAAAACCTGCTTAACGACGAATCTTGAGAAATCATACCAATTCTCTCTCAACTTGCACCGATTAATTCTTAACTACTCTCTTCCTTGCCTTCCTTGGTGTCTTGGCGGTTCGTTTAAAAATTATTACGTGCATCTTCATGGAAAATTGGTATGAAAAGTTAGATTTACATCGCAATCCTATCTAAGTTTTGGAAATGAACGAACCGCCAAGACGCCAAGAGCGCCAAGGAAGAGAGAAGTTTTCACATACGATTTAGGATTGCTATATGAAGAGTCTACACCCTTCAATTTTAATTATCCATTGTTTGTAATCCGAGGGATAACTACCGTGACAACCGTAGATACGGTACTAAGTAAACACGATAATGGTCTTAACTTCTCCCCCTGGTCTTATAACAAAAACCAGGTTTGGAAAGGTTCTTTAGAAACAGTATCTTTCGAGAAACAAACCATCAAAGATAAATTGATGGTGTTAAATAAACCCTGCTACATCGTGAAAGTTGCCGGAAAAATCGGTGTCACGAATGAGGGTTATTTATCCCCTGGTGATAATGGCACAACAGCACAAGTAGAACTGCTAACATTTGCAGCCCCAATCCGCATTCAACAGTTTGGAGATCCGAATTTTCTCTCCTCTCATGGAGTGAAATATGCTTACGTTACCGGCGCAATGGCTGGCGGAATTGCTTCCGAAGAAATGGTCATTGCACTTGGAAAAGAGCAAATTTTGAGTTCCTTTGGTGCAGGTGGTTTAACTCCAGAACGTTTGGAAGCAGCCATAAATCGCATTCAACAGGCTTTACCTCAAGGGCCTTATGCATTTAATTTAATTCACAGTCCTAACGAACCTGCGATTGAACGTCGGGCTGTGGATTTATACCTCAAATATCAAGTGAGGACAGTAGAAGCATCTGCATTTCTTGACTTGACCCCCAACATTGTTTATTACCGTGTTGCGGGATTGGGGTTGAATAACGCCAATCAAATTGAAATCAAAAATAAAGTCATTGCCAAAATTTCTCGCCGAGAAGTTGCGACTAAATTTCTGCAACCAGCACCAGCGAGAATTATCAAAGAACTTCTTGAACAAGGATTAATTACCGAGTTACAAGCAACCCTTGCCGCTAAAGTTCCAATGGCTGATGATATTACCGTCGAGGCTGATTCTGGAGGTCATACAGATAACCGTCCCCTGGTTTGTTTGCTACCTTCTATTATTGCCTTACGGGATGAAATTCAAGCACAATATCATTACCAAACACCAATTAGAATTGGGGTAGCAGGGGGAATTGGGACACCACAATCAGCATTAGCAGCTTTCATGATGGGTGCTGCTTATGTAATGACTGGTTCCATTAATCAATCATGCGTTGAATCTGGGGCTTGTGAACATACCAAAAAGCTATTAGCCCAAGCAGAAATGGCTGATATGATTATGGCCCCAGCAGCAGATATGTTTGAAATGGGAGTCAAACTGCAAGTTCTCAAACGGGGTACAATGTTCCCCATGCGAGCGCAGAAATTATTTGAACTCTACCGCGCTTATAATTCCATTGAAGAGATTCCTTTGGCAGAAAGAGAGAAATTAGAAAAACAAGTTTTTCGCAAAACTATTGCTGAAGTATGGGAAGGAACTGCGGCTTATTTGTCCCAAAAGAATCCTGAGAAACTTGGGAAAGCAGTCAATAATCCTAAACTGAAAATGGCGTTGATTTTCCGTTGGTATCTAGGATTATCTTCCCGTTGGTCTAGTTCTGGTGAAAAAGGTAGAGAAGTCGATTATCAAATTTGGTGTGGCCCGGCAATGGGCGGTTTCAATGACTGGGTACGCGGTTCCTACCTGTCTGAACCAAATAATCGTGGTGTAGTTGATGTTGCTAATCAAATTATGACTGGTGCAGCCTTTTTGTATCGTGTCCAAAATTTGAAAATTCAAGGATTGCAAGCTTCCGATTATTACAGTCAGTATCACCCTGTTCGTTCTACATCATTGTTGGAGATTTAAAAATGACTATAAAACAGTCTTTCACAGCAGACGATATTCAAGTATTTTTGGTATCTAACTTAGCTAAGTTGCTAGGAGTAGCAACTGATGAAATAGATGTCAAAGAACATTTAGAAAACTATGGGTTGGATTCAGCCCAAGCAATGATTCTGGTAAGTAACTTAGAAAAACTACTAGGATTTCAACCATCTCCGTTGCTGCTGTGGCATTACCCAAATATTGAAGCCCTTTCACAGCGTTTAGCTGAAGAAGTGCAAGAAGGTTCACCGATTCAAGATACAGGGGTGAAATCCTCTAATGCCAATGTTGCACCCTCAATTCTAGATTTAAGTGCTGAGGCTGTTCTTGACCCCACCATCAATCCCGGTGCTGCATCTAATGCGCCTGTAGGTGAACCTAAAAACATCTTTTTAACTGGAGGAACAGGCTTTTTAGGAGCTTTTATCATCCGGGAATTGCTACAACAAACTAAGGCGGATATCTATTGCTTAGTCCGTGCTGCTAATGCGGAAGAAGGCAAAAGCAAAATCCAAAAGAATCTGCAACAGTATGCAATTTGGCAGGAAGAATTTAACTCCAGAATTATTCCGATTGTCGGCGATTTATCTCAGCCATTGTTAGGTATTAGTTCGGAACAGTTTCAAATTTTAGCTGCCAATATTGATACTATCTATCATAGCGCTGCTTTGTTGAATTATGTTTTCCCATACTCAGCACTGAAAACAGCCAATGTTTTAGGAACTCAAGAAGTTTTGAGATTGGCTTGTCAAATTAAAGTCAAGCCTGTACATTACGTTTCTAGTGTTGCTGTTTTTGAATCCACTGCTTATGCTGGCAAGGTTGTTAAAGAGCAGGATGAATTCAATCATTGGGAAGGTATTTATCTTGGTTACTCACAGACTAAATGGGTAGCTGAAAAGTTAGTAAAAATTGCTCGTGACCGTGGACTTCCTGTAACTATCCACAGACCCCCACTGATTTCAGGTGATAGTAAAACAGGCATTTGTAACACACATGACTTTATCAATTTGATGACCAAGGGCTGTCTACAAATGGGATATTTCCCTGATGTAGATTATATGTTGGATATGTCTCCTGTAGACTATGTAAGTAAAGCCATTGTTTATCTATCACAGCAAAAAGAATCCATAGGCAAGGCTTTTAACTTACAACATCCCCAACCTGTTTCTTTGAAAACATTAGTTGATTGGATACGTTCTTTTGGCTATTCAGTTGAGATGATTCCTTATGAAAAATGGCAATCAGAGTTAATCAATAATGTGTCTTCTGTTGACAATCCTTTGTATACTCTGCGACCATTTTTGCTGGAACGTTGGTCTGATGAGCAACTGACTATTCCTGATTTGTACTTGGAAGCTAGAAGACCTCATATTAGCTGCCAAGATACTCTCCATGCATTAGCAGGTAGTTCTATTGTTTGTCCCCCAATTGACTCTCAATTGTTTATGACTTATACTGCTTACTTGATTCAAAGCGGTTTCTTAAATATCGCTTAATAATTTACAACTTTCGTAGGGTGCGTTACGTTTCTAACGCACCATCTCGGATACTTTCGGTGCGTTACGGAAGCCGTAACTACAAAATAATTTGATTCAGTCCATTTTTTAAAACTCAGTACTACTGAACAGCCAATATTTCCGATGCCAGCAACAACTCATACACTAACAGCGGCAATATAATTGCCCTGTTTTTTTATGCTCAATCATGTAAATTTTTAGTATTCACCCCTTGACAGAAGTAATCGAGGATAGAATGGTTAGTGTGGGGCATAAAAGTTTGATTTTACCTGCTAGCTTTTGTGAGTAATCAAAAGCCAGCGCTAGCAGTCTTAAATAACCTAACTTCTTTAATGCTCAACTTTTTCGATGCATAAGTCCTAAATTTACGTTTGGACTGCTACATCTATCCAACGCACCACACAAGCAATTGAAAGGGTAATAGCTCCAGATATTTATCGCTGGTTCAAATATTACGCGTGCTTAATTGTAGAACGAGAACCACTGTAAATGCAATACAGCTTCATCAAATTGAATTCACCAATATTCTTACATGAACACAACACATCAAAGTCAGAGCAAACAAACTGCTCTTATTACTGGGGCAGCCGGTGGAATTGGCTACGAATTAGCATGTATTTTTGCTGCTCATGATTACAACCTGGTCTTAGTAGACAGAAACGGGCTAAAGCTTGTAGAAATTGCAGCTAAATTCCAAGAAAAATTTGGAAATCTTGTCAAAACTATTGTTAAGGATTTATCTATATCAACCGCTCCTGAAGAAATTTTTACAGAGTTGCAACTCGCCAATATTGAGGTTGATGTGCTGGTAAATAATGCTGGATTTGGGATACATGGATTATTCCACGAAACAGACCTAGCTACTGAACTGGAAATGCTACAGGTAAATTTGGTGTGTCTCACCCATTTAACCAAGCTATTCGTGAAGCACATGGTCAAGCAAGGTGAAGGAAAAATATTAAATGTTGCTTCGGCTGCGGCCTTTCAACCTGGGCCTCTGATGGCGGTTTATTTTGCGACTAAAGCTTATATCTTATCTTTTTCAGAAGCGATCGCTAATGAGTTAGAAGGTACTGGTGTCACTGTGACAGTTCTTTGCCCAGGCTCAACCGCATCTGCCTTTCATGAAAGAAGCGGGATGGCAGACTCTAAGTTGCTTAAGGGCAAGAAAATGATGGATGCACAAACAGTAGCCGAAATTGGTTATCACGCCTTAATGAAGGGCAAAACCATTGTTATTCCTGGTTTTATGAATAAACTACTGGCAAAAAGCGTCAGGTTTGTACCCAGAAAGCTAGTAACAAAAATTGTCAGAAGTATGCAGGAAGATAAGTAGGGGTATGGGGCATTGGGCATTGGGCATGGGGCATTGAACATTGGGCATGGGGCATGGGGCATTGGGGAAGAATAACTAATGACTAATGACTAATACTGCCAACATTTTAAGTTCCAGCCAAAATTTTCTACAGCAACAGCAGCAACATAATTGTTAGCAGGTACTAGTTCAAAAAGACTCCAGTCTTCAGTTATCTGTAACTTAGCTGGTTCTGTGGGAGTCAGCGATACTTCAATTTGCTCTAACTGGGATAGTCCGTCTCCAGTTGCTTTTAAATAAGCTTCCTTACAAGTCCAGTAACGAAAAAATACCTCTTGCTGTTGGTTGGGAGATAGCGATCGCAATATCTCATATTCTCTCGGTAAAAAGAACCGTTTGGCAAGAGCTTCCAAGTCAGACATCGGGCGAATATATTCGAGGTCTACACCAATTTGGCGGGTGCAATTCACTGCACACAAACCCAACCCTTGGGAATGAGACAAGTTAAACGCTAGTCCACTATCGGCTAATACTGGTTTACCTCGGTGTTGATAATTAAACTGAACTTCTGATGGTTTGATATCTAAGTAGCGCCCTAATATAGTTCGCAGAATACCGCGACCAGCGATGAAATGCTGCCGATGCTTTGGAAAATAAAACCGTTCAGCACGAGCCATTTCGTCACTCGAAAGAGTTGTTGTCAAATGTTGCAACTGTGCTTCTGTTTGGTCAAGTTCTATGCGCCAGACATGAATCTCATCGGGTAATAAAGTTAAATCTGTCGGTGTAGGTAGCCAGAGATGATGAGTAGCAGTCATGAGCATTCATAATTCGTAATTAACTTTGATTGGGTTTTTGCTGGTACTGACGTTGTAATTCGGGAAAGTTTTTTTAATCGTCTATAGTTTGTGGCACTGGAAATGTTTGATTACTGTCAGATTTAAACCTATCTACGTAAACTTGAAAGGCTGCCTCGTCTTCCTTATGTTCAAGGATATATTTACGCACTTCGATACCGCTCGTTGACATAAAATCTGGTTTGTTCATAAATATCTCCATTTTCCATTTGGGTAAATTAAGATTTCTGTCTCTTCTCCAGTCAGAATAACTACATCTTTATCTGCGCTTGTCTATCCGAATCAAATAGGGAGCATCCTACTTTTTATTTAGCGAGTAAAGATTAATCCATTAAGATAGGCTCTGGCAATCCTTACGCTTGTTAATTCCTCAACTGGAGCATTTTTGTAGAGTATTTTAGCGTAGGCGTAGCCCGCCGCAGGCATCGCACGAGCGTGTTCGATCAAAAGTTGGTTTTCTTCTTCAGTCATGGTAAGTAGGTGGGCGTAAATAAAGTTAACTGGTGTTCGCGTAGCGTCTTTGCAGGAGAGGGTCGTCATTTGTCCAAAGTCCAATCGTCATTGGTAAGGGTTTTAGGCGTGTTTACTTTTAGTAACATACTTTGATTTATTCCCACCTACCTACTTAGTTCTGGTAAATAGCTAAAAGCTGTTGTGCTAAATACCTTAGGAGTTACGCAAAAATAATTGAAAAGCCTATTATTCCGTAGCGGTAATTCATGAATTACCGCTACTTACGACGTATTTTGCGTAAGTCCTGTACTTGACGAAACCCTTGGGGCAACTAAATTCTCCGCCAGTAAGGGACTGACAAGAAATAAATTATCCAAAGAAACGAACCACAGAGACACAGAGAACACAGAGAGAGGAGAAATAGAGAGGCTTTTGGGTCAGTTTTTAGGACATTTTTTTATTTGGAAGTCCCTAAACTTGTCCCAGTCGTTCCGGCTTCAGCTTGCTGTAGGTATGGCTTCTTTTGATTTACGATAAATTCAAATATTGGTTGACTAAAACTATGCTTCCCTTCATCCGGTCAGATTTAGCACAATTTACCGCGTACAAACCTCATCCCAGTAGCGATACAACCGATTCTGTCCCCACACAGTTCGATCGCCTGGATACAAATGAAAGCCCCTACGATTTACCACCTGAGTTAAAAGAGAAATTGGCATGGACATATCAGCAAGTAATTGAAACAAATCGTTATCCCGATGGCGGACATGAAACACTTAAGGATGCGATCGCACAGTATGTCAATCAGTCAGCCGCCCTGTCTTCATCCTTGTTTACTGCTGCCAATATTTCTGTCGGCAATGGTTCAGATGAACTAATCCGCTCTTTATTAATCGCCACCTGTCTAGGAGAAGAAGGTTCAATTCTCGTTGCCAACCCCACTTTCTCGATGTACGGGATTTTGGCGCAAACTTTGGGCATTCCTGTAGTAACGGTGGGTAGAAATGAAACAAATTTTGAAATTGACATCAGCGCCGCACAGTCAGCTATCGAACAAACTCAAAATCCCCCCATTCGGGTAGTTTTCGTAGTGCATCCCAATTCACCGACTGCCAACAGCTTAACTGGGGCAGAGGTGGCATGGTTAAAAAGTTTACCACAGCATATTTTGGTAGTAATTGATGAAGCTTACTTTGAATTCAGTCAAACTAGCCTAGTAGGTGAATTAGTCCAACGCCAAAATTGGGTGATATTACGCACTTTTTCTAAAGCTTTCCGGTTGGCATCTCTCCGTGTCGGTTATTGCGTCGCTCATCCCGAAGCGATCGCCATCTTAGAAAAAGTTCGCTTACCCTACAATCTCCCCAGCTTTTCCATAGCAGCAGCATTGCTTGCTTTACAAAACCGCACACTCTTACTGGAGTCAATTCCCCAAACCCTGAGTGAACGAGCCAAACTCATCAAAATTTTATCCCAGCAACCAGAACTACAAATTACCCCAAGCGCTGCCAACTTTATTTACCTGCGTCTTCAACCAAATGGCTTTAATTCACCAGATGCTCCCTTAAAAACTTTTCATCAGAAACTTAGGACACTCGGCACTCTTGTACGACACATTAGCGGAGGACTGCGAATTACTGTCGGGACGATAGAAGAAAACACCCGCACCGTAAATCGAGTAAAAGCCGCTTTGTTAAATTTGCAATCTTAGCAATTCAATCAGTAATTAAATCGGCTATCTATCTCACTACCCAAACGGCGTACAATTCCCACTGTTTGGGGCAATACACCCACCAAAAGAGCAAAGGCAACATCCGGCAGAAGAGCCACTATTTCTGGTGGAAAGTATTGTTCAAATTGATCGAGAATCTTCTGAACTCGCTGCCCAGGCACTGGGTTTTCGGTAATTTGTTTGATCAATCGAATCCACTGTCGCCTAATCAAGTAAGCCTTCTGGCGCTCTTCATTAGATTCGGGAGTTAATAAAGACAGATTACCTATAGGCAGTGCCCTTTGGCAATCACAATCGTAATCCCCACCCACAGCAGCCCCAGGCCCAGCAAACTCTGCATGGTAGCGTTTAAAGAGGATTAATCCATTTCGTCTACGACTATTGACGATGAAAACTTCTCCACTGTGCAAACGTGTAAGGATATCCGAGCCTTGCGAATGCTCAGTTCCGTCTGACATTTCAACATAGTCAAGGAAACTAGTTTCAGGGTGATAAGTTGATACCATAGAGGTCTGATAGCGTTGATGCTGTTCGCTATCCATGTTTTTTAAACTTTCAACGAATGTGGTAGTAGTATGCACTTCAAAAAGAAAATAGGTGTTATCTCAAATCAGGTTTTTGAATTCTTTTATATCAAGACTTTTCTGGTCAATTTAACTAAAATAGCAATAGATATCGCTTTTTTTAGCAATTGAGTGATTATATTTTATGAAATATAACTAGATTTGTCTGTAAACTCTTGGAGTGTTTTATTAAAGTTTTTATAAAGATGGATATCTTAATTACAAAGTTATTATGAGGAAGTGACGATTTTTATGAGCGTAATTTCACGCATAACTATATGTAATTATATCGAACACTTTAAAATATTTTTTAACGATAAATCAAAAAAGGCAAAACTTAACATTTTATAATATTAAAAATTTTTACGAAAAAGATACTTTTTTTAAACTAATCAATCAGATTTTTCGTCAAGAGTCTGAAAATAATTTTCTTCCTAAAAAGAATTATCAAAACCTATTTACTCGCTTCGTAAACTCATATATTCTAGTTTTTATGTAGATATTTAGCTAATATTGGCTGAATTTTTAATTAGGTTAGTTTCTATTTGATTACCGCAATCAGTGACAGATTTTATCCAAGTTAATTGGAACACAAAAATTGACAATTGCCAAAATAAAATTTAGATAAGGGAATCAGCGCTCAAGTGCTTGTGCAATAACATCTGGCTTGAGCGTCTTAGGAAAAATGTATTCCAATTTGATTCAACTTTATGCACCCGATATCCCAGCTTGAAATAAAGCTGTCTTGCTTGATGGTTATTTTCTAAAACATGGAGATATAAGTCTTGAAATCCCCACTCGCGACAGACTTTTTCACAGCTAGTAAGTAATCCTGAAGCCACACCATGTCTACGGTATTTTGGGTGAACCGCTAAATTAGATAAGTAAGGAAAACCTACGCCAACCTGACTCCATGAATCACTGTAACGTACACCCAATTCCACACTTCCCACTAGGTTATTAGCCTCACTAGTAGTAGCATCAAGGGCGACTAAACAAACATGACGGGGCGCAGGTGATGCCATCCGATGCCTTAAGTCTTCGTAAATACCCAGACGCAGTAATGGGAAAGCCCATCCCCATATACCCGTATGGGAGTGAAAGCTCTCAGTAATAATTTGGGCAACATCAATCAAATCAGCAGGTGTAGCCGTACGAATTTGGAATTGGCAGGAAGCTGAATCGATTGGCTGTTGGTGGTATAGATGAAAAAACCGATATTTCAAGGCTAGTTCAGTATTAATTTTATTCAACGAAAATTTTCTCAAATACCCGAAAACACCATTTTAACTAAATGAAAAGTTAATAGCTGCCCAGGAGATTGAACTGACCTGATATTGCTAATTCGCTTTTGCTTGTGAATCAAACAAAGTTTTACACTTTAGTTTAGGGTTTCATAACCTGCACTTTTAAAATAGTCTTAGGAGTTACAGCTTCATAAATCTATAATAGTGAAGTACTCCGGCTTGCTTCGCTGAAGCCGGAGCTTCAAAGATAACAACCATCATCGTTTCGCGTCTCATTCGTCGTTGCCACGTTGGGTAT
>NZ_JBALEK010000096.1:0-7807 GCF_036917815.1 Nostoc sp. | reverse complement strand
CGGCGGAATGGTTATGCTTCCATCACAACTGCCCAAAGATTTATCTCTCATGATATTGACAAACTTCTTGCTCTTATGGAATGAATCAGCCCTGCTTTTTTAAGGGGGGAACCGGAATCAAAGTCCCCCTTTTTAAGGGGAGCCACTGCGTTGGGCGGGTTCCCCGACTTGAAGCACGTGGCGTGGATTTAGGGGGATCTCCAAGGGTTAGGCGTATAAAAAAAACTTTTCAAACATCCTCTTAGGGGGTTAGGTTTTGCGTTGGTTTTTTGGATCAATTGGTAAGTGCGATCGCACAGGTAATCAGTAAAATGTACTAACCACACAGCTAATCCTGATTATTATTCTCTTGCTGAACTCTCTGAGCGATCGCTTCTGCAATTATCCGATTATTCTCTTCTATAGGTTTACCATCTTCAGTAAACATCGATGGATATATAATTGCTTCTGAGTCAGGAGTACGGCGACTAAATAGAATTTCCAGCGCTTCTATATCTTCCCGATTAGCAAGCACATACGCCCTCAACTCTTTTGTGGACATTTGGGTAAAATTAGGTTTCATTGACAAATCTCCAAGTTCCATCACGAAATATAAGGATTTGCAGTTCATCACCTGCCAAAATAAACACATTGTCAGTTGTGTCACTAAAACGGAATAGCTGAATTTCCCGGTAGAAATTAGACAAGTACTGGCAAATAATCACACACATAAGGGCTTGCCGCGTCGTAGGATATATATTATTTTCCTCAATTGTGACACAAATGATATTAAGCCTTAGAGGGTGAAAAATCTCAGTTACCCTAAATGGCGATGTCTACGACGGGTTGCACCAAGGCAATTTTCCCCACTGCCCGCCCAGTTTCGCTATAATCATGAGCCGCCGCTAGTTCTTGTAAGGGATATGTGCGATCGATCACTACACGAATTTTACCCCCTTCAATCAATTCTTTGAGAAAAAGCAAGTCTTTGGCGTTAGGTTTCTCAAAGAGAAATTTAGCTTTTTGACCAGGAAGAAACGCTGTTAAGACGATCTCTAACATGACTTTGGGGTTGGGTACGGTACTGATGTAAACTCCGTTGGGTTTGAGGACTCTTTTGGTTTCTGAGAGCGATCGCTTACCCACTGCATCAAAGATAATGTCATACTGCGCTGTATCTTTGGTGAAATCTTGCTGCGTATAATCAATCACGCGGTCTGCTCCCAAAGATTTTACCAAATCCAAATTTTTGGTACTGCTAACTCCTGTCACTTGTGCGCCTAAAGCCTTAGCAATTTGCACTGCAAAAATCCCTACACCGCCCGCAGCACCATTAATTAAGAGATTTTGTCCTGTTTGAATATTTCCTTTATCTCGCAGCGCTTGCAGAGCCGTGAGCGCTGCTAAAGGCACAGCAGCAGCTTCTTCATAGTTTAGATTTGTTGGTTTAAGCACCGCCAAGTTTTCTGGGATGGCTGCAAATTCGGCATAACCTCCTCCAGGGAAGTTAGTACTGCCATAAATAGCATCTCCCGGTTTAAAGCGCGTAACTTGGGAGCCAACCTCTACGACTTCTCCCGCCACATCAAACCCCAGAATCTTCGGAAATTTACTGCCGGTAATCAAACTCAACATCCCTTTGCGGATTTTCCAATCAATAGGATTGACGCTACTAGCACGAACTTTCACAAGTAACTGCGTTGGCTCAATTTTCGGCTGTTCCACATCTTCATAGTGCAAAACTTCAGTCGCGCCATACCGACGGATAACCACTGCTTTCATCGCATTCCTCCTGCTACCATATTTTGCTGAATGAACTCAGACAGCCTGTTTTTTCTGATAAATCTAGTGTAGCGATTTCCTAAAATAGGAACATCAGTCTAAAACTACACCTGTATGCCAGCTAGAGACATATACCATAATAATGTCAAAAATGCTTTGATTAAAGATAAATGGATAATTACTCATGACCCACTGACCCTGAAGTTTGGTAAAAAAGATTTGTATGTTGATTTAGGTGCTAGACAACTGTTGGCGGCGCAAAAAGCAGAATCCAAAATTGCAGTTGAGATTAAAAGTTTTACCGGCAGATCAGATGTTGATGATTTAGAAAAAGCCTTGGGTCAGTATATTTTATATCAGGATATATTGATTGAATTGGAGCCAGAACGAGTGCTATACCTTGCAGTACCTAACAGAGTTTTTGATGATTTGTTTGAAGAACCCATCGGCAAACTGTTACTGAGGAATCATCGTTTAAAGCTGATTACTTTTGATCCAAAACAGGAGGTTATTAAACAATGGATGACACCAAGTTAGATGACTATCGTCAGGTGATTGAAACTATCCTCGGTGAATATGCTTCACTGAGTTATTCTTATGCGGATATTCAATCAGAAGTGGTGTTTGATCGAAACCGCGATCGCTATTTGTGGATGGATATTGGTTGGGATGGCGATCGCCGCATTCATGGCTGTCTGGTTCATATTGACCTGATTGATGGCAAAATCTGGATTCAACGGGATGGCACGGAAGAAGGCATTGCCGCCGATTTAGAACGGGCTGGAATTCCTAAAGAACACATCGTCCTTGGCTTTCGTCCACCGGAGTTAAGACCCTACACAGGCTATGCAGTTGCTTAAAGTGCGTAGGCGCAGCCCGTCGTAGACATGGCTCTTTAAAAGTTAACACGGAACATTCTGTTTATTCTTCAGTGGTAAATACAACACCTTCATACAGCAATTCAATCGGACACTCAAATTCAATGCTGGATAGAGTAATGATATCTCCAGCTGTGTAGGGATAGTAAAGCCACATCCTCCCCTCACCGCGACAGTAACGCTCGACAGAGATTTTTTCCGAGTCAATCAAGATATACTCTTGCAGACTGGGGATTGTCAGATAGTAAGTGAATTTTTCACCCCGATCTTTAGCGCTTGTACCTGGCGAAAGAACTTCAGCAATCAGCTTGGGATGTTGAATAAATTTGCGGGCATTGAGGTCTTCAGGGTCGCAACTGACAATAACATCAGGATAATAGTAGCGACTCTGGGGAGTGAGTTGCATTTTCACGTCTGACACATTCACTCGACAACCCCTGAAACGTAAATGAGGGCGTAAGGCAGTGTACAAGTTTAGTGCAATGTCGTTATGGGGAATTGTACCGCCTGTCATGGCAAATACTTCGCCATTGGCATATTCGTAGCGAAGGTCTTGCTGAGGTTCCCATTCCAGATATTCCTCAACGGTCATTTTTGGCGGCTGTTGGGGGATGGTTATCATAACTCAGATTTTTCAGGGTTGGTCTGATTGTAGCTAAATGACACTCTGACTTTTCACCGTATTGGTAAAATCTCTCTCTAAATCTCTCTCCTAGAAGGAGAGAGACTTTGAATTTTCCCCCCTTCCCGCGACGAGTTGGGGGTTAGGGGGTTAGGTTTTTTGTTAAGGTTTGTAGTGAGCAATTCAGAAAATTCATTGCGATCGCTCAATCATGTTAGATTATAGTTTGTTGTTTCTCTCAAACACAAAATCTGAGACTTTCCTACTCATCTCCTCATTGTGGGAATGAAAAAAAAGGAGTTAAAACTTAAGTTTTTTGAAAATTATGTGCAGCAACACCTCTATTTCCATTAGGTCATATAGCTTACCAGATAAGGCTTAAAGGCATAATTGAACATCCTTGTCAAAGAAAAATTAAAAGAATATAAAGTGCATTTTTACTCTCAAAAAAATGATATGTTAGATACAGAATTGAATTTCGCACGTTTCTGGAGTAGAGCGATATAGACTACTCCAGTTTTTCACCCTCAAACCCTTGACACTTATTGCTTTTGAAGGAAATTGAGGGCAGTCTGAGTACACATTTAAATAACCCAAACCTAGTTTAAAGTTAGTTAAAGTTGTTGCTGGGATTGGGTTTTAGCTGAGTACAAAGAAATCCTGAACCCCTATCTATAAACACTAGAACCCCAACTAAAAAATACTAGAACCCCTATCCGAAAAAAACTTTTTTAATTCTTGTAATGCTTGAAGAATTAGGGTTTTTCTTATTTGAGTACAAAAGTAATAAATCCAATAAATTCTATCCTAGAGAGACGCAATATCTGGCTGGGAGACGGCTGCTATAAATCTTATATCGCCAATCACCTAACGCTCTGAAACGAAGCGAAGGGTGAGTGGAGGGATGACATAGCACTATGCCTGAAGTGAAGAGAAGTCGCGGCTGTAAGCACAATTCTACCCAAGAACCGAACGTTGACACACACCAGCCGAACATCAGATATCTATCGTCTGCCTGACTTGAAAACAAGTCGCCCGAACCCAAGGGTTTGCAGGCAGTGTGGAAGACGCGACTTCAATTCTGGGCATGAAAGAGCAGCAACAGCATCTCCCACAGTGGCAGCCAAGTCCACCGACCTTTTTGCGAAACTCAATGACATCACCGTCTATACGACTCCTCAACTCCAACGCTACGGAATCGCCAACCCAAGCAAAATCCGGTGGTTGCGGCTGCGACAGCACCAGCAGCGCCACCGTGGAAAGGGACGAAAAGCTCCAAGAACGCATTGCTAAACATCCCTGCTACAGCGAAGACGCTCATCACCACTACGCCCGGATGCACGTTGCAGTTGCTCCAGCTTGCAACATCCAATGCAACTATTGCAACCGCAAATATGATTGCGCTAACGAAAGCCGTCCTGGAGTAGTTAGCGAATTGCTAACACCAGAAGAAGCAGCACACAAAGCTTTGGTCATTGGCGGGAAGATTCCCCAAATGACAGTTGTGGGAATTGCCGGACCTGGCGACCCATTGGCGAACCCAGAAAAGACTTTCCGCACATTTGAGTTGATTGCAGCACAAGCACCAGATATCAAGCTGTGTTTATCAACCAATGGTTTAATGCTGCCAGACTACATCGATCGCATTAAACAATTAAATATAGATCACGTGACGATCACCATTAATATGGTAGATCCAGAGATCGGTGCTAAGATTTATCCTTGGGTTCACTACAGACGCAAGCGTTATAGAGGCATTGAAGGCGCGAGAATTCTCCACGAAAGACAGATGGAAGGATTGCAAGCCCTGAAAGATGCTGATATCTTGTGTAAAGTTAACTCCGTGATGATTCCCGGAATTAATGACCATCACTTAGTTGAAGTGAATCGAGTCATTCGTGAGAAAGGTGCATTCTTACACAACATCATGCCATTGATTTCTGCACCAGAACATGGCACACACTTCGGTTTAACCGGTCAACGCGGTCCCACACCCAAAGAACTCAAAGAAGTTCAAGACAATTGCTCTGGTAACATGAAAATGATGCGTCACTGTCGCCAGTGCCGCGCCGATGCAGTCGGATTGTTGGGAGAAGACCGCAGCCAAGAATTTTCCAAAGAGAAATTCTTGGAAATGGCTCCCGAATATGACATGGAACAACGCGCTACTGTTCACGAAGGAATTGAGAAGTTTAAAGAAGAACTGAAAGTAGCCAAAGATAAGGCGCTAGCTGGTAAGAAAATTGCCAATAGTCCGAAAGTTTTAGTTGCAGTCGCAACCAAAGGCGGCGGATTAGTTAACCAACACTTCGGTCATGCGAAAGAATTCCAAATTTACGAAGTGGGTGGAAACGAAGTTCGCTTTGTCGGTCATCGCAAAATTGACCAATACTGCCAAGGTGGATACGGCGAAGAAGCTTCTTTTGAGCATATTATGAAAGCGATCGCAGATTGCAAAGCAGTTTTAGTCTCCAAGATTGGTAACAGTCCTCAAGAGAAATTGCAACAAGCTGGAATACAGACTGTTGAAGCTTACGACGTAATTGAAAAGGTTGCTTTGGAGTTCTACGAGCAATACGTTAAGGAATTAGGGAATCAAGAATAGGGCATGGGGCATGGGGCATGGGGCATGGGATAAGAATTATCCTCAATGCCCTCCCCTAAACCCAATCCTCAATGCCCAATGCCCAATGCCCAATGCCCCATTCCCCAAAAGGAGAATAAATCATGGCTTACAAAATTCTTACTAGCCAGTGTATTTCCTGCAATCTCTGTCTAACGGTATGTCCCACAAATGCAATTAAAGTGGTTGACGGACAGCACTGGATTGACCCTGAACTTTGTACAAACTGCGTTGGTAGCATTCATACCGTGCCTCAGTGTAAAGCTGGTTGTCCCACCTGCGACGGTTGCGTTAAGCAGCCTAGCGATTACTGGGAAGGCTGGTTTACCAATTACAACCGCGTAGTTGCTAAATTAACAAATAAACAAGATTACTGGGAACGTTGGTTTAACTGCTATAGCGAGAAATACTCCGAACAGTTGCAAAAGCGCCAACCCCAAACAATGGCAGCAGAAGCTTAAGGGACTTCCAAATAAAAAACATCCAACTTTTCTTGTGGGGTGGGCGACACGAGTGCCCGTGACTAAGGGCGGACAAGATGTCCACCCCACAAGATTGGATAATTTATTTCTTGGTAATCCCTAAATAATTCGTAATTCTTAATTGAAGACAACAATGCAAAATAACTGCATCTATCTTGATAATAATGCTACCACTAAGGTAGACCCAGAAGTTGTAGAGGTAATGTTACCTTACCTCACAGATTATTACGGCAATCCCTCCAGTATGCATACCTTTGGTGGGCAAGTCGGTAAAGCAGTGAGAACCGCAAGAGAACAACTTGCAGCCATCCTGGGAGCCGATGAGTCAGAAATTGTCTACACAAGTTGTGGAACTGAGGGAGATAACGCGGCGATTCGAGCCGCACTGTTGGCGCAACCAGAAAAGCGCCACATCATCACCACCCAAGTTGAACATCCAGCAGTACTCAATGTCTGCAAACAATTAGAAACCCAAGGTTACACTGTTACCTATCTATCAGTAAATCATCAAGGGCAGCTGGATCTAGATGAACTAGAAGCTTCCTTGACGGGTAACACCGCCCTGGTGACTATTATGTATGCTAATAACGAAACTGGCACGATTTTCCCGATTGAGCAAATTGGGTTGCGCGTCAAAGAATCTGGCGCTATCTTCCATGTAGATGCGGTGCAAGCAGTGGGAAAAATCCCCTTGAATATGAAGACTAGCACCGTGGATATGTTAACTCTGTCTGGTCACAAGCTGCACGGTCCAAAAGGAATTGGTGCTTTATATATCCGGCGAGGGGTTCGGTTCCGTCCCTTCATGCTTGGGGGACACCAAGAACGCGGACGTAGAGCGGGAACAGAGAATGTTCCAGCAATTATCGCTTTGGGCAAAGCTGCGGAACTAGAACTGTTACACTTAGAAGAAGCAACCACAAGAGAAAGAAAGCTGCGCGATCGCCTCGAACAAACTTTACTAGCTAAAATTCCCGATTGTGTAGTCAATGGTGACGTTACGCAGAGATTGCCCAACACCACAAATATCGGCTTCAAGTATATTGAAGGTGAAGCTATCTTATTATCCTTGAATAAATACGGTATTTGTGCATCATCCGGTTCTGCTTGCACCTCCGGTTCACTAGAACCTTCCCACGTCCTGCGAGCAATGGGCTTACCCTACACAACCTTGCACGGTTCCATTCGCTTCAGTCTTTGTCGCTACACAACCGTTGCCGAAATCGATCGAGTCATAGAGGTAATGCCCAGTATTGTAGAACGTTTACGCGCCCTGTCACCCTTCAAAAATGATGATGCAGGCTGGCTGCAAGAACAAGAGCAAGCATTGGCGCATCGTTAATTAATTAGGGAATAGGGAATAGGGAATAGGGAATAGGGAATAGGGAATAGGGAATAGGGAATAGGGAATAGGGAATAGGGAATAGGGAATAGGGAATAG
>NZ_JBALEK010000095.1:0-48280 GCF_036917815.1 Nostoc sp. | reverse complement strand
TTGTAGAGTGCGATCGCTTTATCCACATCCCCTTTGTTGGCGTAGATCATTCCCAGACAGTTCAACGTCGCCGCTTTCCCTTGGACATTACCAATGCGTTCATCAATTTCAAGGACTTGATTGTAGAGTGCGATCGCTTCATCCACATCCCCTTTGTTGGCGTAGATACGTCCCAGTTCGTGCAACGTCGCCGCTTTGCCTTGGACATTACCAATGCGTTCTTTTATTGACAAAGACTGATTGTAGAGTGCGATCGCTTTGTCCACTTCCCCTTTATCGGCGTAGAGAATTCCTAGTGCGTGGAGAACGCTGGCTTTGACTCCTACTAAATTTTCATCTTCTTCAGTTAACTCTAAAGCTTGTAGCAAAAAATCTTCTGCTTTTTTCGCCTCACCAATACTGCTGTAAGCTGCACCTAACTCCTTTGAAATAGTAATGCGGGTGCGTATATCTGTTGATTCTTCCATTAGCAAGCGCTCAAGTAAATCAATCCGCTCTTGCCTTTCTGGTAAATCTAAACTTCCTAATATTCTCTCAGACTGAATAGTTTTTTCAATAGCCAAGTCTTGAGTAGACTGGACTGTTTGAAAATAAAATACTCCTTTTCTCCATGCCCAAAAATCTGGGGCATATTTTGCCAAACGCATTAGGGCATGATCTGGCAAAAATATCAGTATAGGGTGAGGAACACTATTAGTAAAAGCGTCTCGGACAAAGTTCAAGTCTTGGAGTACAGGCGGATATTTTCCAGATAAACCAATAGACTTTTCTAAACCCATAACAATTAAAACTAATTTTTTATCTGGTTCTAAATGAACTTCTTTTAAATCACGAATAATTTCATCCCTTAAAAAACGCAAATTAGGAGCAGAAAAATTGAGAATTTCAAACTGAATATCATGACATCCAGGATGGTTGTCAAGGATTTCAATTAAAGTATTTCTATCTTCAGCAAAATTAACAGCAACGAACCCAATCGTTAACTGAGTGTCAGCAAAGTCAATAAAGGTTAACAGTTCCGCTAATGACTGCTGATTTATTTGCAAAAAAGTTTCTTTTGCTAAATTTAAATCATGGGTTACTTGTAGCTGATTTGAGTGCTTCTTGGAAAGCATGGATTTGCCTCACAACTGGATTAACATAATTCCAGCGATTTGTGCCGTTGTACTCAAAAACCCAAAGACTGAACAGCATTAACCTGCCTAGTTCATCTTTAGAAACATCCTTATTTACACATACCGCAGCCAACGCCGAATAGTATTCTGTTGATATACTCCGCTCAAAATTAAACTGTTCTTGCTTAATTGCATAGATGATATCATCGGCAGTAACTTTTTCGCGATCGCGAGTTGCGGCTGTAAGAAATGCTTGTGATGCTATTTGCATCAATTGGCGGATGTGACCACCGCTTGCTTTCGCTAAATCTACCAATAGTTGACGCGATTCAAATACTGCATCTACTTCAACTCTTTGTTCAATTAAACTCGTAATTGCTGTTAGACCATCGTCATTATGATCTAGATCGGTTTTGTCTTGTTCAAACTCATATATGTTGACCATCGGCACAATATTGGGAGTGTCGAAAGAATTACTCAAGTTATTTTCAGAATAGACAATAGAAATTGGTGCTGTATAGATAATCGTACAATGTAGACTTTGTAATTGAAATGCGTAATCACAAAATAAATGTTTAGCTACATTTGGAGGCACTCTGTCTAAGTTATCAAAAATAATTAAAAATCCTTTTTCATATTCAGGATATTTTGATTTAAGCTTGACAAAAGCATCACCTAACAACAAATTTATATCTGCTTGTAAACGACCAATATCTTTTTGTAAATTCTGACGAACCGTTTTTCTTTGTTTGTCAGCGCCTTTAATTTGAGCCTGTATTTTACCCAACAGCTTTGAAATAAAGGGAATTTTTATTCCTGCTTCAGCCTCAGCACCAATACTTGCTGACCTTTCAACTGTTTGTTCAGTTTCTTGAGTAATTTCTTTAAACCAAGACTCAAAATTAGTTAAAAGTTTTGCATCAAAATTTAATTCCGATGTGTATAGGACATCAGCAACTTTTTTAATAATTACTAAATATAAATCTGTGTATTCTGCATCTAATATATCTAGTTCAGCGTCTGCTTCAATATAAATAACTTTATATTGAGATTCCCATTCTTGCTGAATCTTTCTTAATTCTGTACTTTTACCGCATCCCCGATGTCCAGTAAATAGAAGACTGCAAAATTCTGCGGGTTCCAGAAAGTCTAAGCGTTTTTTAATAGTATTAATTGCCTCTGTCTTGCGAACTTTTGATAAGTTAACATAATAACGTTCAATGTCTCTATTACTCACTAAAGGAGCTACATCACAAACACGAAAAGCAGCTTTGAGGGTATTAGCACGATTAGCGGGTAAGGAACTCATCAGGTGTTATTTATATGAAGAATTTATATATACATATTTTACAGCACCGGAATCTTAAAGCTTCTTGGCGTTAGAGAACTTTTAGGAATAACTGGCGCTCAACTAAGATTATTGAAGTGATAGTATGTTCAGGAATACCTGGCTTTAGATTACCAACAGAATTGTATAATGTCTCTTGCTCCTTGGCGAGGTGCGATCGCCCATGCACTCCATCGCAACCGTAGCCTTGTTTATGCCCGTTACCTACAACTAGCAACGTTACAAGCGAATGGTCGCCCCGCTAATCGTACCCTAGTCTTTCGCGGCTTTCTACAAGATACCAACCAGCTAAAATTTATCACCGATACTCGTAGCGCCAAAGCCGATCAGATACAGCAACAACCTTGGGCAGAAGTTTGTTGGTACTTCCCCAATACACGAGAACAATTCCGCATCACAGGTTGTTTGACCTTGGTAAGCGGTGATGATTTTCACCAAGATTTACAGTTAGCGCGGATCGCTATGTGGCAAGAATTGAGTGATGCGGCGCGTTTACAGTTTGCTTGGCCTCATCCTGGTAAACCCAGAGTAAAAACCCCAGAAGTTTTTGCACCACCAGCACCCGACCCCGTGCAGCCAGTACCTAATTTTTGTCTACTGCTACTCGATCCGATGCAGGTAGATCACTTAGAATTACGCGGCGAACCACAAACGCGATCGCTTTACCATCGTCATGACCAACAAGAGTGGTCTAGCCAAGCGATTAATCCTTAAATATTGTCAATTAGGAGTTAGGAGTTGGAAGGTGCAAACCTGACATTGATGATTTTTATTCCTCACTCCTCACTCTTAACTTCTCACTTTTTTAAATACCCGCACCATCGAGAAATTCCTGGATGGTCTTATCCTTGAGGTTGCACCAGCGAATATCGTGGGTTAGTTCATCCTCTTTGGTGACTAAACAACCCACTAAAACAGGAGTTTTTGCAGAAGAGTTGGTGCGCTGAAGAGTTTGTATTTGTTCTTCCAACGCCTCAATCCGGTCTACTAAAGCACGAATTACTTGAGCTTCTGAATCTGGTAAGTTATTGTGTTCAAGAGGTGAAACCCTAACTCCAGAACGATACATGATGCGCCCAGGCACCCCTACCACAGTACAGTCTGAAGGGACATCCCTGAGAACAACAGACCCAGCGCCAATACGGACATTATTACCAATTTGGATATTGCCTAGTACCTTCGCTCCAGCACCGACTACGACATTTTCACCGACAGTGGGATGGCGCTTACCACATTCTTTACCAGTACCCCCAAGGGTGACACCTTGATAAATTAGGGCATAGTTTCCCACGATCGCAGTTTCACCAATTACTACACCCATACCGTGGTCAATAAACACACTTTGCCCAATTGTTGCCCCAGGGTGGATTTCAATTCCAGTGAAAAACCGAGCCAAGTGAGAAATCAGGCGCGGAATAAAGGGAAGACCAAGAGTATACAGCCAGTGAGCCAGCCTATGGAATAGCAGGGCTTGCAAACCAGGGTAACAAAATAAAACTTCCAACCAGTTACGGGCAGCTGGGTCACGTTCAAATATGATACGAAAGTCAGCACGCAGTATAGATAGCACGAGATAGCACCCTCGGAAAGCACAACAAGCTACTCTCCCATATTATCCTCTCAGGTGTTACACGTAAAAATGGGCAATGGGGAATGGGGCATCCCTTCTCTACGAGACGCTACGCGAACGGCTCCGCTCAGGGAAAGTGGGCATGGGGCATGAATTTTTCCCAATACCTAACTCCTAACTCCTCTAGAGACGCGATTAATCGCGTCTCTACTTCACTGCTGCTCTACTTTCAGAGTATAATCCCACTTGACTCCAGGATTAAATGTACCTACCCAAATCCGATAGGTGCCACTTTTCCAGTTGCGATCGCTAACGCTAGCATCTTTACTTTTGCCAGTGTCATCACCGCAACGAATTGTAGTTTTATCTGGGCCTTGGATGAGTAAAGTCGTGTCATTGTTGTTGCTATCGACTTGTATTGTTAGCTGGGAAAAGTCCTTTTCCAAAACCATAATATGATCTGGATTGGGATCGGCAAAGCCAACACAGGCTTTTTGATCGCGATCGCGGTTACTTATGGCAGACAATGAGTATGAACCGCCTGTAAACCCTTGCACTGTTCCTTGTGCTGGATTAAAGTTTGTTGATAAATTGAAAGTGCCAAAATTTGCTGTCTCTGCTATTACAGGGGTAGGTGTGATGACGGTAAGTATAGCCAACAACCAACCACCGCTAAACTGAAGTCGGGGGCGACAGTATTTCATAGTAGCCCTCCAACAGGCTTTTATAGTAGTTATATATACATATTCTAATAAAAAAATTCCAGTGAAATTTCAGTTACTTGTGCCACATTAAAATGTGCCACAAGTAACGGCTTTGAAAGCAAGCAGCTAATTGCTATGCCAGTAGCCAGTACCTATCCAAAGATTACAAATAAAAATAGCAAATACTAGAGAAAATCGAGGTAAATATCATAGGGTAAGAAAGTGTAGAAGGTAGAAAATTATTTTTTACTTTCTACACCTGAGCTTTTATGGAAATCTCACGAATTATGGAGTTTGAAAAAAACGCCACCTTTAAGCGATCGCGTGTCAGTTCCATAACTACTAACTGTGAGCGATCGCAGATTATTAAAAAACGGTTTGCCTAAAACTTCCACAAGTTTTAGAATCGGTACTTGGCGCTCTAACAAATTCTGGCTTTTTGTCCAGTCAAGATATATATAGCCTTGGTTTGGTAAGGGAATTGCTGCGATACTATCTTTGAAATTGGGATTGTCAATTATGGAATTATCCTTGGTTGTAAGAATTTCATCCATCGTCTCTAAATCAGAGGTGAAAATTTCATAATTTCCTAAAGTTGTATGCAATCCCCGCACTTTTGTTTCAATGCTGAAAGTTGCTCCTTCTTTAACATCACTTTTTTTTGTAGCCGTGGTTAACTCTGTCCATGCAGAGATTTTTTGCTGATCTATAGTTAAAGGATTGATACTGAGTCCATTGGATGAGGCGATCGCATCTAAACGAGCAACGCCTTTTTCTACACCTTCAGATTTTTCCACCACAAAAATCCAATGAGGTGTTGTTTGCTCTTTCTCTGGTAACAATGCAATGGCATATTCTCCTTGTACCCAGCTAAAAATATCCTCTGGTAAGTTTATACCCCAGCGTTTTTGAACATCCGCCAAAGGTTTTGCTAGCCGAGAAATCACATCTTCCCCAGAACCATATAGAGTTGCTGTTGCTTGTCTCCAGAGTTTAGTTAAATCACTGTCACCCAAATTACTCAAATTTGAGCCGGAAATTGCTAAACCTGCTGATGCTGGAATATATCGCAATGCTCCCACAGGTTTAGATAGCGGTGCAGATGGAGGGACAATTTCTGATGAAGTCAGAAAGGTGGTTTCTGCTAGCAATCCTTTGGGGTTTAACGCCAAGGATATGATTTGGCTGTTATAAAGTTGTTCTGGTAACTCCAACCCTTGCCATTTTGCTACAATGGGAAGATTCAAGAAAGCTACAGCTAAACCCCCTTTGGGCAATTCTTTGGTAGCTTTTTGGTATTCGGGAGAGCTAGTCAAATTCAGATCGGGCGCTTGGACGTTATTAATCGCATCTCGCAATACTTTAAGATCGTTGGCAAATAACACAAAGCCTTCGCCAACAACAGCACCAGCAAGTAACTGTTGTTCTGGTTGAGAATTGTCAGAAATCAGCTTTATGCCTTTGTATTGTTCAACAGCTAAGTTTGCTCCAGATAACGCCCGTTTGGAAAATAACAACTCAACAAACTCGCGGCTTTTCTCGGGTTGCTTGGTTGCTAGTGCCAATAAATACCCTGGTTGCTGTCCGTTTTCTAAGTCGCGATCAATATCTAAGGTAGTGATAGCTAATGTAATTTCGTTCCCTAACCAGGGTTGAATGTCTTCTTTGTAATTTATGCCACTCTTGGCAAATAAACTGGTTTTGAGTTTAGATAGTTCCTCTTCCCGCTCCAACGCCTGTAAACTGTCAGGATTCGCCAGGAATGAAACCATTACAGGGGAAAGTTTCGACACGAATATGGCTGCACCAGCCTGGGAGGTGGAAGCAATAAGGTTAGCCGGACTTTTGGCGAAAAACCAGTAAAAGCTTGCGATCGCAATTACTAGCAGTGCGATCGCCCCAGCGACGATAAAACCGATAGATGAACGTTGCCTATTCACATTAAACCTATTAAAAAAGACGATTTACAGCCATTTAAGCAGAAAGCCTAGCAAAATTAATCAACCCTCTTAAGAATGGATGCTGATGTCAAGGCAGAGATTTTCTGTCACCATAAATAGTGTTGGGACTGTTTACGAAAACCTCATGACAGGGAACTCATGAACCAAATTAGTGTAGAAGAACTGGCGCAACGTCTTTCTTCTAGTGATGCAAGTATTCAGCTAGTAGATGTGCGTGAACCAGAAGAATTGGCGATCGCTAGCATTGAGGGCTTTGTCAACCTACCTCTGAGTCAATTTGCCGAATGGGGAGATCAAGTACCTACCCTCTTCAATCCCCAAGCTGAAACCCTTGTGCTATGCCACCACGGTATCCGCTCTGCCCAAATGTGCCAGTGGTTGATTGCTCAAGGTTTTACAAACGTGCAAAATATTTCGGGTGGTATTGATGCCTATTCTTTATTAGTAGACCCTTCAATTCCCAAATATTAGCTTTTGCTCAGATGGAACTCACTCTTCCATCTGGCTTTTGCTATACTAAAAGAAGTAGTACATCACTTGAGACGCTTGCTGGAAAGCTTGGAATTTGGGCATTAAGTACATCTGCACAAAAGTTTTCGACTGGTCAAAATCATACTTCAGCATTAGCCCTTGCAAAAAATACGTATCTAATAATACTGTTGCAAGTGAAAACTTGTGCGAAAGTACGGTTAGAAAGAAGCATCGTAAGGGTAGATTATAATTAGCAGCTTTTGCCAGAAAAAGTTGACCTTCTGTTTCTAGCCTACTCTGGAAAATACTGTATATACATCAACTTTAAAAATACTTATCATAAGATAGTTATATAATTTGCTATCTTAATCAATTATTAATATTTTCTGTTTTCGATTAAATCTCCGAATTTTGTCAGAGTTTGATTAAAATTTGCCTTCAGCAAAACATACCATAATGGAAGTTCAGTTAACAAATCGACAACAGCATATACTTTGGGCAACGGTACGTCACTACATTGCTACGGCAGAGCCAGTTGGTTCAAAGGCTTTAGTTGAAGAGTACGATCTAGGTGTAAGCTCTGCGACAATTCGCAATGTGATGGGCGTTTTAGAAAAGTCTGGATTGCTCTACCAACCACACGCTTCTGCTGGACGTGTACCCTCAGATTCAGGCTATCGCATTTATGTTGACCAGCTAATGACACCTTCTCTGCGTTCGCGCAGCGTGTCGCAGACAGACGCTACGCGTAGCTTGCTTCCACGTTCGCGCAGCGTCCCGCAGGGAAGTGGTACGGAAACTTTAGGGCGAGAAGTAGAAGTAGCACTGCAAAAGCGTCTCCAGTGTGAAGATCAGAGTTTAGAAACCCTACTGCAAGGAGCCGCGCAAATTTTAGCAACCTTGAGTGGTTGTATTAGCTTGATCACTATGCCGCAAACTACTACAGCGCTATTGCGACATCTGCAATTAGTGCAAATTGAAGCGGGGCGGATCATGCTGATTGTGGTGACTGATGGTTATGAGACACATTCCAAGTTGATGGATTTGTCGCCAACACCAGAAGAAACAGAACGAGATTCTGAGGTAATCGATCGCGAGTTACAAATTGTTTCTAACTTTTTGAATAGCCACTTGCGGGGGCGAAGTCTGTTGGAATTAGCTCACCTCAACTGGAGCGAACTAGATCAGGAGTTCCAACGTTATGGGGAATTTTTGAAAAATTCAGTCGCCGAATTGACTCGTCGTACTCTTGCACCAACTGCAACCCAAATTATGATTCGGGGTGTGTCAGAAGTTTTGCGCCAGCCAGAATTTTCCCAGTTACAGCAAGTACAAACGATTATCCACCTGTTGGAAGAAGAACAAGACCAACTGTGGCGATTAATATTTGAGGAAGCAGAGCCGGAAGATGGAGGTAAACCAAAGGTAACAGTACGCATTGGCGCAGAAAATCCTCTAGAACCGATACGCACCTGCACCTTGATTTCTTCCAACTATCGCCGAGGTTCTATACCCGTAGGAAGTGTGGGAGTTTTGGGACCAACGCGCCTAGATTATGAAAGTGCGATCGCAGTCGTAGCATCTGCTGCTGATTACCTCTCAGAAGCTTTCAGTTATTTCAATCCTTAAATCCTACTCAGATGAGATTTAGGGACAAGCCGCTACGGGTCTAGGTGAATCAACAATATAATAGCAAGCAGATAGCCTAATTTGTAGTGGCAAAAACAATAATTAATACTACCTAAATCTTTCATGGTTAGAAAAATCGCCTTTGGCTTGCTGTGGCTGGGATTCGCTGTCTATGCTTTTTTTCTCGCGCCTCCTGAGCAACCCGGTACATTCGAGTTAATTAAAAACCTTTCTATTGGGCAGTGGCAAGGCGTTAACCCCTTAGTGATAACACTATTCAACCTCATGGGTATCTGGCCTCTGATCTACAGTGCAGTAGTGTTTATTGATGGCAGAGGGCAAAAAATACCTGGTTGGCTGTTTGCTACTGCATCTTTCGCAGTTGGTGCTTTTGCCTTGTTGCCGTACTTAACCCTACGAGAACCCAATAATCAGTTTCTCGGTAAAAAGAATACCTTAATCAAGGTGCTAGATTCTCGTGTGACTGGTTTGGTGTTGACAGTAGCCACGGTTATTTTAGTTGCCTACGGTTTAAGAGGAGGAGATTGGGGCAGTTTTGTCCAAGAGTGGCAAACTAACCGCTTCATCCATGTGATGAGCATAGACTTCTGTCTACTTTCCCTACTCTTTCCCACATTACTAGGGGATGATATGGCGCGTCGCGGTTGGAAAAATCCGCAGTTTTTCTGGTTAATAGCGTTGATACCACTATTTGGCCCATTGATTTATTTATCTGTGCGTCCACCTTTGCCAGAAGCGGGTTTAGAGTCCATATCCAAAGAGCCAGCATTTTCACAATCCAAAATCTAAAATGGCACTGCCCAAAGTCCCCCAATTCAGTGAATTGAGGGACTTTGTTGTGGGTGCGTAAATCCCAAGAAAAAATTTTTCTGAAAGTACTTTACAAAACGCAATAAATTACTTAAGATGTGTAACAGGTAGTCAAACCTACCTAATTCATTCGCAAATAACAGCACTTATAAAACAATGACAGCAACCATTCAACGTCGCGAAAGCGCCAACGTATGGGAGCGGTTCTGTAGCTGGATCACCAGCACCAATAACCGCATCTACATCGGTTGGTTCGGGGTAGTAATGATACCCACCCTACTAGCCGCTACCGCTTGCTTCGTAATCGCTTTTATCGCAGCACCTCCAGTAGACATCGATGGTATCCGTGAACCTGTTGCAGGTTCCTTGATCTACGGAAACAACATCATCTCTGGTGCAGTAGTACCTTCCTCCAACGCTATCGGTTTGCACTTCTACCCCATTTGGGAAGCAGCTTCCTTAGATGAGTGGTTGTACAACGGCGGTCCTTACCAATTGGTAATTTTCCACTTCCTCATCGGCATATTCTGCTACATGGGTCGTGAGTGGGAACTATCCTACCGCTTAGGTATGCGCCCTTGGATTGCGATCGCCTATTCTGCACCAGTAGCAGCAGCTAGCGCAGTCTTCTTGGTATACCCCATCGGACAAGGTTCCTTCTCAGATGGTATGCCTTTGGGAATAAGCGGAACATTCAACTTCATGATCGTGTTCCAAGCAGAACACAACATCTTGATGCACCCCTTCCACCAATTAGGTGTAGCAGGTGTATTTGGCGGAAGTTTGTTCTCTGCAATGCACGGTTCACTTGTAACTTCTTCCTTAGTTCGTGAAACCACCGAAACCGAGTCACAAAACTACGGTTACAAATTCGGTCAAGAAGAAGAAACCTATAACATCGTTGCAGCCCACGGCTACTTCGGTCGTCTAATCTTCCAATACGCTTCATTCAACAACAGCCGCTCACTGCACTTCTTCTTAGCAGCGTGGCCTGTAATCGGTATCTGGTTCACCGCCTTGGGTGTCAGCACAATGGCGTTCAACTTGAACGGTTTCAACTTCAACCAATCAATCATTGACTCTGAAGGTCGTGTAATTGCGACTTGGGCAGATGTAATCAACCGGGCTAACCTGGGTATGGAAGTAATGCACGAGCGCAACGCTCACAACTTCCCTCTAGATTTGGCTGCTGGTGACTTTGCTCCTGTGGCTCTAACCGCTCCTGCGATCAACGGTTAATTCTGAAAGTTTAGCTAAATCAAAAAGCGCTCTCCGAAAGGGGGGCGCTTTTTGATTTTATGAGTTTTGTTAAGTCAAAAAGTTTCTTTAAATTTACTATGGTATAGAATTAACTAAGCTAATGGAGATTTTGCTTGACCCCAGACAGAATTAGACTACATGCGAATGAGATTAAGCCCAGGTTAAAAGAACTAAGACGGAAGTCCTTGTTTATAGAACCTAACTTGGCAACTCGGATTAATGAAATTGGAATTACACTGTTGAAATATAAGAATGAACTCATTGATAAGAAACAGTTTTTAATTGATTTCCTAAACGAATTTTATTACGATATTCAAACTTATTTAAGTTTACCACAAGAAAAAATACAAGAATTTTACCAGCAAAAGAATATATCATTGACCGAGTATTACTGGTACAGCGTAGTGTTATCTGATTGGTTGAGTAAGGAAGATCCAAAATTTTCCTACTGGATAGAAAAACTATTATTAGAAGAGTATAAAGGTAATGATCAAAACTTAATTCTTGCACTGACTCAAAAAATTAATGCTAGGTCTGACGGTAGTGCTTCACATCGCTATATTCTAGATTTGTCAATGGCAACAGATTTACTTGTAAGCCATGTTCCTAGTCAATTTGAGCCTGTTTTTGTCCAGCTAAAAGGCATTCCCATCTTTCGGGATGGACAACGCAACCCAGATTTTATAAATGAGCAACAGCGATGGAACAGTACTCTGTCGTGTTGGTGTATTAAACGAGCTTTATTAGTTGCTCATAATCCTGAAGTCAACCGTCCAGACAATCTACTTATGTTAACAGATGCTATCCTGAAAGAGAGTAGGGATCGCCCATCTGAATTTCGTGCCTCTATAGTCTTCCATAAATAGCAAAATGAAGAATAATAGAAACATTTATAATCAATCCAACTCTCAGGTAGATGATAAGTCTCTGCAAGCATCCCAACAATTACAGAGTGATAAACAAACTTATGGTTCAGAGTATATTCATCTTTATGTTGATGATATAGAAGGTGACTGGCTAGAAAATTGGGATTGGGAAGATGATTTAATAGATTATATTGATGCCTTTAATCATCATTGTCAGAATAGAAATTATCAATTTGCTATTGATACTTTGAATGCTTGTGATGAACAACTGAAACATCCAGAAAATTATCAAAAAAGTGTAGACCTTTACAGACAGCTAGTAGAACTTTTGGAGCTAAAAAGTATAAATCTATCAAGAATGGAACAAGAAATATTGCTCAAAGCAAAAGAACGTCTTGCTTTGGCGAACTCTTTAATTGAGCAAGTCAATCAACAAGAGAAAGATGCTAAAGAAAAAAATATTATGAATATTATAGAACCAGAAGGAAATCGTATAGGATATATAAAAAAACTACTTGACAAAATACACAACGGTGTAATTAGGAAAACTTGGGAATTTGAATACAGTGTTTATGAAGATGATATCGATACTTTTTCTAGTAAGGTAGGGAAGGCAAATAGTGGCGAATTTGTAGTAAAATTAGGCATCTGGGATGATGTTTTTGGTGGTGGTTATTATTTAAACATAGAAAATGGATCTGAAGAAAAAGAGAAAGTTGATGAACATACAGAGTCGCCAACATTTTCTGTTGATGAATATAAATTAATAAAGGAGTATTTAAAAAAGCTTGATGCAGCAAAATGGCAAACTAAGTCAGTTGATTTAGATGCTTTACCTGAATAAATTAAATTTGACATACATATCTTAATATTATAAATTTTGGCTAACCTTTTGCACATTAACTTTTTCAATAAGTCTAGGTAGAATACATAAGCCTCACCTTTTTCTTCAAAATCATGGGCAACACTTTTGGTCATCTATTTCGCATCACTACTTTTGGTGAATCTCACGGCGGGGGTGTGGGGGTTGTGATTGATGGTTGTCCTCCACAACTGGAAATTTCGGCAGAAGAAATTCAAGTAGAATTAGATAGAAGGCGACCGGGACAAAGTAAAATTACCACCCCTCGCAAAGAAGCGGATACCTGCGAGATTTTATCAGGGGTATTTGAAGGTAAAACACTAGGAACGCCTATAGCGATTTTGGTACGGAACAAAGACGCTCGTTCGCAAGACTACGACGAGATGGCCGAGAAGTATCGCCCTTCTCATGCGGATGCAACTTATGATGCAAAATATGGCATTCGCAATTGGCAAGGTGGGGGTAGGTCGTCAGCGCGTGAGACAATTGGCAGAGTAGCAGCAGGTGCGATCGCTAAAAAAATTCTCCGTCAAGTTGCCAATGTCGAAGTTATCGGTTACGTCAAGCGCATCAAAGACTTGGAAGCTGTAGTTGATCCAAATACTGTCACCTTAGAACAAGTGGAAAGCAACATCGTTCGCTGTCCCGATGCTGAATGTAGCGATCGCATGATTGAATTAATTGAGCAAGTCGGTAGAGAAGGTGATTCTATCGGCGGTGTCGTAGAATGTGTGGCGCGTAATGTCCCGAAAGGTTTGGGCGAACCAGTATTTGATAAATTGGAAGCTGATATCGCTAAGGGTGTGATGTCTCTCCCTGCTAGCAAAGGCTTTGAAATTGGTTCCGGTTTTGGGGGGACGCTGTTAACGGGAATTGAGCATAACGACGAATATTATATTGATGAAAAGGGTGAAATTCGCACTGTAACTAACCGTTCTGGTGGGATTCAGGGGGGAATTTCCAACGGGGAAAATATCATTTTACGAGTTGCATTTAAGCCGACGGCGACAATTAGAAAAGAGCAAAAAACAGTAACTTGTGAAGGTGAAGAAACGCTATTAGCAGCAAAAGGGCGGCATGATCCTTGTGTGTTACCGCGTGCAGTTCCAATGGTTGAGGCGATGGTGGCGCTAGTTTTGTGTGACCATTTGTTACGGCATCATGGACAGTGTAAGGTGTTGTAAGAACTACACTAAGACGTACAGAAAATATTTATGCTTCCGGGGGTGTGTCTTCCTCGCCCTTTTTGATCGAGGAATGATATCATGTCCGCTTGATTACTTATTAAACCCGAAGAACCCCACCCCGCCAAAGCTACGCTTTGTCTCCCCTCCCCGCAAGCTCTTAGGGGTTGGGGGTGGGGTGCAATGACTGCGGGAATCATAACTATTTATACGGACATGATATGACAGGAGGCAAAGGGCAGTTATTGCTGGAGGAAAACAGCCCGATGTTCACGGACTCGCTCTAAGCGTTGGCACAGCCTCTCGTAGAGAAGCTATGCCGAAGGCTTTACGCTGCGCTATCAGCAATAACTGCCGTGACCAAATCGGTGTTGGGTTTAATACCCATACCGAACTACGTTTAGTGGCTCTAACTCAGGAAAGGTGGTCACTAAGCAACGTCGAAGTGTCGAATCCTATCAGTGAATTGCCCCTCCTGCCCCCTTCAATTCTTTGCCTGTCTCATTCTCGATTTTTTTTCTATACTAATCGTCCAAAAAAGCTCTAGCTGTGGCAATCTGAGAAACAGAGATTTATTAAATCTGATATTTTAGCGACAGCAAATTTACCTACTCAGGTTATGCAAACTCTGCCCACAGTAAACACTTCAAGCATCACATCCAGTCAAACCACCTTTGATACAACTATCAAGCGGCGTAAAACCCGTCCTGTACAGGTGGGAAATGTCACTATTGGTGGCGGCTACCCCGTTGTGGTGCAGTCAATGATTAACGAAGACACTCTTGATATTGATGGTTCCGTGGCTGGTATTCGTCGTCTGCACGAAATTGGCTGCGAAATTGTCCGCGTCACGGTGCCGAGTATGGCTCATGCTAAAGCTTTAGCAGAAATTAAACAAAAATTAATTGAAACTTACCAAGACGTGCCAATTGTGGCTGATGTCCATCACAATGGGCTAAAAATCGCTGTGGAAGTCGCCAAGCATATAGAGAAAGTGCGGATTAATCCCGGCTTGTATGTGTTTGAAAAGCCAAACGTCAATCGAACTGAGTATACTAAAACCGAATTTGACGAAATTGGCGATAAAATCCGCGAAACCTTAGAACCTCTAGTAGTTTCTTTGCGCGACCAAGGTAAATCGATGCGAATTGGGGTAAATCACGGTTCCCTCGCGGAACGGATGTTATTTACTTACGGCGACACCCCCGAAGGAATGGTGGAATCTGCCATAGAATTCATCCGCATCTGTGAATCTTTGGATTTCCGCAACTTGGTAATTTCCATGAAAGCCTCACGAGTACCGGTGATGGTAGCCGCCTATCGCCTCATCGCCAAGCGGATGGATGACCTGGGTATGGATTACCCGTTACATTTAGGCGTTACGGAAGCCGGTGATGGCGAATACGGGCGAATTAAATCCACGGCTGGTATTGCTACCTTACTTGCTGATGGCATTGGTGATACAATTCGCGTCTCACTTACAGAAGCACCAGAAAAAGAAATTCCCGTCTGTTACAGCATTCTCCAAGCTTTGGGATTGCGAAAAACGATGGTGGAATACGTCGCTTGTCCTTCCTGTGGACGCACTTTGTTTAACCTAGAGGAAGTGCTGCACAAAGTCCGGGAAGCCACTAAACACCTAACTGGGTTAGACATCGCAGTTATGGGTTGCATTGTCAATGGCCCCGGAGAAATGGCAGATGCCGACTATGGTTATGTTGGCAAAACACCTGGTTACATTTCTTTGTATCGTGGCCGAGAAGAAATTAAAAAAGTCCCAGAAGATAAAGGTGTAGAGGAATTAATTAACCTGATTAAGGCAGATGAACGCTGGGTAGAACCTTAATCGGAGCAGGGGAAGCAGGGGGAGATGAGGGGGACAAAGGAGACAAGAAAAATAACCAATGCCCCATGCCAATCCCCACTCCCCAATTCGCCAGATTGTCAAGTATTTTGTTTAAATTAGAATACATACTCCGTCTGTACAGTGGTAGCCTGTGTTAGATTGAGCATACTGACTATATATTTTCCCTCTGACGCAGCTGTCATTATGGTGATTACAAAAAGTAGGCTTGTTTTGGGTGCTACGGCAGTGACACTCTCCACGATCGCTGTTACTAGCCTTGGCATTCATTCGCGAGGTCAGGCTTTATTTAAAGCAAGTCCTAAAGAATTAGTAGATGAAGTTTGGCAAATTGTTCAGCGCCAATATGTAGATGGTACTTTTAATCAGGTCGATTGGCAGGCTGTTCGTAAGGAATACTTGAGCAAGTCCTACAGTAATCCGCAAGAAGCGTATAAGTCCATTCGGGAAATGCTGAAAAAGCTACAAGACCCCTACACCCGGTTTATGGACCCAGAGGAATTCAAGAGTATGCAAGTGGATACTTCTGGAGAACTCACAGGAATTGGGATCACAATTGGTCAAGATGAAAAAACCAAGCAACTGGTTGTAATTGCGCCAATTGAAGATACACCAGCCTTTAAAGCTGGTGTTTTGGCGAAAGATGTCATCCTGAAAATCGACGGCAAAGATACTAAGGGGATGGATACCAATCAGGCTGTATCCTTGATTAGGGGTGAAGCAGGAACCCAAGTCAGCCTAACTATTCAACGCGACGCTCAGACAAAACAGTTTGACATCAAACGGGCGCGGATTGAAATCCATCCAGTTAAGTATTCCCAAAAGCAAACTCCAGCAGGGAATCTTGGTTACATTCGCTTGAACCAGTTCAGCGCCAATGCTGGTAAGGAAATGCAAGCCGCCATCAAAGATTTAGAAAGCAAAAAGGTAGCTGGATATATTCTGGATCTGCGTGGTAATCCCGGTGGCTTACTCTTCTCCAGTGTGGATATTGCCCGGATGTGGATAGATAAAGGTAAGATTGTCTCCACCGTTGAACGCCAAGGAGAGGCAGAAAAGGAAGAGGCCAATGGACGAGCCTTGACAAATAAACCGTTGGTGGTACTGGTAGATAAAGGTTCAGCCAGTGCCAGTGAAATCCTCTCAGGGGCCTTGCAAGATAATAAGCGTGCTACTTTGGTCGGCACTCAAACCTTTGGTAAGGGACTGGTGCAATCTGTCCGTCCCCTAGAAGATGGTTCAGGATTGGCGGTGACAATTGCTCATTATTATACCCCCAGTGGTAGAGATATCAATCATAAAGGCATTGAACCAGATGTGAAGGTGGATTTGACCAAACAGCAAATCCAGGAATTGTGGCTTCATGGACGTGACAAAATCGCTACCCTAGCAGACCCTCAATTCGCTAAAGCAGTGGAAGTGATAGGTAAAAAAATTGCTGCTAAGGGCACACCCACAGCAGAAAAATAAAGTTAGGAGTAAATAGTGAGGAGTTAGGAATAAAAACCATCATTGTTAACTCTTAACTTCTACTCCTAACTTAAACTGGTTGGCACTTTCCAGCCCTAATAAGTCCAACCCGACGAGCGATCGCTTCTGCTTGCGAACTAAAAGGCCCCCACTGTTCTATAATCTCTAGATTATCGTCCCCAACTTCGTCGCTGGGGATAACTTCGCAGTTTCCACCAGAACGCTTGACAATATACCAAGTTTGTGAATTATTCATATTTTAAATAGAAATCTTGGTTTTTATAGTAAGAATTTTACGGCATACAGAAAATATCTTTGCACTTAGGGACTTGCGTGAAAATAAAGTACCAGTAAACCGAGTTTCGACTGCGCTCAACTCTCGACGGCTGAGGGTTGAGCGCAGTCGAAACCCGTTTGGTTGGGACACTATTAACCCGCAAATCCCTTACTGCTCAATCAGTGTCTTTAAAGAATTTAACTCAGATTCGGCAGGTGCGATCGTAGAACCCTGTGGATTTTTTGCTGACAATCATATATTGGATGTTTGAGGGTAGTTCCTGTTGCTCACCCTATCCTCAAAAGTTAATTCGCTACGAACTTACGCAAACCTGTACTAAGCGGCAATTTAAACTATAGGACTACTATTTGATTTTCAAAAAGATACGTAGGGTGTGTTAGCGACAGCGTAACGCACCAAATCCTTACGAATGGTGCGTTACGGATTTCATCCTAACGCACCCTACAGTACCTAATTTTGTTCAAAAATCAAATAGGAATCCTATATCAAACTAATGTTTTACGTTATGAATAGCATTAGAATTTAGTATGAGCCTTGCTCATGGAATGTACTAAGTAAATGTCACCGTAATTCATCATAATCATTAGAACTTGTAAATAAATTCGGCTCTACCGCCCCTCTTATGCTAAAGCATTAAATTCAGGGTTTTATAGAGAAGTTCCAAATGCTTAAAACTTAAGTCGATCTAAGGAACACAGGCTATAAGACCGTTTGATTTATTATTAAATTCCATAAAGGTAGCGGTAGGGACGTAAATTCTAAAAAATCTTACTTGGAGGAATTAAAAATACATGAAATTAGACTTAGTAGAATATTGTCAGGACAAAGATTTACCAAGTGAGTGGGGTTTAGATGGTTGTCAGTTAGATAATGTAAACTTGATTGTTGGTAAAAATGCCTCTGGTAAATCGAAAATACTGAGAGCTATCAATCTGATATCGGGTTTACTATCTGGTGACGCAAGTTTAAGACCTGATCGTATATCGCGAGAGTGGAAATTAACTTTCGATTCTGATAACGCAGATAACAAGAAAGTCTACATATTGACAGTTGATAAAGGTCAGGTAGTTAGAGAGAGTTTCACTATTGGTTCTAAGAATTACCTTGATAGAAATGAATCAGGTGTGGGTCTGGTTTGGGCTGAAAAACTACAAAAATCTATTGACTTTCAGACCCCTACTGATGAGGTTGCTGCTTTCCAACGGAGAGATTCTATCCAGCATCCTGTTTTTGATGAAATTTACAATTGGGCAAGTTCCTTGAATTACTACCAGTTTGGAACAGACTTAGGTAGGAAAAATCTTGCGGTTGATCACTCTATTAAAAAAAGAAAAAAGATAAATTTAAGAGATGCAGATAACGTAATTGATATATTTAAGTTAGGAAAAGCTCAAATAAGTCCTGATTTTATTGAAGCTATCAAGTCAGATATGTTATCTATAGGTTACAACATATCTGAAATTGGCACTCAAACACCATCAGTTATATTTTCTGAAGAAGAGGATGAAGTGTCATTACAATATGTAGAAATACAATGTCTTTATGTTCAGGAAAATGATCTACAAAATAAAACTGAACAAGTGTCAATATCTCAAGGTATGTTTAGAGCCTTATCTCTAATCATTCAAATAAACTACTCTCTTTTAGCTAAAAAGCCTAGTTGTATATTGATAGATGATATTGGAGAAGGACTCGACTTTGAAAGATCATCAGCGATGATTAAGTTACTTATCAGTAAAGCGCAGACTGGATTAGTTCAGCTAGTTATGACCACTAACGATCGCTTTATCATGAATGGTGTTCCTTTAGAGTATTGGTCAGTGATTGAGAGGAAACCAGGATTAGCTAAACTTCACAATATAGATAATTCAAAGCAAATATTTGAAGACTTTAAATTCACTGGTCTAAACAATTTCGATTTCTTTGCCACTCAATTCTATGTAGAAGGGTTTGGTAATCAGGAGCAGATAGAGCAGTGAAAAAGCTAGCTATTTTTGTGGAGGGGCAAACAGAACAGATTTTTGTAAGAACATTGCTTAAAGAGATTGCTGGAAAGAATAACATTGCAATAGATGAGAGTTCTGTAAGCGGTAAACTAGGAAGTAGAATTACTACCTTAATAATGAGGGATAATATTACTTCTCAAACAAAATTCTATGTCTTAGTTTATAACTCATGTAGTGACAACAGCGTTGTTTCAGACATGAGGGATCAGTATGCTTCTTTAATTGGATCTGGCTTTGAGAGAGTAATAGGATTAAGAGATGTTTATCCAATACCCATAGCTGAAAAACTAAAACTACAAAGTCGTTTGAACTACTTCTTACCAAAAGGGACGATTCCTATTCATCTAGTTCTTGCTGTCATGGAAATAGAGTCATGGTTTTTAGCAGAATGGAATCATTTCATGAAAATAGATTTAAGTCTTACTCCAGACAAAATTCAAGCGACTTTTGGATTTAACCCTCAAACTGATGATATGGAGACAAGACCTCATCCTGCTAATGATATGGACTTGATTTATAAACTTGTAGGTAGAGCTTACAAAAAGCAAAGGAATCAGGTGAATACAATTGTTTCAAGCTTAGATTATGAGTTTTTATATATGCAACTTGTCAATAGTGTTCCTAGCCTTGGAGAATTGGTTAGATATCTTGACCTATTTATAACTCCTTAGTCAAGTATTTGTAATTCTCAAATACTCTGTCTAACTTATCAAATAAAGTATGAAAGATAAAGTTTTTCAGCCTTCATCTTTCACACTTCATCCATAACTAATACTTCCGCTCTTTTGGTTCAAACATGGTGATGGCCACCGGTCGATATTGAATATCAATTCCAGCTGGTGAATAGTAAGCCATTGTGTGTTTGAGAAAGTTAGCATCATCTCGCTGAGAATAATCTTCGCGGAAATGAGCGCCACGACTTTCTTGACGATTCAGGGCTGATGCCAAAATAGTCTGTCCCACTACCATCAAACTTCGCAGTTCCAAGGCTTCTACAAGTTCCGTATTCCAGCAACTACCTTTGTCATCTAAATAAATCTGAGGGTATCGCTGTTGTATTTCTTCTAGTTTCTGCAAACCTTCAGTCATGAATGCCTCAGTACGGAAAACACCACAGTACTCAGTCATACAATCCTGCAAGGCTTGACGGACTTGGTTAATGCGGTATTGTCCTGGTTGTTCTAGCAAAGCTTGAATTTGTTGTTGGGCTTCTGTTATGTAATGTTGCTCATTTAGAGAGGGTAACTTACGTTTTTGCACAAATTTGGCGATCGCAGCCCCAGTTCTCTTACCATAAACTACACACTCCAGCAGTGAATTACTACCCAGACGATTGGCACCATGTACGGAAACACAAGATGTTTCACCAGCAGCAAAGAAAGCATCAACTAAACCATCGCCACTACTACGAACTTGACCATCGGTGTTAACTGGGATACCACCCATACAATAGTGATTTGTCGGGCGGACTGGCATAGGTTGAGTTACCGCGTCCACACCTACCAAACGATGGGCTTCTTCCCAACAGAAGGGAACGCGACTCATAATTTTTTCTTTACCCAGATGGCGCAGATCCAGATAGACAAAGGGTCCACCAGCACTTCCATCGAGATGAATACCACGTCCGGCGCGAATTTCGTAAGTAATCGCTCGTGAGGTAATGTCACGAGGAGCCAATTCCATGCGACTGGGTGCATAGTTCGCCATAAAGCGATCGCCTTCACTATTAATCAGATATGCCCCTTCTCCCCGTACCGCTTCCGAAATCAGCACCCCTACCGGATATAAACCAGTGGGATGAAACTGGACAAATTCCATATCTTCGAGGGGCAAACCTGCGATCGCAGTCATTGCCAAACCATCACCAGAAGAAGCGTAATCATTAGAGGTGGTATTATAAACGCGGCCATAGCCCCCAGTGGCAAACATCACCGCCTTAGCCCGTACCACCTCTATCTGTCCATCCAAAAGATGAAACATGACCACACCCTTAGCCTCATTTTCTTCCAAAATGAGACGCATCACATACCACTCTTCATAAACTTGCACCCCATAACGCCGCAAATTGTTAACCAATTCGTGCAAAATTGCGTGACCGGTCTTGTCAGCAGCGTAACAAGTGCGGTTGTGAGAATGTCCACCAAAAGCCCGTTGAGCAATGCGCCCATCGGGTAAGCGAGAGAACAAAACGCCGATATGTTCCAAGTCAATCACCACATCTGGCGCTTCTTGAGTGAGAATTGCTACAGCATCTTGGTCTGCCAAGTAATCAGAACCCTTGACAGTATCAAAAGCGTGTGCTTCCCAACTATCTTCTGAATCAACATTTTTCAACGATGCAGCCATACCACCTTGAGCCGCCACCGAGTGGGAACGAATTGGGTGGGTTTTGGCAACCACAGCAATATTTAAACTAGGGTCAGTGCGGGCAATTTCCAGAGCAGCGCGACATCCCGCCAATCCACCCCCGACAATAATCACATCATGTTCCAGCATAATAAGCCCCCTGATTGCAAACCACTGCTGTTCTATTGTAGAGAGGTGATTAATCAGGTAGTTAGAGGAATTGCGATCGCGTCTCTACAAAAAAATTCCCTGCCTATAGACAGGGATGTTATTACAAATTTTGAAATTATGAAGAGTTATGAGACAGATTGAGTAACTCCTAACTCCTAACTCCTTAGCTAGTTGCTTGTACAGGTTGTTGCTGAGACACATTACCTGGCATAGGTTCCATTTTGGTTCCCGGTCCTACAGGAGTAACTTCAATATGATTTAACAAGGTCGTGACAAACGCAAACAACAAGAAAGGTAGCGATAGCAGAACTACCAGACCTGCTGTTGCTAAAGCGTACACGGGTCGCTTGGCACCCATCAGTGCCAAGGCTGATGCCAAACTTAGGGTAATTGTAATCAACCAAACAATTATTTGACCGTAGATATCACCAAAAGTCAGAGTACAGACAAACCGATACTTTTGAATATTATTTCCGCTCATCACATTTGCCTCAAGTCTCTCCTAATAGGTTCTACGTTAGAACCATGTTTGCCTTCTAGACAATTTCTAAATATTTTTGCAAGCTTCGTAATATCACTTCACAATCAACTTTTTTTGTCACAAAGGGTAAGTTCTAGTACAGTATGGCGTAAATAGACCAACCCCCTGTTCTGTAGTCGTTACTGCGAGCATTGGTAACTCTTCCCCATTCCCCATGCCCAAGAACTACATCCCTCTGTGGGCGGAGTTTTTTATTTTTCTCGTAATTTAACGCGATGTGCAACTTAATATTCTGACCTCTGTTCCATTCTTCTCTCCTAGAAGGCTACGGTGTATACACAAGTCCTAAAAAACTAGCTTGATGAGGCTTTATCTCGTTTTCTCGTTCTCATACTCCGCATGGAAATGTATTCATTCATCTGGGCTGCTGATTCAATCTCTGACTGGAGGCAGCAGCCCCTAATCAGCCATTCCCCAGCTTTGTATGGGAACGAGATATCAGAATGGAAAAACCGATTTTTTGATGTTAAATTTTGAGTATTGCCCGAATTTGTTGACTTAAATCAACAAAAACCTTTATTTTTCGTGGCAATGTTGTTTTAGGAGTGAACGTGAATACTATTTTTTTTCGTAAAGGTGTTTTTTGGTTCCCAAGTATAGCTGCTCTTGCAGTCCTGAGTAGCGGCTTATCTGCAAATGCCCAGACAGTAGACAAGGTGAGCAGTCAGCCATTAGCCGACCCTTCCGCAACTGTAGCGTCTCCCAAGGAGTTTAGTACAGAACTAGACACTGTAAGCCAAAAACTCTCTACAGAAACAATTGAAACATTTACAGCCACAAATTTAGCTAAGGTACAGCAGTTGTCGAACCCTGCGATCGAGGAAAACGCCAGCGCAACGGCTACACCCGTTCCCGGCACAGTGGCCACCTCATCTGCGACCCTTACCTCTGAGTTTGTACAACCGACTTCTCAAACCACTTCTGAACCATCTGCTACCAAAGTGGCGCAATCGGATATTGATTTAGGTAGAACTACCCGTGGTGGCAGCAGCTATATTGGCGTGGCTGGTAATATTGGTTTGAGTGGTGCTGGTGACGCGTCTTTGGGCGACGGCAACTTCGCAGTAATCAGCAAAATCGGACTGACAAATGCTATATCTGTGCGACCTTCAGCCGTATTTGGGGACGATACCACAATTCTAGTTCCGATCACCTACGATTTTACCTTCAAGTCAGCAGATGCTTTTAGGGAACCGTTAGCGATCGCACCTTACATTGGAGTGGGTGCAGCTTACAAAACTGGTGATAATTCAAAATTGGCCTTTTTGGCATCTGCTGGTGTTGATGTGCCTCTAACTCCTCAATTCACAGCAACGGCTGCTATAAATGCCGGCTTTTTCGATCAAACTGACGTGGGCTTGTTGTTAGGAGTTGGTTACAACTTCACTGGGTTTTAAAAGTTAGAAGTTAGGAGTTAAAAGTTAAGAGTTAGTGATGTTTCACTCCTAACTCCTAACTCCTAACTTTCTACTTAGGGGTAACTTTATCAATTACCTTGATTTTGCCATCCTCTCCTACTGTCCAAACATCGTATACACCGACGACATCGCCATTAGCATCAACATCGACGTTGCCACTGGCTCCTTGGTAGTTAATCTTTTTACCATCTTTAAGTAACTTCAGTCCCTCGCAGACATCGGTAACTTCTGTGCCAGGTCCATCAGCAACTTCACGGATTTTGCTGGCTATGCCAACGCCTGTATTTTCCTTAGCTGCTTGCGCTGCCAATGTCAATAAAGCCGCCGCATCCCAAGCTTGAGGAGCATATTCCCCTGGTTCACTACCCTTTTTATCCTTCCACAGCTTGTTGAAAGCTTCTAATGCTTTACCATCAGAACCGGGTACTGTACCGATCGCTCCAGCTAAAATATATTTATCACCATCTTTGCCAACTTGGTCTGGGAAAGTAGGTGATTTCACCCCATCTGTCAGCAGAATTTGCACTCCCTTAGTCACACCTTGCTGATAGGCGGCTTTCAGGAATAGACTGCCAGTTTCAGCATACAGTACAGCCAGGACTGCATCTGGCTTCCCCGCAAAAGCAGCAGCCGCTTCTGTATCAAATGTCTGGGCTTTGGGGTCGTAGCGCACAGGCTTATCTTTATTAACGATGGTTCCACCCAATTTTTCAAAAGTTTCCACAAATGCTTTTTCAAAACCCACGCCATAATCGTTATTAATGACGACTGTAGAAACTCGTTTGAAACCTTTTTTTCTGGCAAGTTGGGCTAAAGCTAATGCTTGGTAGGTATCGGGGGGAGCTGTACGCGCCCAAAAACCTTTAAAATCGCCTTTTTTGGCTTTTTCAGTAAAGATGGGACTGGTACTACCAGGGGAAATCAGCATGACTTTATTCGGCGTGGCAATGGAGACTGCTGCACTAGAAACGCTACTGGCAAAGGAACCAACTACACCTGCTACTTTATCCAAAGTTGCCAGTTTCGCCATACCAGCAGCACCAGCTTTGGGGTCGGTTTGGTCGTCTACTTGCACCAAGGTAACAGGTTCACCATTCACCCCACCGCAAGCGTTGACTGTATCAACGAGTAAAGGTACGGAACCAAGCATCTGCTGTCCCACAGAAGCCAAGTCGCCTGTTGACGGTAGCAGTGAACCAATTTTTAACCCTTTAGCACTGCTTGTAGTAGTTGAGTTTGCTGCTGGGGTAGCGGTATTTCCGTTGTTAGCTGTGCCATTGGGGGTACTAGTATCACCACAAGCCCCAACTAAAAACCCAGTTGCTATGGTAGCTATACTGAAGGCTAAGGCGGCGCTAATTTTTCTCATAAATAACTTTCACTCCTCAGATATTTAGGAGCCTAAAAGTAAGATTCAAACTAGGTTTGTAACTTAGCTGGATCTTAATCAAGACCCCAAAGGATAAATCATATCATCCATCTTTGGGAGTAGAAGTATTTACGCTGATGCGTGTATCAGAGGCTTAAAAACGGAGAGGGAGGGATTCGAACCCTCGGTACGGAGTTGCCTGCCGTACAACAGATTAGCAATCTGCCGCTTTCGACCACTCAGCCACCTCTCCATGACTCACGAATATTAATTGTAGCAGGTTTGTTGGGGGGAGTCAATAGTCATTTTTAATTGGGCATTAGTCATTAGTCATTAGTTATTAGTGAATAACAAAGGACAAATGACTAATTTTTTAAAGGACTTGCGATCGCATCCAAGCTATAGGTAAAGTACGTAACTTTTTCCACTGGGGAACGTAAGCCCTTTGACTGAATACATCGTAATCGTTGCGTTCAATCGCCTCCAAAATTTGACCGTACAGCATTGATGCTGCCCACACTGGCCAACGGGCATCGGATGCTAAATAAGTAATTCCCTGGTCGGATGTGGTGTAAAATTGGCGAGCGCGGTCAATTTGAAAGCGCATCAACGCCCGCCAACGATCATCTACCACACCTTTGAAGAAGTCTTGCTCGGTATAGTTGAATTTTGCCAAGTCCTCAAGGGGGATGTAGATCCGCCCCCGTTTGGCATCTTCTCCCACATCCCGCAGGATGTTGGTGAGTTGATTGGCAATTCCCAGAGCGATCGCTTCTTCTGTGGGAAGATATGGTTGTTTGTTCTGCCGCCACGGTGCTGTGTATATGGTGCTATCGACACCCATAACTGACGTTGACATTAAACCAACAGTGCCAGCAACGCGGTAACAGTAGAGGTATAAATCCTCAAAGCTTTCATAACGACTGCGATATAAGTCCATACGCTGACCGGCAATCATATCCCGAAAGGGCTGAATGTCCATCGGAAAGCGCTGGAGGGTATCAACTAAAGCGACATCGTAATTTTCTAATGGGCGTCCCGCAAAAATCGATTCCAGCTGCTGTTCCCATAGGTCTAGGGTTTCTGGCGTGGTAATGGCAGATGCGGGGCCATCCACCAATTCATCTGTACGGCGACACCAAGCGTAAATTGACCAAATACATTGACGTTTTACCGGACTCATGAGCAAAGTACCCAGGTAAAAAGTCTTGGCATACTTTGCTGTGAGATGCCGACAAAGTTTGTATGACTCGTCTACAGAGACCAGCGTTTTCATGCGCGGCGGGGAATCAGGCAGTTGCAGCATTCGTTGCGGGCGGTCGGGTGAGCGTTTGCAGGTTTGAGGAATTTGCTACCGGGAGGGCCTCAGAAATCGCCTGCGCTGTCAGCTTACCAGAAAGTACGGCACCTTCCATACTGGCTAAGTAGCGTTGCATGGTGTAATCCCCGCTGAGATAGAAGTTACTAATGGGGGTTGTTTGCGAGGGACGGTACTGTTGACGACCAGGGGTCGCTTTGTAAACTGAACGGGGCGTTTTCACCACATGAGATTTCAGCAATGTTGCTGGATTGTCTCCCCCAAAGTGGTCGGGGAAGAGTTTTTCTAACTCGGCAATAGTAGCAGCCACAATCTCCTCATCGGATTTGGCAATCCAATCTTTTGCCGGGGCTAGAACTAATTCCAGCATCGAGCGTTCGGGGTTGGCGTATTCACGGCAGGTATTGCTCATATCAGCATAAACGCTTAGGAGGGGCGATCGCGAGAATAGCAAGTGATCAATTTGCGTAAGTTTACGATCAAACCACAAATGCACGTTGATCACAGGTACGCCTTCCAAGCCTTCTAGCTTTTGGAAAAACTCCATTTCCTTCCAAGGTGCTGGCAAAATCACCTTCAGAGGGTCAACCGGCATGGCAGATACATACAAATCCGCCGTGAAAACTTCATCTTTGTCCCCATTCAACCCCCGAATCAAGTATCCTTTGACGCTACCATCGGCGTTTAGCAAAATCTCTTTCAAAGGGGCATTCAAACGGACTTCTCCACCGCTTTCGGTGATGTAATCCACTAGTGGCTGACACAATCGTTCTGTGGGCGAACCATCCAGAAAGGCCATTTTCGAGCCATTTTTCTCCTGGAGGAAACGATTGAGGGCAGTTAAAAGAATCGTTGCCGAAATTTCATCTGGGTCGATGAAGTTCAGCGACTTGGCCATGGCAATAAAAACTTCTTTATTAACCCGTTCTGGAATGTTGTGTTTCCGCAGCCAATCTGTCCAGGAATATTTGTCCATTTCTTCAACGTACTTTTGCCCCTGAATCATGACCGGCAATAACCCGATGCCAAAGCGGATTTTTTCTGGCCATCTCAGCATATCGTTGTTTCGCAGAATTGCCACTATACCATTAATCGGTGCTGGCAAATCTGGGAAATCAAAGCGGCTATAAGTACCTGGTGCATCCGGCTGGTTGAAGATCATTGTGTGTTCTTTCCACTGCAACCGATCTTCAATGTCCAGTTCTTTAAATAACTGCAACATATTGGGATATGCGCCAAAAAAGATGTGCAGACCTGTTTCGTACCAGTCTCCATCAGCATCTTTCCACGCGGCCACTTTACCGCCTAGAACGTCTCGACGTTCCAAGACAATGGGTGTGTGACCTGCATCTGTAAGATATTTCGCGCAGGAAAGTCCTGCTAGTCCCGCTCCCGCGATCGCTACTCGCATGTAACCCTACTGCTCTTCAATATTTCTTAACCGTTTTATCGTTCTCATTATACGTTGCAATCCGTTACATTTGGCAGTTATTGTGCGATCGCTTCCCCAAAAAACTTTTGCCAAAGGGAATTTTACCTATGCACACCTGTCCAAGCAAATTATCAATACCATTGTTGGCAATAGGTTTGAGCAAGCATTTCATCTATCTTTACATCAAGGAATTTTAGGCAAACAAAAGTATTTCCTTTGACTGAAAATAGGTAATCTCAAAAGCAGTTGATTTTTTTGGTAATCTGTGTATCTAATCTGAGAAAATATCTAGGGTACTGGTTAAAGAGTGCTATTGAACAACTCAGTTAGGTAAAAGATTATGAGTGGATCGCAGGAGCTAAAACGCTTTGGACATCACCTGATTTTAGGTATTTCCGGCACTAAATTAAGCGATGACGATAAACGCGCACTCAATGAATTGAAACCGATTGGGGTGATCTTTTTCGCTAAGAACTTTCAGGATGGCACCCCATATCAGGTTTGGCTGGAAAGCTTCAAGGATTTAAACAGGCAGATACGAGAATATACTGAACGTGATTCCATGTTCATCACTCTCGATCATGAGGGAGGTCGTGTAATTCGTACACCACTGCCAATTACCCGCTTTCCTTATGCTTTGTTGTTGCGATCGCACGCCTACGAAGTAGCAAAAGCCACATCGGTAGAACTAAAATCATTGGGAATCAATTTATCATGGGCACCTGTAGCAGATATTTTTTCCCATCTCAACAACCCTGTGATTGGGCCTCGCGCCTTTGGTAGCACTCCCGAAACTGCTACTCAAGGTGCCCGTGACTATTACCTTGGACTTCGAGATTCAGGAATTTTGGGATGCGCCAAACACTTCCCCGGACATGGAGACACCAGCAAGGATTCTCACATTGAGCTACCAATACTCAATTTAACTTTAGAAGACCTACGACTTCGAGAACTGATACCCTTCAAAACCTTAATCGAAGTCCAGATTCCTTTGATCATGACTGCTCATATCTTATTTCCCAAGATAGATGCCGAAGCGCCAGCAACCCTTTCCCTGGCTATCCTCAAAACCGTACTTAGAGAAGAACTTGGCTTTGAGGGAGTGGTTGTATCTGACGACTTAGATATGAAAGCGATCTCAGATATGTTTATGAAAGCTGGTACTGTGGCGCGGTCATTTCATGCAGGTTGTGACCTGTTTATTGTCTCACGCAATATCAACTCATCATCTATAGAAAGAACTTATCAGATTGCTGAAGATTTTGCTGATTCGCTCACTAACGGTAGCTTAGATGAAGCAGTGGTCGAAGCAGCTAGAGAAAGAATTGAGAAACTACTGGCAGTAACACCGCAATATCCCGTACATACTCTGGATAAAGATATATTATTGCAACACGCTCAACTAGCGATCGCAAGTTGCTATTCATAACCCAACGTGCATTCAAGTTACATATTAGCGATTGCCAAAAGTCCAACTAAAATTGCATTTCTTAAATTTTGAATTTTGAATTTTAAATTTTTAATTGTTTAATGGGTGGTATAGGGGTCGAACCTATTTCTGCGGGTTAAAAGCCCGCTGCACAGCCGTTATGCCAACCACCCTAGTTAATTTGAAAAAGAAATGAGCAAGTGCGATCGTATTACACCGCAATCTTTGTAACACAAAACCTAGATATAAATCCACCTGGGAGGTACTGCCCCTCCTATTTCTGTGTTATCAGCACAGTGCCTCGCTTTTCGGCTCCAGGTGGAAAAAGAGGAAGATGGAGGAATCGAACCCCTACAGTTGCCCATACCCTGGTTTTCAAGACCAGTTGCCGTCCATTCAGCGGCATCTTCCATTGAGGGGCGTCTGACGGGACTTGAACCCGCTATGACTGGTTCCACAAACCAGCGCCTCGACCACTTTGGCTTCAGACACCATCAGTGGAATCAATGGGAATTGAACCCATAACCTCCTGCTTGCAAGACAGGCGCTCTAGCCATTTGAGCTATGACCCCATATTTGGTGGATACTGGTCGGAATCGAACCGACAACCTTCTAACAGCCAGTTAGACGCTTTACCAATTAAGCTACAGACCCATAGGCGGGAGTGGTAGGACTCGAACCCACAACTTTCGAGGTAGAAACTCGAAGCTCTATTCCATTGAGCTACACTCCCAATATTTGGTAGTCCTGGCAGGAATCGAACCCGCAACATTCTTCTTGTAAGGAAGACACTCTACCAATTGAGTTACAGGACTACGCAAGCGAGTGGAGGGACTTGAACCCACGCACTGAGTATGGCGTACTCAGATGCTACCGATTACATCACACCCGCAAGTTTTTAAAGCGGATAACGAGACTTGAACTCGTGCCTAGAGTTTGGAAGACTCGAATCCTAGCGTTACACCATATCCGCACTATTTAAAATCCAATATTCTTTTTAGAGATTGCTATTCGTTAGGAAAAATCTTTATGAATTCGAGGGAAATCGCCTTTGAAATTCTGCAAAAATCCTGCTTTCTTTGCTCGAATCGAGAACCGAAAATAGAACGCTTTTAAATTTACCCCAAAATTGACCATTCGGTAATAAGAAGTCTGCAAACATCTGAGCAACCATTGATGGATCGTTTCTAAAAACACCACATCCCCAAGCTCCTAAAATTAAGGCATCGCAACCTTTATAAGTAGCCAGAGATAATAATTTTTCACCGCGTTTATACAAGATTTCTCTGATTTTTTCTACACTTTCAGGCTCTTTTTTCCAAACTTGACCAGCATTAGGAGCGCAACTCGTAATAAAATCGACCAAATAAGCTTCTTCGAGCAGAGTGCCATCATCTTTTCGGAATACTGGACAACCGGGAGAGTAAATGATGCGATCGGAGTAGAGCAAGGATTTATGAGCGCGATGAAAATCGTAGTATTCGCGACATTTCAACAAGCTTTTGTACAGTGCAGAACTGCGTGTTAAGCTTTCTTCTTGAGCATGAGCGCCTTTGATAAATCCACCACCAGGATTTTTAGCAGAAGCAAAATTGAGAACTCCAATTCTTTCAAATTTCTGCGTAGGCGTAGCCCGTCGTAGACATCGCGCTGTGCGTTCGGCTCCCATAAGCGTTGTCTCATTTTTCAGTGAGAATTCAGTCTTTGCAAATTGAGAATTACCTGAGAGAATATTTCGAGCGATCGCTGAAAGAGTTTCCGGCTCGTAGTATTCCGTCCCAGCAATACAGGATACTAATTCTCGGCCAATATTAATTTGCTTACCTTCAGGAGAGAAGTAGTGACCGGCTTCGAGAATTTTTAGGGTGTCTTGAGCGATCGCAATTCGTTTCATACTTTTTCATAGGATTTCCTAGTTACAAATTGTCTCACTAATTTCTAGTCAAGCTGGTGACAGGAATTGAACCTGCAACCTACTGATTACAAGTCAGTTGCTCTGCCAATTGAGCTACACCAGCATTTGGTAGCGGAGCCGGGATTTGAACCCGGTACGTGAAGGCTTATGAGACCCCAGAGCGCACCATAGCTCCATCTCCGCGAGTACCCCTGACAGGAGTCGAACCTGCATCCTCTTTACCCTAAATAAAGCGCCTCGTACCAATTGGGCTACAGGGGCAAAAATCAAAGAATATCAATCACATCTGAAGCTTGGAATATTGTTTTTTCGCCCAATAACCTCTAGGCGGTTTTTCAATACCGTAAGCCTTACACCATTTTTCTACCGCCTTGTCGCTCACACCAAAATCTTTTGCTATTTGAGAAGTTGGTTTACTCCAAATCATTTTTTCTAGTTCTTCTTTAGAAGGTCTTACAGTTCGTCTGCCGGCTAATTTAGAGCATTGCTGAGAACAGTAAGTATCTTGATCTGGCTTAGTTAGTAGCTTGCCACAGTACAAGCAAGTTCCATGTGCAAATTGACAACTATAAATGCCATCTCCATTGTTAATAAGTTGTCTTAGTAATAGTGGTATTTTGTGCCAGCGATTGCGACTTTCTGAACTATCAAACACTAAGACGCTGATGAAACGTTCGTTAGCCTCAATCTCATTTATTGATTCTGCCAATTTTAACTTTCGCTCTAAATCTTTGTGAGCCTTGCCTGCATGGTTATCGGTCAAAGCGTGACAGTTAGGACATAATAGTAGGAGATTTTCCAATCTATTGTCATGTCGATCTCCATTGATATGATGAAGCTCTAAAGGAATAGTACCATCAAGCCAAGTATCAGTGTGACACGACTCACACTTTGGAACTTTAATACCATCCCTAATGAGCTTGAGTTTCAAACTATGCGTCTGAATAGTTGACCCTTTGTAACAGTAATCACTTGCTGGCTTTAGCCTATTTGATTTGCGTCCTCTTCCACCTTGATTTCCTTTATAGACAATGTTCAATTTAGCTAGATAAAAATCTAAAGTAAGAGGTTTGCAATTTAATTGACGACAAATAAAAGCTTTAGAACGATGATCGTCAATCCATTGCCTAATTTGTGCTTCTTTTTTTAGGATGTCATTTCTTCTCATACCTCCATATTATGTCATACGCTATTTTATTGTTTTTAATACGTCTGCCTTTTAATTTATGTTGGATGCAGGAGTTGGGCTTGAACCAACCTCTCCTTGATTCAGAGTCAAGGCGACTTGCCAATTGTCCATCCTGCAATGAATGGCTGCCTCAGTAGGACTCGAACCTACAACCGCGCGGTTAACAGCCGCTTGCTCTACCATTGAGCTATAAGGCAACGAAGCCCCCCAGGTCGGAATCGAACCGACGACCTCCTGTTTTTCAAACAGGCGCTAACTACCAACTGAGCTACCAGGGGATAGGAGAAGAGATCATGTAACGAGAGCGGAGGGAATCGAACCCTCAAATCTACCCTTCGGGAAGCAAGCTACAGTTTCGTAGACTGAGATGTTATCCAGTTACACCACACTCTCAAAACGGAGAGAACAGGATTTGAACCTGCGACGGGTATTAGCTACCCGTTTCCTCTTAGCAGGAGGACGCTTTTAGCCACTCAGCCACCTCTCCATAGTGGGTCGAGCAGGATTTGAACCTGCGCGCAAAAAAGAACAGTTTTACAGACTGTCGCCTTCAACCAGACTCGGCCACCGACCCATAATCATTCCCCCGACGAGAATTGAACTCGCATCTGTGCTTTGAAAGAACACTGACTTAACCATTAGTCCACGAGGGCATAATTGAGCGAATTTTGGATTTTAGATTTTGGATTAAATTTTTTAATCTAAAGTCGGCAATCCAAAACCCAAAATTGTCTGACGCAGGGACTAGGATTTGAACCTAGAACATCGGATTTGGAGTCACGAGATGTTACCGTTACACCATCCCTGCATTTGGTGGCAGTGGCGGGATTTGCACCCGCATATACCAGGGTATGAACCTGGGGCTTTGCTAATTAAGCTACGCTGCACCAGAGGTCAGGGCGGGATTTGAACCCGCGCTAATCGGTTTTGCAGACCAACGCCTTACCAACTTGGCTACCTGACCATTTGGGAGTCCCGACGAGATTCGCACTCGCAATCTTCAGCTTGAGAAACTGACGGCTTAAACTATTCGCCTACAGGACTACAACCAGGGTGACGGGACTTGAACCCGCAACATTTCCGCAGACAACGGAACGCTCTAGCCAATTGAGCTACACCCCGATTTTTTGGAATCTGTGCCTAAACTTTGAGGTTTTTAGGCACAAATTTTATTGGTGAACTTGCCCATTTCTTATTTAGTTTTCAAGGTTCAGAAAATTTACTTTTAACTGTTAGGAAAACAACCGAAACTCTAGGTAGCAAGCCTGTTGTGTATTACGGATGTATTCAGTGGTTTTGATGAGTGCAAAATTAGAACTTTTTTCGTTTATTGCCTCTACTGCCGATGGTTTGCAAGTAAAAGCAGCTTTGCTGACTAAGGATTATGGTTTGTTTCAACGCCTTTCCTTTAGTTGTATGTAGAACGTAACTTTGACTCTTGGGAAGCTTGTCTTTTGCTTCACTACAAATATGCTACAAAATACTACAAGAGGTGTCAAGGGGTTTTAGAAAGTTTTTTTGAAATTGTCTAGAAAAGCTGCTGTACTTAGATATGAACTTGCGAAACCCTCTGAAAAGTCAAACTACAGCTTATGATTGGGTGAGTCTTTAAAAGCCTGACGTGACAGACAACTACCTCAAGCGACAAAAAATAATTAGTATTGTCGCGATCGCCTCTAGTATTACAGCTTGTAGTATTGCTCCAGGCACCTCCCCACAATCGGGGTTGAACCAGCCAGTAAGCAAAAACCGTACTGCACAAGTTCAAGATCCTGCAAAGGGTCAAATTAATGCCCAGCTACCGCCATCAGCCAAAGTAGAAAACCCTACCTTTACAGTCCCAGCTAAATTTCAGGGAAAAACAGTTTATAAGGTGCAACCCAGCAATAACGAAAAGGTTATTGCTTTAAGCATTGATGATGGACCTTGGCCAAAAACAACCCTAGAAATGCTGGATATCCTCAAGCAAAATGATGTTAAAGCAACATTCTTTTGGGTAGGACAAGCTTTACAAGCAAATCCCGACCTAGCCAAGCGTGAAGTCGCCGAGGGACACGCCATTGGCAACCATACTTGGCATCATTGGTATCGGCGAATGGATGAAGCCACAGCCAAGAGTGAAATTGATCGCACAGCGGATTTGATATACAAAACTACAGGAGTCAAAACGGCTCTGTTTCGTCCTCCTGGAGGCTTTTTAAACAACGGATTAGCTGCTTATGCTAAAAGCCAGAAGGACGCTGTAATTATGTGGTCACTAACTTCAGCTGATACCGATCCTCACGCCAAACCCCAGGCATTTGTAAATAATGTCCTGAAAGGTGCGAAACCTGGTTTCATTGTTTTAATGCATGATGGTGGTGGCGATCGCCGCAGAACTGTAGAAGCTTTGCCACAAATCATCAGTGGACTCAAACAGCAAGGCTACCGATTTGTGACAATTCCCGAACTGCTGCAAATGAACCAATAAAGGGTAAGAAATTCTCCTCACCTGATTTTAAATTTGGGATTTTGGATTGAGTAATCCAAAATCCCAAAATGTTTGTTCTCGCAGCGTCTCCAAGAGTTGCCTCCGAATTTCAATGTGAGAACAAATCCAAAATAGAGTCACCCTACTATTTTGTTTATTCGCTCACTACAGAAGCACTACTTTCTTGAGCTTCCTGCCAAAGTTTGTGCAAAAAGAACTCGGCGCGATCGCTCATAGTGGTGACAAACACACCGACAGCATCCTTAGAACTATCTGATAGCCAAGAACCCCGCAGAGTGACTTCCATATATTCGCCATCACAGGCACAGAGGGCAATGATTTCTCTGTCATCTCTTTTTACCTCAGCCCTGAGTACTTCTACTCCTGGCAAATCAACAGGAAGCAAAAAGGAAGCGGTACTGGGTTCAATGCATAAACTTTGCCCAACTCGCAGGGCTAAAATTACTCGCTGCGCTACCCATTCTTCTAGCGACAGAGTGACAAATTCCAAATCAAAACTGCTTTCAGTGTAAGTTAATTTCAGCATTCCTTATGCTCTCCTGTTATTCCAGGTTTGCTTGCATATCTATCCAAAACTGTTCAGCAAAAGAAATCGCGGGGTGCATTGGTGCTTTTGGTTTGGTACGCAGTTGCATACCAGCTTCAAACAGGGTGCGATCGCCTTTACGGGAGTTACATCTCTCACAAGCTGTGACTACGTTATCCCAAGTGTGAGAACCGCCTTTAGAACGCGGCATCACATGATCTAGCGTTAAATGTTTGCCGCTACCGCAATATTGGCAACTCTGATGGTCTCGTCGCAACACTTCCCGCCGATTCACTGGCGGAACTTTCCACATCCGCTCATTGGAAGTGATTGTCAAGCGAATGTGTTTAGGCACATCAATTACCAAATTGGGTGAATGCACTTGCCAGCCGCCTTCTGTGGTCAAACCAAGGGGTTGGGCTTTGTTGGTTACTAACAGCACGATTGCCCGCTTGATATTCACCCGACACAGGGGCAAGTAATTTTGGGAAAACACCACCACAGATTGCTCTAACACTTGCATTGCGTTCGCGCCGCGCATGGAAGATATCGTCACAGACTTAACTCCTTATAAAAAAACCCCCGCTTCAAGTTTTCGGTGAAGCGGGGGTTAGAATTGACCGGAAAATTTTCTGGTCTCATATCGGTACAGTATTCCTTTGTCTGTACCCCCCGCTTTGTTCATCTAGTTCTGGTTTCGCAATCAGCCCACTAATGCTGAGATATCTAGAATCATCATTACCCTCTGTGATTTGCCCATGATTTTGGCTACCATCGCCCATAAATAAATACTCCACTCCCATAGCAGCTGATTCCCAACTGACTCGGCAATTGGTGGCACACAAAATTGAAGTAGATATGGGGCAAATGGATTTCACAGAAAATTTCACCTATTGAACATTCCTTTAAACATACTACACTTGTATTACTATCCTGTCTATACCTTTAAGGAGAAAAAGTGATGCATACGATCGCCCGCACCCCAACCACCGATATGGAAGTTACCAGCATTCGTCTAGAGCGGGAACTCAAAGATAAACTCAAAGAAATAGCTGGGAATCAGGGATATCAAGCTCTAATCCGAGATATCCTTTGGAATTATGTCCAGCAAAAATCAGGTGAGTGGAAGCCTCGATTTTCGCGAACTGACATTCGAGCTAGCATCGCTGCCACCGCCCAGCAGGAAGAACGCTGCGTACTAACAGGTCAACTAATTCAAGCCCAACAACCGATGTTGTTAGGACTGACGAGGAATGGCGATATGGTTCCTCTGAGTGTCGAGAGCTTGGCTGGATAGTCTTAATATTCAGACGAATGCAGCCCAGTTATTATCACTAATAACTAGGCTGCATTCCAAATTTAGCTTTATTAATATTTTACTGAGAGTTACGGAGATTAAAGAGTAGCTTGTTAAACCTCTTATTTTTTTTTTAAAAGTCACAAAAATTTATAAAGTAAGTTAAGTAAGTTAAGTAATTTTACGTGAACTGAAGGGTGATTTTGCTGGAATTCCAGAGAAATTACGGTTTATGTATACTTACAGACAGGATAAAGTTAGTAAATTATTTCAACATAAAGCAGTTAAAAATAAGCTAACTGAAACATTTATAGGATATCTTAAGTATTCTATTACTTATGTAACGCTGTAGCAATTTGCTTGATGCAGTGGAAATTTGGCGATCTGAGATAGAAAAGGGCTATAACAGGTGAGAGAAAGTATTCAGACCAGATTTGTCAATTATCAGGGTGTAGCAACACAAGTAGCGGTGAAGAATATGCCAAGAGGTTGGGTGCAAAAACAATGGGGTTATTATCCGAGGGCGTGCCAAGAATGAAAAAACCTTTATCATCGCCGCCATATTACGTAGATGACATAGATCGACTACAACCTTATCAAGTCAAGCTGATGCATCATCAGGAAGAACGTGCCCGCCAGTTGGTACAAAAGATTAACCAAATAATTGCCAATAGCTCGGCGACGGCATCGATGCTGCAAGATATTGCCCAATTGTTAGGAGTTGCTTTTCAAGTAGATTGCTGCTGCTTGGTTTCAGTAACGGGTGAGACATCCGACGAAGCGACTACTACTAATTGGTGTGCTGATGAGTATATCGGGTTGCCACACCCAGAAGAGATGTTTTCGATGGAACAGTTGCTTATGCACTCGCCAGTGCTGCAATGTGCTGCCCAACCATTGACTATTGAAGACATTTCCATCATTCAGAACAGTCTGGTAATTGGGTGTCAGTATTTACCACTACCAATCAAAGCAGTTTTGGCAATTCCCACTCGGTTTGGTGGCAATAATAACGGAGTGATTAATCTGATTAAATTCCAACCTTATGAATGGAGTGAATCAGAAAAACAACTGCTCAAAGAAGTGGAGTCGGCGTGCGCCATCGCTTTTGCTGGAGTGGCACAAGCTCAATTAATTGCTCATCAAGAGCAGTATGTGCAAAAGAGCAACCAGCATCAAAGCTTGATCAAGCAATTAACTTTATTGAGTCGTAGCAACTTGGAGCTTAATCAAATGCTCCAGTTAGTTGTTGTCTCGACTGTCGAATCTCTCCAGGCAGATCGGGGTTTACTCATTTTACTAAAATATACAGATCCACTATTTAGGACTCAAGCTAAAAAACAAATTCCCAAAGCGAAAGCTACTGTGAACGCTGAATGGGCTAGGGAAAGACAAAGTTCCCCCACTAATGAACTAGACGCCTTAGCTAAGTCTTTCTTGGTTTCAGAGTGTGGTTTATGCCAGCGTGCCTTCATAGATTCTGGAAAACCAGTCATCTTCGATGACTATACAGACGAAAACGAGGCATTGACAGCTGCTCCATTATTTGCAATAGAGGAATTCCCTGCGGTTCTCTTAGTGCCATTAGAGAGTCAAGGTAAAATCTTAGGATTCTTGGTGCTACAGCAATCTGTAATTCGCAATTGGCAACCAGCAGAATTAAATCTTGTGGAAATGGTTTGCGCTCAAATGAGTAACGCCATAATTCAGTCACAGACATTGCGCCAAGTGCAAACTTTGGTAGATGAACGCACGGCGAAACTCCAGAGTAGTCTGGAACTGCAAGCGAAACTGCATGAAAGAACCCGGCAGTATGTTGAGCAACTGCGGAAACTTAACGAACTCAAAGATGAATTTTTGAGTAATATGAGCGATCGCCTACGCTATCCTCTGACAAATATGCTGATGTCAATTCGGAACTTACGTTTGCCAGGAATAGCACCAGAGCGTCAAGTTAGATATATGGATATCCTGGAGCAGGAATGTACAAAGGAAATTAACTTGATTAATGACTTGTTGACACTCCAAAAACTAGAATCGCCTCACGAAGCTCCGCTATTACAATCTATAGATTTAAATACTAGAATCCAGGATATAGCAGCATCTTTTGAGAAAAAACTCGCAGAGAAGGGATTAAGGATTTCTGTAGATTTGCCAGAGGAATCGCTAAAACTGCAAACTGAACTGGAGAGTTTTGACCGCATCCTGCAAGAATTGTTAACAAATGCCTGTAAATACTCAGAGCAGGATACAATAGTCCGCCTGGAAGCGGCTCACCAAGTTGATCAACAAATTGATCAAGTTATCATAAAGGTGACGAATACAGGACGCCCCATATCTGAAGAAGAAGCCACCTACATCTTTGACAAGTTCCGTCGCGGAAAAGGGCGTTGGACTCCAGGGACAGGCTTGGGACTTGCTCTAGTCAAGTCTTTAGTACAGCATTTGAATGGAGCGATCGCTATTCAAAGTCTCCCAATCCCGGATTCTGAACAAAGCGAAATTTGCTTCACCCTGACTCTGCCCCAATTTTCTGACGAAAGCAAACCATAATTCTGAAAGTGACTAAACAACAGAACACAACAGAGAACCTTGATTTCCAGTCTTCCACTGATGACATCAACCTAGAAGGGGATGTAGCTGTTAAGGTAGAAGTTAAAATTGAGAAAATAGCAGAGCGACAGAGGCAAATCAGTGCCAAAATCCAAATCCCCCAACCAGTGGAGCAAATCTGGAAGGTTCTCACAGATTATGAAGCCTTACCTGACTTCCTTCCCAACCTTGCCAAGAGTCGTTTAATCGAGCATCCCAATGGTGGGATTCGACTGGAGCAAGTAGGCTCCCAGCGCTTACTGAATTTCAAATTTTGTGCGCGGGTAGTTCTGGATTTGGAAGAATGCTTCCCCAAAGAAATTAATTTCCGTATGGTAGAGGGAGATTTTAAAGGCTTTTCTGGTAGCTGGTGCTTAGAGCCTTATTCCCTCGGTGAGTATATAGGAACAAATCTGTCCTACACAATTCAAGTTTGGCCTAAACTCACTATGCCAGTAGGAATCATTGAAAATCGCCTTGGTAAGGATCTGCGGTTAAACCTCCTGGCTATTCACCAACGCGTAGAAGAGCTAGCCAGCAAAGAACCGTATTTATAACAATTAAACCATCATTCAGGCTTATTCACGGATGATGGTTTTAATTTGTAAATTTCAAACAAAAAAGCTTCTGCTTTTATTGTTTTTAAGTACCCCCAGGGGAATTCGAATCCCCGTTACCTCCGTGAAAGGGAGGTGTCCTAGGCCTCTAGACGATGGGGGCATCAGACTCAGACCTTTTATAAGGTAACGAATTTTCTTGCAGTTGTCAACAGGTTTTGCAAAAAAAAGTTTGTGGCAGCTAAACTGGGTGCAGATAAAAGCTTGAAGAGGATACAAAGATATGGAGACACACAAAAAACTCCGTAGATACTTCTGCGGGAAGGTGCAGGGTGCGTCACGGTGTGGCGATCGCAATTTCAGGGGATATACAGATATAAAAAACGCTAAAGACAGCAAGGAACAAAGGGTATGATGTTGTACCCTGTAGATTTAATATCTACGGTTTTTTACAAAGGATTTTGAAATAAATCGCTCAAAATCTACAATATGGAAGCATCTTTTGAAATCACCATCCAGATGGCGATCGCTGTCTTTGCAGGCATTAGCGCCCAAGTGCTAGCTGCGTACCTTCGTGTACCCAGCATCGTCTTGTTGTTGCTGTTGGGCATTTTGTTTGGCTCCGATGGCATCGGGCTGTTGCATCCCCATTTACTAGGCTCTGGACTAGAAGTTATTGTCGCCTTAGCAACGGCAATAATTTTGTTTGAAGGCGGACTTAATTTGGATTTGCGAGAGCTAGGCAGAGTTTCAGTCAGCTTGCAATTGCTTGTCACTCTCGGAACGCTAATCACATTGCTTGGTGGGAGTATGGCAGCCCACTGGCTGGGGGAATTTCCCTGGAAGATAGCTTTTCTCTATGCTTCCATAATCGTGGTCACAGGGCCAACCGTCGTTGGCCCTTTGCTCAAACAAATCAATGTAGATCGGCAAGTGGCAACACTTTTAGAAGGGGAAGGGGTTTTAATTGACCCTGTTGGGGCTATCCTCGCTTTCGTTGTCCTCGATACGATTTTAAACGGCGATGCTGACCCAATTAATGCAATCGTTGGTTTACTGATGCGCTTGGGTGTTGGTGCGGCAATTGGTGGGGCTGGCGGTTATCTGATGAGTTTGATTTTCAAACGCGCCAGTTTTCTGTCATTCGAGCTAAAAAACTTAGTGGTGTTAGCGATACTTTGGAGCCTGTTTACCTTATCGCAAATGATCCGCAGCGAATCGGGAGTAATGACAACAGTAGTTGCAGGAGCTGTATTTGCTAACTCCTCAGTTCCAGAAGAACGTCTTTTGCGAAGTTTTAAGGGTCAGCTGACAATTCTCAGCGTCTCGGTGCTATTTATCTTATTAGCTGCTGACCTATCCATTGCTAGTGTGTTTGCTTTGGGTTGGGGTAGTTTATTCACTGTTTTGGTATTAATGTTTGTCGTTCGCCCGATTAATATCGTCTTGTGTACCTGGAACAGCGATCTAAACTGGCGACAGAAATTATTTTTAAGCTGGGTTGCGCCGAGAGGAATTGTTGCTGCTTCTGTCGCTTCTTTTTTTGCGATTTCGCTGACACAGCGCGGCATTAACGGTGGTGATTCTATCAAAGCTTTAGTTTTTCTCACAATTATCATGACTGTTGTCTGTCAAGGGCTAACAGCTGGCTGGGTGGCTAACTGGCTGCAAATCACCTCTAAAGATGCAACTGGGGCAGTGATTGTGGGTTGTAATCCCTTGAGTCTTTTGATTGCCCGGTTCTTCCAAGAACGGGGAGAAAACGTGGTGATGATTGATACTGACCCCGACTGTCTTGTGCAAGCTGAGGCGCAAAATCTACGGGTGATTGCCAGCAGTGCCTTAGATGCTGTTGTTTTGGAAGAGGCAGGACTTGCCTCTATGGGTACTTTTTTGGCGATGACAAGTAATGGTGAGGTGAATTTTGTTTTGGCTCAACGAGCAGCTGAGGAATTTAATCCGCCGCGTGTCTTAGCTGTTTTCCCCCGCGATCCCCAGGCGAGTACTTCGGTTAGTAATAAAGTTAATCAAGCTTTTATCCCAGACTTGGCGATTAAAACTTGGAATGAATATTTGAGTGATGGGCGAGTTAAGTTGGGAACAACCACCCTGAATGAGTCGGAATTTTCCACTCAATCCGATCGCATCCAAGAAAAGATGCGGACTGGGGTGTTGATACCGCTATTGGTAGAACGAGAAGAACGCTTACAGGTAATGCCAGTTAACCAAGATTGGGAAATTGGCGATCGCATTATCTATCTGTTATATGATCCCAGACCTAGCCTTTTAAAACGCTTATCTGGTGTCACCCAATCCACTCCCCTCTCCCTAGAAAAGTTACCAGAGGTTGAAGACTTATCCCTCGCCCAATTATCTCAACTTTCTACTAGTGAAGTTCCTGGGGGATGAGGTAGATTGGGCACTTGTACTGAGCGTTCGCGTAGCGTCTCCAAGAGTTGCCGTTGGCGCAGCCTAAGAAGAGAAGTATTGGGCATTGGGCACTTGTACTGAGCGTACCCCTTCGGGGATCTTGCTACGCGTAGCGTCTCCAAGAGTTGCCGAAGTATTGGGCATTGGGGAGAGAATAATAAGGGACTGACAAGAAATAAATTATCCAAAGAAACGAACCACTCCAGACACAGAGAACACAGAGAGAGGAGAAATAGAGAGGGTTTTTGGGTCAGTTTTTAGGACATTTTTTTATTTGGAAGTCCCAAACTCCTAACTCCAAACTCCTAACTCCAAACTCCTAACTCCAAACTCCTAACTCCAAACTCCTAACTCCAAACTCCTAACTCCTAACTCCTAACTCCTAACTCCTAACTCCGCTTGCGATTCCTGCCAGAGTAAAGCAGACAAATGTACTATGGCAAGAATTAGTGTCGCTACCGAAATCAGATAACTGTGTATTGTGTAAAGGTGTTCAACGGTAACTGTGTTAATTGCTCCACCACCGGTTAGGATGTCGCGCAGTTGCCCACCAATGAAAGGAATAGCTTGGATGGTTCCTAGCTCAATGTTAAAACGCCAGTAACCTTCCTGAGTCCAATCTAAAATCATCGCTGTCCAATCTAGCCCGATCGCACTTAGGGTCAACAAAATCACGCTAATCCAAGCAGCTAGCCAGCTATTGCGAAATTGGCGACCTAAAAACATCACCACAATTTGAATTAGAGCGATCGCAATTACTGCATTACCAGCAATATTATGCGCTCTCCAAAACAACCAGCCGTATGGCAGTTGTGTATTAATCATCTTCAATGAGTTATAAGCCCCGCCTGCTGTCGGCTCATAGTAAAAAGAAAGCAAAACTCCGGTAGAGACATAAATTAAGCACAGAGTCAGAATCACGACCGATAATATCGTCGCTATTCGTCGCAAAATCCGATCGAACTGGGTGCTTTGCATAGTTCACCCCTCCTGTTCTTAACTAAGTATTTATTCTTATTACGATTTTAGCTAAGAAATATTAATAAATTTTGCATTTCTCAAAGAAAAATAAAGTTTTTCAAATCAAATATTTCACCCAAGCTTTTAAGGGTTCTGCTGAACCATACCAAATCCCAGGACTTCTCGGAGAATGCTTCACACCTTCAATCACCAGATTTTCTGCACCTTCCAAATGAGCAGCTTCGATGGGCGTGATTCCGTCTCCCCAAGTGTTACCCTTACCACAGGTTAATTGATAACTACTGTAAGCTAACCAACTACCAGGCCGCCTTTGGCCAAAGATAGTTTTGCCAGCCACACAAACGTAACGAACGTTTTTGTAAAAAGCTCCTGGGTAATTATTGGTGACAAAATCTAGATTGAAGCGCGTCCAGCGTTCTTGGCTAATATGGGGTGTACCCAAGGTGATGAGAGTAGCAACCAGAGGATGGGCTTCCCAGAGAAATGGTTTGACATCAGGGCGTGTCAAATAAGGCTTTTCTCCCATATAAATGCGGGATATCCAACCCCCGGCTGAGTGACCGATCAAGTTAACTTGAGTAGCATTATGTTGTTGCAATGTTTGCTTGATCGTGCGATCAAGTTGTTGCAGAATAGGGGTTACGGGTCTCCCTCCCAGAGTGGGAAACCAGTCACGCCGTCGCAGTGGTACTGTAACCGTGGGAAAATCTAATTCTTGTAGGGATTGTTCTAGTTGGCGATAAGCGATCGCGCTTTCTAGATATCCAGGTAAAATAACTATCGGTAAGGGCATTTGGAATTTTGGATGCAATGATTGAGGGTTTGAACTTTTTTGAGGAACAAGCAATCATGATTCAGAAGCTAGAATTGCGATCGCCTGACTCACTCCCTTGATAAAAACCCAAATAGCCTTGGTGTGGTTCAGGGCTAGAATTGTCAATAAAACTGTACAAATTGCAACAGTTTGAGAGACTGCCGATGTGGTAGTATTTTTACATAGGGACTAGTATTGGACAAGCAAGTGTGCCATCTGTTACAGAAGCGTGGTTAGCTGGAAGACAGTAGAAAAACAAGGCAACTTCAGCAGATGTTTTGATGAAATCAGACTTGTACATTCACTTAAGCTTTATAAATCTCCCAGATATTAATTTTAATTTGTGTGCGTCATAAAAATAAAAAATCAAAGGTAGTAATTTTTCAAATATCTCTTTAGCAAGCTCAAATTTTGAAGATATGATACAGCGTCATTGATTAAAGAAGAAGTCAGAATGAATGAGTAGGGAATTTAAACCCCTTGATTCATCCACTAGTCGTAGAGAATACCCAACTGAATTCTGACTCCTGAATTCTGTTTGTTATAAAACTTGAATAAATGGCAATTTTGGCGTTTTGATTGTCAACAGAGGAAGTTATTATTTCCTTAGAGGAACGCATCTCTTTCAGGATATTGGAATATAGTCGGAAAGAGAAAATCGGTAGTCAACTGTAACTGAGTCGAGTGAACGATAATAGCTATGTCTTACGTCTCCCTGCTGAAAAATATACCAGATATCTTAAGCCAGCCAATTGGGATAGCAGCTATAGCTTCCCTTGGTATCCACGGTGCCATCGCCATGATTGTGCCATTGATGCCTATGGAGTCTAACAAGCCCAAAGAAACAGCATCATCCAAAACAGTCGGACTTTTGGAATTGAGCCAAGCCGATCAAAACCGTTTGCCGCAAACCACACCCCAAATTGGTTTACAACAATTCCCCCCAGTCGCGCCACTTTCTGCTCCGAACTTTAGCGCCCAAGGTGGATTATCGCCATTAGCACCACCACCATCCAGTCAGCTAGTACTGCCTCCGCTACCCGCATCGTCGAATAACTATCAGGTCTCCTCCTTACCTACAAGGCAGTCTTTGCGGATGATTCCTAGTGATAATTTGCGATTTGATGCCTCTAAGTTTGACAGTTCTAAATTTAATAACAGCCCAAAATTCTCTCCATCAGTTCCTCGTGTGAATAACATTGCCACCAATTATGAGCCACCTAAGCCTCTGGCTTTAAATAGGTTGCCAGAATTGCAGCCGCAGAAAATATCTAATGATCTTCTGCAAAATGCCCAACCTCAAAACTTATCTGACACTAGTGCCATTACAACCACTAGCCCCATTACAACAGCACAGGGAAATATAAGTTCACAAATAATGACGCAACCGGCTAATGATGCGTCTAGAATTTCTCAAAACTCGCTGATAAATTCTCTAAAACAAGCTCCCAGGAGTGGAAATACTTTAATCGGAACGAGGGGAACCACGCCCCAGACAGCCGATTTATCAGCGAAGAGAACTCAACTGGCCATCGCCCAGCTAGACTCCTACACAAAGCTGAGAAAAGAAGTTCAGCAAGAATACCCCAATGCTGAACAAAAACCAGTCATCCGGCAAATATTACCTACGGATAAGCCGAATCTTCAAGGTGCTGTTTTGGGTGTATTAGTGGTAGATCCTGATGGTAAAGTCTTAGATATCAAGTTTCAAGACAAGTTACTTTCCCCAGAATTGCAATTAAAAGCAAGGGAATACTTTAATAAGCAATCCCCCAAGGGAGATAAACAGATTAGTTCCTATCCATTTAACCTACATTTTCAAAACAACACTAGCAATACCACTGGGACTAATCAAGAGCAAAATCCCTCTTCATTAGCTACACCAGGAATCAATAACAATCAGCTTATACCCTCACCAGCAACTACTTCTAAGCCATTATCTGAACTGCCAATCATAAATAACCAGTTCACACCTTCATCGTCACCCACTACTTCCGAACCGTTATTACTACCGAGAGTCAATAATAGTCAGTCTACGCCCTCTGTTGGATCGGAGCAAAAATTAGTAGAACAATTACGCCAAGTGAAGGAAAACAGAAAAAAATCTAATCCAGACAAATAATCACCCGGTGGTGATTTTGGATTAAGGGACTGACAAGAAATAAATTATCCATTTTGTGGGGTGGGCAACATGAGCGCTCTAAATCTGGGACGGGTGGGGACACCATTAGTGTCAACTTAAGGTTAAAACCCATTTGTCAACGATAGGTTTTGTGAGGAACGAAGTATAAAGGTGAACTTTTTCTGACTTTTATACGCAAGCTGGGAGTGATGCTAATAAACAAAGCATTAATAGTCCCTGAAAAAGTTCGTTTTTTGTCCCTTTAAAACCGAATTCTTCAGCATAAATGCTTATTGACATAGGAAGTTTGAGCTTAACTTGACACCAATGGTGGGGACACCCATCCCACAAAAATTTGGGATGTTTTTTTATTTGGAAGTACCTAACAAACAAGCTAAAAGCGATGAATGATAAAAATTGTAAATTTATCATTCATCTTGAAAATATCGTTTTTAGCAGTTGATGAACTGGCGATCGCTAGTTCATCATATATATACATATAGTTAACTAATTAGGGCGGGCAAGATGCCCACCCCACAAGAAGTAGATGGTATCGCTAATTTACCAGCCTTCTTCTGCATTCTGAAAAACGTAAGCAGCCACCTCCAGAATCTCCTCAGCACTTAACTTGGCTTTAAAGGCAGGCATAGCATTTTTACCATTTTGCACTTGGTGGATAATCGCCTCAATTGAATCGCGATCGTAATTTTCTAGGTACTTTGACAATGCTTCCTTTTTCAAAGTTTTCTGGATAATCAGGATGTTACCGCCACCTATATGGCAAGAAGCGCAGTTAGCCTCGAAGATTTTAGCACCGTTGGATGTTTCGGCAGCTAGTGCTGGACTAATGAATGTCAATTTGAATAGAGCGATCGCCAACAGTAGGATTAATAAAAGTATTCTCAACAGAATTTCCTCGCAACAAGCCTCCAGCAAGAGTATAAACGCGATCAATCCCTGATTAAGTCAAATTTGATCAAAATTGGCGGTAACTAGTTCATCCCTCCATCGCCACAGGTTATTTAGCGTCTTAGGGGAGGATAGGACTCGTTACCGCCATTATGGATTTTGTGCGTCACTCTAGGAGTGTGGCGTGTTGCGATGAGTTAATTTAACTGAGTAATCATCTTGTATCAAAGGCTGGTGTTTCTAGCCTTGGACAGTGATTGTACCAACCATGCCAGCCCCACGGTGAGGTTCGCAGTAGAAGGTATAGTCACCAGCAGGTGCATCTGCGGGGAAGGTGGTTGTTTCCTTTTTACCAGGACTCATAAGAAGTTGCTTATGAGACAGAGATTTTGCTAAATCCTTGTCCTTGCCGGGGTTTTTGGCAGCATCAAACACAACATTATGGGGAGGAACTTTGTTGTTCACCCATTCAATTGTGTCACCTGGTTTAATGGTCAACTTTTTCGGTTCAAATGCCAGCATTCCTTTATCGCTACCCAATTTCACCTGGTAGGTTTCAGCCGCATCAGCGCTGGGAGTGAAAACAGCGAAGCTGCTAACAACTAAAAGGATTGTCAACACAGCTAAACCAAGGCGTCGCCAGCTTGCCGAAATCAATTTCATGGCTCTCTCCTAACAAATAATTTTTTTCTCTTTCTCATTTTAAATAAAATCAACGCCAAATATGACAGATTGTCATATATCAATTTTTTTTTAAGAATGGGGAGTCATTTATTGCAAAAAGCTGTGTAATCAGTAGTAAATGGGGAATGGGGAATAGGGAATGGGGAATGGGGAATAGGGAATGGGGAATAGGGAATAGGGAATAGGGAATAGGGAATAGGGAATAGGGAATAGGGAATAGGGAATAGGGAATAGGGAATAGGGAATAGGGAATAGGGAATAGGGAATAGGGAATAGGGAATAGGGAATAGGGAATAGGGAATAGGGAATA
>NZ_JBALEK010000094.1:0-42283 GCF_036917815.1 Nostoc sp. | reverse complement strand
CAAGCCAAGAACATCGGGAGCCGTGTGCGGTGAAAGTCGCACGCACGGATCTAACTGAGAGGTGCGGGAGATAATACTCCCCATCGACTCAACCAGTCGATATGAATATTACTGTAGAGAATACAGCAGAAGAAGCTGCATCCTATGCTGTGATGGAGGTCTTTATAGATTCTGCTATAAAATTATCTAACTTTGCTGGTTTAAAGATGACAGATAATGTCTTTCTTAGTTCCGAGGACGATCAAAAAATAGCTGTTACACAGCTTAGTCAAAACTGGGCTATTCCCGCAAAGATGCCTATATTCAAGGGAACTGAATTTAGAATTACAGATACACCCATTAAGCTTGCTATTCCAAAAGAACATGCTGATTCAGAGATAATGTATTATACCTGTGTATGGCAAATTAGATCACCCGGAATGATTAATAATGGTTCTTTTATATTTGTCCTTAAGAATAATTGTTTGACAGTAACTAAACTTTAAGTACTGCTGATAGAATTTAGCGATCGCTCAACTAAAATGAGGTGATAGAGCCACATGGAGAAGGTGTATAAATTAACAGCGATCGCTCTACTCCAAAATATGTCCTTTCATATCTTCCAACTTTATGTAGTATAATGTATTATATGAATATCCTGCGTGCCCCAACTCTTGGAGCCTACATACTAGTACGAGAGGAAAAGTAACACTGTCAAATACAGTGGGCGTGTGTGAACGGGGAGTACGAAGAACCTGGGAGGTAGGCTTAAAAGTAGCCATCCTTAAAAGAGTGTGTAACAACTCACCAGCAGAGTCCCTCTAGTAACTGAGAACACGCAATGCTCCACCAACTTGCACGCAGAATTATATTAATTCGTAATTCGTAATTAAGAAAGTCAGATTTTATAGGGTTGCATTGGTAGCCTTATTTTTGAAAATTGGTATTAGTTATGACTAACGTATTCAAGCTAATCAACCAAATTGCGATCGCAGAAGCGCAATTACATACCACCCAATTCCTAGCGCCCTGTGTCAAAGGTGGACGAGTTCGCACACGGGTAGCCGGGATGATTTACACTTTCACGCCAAAGCCTAGTAAATTTGAAGGTTGGGGCATCTTTCAAGCTGTGGATGAAAAAACAGCAACGGTTGTAGAAGAAGCAGACTTACCCCAAATTGGGGAATACCTGCAACACTTTCCCCAAATACGACTGCGTTTAGCACACCAACTGCGGGGACAAACTTGGTTAGCATACCCTGTAAATGAAGTAGATATGCGTCAACGGTTGAAGGTAGTTAAGCCGATCGCAGTCCACTTAGTAACCGAGGGTATCGCCTTTGAGCAAATTATTGCCCGATGGAATGGGCATTATTGCTGGTTCGAGGAAGTAGATCGCCGTACCGATCCGGCAATTTCTGAAACTCTGCAATCTGCTGTTAAGCAACTCATTCCTGCTGAAGAATTACAGTTTAAAGGCATGACTCCAGAAATCCGCACAGTGTATCAATTAGCAACTCGGCGCATTGAGGGATTTACTCAACCCCAACAGGATGAAAAGCGATTGAGAAAAGCATTGCAAATGGGTGGCGGGACCTTAAACCAATTCCACGATCGCAACGATTATTGGACAGTCGATTGGACAACTGCTGATGGTGTTCGTCATAGTAGTGCGATCGCAAAAACTGATTTGACTGTTGTCAGTTCTGGTATTTGTCTGAGTGGACGCGATCGCGATTTTGACTTGCAATCCTTAGTGGGTGTCATGGAACAGCAAGAGTAGTGAGAACAATCTGATTAATTAATTACGAATTATTATGAGTATCTTTTTTCACGAACAGCTTTACCGCAGCAATGCTGTGATGACAAAACTAAAAAACTATCCTGTAACAATTTGTGGGGCTGGAGCATTAGGAGCTAACATTGCAGAAAACTTAGCTCGGTCTGGTTTTGATAAACTTACAGTGATAGATCGCGATCGCATTGAGGAGCGTAACCTTTCTACTCAGCCTTACTACCGTTCCGATGTGGGAGCGTTCAAAGCGAAGATTTTAGCGAACAATTTATATCGAGCAATTGGTACTAAAGTTGATGCTAAAACAAAAGAGTTAACACCAGCAAATACAACTCAACTACTCCAAGACAGCCAGCTAATTATCGATGTTTTTGACAATAGTGTGGCACGTCAAGCAGTGAAAGATTATGCTGAAAAATTCAGCCTACCCTGCCTTCATGCTGGACTATCAGCAGATTATGCAGAAGTGATTTGGAATGACGTTTATCGCGTTCCTTCCAAGGTTAATGATGATGTCTGTGATTATCCCCTAGCACGAAACCTGGTGATGTTAACCGTTGCTGTGACGTGTGAAGCGATCGTTTCATTCGTTGCCACAGCAGAACAGCGTAACTTCAGTATTACCCAGAAGGATCTGACTGTTCAATCTCTGTTTTTGTAGCGCTCTTCTATGACTCTGGAGAGAGAATAATCCAGGCGATTGGAAATCGCGGCTACACAAGCGAAGTCCGCCTGCGCGGACTAACGTCAAAATAGGGTTTCAAATTTAATCTGACGAGAGTAATAAAAGAGCGCTATACGCCACAAGGGGAAGCGGTTGATATTGGGGAAATGATGAGGCGGTATCCACTACAGGAGTAACACTACAAAGAATGTCGCACTTAAAACAATCATTTATTCCTCAGCGTAGCTCTGCGCTTACCTCAGCTTGCCTCTGCGTTTAAAAAATAAAAAAGGTGGGCATTACCCACCCGACCAATTTATCCCTTAACACAAAGAACCTGCTTAAGTGTTGCTACAACCTCAACCAAATCTGCTTGATTTTCCATAACTTGTTCTATGGGTTTATAAGCACCAGGAATTTCATCTAACACACCCTCATCTTTGCGGCATTCTATGCCATTTGTTTGCTCTATTAAATCATCAAGTGTATAGACATTTTTTGCCTTATTTCTAGACATCAAACGCCCTGCACCGTGAGAACAAGAACAAAAACTATGGGCATTACCTTTCCCCTTAACGATGAAAGACTTTGCCCCCATCGAACCAGGAATAATCCCATAATCTTCAGTCTGGGCGCGGACTGCACCTTTACGAGTAACGTATACATCCTCGTCAAAATGCACTTCTTTTTCGGCGTAATTGTGATGACAATTAACCTGCAATAAAGCTTTAGTTGCTTTCCCACCTACTAAATGCTTCTCAACTATATGCTTAAAACGCGCCATCATCACATCACGGTTGACACGCGCATAGTTTTGTGACCATTGCAAATCGTGCCAATATGCTTGGAATTCTGGCGTACCAGCCACAAAGTGAGCCAAATCAGGGTCAGGTAATTTATTACCTGCCATTTTTGCTAATTCTCTGGCTGTGTGAATATGACACTGGGCGAGTTTATTGCCGATGTTACGCGAACCAGAATGCAGCATCAGCCAAACTTGGTTCTCTGTATCAAGGCACACTTCAATAAAGTGGTTTCCTCCACCGAGAGAACCCATCTGTTTCATTGCTTTACTTTGTAGGTCTTGCACGCCGCGATGCAAGTCTTTAAAATCATCCCAGTGTTGCCAATTGCTGACAGATTTTTCAACGTCTTTGTTTTCGTTGAATCCAGTCGGAATTGCTGCTTCAATATCCAAGCGGATTTTCTTCAGTTTACCTTCTAGTTGTTCGGCGGTAAATGCTGTTTTGATAGCGCTCATACCACAACCAATATCCACACCGACAGCAGCAGGGATAATTGCCTCTTTCGTCGCAATTACAGAACCGACTAAGGCACCTTTTCCTAAGTGAACATCTGGCATCAAAGCTATGTGCTTAAACACAAATGGTAATGATGCCATATTCTTTGCCATCTTGGTTTCTTCTGAACCCAAAGAGTGATTTGCCCAAGATAAAACGGGTGTTGGTGTGGTAATTTCTAACTTTTCGTAAGGCATAATTTTTCTATTTTTGATTTTAAATTTTAGATTGGGTATAGGGCACTGATAATTATCGGTATGACTTATAACCCATTACCTAGTTAGTTGTAGCAATTTAAATGTTGCATTGTCTTTCATTTGGCTAGCTCAATTTTCGGGGAGCTGAAGAACTACTTTTAGGGAATAGCACGTTTATACTACAAGTGTACTACAGAATCTATAAGTGTCAAGTTGATGCCACTGAAAGAAAATATGTATTAAAATTTGTAAAGAAAATAACGATGATTGAAATAATCCTTTACAAAAACTGACACAACACCTATGGCAGTGCGTCAAGATACAATCTGGGAACGTTTTTTATCCCCTGTAGTGCGTCTTTTGATTGATGAAGACGGGTTGCAGCGTTACGCTGATAGTATTGACTGGGAGAAAGAGTGCGATCGCTTCCAACGAGATGATGTCACAATTCCGCCATACTACAGTAATCAAAACTTTCACGGGATTACAGGTGGATATCTCAACTCCGATGCAGCAGTGACTTACGATCCCATTACCCAATACGTTCTACCGCCGAATGAAACTATTGTCCGTCAGGCTTTAGTTGATGCTGTCAAGGTGAAACCACGGCGCATACTCGATTTAGGTTGCGGTACAGGTTCTACTACTTTCATGTTAAAGCAGGCTTTCCCCGAAGCGGAAGTTATTGGTTTAGATTTATCACCCTATATGCTGGTAAGGGCAGAAGATAAAGCGAAAAATGCTGGTTTAGATATAGTCTGGCGACACGGAAATGCTGAAAAAACTGGTTTGAGGGATGCAACATTTGATCTGGTGACAGCTTCTTTACTATTTCATGAAACACCAGATGCGGTGTGTCTAGCGATTCTGCGGGAAAGCTTCCGGTTGCTGGTAACTGGAGGGCAAGTATTAATTCTGGATGGGAATCAAAAAACTCTGCGTCAGTTAGAATGGCTTAATGATGTTTTTGAAGAGCCATATATTCGTGAGTATGCTGCTGGTAGTATAGATGCGAACATGGGTGCAGCCGGATTTGAAGCTGTGCGATCGCAGGATGTATGGTGGATAAATCAGGTAACTAGCGGCGTTAAACCAATAGCAACTGAAAATGTCCGCCAGTATGCTCCCACATCAATAGATAATAATGATTTGGAGGGACTTGGATCTCCAGTATTTGGCATAATCGCATGAGTTTAAAGGCAGTTCTCTTTGATTTTAATGGTGTCATCATTAACGATGAGCCAATCCACCTGCAACTGATAGATGAGATTCTCGTTAAAGAAAATCTCCAACCTCAAAAAGTGAGTGAGCGTCAAGCTTCTTTAGGACGTAGCGATCGCGCTTGTTTTGGGCAACTACTCGCTAATCGTGGTAGAGTAGCTAACGAAAGCTATTTAACTCAGTTGCTATACCGGAAAGCCCAAGCTTATGCGGTGGAATTAGAGAAAATAGAGAAACTGCCTTTATATCCAGGTGTAGAAGATTTAATATTTAAAGTGCGATCGCGGAATCTGAAACTAGGATTAGTCAGTGGCGCTATTCGCCAAGAAATAGAATTGGTACTGCACCGCGCTAAACTAGCCGAGCATTTTGCAATTATTGTTGCGGGTGATGACATCACCACCAGTAAACCAGAACCCGATGGTTATCTGCTGGCTGTGAAACGCCTAAATAAAGAATATCCTGAATTGAATCTTCAACCATACGAGTGTTTGGCAATTGAAGATACTCCAGATGGTATAGCAGCAGCGAAGCGATCGCAAATGCAAGTTGTTGGGGTAGCGAATACTTACCCATTCCATATACTCCAGCGCTGCTGTAACTGGACTGTTGATTATCTCAGTGAGCTGGAACTCGAACGCGTCCAGAAAGTTTATTCTCAAAAACAGCCTCAGCCATCGGCAACTGAATGTTAAAATAGTTTATGGCGATCATGTATTGAGTTAATGAGTAATATTACTCTTGACTTAGCGCAGATTTTGGGGAATTAGCTCAGTTGGTAGAGTGCTGCGATCGCACCGCAGAGGCCATCGGTTCGAATCCGTTATTCTCCATTTGTCCTGTACATTAACTAATTATTTGTCACTGTTAACAGATTGATGTCAATCTTAACAAATTAATGTCCATTATGCATTCTGGATCAGCCATATCAAAGATGAACTCCTGTGGTAACAATACCAGTTTACAATGTATGACTTATTAACTAAGGATGTCGGCGCAAATGAACTGTACTGGTGAACGAAAGTGCGTCTCCGACCAGAGAGGGTCGTAATTTGTCATTTCTCAATAGTAAGCGTTTGGAGGATATTTGCGTTTCGTAATACAGTTACCTAATTTACCTGCAATCTTCTGTATCCTATAGGCGAAGAAAATTGACAATATTTTGTTAGAAGTATTTTCAGGTAAATAGACCACTTGATAGGGGCGCAAGACCTTACCCCCTACGAGAATTTGTGGTTCAAAGAAATGAAAATTGCTGTAAGTTGACAAGTTTTTGTCCCATTAGTCCAAGAATTCCATGACTTTTACCAATCTTTCAACCCACCTATTTTTAAGAGAAATTTGTAAAACTCTCCCCAAAAAAATTGTCAATTTTCAGAGTTTTCTTTCAGCCCATCTCTAGCTAGGAATGCTTTTGAAACGTAAAAAAGTATTATCGTGCAAAGTCTTATTTTTCCTGATTTTAAACCATCTTTAACTGAGAAGGGTGTTGAAATACTTCTGATTGCTTTTGTTTTTTATGTGTCCACTTCTTTCAAATCGCCTCTAGCTGGGAGGGGTGTTGAAACCGTTGCGGGTCAATGGATCGCCCACAGCTACCGCTTTCAACCCGCCTCTAGCTGGGAGGGGTGTTGAAACTTATAGTCTCAACTTGCTTTCCATCTGCTTCTACTGTCTTTCAACCCGCCTCTAGCTGGGAGGGGTGTTGAAACCATACTTCATTGCGATCGCTACATCCATCTATTTTCTTTCAACCCGCCTCTAGCTGGGAGGGGTGTTGAAACTATTCAAGAAATAAGTCATAAACAATAAAGCCGTTCTTTCAACCCGCTAACCATTTGGCAGATGTTAAATCTCGACCTTTGGGAATTCTTGTTTCTAGCTGTTCTCTGAGGCGTTCAATCTGAATTTCAAGTTTACGACGGCGTTGAGCAAATTTTTTAGCGTCTTCTTCTTTATCGTTTATTTTGCAACCATTTTTGAGCAAATAGCTGATGGCGCAACGAGTCAAGTTATCTTCTGTCTTAGGATAGGACTCAAATAAGTTCTTTGATAAACTCTTGCTATCTGAATTTTGAGCTTTTTTGCGCTTTTTAGCTTTTTTTACATTTGTTGATGGAGTTTCAGCAGTATTGAGGGAAGCAAATTGAGCCAAAATTTCAGCAGCTTTAGTGCGAAGACTATCTAAGCTGACACCACTACTTTCTACCAATTCAACATCACTGTTGAGCATTTCCAACCAGCGAATTTTGCCTTCTAGTTGGAACTGCGATCGCTTCATTAGTGCAAACCATGATTTATATATGTAGTTCACCAATGCGATCGCACTCGTGTAAAACCGTCCAGGCTGACCGATAAAGCGAGGGTCAGTTTTCAAAGGTTCGCAGAGTTCTTTGACAACACTAGTCGGGTGTTTGCCCTTTTGTCGCCAAGTTTCAAACTCTGGATGTTGATTTACCCGATGCAATAGTTCATTAATCAGTGGCGTATTTAACTCCGCCATCAACTTCCATAGTTGGTGGCGTGATGACTCTGAGGCTACAAGACGACACTGAATAGTGATTTGGCTCATTGGCTTAAAACAATATTGTCTAATACTAACACATTTGTATTAAACAAGTCTTCTGTAAAATAAATTGTATGCAGGAGACATTTTTTACAAGCAAGGAAGCTGCTGAAATCACAGGCTGCACCCTTCGTCAGCTACAGTATTGGCGAGAGAGAGGGGTGATTGTTCCTGTAATCAGTGATACTGGGACAGGACGTAGTATTTATTACTCAAAGTCTAATTTGCTGGAACTGGCTGCAATGTCATATTGGCTATCTGTGGGGTTAAGTTTTGACATAGCCAGCACCACGTTGAAAAAGCTGAAAGACCAAGAGCCGGAGTTATTTACTTCAGGTAAAGGTAAGCGGTTTATGTTGTTGTCCCAAGTGCAGGAGCGATCGCCCTCCGGGTTCGGCAGTCCCCCATCGACGGAAACCGCCAAGACGGGGACTGCCTCACTTGAGCTTGTGGAGTTTGACAGAAAAAAAGCGATCGCATCTTTGGATGCAGGTAAACCTGTAATTCCGGTGTGGTTGGACGAAATTTATCAAAAGTTGGCGCTGAAGTTGGGAAAAAGTTAAAACTTCTGGGATAAAGCGGAAAAAGCACTGACGCTGAGGGCTTCGTGCTAACTTTGGTAAGACAGGAGTGATTTGATGAGCGACTTTAGCAAAGAAACAGATGCACGCATTAATATTGATGATCTTCTCCGCCAAGCAGGATGGAACCCGGCTGATAAATCTCAGGTAATGACTGAGGTTTCGGCTCAAATGGCAGATGGAAGGAGAGGTAGAGCCGATTATCTACTGCTTGACCAAAGAGGTCGTCCCTTGGCTGTGATTGAAGCTAAGAAGCGTGCTATTGAGCCTTATGTTGCTAAGAACCAAGCACTTCCCTACGCCCAGCAACTTCAAGCACCATTTATTTTTCTCAGTAACGGCGAACTGATTTATTTCTGGGACTATCAGAACGATGATGCCCGGATTGTCAATTCATTTTTCTCACAGCGAGATTTAGAACGATTGGTTGAAATGCGCTCAACCCGTCAACCTCTGGCCACTATCGAAATTCCTGAGTATTACACTCGACAAGGAGAAATTCGCTTAGTTCGTCCCTATCAAAGGGAAACTATGCGAGCCATTGATCATGCGGTTGAATTGGGCAAACGGCGATTTTTACTCGAACTGCCAACTGGGACAGGTAAAACTGATTTAATTTGCCTGCAATTAAAACGCTTGATTCAATCGGGATATGCAGAAAAAATCCTGTTTTTAGTGGATAGGGAGCAATTAGCAAAACAGGCATTAGAAGCAATTCAAGATGTTTTAAATCAGTATGGTAGCTACTGGCTGAAGCCGAGTGTGATCCGGCAAGAGCAGCAAATTACAGTTTGCTTACTCCAAACAATGATTAGCCGTTATCGGGAGTTTACTAGCGGCTATTTTGATGTTGTTGTGGCTGATGAATGTCACCGTTCGATTTATGGTGTTTGGCAGACGGCACTTACTCATTTTGATGCGTTTCATATTGGTTTAACTGCTACACCAGCAGCTTACATTGAACGTAATACTTTTGATTTTTACAACTGCCGAAATGAGCAGCCAGATTTTACTTACTCTATTCAAACGGCATTTGAACAAAAGTATCTTGTTCCCTATCGTTTCGCTACTGGCATCACTGAAATTATTGCTGAAGGTGCTGAAGTTGATGAGGTTTATTATGACCCAGCAGCCTTTGAACGCAAGTGGACTAATGAGGCGAGTAACCGCCTAATGATGCAGGAGTTTGACAGGCTGGCTTGGGAGAATTATCAAGAATTAGCACCAGGACAAAAGATTGGGCCTGGTAAGTCGATAGTATTTGCTTTGACCAAAAATCATGCGGCGCGGTTGACAAGATATCTGAACGAATTACATCCAGAATGTAAGGGGCGTTACGCTGAAGTAATTACAAGTGATGTTTCTAATGCTGATGATTTAATTCGCCAGTTCAAATATGAGGATTACCCACAAGTTGCAGTCAGCGTTGATATGCTCAATACTGGCTTTGATTGTCGGGAAGTTTTGCATTTAGTTATGTGTCGTACAGTGCGGAGTCCAATTCTTTATCAGCAGATTCGTGGACGGGGGACAAGGACTGCGCCACATATTGATAAACGCAAGTTTGTTATTTATGATTTTTTCAGAAATCACGAATATTTTAATGATAGCGATACTGATATTTATGCTGAAACTGGTCGAGGTCATGTATCAATTAGAAGCAACCAGCAACAATCCTTTCCTCGGTCAGAATTAATTGAATTAGGACTCAGGGATAGATGGCAGCAATATGTCAATTATGTAGAAGTAGGAACAGAAGGGGAACGGGTTGATAGACGGGATTATGTCACTAACTGGGAGCAAACGATTCAATCTGCTGTAACTAATGATCCAATACTCCAGAAAATCCGGGATGGAGAATTGTTGACGGAAACAGAAGAAACGGAACTGGTGCGGCGTTTGAATGCACCGCGATACTACTTTAATGAAGAAAACTTGCGGCGAGCTTACCGCAATTATAATGGCAGCTTGATTGATTTTATTCGGGCTGCATTGGGAACATTAAAGATTAAAAGTCACGAAGAATTACTAGAAGAAAACTTTAGAGCTTGGTTGGTTTCTCATTCTTTCGCACCAGCCCAAGCTCAGTATCTTTCTTTGTTGAAAAATCGGGGTATTGCCAAAGGTCAGCTAACCATAGATGATTTATTCTTGCCACCCCTCTCAGTTCTCAATGCTGCTGGTTTAGGTATAGAACTGTTTGGTGAGCAGGGATTGCGGGATATTTTTGATGAACTAAACCGCTCTGTGTTCGCGGTGGATGCTACAGGTACAGAGGGTTAAGAGAAAAATATGGATTCAGAAATTCGTCGCAAACTCAAGCATATTACTGATACTTTATGGGCTGGTGGGGTAACAAATCCTGTCACCTACATTGAACAGATTTCTTACCTGATATACCTGAAGCTGTTGGATGAAGAGGAAGCAAATCGGGAGTTACGCGATCGCCTCACAGGTAATAATGGTAATGCTAAATTACTATTTCCCCAGCAAGCAGAACGTTATCGCTGGTCAAAATGGCGTTTCAAGAGTGGTACTGAACTGCGTGACTTTCTGCGGGATGAAGTTTTCCCCTACATGGCGAATTCTTTGCTGAAAGATGAGCCAAAAGTGGCAGAGTATTTCCGGGATGCGGTTTTAGAAATTAATGACCCGAATGTTCTCAAGTTGGTAGTTGATGAACTCGATACCTTGGATTTCCTCAAAATGGGTCAGGATGTCAAAGGTGATATTTTTGAGTACCTGTTAACCCATTTAGGTCAATCTGCGCTCAATGGTCAATTCCGTACTCCGCGACAGATACGGGCGTTTATGGTGGAGATGGTTGACCCTGATTTGGGGGATACTATCTGTGATTTGGCTTGTGGAACAGCAGGATTTTTGATTGATAGTATTGAGTATATTTTAGCTAAGTACAGCGAAAATCCCATAGAAGTGCCGATTTACGGTGAAGATTGGCTGGAAAAACGGGGACTGACTTTAGCTGAAGCAAAACAGCAAATCCCCAATCTCCAGACTTATCGCAAAGGAAATGGGGATAGATTACCTGACTGGAAACTGTTGGAAGAGTCGATTTATGGCTTTGATGTCTCCCGCCAGATGATGCGAATTTCGATGATGAACTTGGTGCTGCATGGAATTCGCAATGCCAAGCTGAAAGTAGCAAATGTGTTGTCAGATATGGGGGGACTGACAGAAGATGATTTGCGCCGTCGCTATAAGGTGATGTTTGATAATCCCCCTTTTGCGGGAACGTTACCCAAAGATTCTATCCGTGCGGATTTACCGACGAATTCCAAAAAAAGTGAATTGCTGTTTTTGGCTGCAATCATGAAGTCTTTGGTAGCGGGTGGAAAGTGTGCGGTGGTTGTACCAGAAGGGTTACTATTTGGTTCTACTGGCGCTCATGTGGATTTGCGGAAAAAACTGGTGACAGAATTTGATTTATTGGCGGTGGTTTCTTTACCTGCGGGGGTGTTTAAGCCATATACGGGGGTGAAGACGGCGGTGCTGGTAGTTCGCAATCCAATGGAATCTGCGGTGCGTCAGGTGAATCAAGTTTGGTTCTATGAAGTTAAAAATGATGGTTACGATCCTGATAAGATTTCCGGCGGGGGTAGACCGGAAACGCCAGAACTTAACGATATTCCCAATTTATTAAAGCAGTGGAAGGTTTATCGGGAGTCGGGTTTTGTGCAACCTCCAGGTTTTGAAAAGGGGGAGTTGCTGAAGCCGGGAAGTGATGAACCCCGATGCTGGTGGGCATCTTTGGAAACTATTGCCGAAAATGATTACAATTTAGCTGCTGGGCGTTATAAGCCACAGTTAACTGAGGCTATTTCTGATGATGATCCGGTTGAGTTAATTCGAGAAGTGTTGGAAATTGAGAAGGGTATTGCATCTGGGTTAGAAAAGCTGCTTCATGATGTGGAGGCAGTTTCATGAAGTGGCTTGAAGTCAAACTATCTGATATTGCCGTTATCAATATGGGGCAATCACCTCCTGGCAATTCTTACAACGAAGATGGGAAAGGAATTCCATTATTTCAAGGCAAAGCTGAGTTTGGTGATATGCACCCTACCCCTGTTAAATGGTGTAGTGAACCAACAAGAATTGCTGAAAGTGGTGACATTTTGATGTCTGTAAGAGCGCCAGTTGGGCCTACTAATATTGCTGATCAACTTTGCTGTATAGGTCGTGGACTGTGTGCTATTCGAGCTAATAAAAAACTAGCTGTTCAAAAATATCTGTACTTTTTATTCAAGTACATTGAGCCTTCTATATCTCGTCAAGGTCAAGGAAGCACATTTCAATCTATTAACCGTTCTACTCTTGAATCTATAAATATTCCACTCCCTCCTGTCTATGAACAAAGTCGCATAGTCAAGATTTTAGATCAAGCTGATACACTGCGAAGAATGCGGGCTGAGGCTGATGTAAAAGGCGATCGCATTTTGCCTGCGCTATTTATCAAAATGTTTGGTGATCCGGCAAAAAATCCGATGGGGTGGGATATTGTATTAGTAGAAAAATTATTTTCAAGAGAACGCGCAGGTACTAAGTGCGGCCCCTTCGGAAGCGCACTTAAAAAACATGAATATGTTGATAAGGGTATACCCGTTTGGGGAATTGACAATATAAAGCCGAATCAGTTTGTGGAATCAGGTTCATTATTTATAACTCCAATTAAATATGAAGAACTTAAAAGTTATTCAGTAGAACCCGGAGATATTATAATTTCCCGTGCAGGGACTGTTGGACGTATGTGTGTAGCCCGACCACAACAGTCACATTCCATTATTAGCACAAATCTAATTCGTCTTACTTTAGATAAAAAAGGTATTTTTCCTGAATATTTTACATCTCTTCTTTCATACTTTCCAACATCAGTTAATCAATTGCGTGCAAGTGGTGATGATGGAGCTTATTCATTCATGAATACTACCATTTTAAAGTCATTAAAAATTCCATTGCCACCATTCGATCTTCAAAATGAATATACCCGTCGTATGGCAGAGATCAGAAGATTGAATGAAAAGCAAATTGAATCTCAAGCTAAATTAAATAATATTTTCCAATGCCTACTTTATCGTGCTTTTTCTGGTGAACTCACAGCAAAATGGCGAGAAGCACATATAAAAGAACTGCTTGTAGAAATGGAGGAACAAGCAAAACTATTAAAATTGGAAACAGAGAGCAATTATAAACAATTAACACTATAATAAAATATGGTCTTTGAACGTCCAGAAAATCAAACATCTTCAAATTCATCCCATTTACCAGGCATCCTATTAGTAAACGGTGACAATATCATTGAAGGTTGGCCTGTTTTGCAGAAAACTAGTGAGACTGCTGGATTAAAGTCAGCACGTTCAGAACTGGTTGAAGCGTTGATTAGCTACATCTCATTTCAAGGCTATGAAACTCAAATTTTATTTGATGCCCAAGATGAAACCGAAAGTAAAAATAAAGAAAATATTACTGAAATTTTATCAGTACATTACACTGAATTGGGGGAACCCGCAGATAGTTATATTGAAAAATTTTTACAATATTTCCAACCAGAATTAACTCAAGGCACAATTTCTCGCCTAATTATCGCCACATCAGATAGAGCGCAGCAACTGATGGTAGAGGAGTATGGATCTGAATGGTTGTCTGCACAGCAACTATGTAGCGAAGTGGAAATGACAGTTTCTCGAATGCGACATAAGTATCAACCACGCAAACAATCTAAGAGTAGATTTTTAGCTAATGCTATCAATGCCAAATCCCGCCAAAGATTAGCTGAATTACGTCTAGCATTCTCTGGTGGGCAAACATCTAAAATTCAGCAACCTAATATTGGTTCTAGTAGTTATAGTCAAAACTTTCCTTCGCCATCAGAAAAAAATAATATTCAATTTACCAATAATTATATAGAGGAAAATCAGCAGCCAATTTTTCCTCAATCTACAGATGATAGTCAACAACAAACACAGACAGATTTTTTGTTAGAACCTACTTATACACAAGTATCTAAAAATAAAAAGCACATAATAAATAGTAACGCTTTAACTGCTCTACGAGTCGGTAACTTCAAAGCTTTCGCTGATCAACAATACATCCCGCTTCGTCCCCTAACCTTGATTTTTGGAGCTAACAGTTCAGGAAAATCTAGCATCATTCACAGCCTTTTGTTAGCACATCACGCTATTAAAAATGGGGAATTGGACATACACCGGACAGAAGCCGGAGGTGAATCTGTTGATTTGGGAGGTTTTGGGCAATATGTTCATAAACGCGATCGCCGTAGTCAGGTAGAGTGGTCAGTAGATATTGACCCTAAACAGCTAAATACACCAGATCAGGGTTTAGTTGATCTGTTACAACCAATTAAAAAGCTGACTGTAGGTGTTGGGATTGGTACTCGTTTAGGAAAAGGAAGGGTAAGAGTACGGTCTTTCTTTATCGAAGCCGATGAAAGACGAGTTTTAAGCATGAGTTCTCGCCCTCAAGGAAAGCTTCAGTTAGATCACCTCGATTACCAACACCCAATTCTCACCAACTTGATTCAAGCAATTTTAGAGGTGAGTACATTTACCCTGAAAGTAACTCCAGAGGATCGGCAGGAAATTGAGAAAGCGATCGATGAACTTGTCCCAGAGATTACAGCACAAGTTTCTCGCTTACTACCAACAAAAATTCAAGTTGGAGACGAGGGGGACATCTTAATTCCCAAACTTAATCCCAAGCCGGGACAACAAGAGGATTTAGCTGACACTCTGCGTCTGATTCTACCTTACAGACTCAGCCAATTGATTGGAGCAATTACCGAGACTGTAGAACGAGATATTGGAAAACTAAGATATTTAGGGCCATTTCGCACCTATCCACCCCGGCATTTTGCGTTTTCTCGGCAACAAGATGCTAACTGGTATGCTGGCGGTGGTTATGCTTGGGACATCCTCCTAAATAACGCTGAAGTTCGCCAAAAGGTGAATGCTTGGCTGGGAGATAGCAACAGGATGAAGTCCCCTTATGAGCTAGTGGTGCGTAGTCTTTTACCAGATTCACAACTTGCTGCTGAACTTTACCCTCGAATTGCCAAAACTTTACACGATTTAACCACTAAGCTGATTGTTCATGCTGCTGGATTTGGGAATGATATTCAAGAAGAGATTGAAAGGCTAAGAGGTGATTTTGAAGCTGCGGGTATTGACCTGAATTCTGATAATGTTCTACCCGAAGTTGAACAACTGGTTTCCATGCTCACTGATACTGATAGCTTATCAGAAACCTGGGTACAGGAGATAGCTTCAGGAGGCGATCGCATTTCAGATTTAGTTTTAATTGACAAGAGAACTAAAACAGCAGTCAGTCACCGGGACGTAGGCATTGGCATTAGTCAAGTTATTCCCATTCTAGTATCTTGTTATGGTCTATCGGATGCGTTGGTTGCCATTGAACAGCCAGAAATTCATCTACATCCTAGACTCCAGGCTGAACTAGGTTCTGTATTTGCAGAAAGTATTAAACCTCCATATAACAACAGATTTATCCTGGAAACTCACAGTGAGCATCTCATGCTCAGGCTACAAAAATTGATTCGTGAAGGACAGCTAAAACCAGAAGATGTTTCAGTGATTTATGTTGATTCCAACTCAGAAGGCTCACAATGCTTAGAATTAAGGCTAGACGAAGAAGGCGACTTCATCGATGAGTGGCCAGACGGATTTTTTGAAGACGATTTTAGAGAAATATTTTCTTAATATGCTTTTTAGAACTATTGTTTCACCCACTGTATTCGATGGAGTGCCTGAAGATGTTTCAGCACAGAAATCATTTTGTAGCACCAACATTCAATTGCTGTATGATTTGACAGAAAATTGTGTTGTTCTGTTAGATAGTGATAAATATATATCGAATGCAATCATTGAAGCCATAGAAAAATGGCCAGTTAAATTTAGAAAACCTGCTAAAGAATTAATAAAGGAACTGAGAATCAAAAATCGTCTTGTTATATCACCCAAAGAGTATACATTATGTTCACAGTGTAATATTGATTATTGTAAGCAGTGTATTGGTATTGCCTTAACTTGTTCCCCCAATGCTATTTTCACAACAGAAGATTGCTGTCAATGCGTAAAAAATCAAAGTTTACCAATTCGACCGATTGATACTGCCGAATATTCAATATCAAAATTTTTTCAACAGAGAAGGAAAATTTCACCACTGACACTGAATAATAGAGAATGGAATCAAGAACAATTTGAAGATAGAATATTAATACCATTATTCAGAGATGCTAAACATATTAAAATCTATGACCGGATGATTGGACGAGCAACTAATAACTTTATTCCTGAACATTATAAAAATACTTTAGAATGGGTTTTCGATATTTTCCTACAAGAATCATCGTCTCGAAATGGACGAATTTTTGAGGTGTATAGCGGTCTAGATATTAGATATTTATCTCATCAGCAAATAACTGATATCAAGAATTTGCTACGCCAGTTTGAGGCTGATATGAAACGAAGATATAGCTTTGATTTTACGCTAAAACTCAAAGAAGAGTCTGGACGTGAGCAAGAGATGCCTCATGCTAGATACTTGATTACAGATCAGATAGGAGTCTTGATCGAACGTGGATTTGATCTACTGTGGACTGATCAACAGATGAGAGACAATGGGCTTAATCCCCGTAACGATGATCGTCCTATTCGGGATGTAACAATTTCTAGGATTTCAGAACCTAATAAAATAGAGACAGCAGTACGGAGATTGCCGGATTTGTAATAATTAGGATATTAATATAATTGAGAAATATTTAGTTACTATGAGTCTAAATAGTTAATTAATACTTCTATTGCTAAATTTTTTGTATCTTCAGGCAGATAATCAAAGACTTTTTTTAAAAGTTCTGGAGACGCATTTTGAATAAACCAGTCTTCACTAGGATTATCTTGAATATTCAATAAATACTTTAACCGTTCTTCTATAGCTTCTTTATCTGGTCTATCTAATTGTCCAATTCGATTTAACCAATTTTCTGATGAATCTTTGAAGCAATTAGCATCAACAGTAGAGATTTGGTGAACTAAAGCGTATGAACTTTTATCAAGACCATTTCTAGTTGTGGAGTTAATTGGATATGTGGTTGGTAAACCCTTAAATGTTGTTTGTGAAGTCAGAGGAATAACGCAAAACGTTGCTATATATCTAGATTCATCTTGAAATTGATCGCTTGTCCAGATGATATAAGGATGTATCCCTCTGAAAACCCTACTTGAATTAATATTCTCAGTGCAAGTTTGACATTCTACTTCACCTGGCTCATCTAAACTATAAATATGGACATGACCCAGTTTGCAACGAAGAGATATCCTATAGGGATTTATGGAATAGATCCAACCTTGTCTAGGTCTTTGTCCAGCCACTTTACAGTCCTAATTCACTAACTAATTTTTCTCTCTCTGCTTGTAAGTTAAGTCTAGCTTTTTCTTCTGGTCGATGGGTATTTTTTGCTTCCACCATTGGAGCAGTGCTATATACGTAATCTAGTAACTGATTCAGTTTATCTGAGCCAGCCCATTCTCTGCGAATATTATCCAGCACAAACTTAACACTGAGAGGTATTTCCAAATCATCTGCCTGAGCAGCTTGATTAACAGGTCTAATATATGTTGCATTGTACTGAGATTCTTGAATAATCTCTTTCCCATTCATTTGATTTAAAGCAACATCTATACCCTCATTCCAAGGTCCAAATTGATAATAACGCCAATCTAGATCAGTCAGCTGCTTTCCTGTCCACTTAACAGAGTAAAGATCCGCTAAATACAAAAACTTAATTAGCTGTGTTTTTGTAATATACCCTTTTGTCGCGTAGACAAAATATTTTATTAGTTTATCCAACATGACCTTTCTCTCTGCTAACTGCCACAAAATAGTCTAATTAATGAACAAATATAAATGTTTATAAAGATTCATAATCTTTTTCATTTAATAAAATATAAAGATTTTATACAATGTTTATATCGGTTAATTATAGTTGTTTTTTTGCAATCTTTAACACTTTTTGGCTTACTCATCGTAGACCACAGTATAATTGTACTAATATAATAGTACACGATTAATGTAACTCACACAATCTTTGACTAAAATCTCATGTGTTGTTGGTGTCTCATGGACTTGTCGCATCTCGCTGAATAACCTTTTGCCACTTTACCATTTCCGTAGACGACAGAAAACACCTTTGACACCAAGCATCCACCCACAATGCTGCAACTTTGAACCTTGCCCCACAGTTTGGGTACTCTGAAAGTAAGCTTTACCCTAAGCTGATTGTTTCAGCAGGGACTAGGAAGACGAATTCATGGAGCGATCGCTTGAACCTGTAGAGTTTCAATTAGACGCATCTATTTAGATAAAGGTAAACCTGTGATTTCGGTGTGCTTAGACGATATTTATCAACAATTGGTGCTGAAATTGGAAAAACAAAGCATGAAGGAATTAGTACCGCAAAACGAAAGTCAAAAGTCAAAATGATTACGGTGTAAGGTTTTCATTTATTTTGAATGGTAGTTTTATTTCCGTCGCGCTGTACTAGCCATCAATAATAAAGCTAATACATACCATAAGTTATGTAGAACTAGACCTTTCAGGGCTAATAGAGTGATATCCAGGGCTTTGATATGAATAATTCTTATTTTAAAAAGGGATTAGCCCTATGATTAGTCGAAATTTATAGTTCATTGCTTTCTGTGATTTTTTATAGTACAATTGTACTTATAAAAACATACATTTTCCTCTATCTATCCGCTAAAGATGCTTTTTAAAGTTGTAAAATGAAATGTTCTACTTTATGAGAGCCTAAAAAACTTGTCAGATAAAATGCTTTATGTCAACAGCTCGCCACATTATTGCGCTCTTGAAGAGCTACCTAGAAGGTGAGGAGCAACAATTTTTCTCTGTTGCTTTACAGATAGCTGCACATGAAGCAAGACAAGGACACACCAAAGTTGCTCAAGACATCCAAATTCTCATTGATAAAGCAAAAGAGCGTAAATCTGTTATTGAGCGTAAAGCTTTCCCTGAAACGCTCACCCAAGCCAAGGGAGAACTAGTAAATCTTGTATCGGTTCAGTATTCAGACACAAGATTTATTGACATGGTTCTTCCTCCAGTTTTAGAAAAAAGATTACAGCGTATTCTTATAGAACATATCAAGCAGCATCGTTTAGCTGAGTATAATCTCAAACCTCGTCGCAAAATACTTTTAGTTGGCCCACCAGGTTCAGGTAAGTCGATGACTGCTGCTGCTCTTGCTGGAGAACTACAACTTCCTCTTTTCACAGTTCTTTATACTGGTCTAATTACAAAGTTTATGGGTGAGACAGCTAATCAGCTTAAACTCATATTTGATGCAATGCTGGTGACAAGAGGTGTTTATTTTTTTGACGAGTTTGATGTCATTGGCTCACAACGTGCTTCAGTTAATGACGTTGGAGAGATTCGCCGGGTTTTAAATTCCTGCTTGCAGTTTTTGGAGAATGATGACAGCCAAAGCCTAATCATTGCTGCGACTAATCATCCTGATTTATTAGATAAGGCTCTTTTTCGACGTTTCGATGATGTTATTGAATATGAGCTACCAAATCAAGAAGTTGTTCGCAAATTACTAAAAACACGTCTAGCTCCTTTTTATACTGAGTGGCAAAATTGGGAACATATTATTGAGAGTGCTAATGGTCTAAGTCAAGCAGAATTAGTTCGATCCGCAGATGAAGCGGCGAAAGTAGCTGTGATTTCTGATCAGGATTCAATTTCTGAAGAAAACATGATTTCTGCGATTCTAGAGCGTAAAAACACCATCTTTAAGTGAGTACGGTATTATTTTATAAAGATGTGTTTAAATTAACCTCTGTTTAAATTAACCTCTCGACACAATGCCAGACTACCAAAGGAATCTCCCTAATTTTTACATAGTGGTAAAGGGAGATAGCCAAGATTACACATATCCTGGAGGGGGAGGAAGTAAAAAATCCTTCCCACATCGCAATCGTATAGAACACGCCGAAACGTTGCAGCAAGCTTTTGAGAAAGCTCTTGAAAATTATCAGCAACAAAAATTATTGCGCGAACCAGAACTCGCAGTTGGAGAAGCTGGTTTTTATTTAGAGTTCCAGGTACAAAAAAGCGAACTGAAAGCGATCGAGTTGTTGGAGAACAAGCCTAAGCACATCGAGTTACTTGCTGTTCACTCATCTGATAACGCAGACGAAACCGTATCAGTAACCGTCTTTGTACCAGAGAAAGCATCGGATTTTTTCGCTTCAAAAATCGAAGCTTACCGTGATGAAGAAACAAAAACAGGCAAACCGAAAAATGAGCCTTTAATCGCACGGTTGGAGGATATTAGCTTAGGTACAGTGCGTGCGCTATTCACAGATAATTTGGAATTATTTCCTTCAGAATCTCAGGAGGTTTGGTGGGAAGTTTGGTTACGTCATGGTGTTCGTGAATCTTTCAACCAAGTAGCTCAAATACTTGATATCAGAATAACAGGAAACTCAATTACTTTCCCTGAAAGAGAAATAGTTTTGGTATTAACATCTGTAACAATTTTATCTCGAATTATTAACAATACTGGCTTAATCGCTGAACTTCGCCTTGCTAAAGATTCACCATCGATGTTCTTTGAGATGGATATGCAAGAACAGGTTAGTTGGGTTCAAGAACTTGCAAATCGTACTATTGTAGCATCGAATAATAATTTAGCTGTTTGTTTATTAGATAGCGGTGTTACACGCTCTCATCCTTTAATTAAGCCAGCTCTTGCTCCTGAAGATTGTTTAACTTGCGATCCAAACTGGGGAGTGGCAGACAGTAAACGTTGGGGAGGGCATGGTACTGACATGGCTGGCATAGCCCTTTATGACAACCTTTACAATGCACTAGCAACATCAAATAAAGTATATCTTACCCACCGATTAGAATCCGTAAAAATACTTCCAGACCAGGGAGAAAACGACCCTAAGCTTTATGGAGCAATTACGAAGGAAGCTGTTTCTCGTGTAGAGATTAACAACCCCAAGCGCCAGCGTGTCATTTGTATGCCTCTCACGAGTAAAGGCGACAATAATAGGGGAGTTCCTTCTTCTTGGTCAGCAGCAATAGATCAAATCTGCTTTGAATTTCAGCAACTTATGGTTATTCCAGTTGGGAATATTCCCAAGCCTATTATATGCAGTGAGTATCCCAGTCGAAATGATTTAAGCCCAGCAGAAAACCCATCACAAGCATGGAATACGCTTGTTGTTGGTGCTTATACGGATAAAGTCAATATAGTTAATCCAAATTATGCTCAATGGCAAACTATTGCTCCTGCTGGCGACCTTTCACCTGGAAGTAGAACTTCTCTTTTATGGACTGACCAATGGCCTATCCGACCGGATGTGACTTTTGAGGGGGGCAACCTAGCAACTGATGATCCTCATTCTTCTGGTATGGATATTGATGACTTACGACTTCTGACAACTTATTATCAACCTAATGTACGGCAATTTAACCTTTCTGGAGATACTAGCGCCGCAACAGCTTTGTGTAGCTATATGGCAGCACGTATTTGGGCTAAACACCCCGAATACTGGGCAGAAACAGTTCGCGCCTTAATAGTCCACTCCGCAGAATGGACTACTGCAATGCTTAGTAATTTACCTAGAAATCCTTCGCAGAGTAAAAAAGTATCTATATTATTGCGTCGATACGGTTATGGTGTTCCTAGTCTGGAGAGGGCGCTTTTAAGTAGTAAAAATGACTTAACAATGATTTGTGAAGATCAGTTGCAGCCTTTTCACAAAAAGGATGGTAAAGGTTCGGTAAAAACAAAAGAAATGAACCTTCACATACTGCCTTGGCCAACACAAGAGCTAGAAAATTTGCGTGAAGCAAAAGTAGAAATGCGGGTAACACTTTCATATTTTATCGAACCTAACCCTGGAGAGCGAGGATGGGAAAATAAACATTCTTATGCCTCTTATGGTTTAAGGCTTGCTGTTAAGCGCTCTACAGAGACTTTGGCTGATTTTAGAAAACGAATTAACAAGCAAGAGCAAGAAACTGAAGAGAATGTTACATCTACTGGAAGTAGCGACAGTGGATGGTTCTTAGGCCCCAAAACATGGAATCGCGGTTCTATTCATTCTGATATTTGGCAAGGTACTGCGGCTGAATTGGCTCAGAAAGATTCTATTGGTATATATCCTGTTAGCGGTTGGTGGAAATATAATCCGAGGTGGGAAGGATGGAATAAAACAGCTAGATATGCTCTGATTGTTTCGATCCGAGTTATAGATGAAGTCGAAGTTGATATTGATCTTTATACTCCTATTTCTATTTCCCCCAAAATTAAACAGACTGTGCCTATTAATCTGTAGGTTCTAAGCCGGATTTTGTAACTCTGCCATTTCCCCAAACGTCATAAAACACCTTTGACACCACGCATCCAGCCACAGTGCTGGAATCTTAAACCTCGCCCCACAGTTAGGACATTCTGAAAGCAAGCCTAAATTGTGGCGATCGCACCCTTGCGTTATCTTCAACTGCCATTCAATCTTGTGACAAGGTGACTCAACATAACAAGCAGCACATAACCGAATCGGCTCAAGCTTCATCCCCACCCCAGCAGGCGGTAACATCTGCGCTAGCCTATCAGCATCAACCTCCACAACCTTAGCCAATGCCTCTAATTGCTGGCGAGACGGTAGGGGATTAAACCGAAATTTTTCCCATCGGGCGATCGCACCCCCAAGTCCTGCGGCTTTACCTAACCCAGTTGGGGTTAAATCATTTGCCCGTCGAAAGCGTCCCAAAAAATGACTCAGGCTTTCTCCTTGATATGGTTGAACTCTAAACAGCCAAGGCTTAATATTTTCTACTTCCATCACTTGTACTCAGCAGCTACTTCCTTCAAAGTTTCCAAATCAATTTTTTGCAGTCCCTTTTTTAAAGCCCGGATTGCAGTCTCTCGCAGAATCATATCCATCAAACCGATATAACCTCCAGTTGCTTCCCCTAACGTCTTCAACATCGTCTTACTCGAAAGGTTGGAAGCAACTGGCAATCTCAGTATTTGCTTCTCCCAAATATCCACCGTTCGCTTAAAATCTTCCCCTGACATCTTTCCAAAACGGTGACAAGACCGAAAACGGTTGTAAACCTGCTCATCCCTCTTAATCACTGCATCTAAGCGATCAGTTCCTACCAAAATCACTGCTATTTCCAACCTGTCAAAAATATCACGCACTTCCGCAAAAGTTTTCGGCTTAAAGCGGTCAGCTTCATCAATAATCAACATCTCTACCCCGCAACCTTTAAGAACCCGCAGTGTTCTATCTCGAATTTCTGCCACTGTTCCTTTAGTTACTTGATATTTTAAATGCTCCATAATTACCCCAAAGAATTCCTTAGCACCGCACTCCTGGGGAATTTGGATATAAGCCACAGGTACAGTTGGGGGTTTTCCTGCAACTTGAGAGGGTTTATTCCTAAGCCTATAGGCATCACAACCCATTGTTTTTCCCGTTCTCGACTCACCTACCACACGCCCAGATTGTCTTGATTGGCGCTTTCCTTCCAACCAATCATGGAGAATTTGCACTTGTTCAAGTGGGACAAAACCTTTACGATTTAATCGTTGAATCTCTGTCTGTAATTTTTCACTATTAACGGGAATATCACCCAATTGTTGGGCGACTGCTTGGGCTTCTTTTGAAGTCATTTTCTAAAATCCGTAATCTTCACGCATTTGTTCGTAATCAAAAACTTCCGGCATCTCTGGCTCAGATTCGCTATCAATAGATACTGCCTCTACTGATGACTCTGGCTCAACAGGTATAAGTTGTTTAGATTTTTTGACCTCAGCCTGTTCTACTTTCTGACGCTCTTTTTTAGTTTTCTTTTGAGTTTGGAATGTTTCGCGTTCCCTAACTTCAGCCAAAATTGAGCGATTGCTCACAGCTTTACCCGCTTCTCTGACCTTACGACTACTAGCTTTTGCCTCATCTAGAGATAGTTCTTCTGTCTCCAAATCTTGAGCATAAGCACGAGCAATAAATACCTCTTTATCCCCTTCTATGCGATAAACCAAAATCGTTGTGATGTCTCTGGGGTCATATCGCAACACAACACTTTCCCCCGCATAACCCGCTAAGAGTTCACCTCTATACATCAAGTTTTCAAATTGCAGATATCCCCCGCGTTGAATTTGTCGCCGTGTTTGCTTCATTAAGCAAATATCCAAATCCCTCTCGGAAAGTAAATCGGGTGCAGCAATTAAACCAGATTCCCAGCGTTGAAATCTTGTCTGGTCGCCCATTCGAGCATCAAGTCGCTGGTTATAGTTATCAACGATATAACGCACCAACATTTGCTCTAACTGCCGCAACGTTAAGCAAGCTTCTTTCTCCGCTTCCTCTGGTCGCTCTTGAACGTTTGAACCTGTATATCCCTGTAAAGTTGAGAATAATTCTGTATTTAGAGTTTTAAACGGACGCTCAACACTACCACCTTCAGATGGGCGATCGCGTAAATGACAAACAAACCCTAACTGCACTCCTATTTGCTGTAAATGGTTGGAACGAAAATCTTTACCCCCATCTGTATAAAAGTGTTGCGGCAAACCAGAAGTACCCCATTCTTCGTGAAGTCCATATTCTGAACTATATTGCTTGGGTAAAATTGCATGACGTAGCGCCAAAGCTACAACTTGAGAACTTGGTGCATCGTAGCCTAAGTTAATCCCCATGATGCAGCGTGAATAGCTATCAATAACCGTTGTTAACCAAGGACGACTAAGAATTTTGCCATGCTGATCTACTAATAACACATCAACAAGGGTGTGGTCGCACTGCCAAACTTGGTTACTATGTTCTATTTGTAAATCTTTTCCATCACGGGTTTTCACTGATAAGCGCGAACCACGCCAACCCGGACTGCGAATACTTTTAGCTTGCTCAATTTTATCTATTAACGGCTGCAAAATTCGGTAAACCGTCATGTGGGAAGGAGGCTTAACTCCCAGTTCGTCTGCTCTGGCCTTCACTCTAATAAATACCTGCTGGCGAGTCATTCTTTTACTTCCCTTATTGCCCTCCTGATAAGTGTTCAATACAAACTCTTGCCAGTCTTCATCAACTCGATGCTTCCCTTTATCCACCCGTTGATTTTGCGCCAGTCCAGCCAAACCCTCTTGTTCCCATTTCTCTACAAGCCGTCGCACTGTACGTACTGACTTATTTAGCTTTTCTGCTGCTTCCTTGAGCTTTTGAGTATATGTAGTGCGTTGGCGCAGCCCGCCGTAGGCATCGCTATTTTCTAAAAGACTTTGAATCACCTCCATTTTCAGCAAAGCTTCATCTGAAAATTTAGAAACTATAACGTTTGGTTCAGCAAGATCGTTGTTAACATCTGCGGAGCTTGCCCAAGTCGTAGAGGTTGTAGAAAATTCTGCATCTTGCATATAGTGTTTGATTAAAACATAGTTGTATTATACTAATACTTTGACAAATAATTTGTTAATTTATGAAAACTCATGATTTTTCCAGGTTTCTGGAAATTGACAATTAAATTGTGAAATATCTGGTATTTGACATCTAATTAGTGAATATTGGCTTGGATGGGTATAACTGTCTTAAATAGGAAAAACCCTGACATAATCCTTGCTATGTCAGGGTTTTAGGTATTTAGAATATTGTGACAATATTTTGTTAAATTGACAAATAATTAGTTAATGTACATAAAACTTGCGAGAGAATAATAAAAGCAGAAATATAGCTCAAACAGTCTTATAGTAAGGCTTTGAGCTTGTTAGACAGCTATCGTAAAACTGGACAATAATTCTTTAAAATGGACAATAATTATTTAATGGACAGAAATCAATGTCTCTCAACCCAACCTACACCAGAGTCATTTTTTAGCCAAAACCTACGCAGTATTGACAACTAAGTAATTTTACTGGACTTTTTGATAAAGTATTAAACAATTTCTCTTTAATACTTTATTTATAGTCTTAGTTTATCAAATTTGTGTAAAAAAATTACTGAATCTCTGAAGAATAGATTATGCTACTGTTCACCAAGGTTAAACTGGTAATAATATGAGCAGGAAGTCTTTTTGTCCTGATAACTGGAATGACCGCTAATAGTTTACCAATGAGTCAGGAAGATCCCCGTTATTTTACGTCTAACTCTAGACAGCTAAATGTGCGAGCTGCACAAGAGGAGGTTTATAGCTTCTTTGTGGAAATTGTCAAAAAATTGCCCCCAGAGGATGTTTTACAAGAATTCAAAGGTTTATTTATAGACGGTCTTGATTCACAAGATTCCGATTATATACCTGGAATATACAGCATTTTTTTAGATGATAATGAACAGGAGTTATTTAACACAATTAAGCGGTGTTGCTACATTATAATTAATAATTGGAAAACCAACCGAAAAGACAAATATATTCAAGAATTAGTTAATTTATTTGTTAATGAAAATCTGAAGATAAAGACGAATAATCCTCCAGTAGTAAAAACTTGTAAAATTTGGCTAGAGAATTTTGTCAACAGCAAAGACTACAATGATCTTAAATTATTTACTACGAGATATGAGGAATCATCTAAAGGTCATTGGGCTAATCGCTACACATCCTATTTATTAATTGATCAATCTGTTAATGAAAAGAATCCCAGAGAGCAACAAGAAGCTGCTAGAAGACTTTCTAAAGAGATAAAAGACAAATTTAAGTTTGAACTAGCAATGTATGTTGCTCGTTCTCAATCTGCTGTTTCCAGCACAACGCGCTACAAAAATCCAAGTGTTTTGGGAGATCAAGCACTGCGTTTAATAAAAGCAATTGTCTTAAAACGAGGTGCATTTAGTCATGAAAATATTGCCCATATATTCATCAAGCAAACTCAAAATCAAACTCTGGAAGAGTTTAAAATAAATCTGGAAAAATATCTATTTTTTTCTGTAGTAATTCAAGAATCAGTTGAGATTTTGCGGCAGCAGTTTTCAGAGAGTTTATCCTTATGGAAAACGGATTATAATCAACAAAATATCACTAAAGAATTATTTTTGAGAACCTGTAATCGAGTGATTGACTGCTTGACAACAGAAAATGGCAAAGAACCTTCGTCATTATTTATATTATTGCTTAACCAAGGTCATGCTCTAACCTTAGTAATTATACTGTTAAAGATTATTTTGATTTGTAAAAATTGCCGCAGACATTTAGAAACTCGTATTGCTCATCTGATTCGGTTTTACGAAAAGTATTCGGAAGAAGAATGCAAGGGAATAATAAATTTTATCGAGATTTTTAATATCACCTTTGCAATTTACGCAGAAAACGTAGAATATAACTTGATTAAAATGGAAGAAGAGGAACAAAGCAGTAATCAGCAATTAAATCTGGATGGTTATCGCGTGTTTTCACAGATGAAGGTAGATAGACAAAAATGAGTGTCGCCTGATTCATGATTTAGCAAGGCGTTCGTCTAACCAAGCGAGGGTAGCACCCGCAGTTTCAGCTAGAATACTAATGAGGCGATATAGAGCGATCGCACTAAATACTAAAGCTGCTGGAAAGTGATGTTGTAAAAGTTGATATGCAGTCGCTTCAAACACACCTAACCCACCAGGCGCACCTGGTATGACAAACCCTAACAACCAAGCGCAACTAAAAGCCCCTAACAACAAAGGAATTTGATTCGCATTCAACGAACCCAGGGCGAACATAGTTAATATAAATCCTGTGGCGCGTAGTCCCATAAAGCCCAATTCTCCTAGCAAAGGGCGTAGAGGATAGCTTTTAAGACTGAAGGGAACAGCTTGCTTAGTGGTGACAGGAGACTTTCTTGCTTTCAATCTGTACAAAAGGCGAATAACTGGGTTTAAAAACCAGGGATGAATCGCACAAAGAACTAAAGCTAAACTCAGCAATTGTAGTATTTGTATAACAAAAGTAGTATTAGCTGCCGCAAATTGGCTACTGCATAAGACAATGATGATTAAAGCAGCCGCCAGCATGAGTAGCGGTTCCAGCAAAACGCTTAAGGTGGCTGCACCAGTAGAAATATTGGCATTTTTGGCGGCGACAATTCGCCCGTAGTGATGCCAGATATTACCTGGTAAATACTTAGCGATGTTTGTTTTTAGGTAAACTTGGATAAATTGGGGAGATGATACAGGTTGATTTAACTCTTTTAAAATCCAAGTCCAGATCCAGCCTGCCCAAGTATGCGCTAGTAAAGTTACCCCTGTAGCGATCGCTATAATTGCCCATCCTACACCATCAATGCGGATAGCAGTCACCTCAATCCAATTATCCTTCAGAGCTTTCCCTAAAAAAAACAGCGTTCCCCCCAAAATTATCCAGCGTAAAAATTGCTTCATATATTTAGTAATATTAACGGTGAGAGCAGCAAAGGCTAAATACCTCAAATCTTATGGGACATCAGCTACATATCCAAAGATTTTGAAGTCTTAAACAGGTTGATGTAGCTTTTTTTACAACAACCATATTATTTTAATTTATATCTCCCTAGAGTTAGATAAAGTTATTCCTTTTGTGCTATCTAGAATGTGACTTACGCTAGAGATAAAACTCATTTGATTATTTATATCCTTAATTAAGGTTATTATTTTATCTGAATGCTTGGGATACAAAAATAATTCCAAATGCTATCTTGGTTGAAGTTTAACTTAGTCACAAAAATGCAAGGAGTAAGAACTATGAAAAAAGCAATGAATTGGCTGAAAAATATTCGTCCGTTGAAAGTTTTGACTGTTTTTTTAGCAGGAATCTTTCTATTTGTGGCACAGGCTTGTGGCGCTTCAGGAGTAGCAGCACAGCCACCACAGCCAGGTTCCCAAGCACCTAATGTCAAGCAATATAATCCTACAAAAGATTATCCTCTTAATTCTCCCTCTGGTGGGATGAATAACTTTAGTGATGTAGATCCCAGAGCAAAGGATGAAAAGGCAGCCAATGATAGAGCTGAGGCGCTAGTAAAAAATGCTCAAAAAAATATCGAGCAGAAGGGAATTGACAGCAGAGAGCAATATGGCCGGAATTTTCAACAAGGTACACCCCTTGGTGAAAGAGTAAAGAACCTGGGTGAAGATATCGGCAGTTCTGCTGATGAAGTGCGGGAAGGTCTTGTTAAGGGGACTCAGCGTGGATTTGAAAATCTCAAAGGAAATGCCCAAAATGCAGGCGAAGACTTGAAAACAAATGTTCAGCGTGGGGCTGAAAACGCTGGTAAAAATGTTCAGCGCACAGCTGAGGATGCAGGGGATGCAGTGAAGAGAATAGTCAAAGACGTTAATTGAAATTTGCAAAAACCTGAAATTGCCCACAGACTAAATTCTGGGGATACCTAAAGAAAGCCTGCGTAAGCAGGCTTTTATGAGTTTAAAGCGCAGTTCAAAATATTATCAACCCAATTTCTGATAGTTATCGGCGATATTCGTCGCCACAATCGCCGATTACCTGGTACAAATCTCGTGACTGGTGAGATACTGCATTGATGCGATCGCGATCGTCAGCATCTAAACTAAAATTAAATACTTTGGCGTTATCTTCTATATGTTCAGATACACCAAGTCTTGCACCAACTATCACACCTCCCACAGTTGGCTGATCTAAAATGTAACGCACTGCGACGTTAGAAATACTTACCCCATGCTTATTAGCTATTTCTTTCAGAATAGCCAGCAACTCTTGAAATAATTGCCAACCACCCCAAGCATCGATCATATTTTTATATTTTTTCAAACTAGCAGTAGCTAGCTCAAATCCTTGCGGTTCCGGTTTCCCTAAATAGTTTTCTGATAACAAACCACCGCACAGTGTCCCGTAGGTAAAAAGCTTTATATTATGCTGTTGACAAAACTCTACCATATTAACTTCGGGACGGCGGTCAACAAGGGAAAATTGCACTTGGTTAGAAACAATCTTGATACCTGCTTCGGTAATAATCTTTAAGTTTTCCGTGTCAAAATTAGTTAAACCTAGATGCTTAATTTTACCCTCAGTCTGAAGTTCTGCCATATATTTCAGGGCATCCAGGTAATTTTTATCCTGATATTCCCACCAGTGGAATTGCATCAAATCTAACGATTGCACATTCATTCTTCTCAGGGAAATATCAATATTTTCTTCGACGAGTTTTTTCGTCATTTTCCCTGGACGAGGCACCCATTTTGTAAAGGCTTGTACCTGAGATAAAGCATCTTTCCCACGAGTATCAATTAATTGACAGCGAAACTCACCAATAAAGTCTTCTGCAGGGCCATAATGATCTGCTAAATCCCAAGTGGTAAAACCTGCATCTAAATATTGGAACATAGTCTCAATGGCAGCTTGGGGATTGATCTGTCCGTGTGCGCCGGAGACTTGCCACATACCATTTAAAATGCGGCAAATGTTTAAATCGGGAGTGAATTGAAGACGGCTAGCTGCGGGTAAGTTCATATTCGAGTTTAGGAGTGAGAAGAATTAATAATTAGTGAGTTGCCAAGCGGGTTTTTACAGCCTCCTCAATTTTATTATGAATGATTTAGGACTGCCAGAGTTAATAACTGCTAAAATCTTAACTCCTAACTCATAATTTTCTAACGCCAGCCTTTTTCAGCTTGTTCGAGAACGTAAGCAGCAACGTCTTGAATTTGCTGTTCAGTCAGGCGTTCTTTGTAAGCTGACATATTATTTTTACCATTGGTAACTATAGATGTAACTGCCTCGATTGAATCCATGCCATACTTTTTCAGTGCTTGCTTTTTGAGATTTTTACCTCGCCTAATTATATTGCTACCGTTGATATGACAACCAGCACAATGAACACTAAATATTTGTTCGCCGTTAACTGTGTCTGCGGCACTAGCAGGTAAAGTAAAAGTACTGATTAATAACACAAATGTTACTAATACTAATGTGAGTAGTTTTTTCAATTAACTTCTCCCGATTTTGACATTCTGGTTGCAGGTATAAGTGTCAGAAGCAATACTAGAATGATTCAAAGTCAGTTGTAAATCCAGCAAAATTTGCACAATCTTCTTGAAAAGCTTCTGCATCACTAACATCCTCAATTTTATAAGACATGATGCGCGTACCATCTGGCATTTTTTTGGAACCAATCAATTCACCTTGATATTTCGCGGCGATCGCTTTAAAATCAGTACCATAAAGCTTCCAAGCATCACCCGAACAAGTAATATTTACTCGCCACATATTTCACCCCCAATTACTACCACCAAATATTCATCATCTCACAAATGGGCAAGTTCTTACATATCACCTCTTTGGGACTGGAATTTTCTATCTAAAGGAAGTGCCTAGCCCAATGAGGTTGCGCCATAATGTGGGTGTAGGAACACGTCTATAAACTTTTATCCCAATTAGTTAAATTTCAAGAGTTGAAAATGCCTAACAATATCAAACAACAAATTCAAGCCGACTTGCAACAAGCGAAAGAAACTGGACAATTAAGAACTGATCGGATTCGAGAAATTGTGAAATCCGCAGTTTCTCAAGTAGGTTCTGAGTTTAAACAAGGTTCTAGTGAACTTCGTAGTCTTGTTAGAGATGCCGTTTCTGCTGTAATTGAAAACTTCCAAGAAAAAGGCAGTGAACTTAAAGATGAAGTGACAGCTTCCATTGAAGGTGCGCTGGAAGGAATTAATAGTCAAAGACACGAAGCCATTGCTAAAACTCAGACAGATATCAAGCAGCTACAGGCTCAACTAGATGGCCAAGAAGAACAATTACAGCAAGAGGTTGATGTCATCTTGGCAGAGATTGAAGACACAGGTAGAGAAAAATCTGCTAGTACTAAAACTGCCATTGATTCTGCTGTAAATACGATTAAAGATAGTGAAGAAGTTGCATTGTTAAAAAAACGTTACGCGCAACTGCAAGCACAGCTAGCCATTGTCCGAGCTAACTTAGCTGCACGCTATGGTGGACGATCTTTAGAGGTTCAAGATTATCTAGACGAGGCTAAACACTGGTATGATAAAGCTCGTCCCCAAGCGGAGTCTGTAGCTGTACAGGTAGAACAGAAGCGATCGCAGTTAGAAGATAAATTAGGTGAAGCTGGTACATCTCTAGCTAGAAAAGAGCGCCAAATTAAACAAACGTTGAGAGAGTTACTCTTAACGGCGGCTGACTTATTCAAAGATAAAGATAAGGAACCTGCTGAGAAAGAACGAGAAACTATTCATAAATAGACTACTTTGATGTTTGTTGATTTAGCTCAGTAGATTTTAAGTAGGGTGCGTTACTGCTAAAGCCGTAACGCACCATGTTGTATAACGGTGTATTAAGTGCTTTCCAGAAATGTTTTTCTTTAAAAATCATATCGAATTATGCGCCTAATACAACGGCAGATTGCATATATAAAAAATTGTGCGTTAGGTGTTTCACCTAACGCACCCTACTTAATTGGAAGTCTTTAAAGTTATCCTGGCGTATTAGTAAATACGCCCTTGTTCATTAAGTTGTTCGTCATGCTTGGCTATAACCCAAATTGCATGAATACTACCGGGAAGCCAACCTAGAAAGGTGAGCAAAATGTTAATAAACAAAGTGGGGCCAACTCCAACTGTCAAGAAAACGCCTAAAGGAGGTAGTAACAAACCTAGAAGAAAACGAACTAGTTTCATGATTTTACAACTTGGTGATTTTGTTTAATTACATTCTTTTGAAGATGCCGAATTAGGAAATCGACCTTCGGATATTTTTTGTAGCCTAGAAAGGCAATGTAACTGACGTTTCTACTCCCTCTAATACTTATCTAGAAGGTAATTCACTTTGGTTTTTTACACCACCACTGCCTGTTAAAAGGCTTCTTTCAACAAAGTAGTTGTTAATGAAGGTGTTAGCAAAAGTTAAAATTACTGGGCCGAGAAGGAAACCAATAATTCCGCGAACTGCGAACCCAGGAACTAGCACTGCTGCTAACCAGAAACACAAACCGTTGACGATGAGCGAAAATGCTCCAAATGAGAGAAAGGTAAGTGGTAGGGAAAGAGCAGACAGAACTGGTTTGACTGAACCGTTAATTAGACCAATTACTAAAGCGGCAATCAAAGCTGCGGGAAAATTCGCAATGTTAACCCCTGGAACAACTAAATCAACAATCAACAGGCTCAAAGCTGTAGCTAGGGCGGTTAATAATGGTGTCAACATTTTTTTGACCTACTAAATATTTTTTGTTTCTTACTTCTTATCTCATCTTTAACTATGTGCGAGAGTTTCACCTCTCTTGCAAGATAGAATTTACTTCTACCATTAGGTCTATCATTGATAAAGCGCTTCTCTGTTGAGTCTAATACAGACCTAACCCCCAGCCCCTTCCCTACAAGGAAAGGCTACGGTGTACACACATCTTTTTACAAAACCAAAACCGTTAAAGATCCTCCTAAATCCCACTTTTTAAGGCTTGATCGGGGGGATCTGGAAGTACTTAAAATCACAGCCAAACACTTTTCAAACAACCTCTAAGAATCAGGTAATTAAGTTAGTCAATAGTAATAATTATCGCCAAGACTGAATACCAGCGTCTCAGTATTTACCGGAGAGCGCTATTCCGGGTTAGGATGATGACTAGCGATGCCTTGATTTAGATATCGATATTGAATTGTTGAAATTTTATGGGCAATAGTCCACCAGATGGCAGTATCAACCTCCTCTGAGTTGGCGAGGAAGTCTCCCAGCGCGGGGGAGACTTAGGAGATATATCTCATGCTCACACAGGATATTCGTGATTTGCTGACTGATACTACCGATTTAAACCAGTTGAAATGGGATTTAAATCGCTTGCAACCTGTGGATGTGGGAGAATACATTACACAATTGCCTAAGAAACAACGCGCGATCGCATTTCGTTTACTCAACAAAGCTCAGGCAATTGATGTATTTGAATATCTACCCACAGAAGTCCAAGAAGAACTACTTAATTCTCTGCATGATGTCCAAGTAGTGCAACTTGTAGAAGCCATGAGTCCCGACGAACGGGCAGAATTGTTTGATGAACTACCTGCTGGGGTAATCAAACGGCTATTACAAGAACTGAGTCCAGAAGAAAGGCAAGCAACAGCAACGATTCTCGGCTATCCAGAAGGCACGGCTGGGCGGGTGATGACAACCGAATATGTCCGGTTGCGCCAAGGATTGACTGTAGGTGAAGCCCTAAGCAAAATCCGCCGTCAGGATGAAGACAAGGAAACGATTTACTACGCCTACGTCACAGATGATAACCGGACACTGGTAAGAGTAGTTTCACTGCGTCAATTGCTATTTACCTTTCCTGAGGTTTTCATTAAAGATATTGCTAGCGATCGCGTCATTAAAGTGAGAACTGAAACCCCCCAAGAAGAAGTGGCGCGAATTATGCAGCGCTACGACTTAATCGCTATCCCTGTAGTTGATCGGGAAGACAGATTGGTGGGCATTGTCACCATTGATGATGTCATGGATATTTTGGAAGAGGAAGCCACAGAAGATATCCAAAAACTGGCGGGTGTGAGTGGTGATGAAGCAGCTTTATCCTCTCCATTACTCACCATCCGCAACCGCTTGCCTTGGCTGTTGGGCATTATGGCACTATATATTGGTGCCGCCAGTGCGATCGCGCCTTTCCAATCTGTAATAGCCGCAGTGCCAGTTCTAGCAGTCATCATGCCGATTTTTTCTAACACAGGTGGTACTGTTGGTATTCAATCATTAACGGTAACAATTCGCGGCTTGGGAGTGGGAGAGGTAACACCTAAAGATACCTTAAAAATTCTCCGCAAGGAACTTCTAGCTGGTTTAGGTACAGCCCTAGCTTTAGCCACCACCATGATCCTGCTTTCCTTAATTTGGGCGCAACCCCAAGAACGATGGGTGGCTTTAATTGCCGGCATGGTAATGGCAACTAATACAATTGTGGCTGTTACACTCGGCACTTTACTGCCAATGGGTTTGAAACGCTTAAAACTTGACCCGGCTTTGGTTAGTGGCCCTTTAGTGACTACAATGCTAGATACAATTGGGTTTTTAACGTTCCTTTCCTTGATTTCCTTTGCTTTGCAGGTATTACATTTACCAAGTTAATCGTCAGTTTTCACATTCCCCCGCTAAAAATAAATTAAGAAGCCAGAGGAATCGGTAAATATAGCGTTTCTTACTTTACTGAGGTAGATAATAGCCCTCTCTCGAAGAGCGGGGAGGGGGTTGGGGGTGGGGTTCTTGTACCTCACTTAACTGGGAACTGCTATATTTGATACCCTCAGCTATTTTTGTGATTGCAAAATTACAGGTTCCTGACAATTAGAACTATAACCCGGTAAAACTTTTACCTCTGGCTGAGTCAACCGTAGCGTTAAAGAAAGTCGGACTTTACCGCTACTATTACGTACTGAACGATGTAATAGTTCATTACTAAATAGTACAAATTCACCAGGACGTAGCACCACAGGAATGGCTTTTTGGGCGACTTCATCACTGATTTCAAAAAAGTGATTACCACTAAAAGGATCGGTTCCTTTTATCTGGCAATCTTTTAAGTAAATATTAGGTATATACTCAAATCCATTATATTCATTAACTTCTGTCAAAGCTATATAAGCATGGATAGTTTTACCATCTCCTTTCAGCAGTTTAGGATAAGAGTCTTGATGCCAAAAAGGAATTAATTGCTGTGCAGGATAATTTACCCACAACTCTGATCGCCATAATACTAAATTTTCTCCTAAATGAGCATTAAGCCTTTCTAATAAATTTTTATCTTGACATAATTGCCAAATCACAGGTGAATCTAAATGTCTTTCCATGTAAAAAGATTTAGTAAAAACTTGAAGTAATATAATGAACAATGACCCAATATCAAATCTAATAAATGATTTAACTACCTGTTTTAATAATATTTTTATTGGTAATTTTCTTAAAACTTCATCAAAAATATATTGGGTAATATCAGCTATTTCATTACTGGTTAAAAGGAGAGAGTTTGGCCCCCAAATTTCATCAGCACCATCATAATTAATTTTTCTTGTATTCTGCTGTTGGTTGCAACCAGCCCATAATAAACTACGTTCCCATAATTGCTCTGATAATTCTTGATTCTGTGCTACTTTCGGTAATATAATTTCTTGAGCATGACTATCTAAAAATTTTCCACTAACATTTTGATAATCTGGGGAAGTAGCACAAATAAGGGTACTATATGCTCCGGCTTCCGAGGAAATACCTAAACCTAAATATTTACTGAGACGATGCCATATAGTAATATTTGATTGCACAAAGCCTGGATGTATTGCGTTAACAGTGACTTGAGAATTATTTAATCGTTGAGAAAGTTCTCTTGTTAAAAGCAATAAAGATAGTTTAGAAACGGCATATAATTTGATAAAATTTAATGGTGTTCTTTTAACTAATAAATTCCAGTCAATACCACTTGGAGATAATGCCAAATCTGACGCTAACATCATAATGCGACTAGGGGCAGATTCTTGCAATTTTTCTAGTAATAAATAAGTGAGCAAAAAATGACCTAAATAGTTAGTCCCCCAAATCAGTTCAAAACCTTCTTTTGTTGTGCCTCGGCGGTTGAATATACCCGCATTGTTGACTAATATATGTAATGGTAAATTTTTGTCATTAAATAGTTTCACACAGTTACGAACTGAATCTAAAGAAGCTAGATCAAGAGGTAAAAATGTCACATTTTGATTTCCGGTAGTTTGGCGGATATAGTCTATAGCTTTTGCAGCTTTATTTGCCGAACGACAAGCAATAAATACATGATTGCCTAATTTGGCTAAACCTACAGCCGTCATTAAACCTACACCAGAGTTACCACCTGTAACCAGACACACTTGCATAATTTACGATCTCTCAGTATTTATTGGTAAAAATGGGAGCATCCCCCGAACTAAGTGTCTAGCAGACAATCATCAAGGGTATGAATTATTTTCTGTATTTTCTCCCGATTTAAAGGTCTAAAAACAGACAAAGAGGCACTAATACGGGCATTAGTATCAGCTTTACCCAAGTGTCGGCATTTACTTAATTTTTCAGATGTGGTGCATTGAAAGTATAGCTGGGTTCCGTGCAATTTTTGCGATTTGTACCCTGAAAAGACGCACCAAGGGCAAGAGTAGCCAGTAAGAGCATCAGTTTGTCTATCTTTAACCAGTTGCTCAAAGCAACTTGTTTGAGATATTAGCTGGATTTACGCCGTGCTGTACTATAGGAATCCGATTTGATTCCTGAAAAAATCTAAGTATATGTAGTGGCGTGGCAAGCTTAAAATAGTGCATGAGACGTAGGTTGGGTGGAGCGGAGCGCAACCCAACAGATATCAGGATGTTGGCTTACGCAAAGCCTCCACCCAGCCTACAATTTTTTTGCTTAATGGACGTATGAAAGACCAAGAAAATCTAAAGTACCCTGACGTTTTGAAGCACATTCAGGCAGAGTCTGAAGCCCTAAATTTTCCTATGGCTTCAGACTTACTGACAGGTTCTTTTCTAAGAACACTTGCTGCAAGCAAACCTGCTGGTATGTTTCTTGAACTGGGCACAGGAACTGGCGTGTCTGCTGCTTGGCTTTTGAACGGTATGGATCGGGAATCCAAGCTGATCTCAGTTGATCAAGATGACAAAGTGATAGCTGTTGCCAGAAAGTATTTGGGTCAGGATCGGAGAGTAGTTTTCCATACAGAGGATGCGACGATTTTTTTAGGTAAAATAGCTGCTCAAAAGTTTGATTTTATATTCGCTGATGCATGGGTAGGAAAATATAGCTGCCTTGAGGATACGCTCAATTTGCTTAAGTTGGGTGGCTTGTACGTTATTGATGATATGTTGCCTCAAGCCATGTGGTCTGAGGATCAGGCTTCAAAAGCTAGCCAACTCATTTCAAACTTAGAATCCAGGAGCGATTTGACGCTTTCAAAAATTAACTGGTCTACAGGCTTAGTAGTTGCAGCGAAAGTTAGAGGACAGACAGATGGGCAACAATTAAGGTGATTTCTGTAATACCTTATCCAATTGACAAGCGCTATATAAATCCTTGATGCTAGAAAGAACAAGTAGCTAATTTGATAGAAGACAGATGATATCATTTCCTCTGCATCTGTAAATTAAAAAGCTGTAGAGAGACGATGTCTGACGACAAGCCGCTTTGCGTCTACGCTTGTATCTCTATGCAGGAAACTGATTGCTATTTATGCCTACTAACACCTGGAATCGTCATCACATTCTTTCCCTAGCTGACTTCACTACCACTGAATATGATACTGTTTTGCAAACTGCTGCCAGTTTTCAAGAGGTGCTATCACGGCGGACGAAAAAAGTACCAACCTTACAAGGACAGGTAGTGGCGAATTTATTTTTTGAATCGTCTACCCGCACTCGCAGCAGTTTTGAACTCGCAGCCAAACGCTTAAGTGCAGATACGCTAAACTTTGCTGCCGCCACATCTTCTATGACTAAGGGAGAGACAATTCTCGACACGGCGAAAACCTATTTGGCCATGGGAACTGATATTATGGTAGTCCGCCATCGAGAGGCAGGAGTACCAAATGCGATCGCGGCTGAAATGGATCGTCTAGGTGTACGAGTTAGCGTCCTCAATGCTGGTGATGGTCAACATGAGCATCCTTCCCAAGCACTGCTAGATTTATTTACCATAACTACTCTAATTGACCCAGCTAGTCCCCGACTAGAACTTTTAAAGGGGAAAAAGATTGCCATTGTTGGGGATATTCTCCATTCTCGTGTGGCGCGATCGAATATTTGGAGTTTAATTGCCAGTGGTGCCGAAGTGCATCTCGCAGCCCCACCAACCCTGTTACCCAAATTATTTGCCGAGTATATCTTGGAAGAGGCAGGAGTCAGGAATCAGGATTTTGTTATCTCCTCATCCCCCACTCCCCATTACCCCTTATCCCCAGAGGGGGCCCCACCTTCCCCACTCCCCACTCCCCAACTATTTCTCCACTGGCAACTAGAACCAGCTTTGCAGAATGCCGATTTTGTCATGACTTTGCGCCTGCAAAAGGAACGTATGACGGCTCACTTACTACCAAGTTTGCGAGAATATCATCAGCTATTTGGCATTACACGCACAAAGTTGCAACTTTGTAAACCCAATGTCAAAGTTTTGCATCCAGGCCCAGTTAACCGTGGTGTCGAAATTAGTTCTGATTTGATGGATGACCCAGAATTTAGTCTCATTCAATCGCAAGTTACTAGCGGTGTCGCCGTTCGGATGGCGCTGTTGTATTTGATAGGAAGCGGTAAGGTTTAAGGAATTTAGGGATTACCAAGAAATAAATTATCCAATTTTTTCCCCCTGCACCCTGCGCCCTGCCCCTCTGCTGCCAAAGGGATAGGATATTTTTTTATTTGGAAGTCCCTTAACGGACAAATCCCAAATTGAGTGCTGAATATCATCTACGTGGTTCTAACTACACAAGCCAGATAAAAAGAGTATAACATAAGACAGCCCTTTCAAAGCGAGTATAAATTATCGAAAATGAATTCCTCTCTAAACCTCTGTTCTCTGTCTGTAAAGCCTTATGCCTGAGGCGGGCTGCGCCAATGGAGGTTTCCCTACCCTCAGGCTTTTCTCTATCCCCGGTCAGTTAAATAAATAACTGATAAACCACTTTGCACACAGAGATAGCTCAGAGAAAAAGAGATTTTACGAGTCATGTTGAAAGGGCTAGTTCTATAAGTAGAGCGACGTGAATAATTCAAGGTTTGTAGTGAGGGCTTCAGCCCTCATAAGAGACGCTACGCGTAGCTTGCTTCCCCAAAGGGGTACAGTACAAACTAATCTCAATATTATTTACATTACTTAATCTAGTTTGATTTATTCTCACCGACTTACTTAACTTGTTACTACCTGATACCTATGCCGGAGATTTGCCGATGAAAACTATATCTAGCCTTGATGCGGTAACTAAAAATTTAGAACAGCATGAAAACTCAAAACGGATTAAAAAATTAATATACTCGGCTTGTAAAAATATTTGGGAGAATGAGGAAGATACGCTAGAACGGGTTAAATTACAAGAATTAATTCAAGAATTGTGCAGATTGAATCCAAGTATAAATAACTTAAATTATACTTTGTCTAAAGTTGTAAAAACCCTTAATAAACAAGCTGAATACGCCCTAATCGCTAGTGTCATTTCTGAGGAAATGCAGAACCTATATATAACACCTGAAGAATCAACAGGAATATTACTAAACCAACCTCATCAAGAAGAATCAACAGGAATATTACTAAACCAACCTCATCAAGGGGAACAGATATTTTATAATCTTGGACAAATATCATCAAATTCTATAGATAAATCTCCAAACAGTCAAATCAAACATCAATATAATCAGTTTGATTTACGGCAAAATATTATGAAGTATACTAACCCACTTAGGGCTAAGATAGTTCTATTTTCTGCCATTTACAAGAAGTTTACTTTCAATGAAGAAGACTGGTTGAAACTGAAGGCTGAAAAACTTGATGATTTATTGCTGAAATTATTTGATACTTGTCCAACTATCATAGAGCTTGAATCTAAACTAAATAGTGCTGTTATATCTCTTGGCAAGCCGGATGAAAATATTCAAGCAGCTAGTGCAATTATCCAATCAATGCGAATTTTATATGGGAATATATCATCCACCAGTGCCAACGGATAATTGTTAAACCTGGGAAAGTTTGGAAAGATTATGGTAATTGAGATAGAAAAATATGGATGCCAATGAACTTCTTCAGCGATATGAGAATGGAGAAACAAAATTTATTGAAGCAAACTTAAATGGGGTAAATTTGTTTGGTGCAGACTTGATTGGTATAGCTTTGAATAAGGCAGATTTGCGTCATGCCATTCTAATTTTTAGCTATCTAAATCGAGGAATCCTGGATAAGGCTAATCTAGTTTGTACAAAACTAAGTGGTGCGAACCTAAATCAGGCAAGTTTAATCGGTGCCAACTTGCATGATGCTAATTTACATGGTGCAACTTTGCAGGGTGCTGATTTGCGTAATGCCGATTTAACTTTGGCGTATATGCTGGATGCTAACTTGATGGATGCTGATTTGCGTGGTGCAGATTTGAGTGGTGCAAATCTAACTGGTGCGTGCCTGCGTGGTGCGAACCTGCGAGAAGAAAAGAGAATGTATTCTGCTAGTCTACGGGGTGCTAACCTCCATAAGGCTGACCTGCGGGGCACTGATTTAACTGGTGTAGACTTATCTAAAGTTGATTTGAGTGGTGCTAACTTGAGTGAGGCAACGCTACGTTATGCCGATTTGAGTGATGCCAATTTGAGTGAAGCGATTTTGCATAATGCATCTCTGGCAGATACTAACATCGGGCGTGCTAATTTGAAAGGTGCTAACCTGATGAATGCTAGACTGCAAAGGTCAAATCTCATTGATGCTGAACTTACAGGTGTTAACTTGTATGGTGCAATGATGGCAGATGCTAAACTGACTAGATGCCAGATGAGTGGAGCAAACCTGAGTTTTGCAAGGCTAAATAGAGTTGACTTAAGTCGGGCTAACTTGCGTGGGGCTAACCTCACTGAAGCAGACTTGGTTGATGCCTATCTTGCTAGGACAAACTTGACTGGTGCTAATTTAAGTAAGGCAAATCTAATCAGAGCAGAAATGAGTAGTACAAATCTGACGGGTGCAGATTTGCGTGGTGCGGTAATGCCTGATGGAACAATTAACGACTAAAAATATAGCATTTCCTAATCTGCTGAGGTACTTAAGTAGGGGCAATTCATGAATTGCCCCTACCACGGTCTATACCTTATACCATTTCTTTGTGAGGCTGCGCCAAACCCTTTTAACTTCTTTCTTTCTTTCTTTCTTTCTTTCTTTCTTTCTTTCTTTCTTTCTTTCTTTCTTTCTTTCTTTCTTTCTTTCTTTC
>NZ_JBALEK010000093.1:0-35625 GCF_036917815.1 Nostoc sp. | reverse complement strand
CCCAAAACAAAAGAAGTCAAATTAATTGACTTCAGTATTGCATCCCTACTACCACGGGAAACTCAAACACTAATCAATCCCAATGTATTAGAAGGTACACTCGCTTATATTTCTCCAGAACAAACAGGAAGAATGAATCGGGGGATTGACTACCGTACTGACTTTTATTCTTTAGGTGTCACTTTCTACGAACTGCTCACAGGAAAGTTACCATTTCAATCAAACGATCCGATGGAGTTGGTACATTGTCATTTAGCAAAACTTCCACCAATGTTAGGGGATAGAGAAGAGATTCCCCAAGTTCTCTGTGACATCGTGATGAAATTGATGGCGAAAAATGCTGAAAACCGCTATCAGAGTGCATTAGGGCTAAAATTTGATTTAGAAAATTGTTTATCTCAACTCCAAGAAACTGGTGAAATTAAGAGTTTCCCAATTGCACAAAGGGATGTGTGCGATCGCTTTATTATCCCCGACAAACTTTATGGAAGAGAATCAGAAGTATCAACCCTACTGCAAGCATTTGAAAGAGTTAGCCTTGGTGCGACAGAAATGATGCTGGTAGCTGGTTTTTCGGGAATTGGTAAAACCGTTATAGTTAACGAAGTTCATAAACCAATTGTCAAACAACGCGGTTATTTTATCAAAGGGAAATATGACCAATTTCAACGGAATATTCCCTTCTCGGCATTTGTGCAAGCCTTCCGAGATTTAATCGGGCAATTATTAACAGAAAGTGATATTCAAATCCAGCAATTTAAAACCAATATTTTAGCGGCTCTAGGTGATAATGGACAGGTAATTATTGAAGTAATTCCTGAATTAGAAAGAATTATTGGTAAACAACCATCAGCGCCAGAATTATCAGGAACGGCGGCACAAAAACGATTTAATTTATTATTCCAGAAATTTACTCAGGTCTTTACCAGTGATAAACATCCATTAGTGATGTTTTTAGATGATTTGCAATGGGCTGATTCGGCATCGCTGATGTTAATACAGTTATTAATGGCTGATACAAAATATCTTTTCTTAATTGGTGCCTATCGTGATAACGAAGTCAAGCCAGCACATCCGTTAATGTTGACTTTGAATGATATCCAAAAAACAGCAGCCACGATTAATACGATTACTTTAGCACCACTTAGTCAAGGGCAAGTGAATCAATTGGTTGCTGACACACTTAAATGTACAGCAAATTTGGCATCACCTCTTTCTCAATTGGTATTTCAGAAAACTCAAGGTAATCCGTTTTTTGCTACACAGTTCCTCAAAGCATTATATCAAGAGGATGCCATTCAATTTAACTTCGAGTTAGGGTCTTGGCAGTGTGATATTGCACAAGTTAATGAACAATCGATTACAGATGATGTTGTTGCCTTTATGGGTTTACAGTTACAAAAATTGTCATCATCAACTCAAAATGTATTGCAGTTAGCAGCTTGTATTGGCAATCAGTTTGATTTAGCAACTTTAGCCATTGTTGCAGAACAACTTGAAACCGAGATCGCTGCTGATTTATGGAAGGCTTTACAAGAAGGGTTGGTTTTACCAATTAGTGATATTTATAAGCTTTATCAAGGAAAAAGTAATGATAAATTAGCTAGTAAAAATGAAAGTAACAATAAACAATTAGCTAAATATAGATTTTTACATGATCGAGTACAACAAGCTGCCTATTCCCTGATTTCGGAAAACCAAAAACAACTGACGCACCTCAAAATTGGACAACGGTTACTCAGTGCCATATCCGAAGATGAGCGAGACGAGAAACTGTTTGAAATTGTTAACCAGTTGAATCAGGGAGCAGCATTAATGACTACTCAAACTGAGCGCTACGAACTAGCAATGCTCAATTTTGCGGCTGGACAAAAGGCAAAATCTTCAACCGCTTATGTAGCAGCAATGCAGTATTTAAACCGAGGTATTCAACTGCTAACTATTGAAGGCTGGCAACATTGTTATGAAATGACCTTGGCTTTACATGAGTTAGCTGCCGAAGTTGCTTGTCTGAGTGGTAATTTTGAGTTAATGGAGCAACTTGTGGATGCTGTGTTGCACAATGCCCAAAACTTGCTAAACACCATTAAAGTCTACGAAGTAAAAATTCTGGCCTACGTGGCGCAGAGCCAGCAACCCGAAGCGATTAAAACTGCTCTCACAGTTCTGGAATTATTTGGAATTGTCTTCCCAACCCAGCCTAGCCCAGCAGAGATTAATCAAAGTTTACAAGAAACCCAGTTACTTTTGAACGGAAAACAACTAGAAGAATTGCTGAAATTGCCGGAAATGCTCGATCCTGAAGCCCTAGCAGTAATCCGAATTCTGGCAGCAGTTACAGCAGCAGTCTATCAAGCAGTTCCGCCTCTCTTGCCAATGATAGTGTGCAAACAGGTTTGCTTATCGATTCAACAAGGCAATGCGACTGTATCGACGCTGGCCTATGCTTGGTATGGCGTGATTCTTTGTATCACTGGCGAAATCGAGTTAGGGAATCAGGCAGGTCAATTGGCGTTGGATCTCCTGGCAAAATCTCGGAGTCAGGAATTCAAAGCTAGCACGATTAACATGGTGTATCCGTTTGTAAAGCCGTGGAAATATCCAGTTAAAATGTCTCTTGTTCCTCTGCTGGAGGGATATCACAGTGGTTTGGAGATGGGTGCTTTAGAATATGCAGCTTACTGTGCTTACAATTACTGTTCCCTATCCTTTTTCTTAGGCAAAGAACTAACTGCTTTAGAACAAGAAATGGCAGCTTATAGTCAAGCATTGGCTCAACTTAAGCAGGAAGTTGCTTACAACTATCTGAATATTTTCTATCAATCTACTTTAAATTTAGGGTCAACTTCAGCAGGTCAAAGTCATCTGCCTTGGCAATTTCAAGGCGTAGTCTATAATGAAGCCGCAATGCTGCCCTTGCACCAAACGGCCAACGATCTTTACGCCATCGGTACGCTGTACATCAATAAATTGATCCTTTGCTACCTGTTCCAAGAATGGCATGAAGCTATTGCTGTGGCAGACTACGCTCAACAATATTTAGATGGGGTGGCTGGCTGTTTCATGGTAGCAATTTTTCATTTTTATGATTCACTGACCCAGCTTGCTGTCTTACCTCAGACTTGTGAGGAAGAACGAGAAGGATTGCACCATCGAGTCCTTGTGAATCAGCAAAAACTGAAACAATGGACATATCATGCTCCCATGAACTTCCAGCATAAATATTCTTTGGTCGAAGCCGAAAAATATCGCGTTTTCGGACAGAAAACAGATGCAATGGAACTTTATGATCTTGCTATTAAACTGGCTCAAGAAAACCAATATCTCCAAGAAGAAGCCCTAGCTAACGAACTAGCAGCCAAATTCTACCTCGACTGGGGTAAAGAAAAAGTCGCCCAAGCATATATGCAAGAAGCATACTATTGTTATGCTCATTGGGGTGCAAAAGCCAAAATAGAAGACTTAGAAAAGCGCTATCCTCAACTACTGCAACCAATTCTGCAACAGCGACAAATTAACTTCAATCCTCTAGAAACTATCGCTTTTTCTGGCACTTCCTCATCCACTCGCACTTCTACCATTGGCAGCACCAGTATTTCCGATACACTAGACTTTACCTCTGTCCTCAAAGCCGCTCAAGCTATCTCCAGTTCTCTAGAATTAGATCAACTTATAGCCAGCCTCACCCGCATTATCCTAGAAAACTCTGGCGCGAAAAAATGTGTACTACTGCTTCCCCAAGATGATACTTGGCAAGTCCGAGCAATTACCTTTATTGCTGATGAGAAAATACAAACCATTCTTGACACGCAATCACTTGACGATTGTCAAGATATTCCCGTAAAAGTTATCAATTACGTCAAAAATACCAAGCAAACAGTTGTGATAGACAATTGCCAAACAGATATTATTGGGTTAGTTGGGCAATATATGCACCGAACACAACCCCAGAGTGTATTATGTACCCCGATTATTAATCAAGGGCATTTGGTGGCGATTCTTTATCTAGAAAATCAACTGACTCAAGGGGTATTTACTAGCGATCGCCTTTCTGTTATAAATTTCTTCTGTACTCAAGCCGCAATTTCTTTGGAAAATGCCCAATTATATAATCATCTCCAGGAGCGAGAAAAATTCCTAAGTAGTATTTACGAAGGTGTTGGTTGTCTAATCTTTGTGACTGATATCCGTGATAATGGTAGGTATGAGTACACAGGATGGAGTAAATCGTGCGAAGTAGCGATTGGTATACCTGCTTCGGAAGTCCTGGGTAAAAGTCCGCAAGAATTAATAGCTCCTGATGAAGTTGCAGCAATCGAGCAAAAATATCTGCATTGTTTCCAAACCGGAATACCCATCACCTATGAAGAATGTCTAACATTGAATGACCAGAAAATTTGGTTGTTAACCACACTCAGTCCATTAAAAGATGAGACGGGCAAAGTTTATCGCGTAGTTGGGACAACTATTAATATTAGCGATCGCAAACAAGCTGAGTCACTGGTAACAGAAAAATCTCAAGCACTGGGAACGGCCTTAGAAGATTTACAACAAGCCCAATTACAAATCGTCCAAAGTGAGAAAATGTCTGCACTAGGTAATTTAGTTGCTGGGGTAGCCCATGAAATGAATAATCCTTTGGGCTTTATTGCAGCGAGTCTCAAACAAGCTAAACCCACTATTGCTGATGTTGTTGAACACTTGAAGCTATATCAAGAAATTCTACCCAATCCGGGTGATGAAATTATTGACCATGCCCAAGAAATTGACTTAGATTATAGCTTAGAAGATTTACCCAAGGTAATTGATGCAATGGTGATGGCGTGCGATCGCCTCAAAAATATCAGCACTAGTTTAAGAACTTTCTCCCGTGCAGATAAAGATTACAAAGTGCCATTTAATATTCACGAAGGTATTGACAGTACAATTTTAATTCTTAAACATCGCCTCAAAGCAAACGAACAACGTCCAGCAATTGAAGTAATAACTGAGTATAGTAATTTGCCCAAAGTTGAATGTTTTCCTGGACAATTAAATCAAGTATTTATGAACATCTTAGCCAATGCCATTGATGCCTTAGATGAGTCGAGTACTGGGCAAAGTTTTGGAAAAATTAAAGAGAATCCTCAGAAGATTACAATCCAAACTTCATTGAAAGATAATCATGTTCAAATAACAATTGCAGATAATGCTAATGGGATGAATGAAGAAGTTAAACAAAAGATATTTGACCATTTGTTTACTACGAAAGCTGTCGGAAAAGGGACGGGTTTAGGATTAGCGATCGCCCGTCAGATTGTGGTCGATAAACACAGTGGTTCAATTCAAGTGGATTCCCTACCAGGTGAGGGGACTGAATTTGTAATTCTCTTACCAATTAAGGCAGACTGTTTTAATAATTCGTAATTATTATTGAGTAATAGCTAAACAATCATTTTCTGCCCACCAAGCGTAGATAGGCGTGTCGCGGTCTGGTAAAGCGCCAATGGTATTAGGTTGCAACACATTGATGCTAATGCCATTTGTTAATTCCACAACATAATTAACGTGTGTGCCTAAATACATAACGTTTACAAGCCGCCCTTCAAAACAATTAGCTGGTAAATTGGGTGGATAAAGTGAAAGCTGTATTTTTTCTGGGCGCACACTGACTACTACCGCTTGCGATAATTCAGTTGGTGTATCTTCGGCGCGGCTAATGACAATTGAAAGTCCTGTTTTTGTCGAAATTTGCACATTAGAAGAGTCTACCCCGACGATTTCACCACTGAATAAATTAGTATCGCCAATAAAATCAGCAACAAAAGATGTCTGGGGACGTTCGTAAATTTGGCTGGGAGTACCAACTTGTTCAATTTTGCCTTGATTCATCACAGCAATGCGATCGCTCAAAGACAATGCTTCTTCCTGATCGTGCGTCACCATCACAAAGGTCAATCCCAAATCTTTGTGTAAATTTGATAACTCAACCTGCATTTCCTTACGCAGTTTTAAATCTAACGCCCCTAAAGGTTCATCCAGTAGTACGACGGTGGGACGGTTGACTAAAGCCCTGGCTAAGGCGACTCGTTGCTGTTGTCCACCAGAAAGTTGATTGGGAAAACGCGATCGCAAACTTTCCATTTTCACGAGTTTTAAAGCTTCTTCGACTCTACTTTCAATTTCCGATTTGCGTATTTTTTTTAACCTCAGTCCAAAGGCGATGTTATCCCAGACATTCAGGTGGTTAAATAAAGCGTAACTTTGAAATACAGTATTGACGGGTCGGCGGTAAGGCGGCACATTAGTCATAGACTGACCCTGAATCAACACCTTGCCAGCGTCAGCAATTTCAAACCCAGCAATTAAGCGCAGTGTTGTTGTTTTACCACAACCGGAGGGGCCTAAAATACTAAAAAATTCTCCTTGTCTGACATCCAAATCGATTCCATGTACTGCTGGTTCTTGATTAAAAAACTTGAACACATTACGCAGTTCAACATCAAGTGGCTGAAAATTTGTTATCCCCCTCTGATTCTGCATGGAAATTTGAGCCATAATCCTCAGTATAATGCCGCGATCTTAAGTTATTTTGTCAATTGATGTAGTCTATTGGGCAGACTAGATTTGACACTTTGGTTTATTGTATCCGCCAAAAACAATTGTTCAAGAATATACTCGCCCGATTCTTTCATCCCCAGTACTGGGTGTCAAATGACGGTAAATGTATATACTTGTGCTAGTACTTAGGTATTCTTGGATTCAGCTAACAAGCATTAAAATAGGCTAGTACAAGAAGGCAAAAGTAAAAAGGCAAAAGTAAAAAGAAAGAATGCTTATTTTGTAGGCTTTCTGGCTATTTAAAATGGTTGCTTTATTTACGCCGTGTCGTGCTAGCTAGAATTGCGTTTATTCATTTTGAATTTTTAATTGATACTTATGTCTTTATTTCCATCACTTGGCGGCAAAAAAGATACACGTACCGTTGGACGTGGTTTCCAATCAATATTTTTAATCGTATTTACCCTATTAATGACCTCTGGTATTGGGGCGCGTTTGGCATATTTGCAAATTGTTGAAGGGTCAAAACTCCGGGAACGAGCCGAAGCGAACCGAATTCGGATGATTCTTAAACAACCGGAACGGGGCAATATTTTTGACCGAAATGGCAAACTTTTAGCCACTACTCGCTATCCCAGCTCTGTATATTTGTGGCCGATGGCACATACTAAGCCTTCCTGGTCTGTAGTCGGCCCGCGTCTAGCGCAAATTCTCAACATTCCGCAAGATGAGATGGAAAAGAAATTAGACCAAGCAGGTGCTAATTCTTCTTCACTCATCCGCATTGCTCGCGATCTCAATGAAGCAGAAATCACCGCATTAAAGGAATATAAAAATGAACTCCCAGAAGTGGAAATCAATACAGATTCGGTACGTTATTATCCCCACGGCAAGGAATTGGCGCACGTATTAGGTTATACAAGGGAGTTGACCGCCGACCAGTTAAAAGACAAGAAGGAGCAAGGCTACCGACTGGGAGATGTAATCGGTCAGATGGGGGTGGAAAAAGCTTATGAGAAAGTGCTACGGGGCGAATGGGGCGGTCAGCAGGTGGAAGTAGATGGTGCGGGTAGACCAATCCGGGTTTTGGGAGAGAAACAGGCAAAATCTGGTAACGATTTACACCTGACTATAGATTTAGATGTGCAAAAAGCAGCCGAAAAAGCTTTGGGAAATCATCGAGGTGCGATCGTCGCAATTGATCCGAAGAATGGTGCGGTTTTAGCAATGGTATCTTACCCCACCTTTGACCCAAATATCTTCTCCAAACAAAAACTTTCCCAGAAAGATTGGGAAAATCTGCAAGGTAAAGATCATCCCTTGGTCAATCGTGTTTTGAGTGCCTTTCCCCCCGCCAGTACCTTTAAAATTGTCACTACAACAGCCGGACTGGAATCAGGTAAATTTTCTCCTGACTCAGTATTACAGACCTTTGGTTCCCTGACTGTTGGTGGGGTGACATTTGGTGAGTGGAACCACGCCGGATTCGGACCATTGGGATTTCCCAGAGCGATCGCTATGAGTAGTGATACTTTCTTCTATCAAGTTGGGAGAAAAGTCGGTGGTCCAACTTTAATCGAATGGAGCCGCAAATACGGGTTTGGTCAAAAAACTGGCATTGAATTTCAGGGCGAAGAATCAAAAGGTTTGGTTCCAGATGAAACATGGAAGCTGAAAGTTTTGAAGACACCTTGGAGTGTAGGCGATACCATTAATATGTCAATTGGTCAAGGTGCTTTGCAAGTGACACCCCTACAATCGGCAATTATGTTTTCTGTCCCTGCTAATGGTGGGTATCGAGTTCAGCCGCATTTGCTCAAAGACAACGAAGAAGCAAAAAGTTGGCGCTCATCGTTAAATATGAAGCAGGAAACCATCAAAGTTCTCCGCGACGGACTGCGGAAGGTGGTGAGTGAGGGTACAGGTAAGAGCTTGAACGTGCCGACAATTCCCCCAGCTTCTGGAAAGAGTGGCACTGCTGAAGCCGGTGTTGGTCGCCCAAATCATACTTGGTTTGGTGCTTATGCCCCCAGTAATCAGCCGGAAATTGTAGTTGTGGCCTTCGGTGAAAATACTGGCGAGCATGGTGGTACTGTTTGTGGACCGATGGTTTTACAAGTCCTGGAAGCTTATTTTCAGCACAAGTATCCAGGTAAGTATCAAAAACCTCAGCCTGACCCATCAGAAGCTAAAACTCAGAGTTCAGGACATGGCACTGGAGATTAGTACCGCAAGGCAGAAGTTTGCCACTATCTTTGTTATGTCGCTCATCGGGCTATTTTGAATACTTTAGTCTGTAGAACTTTTGTATTCAAAATTCTACGCTTTTTCTTCATGCAGCCCAGTAAATTAGACCAAATTTTAGGACTAGAACTACAGCGTCGTCGCACAGAAAAAGGTTGGTCACAAGAGTATCTTGCAGAAGTGACAGGTCTGCACAGAACTTACATCAGCCAGCTTGAGCGAGGGCTAAAAAGTCCATCTGTTAGAGTTCTCAGCCATATTACTAATGCTTTAGGTTTGACAATGAGTGAGTTTTTACAAGCTGTAGAGGAATCTCTGAGTGTTGACGGACAACGAAATTGAAAGATTAAGCCAAGCCATTATTGCTACCATTGCATCTCCAGTCATCGGCTCGATAGAAGATTATACGTGGGAAGCAATTTTTCATTATGTTAAGCATATTCCTTTATCAGATCCCGCTCTGGGACGTAGCAAGCTTCTCTATGATGCTGTTAACCTGATAACTCAAACTGGTTGGTCGCTCAAATCCCTGCAACTAAATAGCCTCAACATTGCAAATCCATTTTTCTTTGTAATTCAGAGAGCAGATGTAATCAAGAAGGCTGTCCAACTGGGTTTTCCTGGTCTAACTGAGCAATCCTTACCTAATGAGCTTGGAGCAGCCATTATCCAACATTGGAACGAGAAGATTATTTTGAATCAGGCAGTACAGGGCGTTATTAATAGTTATGAAGGCATATTGCTGAAAACTATCAAAGGATATGAGTATATTTACTGCGAATTTCCACTCAATCCTCTTGACCCAAATACGTTTTCTTGGGCTTGGACGGTAGATAGAACTACTGGGGGATCAGGGGTTGGACTACAGGGAAGTGTTGCGGGAAAAATAGAATTGGTTTGGTACAAAAATCAGAAACAACTTTTTCGAGCTAGAACTATTCCTATACAGGCGGTTCGGATTACAGTTGCAAGAACTCGTTTGACGCTTGATCGATATGTGGAGACAGTTCTCTCTGCTTTGCAAGATCAAATGAATACGCAGTTTTCTGAGGATAGGTCTGAAGAATAGATGAAGCGATCGCTTTACCTAGTAGGGGAGGTACAGATTCGCCAATTTGAGAAGCCATCTCAGTATATGTTCCCAAAAAGTGAAAATCATCTGGGTAAGAGTGTAATCTTGCAGCTTCGCGTATTGTAATTGTTCGATCTTGAGTTGGATGAAAAAACCTACCCGATCCTGGATGGAAGACCCATCTGGTGATAGTTCTCGCTGGCTTATCCCAGCAAAGTCTCCCGTATGCGCCGCTATAGTGTTTCTTGGGAGCTAATTCAGAAGGTAAGTCTCTAGCATCTTGTCCTTCAGAAAGAGCGCGAACTCTCGAAAATTGAATTGGACTTAAAGCACGAGCAACATGATTAACAATTTTTATACTTTCATGACGCATCATCCCTTGATATGTACTTTGTGGAGCAGAAGGATAAACTTCAGCCTCATAGTCTTGTCCTGCATCTAGTGGTGGTAAGTCTCCAATGGCATCTCTAACTGTGACAATTGGAGAAATATTTGCCTGTAACAAATTAAGCTGATTACAAGATTTTGTAGTTCTATAGTCACTCCTAATGTCACCAAAATGTGTTGGTTCAGGAAAATGAAGTGAGTGATCTAGACTAGCTAGAAAAAAAGCTCTGGTTCGCGTTTGTGGTATTCCATAATGTGCAGCATTTAATGATGAAGAGACAACTTTATAGCCCAATGATTCAAGTTTTTCTGTTATTTCTTCCCTAATTACGCCATTATAAGCTTTTAATATTTCGGGCACGTTCTCCATTACGACATAAAGGGGTCTAAACTCCTCTACGAATTCCAAAAACGTTCGATATAGCAGGTTACGGGAATCATTGAGGTAGCGATAACCAGCAGGAACATTTCTGGAAAATCCCTGACACGGGGGGCCGCCAATCAACAGTATTGGTGCTTCTCGCCGCAAGCCCAACGCTAATCGTAAGTCATCAGGACTGACCTGACGTATGTCCTGATGAATGATTTTAGTTTTTGGGTAATTTTGCTTGTAGGTCGCCAAGGCTTTTGTATTTACATCGATTGCACATAAAGATTCAAAGCCCGCCATGTGAAACCCTTTTGTCAAGCCACCAGCACCAGCAAATAAGTCAATAATCTTGTGTGTCATTTATGAATACTATAGTATTCATAAGCTATCGTCAAGCAACTCCTTTATCAAAAATAGTAATCCCTAGATCAACTTTTATTGAGGTATTTTAGCGGGTTTCAAATTTCTGGCTTTGTAGAACATTTCTAAACTATTGCGATCGCCAACGAAACGCCAGTGCCAAGGCTCATAACTCACACCTTGAACATTATCTTTAGGAAAAGACATTTCAAAGCTGAAACGCGCGGCATTTGCTTGCATCCACTGATAAGCCTTGGTATGGTCAAAGTTAGTTTGGAGATTAGTTGCTGGTACTGATCCGTCCCCAATATCCACAGCGTAACCTGTGTGATGTTCGCTATGACCAGGAGGAGCGCTGAGGGCAGCTCGTTCTGCTGGCGTTTGATTTCGCTGGGCACTGACACCAAAAAACAACTGCTCCTGGTCTTTGACTGAGCGAAACCCAGAAATTGGAACTAAAATTACACCTGCCCTCCGCGCTGCTGCTACCATCTCCTCAAACTTTTGGGCAGCAGCTTTTCGCATTCTAATGCCCCTATTTGCGGAAATGGTTACTAGTTCTGACTCAGGCGCTTCTGAGTATGGAAAATGCCCTAACACAGTATCGTTAGAATTATTAGATGCTGCGGGAGTCGTAGGAGCCGAAGTCGGTGGTAAAGGTTGAGAATTAGCGGTTTTTTTGGGTGCAGTGATGAAAAACAAAAAACCGCTAATTAAAGCTAGTAGGATAAATCCCACTACTCCCCCAATCAGCACCATTCGGGGTTGCAACCAAATTTTCGGTCTGGCATTGGGGGTATCGCGTACAGCCACTGGAATATCATCACCAAGGTCATTCGATGAGTTTTGCGGTTTTCCAGAAAACCCTGCCTTATTCAAGGGTAAACTCCTGTTTTTGTGGGATAGACATAACAGATTTTGCACTGGACAAAAGTAGACGTAACAGGTAGCATTTTACATCTGTGGTTTTTAGGCGCAATCTTGACAAACCTTTTAGAACTATACGTCAAGCTGGGAGGATTAGTCCTGGTAGGTTTTATTCTGGGACGCAAACTACCTGTGACAGTTCCTACACGTTTGGGACAGTTTCTTTTTTGGGTGGGAGTACCCATAAGCATAGTATCGTTTTTGCGTCAATCTAGTTTGTCTGGGCAAATTTGGCTTGCACCTGCAATCGCTTACCTAGCCATTTTACTCGGAGCATTTTTAGCTTGGTTAGGGATTAAAGCCCAAGTCTATTTTAAAAGTACCGTCCCTCAACAATCAACTCAGGCTAGCTTGATATTAGCAGCAATGTTGGGTAATACAGGTTATCTTGGTTATCCCATTGCCTTAGCAATGGTAGGCAAGGAATACTTTGCTTGGGCGCTATTTTACGATTTGCTAGGTTCATTCCCTGGAACTTATGGCTTGGGTGTGTTATTAGCAGCGCGTTTTGGCGGTGGTGTCCATAATCATTGGCAGACTGCTAAGGCCATCTTAATTAATCCTGCGCTGTGGGGTTTCGGATTTGGCTTGCTGTTTCGGCAGGTGACAATTCCCACAGTTGCGGAATTTTGCTTGGAAAAGTTTGCTTGGAGTAGTGTAGCTTTATCTTTGATGTTAATTGGGATGAGACTGGCGCTGCTCAAATCTTGGGGTAGTTTACCACAAGTCGGGATGAGCTTGGGAATCAAAATGCTGCTAGTTCCCTTGATATTGGGGAGTATTTTACCACTGTTTGGATTAACTGGGGCGATCGCAAAAGTCATTGTCCTACAAATGGCCATGCCTCCAGCTTTCGCTACACTGGTAATTGCTGAGACATTTAATCTCGATCGCGATCTGGCCGTTACAGCCTTAGCTGCTGGGGCGATATTATTGCTGGTGACTCTCCCAGTTTGGCTGTGGCTATTTTGATTGTAGATTTATGCGGTGTGATGCGATCGCATAAAACCCCAATAAATATGCATCTTATCGTTCTAATTTAAGCGCTTTTAGAACATGGTTGTAAACGGGAGCAACGCGAAAAAGTGAGATCGGGGTTTAATTCTCAGTTACATAGCTAGATTCTCAATAAAAACAGGTATTTCACCGCGATCGCACTATTAAACAGGTGATTTATACCCCTAATTTTTAGCACCTCACAAAATCGCATTGCTCCCGTTTTGAAATTCTACTCCAGGACAATAAATTTTAGTCACTGGGGATTCCGTATAATACATGGGAAACTTCTAGAAGATACGCGATCGCACTCATCAACTTCCATGAAAAATTTAGCTTTATTATCTGCCACAATCCTCGCCACCGCATCTGGATTATTTTTCGGGACAATGCAAACCGCCTCTGCTTTAAGTTGGAACTGGAATTATTCTGGTACTGGCATAGCGGCGAAGGGTACTCTTACCACTAATGACACCCCTAACGATTTAGGTTTTTACCTGATTTCTGGAATTACTGGTACACGAAATGGTGAAATAATTACTGGTCTGCAACCCGCCGGGACTCCAATACCAGGAAACGAACCTTTTAATGTTGATAATTTAATTAGTCTTAATACTCAGCAGTTAACAACTGACGGTTTTGGATATTCCACTTCGGGAGGGAACTATTCTAGTCCATTTTTTGCTAGTTATTTGCCGACACCAACTTATTTAGAGGTTTTTTCTGCACCGCCATTTATACCAGGTTTTGAAAATTTGGGATTGGAAGATAGTCAGTTACCCATTAGTTTTTCTGCAACCATAATCACCGTTCCTGAACCCACTTCTATCCTGAGCTTACTCATCCTCGGCACTCTTGGCGCACCTTCAGTACTCAAACGTTACAAGCTATCCAAATTTACTCAGAAGAAGCTCGAAAAAGTTTCCTAAAAGCATCAATAATAATTCAAAATTCAAAAGAGTTTTCAAATCAGACTGTTAAGTAGATGGACAAAAATATTTACAGTTACCCAATCTAGTCAAGCATACCCATTATCTGATTTCGTCTATAGCGCTTCTCAATTGTATAGAATACAGACCATTCGTAGGGGCACAGCAATGCTGTGCCCCCATTGATATAATTGCATCCAAATGTTGCATATTTAGGGGCAAAACTGGCGCTAGCCGGTGAGCAGTGACGCTGATTGCCCGTGGTTCTCATTTGGAAGCAATTACGACTTACGCATTAACAGAAAAGCCCAAATATAGGAATCCGGTTTGATTTCTGAAAAAAATTAAGTATTTGTCGGGTGCGTTATGACTTGAGTCTAACGCACCAAACCCTTGAAAATGGTGCCGTACTCTCGGCGATAACACACCCTACGTGTTGTTCAAAAATCAAATAGTAATCCTATAGTTGATAGTACCATGTTGAGTGGGAATTAAGTACGGAGTAGTGCATTGGTGTAAACTTCACGTCAAAGGGACTGACAAATAAAAAAATACTCAAAAAACTGGCGAAAAAACTCTCTTCTCCTTATTCCTCTGTGTTGCGCCAGTTGCTTCTCCCAGGGGGAGACGCTACGCGTAGCAAGATCCCCGGAGGGGTACAAGTCGGGTCACCGCAAGGGCGCACTGGCAACTCTATTGTCTCTGTGGTAGCCTGCGGCAAGCCGATGCAGCGTCTACGTTTATTTGGATAATTTATTTCTTGTCAGTCCCAAAGCTTGAACTTAAGTTCAGGGGGGACTGAGGAAGCCAACTTAAGTTGACACCAATGAGCATTGCTGTGTCACATTGATCTAATTGCATCCAAATGATACCGTAATTTTGTCTAGATATAGAATTTTATCGCCTTGCCAACGGTAGATTATTTCTAAAAGGAGTTTGCTGCAATGTCCACAACACCAACTACTCGATTAATTTTAGAGACTTTACTTCCCCATCTCAAAATAGCAGCAGCCTACGCCCATTTTCTACAACCAAAAATTGCTGCACTTCCTGCCAAAGAACAAGCAAAAAACTTTTTTGCTGCCGCCCTGACTGATGCAGATGTGGCTATTCAAAATCTGATAGAAGTAGTATTACTAGGCACTTTCCCAGAGATTCGTTTTTATGGTGAAGAATATGAAAGTTCTCATAACACCAAGTATTTTCGCGCTACTGAACTCGGTTCAGAAGGTGATTATTTAGTCACACTCGACCCGATTGATGGCACAAAGTTTTACATGGATGGACATTCTAATTACCAAATTATTCTCAGTATTCTAAATTCGGATGATTTTGAAGCAGTACTGGCCATTTCACCCGGACAAAATATTTATTTTTACGCCTTTCGAGGTGAAGGTGCTTTTAAAGGGACGCTAGAGGTGAACTTAGAAGCCTGTGCGCCTTTACACATCACATCCGCCAAACCTTCTATTTTGTTGGGATGGGGAATGAATTCCATCGCACATTTACTAAAAGATGAATATAAAGTAATCGATATAGCAACTGATTACTCTAGTGATATTCAAATTCCCAATCTCAATGGTATTCTCAGTGGCGACTTAAGCGGAGCAGTCATCAAATCGGGCAAATTTATTGATAGTGCTGCACTCGCTTTTATTGCGAAAGAGGCTGGCTGGATTGTAACGACTCTGGACGGTTCAACTTTACCGCCACTGCATACTTGTCAAAACTATAGCCTACCTGGATTGATCGTAGCTGCCTCAAAATCTGTTCATCAACACCTGCTGTCAGCGATGCAAAGTTTTAGGAGTGCTGAGTAAGAAGTAATTTGACACTCCCCGCTCTCAAGAGACGGGGATTCTTAATCAAACAATTGCAAACACAATTGCTCAAATAATATCCGTTTTTCAGGTATTACCTTAGATGTACGGTTCTTGCCCTGATTCTGTTTGCCAATTAGCCATAAATCGTCCTTTCTCCCTTTTAAACTAAAAATGCACTGTAAAAAAGCGTTAGGAAAATAAAAAAAATAAAATCCTTTAATATTTATTGGCAGCACAATCGTATGGAGAAGACCATCAAAAGACTCAAGCGGAAACTCAACAGGTTAATGAAATAGTCCCCTTGATTTTTGATCCGAATACAACCTTTCCCACAAAGAGTCGTTTTCGAGAATAGAAATTTGCTTGCACATACCCGCTTATTTATAATTGAATATCTTCCTGCTATTCTTCAAGCTGGTGTAGAAAATCCATACTGCCATGCAGAATTGCTATCACATAGACCGTCTGACCCTCCACACGATAGATAATAATATGTTCACCTGCACTATATGCCTTATACGTTTTTGGAATATCGGCTCGCCAGTGTCCCAGCATGGGATTATCCGTTATTTTTTCAAGGCATACCTTGAGCAAGGAAGCGTATTTCAATACTTGCTCCCTGCCGTAAGTGTCCCGTGTGTAACGCTGAATTTTCTTATAATCCCGCTTTGCCCGCTCTGATAGATAAAGGATGTAGGAATTTTGGCTATTCATCTCCCAGTACTTCTGCGGTCAAACGGTCAATCATTGCGGGGCTGTAAGGCTCTACACGCCCTGCCTGTATGTCTGCTTCTCCTTCGGCGATCGCAGCCTGTAATAACGCTATACGCTTGCTCTCGGTGTGTGAATCCATGTGCTGACGCAACGCATCCTTCACCACTTCCGTGTAAGTGCTGTAAAGTCCTGTATCAAGCAATGCCTGAACATAATAATCATAAGGATTACCTAAATCTAGGCGTGGCATGCTTCGACTCCTTTGGATGTAAATAGTACAAAAATTCTACCATTTACTGCCATAGTTGCCAAGATAGAATTTTGCCAATGAGTAAAGTATTCTCACAAACAATATTTGTAAGAATGCTTATACAAAGGTTGACCCTATTATTTTCAATCAACCAAAAAGTTTTTCCCCAAAGAGCGATCGCTAAAACATTGGTAGTTTATAATACTAGTAAATACGGAATCTCTAACCAGCAGACAGAGTATAAATAATGATGACTTATGAAAATCTGTATTGTTGGCGCGGGTGCAATTGGTGGATATTTAGGGGCAAAACTGGCACTAGCAGGTGAAGCAGTGACAGTGATTGCGCGTGGTTCGCATTTGGAGGCGATTCAAAAAAATGGGCTGAAGTTGCTCATGGCAGACGGTTCTAGCCAAATTGCTATTCCGACTTTGGCAACTAGCGATATTCAGTCAGCAGGGACACAGGATGTAGTAATTTTAACTGTTAAGGCTCACAGTGTGCCAGCGATCGCACCTCTTCTCCCTGCACTCTACAATGCTCAGACAATGGTCGTAACAGCCCAAAATGGCGTTCCTTGGTGGTACTTCCGTCAGCATGGCGGTGAGTATGAAGGTACGCAGATTCAATCTGTTGACTCAGATGGAATTATTGAAGCTAGTATTGGTGCCCAACGCGCCATCGGTTGTGTGGTTTACCCGGCAACTGAGATAATTGAACCAGGTGTAATTAAACATATTGAAGGCGATCGCTTTACTCTCGGTGAAATCGACGGCACTAAAACAGAACGCATCCAATTATTAGCACAGACTTTAAAACAGGCAGGATTCAAAGCGCCAATCCGCAATCAAATTCGCACGGAAATTTGGATCAAGTTGTGGGGGAATGTGGCATTTAATCCGATTAGTGCCTTAACTGGTGCGACTCTAGAGGATATTTGCCGCTATCCCCTTACCCGTGAACTAGCGCGGCAAATGATGACTGAAACTCAAGCGATCGCAGAAAATTTGGGTATAAAATTTGGCATCACTTTAGAACAGCGAATTAATGGGGCAGAAAACGTTGGTGCCCACAAAACCTCAATGCTACAAGATATTGAAGGCGGACGCGCTACGGAGATAGATGCTATTGTTGGCGCGGTGGCAGAATTGGGAAAACTTACTCAAATTCCCACACCTTATATTGATGCTATTTATGCCAGCGTCAAGCTGCTGGAGACGACTAAATTAAAGGTTTGATTTGACTTTCCTTGACTTTTGATAGCATCTGAAAAGCAGCGAACGGGGAGGAAAGTTTGTCTTCAGCAGACTCTTTCGGTTCCTCACCAAAACTCTGGTTTTTAGCATTATATGCGTAAAGCAGGATAAGTCTATTTGATGAAAGTTAAAAGGTCAAACTCTTATAGAGTTAGTTAATCAAAAAATGAAGTAGGGATGGGATATTTCGTATTCTATCCCTATTTAGGTTTAACTTTCTTTGATTTCTAACAGATTTAAAACTAAAACAGATGAAACATTGATCCAAAATTAATGTTTCATTTACTACAGTAATTACTGGCATCCACATAAGTATAGCAAGTGTATTGACCGCTCATGGAACCAGGGCTGTTTCATTCGTTCAGATCAGAATTTTGTCAAGAGTATCAACCAGAAAATTTAGTGAGTTGGTAATCGAAAAATTACTGTTTCAATCGGTAAATTTAAGTGCGATCGCCTGGTTTTTGACCCAATTAGAGTGTTTAAAAACCTGATTTTTTTGACTGATACGCTTGTAAATTAAGGTCTTTTAGGGAATGAATCAGCCCTGCTCATGGAACTAAGGCAAAAGGAACATACACTTTACTTGCTGTTTTTTTTCAATACAATATATTAAACCCTTAATTATATCATGTATAAACACAAAAAAATTCTTATTGCTGATACTAAGGGAATTTGATAACATGGATGAAAAATTGTCTCTTGTGAATGAAATCGATAATATGATTGATACCGATAGAGCAGGTAGATACATAGAACAGCTGACTGGATACAAAGCTTTTATACCTAATCCTTTACCGCCTATACCCAAATTATGTATTGATGATGAAATGTTAGAACTTTTATCACAAGCAGATAGAGCATTAGGTCGTTTAGATGGATCAACAGACGCTTTACCTAATCCCGACTTATTCGTGTTTATGTATGTTCGTAAAGAGGCAGTGTTGTCAAGTCAGATAGAAGGAACACAAGCTTCTTTGATAGATGTCCTTGAGTTTGAATCCCGTACAGTGGAACCAGACAACCCGCAAGATGTAACCGAAGTTGTCAACTATATTGCAGCAATTAATCACGGACTCGAAAGATTAGAGAATAATTTTCCTTTATCATTGCGATTGATCCGTGAAATTCATAAAGAATTATTGAGAGAAGGTCGAGGTTCTGAAAAGGGTTCAGGAGAATTTCGCCGCAGCCAAAATTGGATTGGTGAGGGAAGATGTAATTTAAAGGAAGCTACTTATGTTCCACCTCCACCCCATGATATGCAAGAAGCTTTAAGTAATTTTGAGAAGTTTTTACATGACTCTGCTCCAATGCCAGCTTTAATTAAAATTGGATTAGCTCATGCTCAGTTTGAAACAATTCACCCTTTTGAAGACGGCAATGGAAGAACAGGACGCTTACTAATTACTCTCTTATTATGTGAAAAAAATATATTAAAACGTCCTCTGCTCTATATATCTTATTACTTTAAAAAATACCGTTTGCAATATTACGATCATCTCCAATCTATCAGGGATAATGGGGACTGGGAAAGCTGGCTTAAGTTTTTTCTGAAAGGTGTATATGAAGTTTCTCAGGAAGCATCTACTGTTGCTCGTCAAATAGTTAATTTAAAAGAAGATCATCGTAAAACAGTAATGGAACGAATGGGAAATCGGAAGGCAGGGAATGCTATAGCCTTACTCGACAAACTCTATTACAAGCCAGTTTTTAATATAGAAATGGCTAAAGAATTTACCCAATTATCATACACTAACGCTAACATTTTAGTTAGAGAATTATGTAATATAGGAATCGTGGAAGAAATTACTGGAAATAAACGTAACCGAGCTTTTATTTATGAACCATACCTGTCTATTTTTAAGGAGTCTTAACAACAAAGCAAATGCAGATTCAAAAGCTTCTGCACAAAACTTATAGCTACACTAAAGTCTTTTGATAGCTATGGAATTTATATAATTATCAAGTCCATGAAAAAAAAAGTATGGCTATTAACGATACTGGTTGTAGCAGTAGTAGTAATAAACATCATCACCGGACATAGTAATTCTCTAAAGGCTGCCTCATCTTTAGGTAAAGATACGCTGACGATGATTACTTCCCCAGATTACCCTCCTTATGAATTTTATGATACTAAAGGAGGCGATCGCCAAATCGTTGGTTTTGATATAGATATTGCCAAGACCCTTGCTGGAAAACTAGGGTTTAAACTTAAGATCATGGAATCCGATTTTAATGGGTTAATTCCTGCACTCCAAGCAAATCGGGCTGACTTTGTAATGGCTGGGATGACTCCGACTCCAGAACGTCGGAAAAATGTTGATTTTTCAATTATCTATTACGAAGCCAAAGATACCATTGTCGCTCCTAAAGGTAGTAATCTGAAACAGCCCCAAGACTTATCAGGAAAAAAGGTTGGCGTACAACTAGGAACCATACAAGAACAAAATGCCCAGAAAATTGCTAAAAAAGTTGCGGGTATTCAGCTAAAGCAACTCAACAAAGTACCGGAAGTAGTTCAAGAAATCAAATCTGGGCGAATTGATGCAGCAATTGTTGAGGATACCGTCGCTAAGGGATTTGCCCAAGCTAACCCAGATTTAGAATTTAATACTATTCCTTCAGAAGAGGCAAGTGGATCGGCGATCGCTTTTCCTAAAGGTTCTTCTTTAGTAGAACCGTTTAGCAAAGTCCTTCAACAAATGAAGGACAATGGCACATTGAATAAACTTGTCGCCAAATGGTTTTCACAGAACACTACCGCCAATCCTATATCTCCAACTCCTGCCAAAGGTGGATTGAATCTCGACTTTACCAGAATCCTTCCAGACATTCCCTTTATTCTGCGGGGAATCCCTTTAACTTTGTTGTTTACCCTATTATCTGTAACCTTGGGGTTAATTTGGGGAACAATCCTGTCTCTATTAAAAATTCTCGGCATCAAGCCCCTTACCTGGGTTGCTAACGCCTATACCTCTGTTTTTCGAGGCACACCTTTGTTATTACAGTTGGCATTGGTTTACTACGCAACACCCCAGCTTACAGGCTATGACATTTCAGCATTGGAGGCTGGGGTACTAACTTTTACCCTGAATTCTGGCGCTTATATGTCGGAAACCATCAGAGGTGGGATTCAGGCGGTGGATAAAGGACAAAGTGAAGCGGCGATGTCTATGGGTGTTCCCTATTGGTTGATGATGTGGGATGTGATTTTGCCTCAAGCGTTGAAGAACATTCTCCCCGCATTGGTAAATGAAACTATCGGACTGCTTAAAGATTCGGCGCTGGTGTCAACCATTGGGGTAGTGGAAATATTACGCAGCGCCCAAATTGTTGGTGCAAATAAGTATATTTATTTTGAACCACTGCTATTTGCAGGGTTAATCTACTATGTTTTAGTAATGGGTATGACCTTGGGTGCATCCGCTTTAGAAAGGAGGTTACGGCAAAGTGAATAATGTAATAATTCGCACGGAATTCTTATGTAAATCCTTTGGCAAACTCGACGTACTCAAAGATATTTCTACTGAGTTTTATCAGGGAGAAGTGGTTGCCATATTAGGTCCTTCTGGTTCAGGTAAGTCTACATTTTTGCGATGCATAAACTTGTTAGAACAACCCACCAGAGGCAGAATCTACTTTCACGAGCAAGAAATTACCAAGCCCAAGGCAAACATTGCTAAGGTGCGCCAGCATTTGGTGATGGTATTTCAACATTTTAATTTGTTTCCCCACATGAATGTGCTGCAAAATGTCACCTACGCCCCCATAAAGGTGAAAGGAGTTAACAAGCAAAAAGCAGAAGAACATGGCTTAGAATTGCTTGCTAAGGTAGGTTTAGAATCAAAAGTGTCTGTGTACCCATCTAAACTATCTGGAGGACAGAAACAACGAGTAGCGATCGCTCGGGCATTAGCAATGGAACCAGAGATGATTTTGTTTGATGAACCCACTTCTGCTTTAGATCCCGAAATGGTTAAGGATGTGCTGGAAGTGATGAAAGCTTTAGCGTTATCTGGAATGACAATGGCCATCGTCACCCATGAGATGGGGTTTGCCAGAGAAGTTGCCAATCGGATTATGTTCCTCGACCAGGGAAGTTTAGCAGAAGATGCTACTCCTGGCGAGTTTTTCCAAAATCCTCAGTGCGATCGCGCCAAGCAGTTCTTGGAAAAAATGCTTTAGAACATCAGAAATTCGCCACTTTTCTTGTATTCCTGAAACTTTTCCAAAACAGGGCGATCGTTTGGCATTAGTGCAGGTAAGTTTGCCAAATCAAAAAATTCCAGCGCCAGCGATTCTCCATCTAAGCAAGCGAGGCTGCCTGACCATTCAACAGCTCGTAAAATCAAAATGAAATTTTGCACGCGATCGCCATTAGGATAGGTTACAGTTTCAAAGGCTGGGTTGGAAGAAAACCCCACAGCTTCAAAACGCTTAACCGTTAAACCAGTTTCCTCAAAAACCTCTCGTGCTGAACATTCTTCCGCAGATTCACCTACCTCTGGACAGCCGCCAGGTAGCCCCCAAACTTTGAAATCACTTCGCTTTTGCAACAAAATGCGCCCCAAGTTATCCTCGATAATTACGCGTGCGCCAAATAATAGAAGTAGGCGCTCACCTACAACTTGTCGTAACTTGCCGAGATAAGAGTCTGACCAATTCGCCATAATCGTTAGAGAATGTTTCTAAATAAAATCTAAAGGTAGCAAATAGCGATCGCCTGAAAACAGGATAATGCAGCTGAAGTTGCGATCGCACTTCTAAATTTAAATAAAATTAGTTTTATAAAATCAATGTTTCGAGCTTTGCCTGTACTTCTTCTATTAAATCTTGTGAAACACTTTCAACAAATTTTACCTTTCTAGCTTTCCAATCGAGTGTTTTAACTTGGTCGGCTAACACAACTCCTTTTGTTTGCATTCCCTTAATAAGTGGAACTTCAAAACTAAGCCCTTTTGCCTTGCTGGTTATCGGACACGCTAAAACTAAAGAAGCCATTCGATTATATTGAATTGGAGATATAACAAGAACAGGGCGGTAGCCCATTTGCTCCCGCCCTTGCTGTTGTAGTTCATTGTTCATTGTCATCGCAATGTCATCAAATGACATTCCTGATGTGTAGAGGGCAAATGCACGCTGAATCGAATCAACCGTAAACTGCTGTGTTGCTCCAAATTCTAATTTGATAATATCTCCTCTTTTGGGAAAGTATGGATTAACTACCAATGCTCATTCCCCACAGCGTTTCCAGTTTCAAATTCCGGATGGAATTTATCAGCAGTCATACCTTCAAGCAACTCATCAAGGGTATACTTTTTTCTTTTTTGTGGTGTAATTATAATATTGTCACCTTGCACACTAAGCTCTATACCTGTTCCTTCGGTTATATGTGCTTGTTCAGCTACCGCTTTTGGAATCCGAATAGCTAAACTATTTCCCCATTTAGCAACAACTGCCGTCATAGCTATCTCCAAATATTTTGTTAGCAATCTACACGCCCGAACTTAAGATTTTCGGAGTGGAAACTTGGTCTGATGTATATACTTTGAATATACAGATTTGATTAGCCGATGTCAACACCCTCTTGTAAGGCAAGAGGGAATGTATAAAGAAAATCTAAAGGTAGCAAATAGCGATCGCCTGAAAACAGGATAATGCAGTTGAAGTGTTCAACCTCTAACTATGGCATCTACACCCAAAATTCTCGCCTTTGCAGGCAGCACCCGGATTGATTCTTACAACAAAAAATTGGTAAAAGTTGCGGCGGCTGGCGCTCAGGCAGCAGGGGCAGAAGTGACTTATCTAGACCTCCGTGATTTACCTTTACCTCTGTTTGTCGAAGATTTGGAAGCTGAACAAGGTCTACCAGCCAACGCCCGCACTCTCAAGGATTTGCTGATTTCTCATCAAGGATTGCTGATTGCTTCGCCGGAATATAACAGTTCCCTCACAGCAGTTTTAAAGAACGCCATTGACTGGGCATCCCGTCCAGCCCCAAATGAAGCATCGTTGGCTGCTTTTGCAGGTAAGGTTGCTACGATTATGAGCGCTTCCCCAGGCGCTCTTGGTGGTTTGCGGGGGTTGGTTCACTTGCGGTCTATATTGGGAAATATCAAAGTTTTGGTACTTCCCGAGCAAATCGCAGTAGCCAAAGCTTACGAAGCCTTTAATGGTGATGGCACATTAAAAGATCCTAAACAACAAGAATCTATTGAAAAGTTAGGTGAGGGCTTAACAAAGATATTGGTGAAGTTTAATTAAACTGAAGAAAAATTGGTGAATTCATCTGTTTCATCCGTTGACAAATCCAAGATGCGCTGCGATTCAAAGGCAAACCATTGTTTGAAAATTGCCTGTTTTTTCAGTAGGAGCGGTAGAATTGGAGCGCTTGGTGGAATACCAGCACTGCAATAAATCCAGCAGCGAATTAATTAAAACCTGAATACAGGTAAAAATAAATTTTCCCATGCAAATCCAAACTGTTGGTATTTTAAGTCCAGGTGACATGGGGCAGGCGATCGCAGCCGTTCTCAATCAAAATGGATTGAAAACCGTTGCGGCCCTAGACGATCGCAGTCAACGAACTCGGCAATTAGCAGCCGCAGCTAATATCCAAGATGTGGGTTCCCTCAAACAACTGGTAATTGAATCTGATGTGGTGTTATCAGTTTTAGTCCCGGCCGCCGCAGCAGAGGTAGCAAAGCAAGTAGCTGAAGTAATAAATAATGTCGGGAAACAGATTCTTTATGTTGATGGTAATGCGATCGCACCCCAAAAAGTAAAACGTATTGCCCAAGTTATTGAATCAGTGGGAGCCACATTCGTAGATGCTTCCATCATTGGCCCCCCTCCTAGAGTTCCCGACCGCACTCGCATTTATGCGTCAGGAAAACAGGCCGATGAATTTCAACAATTGCGGAATTATGGGTTAGATATACGAGTGATTGGCGATGAAGTTGGTCAGGCTTCTGGATTGAAGATGTCTTACGCCGCCCTAACAAAAGGACTAACAGCGATTGGCACAGAATTACTCATTGCTGCCCATCGTTTAGGTTTGGATGAGCAACTATGGGAGGAAGTATCTAGTAGCCAACCAGAACTTGCTGCTATTCTCACCCGTTCCATTCCATCCATGACACCAAAAGCACATCGTTGGATCGGAGAAATGGAAGAGATTGCTGAAACCTTTCAAGAGTTAGGTCTGACTAAGCAGATTTTTTACGGAGCTGCCGAAGTTTACCGCTTGGTGAAAGATACCTCTTTGGGTAAGGAAACACCAGAAGAATGCGAACGCGATCGCCCTTTGAGAGACATTATTACTACTCTTTCCGACGAAGCAGCATCGAGTGTATTAGACAAAAATGGCTGATTTTAGTTTAGCTATGTAGCGATAACCTTGATATCACTCCATTGTGGCAACCCAATTCAGGAGGCCGTTCGCGCAGCGTGTCGTAGACAAGGCAGGAGGCAGGAGGAACCCACGTTTAAAAACGTGGGATTGAAGTAAGGAGGCTTTATACCGCACTTCTCTACGAGACTCTGCCGCGAACGTGCCGCTACGCTAACGCGCTGCGCGTCTCGGTATAATTCTTTTTATGAACTGGGCAAAAGATGAAAGAAACTTTAGTTTCAATTGATACTCCTAACCTCCTACCTTCTGCCTCCGGGGATAAGCGTTGATTTATAAGTATTCTTCGATAAGTTCTTAGTTATAAACTCTAGACATCCTTGGACATCCTGCTGCTCCTTTAACAATCGAATTGCTGCTAACCGATGTTCTCCTGCCAGCAGCTTAGGCTCAAACCTCATGGGAAGCCTCCCGCCAAAATTATATTGTAAATTTTTGTAACCTTTACTAGACGATTTGGATAAAAGCCACAATTACCATCCGATAGTTTTTAGAGGAATACGATTCTCACAAATGAATATATGAACGAGCAACAGCTTCAAGAGCTAGCTCTACAAGTCCAAAAACACCCTCTAGGGACAACTGCTAGACGGATAACTTTATCAAAACTAATCGATGGTATGTACTGCTCACGCAAGCTTTGCCACCCATATAAAGGTCAATTTCCAGGAGTTTACGAACAAATTTATCAAGAGGCAGTACAAGACCTATTTTTGTATATTTGCAAAAATATTGACAAGTACGACCCGCAACGTGCATCATTTATGACTTGGGTTAATATGTTATTAAGTAAACGTTTTTTTAAAGAGGCTATTCCCAAAATAATTGGCAACGCCAATGAAACTAATGTGGAAAGCTCTGTATTAGAAAACATGGGAGATTTGGCATTTGACGAGAACGAGAACGAGGATAATTATATCTCTGCTTTTAAAAAAATCAGACGATATATAGAAATAGACCCAAAAGGGATTTTTAAACAAGCACATATCAAAAAATATCCCAAAGTAAATTTCCAAGAAATTGCTGTCAAAAGATGGTCAGGTATATCTTGGAAAGATATTTCACAAGAATTTAATATTCCAGTTGCAACATTAAGTAGCTTTTATCAGCGAAGTTTAGAAAAATTTCGCGACGAATTTAGAAATTTATGTGGTGGAGAAGACTTACAGCAGATTGCAAGTAAATGAAGTACACCCATCCACAACCCTCCCCTTGGTATCGGGGAGGGTGCGCGACAGCGCGGGTGAGGTATTTGTACCTCATTAACTTGCAATCTGCTGTAACTTAGAGGAAACAAATGATGAGTGACATCGCAACTATTTCTACATTTACTGGTCCGATATCGACCGTCGTTCGCAGGCTAGCAGAAAAATGGTCAAGACAGCAAGCCACACCTGAAAAAAGCCAGCAGATTTTGCTTAATACCTTGTCTGTATCTTTCGTGAATTTCTATCTAGAGTCTATGGGGTTTGAAACTGACCTAGAAGCGAGTGACAGTTGGAATCCAGTACAACAAACTCTGATGGATGTAGCTGATTTATTGATTAAAAATTTGGGCAACTTGGAATGCCGTCCGGTGTTAGAAAATGCAGATTTTGTTTATGTGCCACCAGAAGTCCAATCAAACCGGATTGGCTATGTCGCTGTGCAAATAAGTGAATCTTTACAATCAGCCAAGTTGTTAGGATTTATCAAGGAGGTCTCAATTGATAACTTACCTATCAACCAACTACAACCTCTAGAAAATTTCCTGAATTATCTAGAATCTCTAGAATTACAAGCAACTAAATATAAGACTCAAAATTTGGGTTTATCTACTCAAAATTTAGGTTTATTTACTAGTCAAGATGTTGTGAACTTAAAAAGATGGTTTGAGAATATTTTTGAATCGGGCTGGGAAACAATAGAATCTATATTTGTTACTGAAGCAGCTTGGCAATTTAGAAGCGCCGAGTCGGGTTTTAAAAACTCTGTTGAGCGGGCTAAATTGATTGATTTTGGGATAAAAGCCAACAGGTCATCAGTAGGGATAATTGTTAAAGTCAGTCATGACAAAAACAACTTTGAAGATATGAAAATTATGGTATACTTACATCCAACAAATGGTCAAGAGTACTTGCCATCGTCTCTTCACGTGATGATTTTAGATGAAGAAGAAATTGCTGTTATGGAAGCTAAAGCCAAAAACGATAACAAAAAAATTGCATTGGAGTTTAACGCTGCTGTGGGAGATAATTTCAGCGTCAAGATAGCTTTAGGAGATATTAGCGTGATAGAGAATTTTATCATCTGAAATTAACAGAATTCTTGAGTCAATTTATCTCATATTGGATGAGATAACAGAGTTTACCCATGTTCTAAATTGGTTATCAAAATGATCAGTAGATGCCTAAGTCAGGAAGTCACCCTCCTGACTTAGGTATCCAACTAGTATAGCTGTTCCAATTCAGATGAGGTACAACATTATATCGCAAGGTGTAGGGGCACGGCACTGCCGTGCCCCTACGGGTGTACCTTACTAGCTTGGGAAATGCTATACAACAAGGCAAAAGTAAAAAGTAAAAAGTAAAAAGAAAGAATACTTATACCGCAAGCTTTTTACCCATTTAGGATGGTAGGTCTATTTCCGCCGTGATGTACTTTGAAAAGCAACTATATACTGCATACTGCTGGATCGCTCATTTTTTGCGGCACTCCGAGCGTGCAGTTTTTGCTTGTCAGATATAAAGATAGAAAAATGCGAAATCTCTCTTGGGGTAAATGTAGTTATAGATATATACTCATGATGATTTGTGCATCGCACAATTGTGATATTGCCAATGACAAAGTTAGTTGCCCTAAAGCTAGATGGCGATTTACAGCAGGGTGTACGGGTAACGCTTTCAATTGCTAATGAAGGTGTTAGCCCGCATAAAGAAGTTACAGGTAATCTACCACCAATTGCTCCCTTGCAGACAACAATTGACCAGTGGCGATCGCACTACCGTAGTTTGGGGAGTTATACTCGCGGTATCAAAGCCATAAAAGTTACTTACGAAGGTTCTATTACTCAGAAATACGAAGATTGCAAAAATTCAGCTAAGGAGTTACAAAAACGACTGAATAAGTGGCTGCTTTCGGAGTCTTTTCGACCCATCCGGGAGAGTTGGTTAAAGGAATTACCAGAAAAAGAATTGGTGCGGGTGCTAATTCGCACATCTAGTCAAGAGTTGCGACAAATACCTTGGCATCTTTGGGATTTGGTGGAAGAATATCCCAATGCCGAACTAGCTTTGAGTGCAACCGATTATCATAAACCTATAATCACGAAAACACCTACCAAAAGAGATCAAGTCAAAATTCTGGCGATTTTGGGCAACAGTATTGGTATTGATGTCGAAACAGACCGAAGATTACTCAACAGTTTACCTGATGCCGATGTAACTTTTCTGGTGCAGCCCCAACGTCACGAAATCAACGATTCCTTGTGGGAGAAATCTTGGGATATTCTGTTTTTTGCAGGTCATAGCCAGACTGTGGGAGATAGTGGTCGAATATACATTAATGAGAATCAGGAAAGCTTAACTACTGATGACCTCAAATATGGCTTGAAAAAAGCCACTAGCAACGGGTTAGCCGTGGCGATTTTCAATTCCTGTGATGGTTTGGGATTAGCATCTGAGTTAGAAGCGCTACACATTCCCCAAATTATTGTCATGAGGGAACAAGTACCAGATGAAGTGGCACAGGTATTTTTAAAGCATTTTTTGGTGGATTTTGCCAATGGTGGTAAGTCCTTATATCAAGCAGTCAAAGAAGCAAGGTTAAAGTTGCATGGTCTTGAAGATAAATATCCCTGTGCCTCTTGGTTGCCAGTAATTTGTCAAAATGCGGGTACAGCCCCACCAAGTTGGTTAGACTTAGGTCGTCGTCCCACCCAAATTATTCCCTATCGCGGTTTGTTTGCCTTTCGGGAGGAAGATGCACAGTTCTTTTTTGGACGAGAAACTTTCACCCAGATGTTGGTGGATGCGGTGCAAAAACCACCTCATCAACCCTTGGTTGCGGTTATTGGTTCTAGTGGTAGTGGTAAATCTAGCGTGGTGTTTGCAGGTTTGGTGAAGCGTCTGCGCTCTGCTGGTAACTGGCAGATTGTTGACTTTAGACCTGGTTTCAGACCTTTGTTTAATCTTGCAACTGCCCTTGTTGACCACAGAGAACTTCATTGTAGTACAGCTTACCATCAAAAAAAGTCCCAAGTCACCAGACCTTTACTTAGTCGCACTGAACGCTTGCGGGAGATTAGAAATCTTGCCAGTGACCTGGAGCAGTGCGAGAATGGGTTGCGGGATGTAGTAGATGATATCGTCTCTCTTGATTCCAGACAGCGTTTGTTGCTAGTTGCCGATCAATTTGAAGAACTTTACACTATGAGCAGAGATGCACAAAAGCGCAAAGCTTTCTTAGATAGATTACTAGAAGCAATCTATTGCTGTGCTAATTTTACTTTTGTCATCACTCTCAGGGCAGATTTTTTAGGACAAGCATTGTCTTATCGTCCCTTTGCTGATGCCTTGCAGTATGCAGACTTAAAACTTGCTCCGATGACGGATGAAGAACTGCAAGCGGCGGTAGAAAAACCTGCGGCGTTGCTGGGGGTAACAATACAGCAGAGATTGACTGAGCGTATTGTTTCTGCGGTGAGTGCAGAACCAGGGGATTTACCTTTATTGGAGTTTGCCCTCACTCAACTGTGGGCAAAACAACTTTCGGCCCAATTGACCCATGCTGCTTACGATGAAATTGGGGGGGTGGAAGCAGCATTAGCTGGTTATGCAGATGAAGCATATAACAAACTGAACTTCGAGGAAAAAGAAAGGGCGCAGCGAATTTTTATCCAACTGGTGCATCCAGGAGAAGGAACGGAAGATACCCGTCGTGTAGCTACCCGCGCTGAAGTGGGTGAGGAAAATTGGAATTTGGTGACTTGTTTAGCTGATGCTCGCTTAGTAGTTACGGGACGGGATGAGAAAACTGGCTCGGAAACTGTAGAAATTGTCCATGAGGCACTGATCCGGAGTTGGCTACACTTGAATCTGTGGATGCAACTAGACCGAGACTTTCGCCACTGGCAAGAGCAGTTGCGGACAGCAATGCGTACTTGGGAGAGTAGCAGTTTTGATGAAGGGGCGCTGTTGCGAGGAAAGCCACTGGCGATCGCAGAAGATTGGTATAACAAACGCCTAGTGGAACTGAGTGAAGAGGAAAGATGTTTCATTCAGTTTAGTTTGGAGTTGCGCGATCGCACAATCAAAATCCAAAAGCGTAGACGAAAATTAACGATTTGGGGACTCTCTACTGGTTTACTATTCGCCTTTAGTTTGGCAGGAGTCACTGGATGGCAATCCCAGAAGGCACGTATCAGCGAAATTAACTCATTTCGCTCCAGTGCTGAAACATTCTTAACCTCAAATCAGAATTTTGATGCATTAATCACCAGTATTAGGGGAGCAAATCGCATCCAACAAACCTTTGGTGTTGATACTCATACTCGCAGTCAACTTGTGGAGACACTACTACAGGCAGTTAATTTTACTAGAGAATACAACCGCTTAGAAAATCACATTGAGGAGGGGAGAGATAGCGTCAAGGATGTAGTTTTTAGTCCAGATGGCAACATCATTGCTACTGCCAGTTTGGACAAAACTGTGAAACTTTGGAGCCGAGATGGTAAAGAACTTAAAACCCTTCACGGACATAAGAATGGAGTTATTTGTGTCAGCTTTAGTCCTGACGGTAACATCATTGCTAGTGGCAGTTGGGACAAAACTGTGAAACTTTGGAGCCGAGATGGTAAAGAACTTAAAACCCTTCATGGACATCAAGAACGCATTAACAGCATCAGCTTTAGTCCAGATGGCAACATCATTGCTACTGCCAGTTCAGACAAAACTGTGAAACTTTGGAGCCGAGATGGTAAAGAACTTAAAACCCTTCATGGACATAAGAATGGAGTTTTTGGTGTCAGCTTTAGTCCAGATGGTAACATCATTGCAACTGCTAGTGAGGATGGAACTGTCAAGCTCTGGAGCAAAGAAGGCAAAGAATTAAAAACACTTTACAGGCAGAAGGAAGGGGTTAATTGCGTTATTTTTAGTCCAGATGGTAAAATTATTGCAACTGCGGGCTGGGACAGAACTATTAAACTTTGGAGTAAAGAGGGGAAAGAAATACGTACTTTCTCCGCTCACGATGACACAATTAATAAACTTAGCTTTAGTCCTGATGGCAAGATTATTGCCTCTGCCAGCAACGACAAAACAGCCAAGCTATGGAGTCTTAATGGTCAACAACTTGATGTCCTTCGCGGACATGACGCAGTAGTTTTCAGTGTAGCTTTTAGCCCTGACAGCAAGCAAATTGCCACTGCTAGTTCGGATAAAACCGTCAAGCTCTGGAATCTTAATAGTAAAGAATTACACATTTTACGCGGACATCAGCAATCAATTTATAGCGTAGTTTTTAGTCCAGATGGAAATACCATCGCTTCTGCTAGTTGGGACAACACTGTTAAGCTTTGGAGTCGAGACGGTAAAGAATTACATACTTTACGCGATCATACTAAACGAGTTAATAATGTCAGTTTCAGCCCAGATGGTAATACTATTGCCACTGCTAGTGAGGACAAAACTGTTAAACTGTGGAGTCGAGACGGTAATTTGCTCAAAACACTAGCTAGGGATCAGGGCACGATTTGGAATGTCAGTTTTAGCCCAGATGGTAATACTATTGCCACTGCTAGCGCGGACAAAACTGTTAAACTGTGGAGTCTAGATGGTAATTTGCTTAAAACACTATCTGGGCATGAAGATGTAGTCAACAGCGTCAAGTTCAGTCCAGACGGTATGACGATCGCAACTGGCAGTTGGGACAACACAGTTAGACTTTGGAACCGAGATGGTAAAGAACTTAAAATTCTACGTGGACATACAAGTGGGGTTAACAGCGTAGCTTTTAGTCCAGATAGTAGCATTATTGCTTCTGCCAGTTCGGACAACACAGTTAAACTTTGGAATCGCGATGGCAAAGAACTCAAAACCCTCCATGGCCATAGCGATATAGTTAATAGCGTAGTTTTCAGCCCTGACGGTAATATCATTGCCACTGCCAGTAGAGACAAAACCGTTAAACTCTGGAACCGAGATGGTACTTTGTTAAGAAACTTGGGCGGACACGATGACGCTGTTTGGAGTGTTAATTTTAGTCCTGATGGTAAGACCCTGGTAACTGGCAGTGGAGATAAGACCGTAATAGTGTGGAATTCCTATTTGGAAGATTTAAAGCCACTATTGGTTCGTGGTTGTACTCAAGTACATGATTATTTACAAAATAACCCCAATGTTAACCCAGAAGATAGAGGTTTGTGTCATGGGATTTAAGTTGAGTAGCTAGTCTTCAAAAGGTGTGGAACTGGGTACAAGAAAGTCCCCAATGAATAATCCGGCTTGGGGGTTGGTAACAACGTGGTCGCCACAGGACAAATTTTGTTTTCTTGCGTATTAATAGTTGAGCTAATACCATTAGTATCTCCCCGATTTGGACGACATTGGATGTGGAAATATGCTTTGCACTAAGTTCGGTCAACTCAAAAATTTTGTCATTGTTTTAAATTTTTCTGCTACCGACTAAATTACAGACATTCCCTTCCCATTTAATAGAATATGCCAGGATGTATTCAATGATAATCGAGTTTATACAGTCACAGAAAGTCCATTAAGAAATCAAAAGATAAATTCCAACTGGGAGCGCATACTTTATAAGTGAAGGCATCTCTGCTCAATACCTAAAGTACCAATCATGGTACTTTTTTTATGCAATTCTGCCGTTAGGAAAGTACCCTGATGGGTAATACCATTTTATCTAAATGTGTGCTGAAGATAATACCCCAAGAGACTTCTGATATTTTTTAAAGTTTTATTAAAATTTTGCGGTATTTCAGATAAAGAGGTTTGTTTTTAACCGAGTAATGTGTAGAGCAACCTCGAATTTCTCTCATCATCAAACTTGTAATGTCAGGGAAATTCAGCATGAACACACATAATTTAGATTTACTTTTAGCGATACGACAAAAGCTGGATGCTATCGAAATCCATAATTCCAAATTGGCGCGATTATTTATTGGCATAGCGTTTTCATTGCTTTATAGACGCAATAATGTTCTTTTACCACAAAATATACTCTTTTGGAGATGTCTAATGGGAGTCAGAGTTTGAGACTTTGTGTTCACCGTTCTTCTAGTTGATGGCTGATTAAGAAAATCCGGCGTTGCAAGATCACTATTGCCGAGATAATCTTTTATTTCCCGACGACTCTTTTATTTGTATTTGAGTGAATAGCTTTGTTAAAATCTCGCAGCAAGTCTTCTTCCGCATCCCGCTCTTGCTTAAGTTCTCGAATCGTTTCTTGACTAGAACCAATGAGCAAGCCAGCAACTGCACCAACGAGCGCGTATTTTTGCTCCAAATGTTGATACATTTGACTCGTGTAGGGGCAAGGAAATAAATTGGCAATAATAAAACCAATTCCTCCACCCACAACTGTTGTCACAAAGCCAGAGAAAGCGATCAGTTTAGCATTCATTTGCTTTACTCCAATGCTTATAACTTTACTAAATTCTCAAAAGATTCTCTATAACCTTATTTTCTCACCGACTCCCAAAGTAGTAACTTAATCTTTACCTCTTGTAATAGAAGGTAGAGTGAGGGAATCAGGACGGTCTTCACTCTTCATACTCCTTTTTTGGCTAAATATTGTTAGCTACTGAGTAATATTTATCACTCAATAGCTAAGACTCGGAACTATCTTTGCACTTAGATGTTTGCTTGTACTTGCTGGATGCAAGCTTTCAACCGTTCAGCTAAAACCTGGACATGGGGTTGAGTCATCATCGTCACATGACTTCCTGGGACAAACTGGACATCCACTGGTTCGCTAGAAAATGCGCTCCACCCCCAGGACAAATCCTGTAAAAGCTCAGATTGTAAGGCAGTAGGCTCTTCTGGAGCAGACTCGCTGGCGCGAAAGAGAGTAATTGCGATCGGATTGATGTGTTGTGGTACATACTCAGCGCTACCATCAGCTTTGAAAGCTTGTAATAACTTCTTCAAATACGTGGTATCAGCGTCGGGAGGCAAAATGTCAACCATTTTAAAGTAATCTAGAACATATTTAAATTGCTCCTCTGGAGCTAAAGATAAGAGGGGATCAGCATCCATATCCAAATCCTTTGCGAACGCAATTTTCAAGAGTTTGGCAGTCTCAATCAGCCATTTAACATCATCCCATTCTTCTGGCTTTGCCTGAGTGATCGGTGCTGTGGTATCAAGAATGGCAACTAGAGCCACCACCTGTCCCTGACTCAGTAACTGCTGCGCCATTTCATAAACGACTTTACCGCCAAAAGAATGTCCTCCCAAAAAATAGGGGCCTTGTGGCTGCACAGCTTGTATTGCTTCAATGTAGTGGGTGGCTATATCCTCAACTTGGCTGATTGCCGCTAATTCTACATCCCGACCCTGGGCTTGGAAAGTGTAGAACGGCTGGTCTGAACCAAGACAACGGGCTAAATTATATAAGTAGAACGGAAAGCCACCAGCGCCTGGAAGACAGAAGAAAGCTGGTTTGGAACCCATTGGCTGAATTGCGACTAAGGGAGACCAACCAGAAGCATCCGTATCTTTTTGCACCATAGTCGCCAACTCTTCAATTGTTGGATGTTGGAAAAGCGTGACTAAGGGGATATCTTTACTAAGCTGTTGTTTAATTTGAGTTATTAAGTAAGGAGCTAAGAGGGAATGACCGCCGAGGTCAAAAAAGTTATCTTTTACCCCCACATTGTCAACCTTCAGAATTTTTGACCAGATTTGCACCAGTTGTAGTTCTACAGTATTCCGAGGTGAAACAAATGTGTCCGAAGCACTGCGCCCAGAAGGTTCGGGTAAGGCGCGACGGTCGATTTTGCCATTGAGAGTCAGGGGTAAGGACTCCAGGATGACGAAAGTCGAAGGCATCATGTAGTCTGGCAGCTTGGCTTTCAGGAATTGACGCAGAACGCTGACTGTGGGCGTCTGCTCTTTTTGCGGTACGATGTAGGCGACTAGGCGCTGATCTCCAGGGTTGTCAACGCGGGCGATGACAACGGACGTTTGCACATCTTCATGTTGGCTGAGTACGGCTTCGATTTCTCCCAATTCGATGCGGAAGCCCCGAATTTTTACTTGGTTGTCGATACGCCCCAGGTATTCGATGTTGCCATCTGCTAGATAACGGGCTAAATCTCCTGTCTTATATAATTTGGAATTTGG
>NZ_JBALEK010000092.1:0-24088 GCF_036917815.1 Nostoc sp. | reverse complement strand
AAGCTATCGGCGATGTTTTGCAGTTCCTTGACCGACGTGATGAAGCATTACAACGCTACGAAACCGCATTGTCATTTTACCGCGACATCGGCGATCGCTTGGGGGAAGCCAATACATTACAAGCTATCGGCGATGTTTTGCAGTTCCTTGACCGACGTGATGAAGCATTACAACGCTACGAAACCGCATTGTCATTTTACCGCGACATCGGCGATCGCTTGGGGGAAGCCAATACATTACAAGCTATCGGCGATGTTTTGCAGTTCCTTGACCGACGTGATGAAGCATTACAACGCTACGAAACCGCATTGTCATTTTACCGCGACATCGGCGCTCGCTTGGGGGAAGCTAACATCTTGCAAGCATTCGGTAAGTTGCAAGAAAACCCCCAGCAAGCACTAGAATATCTCCAGCAAGCACAAAACCTCTACATCCAAATTGGCGATATCTACAGCCAAAGTCGTAATCTTGCATATTTTATTGCCAATGCACAGTTAAACATGGGAGACTCAGAAGCTGCAATTAATTCCTTAACTCATGCGGCTGAACTCGCCACCACCATTAACTATGCACCAATCCAAGAATACGCCCAAAGTCGCATAGCCAAAATTAACTCTACAGCCACACTAAAAGAGAGATTCATGCGATTTATCCAGCAACGTTGGGTAAAATTTGCGTTTTGTTTTCTTGTTGGTTTAATTGCTTTTCTACTGCTGCGTCGCTGAGTCAAAAATTAGTAACCAATATCTTTGGAGAAAGTGATATACCTGCGCGCACCTTTTCCATTATCTAGATAATACCCTGTCAACTGGTAAAAAGTCAACAGTTATTTTACCTCAATTAAAAATTAAACTTGGTGTAAGACAATTTTCGAGTTACCCGTTGAGCGTTTGGCAATTCCATAAAAAGCGATTATTACGAAAATTATAGTTTTTGTGATAAAACGGAGCCTTTTGTTGATGAAACGGATGCTTTTGTTGATGAAACGGATGTTTTTGTTAATGAAACGGAGCCTTTTGTTGATGAAACGGATGTTTTTGTTGATGAAACGGAGCCTTTTGTTGATGAAAAGCTACGCTTTGTCTCCCCTCCCCGCTTGCCTACGGTGTATACACAAGTCTTTTAGAGTTGCACCACAGCTTTAGATCCCCCCTAACTTAAAAAAGGGGGGGACTAGAATCAAAGTCCCCCTTTATAAGGGGGATTTAGGGGGATCTTCAGCGATTTTGGTTTTGTACAGAGATGTGTACCGTAGCTTAAAAAAGGGCGGCAAGAACCTCTCAAAGTCCCCCTTTATAAGGGGGATTTAGGGGGATCTCCAACAATTTTGCTTAGAGATGTGTATACACCGTAGCCCCGCTTGCGGGGAGGGGTTGGGGGTGGGGTGCAATGACTGTGAGAAGCATAACTATTTATACGGACATGATATGACCAGCAAATTTAGATTTTGGATTTTGGGTAAAGTTAAAAATACTCCCCATCAAGGGGAGTTATTACACAGCATTTAACTATCTAAAGGGAATAACATAGTTATCCGTTGCTTGTCTGATGCCTTTCCTTTGTTTATCCTCCAAAATGGATGGCGGAGGATCGGCAGAAAATGCCTAAACTGATGTCACAATTGATCGAGAATCAGTTAAGCAAGTTGAAAGAGGAATGTCATTAAGTCTCCTTTACCCAAGCTGATGCGATCGCCTGGTCGTAAACGATGGCGATTCCCTGGTAAAAGCGGCAAATTATTAATATAAGTGCCATTAGAACTTCCCACATCCTCTACATAATGAGCATCTCCCTCGACGCGAATATCTGCATGAATCCGCGAGACAATTTCGGAATTGGGAAATCCTGAAACATCTATATCTGGGGGAATGCGATCGTTAGATTTACCAATATGAATCACAGAGAGATTTTGCGGCAATTCAATTAGCAGATCGGTTTGAACGTGGATTAACTTCGCCGTAACCTGCTGCAATTGCGTTCTGGCAGCAGTTGCAATTGGTGCTGCTGACGGGGGTACTTCGGCTTCAGAGGCTGGCGCTGGTTCCAAAGGTGGTGGAGTCGGAATACTTTGTCCAAAGACTACAGGTTGAGGTGTGACGGTTGGTGCTGGTTCTGGGGGGCTGCTTTCTGCAACAGATACCTGTGGCGCTGGTTCTGGGGGAACTGTCACCTCTGTTGGTGGTAAAGATGATTCGGGGGGATGGGAGTTAGTAGATTTGCCCATTCCCAAAGCATCTGGTTGTAAAAGTTCTAACAGTGGATCGGGCGGAACTAATGGCGGCACTTCCACCGGGATATCGGGAGTGACTGTTGTAGCTACTGCGGGATGAACGTGTGGAACTCCTGCGGAGTGAAGGTTGTAGCCACACTGACCGCAGAATGCAGCATCTGCCTGCACAGTTGCCCCACAACTGGGACAATTAGTAGTCGCGGGTAACGGTGTATAGCAAGCTTCACACTGGACAGCGCCATCAGGGTTGGGATGATTGCAATTAGGGCAGACGATCATCAATATTTAGCCTTTGTTCAAGATCATCATAAATATAGATAGTAATCTGTCAAGTTTAAATTGATGGGTAAGCAAGTTCGTAGTGAGTTAGCGCGGTCTTCTCCCTTGGCGCTAGCCTCTCCCTTTGGGAGAAGGGGAGACGCTAAGAGCGATAGCGCCGGCGGCAAGCGAGTCCGCGTACCCTTACAGGGAAGCAAGCTACGCTTTTAGCGTCTCGTAGAGAGCGTCTGGGGGTTTCCCCCATGAGCGACTAACTTTCCCGTTGGGTAAAGACTTTAGTCCTTATTTTCTAAGCACTAAAGTGCTTACTACAAACCCTCAAAACCAACTTGACAAAGTAGTAGGACTGGCAAGCAGAGGGCGGCCCTAACTTTAGATTCTAGCAATTACTGCTGATGGAACGATGAATTAGATACCAGGAAGCGGGGAGCAGGGGAGGAGAGGAAGCAGAGGGGACAAGGAGACTAATCAATCCCCAATCCCCAGTCCCCAGCGATGCACTGAGCTTGTCGAAGTGTCCCCAGTCCCCAATCCCCAGTCCCCATGCCCCATTATTCAATGTTGAAGTTCCAAACCTGCTGCTGCATCCAACAGCCACCAAAGTTCCCCTTGGGGCTGAATTAAGCGGGATGGGTAAGTGAAGTCATCGGCTACGGGTGCAAAGACTTGGGCTAAAGCTGGTCGTTTATTAGCACCAGCAACCAGAAAAATCACGCTATGAGCAGAGTTGATGAAGGGGTATGTGAAACTTATCCGGGGGTTTCCGTCTTTGTTACCCACAGTCACCAGACGATCGCGTACTTTGAGAGCCTCTGTGTGGGGAAACAAAGATGCGGTATGTGCATCATCACCCATTCCTAGTAATATTACATCAAAGGAGGGGAACTCGACCCCAGAAGAATTGAAAAATTCTTTGATCTGTTGTTCATACTTGGCAGCAGCTAGTTCTGGACTGCTTTCCAAGGTTGGTACGGGGTGAATGTTAGCTGCTGGGATGTCAACACGATCTAGCCATGCACGACGCGTCATCAGTTCATTGCTATCGGGATGAGTTGGTGGTACGTAACGCTCATCACCCCAGAATACATGAATTTTATCCCAAGGGAGTTTTTGAGTAGCCATCGCTTCGTATAACGGTTTAGGTGTACTACCGCCAGATAAGGCAATGGTAAACCGCCCACGTTGCTCAATGGCATTTTCTAACTTGGACAGAATTAATTCTAGCGCTCGTGCAACCAACGCTGGCTGATCCGGTAGAACTTCAACGGTTTTGTTCATGGCTTCATCATCTTGCTAGCTTCCAGCAATACAATACCGAACTTATTACAATCCCCCTTTTTAACTTTTGAAACATTTAACATCACGGATTCGGTAGGCTGGAAAAATGTAGACGCGCTTTATCACTTTCAACGGCAAGTTGTCAGTAGTCAGTCATACTAACTACCAATTACTTTCATGATTATTTTTATTTACTTGATACCTTGTTGATTAACGCCAGAAAGTATACATTTATTAATTCTTATTGAAAATTAATAAAACTAATTAATCACAAACAACTCTTCCCAGTTAGCGATCGCTTCCCGTTGGGCAATTAACAATTCCTGAATTCCTTTTTGGGCGACATCTAGCAACTGATCTAACTGAGTACGGCTAAAGCAGCCTTCTTCGGCTGTTCCTTGGACTTCAATGATTCCCAAATGTTGATTCATCACGACGTTAAAATCTACTGTTGCAGACACATCCTCGATATAATTAAGATCCAAAAATGGCTCTCCCTCCAGTAATCCTACGGAAACGGCTGCTACCTGTCCACACAAAGGCGATCGCTCCAACACCCCCTGTTGCAACAATTTAGAAATTGCATGAGCCAACGCCACAAAGGAGCCTGTAATGGCTGTTGTCCGAGTTCCTGCGTCTGCTTGCAACACATCGGCATCCACAGTTAGCGTCCGTTCTCCCAGTGCCTCAAAATCCACTGCTGCCCGTAAGCTGCGGCCAATTAAACGTTGAATTTCTTGCGTCCGCCCAGATAATTTTAATAATTCCCTTTCTTGGCGTTTTTGGGTAGCAGATGGTAACATTCGGTACTCAGCAGTTAACCAGCCTTTACCAGTTCCTTCGAGAAACTTCGGAACACCTTTATTAAGGCTAACGGTACAAAGTACTTGAGTATCACCGGATATTGCAAGAACAGAACCGGGGGCAAAGCGGGTGAAATTGGGATAAAAGCTGATGGGACGTAGTTCGTAAGGAAGACGGCCATCTGGACGCTGCCAAGCCATTGGAGTTGCCTCAAGTTTTAGAATACTGCCTTAAGATTACCTTAGTGTTATTGGGGATTGGGGATTGGGGATTGGGGATTGGGGATTGGGGATTGGGGATTGGGGATTGTTATCCTCTGCTTCTCGTCTCCTCTAAGGAACTGAAAGGAGAGTCAAAATATTTTGCTGCACCATCTCTGGTGACTGGTCGCCGTTGATGGTCAATAAGCAGCGACGACGGTCGTAATATTCTAGGATGGGAATGGTGCGATCGTAGAATAATTCTACACGGCGCTGCACGATTTCCGGTTGGTCATCTGGTAGCGATCGCCCCAAGGATCGGCTAACCATTACTGCTTCTGGGACTTGGAGATAAATTACCCAATCTAACTTTTGCCCTAAATCATCCAAGAAAAAATCTAATTCTTCAGCTTGGAAGGCAGTACGGGGATAACCTTCTAAAACCCAATCCCAGTTAATATCTGGTTGTCTGAGGCGAATTCTGATCAATTCAATGATCATTTCATCTGGAACTAACTCCCCTTTATGGATATAGGGGCGTGCATAGTACCCTAGTTCACCCAAGCTAGCGTAAACCGAAAGAGAAGTCCGGGGGTCAGTTTCCGACCATTGGAACTTCGGTAGCGGCTTGTCGCCAGATATTGCTTCCCGTAAAATCTCACCTGTGGAAATCAAAGGAATATCAAAATATCTGCAAAGCCTTTGTGCTTGAGTGCTTTTGCCCGATCCTGAACCTCCCAGAATCACCAATCTCACAACAATTTACTCCTCATCCTGTCAAATTCACTACTTGCTAAGTCTGTTTTGCCCAAACAACCTGCAAATCTAACATTTAGCGATTTTCAGACCTGATACCCAGCTTTTTTAATAATTGGAACTTTAAGTCTTATGTTTTCATTTTTACAACTCATTTCCGAGAAAAAACGAAAATTTCAATCAAAATCACTCTTGACTTCAACACAAACCTAGTGTTTGACTAAGAATGCAATTTGCCAAATCCACCACATTTGTGAAAAACAGATTGATTATACAGGCAGATTTGTAATAAGTACCGCCAGCAGAAAACCTTAACTAATTGTATCTTTTTGAACTTAACCTATGGTTGCCCAGCTAGAAACTCCAAGTATTAATTCAATCCTTACCTTACCATATCCAGTTGAAGGGCTAGTGCAAGTTTTCACTAGCTCCCATCGCAACTTTTTTACGAGCGTGATCGCTCAATCACTGAGAATAGCTGGACAAGGAACGCCAGTATTAATAGTGCAGTTTCTCAAAGGAGGTATTCGCCAAGGACAGGAAAGACCCATACAACTAGGACAAAATTTAGATTGGATTCGCTGTGATTTGCCTCGTTGTATCGATACACCACATTTAGATGATACTGAAAACCAAAGCTTACAAAAGCTGTGGCAGTATACACAGCAGGTAGTGTGTGAGAGTAAGTATTCTCTCGTGGTTTTAGATGAGTTAAGTTTAGCGATTAACTTTGGTTTAATTCCTGAGACGGAAGTTTTAGCATTTCTAGCAAAACGCCCTCCCCATGTTGATATCATTCTCACAGGGCCAGAGATGCCGAAATCTCTCTTAGATGTGGCAGACCAAATTACAGAAATCCGTCGCAGTCATCGACCTTAAGAGAAATATCTATCGCCGATTTTGGCAACGTCTGACGTTGCCATTGTATCTAGGATTATTTACCCTTGCGATCGCCTCTCTTAGAGGTTATTTATAAAGTAAAAATAAAATTATTGTCGGGTGTGTTAGGCGCATATTTTGATCTAGTTTGTCACGAAAAACATGATATGAGCGCCTAACGCACCATGTTATTTGGTGGTGCGTTAGGCTGAAGCCATAACGCACCCTACTTAAGATTTACTACACTATCATCCAGTCGTACAGAATTCATACTGAATTCTGACTCCTGAGTTCTGAATTCTTCTTAATAAAATGTACACAATATCTCAACCCGATCCCGTTCGTTTAGAAATATTCAAAAACCTTTATCAATTTATCGCCGAACAAATGGGTATTGTTCTGCAAAACACAGCAACATCTGTGAATATCAAAGAAAGGCTAGATTTCTCCTGCGCTATTTTTGACTCTTCTGGATTATTAGTCGCTAATGCTCCCCATATTCCCGTACATTTAGGCTCAATGAGTGAAAGTGTCCGCAGTTTAATTAATGATAAAGGCGACACCCTAAAACCGGGAAATATCTATCTATCTAATAACCCCTATAACGGCGGAACCCATCTCCCTGATGTCACTGCAATTACCCCTGTTTTTGTAGAGAGTGGGGAGTCGGGAGTGGGGAGTGGGGAGTGGGGACAAGAGAGAATTATTCAAGAAGTCTCTCCTTTGTCCTCATTCCCAACTCCCTATTCCCTATTCCCCACTCCCCTATTTTTTGTTGCTTCTCGTGGACACCAAGGAGATATCGGTGGAATTACTCCGGGTTCAATGCCTCCCCACAGTACCACAGTAGAAGAGGAAGGAATTATTTTTGATAATTTTCTGTTGGTTGAAGAGGGAAATTTTCGAGAAACCCCAGTCAGACAGCACCTCTCAAATCATACTTATCCGGCTCGTAACCCTGACCAAAATATAGCCGATTTCAAAGCACAAATTGCCGCAAATGAAACTGGAGTTAAAGAACTTCGTAAAATGGTTTCACAATACGAGCTTGATACGGTTCAAGCTTATATGAAATTCGTCCAAGCTAATGCTGAGGAGTCTGTTAGAAGAGCGATCGCAGTTCTCAAGGATGGCTCATTTATTTATAAAATGGATGATGGGGCACAAATTCAAGTTAAAGTGACGATTCACTCAGAAAATCGTAGTGCTACCATTGATTTTACTGGAACTTCTCCACAATTAAATAGTAATTTTAATGCACCCAAAGCTGTAACTCAAGCAGCAGTCTTATATGTCTTCCGTACTTTAGTTGATGATCATATTCCTCTCAATGCTGGGTGTCTTAATCCTCTAGAAATTATTATCCCGGTTGGCTGTATGCTCAACCCAACCTATCCAGCCGCAGTAGTGGCGGGTAATGTAGAAACTTCTCAAACCATTGTCGATGCTTTATATGGTGCTTTGGGTGTCATGGCTGCTTCTCAAGGAACGATGAATAATTTTACTTTTGGTAATGAGCAATATCAATATTATGAAACTATCTGCGGCGGCTCTGGGGCAGGAATTGATTTTGATGGAACTGATGGTGTTCATTCCCACATGACTAACTCTCGTTTAACCGATCCAGAAGTTTTAGAAACCCGTTATCCTGTACTTTTAGAAAGCTTTAATCTTCGTCCCGATAGCGGTGGCAAAGGAAAATATTCGGGTGGTAATGGAGTTATCCGCCGCATTCGATTTCTAGAACCCATGACAGCTAATATTCTCTCTGGTCATCGTCTTGTTCCTCCCTTTGGATTAAATGGTGGGGAAGCAGGAAAAGTAGGACGCAACTGGATACAACGTCAGAATGGAATTGAAGAATATTTAGACAGCACAGCAACAGTAGAGATGAACACTGGAGATGTTTTTGTGATAGAAACTCCTGGCGGCGGTGGATTTGGTGAAGTCTCTTAATTAAAAAGTTTAGCTAATCACCATCAGTATTATCGAGTACAACGTACTTGCTATTTTCTTCCCGTAACCGAGCATCTTGATCATTATAAAAGAACGACAGGAGAACAAAACGCCGTCCACTTGTGACAGAAGTAGCTTCATGCAGTAGAGAGCAAGAAAAAATCACCGCTTCTCCTACATTGGGACTATAAAGCTGGAGTCCATACTCTGGAAATCGTAGTTCTCCGCCTTCGTAAGCACCAGTATTGAGATTCAACGACATAGCAAATCGTCGGTGCGCCGTACCTTTGGTAGTATTATCACGATGACGATTAAAGAAGCCTTTATCAGTTGCTTCGTAACAGGATACCAGATAGCGTTCAAAGCGAGTAATGCTAAACTGGAACGCCTTCTCTATTTCTGGCTTAACCCGTCGTATCATCATTTCATTGATTTGATTTAATAGTTGAGAATCAGAAATTAAATAGTCTCGGCGTTTTTTAAATTCATAGTCATAGACTCCAACTGTTTTGCCGTCGATTTGTCGCATGAAGCCAGAATCCTCACCACCATCTGCTTCGTACAAATTAATTAAATGTTGGCAAAAGCTTTGATTTAGCACATTGGGTATAAATAAAACAGGTGCTTGTCTCGCTGCCGGAATATTTTGTAAGATTGGAGGTAAGCTTTTGATAAACTCAAATACTTGTTCCGAAGGTTGCGTAGTAGCTAAGACTGGTAAAACCTTTATAACTCGTAAATTTTCATCCAAAACAAAAATTGTTGGTCTGTATTGCAGTTTGTTGTTTTCCTGGTCATTTGGTTGACAAACACCGCATTTTAAACTGACTTTCTGTTCAAAATCCCAAAGAAATTTGAAATAAGTTTTATTCTGTATTAACTTTGCTAAAAAAGTGTCATTTGGGTCGATACTCAAGCCAAAAAATGGCACTTGATACGTAGCTAGCTGCTCCTGCCGATTACAGAAATCATCAATAATCTTCCGAATATAGTCGTTTTCGGAACTTCCAAAAAAAAACAAAATGCTCCGGTATCCGCCAACTGAATCAAAGTGAAAGGTTGGATTTGAGGTTGAGGGAAGAATAAACCAGGGAATCGGGTCGCCAAGAGAAAGAGGTATCATAAGACATCAACATTATATTCATAGGAACATTAAGTCTGGTAGATATTTTAACTTAAAAATTTACATCAGCTAGTGCAATAGGAATAACTTTTAAAGTTAAAATCGACGAATTGGGCGGAATCCTAAATTAGGATAATTAGTATTATTTGAGATTCTCGAAACAGGTTTTCTGGTAAGGAATTTCAATTCCACATCTCAAATCAAAAATTGTTATAAGTCGGCTTTAACTTACCCAGGAAATTGAGGATAGCTGAAACCACAACATCAGGCGACTCAATTAAGAAGCCATGACCACCACGTTCGATGACCACAAGTTCAGCATTGAGAATACCTTGAGCAAGTTGCTGAGAAAACTTTAGCGGAGTGAGAATATCTTGTTTACCAACCAAAACTAAAGTAGGACAATGAATTTGTTGAAGGCGGTCTGTTGTGTCACTGCTAAGGATGGCTTGGCTGTGATGATAAAGTGAATGAGTTGCAGGCGCGAAAGGATATCTGATGGCAAATTCAATCAGACCTTCGATCATTCCAGGAATCGAGTAGAATTCATCTGTAAATATCCAGGGCAATACGACTTTTTCATAAAGTTTAAAATCTACATTACCAGCAAGGTCGCCCCAAGTCTCGATGATGCTGTTGAATAATGCATCACCCTTTGCCAAAGATGAAAGTAGAATCAGACTTTGTACCTTTTTAGGGTGTGCTAACACTAGCTCTTGGGCAATCTGACCACCCATTGAATGACCTGCTAGATGTACCTGATTAATGCCGATGCGATCGAGCAATGCTGCAACGTCACTAGCCATCTGTTTCAAATTATAGGGACTTTCGGGAGCAGAACTTCTCCCTATACCTCGGTTGTCTAAGCGAATGACTTGATATTGAGAAACCAGCGATTGCATGATCAGCGACCAATAAGCATGATCGCAAAGAAAGCCGGCTATTAATAGCAAAGGCTCACCCGTTCCCTTAATGTCGTAAAACAAATCAATCCCGTTAATCTCAACCTTGGGCATAGTAAATAAGGCCACGGTGTACCTAGCATCCATTGGTGAAAATTCTACATCGTCTACAAAGGATTTGGCATAAGCAATCATTTCTGAGGCGATCGCTATGTCCGCGTACAATTAGTAGAGATGGATTACCAAGAGCGATCGCAAAAAGAACACTACCAACTCTTAGATGCTTGTCGCCAGCGAGATACAAAAGCTGCTGTCAGATTATTGAAACGACACATTGACACCGCAGGAGAACAGCTAATTGTATACTTGCAGCAAAAAGCTCAGAAACGCTGATTTTGCTGGAACTAGATGATCTACCAGAACAGACTAAACAGGAAATTTACACTATCCTGTCAGAGAAATAAGTAGGATCGTCCATGCAAAAACTGATCCAGCGTATTAAGAGATTACTCAAACGTATCCTCAAGAGGTTTGCATCCAATTCTCAGGAACCATCGCCCCTAATAAATTCTCGCCCATTAGAAACTTCTATTCCCAGTGTTTCTCCCCGATGGGAGTCTGGTTTGGTACTTGTGTGTTCACAATGTGCAAACGAGCATTCAGGCTCAACAGCTTCCGAAGATTTGGAAAATTGGTTAAAATCTCGTTTAAAATTTGAGGGATTATGGGGTGAATTTCGGGTTGTTAGCACCAGTTGTTTAGGGGTTTGTCCACGGATGGGTATTACTGTTGTTATTGTAACTAATGGAAGTCGCGGTAATAGTCCGTGCTTAATTGTCAATCCTCAGAGCGATCGTGAAGTTCTTTACTCATACATCAAACAGAATAAAAAGTAAAAATTACTTTTTATAGCATTTCCCAAGCTAGTAAGGTACACCCGTAGGGGCACGGCAGTGCCGTGCCCCTACACCTTGCGATATAATGTTGTACCTCATCTGAATGGGAACAGCTATACTTTTGCCTTATATGGTGTGAAATATAGCAATCCTAAATTATTCGTTAACAACAAGATACCCGACTTCTTAGAGAAATCGGGTATCTGAGTCTTGTGATTTTCAGAAATCAAATAGGATTGCTATATTAGTGCTTGAAGCCAGACATTTTTGGTCTTACAAAGGAATTAGTGCTTCGGGCATTAGTGGTTGAAGAATCAATCGTCGGTGAACTGAGATTCAAGAAATCGATGAGTTTGAGAGTACGTTTACGAATTTTCCAGCGCCCCCTTTCGTTGACAACTTCATCTTCATAAGTGCCATTAGCGACATCAATACTAGTTTCCGAACGTTTATGAGTCGCATGAAGGTAAGAAGACATTGCGACTTTACCATTTTTAAATGAAATGTTTATCGTACCCATCAAGTGTTGGGTAGCTGTATAACCATTTCCTTGAAATACTGAATAGACATAATCTGCCCAAGCATCTGTCCCATAACTTGTTTGAGTTGTCCCATCAGGAAAAATAGCAGTGAGGACTGCATCTTGAGTAAAACAATCCCGATAAATATTCTTTCCTTCTGGCAGATTTCCTCTACCAATGGCATCAGTTCCCAACGAATAACAGGATGTTAATTGTTGAATCTCAAATTCGGCGTTAGGTTGAGTTGCACTTGCTAGTTGAAACTTACCTCCAACAAACAGCACAAGAGTAACTGCAAGCACAATCAATGTGATCCGATTTAACAGAAACGAGATAGCCTTTGAAACTATTCGTCCACCTTCTCTTCTTTTTTCCACAAGATGACTCCCTTAATTTTTACGATTTTCGCATCTTGTACTTTGCGATAGACATTTTTGAGCTAATAATTTTACCTCAGAGAAATATCTAAAATACTTGCATATTTTACTAGTATCTACATTTTATATTCACTAGAAAATCTATTTTCTAGTAAATATAAAGTTAGTACAAGATTTGATGTATACAATTATTTATAACAGTTAAATAACAACTTTGTAAGTGTTGATTTCAACTAAGTTTGTGTTGATTTGATTAAGTAATGAAGTTACCACTTACATAATTTTATTTGACCAAGTATCAGTTATAGCAATTATCGATAATTCATGATAAGCTACCGACTTATTTAAAAAAGTCGATAATCTGCGGCTAAAACTATCAAACATCCTCTTATTCTCCCAAAATGGGAATAGAAATTATAAATTGTGTTCCTTGTCCCAAGACTGATTCACAAATCAAACTTCCTCCATGATTTTCTACTATAATTTGCCGACTAATAGATAATCCTAATCCCGTACCTTTCCCTACACATTTGGTAGTAAATAAATTTTCAAAAATGCAGTTTCTAACTTCTTCTGTCATTCCTTTGGCATTATCTTTAATCTTAATTAATATATTTTCATCTTCTACTTGTAAATTAGTTTCAATAGTAATAATATTCGGATATTTTTCTTGAATCTCTAAAAAGTCATGACCGATATTTGCTTCTTCTAAAGCATCAATTGCATTAGCAATGATATTCATAAACACCTGATTTAATTGTCCCAAATAGCACTTTACTAATGGAATACATGCATAGTTTTTAATGATTTGAATGGCGGGACGATTATGATCGGCTTTCAGACGATGCTGTAAAATCATCAAAGTACTATCAATGCCTTCATCGATATTAGCTAGCACTTTAGAGGTAGTATCAGCGCGGGAGAAAGTACGGAGAGAGGTACTAATATTACGAATGCGCTGTGTGCCAACTGTCATCCCATCAATCATTTTGGGTAAATCTTTTAGCAGAAAATCTATATCTATTTCTTCGGCTTTTTCTTCAATTTTCGCACCAGGATTGGGGAATTTTTCCCGGTACAGTTGTAGGTAGTCTATTAAATCTTTAACGATATCTTTTGCTTGGGCGATACTACCTGTAATAAAACCAATGGGGTTGTTGATTTCGTGTGCTACACCTGCAACCAAATTACCCAGAGAAGACATTTTTTCACTTTGGATAAGTTGTAGTTGCGCCTCTTGTAAATCTTTTATGGATTGTTCTAATTCCCGAGATTTATCTTGTGCCCTTGTGTATAATCTAGCATTTTCTATGGCAATCGCCATTTGAGAAACTAAGACTTTTAATACCTCTACCCTTTCTAGAACAAAAGCTCCTGATGATAACTGGTTTTCTAAATAGATAATACCAGTCAGCTGTGATTGGTACATAATGGGCAAACAAAATATTGATTTTGTTTGAGATTTATGAATATAGATATCAAAGTTAAAAGGTTCTGTCACTACAGCATCATTTAATACAATATATTGCTGAGTTCGGAAAACGTAATTAATTACAGAAAGTGGTAAATCCTGATAGGTTTCAACAGGGATAGAGCGTAAAACTGTCACCGTATCGTCAGCAGCATTTCCAGAAGCTTCGATATATAAGTGATTATCTTTAAGTAGCAGTAGTACTGCCTTTTGTGCAGCAGCATTTTCTAGTAAAATTTTGATCAGCTTGCTCAATAAATTTTCTAAAACAATTTCATTGGTAATCGCTTGCGAAAACTTGATGAATGCATTAAAATCTACAAAATCGCTCAAGCTGGTATTAGTCGTAGTTCTAGTTGTCAGATGAATTGGATCTATTTTTGAAGTACTATTTTCTATAGTAGTAGTTTGTCCGACTAGAAAAGGATACTTTGATTCTAAGTATTTAACTTTAGCGATCGCACCCCAACGAATACAGGCATAATAGGCTTTAGTTATGTAAGTTTGATGAATTAACTCTTTGCCTAGAGACTGATAAAATTTTCCAGCTAACTCATAAGCTAAAGCTTCTTCTTGGAGAAAACCGTTTTCTTGAGATTTGGCAATAGAGTTTTCATAATAGTCCATTGCTTCCAGCTTTTGACCTAAAACCTGATACCGTTCTGCCTCCACAAGATAAAATCTATGTAAGTGGTTCGTGGGAGCATGAGTAGCCCAGAGTTCCATCTTTTGCTGATTAGCTTGAACTTTTTCTAAAATAGCTTGCTTGTCAGACTCTTTAGCAGTATGATATATTGCCAAGTGGGTTAAAGAATCGTAGAAATAGAAGAGTGGAACAACAAATAACCCTGTAACACCACCTAAAGATTTTTCTGCGATCGCAGCATTTTCTACAGCTTTAAAATACTCCCCAAATATGTAAGAGAGCATTAGCTTATTAACAAATAAATGATTAATTGTGTAAAGATCATTTACTTGCTGATGAATTGGCAGCATACTTTGCTCGTCGTAGGCTTCTCCAATTAAACAGTCCACATTTTCAAAATTTCCTTTCAAGTTTAAAACTGTTTGCAAATATACTAAATTCCAAGTTAAAGCTACTTGTTGCTTGATTTTTTTCAGCGAATCACAATAAGCTATCAATTCTTTTTCTAGAATCCAAAGTTCCTTACCCAGCCAAAATGAATGATAGGGATAAATATAACCACAATAGCCAGCATATTCTAAATCTCCAGTTTCCAGACCACTAGAATAACCTGCCATTGATGATGTTAATGTCTCCCTAACATGTTCTTTCCAATGCATAACATGGGCGCTAACAACCGTCAGAATCTTAGCCTTAAGTTCTTCAGCATTAAATTGTGACACCAAAGTAGAAGCTAATTTCCCAAATTCATAGCCAGAATTAATTTCTCCTTGAACTCCACAAAGAAGTAATCCATAAAGACTATAACCATAGGCAGATACAGCCGTATTCCCATACATTAAGGATAAATTGACCATTTTACAGACAATAATTGGCATCATTGCCGGAGCAGTTTGAAAAGCAGCAGGGAGAACTCCCATTAGGATTCTCATAGCTGCAATCTTGTTAGGATCAGTCATTAATGGTAAGTTAATTAAATCTCCAATGGCTTTACCTTTCAAAGAAGTAGCGATTTCATCCATCCCTTGCTGAATATCAGTTGATGTCGCTTCATCTGGAAAACTTATTCCTAACAATTGCAAAATTGATACTGCTATTTGAATGGCTTCCAATTGTTTGCTTTGAATTATAGAAGCGATAATCTTTACTTCATAGACTTTCACTTTATCTAAAAGGACTTTGGCTTCTTGCTGCACCACCTCAGCCCATTGTTGCATCTGCTCAAAATTACCACCCAGATAAGCTACCTCTGCGGCTCCTTCATATAAACCAATCGTTAAGGTATATTCAGTTTGCCAAGCGTCTATATTTAAAAGTTTTATCCCATTTGTGAAGTACTTAAGAGCCGCTTCGTAAGCTGTAGAAGCTTTAGCTTTTCGTCCGGCAATTAAATTTAATCGTGCCAATTCAGTTTTTTCAGATTGCTCTATCAGGTTAACAATACCGACATTCAACTGATTGACGATATCAAAAATATTGGCTTCTATTTCCTCTTTAGGTATATTTTGGAGAAGCAATTGCCCAATTTTCAGGTGAGTAGATTTCTTAAGTTCTTCTGGAATTAACGAATATGCTGCTTGTTGTACTCTGTCATGCAAGAACTTGTAACCCACTCGTGAAGTGTCAAAATTTAAATTAACGGCTTCTTCCTGATTAAAAACTAAAGGAATGCGGTAAGCTTCACTTAAAGGTAGAATTAATCCCGCTTGCAAAGCCGAGTGTAATTCATTTGCTGTCAAAGAAGGTGATTTCTCATTGACTATTGATAAAACATCCAGACTAAATCTGTCACCCACACAAGCTGCTAATTTTAAAATATCTTGGGTGAACTTTGGTAGTTTTTCAACTCGGCTGGCAACTAACTCAACTACATTCTTATCAGTAATTCCAATTGCTTGAATATCCTCAATACTCCATTGCCATTTAGTATTACTGAAATCAAATATTAACAGATTTTCTTGATGAATTGCTTGAATTAATTGGGTTATAAAAAATGGATTTCCACCTGTTTTATTACAAATTAAATCAGCTAATTTAATAATTTCCTTGTGAAATACTTTGGTTTCTTCATCCTGGTTAAGCTCTGTTTCTTGGAGAGTTTCGGCAACTAGCTGAGTTACATTATCTAAATTTAAAGCTTCCAATACAAGATTATTAACAACCGTGCCACTATTCTTAATTTCTTCTATTTTTTGGATTAAAGGATGTGCCGGACTAACTTCATTATCTCTGTATGCCCCAATAAATAACAGATATTTGCTGTCGGTGTCAGTTATGAGCAGTTGGATTAAATTTAAGGTAGCTGAATCTGCCCATTGCAAATCATCTAAAAAGATCACTAAGGGGTGTTCTTTTTGAGTAAAAACTTGGATAAATTCTTTAAAAACATGATTGAAGCGATTTTGTGATTCTGTTGCTCCAATTTGTACAACTTCTGGCTGTGTACCGATGATTAACTCTACTTCTGGAATTACATCAGTAATAACTTTTCCATTTGTTCCTAAAGCTGATAATATTTTATTCCGCCATACTTCTATTTTTTGATTATTCTCTGTCAGCAAGTATCGCATCAAATAGGCAAAAGCTTGAATTAAAGAAGCATAAGGGATATTCCGTTTTAATTGGTCAAATTTACCAGAAATAAAGTAACCTTGCCTGCGAGTAATGGGTTTATTAACTTCGTTGACTAGAACTGATTTACCAATACCAGAATAACCAGAAACTAGCATCATTTCACTAGTTCCAGATGTAACGCGCTCAAATGCAGCTAACAGTTCATTAACTTGTTCTTCACGACCATATAATTTTTGAGGGATTAATAACTGGCTTAAAATATCTAAACGGCCTGGAACAAAATTAGTAATTGTACCCTTGGTTTCTAACTGGTTCAGGCATAACTCTAAATCTGCTAATAATCCTGTAGCACTTTGATATCTGTCTTCCGCATTTTTTGACATCAGCTTCATCACAATTTCAGAAACGGGGGTAGGAATTTGTGAATTTAATGACTGTGGGTTTATCGCTTGAACGGCAATGTGACTATAAACTACTTCTAAGGGATCTTCGCTAAAAAATGGTATTTTATCAGTGAGCATTTCATATAAAGTCACGCCAAGAGAATAAAAGTCGGTGCGATAATCAAGAATGCGGTTCATTCTCCCAGTTTGTTCAGGAGACATATAGGCAATTGTACCTTCAACGCAGTTAGGGTTATTAAATTGGGGATTTTCTTTATTGAGGCGGGAGGCTATACCAAAGTCAGTGAGTTTAACAATACCTGTCTGGGAGTTAATGATGATGTTACTGGGTTTGATATCTTTATGAATAATCTGGTGCTTATGCAAATAAGCTAAGGCTTTAGTCAGTTGAATAGCAATGTTTAAATGGTTAACTAAGTCCAGTTTTTCTGTTTGTAGCAGTTGAGTTAAAGACTGTCCACCAAAGTCTTCCAACAACAGTCCCACACGATTTTGAAAGGTTTCTAGACTGATAGCTTTAACTATATTAGGATGGTCTAAACCTTGCTGAATTTGATACTCATTTTTCAGGCGAGTAAAGGCTTCGAGAGTCGGATATTCGTTTTTAAGCAGCTTGAGGATAACTCGCTGTTGCATCTTTGGCGTTTGTGTTTGATAAATAATTGTTTGGATTCCTTCGTGGAGAGTCGAGTTGATTTGGTATCCAGTACGATTTGGCATTGATTTTTGACTCTAAAGTTACAAAATTAGCATCACCCCCCTTCTGTCGTGGAAGGGGTTCTAGTTTAATTATTCCCAGTGGGAGAAAATTATTAACATTGGGATTCCGTACCCAAGGGTTGTAAATTAAAAAGCCTTGCAACGGAAACTAGTGGCTACAAGCCGACTGTAACTTTTACGCCAACCGCAGATAAGGATACTTTTGTAAAAACCCAGATGCTTGATATTAAGCATCCTGTGGTAAAAGCAGCAGATACGATTTACTCTTACATCTTGAACTTGTGCAAGTTAAGCGATCAGATCATAGCCTTGCTCTCCATTGTTAGCTCAATTAGGGCTGCTTGCTCGATCGCTGTGAGTTCTTTAGAGGAATTTCTGAGTATTTTTTCTCAAAAAATTCATTCATTTCCCAAATAAGCTTCAATTACAGCCGGATCATTTCTGACTATAGATGGTTCACCCAGTGCAATCAATTGCCCAAAATCTAATACAGCAATGCGATCGCACAACCCCATAACCAATGGTACATGGTGTTCTATCAGGATGATCGTTAAATTGAAGCGATCGCGCAGACTACGGATAAATGCACTCAATTGCTGCTTTTCGTTGGGGTTCATCCCCGCCGCCGGTTCATCAAGAAGTAAGATTTGCGGTTTTAATGCTAAAGCGCGGGCAATTTCCAGCCGACGCTGATCGCCGTAGGCAAAGTTTTTGGCTTTTTCTGTGGCGCGATCGCTCAATCCCACCAAATCTAATAAATCTAAAGCTTTTCGCTTAGTTTTCAATTCTTCACTAGGCGCTGGTGGTAATCCCAAAACTCCTGTAATCATATTACTTTTAGTGTGTAAATGTCGGGCGATTATCACATTTTCTAACGCCGATAATTCACCAAACAAGCGGATATTTTGAAAGGTACGGGCGATACCTAAAGCAGCAATTTGATGAGGACGTAGTTGAGAAATTTCTGCACCTTGATAAATTAATTTACCGCTAGAAGGGGGAATGAACGCAGTAATCAAATTAAACAGTGTTGTTTTGCCCGCACCATTAGGGCCAATCAGTCCAAAAATCTCATATTTATTTACACTAAAAGATACATTATTTACTGCTACTAAACCACCAAAGCGGCGAGTCAATGCTCTTGCTTCTAAAACAATACTGCTGTTAGTTGCTGGAATACTATGTGACATTTTTACATATTATTATGAATATAAGACTTACGCAATAACTCTCTGAAACTCTTATTCCTTCCCGCCCTTTGCGTGCTTCTCTTCGAGACGTTTCGCGAAGGCGATTCGTTTTTTCCTTTGGAAAATATCTGGAGTAATTAGCCCTTGGGGGAAAAAGATTGTACCTATTACTATTAGGAAGCCGAAAATAATTAATCTCCCATCTCGCAAAAACTGTGCTAACCAATTAGGTAAACCACCAGTATCAGCGAGACTTCGCAGAATCTCTGGTAAGGCTGTAAATACCATACCTCCGACTACCGGCCCTAAAAAAGTTCTCGAACCACCAATTAAAACAAAAGTTAAATATATAATACTGGCATCAAAAGTACCTTGACGAGCATTCCAGGTATTGAGAAAGTGAGCGCTAATTGCACCTACAACCCCTGCAAGCATAGCCCCTAATGCAAATGCCAAAACTTTGTAATAAGTAGGATTAATACCCATTGCACCCGCAGCTAATTCGTCTTCGCGGATGGCGATAAAAGCCCTTCCGACGCGGATTCTTTCTAACCGATAAAGTAGCAGCATACTAATTAATAGTAAAGGCAGAGCAATCCATAAATATTCAAGTTGTGTTTGGAAGGGTTGAGGAATGCCAAAAATTCCGACAGCACCGCCTGTAATATCCAGATTTAGGGCAATGACGCGCAGAACTTCTACAAAAGCGATAGTAGCGATCGCTAAATAAATTCCTCGCAACCTCAACGCTGGAATTCCCACTATTACACCCAATAAACCACAAGTTATTCCAGCAATTAACATTTCCAATAACAACAATGGAATGGGAAATAAACTACTGCTAGATGTCAAAACTTTTGTGGATAAAATTGCCGCAATATATCCACCTAAAGCATAAAATCCTGGACTAGCTAGAGACAATTGTCCTGTCATTAGCGGTAAGTAAAGCGATAACCCTAATAACGCCCCCAATACCATAGAGACAATTAGAGAACCGTAAGTAGCGAAAAATTCAGCCATTTTAAAACATTTTGATTAAGTTTAATCAAACTATCGCTTTTATCAACTATAGCGGTTGTCGCTTGCATAGAATACAGACCTAACCCCCAGCCCCTTCCCTGCAAGGGAAGGGGAGTAAGCTCCAAGCCTCTCTCCTAAAAGGAGAGAGGTCAGAGTGTATTGCATCCAAATAAGAACTGCTATATTAAGCTGTTAATATTTGCTCTGCTGTCAGCGCCAGTTCAGGAAAAGTTCGTGAAACAATTCGTTCTGAATCTCTAAACTGTGTGCGTTGATATTTCCCCTCATTATCTAATACAAAAACAAATACAGCCGGAAATTTGGGATTTCCCAAATACTCTCTTAGCCCGATTGCTAAATAATCTACAATCCAATATTCTGTAATACCTAAGTGTTGATATTCATCCAATTTATCAATGTAGTCATCTTCCCAATTAGTTGATGTCACTTCTATGGCTAACTGGATGGGTTCTTCAAGTGCAGAGTAAGCAGAACGATTTGAGCGCCATCTATCTTTATCTATGACACTTACATCGGGCTTGCGCCCTTGTTCTATTCCATCAGCAGTTATCGTTCTCAGTAATACTGTGTTTGTTACTACGTAATTTAGGTTAATTCGGCTAATTTCATTATTGAAAAAGTCAGCGATAAAATCAGCGACATCATCATGATTTCTGGTTGCACGCACTTCTACAATTTCTCCATCGACAAGTTCATATAAACCTTCTTCTGGACACTGTTCCAAAAATTCCTCAAAAGTTAATTTTTGTTTGGTGGATGTTTTGATAGCACTACTCTCTTTAAACTTTCTGAATAAACCGTCGTCCTAGCAAACCTTGGGGTCTAACTAATAGCATGATAAACAAAATCGCAAAGGCTACTGCGTCTTTATATCCAGAGTATTCGGCGGGTACAAACGCCTCTACCAATCCAATTAACAAACCTCCCAATACTGCACCGGGAATACTACCTAAACCACCTAAGACAATTACCGCTAAACCCCGCAAACCAAAAGCAATGCCGAAATATGGGCCTGCAATACTAACACTAGAGGCGACTAAAGTTCCTGCTAATCCTGCTAAAAAACTGCTGATGAAGAATGTTAGGATGATAAAGCGATCGCTATTAATTCCTAACAAACTAGCTGTAGTTGGATCTTCTGCGATCGCTTGCATTGCTTTACCATATTTAGTTCGATTGATAAAATAGGTAAGAATTGCCACAATCACAACTGACACAGTAAAAATTACCACCTGTACACTACGAATCGGAATTGGGTTTTCTGGACTACCAAAGTTAATCGCAGGTGGCAAATTACCGTAAGTATTTGCGGGGTATGTGTAACTTTCAGCGCCTACTAAATACTGGATTAAATTCACAATTACTACTGCTACCCCCAAGCTGGAAACAACAGTTAGTAAAGGATCAGATCCTTGACGGCGCAAAGGTTGAAAAGCAACACGTTCCATCACTACCCCTACCAATCCCGCTAAGGTACTTCCTAATATCAAGGATATAGCAAATGGTAATTTTATCGGTAGGGCTGCATTCGCCAACAAGCCATTAAATCCAAAGTTACCACCCATGAGTGCATAAGTAAAATATGCACCCAAGGTAAAAATCGCGCCATGAGCTAAATTAATGATGCCCAAAATGGAATAAACCAAGGTATATCCTAAGGCAAAAATTGCATAGACGCTACCGATGGATAACCCATTTAATAATTGCTGTAAAAATAGATTGATATTCATTTAGCAACTATTTGAGAAATGTGAATTTACCTTGACTCCCGTCTTTTGCCATCTTGATTTGCGCTACATAGAAATCTTTTTGCACAACTTCACCTATGGGAGTAAAACCAATTTCACCTAATGGTGTATTGTATTCTCCGACAAGTATCTGTTTATTTAATTGTGTCCGTAATTCTGGTAGCTGTAATTTGTTGACTTTACTCTTTTTATCTAAAGCTTGGAGTGCTTCAACATAAACCTGCACTGCTGTAAAAGCTTGAGCGCTAAATTGGGGTGGCTCTTTTTTATATTCGTCAGTATAGGCTTTACGAAATGCGGCGTTAATTTCACCTGGATGTTCTGGACTGTAGGCTTGAGCAATCAACACGCCATCACAAAGTGCTTTACAAACTGGCAATAAATTCGATGTATTTAGACCATTTCCACCGACAATTAAGCCTTTATAACCCAGTTCGCGCAATTGTCGGACTAAATTACCACCATCAGCAGCCAAGCCCGAAATAATCACTAAATCTGGTTTGAGATTAATCGCATTGGTAGCTTGGCTTTGAAAATCTGTATCACTGGTTTGGAACTTTTGTACTGTTACCAATTCCAGTCCTTGATCCTTAACTGTTTGCTGAAAAATTTCCGTTTCTGACTTGCTAAATGCATCATTTTGAGCATAGAAAACTGCGACTTTTTTCAGTTGGGGGTTTTGCTTAAGTGCAGCTTTCACCGAATTAGGCGCGACGATAGAAACTGGTGCAGAAACACGAGCAATGTAATCACCAATTTCGGGAATGCCTTTAGCTGTATTCGATGGCCCAATAATTGGTACTTTTGCCCGTTCTCCAATGGGGTCAGCACTAAAGGCTTGCTGTGACAAAGTTGGGCCGACAATTCCGACAACTTTATCTTTATTAATTAAAGTTTGAAAAGCATTAATTGCCCCTGCTTCATCACCGCTAGTATCTTGAAACACCAATTTAATTGGTGTGCCATTAATACCACCTTTACTATTAAAATACTTCTCGGCAAGTTTGGCTCCAGCCACTTCCTCTTGACCTAGTAATGCCACATTGCTAGTTTGAGCAACAGCAATACCGATAGGAATAGCAGTGCCCGTTGTCGCTGTGGTATCGGTTGGAGTGTTATTTGTGGTAATCTTCGGACTATTCGTTGGAGAATTTGTCACAGGGCTAGTGCCACCACCACAGCCTGTTAGTAGCAAAGCGCAAGTTGATAATAATGCTGTTGTCCTGGCGATCGCGTTGTTCATCGTTGGATAATCATCTAGTTATGAGATATTCGGCAAAAGCTCATAATCTGCAAACAAGATGACGCAGATTCATACTTTTGCACGAATTCTATTAAATCATTCTTATTTCACCATGCAAAGACAAATATTCAAAGTCTTTCTAAATACAAATTATTATAATTAGCAATAATTTTATCATTTCCAGGTAAAACTTGGGAATCGTTAAGCGTCAGCGCTATCAGGTGTCAGATATTCGAGTCCAACTTAGGTCTCTCAACTCATACAGCCGATTAGCGGCAGAGTATCAAACTAAGTTAATGCATGATTTTTTCAGACTTAGACTCTAAATATAAACAAACTTTTACCCAAAATTTACTTTGATATAGTTTAATTCGATCAGTGTTGATGCAACATCTGATAGCAGGAGTTCTCTCACATGAAGGTTATGAGTTTGAACTAGATAATGTAAAGGTTTGTAACTGATTTCCGTAGCTCTAGAACTGAAACTGAATCCAAAATAGGTACGTGATTTCATCGTACAATACCAGTCAAACTGAAAGGGAAATTCAGGAGTTAAAACTTTACAACAGTCCAAATCTTTGCAACAAAACACAGAGCCGTATTAAGGAGGTAGACATTAGATTTTATGAAAAGGAAATTTGCAATTTTAGCAGGGACAACATCGGTAATTTTATCCCTGGTAAGCCAACCAGTTCTTGCAGTTTGGAGTGGGCCTCAGAGTCTGGGAGGTACATACGTCTCAGATCCTAGTTGTGCTTCCTTAGGTACAAATCAGGCTATCTGTGCCGGTCTCGGAACCAATAGAGCACTTTATGTGAATCAGTTTAATGGCATTTCCTGGAGTGGACCT
>NZ_JBALEK010000091.1:0-61778 GCF_036917815.1 Nostoc sp. | reverse complement strand
GTAACGCTGTAGGAGTTGGAATCTCTACGCTAGCTGGCGCAAGCCTGTTAGAGCAAATTCTGACGTAGATTACAGAATCCCCGTGCGTTCACGCCCGGGAGTGTCAACTCACATCTTTTCCCAAAGTTGAACTTAACCGTCGAACAGATTTTTCAAGCTGGTGGATACTCTGCATAACTCTTACAGTCTTACAAAAGAGCGATTTCAGTTGCAAAGGAGATTTTTTGCCGGAGATTCTTCAATAAATCTACAGTTTTTTCGGAGGCAACTCTCTTTCCTTGATTTTCAAAGTACTCAGATGCTTTTTGTAAATCAGCGATCGCTCCTAAATGATATCCTAAGCGATAACGAGCTACTCCCCGATTAACATAAGCCTGGGCGTTACTGGGGTTAAGTCTGATGACTTGAGAAAAATCACGCACTGCACCAAAGTCATCTCCATTTTGTCCGCAAGCGCAACCCCGGTTAAAGTACGCTCTATAATCGTTAGCATTGAGACGAATTGCTAGATTAAAGTCGAGCATAGCTGCTTGGGTATCTTGCAAGACAAAATGCGCCAAACCTCGGTCATTATAGATATCTGCAAGCAATAAGCTAGTCATTCGGGGAATTTGAGTTAGGGCTAAATCAAAGTCAAGAATTGCCTCAAAGTCTTTCCCATCCCCAGCACGGGCTAGCCCTCGGTTGTAGTAAGCTCGAAAATCGGATGGCTTAAGTGCGATCGCTCGATTATGATTGACAATAGCAGCGCCATAATCCCCTTGTCTGTAGAGTGCCACTCCCCGGTTCAGATAAGCCTCAAAGTTATCCGGTGCAAAATTTATGGCTTGAGTACAATCTGCGATCGCTTGATGGTAATCTTGTAATTGGAGATAAGCAAGACAGCGATCGCTATAAGCCACAGCATAATCTTTCTTAAGTTCAATCGCCTGGTTAAAATTCTCTATTGCTTCCTGGTAATCACCGTGTCGCATCTTATCTACACCGAATTCCAAGAAATCACCCGATGTAATTTGCGTGATAGATATAGGTGATGAATGTGCGGATGGAGTCAAACAAATAAAAGGTAAAGCAATAATTACACTGAGAAATAATCGCCAGAAATTAGTCATAAACATCCTGTTTGGCAATTTCGGCAAGAACAAAATTAGCGGGACAAAAAGCCCCGCAAATTGTTAATTTTTGAAGTTAGATTTTAGTCTACTTCTTCCAGTCCTTATCTGCTTGTGAAAGCACATAAGCAGCTACATCTTCAATTTTGTCAGCTTTTAAACGAGCGCCGAAGGCGGGCATAGCACCTTTACCTTTTGTAACCTGGGCAATAATCTTGTCTGCTGAGTACATATCATACTTTTCCAAATCCGCCTTCTTCAGACTTTTGGCAGCATTAACCAGATTCTTACCTCCCGCGTGACAAGAGGCACAATTGGCAGTAAATACTTTAGCTCCACTAGCAGCATCTCCTGCCAAAGCTGGACTACTGAAGGCAAAGGTGAAGATTGCTATGCCTAACAGTATGACTGTAATCATTTTTCTCATTTCGTGTTTCCTCTGCAATAACGGCTGATTCGGTGCAATATCCTCCATAATTGTGAGTTGACCCGTTGCCATAGTCAAACGACAAGCTGTCAAACTTCGCTTTAGTGACGGATCAGCGAAAGAAGAATGCGAGTGTTGCAAACTTATGCTGCGACTAAAGACAAAACTATTACATCCCTGGTAGAAGACTGGATTGATTCTCTTAATTCAGAAAGAGTTCGTTCGTCATCGACCAACGATCCTAATTGAACTGCGTTCAATATCGCTTGTTGGTCAATTCCTTACTCACGCGCATTCATGAGCCAGCGCTGTAGACGGGTTTGGCATCCCACACTGACTGAGTACAGTACAGATGTGGGACTTCTGCTGTTTTAGTTAAAAGTTTTCTCTCGTTCCCAGACTCTGGCTGGGAATGCCTTTGGAAGCCCCAACTTCCGCGTTGGCGCAGCCTCTCGAAGAGAAGCAAGTTAGGGTACTTCACCAGATCCTAATTGAGTAAGTGCATCTTCTGTAACGCGACAAATTCGCCAATCATCTAATATTGATGCTCCCATACTACGGTAAAATGCTTTAGCTGACTCGTTCCAATGCAAGACACTCCACTCTAATCGCCCACAATCACGTTCTACAGCTATCTGAGCTACTTTAGTCAGAAGAGCCTTACCAATACCTTGCCGGCGATATTCTGGTAAAACAAATAAATCTTCCAGATAAATTCCTGGCTTACTCAAAAATGTGGAATAATTATGAAAAAATAGGGCAAAACCAATAGCTTGTCCCGCAGATTCCGCTAAGATTGCCTCTATATACCTCCGCGAACCAAATAAATGCTCCTGAAGTGCCAGAGCATTACCACTAACAGCGTGAGATAATTTTTCATACTCTGCAAGCCCCTGAATTAATTTAAACAGTACGCTGCAATCGGCTGGTTGGGCAAAACGCACAATCAAATTGCTATGGGAAGTCATTAGTCTATAGTCCATAGTTTATAGTCCATAGTCTATAGGTAACTGGGCAATTTTTTTGAGTAATGACTAAAGGAAAGCCGAAAAAAGCTACAAAACGCCCGGTTTTTGCGAATTGCAGTCGGTGAAGTTGAAAAAATATACAGATACAAGCTCTCTAAATTCGCTAGTCAGGTGGATTTAAGAAAGAGCAAGTTTTGTCAAGTCCTAATGCACCTAAAATCTAGGATGGTGCGTTACGCTACGCGATAACACACCCTACGAAATTTAAAGTTTTGCACTTTATTTGATCCATGCTTATTAGTGGAGCTAATTAAATCAGGTATTGCATCCCAATTTTGAGCAATGTAATTAAATCAACCAACCTTTTAAGCGTTTGGCTATGTGGGGACGGCGCAACTTCCGCATAGCTTTGCTTTGAATTTGACGCACTCGCTCACGAGAAAGATTGAACATATTGCCAACTTCTTCTAAAGTACAGGGTTCGCTGGTTGTCAAACCATAGCGCAGAGAAATCACATCTTTCTCCCGTGGAGTTAACACGTCACCCAAAACTTCCCAAATCTCCTGACGCATCATGTTTTCATTCATTTTTGCTTCTGGAGACAGGTTATCTTCATCCTCTAGCAAATCCATCAATTCGGTGTCTTCTTCTTTACCGACACGGTGGTTGAGAGAAAGTGCTTGTCGCCGTAGTTGTTGTAGCTGGCGTAGTTGTTGGACACTAATTTCCAAAGTTTCTGCCATTTCCCCTTCGGTGGGATTACGAGAGAGTTTTTGCTTGAGTTCCCGTTGGGCTTTTTTCAGCTTGTTAAGCTTTTCAACAATATGTATAGGTAGCCGAATTGTCCGCGCATCGTTAGCTATAGCTCTGGTAATCGCTTGTCTAATCCACCAATAGGCGTAGGTAGAAAACTTATATCCTTTATCGGGATCAAACTTTTCTGTAGCGCGATTTAAACCCATCGCTCCTTCCTGAATTAAATCCAGAAAAGGCACTCCCCGATTCAGGTATCGTTTAGCAATAGAGACTACTAATCTCAAGTTTGAGCGAATCATTTTGCGTTTCGCTACTCTCCCTTGATACAAGCGACTTTCTAGTTGCTTTTCCGTCATTTCTAGCTCGGAAGCTACTTCTAGTTTACTGGGTTCCTGTCCCAGTTTTAACTCTAAAGCTGCTTGGATTTCTCTGACTTCCTCTAGGAATCTGACTCGCCGCGCTAACTCTACTTCTTCATCAGCTTTTAAGAGCGGATAACGCGCCATTTCCTTAAAAAACGCGCCCACAGCATCATCATGTTCGGTTTTGTTATATCCCGAAGGACGAGCCGCCGCCATGTCATCTCCATCCCGTTCGTCTGATTCCAGATTTTCTACTACAATTGGAGACTCTTCTTCTGCTACTGCATTTAAACTATCGAGTGATGGTTCTTCACTATCAGCAGCATTCTCCAGTATTTCCGTTTTTCCCAATTTAACAATATTCATAGTTTCCTTTAGGGATTGTTGCTTTGTTTGGTACATAATTTAGTTACAGCTACTCATTTGAGGCTTGGTAGTTTTCCCTAATGGACGATGCACCCCTTTATATAGCGAAATACAGGCTGATGCTAATTTATCTACAGAAATAAATTGACCTCTACCTAGCTGATGCAGGTTACGGTTATATACAACCTATAACGGAATCGACCTTAGCACCTCAGAGAACTTTCTTCTTAGACTTCCAACAGATATATTCTTCATTTTTTTCCGAATTATCGAATATGTCAAACCCCCTCAAACTTTCTCAACCTTAACAAATATAGAAATCTCAGTTAAATATCCAAATTCCTTAAATTTTCATATATTTTTCTCAACATTTTTAATGTCTTTGGCGTTGTAAGTCACTGGATAAAAATAAAACCTGTTACTGCGGTTATATATTCCCGATTTGATTTAAAGTTACCGACATGATACAAGTTACAAGAGTAGCAGCTTACTTTCGGGATGTTCTTACTTTGTATAAAAGCATCTCATAAGCAGAAAGGCTTGAATATCTATCGATAGGCGGAAAAAGGCTACTCCCTATTTAGTAGAGAAAGTAACTGTTGCAGCAAGAGCCGACATGGTTTTATTTGTATAGTGGGTACCAAATATTTATTGCACGTATAGTTGATACGAATTTGTCTAGTAGATTACATAAGAGGAAACTTATCAAGTATTATGAATAATAACAGTATTGAGAATTACCATTTAAGTCTAAAAAAGCCCAAAATTAGAGTTTAGTTAGCTAGGTTAATTTTAACCAGCTAGTGAGGTAAATATCTAACTATAAAGTCAGTAACTATGTATATTAATGACGTAAAATTATCTTCTTTAGTGGTGGCACAAGCTGGTGAATCATACCAGTCAGGTGCAACTGTTAATCGGTGGGTTGAAGTACTGGTAGACTGTCCAGGAAGTACGGGACTATTTACTTATCGATTACCAGCCCAGTTGGAAATCAAACCAGGGGATATTTTAAGCGTGCCATTTGGGGCACAACAATTAGGAGCGATCGCTATTCGGTTACTGGCACAACCAAATGTTGATTTACCACCAGAAAAAATCCGGGAAGTAGAAGATATAGTCAGCGTTGGGTTTTTCCCAAGTGCTTATTGGGAATTACTCAATCGAGTTGCTGCATATTACTATACGCCCCTGATTCAAGTAATCCGGGTTGCACTGCCGCCAGGGTTGCTGGGGCGATCGCAGCGTCGTATCCGCCTGCTTGGAGGCAGAGGAGCAGGGAGCAGGGGGCTCTTAGCAGGGGGAAGTAGTTATTTATTGGCATCTCCTAATCCTTCAGCTTTTCTGACTCCGACTGCGCGGCAAGTTTGGGAACTTTTGCAAGGGCAGCCGGCAGGGGATTATAGTTTCGCCTACATCCAACAAAAAGTCAAATCTGCTTATCGGGGAATTCGGGAGTTGTTGCGATTTGGTTTAGTAGAAAGCTACTTAGAACCGCCACGACTAACTCGACCAAAGTTGCAAAAAGCAGTGACGCTCACAGGTACAATCGACGATGACTTAACCACTCGTCAACGAGAGATTTTAGAAGTGCTGCGGCGACAGGGTGGGGAGTTGTGGCAAAACGAATTGTTGCAAATTTGCAATGCTAGTTCCTCTATTCTCAAGACGTTGGCACAAAAGGGTTACATCGTTGTTGAAGAACGAGAAGTATTGCGAACAGAACAAGGCCCAGCAATAGTAGGCGATGGCGCTAAATTCTTAACTACTGCTCAAGCTAGTGCCTTAGCGACAATCCAGACATTAGATGGATTTGCTCAAGTTTTATTGCATGGGGTGACAGGTTCAGGAAAAACCGAAGTATATTTGCAAGCGATCGCACCTCTCCTCAACCAAGGCAAATCCGCCCTCGTCTTAGTCCCAGAAATTGGACTCACACCCCAGCTAACCGATCGTTTTCGCGCCCGTTTTGGCAATAAAGTCAGCGTTTATCACAGCGCCCTCTCCGACGGCGAACGTTACGACACTTGGCGGCAAATGCTCACAGGAGAACCCCAAGTTGTTATTGGTACCCGCAGCGCCGTTTTCGCCCCTTTGCCCAACTTGGGTTTAATAGTTTTAGATGAAGAACACGACAGCAGCTTTAAACAAGATTCCCCCATACCCACCTACCACGCCCGCACCGTTGCCCAGTGGCGAGCCGAATTAGAAAATTGCCCCTTGGTGTTAGGTTCCGCTACGCCTTCGTTGGAAAGTTGGGTAAGCGTCGGAACCTCACCCCCTAGCCCCCTCTCCGCAAGCAGAGAGGGGGGACAAGAAGGAAATCTTAACTCTTCACTCCTAAATCAGAAGTCGGGAGGCAGGAGTTATTATTTAAGTTTGCCTGAACGTGTCAACTCCCGCCCTTTACCGCCAGTGGAAATAGTCGATATGCGGCAAGAGTTGCAGCAGGGAAATCGTTCGATATTTAGTAGATCGTTGCAAACAGCTTTACAAGAGTTGCAAGAAAGAAAACAACAGGGAATTTTATTTATCCATCGCCGGGGACATAGTACTTTTGTATCTTGCCGCAGTTGTGGATATGTGCTAGAATGCCCCTACTGTGATGTTTCGCTGGCGTATCACCACACCGAAGAAAAAGCGCCGGAATTATTGCGGTGTCATTACTGTAACTATGGGCGATCGCACCCCAAATTTTGCCCTGATTGTAGTTCCCCTTACCTGAAATTTTTCGGTAGCGGTACTCAACGAGTAACGCAGGAATTAGCGCGACAGTTTCCAGAGTTGCGGTTGATTCGTTTTGATAGCGATACCACCCGCAACAAAGGCTCACACCGAACTCTACTCACCCAGTTTGCCAACGGCGAAGCAGATTTATTAGTTGGTACGCAAATGCTCACCAAAGGTTTGGATTTACCACAGGTGACACTTGTGGGTGTAGTCGCCGCCGATGGATTGCTAAATTTATCAGATTATCGCGCCAGTGAACGGGCATTTCAAACCTTGACTCAAGTCGCCGGACGTGCTGGTAGAGGTGATGATCCGGGTAGGGTAATTGTGCAGACTTATACTACAGAGCATCAGGTAATTGCAGCCGTGCGATCGCACGATTATCAGTCTTTCTCTCAAGCCGAATTAGAACAACGCCAAGCACTCAATTATCCTCCTTATGGGCGGTTAATTTTGTTGCGCTTAAGTAGTCTCGACCCCATTCAAGTGCAAAACACGGCACAAATTATTGCTACAACCTTGAGTACAGAAGAAGAATTGGAGATATTAGGCCCAGCACCAGCGAGTATTTTACGGGTAGCTAATCGTTATCGTTGGCAGATATTGATTAAATTTGCCCCCGATGCATTACCACAGTTGCCAGATTGGGAAGAAGTGCGATCGCTTTGTCCTTCGTCTGTGAGTTTAACTATTGATGTAGACCCGATTAATATTATGTAATATTATTTCAAGCGATCGCTCAATTATGTAACTTCATCGGTAAAGTGAGACTGAATGCTGTTTCACCAAAGGATGTTGATTCAAGGGTGAGATCGCCACCATGTGCCCTCGCAATTTCACGGGATAAGCTCAGTCCTAAACCAATTCCATCTACTTTGCGGGTGCGTGAAGGATCGCCGCGATAAAAGCGGTCAAAAATGCGTAGGCGATCGCTCAGTGGGATATCTTGGGATGCATTGGCAATGGTAACATGGAGAGTTGTGGAAGTTTGATCAGCGCGAATCTGTATCCAGCCGTTGGCAAGATTGTATTTGATGGCATTACTGAACAGATTTTGCAAAACTTGAATCAGAAGATCGCGATCGCCCATTACCCGTAGCCCATCGGTGAAGTCAGTTTGCACAGTCAACTGGGGAGCGAGCATTTCTAAATCTTCTAGCATCTCCATCAGCAACTCAGACATATCAACCTCAACCAGATATAAGCTCATTTTTCCCGCATCTGCTAGAGATAGCAGTAAGAGTTTCCGCATAATTCCACTGAGGCGGCGCACCTCATCTAACAAGTTGCTTAAGCGCTGTTGTACTTCACTTCCGGGATCAACCTGTTGCAGCGTTCGTTCCAGTTCGCCTTGCAAAATAGTCAGTGGGGTTTTCAGTTCATGAGCTGCATCACCACTAAAGCGGGAAGCTTGGGTAAAACTGCGTTCCAAGCGTTCCAGCATTAGATTAAACACCTGAATCAGTTCAACAAATTCAACATCAGTTGTCCCAATGGGAATTCGTTGATCTAGCCCTTTGACAGTCACCTGTTGAATCACACCCGTTAATTGATGGATGGGACGCAAAGCACCACCAGAAACCAACCATGCTCCCACCGCAACCAGCAGGAGCGCTCCCGGAATTGAAACCAGAAAAATATTACGAATAGTAGCCATCTCTTGATTGACGGCTTCCAGACTAACGGCAATGGCAACCTGAACATTGGGAAATTTAGCTGCTCCAATCCGCCAAGCTGTTATTTCCGTTTCCTCAGTGACAAATTGAGGGGGACGGGGACTAATCAGAGGTGGCCGATTTCTCACATCACTGGGAAAATCTAACGCGAAACCGCGTCGGGGAGGTGGAGAATTCAAAGCCTCTCTCTTTTTAGGAGAGAAGTTTTCCAAATCTCGTGAAAAGTCAGGTAAAGGTGGAGGTTCTCTAGGAGGAGGCGGTGGTAAAGGTGTTAACTGAAGACGTTGAACCAGCAGACGATTTACATTGACATCGGCAGGTAGAGAGTTAGATTCATAAAGTGTGTTCCCGTTGGCATCAAGCACCAGCAGAGCAATGGGGGTTTTTATATTTGTTCCGCCGCCGAAGGCATAAGGTAATGAGTCTGGGTAAAGCTGCCATCCTTCGCCATCGGGTGAAGGAGTTGGCCGCATTAGGTGATTTAATAGTTCTGCATCGAGGCGGCTAATCTTAGCATTGTAAATCTGAAACCAGGAAACTGCACCAAATCCGACTAATGTGCTTCCAGCCAGAGCCGCAGACAACAGGGCGATGCGGAGTCGAAACGAAGGGAGTTTCATGAAGAAACTTCTGGCTTGCGAAACCGATATCCAACCCCTCGAATACTTTCAATCCAGACTGCTTCATCAATGGGGTCAATCTTTTTGCGAATTCGCTGGATACAAACATCCACAACGTTAGTGTTGGGGTTAAAGTCATAGCCCCAAACGTGTTCTAGAATTTGGGTGCGAGTAAAAACCCGTCCGGGAGAGCGCATGAGATACTCCAGAAGATTAAACTCGCGGTTGGTGAGTTCTATCACCTGCTGATTGCAAGTGACTTCCCTGGTGATGCGATCGAGCTTGATAGTCCCAACACAAAGCAGATTTTGGCGTAGGTGTAGCCCGTCGTAGACATCGCTAACACTTCGGCGCACAACAGCATGAATTCGAGCTGCTAACTCTTCCACAAAAAACGGTTTAGCGATATAGTCATCCGCTCCCAAATTTAGCCCTTCCAAGCGATCGTCTAATTCATTCCGAGCCGTCAACAAAATCACCGGAGCATTTCGACCTTGCCGCCGCAACAGTTTTAGAATCGATAGTCCATCCTTTCCCGGCACCATAATGTCGAGTACAATCACATCATATTCGTTGGCTAATGCCCGCAGATATCCTTCATCACCGTTATCGCAGTAGTCTACAACAAATCCTTGCTCTTTGAGTCCAGCCCGGACAAAGTTAGCAATTTTCGCTTCATCTTCGACAAACAGAACGTTCACAAGCATTTATTAATTCACATATTGTTCCATTTTAAATTCATTATTTTTGGTTCAAATTACAAAACTGTAATTTAGAAAATAGGCAAGCTGTAATTTTGAGATGGCTCAATTAGAAATATGAACACCCTACTTTTTGAAGGTTGATTTTTATGAATATTCGTCGAGTCTTAGGCGTAGCAGCAATTCCTTTAGTAATTGGCGCATTTGGTTTTATTTCACTCAATCAAGCAAATGCCGCTAATCAATTCGCTCAAATTGCCCAAGCGCCACCACAGCCCAACCAACCATCGAACGAACAGCCGCGTCCACCCCATCCTGATTTTAAAGCAGCTGCGACCAAGTTAGGAGTAACAGAAGCACAATTAAAAGCTGCCTTGGGAGTCCCTGCAAATCCTCCAAATCCAGGCGATAATCAGCGTCCACCCCGACCTGATTTTAAAGCAGCCGCGACCAAGTTAGGAGTAACAGAAGCACAATTAAAGGCTGCCTTGGGAGTCCCTGCAAATCCTCCAAATCCAGGCGATAATCAGCGTCCACCCCGACCTGATTTTAAAGCTGCTGCGACCAAGTTAGGAGTAACAGAAGCACAGTTAAAAGCTGCCTTGGGAGTCCCTGCAAATCCTCCAAATCCAGGCAATAATCAGCGTCCACCCCGACCTGATTTTAAAGCAGCTGCGGCAAAGCTGGGTGTCACTGAACAACAGTTGATCGATGCACTAGGTGTTCCACCTCATCCTCCTGGCGCTGATCGCCCTAATGCACCAAAATAGCTGAACATTATCTCAACCACATCTAGTTTGCATATCTAAAATTTATAGGACTTACGCATTGACAGAGAGAGCCAACTGTGAATGACCATTGCCTCTGCGGTTTAAGAGTAATTAATCTAACCTTATTAGGCGCAGAGAACACAGAGTCAAGAGGGATTCTTTGACCAAAATTTTTACCCGCATTGAAAGGGCTTTTTTTTGTAATTCGACAGACTGGTTGTGATTGATAACTTATTTGTACACCGTAGGTCTAAAGCCGAGGGGATTCTAGTTTCACACACAAGTGATTAGCCAGACTTAATATAAAATCTCTAGCAGATGATTAGGTAAATTGGCATGAGTGAAACTACAGAAACGATTTTCAGCAAAATCATTAGTCGGGAAATTCCGGCTGATATTGTTTATGAGGATGATTTAGCCCTGGCATTCAAAGACATCCATCCCCAAGCGCCCGTTCACATCCTGGTAATTCCCAAAAAACCCATTGCTACACTAGCTGATGCTGAATCTGAAGATCATGCTCTGTTGGGGCATCTTTTGCTAACCGTCAAACGTGTTGCCGAAGATGCTGGACTGAAAAATGGTTATCGAGTTGTCATGAACACTGGTGATGACGGCGGTCAAACAGTCCATCATTTACATTTGCATATTTTGGGAGGACGGCAGTTAGCCTGGCCTCCTGGTTGATAAAACCAGATGAATTGCGTTTCTAGATGCGGTTCGGAAGTAGGGGCAATTCATGAATTGCCCCTACTTCATTCTGGCAGCGCATTTTCACTTGAGGGTGCGGTAGTGTAAAAACAACTCACTTCCAATCTGACGAGTTTCCACGAGTTGGAGATGAGGAATAGCATTGGCAACAAAACCCTCTCCTTCGACTGGGCTAGAGGCATGCTTTCCTCCATAAATGACAGGCCAAATCGTCAACCACCAATCGTCAATTCGTCCTGCCTGCGCTAGAGAAGCTGTTAAAGAGCCGCCTCCCAAAGCAACGATCTTGTGAATACCCCGCTCTGCCATCAAGGTGTAAGCCCGCTCCCAATCCAGGTCTGTATCTCCCAAATCAATTAATTCAGCCAGTTTTTGCAAGGCTGTTGCATCAGAATTGCGCTCTAAACCAGTGTGTGTCGTAAATATCCATCGCTCAATGTCTTGGGTTAAAAAAGGCAAGTCCAGCGATAGGTCGAGGGAACCTGAGACAACGCAGGTAATGGGCTGGGGAGGCTGACCCCGAACCTCACGGGCTGCCAACAGTTCGGGATTGCGAATTGTAAAAGTTACCCCCTCAGTCCGAATCGTCCCTGCTCCTACCAAGACTAGATCAGCAAGGGAGAATTGATACTCCAGATGTGCCTGATCGTCTGCATCAGAATAACCGGGTACATTAGGATCTACAGAGCTAATCTTTCCATCGGCCGTCATGGCAAGAACCACAGTTGTTTGGATAGCTGACATGATTATGTTTTAACGATTCTTTATAATTTTACCTTTTTGAATTCTTGGCGATGAATAGTTGTTGCATTGTGTTTTAAATCACCTTGTAAACTATAGATCGAGGTGCTAAAACAATTGTTGTTGGATGATTGTCTCTACACAAGAGTCTAACAAGAGTGAATTTTTTTACACCGAAGAGACTGTCATGCCCAAACATATATCTGCGATCGCACTTGTCTTAATTTTAATTTTGGGGTTTACATCTCTAGTTAAAGCTGCAACTCCCCGTTCAACTTGGGTGCAAAATGAAATTTACCAATACAATCATCCCTTTGCTTCTCAATTGCCTCAAGAACTGGCAACAAAGATGCAAAAGATGACAACTTTTCCCTATTTAGAAACTATTAGTTTTTGCTAGCACTTACCGAAACTTCTTCAGATTCTTCTACAATTTTCGGTTTTACCTCAGATGTAAATGTTGATGATTGTGAAACTTGTTCAGGTACAGAAACAATGATATCAGCACCATTGATAATTGCTCCTAATAACCCTAGTTCAGATTCAACTAATTGATCAATAGCTTCACCTAGCATATTTTCTTGTGTATAGTGTGGTCGTGCCACTATTACAATCCCATCGCTGTAGGGTTGGACTAATAAGGGATCGTTGGATATGCTGAGTGGACTAGTATCTAAAATAACTAAATCAAAACGTTCTCGGACATCCTCAATCAGCCGTCGCATTTCGCTAGATTCAAGAATAGCAGCAGATTGCCGCACAGGGCCAGGGCTGGGAACAATATATAAATTTTCTACATCAGGAACTAAACGAATACATTCACTCAAATTAGCGTAATAACGTAGGGGTTCAATAGTGGCCTCAGGGTCAGGAATTACTTTCAGGGATGTACAACGGGAAGGCGATCGCAAATCTGTTTCGATAATCAAGGTTCTTTTACCAGCACGGGCAGATGCTACACCCAAGTTATATGCACTTGCGGTCTTACCCTCTAGGCTGCTGGTGCTAGTAATCAACACTACCTTTAAGGTTTTACCACCAATCCGGCGCAGATTACTACGGAATTTCTCATAAAATTCTAAATAAGGAGAATCGGCGGAAAGTACTACCGGCACAGCTTCAAGATCCAAATCATCAACAGGCATTAAAGGCAATTCTCCCAACAGTACCACTTCCCGTTGCTTGAGGCTCTCGCGGATATCCTCCCTGGTTTTGAAAGTCCCTTCCATTGCTCCCAACAAAAATATCACCCCGCCACCAATCACCACACCTAAGAAACCACCCACAGCAAGGGTAATAGGTACACTTTTAGGGGGTTTGATGTCAGGAATAACTGTGGGGCGTCTGGCAATGCTGAGGCTGCTGGTAGTTTCTGCCTCAGCTGTTTTCGCATCGGTTAGCTTCACCTGCATTTGGTCATAGATGGCTTTTTTGAGTGCAACTTCCTGTTCTAAACGCGATCGCTCTAATTGCTTATTGGGTATCAGAGAATACTCTTGCCGTAGTCGCGCTTCTTGTTGGATTTCTTGAGTTAGTTGTTGTTGCAGTGTCTCCCGTTGGGTTTGCAAAGACACCATTTGGTTTGCCAATTGCTGACGGGCTGGATCTAAACTACTTTGGGTGCGAATACCTGCAACGTTACCCTGAAGTGGAGCCGCCGTCCCATCACCACCTAACACCTCAGCAGCACGTTGTTGTAGCAATTCCTCAGCAGCTTGTTTCTGACGTAGCAACTGAACCATCGTTGGGTGTTCTGGTCGCAAATCTTTTCTGAGTACGGCGATTTGCGACTCACTTTGATAAATTTGCGCTCGCAAGTTACCAATAATTGGATCGGCACTCAAAGCAGAAGAAATATAAGCCTGTCCGACTGTTAAGCCTAACTTATTTTGGATACTGCGAACTTGACCATCAACCCCAGAAATAGTTAATTGAATTTGCCGTTGGAGGTTTTGGCTGGCTGTAATGGCGGTTAACAAGCTGCCATTCTCTGCGGCTAATATTGCCGTTCGCTCTACGCGATCGTACTGTTCCAACTTGGTTTCAGCAATTTGCAATTCTCGTTTAGCTTGTGGTGTGCGATCGTTAATCTTTTGAATAATTGCTTGTAATCGCCCAGTATTAATATCACTGCTCAACTTGACCATTGCTTGCATTAATTCCGCCAAGACCTCTATCCCTCGCTTGGCATCAGTATCTACATATTTTAATTCCAAGATATTAGATTCTAATTCTCCACTCCTAACATTTTTTTTAGGTAAAGAAAGGACGACACTGGCACCAAGCTTTGCCGGTTTGACACCGACTTTCTCTGCCACCGCCGCAATTATCTGATTGGATAGTAAAACTTCTTCATTTAGTTCCTTTCCTTGCTGCTGGATTTGATTACCAGTTGTCGAGAAAGAAACTGGTGGTCCACTATAAGTAAGTGCGGCAGATGCTATGTAGCTAGCAGGTGGATCTGGTTGCATAGCCACCACAGTTGACCCTGCTATGACTAAAACAAAACTAGCTAGTCCAATCCACTTGTATTTATCAAAAGCAATAAGATAGCGCTTAACAATTGGTGGGGTCATGGTCGCTTCGCTCCAATTAAAAAATAAAAACTACAAGCTAAAAATTAGGAAGCACCAAATTAAAGATAGTGGCTTTGATCTAAGGATACTATCAACTTACAACTCTATATATCGGTTGATATCTTTAATATTATTTCTATTAATGAATTCAAGAAAAGTTGGGGATGTGGCTTCCTCCACTCCCAACTACGTCCAGCTTGTATCCTTCTTTTATAGTCACTAATTTGGTTAATTGCCACCGAAGTTTTTAAAGAATTGGAGAAACGACTGGACATTGAAGAAAGGTTGGGTAATGGTAGTCAGTAAATTAGTAATTTTACCAATGAGGTTCCGACCAACAACAATAACATCATTATCTTGAAGCGCCACATTTTGAGATGCATCACCGCCTAAAGCTTTTTTAGCATCAAGTTTTTGGGTAACAGCCTTGCCTCGTTCAGGATCAAAGCGAACCAAAGCGATATCCCGGAGGTTAGACGCGTCGAGATTAACTCCTCCTAAAGCATCTACAAATGTACTGCCATTAGGCAAAGCTTGAGTGGAAAGACCTCCCGCAGCATAGTTTAAAACCCGAACTCTAATCTGTGGTGTGGCCAAGGATGAACGTGCTACCAAATTGCGGTCATAACCGTCATCATTACCGACTTCACGACGGGGTACGAGTATTGCATCTCCGTCTTGTAAGCGTAAATTAGGGATTGAACCGCCATTTTGCAGTGCTGCATATAAGTCAATACTTTGTGAAATCACCGAACCATCCGTTAACTTCCGACGTATTTGCACTTGTCGCAGGTCTGCATTGAATGTTGAGCCACCAGATGTTAGCAAGGCATCAGCAACGCGGGGTGTTGGTGAATTAATCGGATAAATTCCTGGTCGAAATATTTCCCCGCTAATGGTAACTTGAACTGGTCGCGTCCCTGCTAAGGATACTACTACAATTGGATCTGGTAAAATGCGACTCAAACTTAAGCGAATTTTTTCTTGAGCTTCTTCCAAGGTTAAACCTTGTAATGACACCGTTCCTACTTGCGGTACTATAATGTTGCCTTCTGGACTAATTACAGCTTGAAAACTGAGGTCTTGACGCTGCGTTGCTAAGGCTAAAACTATTACTGGATCAACCACATAACGATTTAAGCCCAAGCGAATTTTTTCTTGAGCTTGTTGCAAAGTTAAACCTTGTAATGACAGCGTTCCCAATAACGGCACTACAATATTACCTTCTGGGTTGATTAAAGCTTGAAAGCTCAAATCTGGAAAGCGCTGAACCGAAACGCTAATTCCATCTCCTATTCCTAAGCGGTATGGGCCAGGAGGACGCTGAAACACAACGCCAATTGTATCTCCTGGCCCCAAGAGGTAGCGGCTGAATTGGGGCGAAATTTCGTTATTCACACCTAGAGGTGCAACCTCAGTACCTAGCAAAGGCGAGGGGGGCTGCCTTGGTGATTGTCCTTGAAATGGAAAGGGCTGGGCAACAACAAGTTGGATAGGTGTTATTAAGAAAACTCCCACTTGAAGACTGACAAAAGACAGGGCGCTGAATCCACGCATATAATAACTGGGATCTATGAACATCGGTGGAGATAATACTGATAGAGAAATGAGTGGCGCCGAGTGGTTATTTTACTCTAAGAATGTCCTAGATGTCTCTTTTATCTGCAAGTATTTACTAAGAAAATTGCTAAATTTAATTTTTAACTTTGTTAACATCTTTTAGTTGAGTTTCAGTCTGAACGCAATTTATAGAGATCCTATTGATGAATCTCTGCACAAAGGAATCTTTAACAGACTCTACAAAGGGCCTGCCATCAATACAGTTTGCACTGTTTCCCCTATAGACTGAGCTAAAGACCAAGATGTTTCTACCTGCCCTAAAGGTTCCATTGGAATTAGAATGCTCACGGCCACCCAAGGAGTGCGTTGCTTACGCCACTGTGCCAATTGATCCGCCAAGAACCAGTGTAAAGGTGATGGATTTCCCCCGTCTGCCATAGCGTACCATTGCAAAACTGCGAAGGTTTGCTGTGGTGTGGAGGCGCGAAAGAACCTAGCTTCTACTTTGGTTTCGATATTAGATGTCAACTTTGCAGACGGTTTCACAGTAAATTCCGCAGAGCGAAATTGAGCTACATCCCACTTTCCCCAGCGTGACCTTCCCCAGCCGTTAACCTCTGTCCACTCTACCTCTGGTTGATCCCTAGGTCCATTCTGCGGCAGCAACAGCAGGATTGCTTGGGATTCGGAACCTTCTTTTTTAATTACCTGCAAAGACCATTGATGTTCGCCAATTTGCTGTTCTGCTTGTTCAATGGTTTGCCAACCAGGAATGGCTAACCCAGTCTTGCGGATGTGTCTTAACTCGTTGAGGGTAGTAACAGGTGGCAGTTGTTTCCATTGCCAATGTCCTGTCAGGTATCCGGGAACCCCTGCCATTGCCAGCAGTAGTAGCAATAACAAAAGTGCTGCTACTTGACTCAATTGGTTTTCTTTGAAAAACTTGGAGAAGGAAGTCATCAGTAAAATTTGCAATACTTAGGCAGAATTTTACTTTATAAAATAACACCGTGAGTTCAGTAATATTTAGGAGTTACGCATCAGGGAGGAAAAATTAAGGGAGTTTGGAGTTTGGAGAGACGCGATAAATCGCGTCTGTACAAGAGAGACGCGATAAATCGCGTCTGTACAAGAGAGACGCGATAAATCGCGTCTGTACAAGAGAGACGCGATAAATCGCGTCTGTACAGGAGAGACGCGATAAATCGCGTCTGTACAGGAGAGACGTGATAAATCGCGTCTGTACAAGAGAGACGCGATAAATCGCGTCTGTACAAGAGAGACGTGATAAATCGCGTCTGTACAAGAGTTTGGAGTTTTTTATTGGGAAGAATTCAGTCCCAATCCCCAGTTCCCAATCCCCAATCCCCAGTTCAACCTTCTCCTTCTTGCTGAGTTTCTAGAGATGCCGAGAAATAGTTATTAATCCAATTCAGTAAGGGCACTAATGACACCAACATACAAGCAGAGTAGAGATCACCACCCCAACCCTCATGCAGCCATTTAAAAGCTGCTTCTTGACCTGTGCCATGAAAGAAAGTCAGTAAAGTATTACGAATGATATTGGCGGTAGTACTAACGATCGCAGCAATACATAAAAACGATATAGTTGTGCGGCGTGAAGACAATGCATCTGTCCAATAAAGCAGCATCAAGCCGACGTAGAGAGTCGTGAACAACATCTTCAGCCCTGCACAATAGGGGGCAACTTCTACAATCCGTCCTCCCACGTAGAGATTCATTTCAGACACGGTTACTTCCATACCAAATTGATTCAGGATGAAGCCGGCTGTGCCAGCAATGAAGTTTTGGAGAGGGGAGGTATAGGGAGAAATGAGATAGGGTACTGCTGTTGGGGTTGCCAGAAATACTAGTAGCAGAGGAAATCCTTGCGATCGCAAACCTGCTATTCCCTTAAACCACAAGCACAATCCTGCTAGTATAAGGGGCAAGGAAAGGTTAACCCATTCTGTAACACCGCTAAGATAAAAAACTGCCCCTAATAACAAGAAAACAGCGCCTAAAGGATGGCTAGTATCTGGCAAACGTCTCCACTTTTTCCGGTTTAACCAGGCTATGTAAGCAGCAAATGGTAGACCAATAATTCCGTGGCTGAAATATTCGTGTTCTGTACTGATATTTTTGTGCAGCCAACCATCCACCCAATGTAGCAATATCGGAGCATAAAGCAGCAGTAAAACGCCTGAAATGGCTAGATTTAACCAGCCCGATGCGTTTATATTTTTAACCTGTTGTCGGAGTACCATAATTTTAAGTAATTCAAAAACTTTGCTCATTAGTCATTAGTGATTTGTCCTTTGTCATTAGCAATGAATAAAGAACAAATGACAGTCTGAACGAAAAAATGTCTAATTTTAGAGGCACATTAGGAGTGAATTCATTTCAGGCTACTACGCTGCCAAGGTCAGCAGGAGATAGATTATCTACCTGATAATTGGTTGAGACTGCATTAGCGATCGCAGCTACAACTTCTTTGACTTTGCTACTGCTCAAACCAGGATACATCGGTAATGATAATATTTGCTGTGACAACTTTTCTGCTTGGGGAAAATCTCCCGGCTGATAGCCTAAGTTGGTGAATGCCGGCTGGAGATGACAAGGAATTGGGTAGTGAATGCCAGTTTGAATTCCCGCTACTGTCAATTTTTCCTGGAGTTGCTGGCGTTCTATTGAGCAAGAATCATCAACTTTAATCACATAAAGATGATAAACGTGTCCTGTATCACTTTGGTTTTCTATAGGGATAATGCCAGCACTTGCTAAGGGTGCTAGTTCTATATTATACTCCTGAGCAATAGTCAAGCGATCGCGATTCCACTGTGGTAAATATGGTAGTTTCTTGTGCAAGATGGCTGCTTGTAAAGTATCCAAGCGGCTGTTTGTACCCGGTTCGGTATGAAAATACTTTTGCGATGCACCATAATTTCGCAAACGTATCATCTTCTGGGCTACATCTGAATCTTGTGTCAGCAGCATTCCCCCATCCCCAAATGCTCCTAAATTTTTACTGGGATAGAAACTAAAAGCTGCTGCTATTCCTACTGAACCAGCGTGATATCCATCTCTTTGGGCAAGGTGGGCTTGGGCTGCATCTTCAAAAATTAGTAGTTTGTAGGTATCGGCAAAGTTCAATAACTGATGTGGTGATACCATCTGCCCATAGAGATGTACAGGGATAATTGCTTTGGTATGAGGTGTAATTGCCTTGGCTGCGGCATCTAAGTCAATTAACGCTGTTTGGCGATCGCAATCTACTAGAATTGGCTTGGCACCAGCGCGTACCACCCCAATCAGGGTTGCTACAAAAGTATTTGCTGGTAAAATCACTTCATCGCCAGCACCAATATTACACGCTTGCAAGCCGAGAGCGATCGCATCTGTTCCTGATGCAACACCAACTCCATAAGCTGCCCCAGACACTGCCGCAAATGCGGCTTCAAAATCTGAGACTGCTTGCCCCAAAATAAAATCTCCCTTTTCCAATACAGATTGGATTGCATCTTCCAATTGCATTTGAATTGGTTCGTGTTGTAACTTCAAGTCTACAAAAGGAACTCTAATAGTCATTTTATTCATTACCAGTTGTCCTCAAAAAGATTTCCTCGTATGGAAAAAATAGAAAAGCCTGCACAATTTTCGGCGTGAAATTTTAATAGATTTAATCTATTGCATAGAGATTTATCACAACTATCTAGTAAGCTATGGGTAATTCAAAATCACATCCTATAGCAGTTCTCAATTGCATGGAATACAGACCTAACAAGAACAGCCCCTTCCCTTCTAGCGTTGGGGAGTAAGATTCAAAGCCTCTCTCCTTTTAGGAGAGAGGAATGGAAGTGAGGTCAAAATGTATTGCATACAAACGAGAACCGCTATATTCAGTTGATTGCCCGAAGTTGCGATCAGACTTCCGAGACTGTTATCAGTAAAAGTGGCTAGAGATAATTACACTAACATAAGAGTTATTTTAAGTAAATTTACTTTGAATATGCCAGTAGAAGTTTTCCCTTCTATATATAAAGAATGACAGCCACTTTGTATTGTCTCCTTAGCCTTAAGTTACCCTGATTGAATCAAAATCTAACGCAGTCTGATTGCAAAATCTCAAGCAATAAAGACTACACCCGTGGTCAATAAAGAACATTCAGCACCAGTAACTAGTAACTAGGGGGTATCACATCCCCGGCTTAATGGAAGGGATAAAAAAATTCTGCCCTAAATTTGTTTGTCAGAGGCAAAATTAGGGAATGCTTAAAAATAGCAATTGATAACCCAGAAATAGGGCTTATCTCAATTACAGTATCGAGAAATTATTAAGGTAGCAGTGGCAATGATAGAGCCTGAAAACAAATTATTTGCCCTAAGGGATGGTTGGGATTCTCCTGAAACAAGAGAACTACAACGCCTCAAAGCTTTGTCAGATTTAGGTTTGCGGCAACCAGAAACGATTCCAGTTTTTGAAGAAGCCACACAGACTGCTGCCCACTTTCTGGAAGCACCAATTTCCATACTGGGGTTTGTGGATCAAGAACGCCACTGGTTCAAGTCGGCGGTGGGCTTATCTAGGCTGGGACTAATGAATCATTTGGCACAAAGCCGCCAACTTTCACGCCGGGAATCCTTTTGCACTCAGGTAGTACAGAACCTTCAAGTTTTTGTAGTTAATGATACGCACAAACTGGCAGATCCAGTACTTGCTAGCAGCAAATTGGTGCAAGATTATGGTATCCGTGCTTACTTAGGAGCGCCACTGATTGATGCTGAGGGGCATTGTTTAGGTGCATTGGCGGTGATGGATTTAGTACCGCGCAATTTTACAACCCGAGACATTGAGTTTTTACAAATCATCGCTCGTTGGAGTATGAGTGAATTTGAGCGTAATCGACTCCTGCAAGGGAAACTCGAATCAAGCAATCCGGCGATCGCTCCGATATTTTCACTCAATAACGAACGTAACGCTGAGATTAAAATCACCCCAGCGACTACAGATAGCGACTCTGTTTCTACCAAGCAACTGAAACTGGAACTTTTGGCTCAACTAACTCAGGAGTTACGCACGCCCTTAACATCTGTACTCGGTATGGCTAGTGTTTTAGGACGTGAGATTTATGGGCCTTTGACGACTAAGCAGAGAGAATATTTGGAAATTATCCAACACAGTGGTCGGTACTTACTTTCTCTAGTAAACGAAATTACCGAACTAGGAGCGATGGATGAAAATTCAACTGTGCTAAATCTGGCTCCTGTGGATATCGAAATGCTATGCCAACAAGCTATCAATACCCTCGAAGAAGTGGCTAATCGCCGCGAGCAAGATATTCGCCTGTCTATAGAACCGGGACGCAATCGCATTTGCCCTTTAGATAAAGACAAGGTGCGGCAAATGCTGTATCACCTGGTTTTCAGTGTGATTCAACTTTCCGCTACAGGTAGCATTGTTCGCATTCATGTTTCTTACAAGGAAGATACCCTCAATATTACTATTTGGGTTTCTCATCCTTGGTTAGGGGACGGCATAACTGAGGTTGATCCTTACTTCCGTCTCAATTCTTTGTCGCTGCTGGAACTAACAGGTGAGGTAGCAACTTACAATACTAATGCAGAAGGACAGGAGCAACTAGAATTAGATACTTCATCAGCAGCAGTGGACAATTCCAAAAACTTGAGTGATTCCCACTCAAATTTCCTTGCTACTAGTTCAGGTATAAATTTAGCTAAATCAAATGGAAGTCTTTCTCGTGAAAGCTTGGGTCTATTACTAAGTTGTCAACTGGCAGAATTGCATGGGGGACAAATTTTGATTCAAGGTTCACCAGAATCAGGATATCGTTATGTGCTTTCTTTACCACTGCAACTGGCGACTAGCTCACAAGCAATTAGCGATGTCTAATGCTATGGGGATTGGGGATTGGGGATTGGAGATTGGGAAAGACGTATTTTCTATCTATATTTCATTAATTCGTAGCGAATTCTCCGCGTACCTCTGCGCCCCTACCCTACGGGAAGGCAAAGCGCATCTGCGTTTAAATTTCAACCCTCAATTCGCTACGATTTTACCTAAAGCTGTACTCAGTACATGAAAGACTATCTTAACTTCCTATTGGCTGATGGCTAGGAATAAGAGAGCCATTACGCGATGTGCAATCTCCGTTATTACCTTTTTATAGGGGTATGCATTATGATCAATTCCAAGTTCTGCGTCGGCAGGCTAATTGATCGCAATGTTTTTTATGAATTTAGTCTGGCAACGATTTACTTTATCATCTTTACCGCTCAAAGAATATTTTGCTAGCAGTTACGTACACCGCTCTCTGGTGGGACTGTTAAGTTCTTGGCGGCAAACTAGCGTCTTGCTCCAGTGGGGAGATGCGACAGCAGCTGCTTTACTCAGCTCAATATATGCCCTTGCACCTTTTGCTTCAAGCACGTTAATAGGTTTGTTGCTGGGGGCTTGTGTAGCATTTTGGCTGTTGTTGACTTTATCTGATGAAGCAACACCAGCAAATGTTTCCTCAGTCACTCCCATTCACTTACTGGTATTGCTATACTGGGGCGTTGCCGCAATCGCAACAGCATTATCACCGGTGAAAAAGGCGGCACTTAACGACTTGGGAACGTTGACCTTGTATTTGCTACTATTTACCCTTTGTGCCAGGGTATTAAGGTCTCCTCGTCTCCGGTCGTGGATTATCATCCTTTATCTACACGTATCGTTAATTGTTAGTGTATATGGGTTGCGGCAATGGTTTTTTGGAGCTACAGCACTAGCGACTTGGGTTGATCCAGAATCTCCTCTGTCTAAGACTACAAGGGTCTACAGTTATTTAGGCAATCCCAACTTATTGGCTGGATACCTCTTACCGGCAGTAATTTTTAGCTTAGTGGCAATTTTTGCATGGCAAAGCTGGCCTAAAAAGGCACTAGCATTAACAATGTTAATTGTCAATACTTCCTGTCTGATTCTAACTTTTAGTCGTGGCGGTTGGATTGGACTAGTGGTGGCAATTTTAGCTGTGATGGCATTGCTAGTTTATTGGAAAAGCGTAGAAATGCCTCGTTTTTGGCGTACTTGGTCACTACCGATTGTCTTGGGAGGTTTGATTGGCGTATTACTGCTAGCAGTGATATTTGTAGAGCCAGTGCAGATCCGGGTGTTGAGTATTTTTGCTGACCGTAAAGATAGCAGTAATAATTTTCGCCGAAATGTCTGGGATGCTGTTTTTCAGATGATTCGCGATCGCCCGATTTTCGGCATTGGCCCTGGTCACGGCTCTTTTAATAAAGTTTATCCCCTCTACCAACACCCTCGTTACACTGCTTTGAGTGCCTATTCGATTTTGTTTGAAGTAACTGTAGAAACTGGCTTTGTTGGTTTAGCCTGCTTTCTCTGGCTAATAATTGTCACATTTAATACGGCATTTTTGCAAGTGCGACGATTGCGACAATTTAGAAGTGTAGAGGGATTTTGGTTAATTGGAGCGATCGCCACTTTACTAGGTATGCTAGCTCACGGCACCGTAGATACTGTCTGGTATCGTCCTGAAGTCAATACCCTCTGGTGGCTGATCGTTGCCTTAATTGCCAGCTATTGGACACCTTTAGCTCAAAACCAGACAAATTCATCTAACTCAGAACCAGCACTAAATTAACATCAGTAGGTTGTCAGTTGTTTTTCTACTGAACGACTGACAACTTTTGAATTTTGAATTGTCTAGTCTCTATAGGTAGTGACATCTGGCGCTTTAGCATCGGGGTCAATCTCAAAGGATGTTTGAAAAGTATTGGTGGAAATCGCTACTAAACAAACAAAGTCCACCTCCGTGGAGTAATGCAAAATCAAGGATTTTTAACCTGCGGAGGCAGGTTTTGTCTGTGTAGCCGCGATTTATAATCGCTTTAAAACAACCTCTAAAATCCAAAATCCAAAATCCAAAATTCTTTGACCCTCAATAGCTTTTCATTGCCCGTTGAATATCACGCTGGTCTTGGCGTCGTTTCAGGTCTTCTCGCTTATCGTGAAGCTTTTTACCTTTGCCAAGGGCTATACTCACTTTTAGCCAACCTCGTTTGAGATACATTTTCAAAGGGATTAAAGTTAAACCCTGCTGTTCTACTTTGCCAATTAGCTTACGGAGTTCTTGGCGATGCAATAGTAGCTTACGTGTACGCCGTGGTTCATGATTAAAATATTGTCCACTAGCGTTGTAAGGCGAGATATGGACATTGATCAACCACGCTTCGCCATTGCGGAGTAAAGCATAGCCATCTTGGAGATTGACTTTACCCGCACGAATTGACTTCACCTCTGTTCCTGTCAATTCAATTCCAGCTTCGTAAGTTTCTAGAATTTCATACAAATAACGGGCTTGACGGTTGTCGCAAATAACTTTGTAACCTTCGTTCTTGTCGCTCATTGATAATTTTGTGTGCTTTAAATGTACCTAAAAAATTATTTGGATTGGCTTGTGAATTATAGGGTGTATCTTAGAGCCGCTATAAATTTTGAACTGTATATCACTAATTTAGCTTTTCTAAGTTCACAATTAAGGTTTTCTGGCAACTTTAAGTTATTAAGTAGGGGCAATGCCCTGCCCATTGGTGTCAACTTAACTTAGAAGTCAGGTAAGAGAGAGCGTTCCAGAGTTGCCCTCATCCCCTAACCCGTTCTCCCATGTTGGGAGAAGGGGAACTAGAGAATTTGTTTGTTCCTCTCTCCCCAAAATGGGAGAGGGGCTGGGGTGAGGGCAAAACTCATACAGTCAGAAGATTTCAGCTTAAGTTGACACCAATCTACCCTGCCGGAAGCCGCTTTGCATCTACATGAATTGCCCTTACGAAAATCAAGGCTTTTACTGGCTTTTTGCCTAAATCCTGACAAAGAATTGGTATGAAGCCACTGAGCATTTACTCCCCGTTATTGATGAGTTGTTACAAATTACAAAGCTCTCTATACCTCCCAAGCAGAGGGAGTCAAAGGTAAGTTACACTTCGTAAACCCATCTAAAGATTTAAGATTTTCTTTATAAATAATCCCCGAAGGTAGTAATTAGCTGGTAATCCTGTCATAGTATGAAACATAAGAACACTATTATTATGTGTGTTCACTGATGGAGTACGTAGAAGCAAACTTCTGAGTAAAAAAATGCTAGGGGTGTATTATCCATGCCCTTGACGATCCTTGTAGTGGATGATGATTTGGGCACTCGTCTGTCTGTTAGTGACTATCTTGAACTGTCTGGCTACTCAGTGATTACGGCTAATGACGGTCAAGAGGCTTTGTTTATGGTGGATGAGTATCATCCTGATTTGATTGTCACGGATATCGTTATGCCACGGATGAATGGCTATGAACTGGTACGCCGGGTGCGTCAACAACCAGTATTTCGTTTATTGCCTGTAATTTTATTAACAGCCCGAACTAAGACCCAGGAAAGAATTTTGGGCTACCAGTCAGGGTGCGATTTATACTTACCCAAGCCTTTTGAAGTGGAAGAGTTAGCAGCAGCAATCCGCAATCTTTTGGAGCGATCGCAAATCATTCAATCGGAGTATCGCTTTTCTCATAAAGAAAGTTTGGGCATTTCCACCTCGACAAAAGCGGTGGATGCCCATAATTCTCTGTCCACTCAAGTTCAGAAATCCCATCTGCACTCATCCCTAACTGATAGAGAACAAGAAGTCTTAGAGTTATTAACTCATGGTCTTTCTAATGCCGAAATGGGTCTTCAGCTACACCTGAGTCCTCGAACAGTAGAAAAGTACGTTAGCAGTTTATTGAGAAAAACCTCAAGCAGCAACCGAGCGGAATTAGTGCGTTTTGCGATGAAGCATGGTTTGGTGGAATAAAAGTTAGGAGTTAAAAGTGAGGAGTGAGGAATTGCAACCCCTAACTTCTAACTCCTAACTCCTAACTCCTAACTTATAAATCTTCACTTTTAACTTTTGTCAGCAGACCTTCACAAGCATCGATCAGTAAATCAATCACCTGATTAAATCCCTCTTGACCTCCGTAATAGGGATCTGGGACTTCCTTCAGGCTGTGTCGAGAGCAAAACTCGCACATCAAATGTACTTTATGCTGATATTGTTCAGTTTGATCAAGAGTGAGGATGTTCTCATAATTCTCTTGATCCATCGCCAAAATCAAATCAAAGTCTTGAAAGTCCGACTTTTGAAACTGGCGTGCTTGACCACGCAGTTTAATTCCCAACTTTGTAGCAGCCGCAGCACTCATGCGTCTGTCAGGTGGGCTACCAATGTGATAACTAGATGTACCAGCAGAGTCACAGAGGATGCCATCGCTCAAGCCAGCCTGTTCAATTAGATGATTCATGATATTTTCTGCCGATGGCGATCGGCAGATATTACCTAAGCAGACAAACAGCAACTTGTAAGGCATAGATATTTTTTGTCCTTTGTCAATAGTCATTTGTCCTTTGTCCAACGACCAATGACCAATGACCAATGACTAGTGACCAATGACTAAAATCCAGGTAACTCCAACCCACTGGTTAATTCTTCCATGCGTTCCCGCATTGTTGCTGTAGACTTGTTGTAGGCTTCTTTCATTGCCACTGTCACAAGATCGGAAAGTACTTCTGCACCTTCCCCTAAAGCATCTGGAGAAATTTCCACTCGCTTGGGTTCTTGGTTCCCACTGACAATCACCTTCACCAAACCACCGCCAGATTCTCCTTGAATCTCCATTTGCTCCAATTCTTCTTGGAGTCGCTTTGCGCCTTCTTGAACTTGCTGCGCTTTCTTAAAAGCTTCGGCCAGTTCCTTCATTTTTCCTAAGCCAAAGCCAAATCCCTGTCCTTTTCCTGTCATAATTATTTGTACGCGTGTGCGCTGAATAACAAATCAAATTCAATTATAGATGCGGTAAGTAATTTGCCTGTTTTTTTACCAATAATTAATGCGTCATCAGAATTGGGAGTGGGGAGTAGGGAGTGGGGAGTAGGGAATTAGGAGTAGGGCATTGGTTATTAATTCTTCTTCCTCATCTCCCCCATTCCCCATTCCCCATTCTTTATCCACAAGCACCTTGAAACTCTCCGAGCATTTTGACTTCTGGCTCTAAATTAATAGACCAACGTTCTTGTACTCGATGTTGGATGTGGCGAATGAGACAGAAGATGTCACTAGCTTTTGCTCCACCACGGTTAACGATGAAATTAGCATGGAGTAGTGCTACTTGCGCCCCACCAATTTGGTAGCCTTTTAAACCAGTTTGTTCAATTAACCAGCCGGCGCTATAAGGTTTGGGATTGCGGAACACACTGCCACAACTGGGGAAGTTGTATGGTTGGGTGCTTAACCGATGCTTTTTGTGTTGTTTGGTGATTGCCACAACTTTTGCAGGGTCTGCACCTGGGGCGAGTTGTAAGGTGGCTTGGGTGACTATGCGATCGCCACCTTGCAATAATGAAGTTCGGTAGCTATAACCTAACTGTTCAGGGGTAATAGTTTCCAGCGTCCCATCGGGTGAAAGTACCTGGGCACTAACTAACATATCTGCGATACAGCTATTATGTGCCCCTGCATTCATCACCACGGCACCTCCTGCTGTTCCGGGGATACCAACAGCCCATTCCAATCCTTCCCATCCTAATTCTGCTGCTGCCCATGCCAAACTGGGAATTGATTCTCCGGCTGCAACGGTTAATTGACCTGTGTGGGGATCAAAGTTGCTGAAGCGGAGATGACGAGTCGCAATGACTAAGCCTGATATACCACCATCGCTGACCAGCAAGTTTGAACCTGCCCCCAGTGTTGTCACCTTTAAATCACGTTCTTTTGCGTATTTAAGACTTGCTTGCAGTGCTTCTAAGTTCCGAGGGGAAACGTACAAATCAGCAGCTCCGCCAACTCTATAGGAAGTAAACGCTGATAAGGAAGCCTGGGACTTGATCGCACAATCACTATTGGGTAAGTAAATTACCTCACTCTCCACCGAATTAGCTGTTTGCTGTTTCTTTGTATTCAAATCAGAAACTGTGCAGACGTTACCAGCTGCCTGGGAAATGGTCATCTTTACTTTTTTTTGGTAAAATTTTTACATTAATTTACCGCAAAGATACGGTAATAGAATTAACTTATGGAACCGTTGCTAGACGGGCGCTTTGCTCAGAAATAAAACTTCGCAAAGTCTCCACTTAGGATGTAGCTTTAGCAGGCTCACAAAGTGTTGTAATTAGTTCAGGAATCACCTGATTCAAGTTTCCAGCCCCCAAAAACAGCGCCAAGTCTCCTGGGCGTAGTGTTTGCAGCAAGTATTCATACACTGCGGGTAAAGTTGGCTGATAAACCACCTGCGAATGCTGTTTAGCAATTTCCGTCGCTAGATTTTCACCACTAATTTGCCCTAAATTTGGTTCGCCTGCACTGTAAATATCAGTTAGCACAACCAAATCAGCATAGGTAAAGGACTCGGCAAATTCTTCTAAAAAGGTCAGTGTCCGGCTATAGCGATGGGGTTGGAAGATGGCAACTACTCTTTGCCCTGGTCTTGCCTGTAAACGGGCTGCGGCGAGAGTAACGCGAATCTCGCTGGGATGATGGGCATAGTCATCGATGAAGGTAATACCATTGACTTCACCCCGGAACTCAAACCTGCGTCTTGCTCCTTCAAAGGTGGCGATGCCTTTGGCAATTGCTCCAAATTCTAAGCCCAAGGCGCGACCAACAGCCACTGCTGCTAAGGCATTGCTGAGATTGTGCCGACTGAGCAACCGCAACTTCAATACACCCAAAGCTTTGCCTCTTTCCCAAACTAAAGCCGTGGTGCCATCAGCACGATAATCAATATTAGTGACGGTGTAATCAGCGTCAGTATCTGAGTGTAAGCTGTAACTGATTGTGGGTTGTAAGCGATCGCGCACTGTCGCACAGTCAATGCTACCTATCAAAGTTTTACAACCCTTAGCAAATGTCTGGAAGATGTCAATAACTTCTTCTAATGTATCGTAATGGTCAGGATGATCGAGTTCAATATTGGTGATGATGCCAATTTCAGGAGCGTGTTTTACCAGAGAACCATCTGATTCATCTGCTTCGGCTACCAAATATTGGCTTTCTCCCAGTCGAGCATTACCTTCCCAAGCATTGACTTCGCCACCTACTAAAATCGTTGGGTCTAGACCTGCTTCCAAAAGCATATAGCCAATCATACTACTGGTTGTAGTTTTGCCGTGTGTTCCTGCCACTGCAATACTGTAGTAATCGGCAATTAAAGCTGCCAGTAGATCTGAACGATGTAGAATTGGACAACCTAAATCCAGCGCTGCTTTGTATTCTAAATTATTCGTGTTAATTGCTGTTGAACAAATGACTTGAGGCAATTTCGACTTAGTATCAGCAGGTAATTGTTCTTGTGAATTTAATACTACTGCATTAGCCAATACTTGAGGGTGAAAGAATTCGAGATTGCTTGCCTCTTGTTTTGCAAAAATATGAGCGCCGATAGATTCCAACTTGTGCGTAATGTGGTTGGGACGAAGATCCGAACCTGACACAGGAAATTCACGCTTGGCGAGAACGTATGCCAGAGCAGACATACCTATGCCACCGATGCCAATGAAATGAAATGGTCTACCACTAAAATCTACAGAATTAGTCATTTATTGCTCCTCTTACACCACACCACACCATAATCACAAATGACACGCGTATCATAACAGGAATTTGATTTTTACCGTAACTACTCCTGTATGATGTTTATGTTTGATGCCCAAATGATATTTCCGCTCTGGTTTTCCTTGTTCAGAATGATTTTACCTTGGTTGGAGGTTTTTGCTATTTCTGAACTGTTGTTAAGATTATTCTGAAAATTTTGGCCGCATCGGGAAAGAAATTCTTGTAATGTCAAATACATATTTTTGGCTGCCTTACTGTAATTGGCTACATAATACATTGTTTAGTGAAACTGATTTGAAATTGCATCAAGTCTAGTCGTGAATTGAGTAAAATAGTACATTGTTAATGAAACTATTTTCCAATTGCATAAAACCCAGGCATAACTGGATGCAGCAACTAGCAATTTTTGGTGGCACATTTGATCCAATTCATTGGGGACACCTACTCGTAGCCGAGACAGCTTTGCATCAAGTATCCCTTGAAAAGGTAATTTGGGTGCCATCCCTAAATCCTCCTCACAAAGAAGCAGCTTTGTTTGAGCATCGTGTAGAAATGCTGCAATTGGCCATAAAAGATCACCCAGCGTTTACTGTCTCACTAGTGGAGACAAATCGCTCTGGGACTTCTTATGCCATTAACACCCTGATTGACTTATCTGCTTCTTATCCAAATACTCACTGGTACTGGATTGTGGGCTTGGATACTTTCCAAACCTTACCCCGTTGGTATCGTGGACACGAACTAGCCCAAATGTGTGATTGGTTAATCGCACCCCGACTGCTAGGTGGTGAGACTATAACTCAAAGCAAATTAATCTGCAAGCAAGTGGAACAACAAATTAGGGAGCAGTCTTCTACTATTCACTGGCAACTCTTGAATACACCTTTAGTAGGAGTTTCGTCAAGTCTAATTCGCAAATTTTGCCGCGAACGTCAGTCAATTCGTTATTTAGCCCCGCAATCGGTCAGATCATATATCACTAACAACAATCTCTACTCTGACAAATCTGAATAAATTATGTGTTTTTTTATTGATCTAACAGTTTATGGTTAAAAGTAGCCCCCCCCTTTGCGATATGATTGGGGTCAACGATATCAACATATAAGCATAAATACAGAGGGCAAGACACTGTGATTAGAGTTGCAATCAACGGTTTCGGGCGGATTGGACGTAACTTTGCGCGTTGCTGGGTGGGTAGAGAGAATAGTCAAATCGATCTTGTCGCTATTAATGACACATCAGATCCTAGAACCAATGCTCACCTGCTGAAGTACGACTCAATGCTAGGGAAGATCAAGGGTGCTGAGATTAGTGCCGATGACAACTCTATTATCGTTAACGGTAAGACCATTAAGTGCGTATCCGATCGCAACCCAGAAAAGTTGCCCTGGAGAGATTGGGGAATTGACCTAATTATCGAAGCAACAGGGGTATTTACTAGCAAAGAAGGAGCGCTCAAGCACGTAAATGCTGGAGCCAAGAAAGTTCTGATTACCGCTCCTGGTAAAAACGAGGATGGCACTTTTGTGGTTGGTGTAAATCATCATGATTATGACCACAACATACACAACATTATCAGTAACGCTAGCTGTACTACCAACTGCTTGGCACCAATCGCCAAGGTGTTGAATGATAAGTTCGGCATCATCAAAGGTACGATGACCACGACCCACAGCTATACAGGTGACCAGCGTTTGCTAGACGCTTCTCACCGCGATTTGCGGCGGGCGAGGGCAGCAGCGATAAACATTGTACCCACCTCCACTGGTGCAGCGAAGGCAGTGGCGCTGGTTATCCCAGACCTCAAAGGCAAGCTAAATGGCGTTGCCTTGCGCGTACCAACCCCGAACGTCTCAATGGTAGATTTCGTAGTTCAGGTTGAGAAGCGTACTATTACTGAAGAAGTTAACCAAGCTCTCAAAGATGCTGCCGAAGGGCCACTTAAAGGTATTTTGGCCTACAGCGAACTAGAATTGGTATCGTCTGATTATCAAGGTCATGATGCTTCTTCCATTGTCGATGCTAACTTGACTTTGGTCTTAGGTAATGACCTCGTAAAAGTTATGGCGTGGTATGACAACGAGTGGGGTTACAGCCAACGAGTCTTGGATTTGGCAGAATTGGTAGCCGAGAAGTGGGTTTAATTAAAAAGTTAGGAGTTAAGAGTGAAGAGTTAGGAATTAGGAGTCGAGAGTGAACAGTGAAGAATTAAAACTCATAACTCCTAACTCATAACTTTTGACTCTTGAAGTGTTGAAATCCCTGGCTAAGACTCAGAACTTGGTCAGGAAATTTTTTTTGTTCGTCGTGCAATAGTACTGTTGATCCGGCTGTAATCTTGCCCACGATCGCAGCACCTTCACCAAGATGTTGTACTAAGGCTAATGCTGGTTCTTGTGGTAAGCACAGCACTAATTCAAAGTCTTCGCCACCGTATAGAGAATATTCTAGCGCTTGCTCTGCTGGCAACCAATGGTTAAAAGTTTTTGGTACGGGAATTTGTCTGCATTCTAAAACAGCGCTAACACCACTGGCACGGCAAATTTGAATAATCGCATCTGCCAAACCATCGCTGCTATCCATACCAGCAATGAGGGATCGAGAGTTAGAGACGCGATTAATCGCGTCTGTACAGGAGTTAGGAGTTAAGATTTTCCAGAGGATTGGTAAGATGTCTAATCGTGGCTGTGGGCGTTGGTGTGCGAGGATTAGAGCCTTGCGTTCTGCATCTTTGAGGTTTTGTCCTAATTCGGGATGTAAGAGCAGTTCTAAGCCAGCTCTTGAGGCTCCATGAACGCCTGTAACGACGATCGCATCTCCGACAACAGCAGCAGAACGGCGGATAATTTGACTAGGGTTAACTTGACCAAAAGCGGTAATTGCCAGAGTAGTTATAGGCGATCGCACAATATCACCCCCAACAATTGGTGTATTGTATTTTTGCAAGCATTCTGTCATTCCCTGGTATAGTCGCTCAACCCAACTCACCCTAAGTTCACCAGGGAGTCCCAACCCGACAGTGATTCCCAATGGGGAAGCGCCCATTGCTGCTAAATCTGATAAATTTGCAGCAGCAGCTCGCCAACCAGCATCTTCTGGGGAAGTGGTGAGGTTGCTAAAATGCACGCCATCAACTAGCACATCTGTAGTCACCACCAAAGATTGCCCTGGTGCAGTCTCAAGTACTGCTGCATCATCGCCGATAATTTCTGGAGGACAGAAGCGCTGTAATCTTTCTAAAAGACCTTGTTCGCCAATGTCTTTTACTTGTTGAGAAGATAAATCACTGTTCACAATCGGTTTTCCGTGTTGCAAAATTACGAAGAAAACTGATGATTGACTTTACTGTTTAAGATAAGGGTATCGTCTAGGAGTCAGTTGGCATGGTAACAACACCAGTAACCAGCATTACGTTTGAGGAGTATTTAACCTATGATGATGGTAGCGATTTTCATTATGAACTGGTGGATGGGAAGCTAGAGCTAATGAATCCACCGACTATTGAACATTTTCTGATTGTCGATTTTTTGGATACTGCCTTGAAAGCAGAAATCAAACGTTGTAACTCTACTTGGCTATGTTTTCGGGAAAGTGGGGTGAGAACGGGTAGAAATAAATCTAGGTTGACTGATTTATGTGTTGTGACACTGGAGCAAGCCAGAGAATTATTGAATGCCTCAGCAGTATTTGAGTCACCGCCGTTACTAGTTGTCGAGGTGGTTAGTCCAGAGTCGGTGAAACGGGACTATCGTTATAAGCGGTCTGAGTATGCGGCCTTAGAGGTTTCTGAATATTGGATTGTAGACCCACTACAAGCAAAAACTTCGGTGTTACTACTGGAAGATGGATTTTACGAAGAAACAGTTTTTACAGCCAACCAGCAAATTTTATCACGGACTTTTCCCGAATTAGCGATCGCAGTTGATCAAGTGTTCACCGCCGGGAATCTGAGTCAGGGGAGAGGCGATTAATCGCGTCTGTACAGGAATTATTCTCCCCTGGCTTCCCCTGCTCTCTTCTTATGCAGCTTGTGGCTCAACCAGATTTTCTATTCCCTGAACCACTTTTGCCGATTCAATTTTGTCACCAGCCTTCAGTTTATCCAAAACTTCTCTGCCTTCAGTGAGATAGCCAAAAACAGCATAACGACCATCCAATAGGTTGCGTCCGGCGGGAGTGAGTTCGGGGTCAAACAAAAAGAAGAAAAATTGTGATGAACCACCATTTACTTCACTTTCGGGACGAGCCATCACCACTGCACCAAAGGCAGAAAAAGGCAGAACTGGCATATCAAGGTAACGCCCAGCTTCTTCTAGAGTAATGCCATAAGTAGGTGCTTTATCGCCTTTAACTAAAACTTCTAAAGGAATAGCACGATATTTGCTCGTTGTTGGGTCAATGAAACCCACCTCCTTCCCATCCGGATCTCCAGTTTGGAGAAAGTAAGATTCTTCAGAACGGGAAAATTCTAAACCATTATAAAAACCCCTTTGTACCAAATCTACAAAATTACCAGCAGTTACAGGGGCGCTGTAACCATCTACAACGACGGTTAAATCGCCTTTGTTGCTTTTGAATTCTACAGTGGCACGACCTTTAAGTTGGGGCAGGTTACTATATTCGGTAGGCACTTCAAAGGGGAATTGTTTCACCATTGACTCTTCCAGCCCAGTAACGAGATTTAGCAGTTTACCTCTCTCTTGCAGAATTTGTTCTTTATCTTTGCTGTTCGCCAATTCTTGTAATTTACCCACCCCAGATTTTAACTCGGTAATCCAAGCTTCCGCTTGGGGTTGGCGTTCTGCGGGAACGCTTGTTAAGATTTGGGAAGGTTTATCGAGAATGCGGGATGCTTGGCTGATGTCTTTGGAAATAGCACCCCAACGTCGATTCGCCCGCAGTTGGGCAGAGATGTCCTCTAAACTGCCTTGTAGTTGCCGCACAGGTTTGTTATCTATCGGGAGTGCATACCGCAACAAAGCCTTTCCGTCGGTAATTGCATTGCCGGCTGGTAGTGCGGCGCTACTGGAGGGAGTCCACCCAGCTGTAGTTATGCCTAAAAATATTGTTACCAGCAGTATTGCCATTAGGCTGTTCTTCAGCCAGGATTTTAATAAGTTAAGCATGGGATAACTCAAATGCAGCAGTGAATTGTTGACTGGACGTAACCCATAAATAATCTTCCCACGTTAGGTGATGAGTGGAGCAGAGGGAGATGAGGGAGAATAATTAATACCCAATGCCCAATACTTCTCTTCTTAGGCTGCGCCAACGGCAACTCTTGGAAACGCTACGCGTAGCAAGATCCCCGGAGGGGTACGCTCAGTACAAGTGCCCAATGACTAAATAGCTAATTACTCCGCTAGAAGGGTACAATAAATGCCGATTGTCTTCCAAAATTTGAAAGTTTCATGATCTCCAGTAACGACTTTCGACCCGGTGTTTCAATTGTATTAGATGGGTCTGTATGGCGAGTGCTTGAATTCCTGCACGTCAAACCAGGCAAAGGTTCCGCCTTTGTAAGAACTAAGTTAAAAAATGTCCAGAGTGGGAGCGTGATGGAAAAAACGTTCCGAGCCGGAGAAACACTGCCGCAAGCCACCCTAGAAAAAAGCACGATGCAGCATACCTATAAAGAGGGCGATGAGTTCGTCTTTATGGATATGGAAACCTACGAAGAAGGCAGATTAACCAAGGCACAAATTGGCGATCGCGTCAAATACCTGAAGGAAGGTATGGAAGCTGAAGTTATTAAGTGGGGCGAACAGGTTCTAGGAGTAGAATTGCCTAAATCCGTGGTTCTGGAAATTATCCAAACAGATCCAGGTTTAAAAGGTGACACCGCCACAGGTGGCTCAAAACCGGCAACTCTGGAAACTGGTGCAGTTGTGATGGTTCCTTTGTTTATTTCCCAAGGAGAACGCATCAAAGTTGATACTCAGGAAGATAAATATATCAGCAGGGAATAACTTTCATCTCTACTGAGATGCTTCCGATTTAAATCCCTACATAGGGATTAATTCCCTGCCACACTTAAAATGCTCATTTACGGATAGGTCGAGGTAATAAAAACTGTGCCATTGGACTTTAATGAAATCCGCCAATTATTGGCAACGATCGCACAAACAGATATTGCAGAAGTCATACTCAAAAGCGATGACTTTGAGCTAACAGTTCGTAAGGCTGTGAGCGTTAGCAATCAGATGTTGTCGGTAAGTCAAGGGGCTTTAGGCGGTGTGGTAGGTTCTGGCTCGACATCGGGTTCATCTGGGGGAAACCAGGTGAACACAAGTCAGGTAACGGAGGTGTCCACATCTCGCGTGTTTGAGAATACTGGTACTAGCACACAATTGCAGCTGTCAGTAAGTCCTCCCTCAACCATTGACCAAAGATTAGTAGAAGTACCTTCCCCAATGGTCGGAACCTTTTATCGCGCTCCTGCGCCTGGGGAAGCGGCATTTGTGGAAGTAGGCGATCGCGTCCGCAAGGGTCAAACAGTCTGTATCATCGAAGCCATGAAGCTGATGAATGAAATCGAAGCTGAAGTTTCTGGCCAGGTGATGGAAATTCTTCTGCAAAATGGCGACGCTGTAGAATATGGTCAACCTTTGATGCGAATTAACCCCGATTAAGTATTAATGTATATATCAAGTGAGTAGTTAAAACTTTCAGTCTTTGCGGGTTAATCCTGATGAAACAAACGTTGCCTTTACCACCAGAAGTGGTGCAACAAGTAGCTGAATACTTCAGCCTTTTAAGTGAGCCAATGCGCCTGCGGCTGCTACACTTATTACGGGATGAAGAAAAATGCGTGCAAGAGTTGGTAGAGGCAACACACACTTCTCAGGCAAATGTGTCAAAACACCTGAAGGTAATGTGGCAAGCAGGCATCCTTAGCCGCCGTAGTGAAGGAACTTGCGCCTATTACCGGGTAGAAGATCAAATGATTTTTGATTTGTGTAATCGGGTTTGCGATCGCCTCGCCACAAGGTTAGAACAGCAAGCCCGTAATTTTCGTGTATTAAATAGCAAACGGTAAGTCTAAGAGAGTTATGAGTTATGAGTTATGAATTAAAACTCCTCACTCCTGCACAGACGCGATTAATCGCGTCTCTCTTGCACAGACGCGATTAATCGCGTCTCTACTTTTTTAAAGCGGATAATCTTTCTGAAACTGTTCACGAGTTAGTGGCTGTTGTAACTCTAAACCTTCACCACCTAAAACATCCAACGGTTTACCGTTCACGTCAATGTATACCTTAGCTTTGGGATTTAAAGTTGTCGCAGTATAAACAACTTGTCCCACGCGACCCATCATTGAAGTGCTACCACCACCACTGGTAAAATCTTCGGATAAATTAACGTGAACCTCATCATTTTTCGACTTCAGCCCCAATAATTTGGTTCCTTTGGGAATAGTTGTCGAATCTGTCCCTCCTGCTGGTGGGCCTGCTAACAAACTTTGGAAAGCTGCTTCTAAAGGCTGGTTGGGTAGTATAGAAGCTACTTTAACTGGCTGGGGAACCAAAACAACATTTTTGTCTTTTGGTCTTAGCCAATAAACGTTAGGCGTTTGCTCATTACCTGGCTGCTTAGTTGATGGCTGTACTGGTTGAGCGATTTGCCCAGAGGTGTTTGACGGTGTGGGAGTATTGCTGGAGTGTGAGGTAAACCAAGCCACACCGCCACCCACCGCTACAACCACTGCTGACACAGCTGCAATTACGCCTGAAGAAATCCGATTAGATCCTTGTTGGTCTTTCATGTTCAAAACCTTCCTAACTGAGGGCTGATATGGTAGTTATGTGAGGAGCAGCCTGGTTAACGACGATACTTACAAGTGGAGAGTTTCCCACAACCGAGAGGAGACTTTATGCCTCTTAATTCTGCAAGTCCCGGTTTCAATTCTAGAATTTTTACTTCTAATCCGTCACCTACCAAATTATGTAAATTTTGGGGAGTGGGGAATCTGACTTTTGTCGGTATCTGGAAAACCTCTCTTCTATTTCTCTCTCCTTTTAGGAGAGAGACTTTGAATTTTCCGCCTTACCATCGGGGGAAGGGGGTTAGGTTTTTCGTGGGACTTTCTAGAGGACGTGAAAAGTCAGGCGGGGAATGGGGAATTTTCTACTTCCTACTCCCCTCTATTGCTTCGGTAATCCACTGTTTGAGTATCGTTGTAACTTCATCAATGACAATTTCTTGCGATTTACGAGTTGCTCTTTCTACAACTTCAACTTTGCCATTAGCGATCGCCCGCCCAGTTACAATTCTATAAGGTATGCCTATCAAGTCAGCATCTTTAAATTTCACTCCCGCCCGTTCGTCGCGGTCATCTAGTAGGGTTTCAATTCCCGCTTGATTGAGTTCTGTGTAAAGTTTTTGAGCGATTTCGACTTGTTGAGCATCCTTTATGTTAGGAATTGTGACGATCGCCTGGTAGGGTGCGATCGCAACTGGCCAAATAATCCCATCTTTATCGTAAGATTGCTCTACGGCAGCTTGTGCCAATCGTGACACACCTACACCAAAACAACCCATAAATAGCGGCTTTTCTTCACCCTGTTCATTGGTATAAGTTGCACCCATCGCTTGGGAGTATTTAGTGCCTAATTGGAAGATGTGACCTGCTTCTATTCCACGGGCGCTGAAGAGAGTTTGTTCTGGGTTATGGATGGCGCGATCGCCAGGTTTTGCCTTACGTATATCTACTATGCTAATTGGTAACTTAAATTGCTCACCCCAATTAGCCCCAACTACGTGATAACCAGCTTCATTCGCGCCTGTAACAAAGTTTTTTAAATCAACGGCTGTTTGATCGACCAAGCGCAAAAACTTGGGATGAATCTGTTTATTGGCGGTAATATACTCATCTGCGATGTCTGGCGCAATGTAGCCTAAAGGTAGAGATTTGGCTGTCCATGCTTGTTGGGCTTCTACATTTGGTACATTCAAACTAATAATAGTTTTAGCACCGTATTCACGAGCTAGTTTGGTCAATTCGTTTTGCAACTTGACTTCATTAACTTCTTGATCGCCTCGGATACTCACCAGAACCAACACCGTTATCCCATTATCATAAACTGTCTGATAAAGTACATTTTTCACCAATTGAGTGGGAGAAGAGTTGAGGAGTTGACAGACTTTTTCGATAGTTTCTGTTCCAGGTGTATCGCGTTTCTCATAGCTTGTAAACCGTGAGGTTTCGGCGTCAATTGGTAAAGAAACAGCCTTTTCTACGTTAGCGGCGTATTTACCATCTTCAGTGTAGAGAACTTCGTCTTCACCAGCTTCGGCCAAAATCATAAATTCTGTGGAACCAGAACCACCAATTGCACCAGAATCGGCTTCCACTGCCCGAAAAGCTAAACCAGAACGCCTCAAGATATTGCTGTAGGCTTTATACATATCCTGGTAAGTTTCTTTGAGGCTGGCTTCATCGGCATGGAACGAGTAGCCGTCCTTCATGATAAATTCCCGTCCGCGCATTAAACCAAAGCGGGGACGAATTTCATCACGAAATTTGGTTTGAATTTGGTAGAGATGTAATGGTAGCTGGCGATAAGAGCGAATCATATCACGAGCGATCGCTGTGATTACTTCTTCATGAGTTGGACCTAATCCTAATTGTTGCTCACGGCGGTCAATTAGGGAAAACATAATCCCTTCAGCTTTAGTATAAGTGTCCCAGCGTCCCGATTCCTTCCATAAATCAGCAGGTTGTAATTGTGGTAAAAGACATTCTTGTGCGCCTGTAGCGTTCATTTCTTCCCGCACAATCTGGGAAACTTTTTGCAATACCCGCCACATCAAAGGTAAATAAGCATAAATACCGCTACCGATGCGACGAATGTAGCCTGCACGGAGTAATAATTTATGGCTAGGAATCTCAGCATCAGCCGGATCATCCCGCAGTGTAACAAATAACATTTGTGAAAGTCGCATCGTTTAATCCCTTTCCAGAATCTCTAATTTGTTTATAAACCAATACGGTTCAGTTAAGGTCTACTGGCAACAATTTTGGGTTTTCGAGACGCGATAAATCGCCGTCTCTACAAGTGTTTTGTTGCTCATTCTGAACTGGATTGTGATATAATCTTTGCACCTATTTAATCTAGGTCTAGGTTATGAGTCCTTTGACATTAAAACTAGACACCGTTCACCTGAGTGACGAACAATTTTATCACTTATGTCAAAATAACCGCGAATTGAAATTTGAACGCACTGCCAAGGGAGAATTAATCATCATGTCCCCCGTTGGAGGTGAAAGCGGCAATCGAGAAGCAGATTTAATTATTGATCTGGGAATCTGGAATCGGCAAACTGGCCTCGGTTACACTTTCAGTTCTTCTACTATATTCAAATTACCCAATGGTGCTGACCGTTCCCCAGATGCCGCTTGGATTCAAGGAGAACGTTGGCAAGCACTTACGCCTGAACAAAGACGCAAATTTCCCCCCATTGCACCAGATTTTGTCATTGAATTAAGGTCAGCAACAGATGATTTAGAAATATTGCGTTCCAAAATGCAGGAATATATAGATGCAGGGGTGCAATTGGCATGGTTAATTAACCCCCAACAGCAGCAAGTGGAAATTTATCGTCAAAAACAAGATTTGGAAGTGCGAAATCTACCCACACAATTATCGGGTGAAAATGTATTGCCAGGATTTCGCTTGAGTCTTTCTTGTTATTAAGATTTGCAAGTGCCGGTAAACTCCACTATCTGCCCATACTTTCCATCGCATCAGAAAATACTCTATAAGTCTGCGTAGATGCACTTCATCTGTCTATGCAGGTTTTGTCTGTGTAGGTGCGACTTCAGTCGCCAAAGCATCTTACAGCCGTTAAGATAACTTACAGCAGTTTTCATGTATTTAGACCACAATTATGAGACCTAACCCCCAGCCCCTTCCCTACAAAGGAAGGGGAGAAAATCAAAGCCTCTCTCCGCACTTCGTGCCGCTACGCGAACGTAGGAGAGAGGAATGGAAGTGAGGTCTATTTGTGGTTCATTTACCTGAAAATCGCTGTTAAAGAAATAACCACCGGGCGATTGGAAGTCGCGGCATCTTTAGGAGAAACTACCTTGGCAAATGTAATTTATCAAGCACAGGCACCCTTAGAATTTATTCCTCCGGCATTTAACCCCTTATTACTAAGAGTTGTGCATCTGTTGCTACCCAGTTGGATAAACTGGCAAACACCTATTACCCAAATTGAAGCAGACAACGTAGAGGTGCTGGTGGATCTCTATCGCCAGTTTCAGGAGGGTAAGATCCGTTTTCTGCTGGCATTTCGCCATCCGAAAACAGACGATCCGTTTTGTTTGACCTACTTGCTGTCTCAACTTGTACCAAAGGTAGCGCGATCGCAAGGTACAGCGCTACAACTTCCCATTCACGCTCATTTTATCTACGATCGCGGCATTCCTCTATGGGCGGGTGACTACGTTGGCTGGATTGCTTCTCATTTAGGTGGTACTCCGATTCAGCGCGGTAAAGCTGACTGGACGGGGTTACGTTCGGCGCGTGACTTGTTCGCCAATGGTAAATTCCCGATGGCGGCTGCACCAGAAGGTGCTACCAATGGTTTATCGGAGAATATTAGCCCCCTAGAACCCGGTATTGCCCAATTAGGCTTTTGGTGTGCTGAAGATTTGCACAAAGCTGGAAGCGACCAACAGGTTCTAATTATACCAGTTGGGATTAAATATAGTTACGTTGATGCTCCTTGGGGTGCGATCGCTAATCTTTTAAGTGAATTGGAAGCGGCTAGTGGTTTACCAGTGCATCCACCAGAAAATGCTTCTATAGAGTCGCTTTATCCCCGATTGTTGACTTTGGCAGAACATTTACTTTTGCTAATGGAAGAATTTTACACCCGGTTTTATCATCAAAAACTGGCAGATGCGAAGATTGTCAATGGGCAAATTCCAGATAGGAATGAAGCGTTAGCAGTGCGTTTACAAGCTTTGTTGAATGCAGCGCTGTTAATATCAGAACAGTATTTTGATTTACAGTCCAAAGGTAGTTTAAGTGACCGTTGTCGGCGAGTAGAACAAGCAGGTTGGAATTATATATTTAGAGAAGAATTTAAGGATGTAAAAGGAGTATCTGCTGTTGAAAGAGCTTTAGGCGATCGCGTTGCCGAAGAAGCGAATGCGCGGATGTGGCACATGCGTTTAGTAGAAAGTTTTGTGGCAGTTTCGGGTAATTATATTCGAGAAAATCCCACAGCAGAAAGATTTGCTGAGACGACTTTAATTTTATGGAAAATGATTGCTAAAATCAAAGGCGATAAAGGTTTACACCGTCCACAATTGGGTAAGCAAAAAGTCAAAATTACTGTGGGTGAACCTATATCTATTTCTGAACATTACCCTGCGTATAAGGAAAATCGTTTGGCTGCTAGACAAGCTGTTGCTGATGTGACAAATAATTTACAGCACGCGTTGGAAAGATTGATTTGAGTATTATAGTAAAGTAAGCGACTGAGGATTAAAAACTAAAGAAGATAAGTAAAAGGCTCATAAGCGACAAATAAGTAGGTCGGCGTAAATAATTATCGTTGGGATAAGGCAGGGAGCAGGGGGCAGGGAGCAGGGGGAAAAAGAGTTTGAGCCTTGTTTACTTTTCTTCACACAGTTTGGTTTTATTGTGCCCACTTACTTAACTCAAGCAAATTCATGCTTAAAATAGTTAATTAAATGGTGATAATCATGCAACAGATTACTATCGATGCAGCATCACAACACTTACACGAATTAATCGAAGCAGCAATTAATGGCGAAGAAATTATCATCACCAAAGATGAGCAACCAGTAATTAAGCTGACTCCGGTGATCTCAGAGAAAAAACGCTCTCCTCTATTTGGTAGTGCCAAAGGTTTGATTACTATAACAGATAACTTTGATGAGCCATTAGAAGAGTTTCAGGATTATATGTAATGCAGGTGTTATTAGATACTCACACTTTGATTTGGTTTTTTCAAGGATATGCGCGTTTTAGCGACAATATGAGACTATTAATTGAAGACCAGAATAATGAAAAACTAATCAGCATTGTTAGTGTGTGGGAAATGTCAATAAAGCAGAGCATTGGTAAACTAAGTTTTAGTTTACCAATTAAGACTTTTATCGAGCAACAGCTAGCATTAGATGACTTTAATTTACTCAATATCAATCTCGAACATATTGATGTAATTACTACCCTACCATTACAACATCGTGACCCATTTGATAGAATCTTGATTGCTCAAGCGATGGTAGAGAAAATACCAATTATTAGTGCAGATACAGCATTTGATGCTTATTCAATTACGCGATTTTGGTGAAAATACTATCAATAGATTATGAATAATATTACTATATCTAATCTTGATGATGATATTAAATCTCGTTTAAAAAAACGAGCCGAAAAACATGGTCGTTCTCTCGAAGAAGAAGCCAAAGGAATTCTTTGTATGGCTCTAATACAAAATCACGAACAGCCCTTAAACTTAGCTAATATGATTGAGCAGCGTTTTGCGAATTTGGGAGACTTTGAATTACCAGAAATTCCTAGAGAACCTATTCGCACCGTATCAACATTTGAAGAATGATTATTCTTGATACAAACGTATTGTCAGAATTAATGAAGCCTAAAAAGTCTGAACTAGTTCGGAGTTGGGCTGCTCAACAATCGTTAATGAGTCTGTTTACCACAACAATCACTCAATCGGAAAATAATTAAAAATTTCGCAGTTGCAGAGGTTAATTATGGAAACTACAACTAAAAGACAAGAGTTGTTAAAAGCAATTAATCAAAGACTAGAAAAAGCTTATGAAGACACTTTAGAAGATGTTCTAGAACTTTTAGATATTAGGAAAGCAGAAGACGAAGAAGATATTAAAGCCTTTGAAGAAGCTGAGAATGAACCTACTATTACTTGGGAACAGTATAAACAAGAATTAGAATCGTGATTTATCAAATATAAATTTCTAACAGGGCTGCAAAACAATTAAAAAAATTATCTGCTGATATTCGAGATAGAGTTTTTTAGAACTGGCTGAAAATCCCCGTCCTAGCGGCGTTGTCAAGCTAGAAACTACCGACAATAAATATCGTATTCGTGTTAGCAATTATCGGATTTTGTACGAAATCCTAGATGATGTGCTGATAGTTAAAGTTGTCAGAGTAGGGCATCGAAGAGATGTTTATCGAGATGAGTAGATTGTGAAATTCATAGTAAGTCGTCAATCTGCTTTTGCAGCGATTTTGAAATACGTCGGGTGCTATGAAATACTCATACTTTGATTTAATTGTGTCAAGAATACGCACCTAATACATCACCCAGGAAATACTTTAGATAAATCTAGAACTAAATCAGGAAAATATGGCAGATTAACTGATTCATTTGGCAGAAAAATTAACTTGCGGCGATAACCGAATTTACCTTGTAAATCTTTATAAGGTTCGCTGTAAGATTCTAGGTAGTTATCTACTAAATTAAATATCCAATAGTCGGAAATACCAGCTTCTGCATAGACAGATAACTTTACATCTTGGTCATATTTCAAAGTGGAATTAGAAATTTCAATTACCAGCAATACATCAGATGGGCTAGGATGAGCTTCTAAATAGTCATCAGGACGATTTCGTACAATGACTAGATCGGGTTCTGGTTCGCTGTCATCAGGTATAATAATTGGTTCTTGTCCTCGAAGAATCGCCTCTTCTAAAACCAGCTTGAATAATTCCCGATATAAGCGGGTGCTGCAAACAGAATGTGGTGTACCTTTTGCTGCCATCTGGATTATTTCACCCTTAATTAGCTCAACTGGGTCATTCTCCTCAAAGAAGCCGAGTTCAGCTAGACGGTGATATTCAGCTACAGTAAAGCGTTTAGCAGTGGTAAGGCTCATAACAGCTACGAGAATGCAGAGTTATTTTTATCTTAATATAGCTGTAGCTGATTAAACTTCTGGAATGGGAGATTGTGAGGTGTCGAGGTCTTCTTTATCTTCTTCTATAGCTAGTTCTATACTTACACCCTTCCAAGGAAAATCAAAATATTCTTCCTGAACCGTTTTTAATTCCTTTATTGACTCTTGGAAAAATAATTTAATAGCAGATAACTGGTCTTTTTCAGATAAAAAGTCTTGTAGGCTTTTTTGATAAAAAATAGCTGACCATGCTGGCAAAATTGTTAAATTAACAGGAGTCCATATATTCGGTTTATCGTTAATTACTTTCTGCATGGATTTAATAATTTTTGGTCGTTCTATAAAACCAGGAGAAACCTCTAAGCATATACCTAGATATGGATATTCGGCTAAATTGTCTGGATTTAAATTAAAATATCCAAGGCCACACCAAAAATTATCACCTGAAAACTTAGTATAGATAATATATCTACTGCGCCATCTCCATTGAGTCATACTTGCTGCACCTTTGATAACACCTCCAAAAGCTAGCTTGAATTTGTCTTGTACTTCTTCATTGAGAGTTGATTCCATCAGATTGAGGGTTTTGTTAAAATTGACCATTGTCAATAAGTCAACGGATGAAAATTGATTAGTGTGAGACATTCCATTTTTCCTCATAAAAATTAGTATTTCTTGAGCTAAGATATCAGACGCACGTTCTTTCAATAAGCTATAAAACTGATACCATCTCAGTTGGAAGAAGTTTATCTTGGGTGATAACTCAAGGCAATATTCTTTGATTGCTGGTTTTGGATCATCTTCTTTGAGTTTATCTTTTGGGTCATAATCACGGGTGATGTAAATTAAAATTCGATGTCTAACGTTTGGTAAATTACTCAAAATATCAGCATATTTTCTTAAAGCATTATTTCCATCCTTAGCGCCAATTTTTGATTCAATAAATATTACATCTGTATTTAAACCAGTTGAAAGTTCAACCGCAATATCAAGTCTGCTATCATCTGGATGGCTTTCAAGTCCTTTGTGTTCTTGCTGGGTTGAAATCTTGATGCTGGAATAATTATCATCACTAATGATTGAGTGATGTTTTAGCCAACCAAGTAAAATATCATTATTTAAAGACAAAAAATAAGCAACTATCTCAGTAAAAAAATCTTCACGCGGTTTGATTGCAGAATGTAGATTGAGTAAATTGGTAAACAAAGACATTGATTTTTAGGTATTTAAGGTAATTCTAAAAAAGTTATACACAATAACTAGGGGGCGCATCTCGCTTTTGCAAATATACCGGGCGATTAGAAATCCTGGCTACACAAACAAAGTCCACCTCCGTGGACTAAGAAAAAATCAACAGTTTTTAACCTGCGGAGGCAGGTTTTGTCTGTGTAGCTGTGACTTCTAGCTAGTAATAAATTAGACTTTTCAAACTAACGTTGCAGCAGTTATAACTTAGCCGATCGCAGTTTGACAAGGGTGCTATACAGATGATACTTACAAAAAATAGGGGTAAAATTTTTACCCCTACAAACTTGCGTATTATTTTAAGAATAGCTAGAGAAGATTATTACTCTGTTAAGTGACTTTCTAGCAAAGATGCGATCGCTTCAGGGTGAATATTCTTGTATTTCTTTTTACCAAGCTGTAAAACACAGTTGGGAGCGCTGCTACAGCATTTTTGGCAACTGGTATGTTCTATGGTAACTTTGTCTAACAAACCGCGATCGCACAAAGTTTTTTCTAATTCTGATAATAACCCTTTACCACCACGTTTCAGGCAACCGCCCTTTTGACATACCATAATCCTCGGTTTGGGTTGAGGTGGTAAATCTTGATTTAGACAAGTATTAATTGGTGTCACCCGATAGGCTTTAATTTTAATTTTACTTGTGCGCGAGTCTACCTTACTATGACCACAAACGCGAATTTGCTGACCAGGAATTAAGGATGAACTTAGTAAACGGCGCAACTCTTTAGGCAGTTTAATTTCCACATTTCCAGATGGAACTGCCAATTGCAAGTATTTATATTTTCCTGGTTCACCACCAACAAAACCTAGTAACTGTCCCTCAAGGTTCAATTCTGATAAAGTCAAATACTTGTCACCCATGATTGATAATAAGTGGGAAGTGGGGAGTGGGAAGTGGGGAGTGGGGAGTGGGGAGTGGGGAGTGGGGAGTAGGGAATTGGGTATTGGGTATTGGGTATTGGGTATTGGGTATTGAGAATTGCGAATTGGGTATTGATTATTCCCCTTGTCTCCCTTCTCCCCCTCATTTCCCTCACTCCATACTCCCCATTTTTTTAAGCGAGGCGTTTAGCTTCTACCGTTTGAGGTAAATTTGCTGCATCTGGCAAATCACGAAATTCCAATTCCCAACCATTTGCTAGGGTGAGAATCTTGCCATCAGTTCCATCGGTTTGTTTGACGACTTCTTCTTCTAGGTCTTTTTTAGCAACGTAGACTACTAAAGTACCGGCATCATTCATGCGTAGCATTACTTTCATGAGATTCCTCAACAGATTCTAGTTCTTTTTTCATACAACCGACGACGAACCCTGTTTCTAAGAAATGCACAGCATATATATAGGAAGTCTGCAAATATGTTCCTATACTCGCTATGTAGCCGATATCTCCCTTGTTTACCAAAACTTGGCCGACTTCCTTACCAGGAAAAGTACCATCGTTTTTGAGGAGTTTCCGAACTCTTACTTTTTCACCAATTTCAAAAGCAGGTGGCAAGTTTAGTTCTAATTCATCGCGTTGCATGAGAGTACCTCTGTTCTCTGACCAAATTTAATAGTTCTTCTGTCGTCAAACTGCGTTTTTTCTGTACCGATTGATGGCGCACTGCATCTAAAACAGATTGGGTTTCTTGGGAGTTCAAGAAAATTCCATGCTGTTCTAGCAAGTTAGCAACTAAATGCCGTCCAGAATGTTTTCCTACTACTAAACGCCGTTCCCAACCCACTTCTTCGGGTGCAAATGGTTCGTAGGTAATGGGGTTTTGCAATACTCCGTGTGCATGGATGCCGGATTCGTGAGCAAAGGTATTTTCGCCAACGATCGCTTTCCAGGGTGGTACACTAGCTCCTGATGCGGCTGCAACTAGTTGAGACAGTTCTAGCAAACTGGGAGTGTCGATGCCCAAATCAACGCCGTAGATGCGTTTGATTGCCATAACAACTTCTTCTAAAGCTGCATTTCCCGCCCTTTCACCCAATCCGTTGACTGTGGTATTCACTGATGAGGCTCCGGCTTTGATACCTGCAAGGGCGTTGGCAGTTGCCAGACCAAAATCATTATGCGTGTGGATTTCTAGGGGAATCGTCAACGCTGAAACCAGCCTTTGGACTTTGGTGTAGGTGGTGAAGGGGTCGAGAACTCCTACAGTGTCGCAGAAACGGAAGCGAGATGCACCCCACTCTTGGGCATAAAGTGCTACATCTAAGAGGAAGTTTTCATCAGCTCTAGAAGAATCTTCTCCGCCGACTGCTACCCAAAGACCTTGATCGAGGGCGAAGTTGATGGAGTCTTTGAGTTTTTGTAAACTTACTCGCCACTGACCATGAAATTTAGTGGCAATGTGGATACCAGAGACGGGAATGGCAATATGCACCCGGTTCAAACCGCAAGCGATGGAAGCTTTAATATCTGAGATGACGGCGCGGTTCCAGCCCAGGAGTTTTGCTTGTAAACCCAAGTCAGAAATTGCGGCGATCGCACGGGTTTCTTCGTCACCCATTGCCGGTATACCCACTTCTAATTCCGGGATACCAATGGCATCGAGAAATTTAGCGATCGCAACCTTTTCTTCTAGGGTAAATGCAACACCTGCTGCTTGTTCACCATCACGTAGTGTAGTGTCATTAATTATGATTTGATTCATTGCAAATATCCCTCTCTTGGAAGTATTCTTAATATCCTTTCTCTCTACAATCCCCAGCGATGGCAAATGCTAAAAATATCACAATTCATAATGTAGGATACATGATCCTTTATTATTGACCGATTAATAGCATCACATCTGTATGGCAGGGAACTAAAACAAAGTATAATTTACTAATCGTTTTTACCGATGTCAGTGGAAATCTCTTCGAGTAGTAACGAACTAATATAACTATTAGCAAATCCTGAACAAAGTAATACACAGAATCCAGCAATTAAGGATGTAATCATCTTCGTAACCTCATATTTTCTAGTGCATTTGGGTGTAATTTAAACCTCATCCATTTTGAAACCTGGAGTAGTGCGGTCCGAAAAGCCCGCTACTATCGGCAGGGAGCAAGACTTCGGCGTGAGCGCTCAGTCGAACGCTGCTCCCACTACTTTTAAAACTATGGTTCTCAAAATAGGTGTAATTTCGGCAGGTAATGGTACTCAAAGTTAAAGGTTAAAAATCAGCTAACTGTGTTCTGCTAGCCAATCAAAAATCTTTCCTAGCTGCTCCAAGTCAACTAAACCATACTGCCAGAGGAGCATCGGTAACGGGCCATTTTCTAATTCACGGTGTCGCAGAGCTACAGCAATATCAGCATTTGAAAGTTCAAGTTCGTTTTGCAAAAAATTGAGGAGTTTTATATCTCTGTTCCGAGTCGCCATAATTGATTGAACTTTCAATTTCTTAATTTGGGAAAATAATTAAAAATCAGAAATCCCAATTTTTATTTGAGAATTTCGCCTTTTTAATTGTTGCTATATGTCAGGGAAATTTCAGATTTAGCAGATTCAATAAAATCTAAAACCTATTTGTTCCATCTCAGTCTGCAACAAATTCTGCTAGCAGACAGTAGCTTCAAACTCTAAACCTATTTGAGCTTTGTGCATCTATGAACAAAAAGGATGAAATGCAGTGATTTCGTCATGAATTCAAGATTAATGTTGTCTTGAACAGACGCGATTAATCGCGTCTCTACCGATCGCTGTAATGCCAGCAACGCTCTAGCCACTCTAATAATTCGTGACGAGAAGCAAGAAGTTGCATAACTGTACTACGAATTAGAATTACTTCGAGTAAATTATTCACTTGCACTCGTAAAGAACCATCGGGGGGACAGTAGCTCTTAATTTTCAACTCTTGCAATCTGTGATAGATTCGCCAGCGATCGCTCAAAGGAATCTGCAAAACGTGATTTGTCATTTGTCCTTTGTCCTTTGTCAGTTGTCCTTTGTCTTTTGTCAGTTGTCATTTGTCCTTTGCTAATGACTAATGACTCTTAACGCCTAAAGTTTGCAGTTGTTTTTCAAGTTGCTCAATGCGTGAGAGCAAAGAACGAATCACGGTTGCTTCCATATCAGGTAGCTTTCCATGTTCTAAAGGAGAAAGGCTGGCGCTTTCGTTCCGAGAAATGATTCGGCCGGGAACTCCTACAACAGTGCGATCGCTAGGGACATTCTGCAAGACAACGGAACCTGCGCCAATACGGACGCGATCGCCAATTTGCAGATTACCCAAAACTTTCGCACCCGCCCCAATCACGGCATTTTTACCCACTGTGGGATGACGCTTACCAGTTTCTTTACCAGTTCCGCCAAGGGTAACGCCCTGATAAATCAGTGTATAGTCGCCCACGATCGCAGTTTCGCCAATGACAACTCCCATTCCGTGGTCGATAAACACGCCCTGACCAATCTCTGCGCCTGGGTGAATTTCAATACCTGTCAAAAATCGCCCCAAGTGAGAAATTAAGCGGGGGATAAAACTCACACCTCGACAATGTAACCAGTGAGCAAGACGATGCAAACAGAGTGCGTGCAATCCTGGATAGCAAAATACTACCTCTAGCCAATTACGTGCTGCGGGGTCGCGCTCAAAAATAATGCGAAAATCACTCAATAATGGCTCAAAAAAACCGCCAGAGAGGAAATTTTTCAGCATAGATGTATGGGCAAAATCCTGCGTTTTGGTTGTCTGGCCATCGCTAATACTGTCTAAAGACTGTTGCATCGGTAATGTCTATCTGGTAAAAGAGCCATCTGCTATTTTTATGCTTATATCAGATGACATCCAACTCGATATGAAATCCAATGCTGATTGGATTTATTGGATTGATTAAGGTTGTACTCAAACGCCAAAACCCCGACTCAAGATAAACTTAAAATTTGTCTTGGGTTAGGGGCGCTAGTATTTAATGATGGGGGTACTAGTATTTTTGGGGCAGGGTTTAAGAATTTCTGTACTCGCTACAAGAAACTTTACCCGTAAGCCTTTGCAAACATTTCATCAAGATATTTTGCAATATATTAAGCTGTACTCAGATACACTCAAACATGAGTTAGATGAGACTAGAAATCAATATTCTGTATCTCCTATTACTATTATTATCCTATTATTTGGTTAGGCGAAAGACAGGTTTCTTTATTTTCTCTTATGGTTTGCTGTCTGTATGTATCTATACGTTTCAAAATATAGTTATCGCTCATAGTGAATATCTTATTATATAGATGTGTTGAAGAAAAGCATTGCAATGAGTGTAAATATACCCGCTTGCAAAGTTGGGGGTAATGTCATGTCCGGTTGATCAAGCTGAATATAAAAATGTTCGTAGTAAGGACTTTAGTCCTGGCTTTGGGGACTGAAGTCCCCACTACAAACTGTTTATTATGGGTGATTTGGCGGACATCATTAGGACTTACGCAAAAGTACACGCTGTAGGGGCAATTCATGAATTGCCCCTACGGGAGAATAAGGGGTTCGGCTATTGTTTGCGTAAGTCCTGATCATATAAAAACTAACTTTGAATACTTTTGGTATTTTTTCAATTGTTCTAAATAAGCAGCAACCTCTATCATAATGCTGTTACATCTTTGTTAAGAATAGTTACAGCTTCTTAACACAAGGACATATTTACTATGCCAGTTGGACTTAATAAGAATGCACAACATCAGGTTGTAATCGTTGGTGGTGGCTTTGGTGGACTGTATGCAGCAAAGGGTCTGAATGCAGCGAATGTAAATGTTACTCTCATTGATAAACGTAACTTTCACCTATTTCAGCCGCTTTTATATCAAGTTGCCACAGGTACCCTATCACCTTCTGATATTTCTGCACCATTGCGATCTGTATTTAGCAAAAGCAAGAATACAAAGGTGTTGTTGGGAGAAGTAAATGAGATTGATCCAAAAGCCCAACAAGTTATTTTGGGTGATGAAGTAGTACCTTATGATACATTAATTGTTGCCACAGGTGCGAACCATTCCTATTTTGGTAAGGATCACTGGGAAGAAGTGGCTCCTGGTTTGAAGACTGTGGAAGATGCCATAGAAATGCGTCGTCGGATATTTGGCGCATTTGAAGCAGCAGAAAAAGAAACCGATCCGGAAAAACGCCGTGCTTGGTTGAGTTTTGTGATTGTCGGGGGTGGCCCGACTGGTGTAGAATTAGCAGGTGCGATCGCAGAGTTGGCATACAAAACTCTCAAAGAAGATTTCCGCAGCATCGACACTTCAGAAACGAGAATTTTACTATTACAAGGGGGACCTCGCATCCTCCCACACATGGTGCCAGAGTTATCGGCATCAGCAGCAGTATCTTTGCAAACGTTGGGTGTAGAACTCCACACTCACACCAGGGTGACAAATATTGAAGGTGATATCGTTACTTTCAAGCAAGGCAATGAATTTACAGAAATTGCCTCAAAAACTATCTTGTGGGCAGCAGGTGTCCAAGGTTCCCCAATGGGGAAAGTCTTAGCAGAAACTACAGGTGTAGAGCGCGATTACTCTGGGCGGGTAATTGTAGAACCTGACTTGTCTATCGAGGGTTATGACAACATTTTCGTAATTGGAGATTTAGCCAACTTCTCCCATCAAGATGCTAAACCTTTACCTGGTGTTGCACCCGTAGCTAAACAACAAGGAGAGTATGTAGGTAAACTAATTCAACGACGGCTTCAAGGTAAGACTTTGCCACAATTTCATTACAACGATGTGGGTAGTTTGGCGATGATTGGGCAAAATTTAGCTGTTGTAGATTTAAGCTTAATCAAACTCACAGGTTTCATTGCTTGGGCATTTTGGCTACTAGTTCACATCTACTTCTTAATCGAGTTTGACACTAAATTACTAGTAGTAATTCAGTGGGCGTGGAATTATATCACTCGTAATCGTCGCTCTAGATTGATTACAGGTCGGGAAGCTTTTGTAGAAACAAAAACTGTTAACAATAGCGTGCAACAGCCTTCTGCCACACCTCTGTAACTTCAGGTCACAGAGGCTATGGGAGTAATGAGTGCTATGTGGTGGCAAATCTTGGGCGGAGATTAGCTATTCCAGGAAAAGAATATGGGGATGAGATACCGCCCTAAGAGGATGTTTTAAAAGTCCTCTGGTTGGTAGCAAAACGTTTTAGATCCCCCTAAATCCACGCCGCTCATAGGGGAAACCCCCTTGGCGTTAGCCTCTCCCTTTGGGAGAAGACCGCAGTGGCTCCCCGATAAATTGGGGGACTTTGATTCCGGTTCCCCCCTTGGGGGGTTAGGGGGGATCAACAAGTGGCTACAATTACCGACAACCACTTTTAAAACATCCTCTAAGCAATTTTGGCAATTTGGCATTTCATGACTTCGAGTTGCAGTTTAAATGGAGATATCAACACAACGGGACAGCAAAGAAGTTGTACGGGGGATAAGGTAAAACTTTCCGCTTCTGGTGTCCCAGCTATGCCAGTTGTCAAATGAGTGCTGTAGAATATCTCTACATAATTGATACAGCGCTCAACAGAGTTCAGTTCCCGCTCTGCAACTGGCTAGATATCAACAAAACTAAATATAGCCGAGATAGCAAAACCCTTGTCATATCAAGTTCGGCAAATTACTTATGATATGTCATTGTGAATGCAATACGGTTCGGTTAAGCAAGAGACGCGATAAATCGCCGTCTCTACAAAGGACTGATTATTGTAAAGACGGCGATTTATCGCGTCTCTAGAATCTAGGGCGTCTCATCAAAAAACCTTATCCGAACTTGTATTAACTCTGATTATTCTTCTCTTGCTGAATTCTTCGATTTTCGAGACTCATTAACGGAGTTCAAAGGTGGATTCATCCAGTTCAAAGACTCGTTAACGGAGTTCAGAGGTGGATAAACAGAATAGGGGCGTACATTTGTCATTGGTGTCAACTTAACGTGAAAGTCAGTCTATAAACCGCTTTTAGAGATTGTCTCGTTCCCAGCCTCTGGCTGGGAACGAGGTTTTAAAAGGGTTTTGGCTTAAGTTGACACCAATGTACATTTGTACACCTCTACAGCCAATTTATTTATAGCGCTTCTGTGTTGAGTTCAATAGAGACCTAACCCCCAACCCCTTCCCTACTAGGGAAGGGGAGTAAGATTCAAAGCCTCTCTCCTTTTAGGAGAGAGGAATGGAAGTGAGGTCCAAGTGTATTGCTTCCATTCGAGAAGTCCTATATTGCAAAGATTTTTGAAAATGATATGAGACTGCCGATGAGTATTAAATTATCAAGAGACGGGAGTTTGAGCAGATTTGCCTCTACCAATAGCTTTAAAACGTTCGCCCAACTGTTCAGCGACAGTTTTTAAGCCTGGAGTCTTTTTTGATGCAGTCTTGACGTAATCATAAACAGTCAAACTGCTAGTCATAGCTTCACTACCGACAGCCATTAGGGTATCATCTACCTGTTCGGTGAGTTGCTGCATTGAAGTTAAAAGTTCGCTGAGTGCTGCGGCTAATTGATAATCTCGAACAAGTTCTTCAACCTCAAAAGTGGCTGGAAGAATTTCGCGGTTAGACTGAGCAGCAGTGACGCTATTGTTCACAAAAGCTAGGCTTTTACCGCCCATTTTTACCAGCTTACGCCGTTCTTCAGTACTGAGAGTAATCAGAAAGGGCATCTTTTTTTGGACAGTCTGTAGCGCGGCTTTAATTTCTTGGATATCTTGTGGCGAAAGGGTAGCTGCAATATTTTGATAGGCCATTATATATTTACCTTGGGAGTTCTAATGATGAAGTAGCAATAGTTGCTAAGTATATGATTCCCATTGGTAGATGCGATCGCACATCATAACCTATTTATTTATCTGTTTTAGCGCCGATGCGGAGGGATACTGCCCAGATGCAATCAAAGCTTGTCGTTCTATAATGCGATCGTCACTGTTAAAATCTAGGATACGTGCGGTAACTTCACCGATATCTGTTTGATGCTGAATTACAGCCTCATCTAGTCGAAAATGCTCACCCCAAAAGTCTCTGCGTGGGTTAAAAAACCGTACAAGTTCGCCAGTTTGCCAATTAATTGACCCTAAATCCGTGCCTTTTTGCAGGTTACAGAAGATACAGGCATAACAGAGATTATCTGCTGTTGTAGCGCCGCCGTGTTTGACACTGATTATATGGTCAACTTGACAACCCGATGATCTATCTACTTCAGAAACGAGACAATACTCGCAAATATGATCAGCGCGATCGGCAACTAAACGCCGCAATTCTGCATTAATATATGGACGAGACATTTTAAATACTTACTCCGCGCTGATGTATTGACGAGCTTTTACTTTTGCTAGTAGCATAATATGCTCTAGCGTGAGGAAATGATCTAACTCTCGCTCGTCACTTCCGGTAAGACCTTCAGTTTTTGCGCGGTAAACGAGATCCTCTAAACGGTCTTTGGCTGCATCCGAGAGTTTGAAATCGATAACGCTTTGGGGAGTAGTGCCAGCAGCAATAAACTCTATAATTTCGTCGTAGACTTTGGTAATATTTACAGATGTAGTCATGAGATTACCTATTTTTATTTAATTTTACTAATTTACAACGCCACTTTTATAATGAAAATAACCTGCTACTAAATCTGAAAAAGTATGGTTAACACCTATGATGAAATCTTCGATGCTGCATTGTCATTACCTCCAGGGTTAAGAGCAATACTTGCTGAACATTTGTTTAAAAGTCTGGATGCTGAAAATCAACTAGAAATTGATGCTCTGTGGACGGAGGAAGCAGAGAAAAGATTTCAAGCCGTTGAACAAGGTGAAGTTACTCTAATTTCTGGTGAACAGGTGTTGCGAGAACTGCGTTCCAGGAGAAAGTAATGGCTTATGATTTTCATCCTGATGCCAAGCTGTTGCTTACTATGACAATATTAGCCGCGAGATGGGGGACGCATTTCTTGCCGAAGTTGAACGCGCTATCAGTCGTATTGAACAGTTTTCAGAAGCATGGACTCAATTATCAAAGAATACAAGACGCTGCCGCGTAGCTAGTTTTCCTTATGGAATAATTTATGCCATCAGAGAGCAGCAAATTTTAATAGTTGCAGTCATGCACCTTCAGCGTCAACCAAATTACTGGACTAATAGAATCTAAACCTCATCTATGTTGAAACCTAGAGTTTTTTAAAAGATATATTTATGTAGGTTGGGTGGAGTGAAACGCAACCCAACATTACCACCAAATTTTATGTTGGGTTACGCTATCGCTGCACCCAACCTACAAAACTAACTAAAAAATCAGCAACCAGTTGTAGGCGTTCTGAAGATAATACATCTAGATATTGGTTGATTTGCTGACGAACTTCTGTGTTGTTCATAAGTTTTAGCCCATCTTTTATTCTTAACTTTGAGAATCTTGCTTGCTTTGATTTGCTTGCTCAATGCGTTGCCTAATTGCTTCTTCTGCAATGCGAATATTTTCTTCTATTGGTGTACCGTCTTCAGCTACCATTGGCCCGTACCATGTTGCTTCCGAATCAGGAGTGCGGCGGCCATACAAAACACGCAAAGGCTCTATATCTTCCCGATGTGCAAGTGCGTAAGCTATTAGTTCTTTGTTAGTCATTGCTTCAAAATTCGGTCGCATTTAAAAACCTCCAGTTTCCATTAGCGGGTACAATGATTTGGAGTTCTTCATTGACAAAAATAAATACAACTCCGGTTTGGTCATCAAAGCGAAATAGCTCAATACTCCGATAGGTGTTAGACAACATCTGACAGACACGTAGACAGGCTATAGGACTCATATTTGATTATTGAAATATACGTAGGGTGCGTTACGCCAAAGGCTAACGCACCACCTTCAACTTTTGGGTGCGTTAGGCTACGCCATAACACACCCTACATACTACTTAGATTTTTTCAGAAATCAAATCATATTCCTAATATAGCTTGTGCGTATGTTGGGTAAATCGTCTGTTCCTCAATTGTGACATAGATAATAGTAAGCCTTTCTTTTGCGGTTTCTGCTGTGAATAGTAAATTTTCTTGGGCATAGCCTCTGTTTACATTTTCACTCCCCTGATTTACCACTACTCTTTTTGCTTATCTATGCAACTTCCAAAGACTTTCCTAACGTTTTAGGCTCCGGTAGAGTTTCACCGTCAGCCAAAGATGATTCAATCAGCATTTCTAAAACTTCTTGAGCATTTTTAAGAGCGTCTTCGTAAGTCTCTCCGTGAGTGTGGCAAAATTCTCCCCATTCAGGAAGACTGACAACAAAACACTCATCTTCATGAGACCATTGAATAATTATTGTGTAGTGAGAATTCATTCTTTTTCTTCTTCTTGAGTATTTTTAATTTCTTCTAACCTTTGAAGTGCATTATTAACGTCTTTCTCTTGGTAAGCTTTAGCATCATTTTCGTCTTTACCTGATATAGTAACTCTCCCAGGTAGGAGAAGATGATACCAATTAGTGTGGCTACCTTTACCAGGACGGTAGGTAAACCCTGCTTGCAACAATAAGCTTTTGAGTTCTCTAATTTTCTTGGGCATATACTCAGCTTACATTTACCCTTCCAACTGCTTTAACTTCTTCTGAGCAAATTCCCGCACTTGCTCATCTGGGTCGTTCTCTGCGCGATCGCGCAACAGTGTTAAAGTCTGGGGATGCTGAGGAAATTGCTTGATAATTATCTCCAGTGCAATGTACCGAGGATTGGGGTTATAGCTTTTATGGCTACCCTCAAAGGGTTCATTAACAGCGCACTGCTGGTATATGTCAAACAACTCAAGCTGATATTTAAAGTGTTTAGCTAATTCTTGGACTGCTGCACGTCGCACATCGTTGTTATCATCCTGGGTAGCACGTTCTTTGAGAATGGATTTGGTATTGGGGTCATCTTTAAAGTTCTTCGCTAATTCTTGGACTGCTGAACATCGCACAAAGTTGTCATCATCCTGGGTAGCACGTTCTTTGAGAATGGATTTGGTATTGGGGTCATCTTTAAAGTTCTTCGCTAATTCTTCGACTGCTGCACGTCGCACATCCCAGTAATTATCCTGGGTAGCACGTTTTTTGAGAATGGATTTGGTATTGGGGTCATCTTTGAAGTTCTTTGCTAATTCTTCGACTGCTGCACGTCGCACATCCCAGTAATTATCCTGGGTAGCACGTTTTTTGAGAATGGATTTGGTGTCTGGGTCATCTTTGAAGTTCTTCGCTAATTCTTCGACTGCTGCACGTCGCACATCCCAGTAATTATCCTGGGTAGCGCGTTCTTTGAGAATGGATTTGGTGTCTGGGTCATCTTTGAAGTTCTTCGCTAATTCTTCGACTGCTGCACGTCGCACATCCCAGTAATTATCCTGGGTAGCGCGTTCTTTGAGAATGGATTTGGTGTCTGGGTCATCTTTGAAGTTCTTCGCTAATTCTTCGACTGCTGCACGTCGCACATAGTTGTCATCGTTCTGGGTAGCACGTTCTTTAAGAATGGATTTGGTGTCGGGGTCATCCTTGAAGTTCTTCACTAATTCTTGGATTGCTGCACGTCGCACATCTTCGTGATCATCCTTGGTAATGCGTTCTTTGAGAATTGATTTGGTGTCGGGATCATCTTTAAAGTTCTTCGCTAATTCTTCGACTGCTGCACGTCGCACATCTTCGTGATCATCCTTGGTAATGCGTTCTTTGAGAATTAATTTGGTGTCGGGATCATCTTTAAAGTTCTTCGCTAATTCTTGGATTGCTGCACGTCGCACATCTTCGTGACTATCCTGGGTAGTGCGTTCTTTGAGGATTGATTTGGTGTCTGGGTCATCTTTGAAGTTCTTCGCTAATTCTTCGACTGCGACACCTCGTACATAGTAGTCATCATCTTGGGTAACGCGTTCTTTGAGAATTGATTTGGTGTCTGGGTCATCTTTGAAGTTCTTCGCTAATTCTTCGACTGCTGCACCTCGTACATAGTAGTCATCATCTTGGGTAACGCGTTCTTTAAGGATTGATTTGGTATCGGGGTCATCTTTGAAGTTCTTCGCTAATTCTTCGACTGCTGCACGTCGCACGTAGTTGTCATCATCCTGGGTAGCGCGTTCTTTGAGAATTGATTTAGTGTCGGGGTCATCTTTAAAGTTCTTCGCTAATTCTTGGAATGCTGCACGTCGCACGTAGTTGTTATCATCCTGGGTAGCGCGTTCTTTGAGGATTGATTTGGTATCGTGGTCATCTTTGAAGTTCTTCGCTAATTCTTGAAATGCTGCACGTCGCACATCTTCGTAATCATCCTGGATAGTGCGTTCTTTGAGCCAGGTTTTGAGGTCGAGAGATTCTTGCCAGGTCATTGCAATTGCTGTGACTGCTTGAGTGCGAATTTCCTGAACTAGCTTAGTTTCTTCTTCATCGTGATAGAGGACGTAATAGTACCAGAGATCATATTTAGTTAAGTCTTTGAGCTTATTAAGTAATTTATTAGCCGTTAACGCGATCGCCGAGCGATTTCTCACCTCTACAATACACTTAGCCGCTAAAAAGAGATTGACAAACTTTTCCTCTTCTCCATCTTGCGCCATTAAATAATCAAGAATCTCACCAACAAATCTTGGCTCAATCATTCCCGCAATTAGCAGCAAAACTTCATGCCAACTTTCATCTTGCCAGTGTTTGCCAAAAACTTCATTCTTAAGTTCCTCAATAGTCAGCGTTTGCGTTTCTTTAAACTGCCAGACAAACTCCCAAGCACAGAAATATTCTAAAAATGTCCGATGCACAAAAGCATAATAATCCGCACCCAGGAAACATAACATAAAGTTGCGAGTCCGCAATTGATTAATTATCACCCGCGCCACTTCTCTGGGTTTATCAAATTCTATGGTTTTGAGATAATCAGTCAACATTTTAACTAAATCATTTTCATTAATCAAATTACCTGCCAAACCTTTCTCACCAGTTTGCATAAGATAAGCAACCTGACGCAGCATCGCTTGCTTATCTTTATAATCAATAGTCTTGGGATCTAACCTCTTATCTTCTGTCAAAGCGCGTTCCACATCCCATTGATGCAGCAACACCCGCGATGCTTGATCGTAAAGTGTAGCTCTATCTCTTGGTAGCTCTTGATTACGATTAAGAATTGCCATCATCGTCAACAGCAGAGGATTTCCCGCCAATTCTGCAATAGATTTGGAAGCTTCAATGCCTCTTTGTAGCCGTTCCCGTTTTCTCACCTTATCTACTGCATCGGTAAAAGTTAACTCATGCCAACGGTAGATAAAATCCTGAATTTGTTCTGAGTCTAAATCTTGTAATATAAAGTGGCTAAACTCAGCATTAAGCAATCGTTGCGGTTTATAGCCAATAATCCGAGATGTGACAATTACCTGCACATCAGGATAGTCATTAGTAAAGCGATGAATATCAGTAATTACATCCTCTCGCTTACCAGGGTCAAATACCTCATCCAAACCATCAAACATCACTAAGGCATTACCAGCTTTTAATTTTTTATCTAGTTCAAGCTGATTGAGATGATGAACAGCACCACTACATTGATGAAAAAATTCTAGAAAATTATTGCACTCTTTATCTTCCCGTCGCCGCATATAAGTGCGTAATTCAATTAGCAACGGAATTGGTAATGAGATCACATTATCCAGTGGTGACTCAGCCCAATTCAAAGCCAGAAATTGCAACAATGTAGACTTACCTGAACCAGGATCGCCCAAAATCACAAGATATTTATAATCTTGCTTTTTATTGACAACATCTAAAACTGAACGGATCGGCTGTTCAAAATAAACCCGTTTGTGGCGTTCTAATTCTTCTAATTCTACTTCTGCTTCTATTTGGTCACTTTCTCGCAGCCGTCTAAGATGTTCTTTAGGCAGTTCGTGAACTTGTGGTAAAACTTGATGAGTTTCCCGGACATTTTGAGCAGTAAAAATTTGCCATAATTTCAGTTCGTTATAGGCATAGCCGCTAGTATCTAAGCTATCTAACTTAAGATTGCCATAACGCTCGCGGATTCCTTCTTGATATTTAACTAAATTAAAATCTACAATAACACCAGCAATTTCTTTGGTATTTATTTCAATATCAGATAACTTTTGTAATTCTAGGATATGGTGTAATTCTTTTGAATCTAAAAGAAGTTCTTGGACTTGTGTTAAATACTGTTCTGTAAGTGATTGCCAGTTAAACTTAGATGGCAGAGGTTTTAATTGCAGCCTGTTCCAACTATCTTCTAGGATTTTAGCGTCTAGAGATTCACAATTAATATCAAAAGCCTGACCAAGAATTTCTGTAACCAACTTATCGCTGATAAATTTCTGGATGTCTGTGGTGTACTCTTTAATCTCAGCTTCAGCCAGTTTGCAACGAACCTTTAACTGCTGCTGCATGAGTTGCAAAAATTCCTTTAAGGCTTTACCAGCAGCAATTTCTATGTCTTCCTTCTTAAGTTTCTTTAAAATCTTGCCAGGGATGCCTTTTAATAAATCTTTAGCCCAATCTTTAGCAGCATCTTTGGCTAAGTCTTCCAGAATGGGTTTAAAAATCAACCCGGCGGCCTGAGTTACACCCCAAATAGCTAACAAGTCTGGCATAATACTCGCTTCTGTTGAGAGTTTGATTACGAGTATATCCACTAGCTGGAGTAATGTTTCCAGATTTCAGGGTGATTGCAGAAATATTACAGGTATTTAAAGAACCTCTCTCTAAATCTCTCTCCTAAAAGGAGAGAGATTTTGAATTTTCCCCCTTTCTGCGTCGGGAAGAGCGTTAGAGGTTGTTTTAAAAGTAGTTAGGTGTGATTTTAGGCACTCATTGATCCCCCCTAACCCCCCTTTTTAAGGCAGGGCTGTTTCATTCCCTAAAATAGGTAAAATAGCAAGTATTGAGGGGATAAAAGATCATGGGTGGGAATCTGATTGAGCAATTGCGGCAAG
>NZ_JBALEK010000090.1:0-40839 GCF_036917815.1 Nostoc sp. | reverse complement strand
TTGGAGTTTGGAGTTTGGAGTTTGGAGTTTGGAGTTTGGAGTTTGGAGTTTGGAGTTTGGAGTTTGGAGTTTGGAGTTTGGAGTTTGGAGTTTGGGACTTCCAAAGAATAAATCATTCCAAAAAAAAACAAGAGACAGGATTTTTCAAGAATGATAATCATTTTTAGGAGGGAGAAAAGAGAGTTCAGCCATCAACTCACCCTCGTAAATTGGCAAAGGTATTGAGTAATTATTGGTCAAACCTGGAAAGCTCGCCAATCCTAGCTTCTACGTTAAGTTGACACCAATGGGCAGTGCCGTGCCCCTACGGGTACCTGACGTAAACGAGAACCGCTATATATACACCGTAGATATCTAAAGCCAGGGGCTTCCCTACCCTTGATAATGCGGTTAGCAATCAATCAGTTTGCAATACTTAATGTTCGAGAAACTAATAATTAGTTTCTCATGATATTGTGATTTCCAACACTTATTTTTTTGTATCCATCGTGTAAACTCTATCTGCGGAGTAAGATTACTAGATAAATTTATGGTGATTCGAGCGCCAAGCAGCAGCATCCCTAGTTCTGCCGTGGTATTAACCTTACTTACATTTCGGTTATTTCATTCCTTGTAGAACAATTAGTAGGCAACGGAAGCACAAGTTTAGTTGCTGCCAAAGTATTCCATTATTACATTCAGTGTCTAGCAAGAGGTGAACACCTGAGAGCCAGACACGAGTACCTTAAAGCTATATGGGGAAAGGATTCTATCGCTCTGTCATCCGAGTAATTTTTGGGCGGATGTCGGCCAGTGAAAGCAAACATACTGTTGTTTTCTTATAAGTCACTTACCAAGGTGTGTCAGGCATTTGAGCAGTTAGAAATTAGCCAACCGATGACAGTAGCAGTCCAATTATAACTGACGCAGCTATACGCAAATTAACGATACCGACCCTAGAGCTACCGCTAACACACTATAGAAAAGAAAAAAATGAGTAAAATACGCAAGTTTCGTTTAGGTGCATTTATTCAAGCCACCGGACATCATGTTTCTGCTTGGCGACACCCGGATTCACAAGCTGATGCTGGTCTGAATTTCGAGCATTACAAGGAAATTACCCAGACAGCCCAACGCGGCTTGTTCGATGCAGTTTTCCTCGCAGATAGCCCAGGAGTCTGGGGCGGCGCTCCAGAAACTCAGCATCGCAACGGTAAAATCGCTCATTTCGAGCCTGTTACCCTCTTCTCGGCCTTGTCCTCTGTAACCCAAAATATCGGCTTCATTTCCACCGCCTCGACCACTTATGAAGAACCGTACACCTTGGCACGTAAGTTTGCTTCCTTGGACTATTTGAGTAAAGGCCGGGCGGGGTGGAATGTAGTCACTACAGGCAATGAGAATGCTGCACGTAATTTCGGCCTTGAGCATCACCCAGAACACAGCCAGCGTTATGAGCGAGCTGAAGAGTTTGTGGAAGTGGTGAAAGGACTATGGGATAGCTGGGAAGACGATGCCTTCATCCGTGACAAAGAATCTGGTATCTATTTCGATCCAGATAAACTGCATACACTCAACCACAAGGGCAAATATTTTTCTGTAAAAGGCCCTTTGAACGTCGCTCGTCCGCCCCAAGGCTATCCCGTGATTGTTCAGGCTGGAGCCTCCGAATCTGGACGGGACTTGGCTGCACGCACTGCCGAGGTGATTTTCACCGCCAATCAAACCCTAGCCGATGCACAGGAATTTTATGCTGATGTCAAAAGTAGGCTAGCACAATATGGGCGATCGCCAGACGAGCTCAAAATCATGCCTGGTGCTTTCCCCATCATTGGCCGTACCGAATCAGAAGCTCAAGAGAAGTACGAATTCCTGCAATCGCTAATCCATCCCGATGTCGCCTGGGGGATTTTAAAGAACTATTACAAAGGTGTAGATTTATCAAAATATTCTTTAGATGATCAGGCTCCTGAACTACCCAGCGACACCAACACTAACAAAAGTCGTCTCAAACTAGTTAGAGATTTGACGACTCGTAGCACTCTGACACTGCGCCAGTTGTATCTTTCTCTTGCTACCGCACGAGGACATCGGACTATACTTGGTACTCCCGAAACCATTGCCGACCAGCTAGAAGAATGGTTCAACAACGGTGCCGCAGATGGCTTTAATATCATGCCGCCAATCCTCCCCACAGGATTAGATGACTTCGTTAACCTAGTCGTTCCCGTCTTACAAAAACGCGGACTGTTCCGTACCAAATATGAGGGTAGTACCTTGCGTGAAAACCTTGGTCTACATCGTCCGGGTAATCGTCTTGCCGCTAAACAAGTGGATGAGAGATTGGTGTTGGCATAAAAGATTTTTCATCTCTGCACTGTGCTTATATAAATTTTTCACAGATGCTTAAACCATACTTTTTAAACAGCAACTTCTGTAGATCACCACCCTACAGAACTCTATAAAGGAATGGCACTAAGAAAAGCCTAAAGGCTTGTGTAGCCTCGTTCTCAGCCTCCAGGCTGGGAACTGATTCTGAATGGGCTGCTGCCTCTGGTCAAGAAAGAGGAGGCGGCAGCCCTTCGGGAATGGGTTCCCAGCCTGGGGGCTGGGAACCAGTTAGGGTAAGGGCTGTATCTTAACTTAGTGCCATTCCTCTATAAAGTTTGTTTGGCGAACTACTACCAGCATTGGATGCTGAGAAAAACCTGTAATTTTTTGTTTGGATAATGTGCCCTAGGCAAGGAAAAAAACATGACTGAATATAGCCGATTAAAGACCTCACGCTCCGCCGCCATCAGAGCAACCCTTGATTATCCAGTAATCGACACCGACGTTCACACCAATGATTTCACCCCAGCTTTTGAAGATTACATCGCTAAGTATGGCGGCGTGAAACTTGTAGATGAGTTACGTAAAACTGAAGCTTCTCGTCTCAACTCTAAGAGCAACGGTAAAGACTGGTATCAACAAACCCCAGAAGAACGTCAGTACAACCGCACAATTCGATCGCCTTGGTGGGCCAGAGTGACCAAAAACACACTGGATCTCGCTACTTACACCCTCCCCGAATTACTCTATGAGCGTCAGGCGGAGCAAGGGTCAGACTATTCGGTGCTGTTTCCCAACAATGTGCTGGCACCGGCTGGAGCTAGTGCAGAGAACCGTCAGGCGCTGCAACGTGCAGTCAATCACTATCATGCTGATATTTACCGGAAATATAGCGATCGCTTGACACCGGTAGCTGGCATTCCCTTGACCAATCCCCAAGAAGGCATTGAGGAGCTAGAGTTTGCCGTTAAAACACTGGGTTTAAAGGTGATTAATATCACTGGCGGGGTGAAACGTCCGGTAAAAGCGATCGCTGATAAATATCCAGCCGATCAATTCCCCGAAATCGCCAAATATGCTTCTTATATCGACTTCTACGGATTAGATAGTGAATACGACTACGATCCTTTCTGGGCGAAAGTCGTGGAACTGGGTGTACCCGTCACCACCCATTACGGCAGTCAGGGTTGGACTGGACGCTCCTCAATTAGTAACTACATGAACAACCATATCGGCCACTTTGCCGATGGTTCAGAAGCATTTGCTAAGGCGTTGTTCTTCGGTGGTGTTACCAAGCGTTTTCCACAGTTGCGAGTAGCTATGCTCGAAGGTGGTGCAGCTTGGGGTGCCAACGTCTACATTCATTTGGTAGATCGTTTCTCCAAGCGCAATCTGAAGGCACTGCAAAACTACAATCCAGCACTGACCAATGCCGATGAGCTATTTGAGATATTTGAGCAATATGGGGCTGAAATTACTCAAGGGCATTCCCTCGATAAGGATGAATTGACCAAGACAGTACTCGGAGCTTCATTCAGTCGTCATAGTCGGGCACCCATTGGTAGCGAACTAGAGGATTTTGCAGCAGCAGGAATTGAATCAACTGAAGACATCCGCGATCGCTGGGTGAACAGTTTCTTCTTTGGTTCCGAGTCCGACGATCGCACCATCGCTACGGCATTCAATGACAAAGCCAATCCCTTGGGAGTCAAAATCAACGCGATTTATTCTTCCGATGTTGGTCACTGGGATGTACCAGACCTGACTTCCCCCTTGGCTGAAAGCTGGGATTTGGTTCAAGAAGGCGTTATTACCGAAGCCGACTTTAAATCCTATGTATTCGCTAATCCCTACAAGTTTTACACCCAAGCTAACCCCGAATTTTTCAAGGGTACAGCGATCCAATCTAAGGTAGGTAACACCGAATTTAACCAATTGGACAAGAGCCTAGTGGTGGCGTAAAAGGCGAGATGAGGGAGTGGGGGGAGATGATCATCCCCGTCTGAAATGTCTTTAATTTTGAATGCGTGAATTGTTAATCTTCCTCATTACCCTCATTCTCATAGTGTTTCACCCTGGAGATCGATATGACGATAACGACTGACCCTGATGTTGGGCCCCGCGAGGCGCTACGCTTAATCGGCCCCGATCCCGATAACTGGATACCCGATCGCGAAGGTGTCGATCACAACGTAACGGTTGTGGGTGGTAGCGGTAGCGGCAGCACCTTTGCATTTGCCCTGCGACGCGCCGGCATCGGCCGCGTGACGGTAATTGATGCCGCCGATGATGAGGCTCATGCTGGCGTGTGGCTCAATCGAGCGCGAATGAATAAGCTACGCACGCCAAAGAACTTGCCAGGCCCTGAATTGGGCATCCCCGCGTTGTCATTCCAGTCCTGGTACGAGGCGCGGCACGGTGCCGATGCATACGCAGCATTCGACCGTATACCAAGGTTGTTATGGGCTGAGTACCTTAACTGGTATCGGCAGTTTTTGGGCATCCAGGTTCGCTACCGGACGCGGTTGGTGCGGATCGAGCCAGTGGAAGGTTTCTTTCGCCTGCACCTGGAGGTGAACGGTTTCCCCCAGGTGGAAACTACGCGCAAGATCATCTTCGCCAACGGTGTGGCTGGCACTGGTGGTCCCTACGTGCCCCCAGTGTTAGATGGTCTGTCACCCACGCTGTATGCTCATACCGCCGAAGCCATCAATTTCGCCGCATTGCGCGGTAAGACCGTAGCGGTGCTAGGCGCTGCGGCCTCAGCCTTCGATGCCGCAGGAGTGGCGCTGGAATCGGGAGCAAAGGCGGTGCATCTGTTCGCGCGGCGGTCGGCGATCGCATCGCTGCCGATAAATCGCGTGCGCGGGTATCCTGGAGCTTACTACAACTATCCAGAATTGCCCGATGCAGCCCGATGGTTCCAGGCTTGGCGTTTTCGCCAAGTTGGTTCTACACCCCCAGCCGATGCGATTGAAAGGGCGATCGCATTCCCGAACTTCCACCTCCACCTGTCTGCAAACTGGAGATCGGCGCACGAGCAGGGCGGCCGCATCGTCGCGCAGGTGAACGACGATGTATTCGAGTTCGATTTTGCGATCGCAGGCACCGGCTACTTCGTTGACCCGACAAAGCGGCCGGAACTGGCTGACTTTGCACAGCATATTGCACTTTGGCGCGATCGCTACCAGCCACCATCTGACCAACGCGCCGACGATCTGGGCACACACCCCTACCTCGGCAGTGCCCACGAATACCAGGAGAAAGTACCCGGTAGCGCACCTTACCTGAAGGATATCCACGTCTTCAACCCAGCCGGTTTTGTGAGCTTCGGTCTGCCCATCGGCGACGTACCCAGCATTCGGCGCGACGTGCCGGCAGTGGTGACACGCATCACCCACGACTTATTCTTCGCCGACTGGGTACTGCACGAGACACGCATCACAGGCGATAACATCGCGCCAGACTTCGATGCTTCACTGTACGCAGCCGCAGTGTGGAAACAGCCTGTCAAGGCGGCAGTTAGCTAGTACACAGGGGATGGGGACTGGGGTATGAGGAAGCAAGGGATAAGGGAAGCAGCAAGGGAGAATTATTGAACAAATTTCTTTCTTGTCTCTTCCCAATGCCCAATGCCCCAGGCCCCATCCCCCATCCCCAAATCAAATTAGGAGTCACAACAATGCCTGTGGAACAACGCTCTTACAACACCAAGAATGGTTCCTTGCCTTATCTTTTCTCGCCTGTTTCTGACAATGCCAAACAACCTGCAACTCTTGTGCTGTTTCTGCATGGAGGACGCGATCGCGGGACGGATTTGAATGTGCTACTAAAATGGGGTTTACCTCGTTTCGTGGATTCATCTAACTCCTTACCTTATGTCTTCGCCGCACCCCAGATTCCGGCTGAACAGACTTGGGCAGATCGAGCCGATGATGTGCTTGCTTTGCTTGATGAACTGATCGTTTCCCAACCCGTCGATCCAGCGCGGGTGATCTTAGCTGGGTTCAGCTTAGGCTCGGCGGGGATTTGGCATATCGCGGCTTTGCATCCCCATCGCTTCGCAGGTTTAGTACCTGTGTCTGGACGTGTACCCAAGACATTAGAAGAAAGCGAACTAGCTGCACTCAAAGACATTCCTGTTCAGATATTCCAAGGTGGACAGGACAAAAATCTGCCGCTTGAGGATACAGAGCATTTTGTTGAGCGCCTACGCAAAGTCGGTGGGAAAGTTGATTTGACAGTGCTGCCGGAAGGCGATCATTTTATTGCAGATGAGGTATACGGCGATCCCAAGTTGCAACAGTGGTTAATTTCACAAAGCCGTCGTGAAATTTCTGTAGTCGCTTGAGGCGAAATGTCCAAAAACTAACTTTGTAATATTCTGTTAGGTAGGCATCTTGCCTGCCTAGTATATTGTGAAAATTACTATTTTTAACGAACCACAGAGGCGCAGAGAACACAGAGAGAAGAATTAATAGAAATTTTCACGAATGATTTAGGACTGCTATAACAATATATTAATATCTTCGGGAGATGGCAAATAGAATCATGAACGAATGGCACTAAGTTAAGATACAGCACAGCCCCCAATTGGTTCCCAGCCTGGAGGCTGGGAACGAGGTTACATAATTTTTTGGGCTTTTTTTAGTGCCATTCAATCATGAACATAATGCTTCTTTCCAAGTCAAAACCGAACTTTTTCACCAAAACTTCAGTTGACTTATGTCAGACTCTCGCAAAGAAATCAGAATTTGTTTTATTGGTGAATCCTTTGTCAATGGCACAGGTGATCCAGAGTTTCTGGGTTGGACAGGTAGAGTGTGCCGCAATGCTGAGTCAAGAGGATACGCTATCACCCATTACAATTTGGGGGTGCGGGCAGAGACGAGTCGGTATCTCAAACAACGTTGGTACTCAGAAGTCTCCTATCGTCTCCCAAGAGAATCCGATGGTCGAGTAGTGTTTTCCTTTGGGGCAAATGATTCAGGATGGGCGGGTAAACAGCAAGGAATCGAACTATCAGAGTCGATCGCAAATGCTCGCAGTATCTTAAGCCAAGCAAAACAACTCTATCCGAGCTTAATGGTTAGTCCGCCACCTTGTGGTGATGTCGCTCAAGAAAAAAGAAATCAAATTCTTGCAAATCTGTCACAAGAATTCGCATTGGTTTGCGATCAACTAGATGTTCCATATCTTGATGTATTTTCCAGTTTGGTAAAGTCACCAATCTGGCTAGCAGAAGCAAAAGCCAATGACGGCGCTCACCCAAAAGCAGAAGGTTATGCAGAATTTGCTGCCATCGTACAAAACTGGCAAGGTTGGTTAAATTGGTTCACGCCTTAAAAAATATCTATCCTATTGGCTATGTGTCGAATGGCACCAAGAAAAGCCTAAAGGCTTGTGTAGCCTCGTTCCCAGGCTGGGAACGGATTCTGAGGGGCTGCTGCCTCTGGTCAAGAAAGAGGAGGCGGCAGCCCTTCGGGAATGGTTTCCCAGCCTGGAGGCTGGGAACCAGTCAGGGTAAGGGCTGTATCTTAACTTAGTGCCATTCAGCTATGTGTCCTATAGGCTTTTTGTTCTGCGTTAGCGTTCGCGTAGCGTCTCGTAGAGAAGCGGGGCGGAACGCACGTCGCATTCTATTTAAAAATTTCAACCCTTTCTCAATCAACTACTTTCAATCAACAACATATCTATGACTTTACCAACTACCAATTTCGGCAAAACTGGATTGACCGTTTCGCGCCTTTGTCTCGGCACCATGACCTTTGGATTGCAGACCGACGAAGAAACTTCCAGGCACATCCTCGACACCGCCGCCGATGGCGGAATCAATTTTTTGGATACAGCCGACGTTTATCCCCTTGGTGGCGGACTTACCACTGCTGGACGCACTGAAGAAATCCTTGGACGCTGGCTCAAAGGCAAACGCGAACATTTTATCTTGGCTACTAAGTGTGTCGGTCGGGTTGGCCCTGCACCTTGGGATCAAGGGGCTTCCCGTAAACATATTTTGGATGCGATCGATGCTTCCCTACGACGGCTAGGAACAGATTATATCGATTTGTACCAGTTGCACTCCGACGATGCTTCAACCCCTCTCGATGAGACTCTGGAAGCGCTGGATGTGGTGGTTCGTGCTGGCAAGGTGCGCTACATCGGGGTTTCCAACTTCTTAGCCTACCGACTCGCCCGCGCATTGGGTCGGGCCCAAACGCGCAATTTAACCAGGTTTATCTCAATTCAGCCCCGCTACAACCTGTTATTCCGCGAAATAGAGCGAGAACTATTGCCCCTAGCGAAAGAAGAAGGACTCGGTGTAATTTCTTATAATCCTTTGGCGGGCGGTTTGCTGACTGGCAAACACATTCTCGCTCAAGGTCCCACCTCAGGCACCCGTTTCACGCTAGGTGCTGCCGCAGAACGTTATCAAGATCGCTACTGGCACGATCGCGAGTTTAATACTGTTGAGGAATTACGCACAGTCGCGGATCTCGCCGGATTGTCTCTCACTACCCTAGCAGTAGCTTGGGTTTTATCTAATCCGATTATCACTGCGCCCATCATTGGCGCTAGTCGCCCAGAACAACTTGCTGACAATCTCAAGGCAGTAGAACTAAAACTCGACGACAGTTTGAAACAAAAGTTAGACGACTTAACTGCCGAATATCGAAGAGGAGATTCTCTTCGTTAGGAATGATTTTATTTAACACCACCGGACGGCTAAATTAAGCCGTCCATTTTTATTTTACAGAAGAGCTTAATGCTACGAGATCGACTTTCATGAAGAAAAAGACCAGCCAATCCAAATCCTTTCAACGTGCTGCCGATGCACCAGATTTGCCATCAACTCCATTCAGGTTCATTTGCTATTTCGTTAACCAGTTTCGCTGGTGGTATGTGTTAGCGGTGATCCTGGAAATCATCCACGCAACCTGTGGCATTATGTTGCCCTATGCCATTGGCCAGATCATCCGGGGCGTAACGGGATCGGCGGGACACAGCCAGCCCATTTTTGATGCCATGAAGCAACCCCTGATGCTGTTCATCGGCTTGAGTGTGGGTGAAGTGGTATTCGGGCGATCGGCTGGACTCTTGCAAACTATTCTCCATCCAATCCATCGACAGCATATTGTGCGATCGCTATATGCCTACTTGCAACACCATTCGCATCGCTACTTGAGTAGCAGTTTTTCTGGAGCATTGGCACATCGAATTAGCGAAACTTCTCTGGGTGTTACCCAAACGATGCAAATGATGATTACTGAATTTATGCCAGTAATCGTTGTGTATAGCGTCGCTACAACGATACTATATCGCGCCTATCCTCCCCTAGCTGCACTCGTGGGAATATGGGCAGTTCTCTTCATCAGTATTTCCTTCTGGCTGGCAACTCGCTGCCGATTTTACTCTCGGAAAGCCGCAGCCGCTAGAAGTGAGACAACTGGTATCATCGTAGATGCGGTAACAAATCTCACTAGTAGCCGACTATTTGCTCGCTTTGGTTTTGAACGACGCTATTTAAATGAGCAATTAAGGCGGGAAATCAAACACGTGAGAGAGTCCAACTGGTACTCGGAGCGAATTCGCTGGTTTCAGTTTATCTCAGCAGCCATTCTAAAAATCAGCACCCTGTATTACTCGCTCTCTCTCTGGAGTCAAGGAAAGATCGGTACTGCTGACTTTGTTGTAGCAACCAGTCTTTCGCTGTTGATCATCAGTGAAGCCCGCAATTTGAGCCGCCGCTTTCTGGAATTTTTTGAACACGTCGGTAATGTCGCCAATGGTGTCTTCACCATCATTCAACCGCACGAGTTAGTTGATCGCGATCAAGCGATCGCCCACTCAATCACCCAAGGTAAGATTGAGTTTCGGCGGGTGAATTTCAACTACACAGATGAGAAGAAAGTTTTCAACAACCTTTCTGTCACCATCCAACCGGGACAGCGTGTAGGACTGGTGGGCTTCTCCGGTTCTGGAAAATCCAGTTTCGTGAATCTGATTCTGCGTTTGTTTGACCCCCAATCTGGACAGATTATCATTGATGGGGTCGATATTCGAGATATGACTCAGGATGCACTACACGCTCAGATCAGCTTGATTCCCCAAGATCCGTCTCTGTTTCATCGCACTTTGCTAGAAAATATTCGTTACGGACGTTTGGATGCAACCGATGAGGAAGTGATTGAGGCATCACGAAAGGCTCATGCTCACGATTTCATCATCCAAAGTCAGGATGGTTACGATTCTCTGGTGGGCGAACGTGGTGTCAAGTTGTCTGGAGGGCAGAGACAACGCATTGTGATCGCGCGGGTAATCCTCAAAGACGCGCCGATCCTGATCTTAGATGAAGCCACCTCTAGCCTCGATTCAATCACCGAAAAAGCGATTCAGGATACTCTCGACTTAGCAATGAATGGGAAAACGGTCATTGTGGTAGCTCATCGGCTATCTACCATCGTCCATCTAGACCGGATTTTGGTGTTCGACAAAGGTCGCATTATCGAAGATGGTTCTCACGCCAAACTACTGGCACTTGGTGGCGCTTACTATAGATTATGGAAAATGCAAGCAGGTGGATTTTTACCAGAAAATCTCGACGAGGAACGGATACGTGAGGTTCGCACTGGCACAGATAACATCGAAGAAGGAATGATCGCTTAACAGTTCGTAGTAAGGACTAAAGTCCTTACTACGAACTTCCTTACCCATAAAACAAAGGTAGAGAAAGAGTAGGTTAAGTTATGCAAGCCGATGCATTCACAATGCAAGTAGAAGTAGGGTGTGTTATGCCGGCGGCTAACCAGGGGAAACGCATCTTATTTAGCTATAGCAAATAGTGCGCTCGCTCAATACTTATGGCATAAATCTTCTGATAGAGACACCATAACAAGATGAAATTGTATTCTATTAACAATGTAATTTTGAAGAAAACGCCTATAAAAAAAGTGGTTTTCTATAAAAAATTGAAATGTGGATTGGGCATTGGGGAATAGGGATTGGTGACTGGGAAGATTTGGATGCGGATTCAGACCCGAACCAAAACAATCAAGAAATTTATTGCTCAGTACCCAGGTACCAATCCCCAGTCCGGGATGGGAGCAACGCGAAAAAGTGAGATCATCGTGAAAAGAGCTTTCTTAGGCAGGGGGAGCAGGGGGAGTGAAGAGACAATTTTCGTATTTTTTACTACCGCGATAGCCCGGAATACACTTATTTCTTTGTCTCCCGTTGCCTCAAGAGCCTCCCCTGCTCCCCCTGCTCACTGTTAGAGCGTTGCTCCCGTCCGAGATCGTCTAGTATTCCCCAATTTCTCTACGAGACGCATTTATGAACAGGGCAGCAAGTTGGGCAATCGTGGGCGCGACCTGTTGAATTCTAGAGAATTACTCAATATTAATTATTACTCAACAAAAACAGAATGGAGTAAACAGATGAGGTTTGTCCTAAGACGCCGCAAGTTAGGTCAATTGATGATTATCAGCACAGTAGCAGCAACGATCAGTAATTTTGTAGAGAAAACTGTAGCACAAACTCAAGTCAGAAAAACTACTCCAATGCTGTCAACTTCGACACCTGAAACTGTGAAGGTGACGCTGCAAGTGAACGGAACAGCACATAGTTTGCAGATTGAACCACGTGTTACTTTACTTGATGCGCTTCGGGAATACATAGGACTAATTGGGACTAAAAAAGGTTGCGATCATGGACAATGCGGTGCTTGCACGGTGCTGATTGATGGAAAACGGATTAATTCATGCCTGACATTTGCGATTATGCACACCGACGCAAAAATCACAACTATTGAAGGGCTGGAGCAAGGAAACAATTTGCACCCGATGCAAGCCGCCTTTGTAGCCCATGATGCATTTCAGTGCGGCTACTGCACACCGGGACAGATTTGCTCGGCGGTGGGTTTGGTAAACGAGGGACACGCTAAATCAGATGCCGACATTCGGGAACTGATGAGCGGGAATATCTGTCGTTGTGGCGCTTATCCAAATATCGTGGCTGCTGTCCGCGATGTCTTAGAGGGAAAAAAAGATGCAGCCGTTTAATTATAAAAAAGCAGGACAAGTGGACAATGCTGTGGCGTTGGTTACTCCAGAGGTGCAAGCTGCTTACTTAGCAGGGGGTACAAGCTTAATTGATTTAATGAAGTTGAATGTCCAAACGCCAACACAGGTAGTTGACATTAACCCACTACCGCTAACCAAGATAGAAATACAGGGTAATGGTGTGCGGATTGGAGCAACGGCAAGCAATAGCGATGTTGCTTATAATCCGATCATTCAAGAACGTTACCCTATGCTGTCAGAGGCGTTGCTGTCTGGGGCATCACCGCAACTGCGAAATATGGCGACGGTGGGCGGAAATTTGCTGCAACGTACCCGGTGTTACTACTTCCGCGATACTTCGATGCCCTGTAACAAACGCGTTCCGGGTTCAGGTTGTGCGGCAATCGAGGGTTACAACCGGATTCACGCGATTCTCGGTGGTAGCGATCGCTGTATTGCCACCCATGCTTCTGATATGGCGGTGGCAATGGTAGCACTTGATGCCGTTGTGCAAACACGCGGTCCGAAAGGAGACCGCAGCATTCCCCTTGTAGATTTTCATCTTGTACCGGATAATACACCAGAAAGAGAGACGGTTTTAGAACACGGAGAGTTAATTGTTGCCGTTGACTTACCGGCTTCAACCTTTGGGAAGCGATCGCACTATTTAAAAGTCCGCGATCGTGCCTCCTATGCCTTTGCAATGACATCGGTTGCAGCGGCATTAGATATTCAAAATGGCATCATTCGCTCGGCACGCATTGCCCTTGGTGGCGTAGGAACAAAACCTTGGCGCACCTTTGAAGCGGAAAAAGTGCTTCTGAACAAGCCCGCAAACCAGGCAACATTTCAAGCCGCAGCCAATGCTGCGATCGCCGGAGCTAAACCTCAAAAATACAACGGGTTTAAGGTCGAACTGGCTAAACGCACAATTGTTAAGGCGCTGACAACGGTAGGAGGGATGGCATGAATACAGGGAACACAAATAGAGTTGTCGGCAAACCGCTCAATCGAGTTGATGGATACCTGAAGGTGACTGGTGGCGCACGTTACGCGGCTGAGTTTCCGGTAGCAAAAATGACTTATGGCGTGACAATTCAAAGCACGATCGCCAAAGGGAAGATAGCCCAAATCGATACAAAGGCGGCGGAGCGAGTACCAGGTGTATTAGCAGTTATTACCCACCTCAACGCGCCCAAAGCGTCTGGAGAAAAGGGCGGCGGTCGCAAGCTGCAAGTGCTGCAAGATAACATTGTCCTGTATAGTGGTCAGCATATTGGTGTCGTCGTTGCTGATACATTTGAACGAGCTATGTATGCTGCCTCACTCGTACAAGTTCGTTATGAAGAAGAGAAACCAACCATCAATATGCGGGAAAACCTCGCTAAGGCATACTTGCCTAAAGGAAAAATCCCCAAAGAGGAGCCGCCCGATTCAACTCATGGCAATGTCAACCAGGGACTAGCGGCGGCGGCTGTCCGCGTCGAGCAAACCTATACGACACCGATCGAAAATCACAATCCGATGGAGCCTCATGCCACAACAGCAGTTTGGCAAGGCGATCAACTGCTGCTCTATGACGCAACTCAGGGAATCTTTCAGGTTCAACAAAAAGTTGCGGGGGCATTGGGAATCGATCCAAAGAATGTCCGCATTATGTCTTACTTTGTGGGCGGTGGCTTCGGTTGTAAAGGATCGGCTTGGTCGCACGTGCCACTAGCTGCGATCGCCGCACGGCAGGTTAATCGCCCAGTAAAATTAGTTCTGGGACGGATACAGATGTATGGGCCTGTCGGCTTCCGACCAGAGACAATTCAACAAGTTTCTCTCGGTGCAACCCACGAAGGAAAATTGACTGCACTCCGACACGCTGGCACTTCCCAAACTTCAACTTTCGATGAATTTATCGAACCTGTTGGTAAAAGCGCCCGGATGATTTACGCTTGCCCGCACATCGAAACCAGCCACCGTTTGGTTCAGCTGGATCAGGGTACACCAACCTTTATGCGGGCACCAGGAGAAGCTTCTGGGTCATTCGCCTTAGAATCGGCAATGGATGAACTAGCTTATGCGCTCAATATCGATCCCATCGAGCTGCGTTTGCGTAACTATGCTGAAGTTGATCCTACTAAAAAACTCCCTTGGTCGAGTAAATCACTGAGAGAGTGTTACAAATTAGGGGCAGAAAAGTTTGGCTGGCAAAAGCGCAATCCCAAGCCCCGTTCGATGCGAGACGGTAATTATTTGATTGGTTGGGGTATGGCGACAGCAACTTATCCTACCAACCGTTCTCCGGCATCGGCGATCGCTCAGATTATGGCAGACGGTACAGCCGTTGTACTGAGCGGTTCGCAAGATATTGGCACAGGGACTTATACTGTAATGACTCAAGTTGCAGCCGAAGCACTTGGTTTACCAGTTAACAAAGTCCGCTTTGAACTAGGCGATACGAAGATGCCAGAAACCCCCGTTTCTGGTGGTTCGCAAACTGCCGCCAGTGTCAGTTCGGCGGTGTATTTAGCGGGAAATCAAGCTCGCAGTCAGCTTTTGCAACTAGCACTTGCCGATCAAAAATCGCCACTTTATAGTTCAAATCCTGAAGATGTGATTGCCCAAGATGGCAGCTTTTTCTTAAAAAATAAATCCTCTGCAACCGAAACATATCAGGCTATTTTGGCACGACATGGAATGAAAATGATCGAAGCGCGTGCAGATGCCAAGCCTGGAGAAGAACAAAAAAAGTTCTCAATGCACGCATTTGGAGCGCAGTTTGCCGAAGTTCGCGTTGAGCCTGATTTGGGTGAAGTGCGAGTATCGCGTTGGGTGGGAACTTTTGGGGTTGGACGCATCCTCAATGCTAAAACAGCCAACAGTCAACTGATTGGTGGGATTATTTATGGCATTGGTATGGCGTTAATGGAACATACGGTAATAGACCCCAATCTAGGACGCATTGTTAATCATGATTTAGCTGAGTATCACGTACCAGTAAATGCAGACGTTCCCGATATTCAGGTGTTGTTTGTCGATGAACACGATCCACATATCAACCCGCTTGGTGTCAAGGGAGTTGGTGAAATTGGCATTACCGGCACTGCGGCAGCGATCGCTAACGCTGTTTATCATGCCACAGGTAAGCGCGTCCGTGATTTGCCAATTACATTAGACAAACTGCTGTAGATATAGCGATCGCTACATTACCAGTATGAGCAAGAAGTTCATACGCGGCGATGATACCTGACTTTTCACGTTATGTACAAAAGTCCACCTAAAACCTAACCCCCTTCCCGATGCGGGAAGGGGGAAATTCAAAGTCTCTCTCCTTTTAGGAGAGAGATTTAGAGAGAAGTTTTCCAGATGCCGTGAAAAGTCAGCAATGATACACTTGTAGAGACGCGATTGATCGCGTCTTGGATTGATCGTGTCTTGAAATACCAATCAGTAGAAGTCTCAAGACTGATGACCACTCAAGTAAAATTTGGTACTCTTAGCTCGGAATCACTGTAATTACGTCCGTGACCGAGATGAGTAGTCCAACAGCCCGATCCTACGCTTTCTTGTCGATTGCAGCGGCAATCATCACTATTGCCCTAAAATTTGGCGCTTACCAGCTAACCGGGTCAGTAGGTTTGCGGTCTGATTTTTTCTTCAGTCCTACTGCTTGAGCTTGATCGCTATCTGAGCCATATTGTCCACGTACAACTTCTTTCATCGCTAATACAGCATTATGAAATTCCCACTCTGCTAATCGGGCAGCATCAGCAGCCGCTCGGTATAAAGCTAGTTTCTCGGTTTCGGTTTGCTGAGAAATCAACATCGCCTGATAAACTTCCTCTAAGTTTGCAGCTGAGGCATCAGCATGAGTTGTGTTATAGGTGCTGACGGTTTGCAAACCGTGGAATGAGTCAATATCTTGACTAATGGCTTGAGGACGCAAACGGCGTGTTGTGTCTTGGATAGTCATAGATGTCTAATGTATCTTGCGGAGTATATTTCAAAACACACCTTAGTTAGAGTCTCCATGTCAGATTGCCGTGATAGTATACGGCTCATTCCTGTTGTTGGTTGTAGGAGACAATTATGGAAATTAGTAGACGCAGCTTATTAAAAACTGCTTCTGCTTCGGGATTAGTGGCAGCAGGACTTGCAGTTTCGGAAGGATTTTTGCAACCGATTCTCGCTCAAACAAAAACTGTTGATGAAAATACTCAACTGTTAGCCCAAAGTTCAGCCACTCCAATTCGACGCGGCGAAATGTTGTATCGCCATCTCGGACGCACCGGAGAACAAGTATCTGTGATTGGCTTGGGGGGGTATCACATTGGAAAAATTCAAGAAGAGCAAGAAAGTATCAAGTTAATCCGCAGTGCGATCGATCGCGGCATCAACTTTATGGATAACTCTTGGGACTATCACAACGGACGTAGCCACCGTTGGATGGGAAACGCTCTTAAGGATGGTTATCGCCAAAAAGTTTTCCTGATGACAAAAATCGATGGTCGCACCAAAGACGCTGCCAAAATGCAGATTGATGAATCGCTTAAAGATTTGCAGGTCGATCACATTGATTTATTGCAGCATCATGAAATACTACGCTTTGAAGACCCCGATCGCGTCTTTGCTCCCGGTGGCGCAATGGAGGCAGTTGTTGAAGCCCAGAAAGCAGGTAAAATTCGCTATATCGGCTTCACAGGACATAAGAATCCCCAAATTCACCTGCAAATGCTGGAAACTGCGGCACAAAATGGTTTCCGTTTTGATACCGTGCAGATGCCTTTGAATGTGATGGATGCCCATTTTAGAAGTTTTGAACATCAGGTTTTACCTGTGTTAGTGAAAAACAATATTGGTGTGCTGGGAATGAAATCTATCGGGGAGTCTTACATTCTCAGAAGCAACACCGTCAGTGCAATCGAGTGTCTGCATTACGCAATGAATTTGCCAACGTCAGTGGTAATTACAGGCATCGACAGCATGGGAATTTTAGACCAGGCGTTTGAGGCAGTCCGCACCTTTAAGCCAATGGATCAAGCACAAGTTACAGCACTGTTAGCGCGGACTCGTGAGGCAGCAGCTAAAGGGCAGTACGAACGATATAAAACTACAACCCAAAATGATAGTACAGCCATGAATCCAGCTTTTCTTGGCTAAATATTAATCCGATTTTTTTGAAGTAAGACACTATACGAGAACATCATGAGCAAACGCATTGCATATTTAGGACTCGGCATCATGGGCAGTGGTATGGCAACCAACTTGCTCAAAGCTGGTTACGATCTACGGGTTTGGAATCGCAGCCCAGAGCCTTGTAAGCCTCTAGTAGAACAAGGTGCAACTCAAGCACAAACACCTGCACAAGCTGTAGAAAATGCCGAGGTGATTATGTACTCGCTAGCCAATGATAATGCTATTGAAGAGGTTGTCTTTGGCGAAGATGGCATTTTATCAAAGGTGCAATCGGGACAAATTGCGATCGACATGAGTACAGTTCATCCTGACACCTCCCGCAAAGAAGCCGCAGCTTATGCCCAAAAGCACGTTGAATTTCTTGATGCCCCTGTTTTCGGCAGCAAAAACGAATCTGCAAATGGGGGATTGTGGATTGTGGTTGGTGGCAAACAAGAGGTATTTGAGCAAGTCAAACCAATTTTAGAGCCGTTAAGCGAAACGATCCATTACCTGGGTGATACTGGCAAAGGCGCATCAATGAAACTCATTGGTAACTCTATAGTGGCAACCCAAATTGAAGCTTTAGGGGAAGCGTTGATTTTGGCAACCAAAGCCGGACTGAATCCACAAGACGTTCTTGATGTCCTGCACGTAGTAGATTTTCGCTCTCCGATTTTTGACGGTATGGGCAAGATGCTGTTGAATCGAGACTTTACACCGAGTTTTGCGTTAAAGCATCTGTTGAAAGATGCCAATTTGATCGCTAAATTTGCCCAAGATTTAAATTCTCCCACGCCTGCTGCGGCAATTGTCAGAGAAACCATTAAAACAGCAGTTAATCAAGGATGGGGGGAAGAAAATGCATCGGCATTAATCAAAGCTTTGGAGTTAGAAGCAGGAGTAACCATTAAATCATAAGTGTTTGTTTGTAGCTTACTTAACTGTGCTGATGGCACTTGTTTTTCATTCAACGTTTCAAAATATAGCTTTATCCAAGGAGAACACTAATTATATCCAATTTCAAAATATATTCTACTGGTTTAGTAGCGATCGCCTTATCTCTGGCGACTGGTTGCACACCAACTACTCCATGAAGAGTGCTGAGTTCCGAGTGCCTCGGCTTAGAGTTGAAAGACCGCCCACGTTCGCGCAGCGGACGCACCAGAGGGGCGGGGCTTTTACCATAGTGCGAAAGTCAGCCGTACTCAACTTCAAAACTCAGCACTCAGTACTGAGTATGGTAAAACAATACAGTTTAGTTGAGCATATCTTCTTTCCCTTTCACTGGTTCCCAGCCTGAAGGCTGGGAACACATTCTGGGAGGCTCCGCCTCCTATTTCTTGACAAGAGCTAGAACCTCTCGGAATACATTCCCAGCCTAGAGGCTGGGAACGAGGCGATTGCAAGTCGATGCATTGGCATTGCAGGATATTGCCAAATTTAATTTGCGACAAATTGCCCTACTAAGTCCAAAATTTGATCATTTCATCATTAAAAAACCACAATGCCTGAATTGTTTAAAGGAGAATTTTCTCGTCGCCAAATTCTGACTACTGCTGGCTTAGGAGCAATTTCAGCCGCCGCAATTGGTAGTATGGGCGAAGAAGTCGCTGCTCAACAGCCAACTGTGCAAGCCACTCCACGCGGAGGCGAGTTGCCACCTCAGATTCAGTTTCCGCCCATCTCGGAAAAGACAGAGGTTGATACAGGTGGGCCACCAACTGCATTACCCCCAGAGCGACGCTTAGGATTTGCGATCGTCGGACTGGGAAGACTAGCATTAGAAGAAATTATGCCTGCGTTTGCTGAATGTAAATTAGCAAAGCCAACTGCATTAGTTAGTGGTGATGCTGCCAAAGCAAATCTTGTTGCCCAGCAGTATGGCATCAAACCGCAGAACGTTTACAACTATCAGAATTACGACAATCTCCGCAACAATCCAGACGTTGATGTGATTTATATTGTACTGCCTAACAGTATGCACCGAGAATATACGGTGCGTGGTGCAAAAGCTGGGAAGCATATTCTTTGTGAGAAGCCAATGGCAACCACAGTAGAAGATTGTCAGCAGATGATCGATGCGTGTAAACAAGCCGATCGCAAGCTGATGATTGCTTATCGCTGCCAATATGAGCCGCACCATCGCGCCATGATTCAGATGATCCGCAGCAAAGAATTAGGAACTGTGAAAGTGATTCAGGCAGATAATGGACAAAATCAGGGAGGTGACTTAAACCAGTGGCGATTGAAACGCGCTTTAGCTGGAGGTGGTTCTTTACCAGATGTGGGAATTTATTGCTTGAATGCAACTCGCTATTTAACAGGAGAGGAACCGATCGCAATTAGCGCCCAAATCTTCAGCACTCCTGGCGATCCGCGCTTCAAAGAAGTAGAAGAAAGTGTCACCTTCCAGCTGCGGTTTCCCAGTGGAATACTAGGAATTTGCTCCAACAGCTACGGCTTTCACGAAGGGCGGCGGTTTCGCGTCTTTGGCTCTGATGCTTGGGGACAAATCGATCCAGCGTTCTCCTACAACGGTTTGCGGATGATGGTTTCACGCAAATCACCAACAAACAGCATGGCAGAAAACATTAGCGAAGTGCGGATAAGTGAGAAGAATCAGTTTGCTTTAGAAATCGATCACATGGCGGATTGTGTGATTCAGAACAAGCAACCCCATACCCCTGGGGAAGAAGGTTTACAAGACCAAAAACTGATCTCGTTGATTTACGAAGCCGCGCAAACAGGCAAAACGATCACTCTACCTCGTGTCTCAGGATTAGATACCACTCGTGGCCCCGCTCCCAGAATGCTGAAGTAAATATGTGCATACCGCAGTTATGACAACCTCTGCTTGGAGTCCGCTCCGTAAATCTTTGTTTCGCGATCGCTGGATTGCCTCAATTGTCTCCAACATTGGCGGTTGGATGGAGGACACGGCGGGAGCTTGGCTAATGACTTCTCTCACCACCTCTCCCCTATTGGTGGCACTTATGCAAACAGCCGCAACTTTGCCGGTGCTGCTGTTAGGATTACCAGCTGGAGCAACGGCAGATATTTTCGATCGCCGTCGGTTACTAATATTTTGGCAAGTTTGGATGCTGATTGCTGCACTCATGTTGAGTGGATTAATTTTTGCAGGTAGAATTACACCGTGGTCACTATTGGCGCTGACGTTTTTCCTTAACTTGGGAGCGGCAATGAATGGCCCAGCTTGGCAAGCTATTGTACCAGAATTAGTACCGCGATCGGAACTCATGGCTGCCATTGCTTTAAATAGTGCTGGGTTTAATATTGCCCGAGCAGTTGGCCCGGCGATCGCAGGTTTTATACTGGTGGCAGCTAATGCAGGAGTCGTCTTTTTGATTAATGCCCTCTCTTTTATTGGGGTAATTATCATCCTTTATCGTTGGCAACGCAAACCATTTTACGAAAGTGCCCTCCCCGCAGAGCGAGTATTAGGTTCTATGCGGGCTGGTATACGCTATGTCCGTTTCTCTTCAGCCCTGCAAGCCGTGTTAATTCGAGGCGGTGTTTTAACTAGTTGTACCAGTGCTTTGTTTGCATTGTTGCCTTTAGTGGCACAGCAGGATTTGCAACAAGGAGCAGGTGGCTATGGTTTATTACTCGGTAGTTTTGGATTTGGGGCGATTATCGGTGCGATTTTGATGCCACAAGTGCGTCAACATCTTACAGCCGATGGAGTTGTGATTGTAGCAACTCTGGTGTTTGCGATCGCTATATTAATTCTGGCATTCATTCACAACGTACCTTTGGTGTTGCTAGCTTTGGTGGCGGCTGGAATTGCTTGGACAAGTATGACATCCAGCTTGAATATTACAGTTCAGCTTGCTGTTCCGGCTTGGGTGCAGGCGCGGGCGCTAGGAACTTATCAAATGGTATTTCAAGGAGGTTCAGCAATTGGTAGCATTGTTTGGGGTGTAGCGGCGGAACATTGGGGAACGCCAAGTGCCTTATTCGTTGCTGCCCTTGGGTTAATTGGGGGAACTTTCACCGCGTGGCGTTACCCGTTGCTGTCAGGAAAACTTGATTTAGCTCCGGCATTACGGCGGGCGGAACCGCTAGTAGTAATTGAATTGCAACCAGAAGAAGGGCCAGTTTTAGTCACACTTGAATATTGTATTGACCCAGAGCAAGCTGAGGAATTTATAGCAGCAATTCATGTTCTGCGAGTGGTGCGGTTACGAGATGGTGCGATTCGCTGGGGCATCTTTCATGATACATTGCAGCCACATCGCTACTTAGAGACATTTATCGTCGAGTCTTGGGTGGATCATTTACGTCAGTATGAACGCTTTACAGTGGCAGATCGAGAGATTCGCAAAAAGGTTTTTGCCTTTCATCAAGGCGATGAACCCCCAGTTATTTCTCACATGATTTATGCTTACCAATCTTAAGAAGCGCGATCTGAGAAAAAACCATTGTTTTCATTGGGACTACTTGCTCAAATTGACAAACTGCTAGCAACAGGAAAATAAGCAATCAAATGAATGAATTACAAGCAATCTTAGAAGGCTTCGAGTCAAGTCAAAAAAATGGTGAAATCACTTTCCTGGCGACTGTAGTTAAAACTCAAGGTTCAACCTATCGCCGACCGGGTGCTAAAATGTTGATGACAAATACAGGTCGGATGGTCGGAACAATCAGCGCTGGTTGCTTAGAAAACGACGTATTTGAGCATACTCAACAACGAATGTCAGACGGCGAACCAATTGTTGTTACTTACGATAATACTGCTTCGGAAGATATTCTGTGGGGCTTTGGTTTGGGGTGCAATGGGATAGTGCAAGTTCTGATCGAACGTCTTGAGAGAGAAAGTACACCGAATGCGATCGCTTTTATACAGGAGTGTTTTCATCAAAAACATTTAGGTATTATTGCTACAGTCTTTGCCTTGGAAGGCGCAGTCAAGGTCAAACTTGGGTCGCGCTTACTGCTCTATCCTGATGGTAAATTTATCACTGACATCAAAGATGCCAATTTAATTCAATCTCTGATTGCAGATAGTCAAGCAGCCTTTGCTAATCAAAAGTCAAGGGTAAGTAACTATCAGTTACCTTTAGGCAATGTAGAAGTTTTCATCGAAGTTATTCAACCACCCATACATGCAGTAATATTTGGTGCAGGTTATGACGCTGTACCAGTAGCCCAGTTTGCTCAAGCATTAGGTTGGCAAGTTACTGTAGTCGATTGTCGAGCGAATGAGGCAACTAGAGCGCGATTTCCTCTGCCTTGTGATGTGATTCTTAGTCGGCGAGAAATTGTCCATAAACAGGTATTTATAAATGCCTATACAGTTGCTGTGGTTATGACGCATAATTACCTTGATGACAGGGAAATTTTGAAAATGTTGCTGCCATCTCCTGCACGTTACATAGGGGTTTTAGGGCCAAAGGTGCGTACTGAGAGATTGCTTGAAGATTTGCGCTTGCAAGGAATAGTTTATAATACTGAACAATTAAGAAGATTGCATAGCCCGATAGGGATTGATATCGGAGCAGATACACCTGAAGGAATAGCGATCGCCATTATTGCGGAAATTCAAGCAGTGCTAACAAACCGCAGTGGTAATTTTTTAAGAAATCGCAATCAACCAATTCATCAATGCGATGAAAGCAACTTAAAATTACTACTTACCACATAATTTTTGTCTGTTATGGAATTTAACACTGAGCAAATAGACAATGAAAAATCAACCATAGCCATTATGATTCTTGCTGCTGGTGCATCGACTCGGATGGGTACACCAAAACAACTACTGCTTTACCAAGGACGTAGCTTTTTGCAATACATTACAGAAATGGCGATCGCTTCAGTTTGTCAACCTGTGGTAGTAGTACTTGGAGCCAATGCAGAACAGATTCATCCCCAAATTAAACAACTTCCCGTTAAAGTAGTTAAAAACTTGGATTGGGCTTGTGGAATGAGTACTTCAATCAAGAGCGGTATTGAATTGTTAAATAATCTTCCGCAAAAATTAGAAGCAGTAGTTATTACACTTTGCGACCAGCCATTTGTTTCTCAGCAAATTATTAATCAACTTGTTGATACATATTATTCAACAAGAAAACAGATCATTGCTTGTGAATATGCGGGTACATTAGGTGTACCCGCTCTATTTGGTCAGAGATTTTTTTCAGAACTTGCTGCTTTGAAAAATGCTTCAGGAGCCAAAATAGTTATTAATAATAACCTGAATGAAGTGTTTTCCATTCCGTTTCCTCTAGGGGATATCGATGTTGACACACCAAAAGATTATGAACAATTGCTATCAATTACCAGAGCTACTGATTCTGCTCGTAGCGTAGCCACCGATTATTGTGCTCTACAGCAGTCAACCAAGGCCGATTTACCTTCCCCAAAGACTGCAACAGATTTTTGACTGTCTCCTCCAGTGAGTCTGAATACAGTTAGGTGCAACTAAACTCATTCACTGCACTAACAATCGCCCAGCACCCACCCTTGCCTCTGAGTTCCAGATTGTCCTTAACTAGGATTTGGCAGACTTCGCCGATTTGGTAGGTGTTTGGTACTTTCGTCCTTTCAATTATGCGCTGCACTACATCTTACTTATAAGGCGCTCAACTTGGACAGATACATCAGGAAAGGCTAGGGGTGAAATAGTACCTGTGGTTAGTGTCATCTCGGTTTTGTATTCCCCATTTTTTAGGTCACGAAATACTTTTAACTGCGGAGTCTTCAGGTTGACAACCCAGTATTCAACAATACCAGCCTCACCATAAATGTCTTTTTTGTCACCTAAATCTTTGCTCAGGGTGGCTTTGGAAAATTCAATTACCCAGAAGATATCTTCTGGGTAAGGATGGTGTTCTAAGTAGACCTCACCTAAAGGTTTGACAATCGCAACATCGGGAGCCGGTTCGGAATCGTTGGGTAAGGTAATGGGTTTGGCATCACGGATTTTTACCCGTTCACCGAGCAGTGTGCGAAGATAATCAGCTGCTTCTGTGTTGTAGTAGGCGTGAGGTTCTCGTTCTGGGGGCATAACAATCAGGTCGCCGCGCAATAGTTCAATGGACTGGTCGTCAAAGATACCTGCCTCTATTGCTTGGTGATAACGTTTAATTGTCCATTTATAGGTAGTTACAGTCATAACCATTATTTAGCTTTTTTCTACCAATTAGACATTCTTGTTTACTTTGATTTTAGAATGAAGCACTGGCTAGTTCATCAGACATTGTTGCTTAATTACTTTATGTCTATTCAAGTCTACGGCATTCCAAACTGCGGCACTTGCAAAAAAGCTTTGACGTGGCTCCAACACAACAATATTGATTATCAGTTCATTAACCCCTATTTTTATGCTCGTTTTCCCAAGTTTGTAGTTGACTGTTACTGAATACCACCGCCACCTCTTGATGCAGCATTTGCTGCATCAATATGCACCCGCTCAACTGTTCCGATATTACCTGTATGTGCTAAGGAAACGGCAACGTTAATCACGCCAATATGCGAAAAGGCTTGGGGAAAGTTACCAAGATGCGCCCCTGTCTCAAAGTCAATTTCTTCTGCAAATAGTCCCAACGAACTGCTTCGTGCCAGCATTTCCTCAAACCAAACACTAGCCTCTGTAGCCCTTTGAGCCAAGATAAGTGCGTTGATCAGCCAGAAGGTGCAAAGAACAAAGGATGCCTCTTTACCACTCACGCCTTCTGGTGCATCTCGGTAACGGTAACACAGTCCATTCTCAACTAAATGTTCGATAGTCGCATCAATTGTTGACACCATGCGCGGGTCAGTTCCATCAATGAAGCCAACACTAGACATTAGTAAATTAGAGGCATCAAGAGTTTCATCTTCGTAGGATTGCTTGAAGGCACCAAGTTTTTCGCTCCACCCTTTTTCAAACACTTCATTGCGGATTAGTTGGCGCTCCTGTCGCCAACGGGTAGTATCACCAGTTAGCTCAAGCGCCTCAGCCATTTCGATGCCACAGTCTAATGCCACCCACAGCATCACTTTCCCGTAAACAAAATGTCGCAAACCCCCACGCACTTCCCAGATGCCGCTATCTGGTTCGTGCCAGTGTTCAGCAGCCCAATCTACTAGTGGGCAGATGTGTTCCCAAATTGCAGTTGGATCGTACTTTCCAACCTTCCAGGCGAAATGTAAAGCACTAAGCACCTCACCATAGACATCAAGTTGAACTTGTCCTGCTGCACCATTGCCGATCCGAACTGGCTGCGAGTCTCGATATCCTCGCAAGTGATCTAAGGTTTGCTCAACAACCTGTCCACTTGATGTAATCGGGTAAAGGATTTTGATTCCAGTTCCTTCCATCTTCACAGTCTGGGCGATCCAATTGAAGAACTGACACTCATCATCAAGATAACCAGCTAATAGCAATGCATAAAGAGTAAATGATGAGTCCCTAATCCAGGTGAAGCGATAATCCCAGTTCCGCCCCCCACCAATTTCTTCTGGCAACGAAGTTGTCGGTGCAGCTACAATTGCTCCTGAAGGGGCATAAGTCATCAACTGTAAGGTCAGCGCACTGCGAACAACCGCGTCTCGATACGCTCCTTGATAAGTACACTTATTCGCCCAACCCCGCCATTCGGCGCAAGTTGATGCCAGGGCATCCATTGGGTCTAGATTTGGCAGTTGTGCATCCTCATCCTCCTCAGTCAAAAGCGTGAATGCAACTCGCTCTCCGGCGTGGAGGATGATCTGACAGATAAATGTATTGCTTGTTGTGTCCAGATGCCATTCAACAGGTCCAGTAACGGTGAATGAATCAAACCTGACTTGGTTGCCAGATTTGACTAACTTGGGAATTGTGCGCCCATAGTCAGGGCGAGGAGAGCAAGTACTAATAAGTTCAACTGTTCCTTCACTAACCTCGACAATTCGGATTAGCCTGCCAGGTGCTATTCGGCTTTGTTGCTGCTCCTGGTTGCTAATATCCATAAAATCCAGCAGCGAAATTCGTCCTGACTCACACCTAAAAATTGTTTCTAGTACATTAGTTTCGTTCAGATACTGATGACTACTTGACCAAGCAGTAGTTGGCTGGATACTCCATCTCCCGCCACATTCTAGATCCAAAATTCGAGCAAACAAAGACGGCGAATCAAACCGAGGTAAGCAAAGCCAATCAATCGAACCACAACTACTGACAAGAGCTGCGGTATGGCAATTCCCGATCACCCCATAATCTTCTATGGGCAGAAAGGATTGGGTCGAAACTGTTGGGTTGCTATTGGAATCAGATGTAATACTCATTACCGTCTTTAGCTGCTGATAACCTTTTACAAAAATCTTATTGGCAATTGGGATTTTTTTACAGATTTTATTCCTTATATAGTTTACGAATTTAGTATTTATTGTAAATTCAAGGGTTTAAGACCCCAACCATTACATATCAATACGGTTCAGTTAACGAAAAATTTGAACTTTTGTAATGTTGAAAGACTTATTCTTACGTTCAACTATTGAGAATAATCTCAATTAACAACCTTAACTGAACCGTATTGCATTACATATAGCGCGGAGTCGGAGACACTCCGCCTCCGATCAGTTTCAATCGGGGTTTATTTAAATCCCCCGAAGTTGCCACAACGCTCTTAACTTATCGCTTGGCACTTCTCAACTCTTGGAGACGCACTCGCGTTCGTCTGAAATGTCTTTAATTTTGAATTGTTAAGTGTCATTCCGCAAAACCCTAAATGGCTGATTATTGCTTTCCCATGTACGGATGTCCAAATAGAGTTGTGTCTGGTGAAAGTAAATTTCTTCATAAGCAAGCCGTAAACTACGCTCAAGACTGTTCGGTTCAACATCAGCAGCTTTGTTAGAGCCAAGTGCTTTGCGTAAACCAAACGACAAAATTTCCACCAAATGATGACCACAGCAGATTTGCCAAGGATCGTGATTATTGCTTTTTTGACTCTTTAACCGTTCTTGCAGATTTTTCTCGTTCAAAGAGAAAGCTTGGGATTTATTTTTAATCTCCTGAATCAGCTTGAGTTCATCAATTTGCAGAGTTTGCTCATCAATGAACTTGCTAAATGTAACACCCTCAAAGGTTAGATTTAATCCGTCAGATTTAGATATCCAAAGCAAATAACCTACCGACATCCCATTTTCAACTAATACTAATTTTACATCTCTCTTAAACTGAGCAATTTTCTCTTCAGAACCAAATTCAGCGAGTACTTTGTTAAATGCTGGTGATTTAATCAGCATAGTTTCAAGGTCATGGCTGTCAGTGTAAAGAAGATTAAGACTTGTGTATAACAAAGTTTCAAGGCGATCAAAATCTGCATCAACAATCGCTAAAACTCCCTGAAAATTTGAGTGTTCAAAAATTTTTAAAATTTCAATAGCACGCTGTTTACTAGAGGGTTTTCCTGATGTTTCGACTAACTCACAAACTAATTGGTCAACAAATCGCTTATAGAAAGTTTTATCAGAACTTCCTTCCACTAATAAAAAAGTTCCAGTATATGTGCTTCGTCGTAATCGTATTTGGTTTTCAACACGGTCAACTGTCAGAAAATCTCTCACTTTTGTGGCCCTTTCAGTTCAACCGTCAAATCCCAACGATCTTGAATTATATCTGGTGAATGAGTAGCCATTAGTATATTTAAATCTGCAAGCTGTGTAATGTCTTGTAAGTCCTTTAAAAACTGAACCTGCCATCCTACATGAAGAGATAATTCCGGCTCATCAATTAAAACTAAAGAATTAGGCTGGACTTTAAATAATAGTTCATATAGAAGAACTAACTCATGTTGCTCACCAGATGATAAATCTGCTGGCGAAAGAGTTTTTGAATTAGATAATGATGATTTATAAAGTGTTGTAAAAACAAATCCCTTTTCTTTACTAAAATTTATTTCTTTGTAGGAGTAGGCAAACTTATTATTAATAATTTTCCTTAATAATTCGATTTTACTTGCTATTTCAGCAAAAACACTCAGCTTCTTTTCCACATCTTCAACATATACCGACAAAGCATTTTTGGTGCTTTCATCTATATCTTGAGGCTGGATTTGAAATTCTGAATCTTCATCTTTATCCAAAAGACCTACTTCTATTAGACGAGAGCGATTTGCTTCAAGTTCGTTTAATTGATCTCGAAGTTGTTCATCTGTTAAATCTACGGATGATTGTTGCTTCACTACTCTAACTGGAAAAGTTCTGTCAAGAGATTGAGATATTGTACCGTATTCCTTAAATTTATCTTGCATTAGTTTAGCAAGTTCATCAGAATAGGCAGACACAGTTGATAACATTGAAGGTGTTTCAGCAGACCATCTGGAACGGTTAGGAACAAAATTAAGTAAACGTTGTGATTCAATGAGGCGAATATGAATATTGTTTTTCAATTTCTCTAACCACTCAGGCTCTTTTTTTAACTTAAATGATGAAGGCAATACATTATCAAAACGTTCTAAAACTTGTTCTAAAGAAAGAGTTTCTCCAGTAGGATCATACAGCCACTTTTGAGGAGATATTCGTTCTAAGCCTGGTATAATCTTATCTAAAGTACCAATCCGAATGTCTATGTCACTAATAATTTTCATTGGTTTTAGAGGAAAATAATCTTGCTCTAAGTCAGGCTGATAAAAATTGAAAACAATATTATTTTTTTTGGATTCCTCTGCATTCTCGGTATTTTTTATTTCAAGACTAGCATTATTATCAAATTCAAATCGGAAAGTTTTAAATGGGATGGTTTTCAATTCTGCGTTTCGGGAGTTAAAAAAACTATTTATAATTCTTAAAATTGCTGTTTTGCCGAAACCATTTGGGCCATGAATAATCGTGATTCGTTCATCCATGTTCAATGGGATAACATGGTCAAAAATTCCAAATAAGCCACTGACGGAAATTTGCTTAATTCGCATAGTCATCTAGTCCTATAGCCATTGGCTTCATCGCTTTAATTCTAACTTCTATCTCTCTCTGGAAAGCACAGGAAACAAAAACTTCAATTCTTTTGTATCCTCTTTCTTAGAAAGTTTTGGTCGTCGATTCGCTTTTAGGCGTTACCGAAGGGTAGCCGGCACACCCTGCGGGATATTGCTACAGATTTTCCCCTGTTTAACTAGGTTGTTGAGGCTAAAATCATAATAGTTGAGCTTGTTCCAAGAGCGATGGCTGCGCCAACGCTCATGGGAATTGCCAGTTTATTGCTCAAAATCGAGAACGCAGTTGCTATGATCAAACGCCTGCTTGTGGTAGAATCTCCGGGAAAAGTCAAAAAACTCAGTCAAATTCTGGGTTCGGATTGGAAAGTTCTAGCCAGTTGTGGCCATATCCGAGAACTCAGCAATGAAGGGGACGATTCCTTGGGCTTTGTCATGGACGGGAGTAATGTACGCTGCAATTACATCCCGCGTGACCAACGAGCGAAAGAAACAATTCAGAAACTCAAGTCTGCGGTGAGGCAGGTTGATGAAGTTGTTTTAGCAACTGACCCAGACCGGGAAGGTGAGACAATCGCTTGGCATCTCAAAGAAACGCTAGGTTTAAGGGAACCGAAACGAGTAATTTATACTGAGATTACAGCATCGGCGGTGCAGAGTGCGATCGCTAATCCCAGAAAACTAGATCAAAATTTAATCGGTGCTGGGCTATGCCGAGATTGCCTAGATAAGTTGGTAGGTTACAAGGGTAGCCCTTTAGTTTGGGCATTGAATAACGGCGCCAAGAGTGTTGGCAGAGTCCAAAGCGCCACGTTGCACTTGATTTGTCAGCGAGAAAACGAAATTCTGGCCTTTGTCCCCCAAGATTACTGGAGTGTTTGGGTCGATTATGCTGAAGGATTCCGAGCTTTTTACAAAGGGACGGTCGATTCTGCAAAAGATGCAGCAGACCAAGAAACTGAAACTCACGATGACGCAAAGGTAGGTAATAGTCCAGAAACACCGGAGTCTAAGCGTGTTCTTTCGGAAGCAGAGGCTACACGTTTAGTTGAAGAAGCACAGCGACATCCTCATCAGGTGATTCATTTTGAAGGAAAAATCGTTAACCGCCAGCCACCGCCACCATTTACAACTTCCAGCCTTCAGCAAGCAGCTGGTTCAAAGCTGAGGTTTGCTCCTGACAAAACTATGGTTGTTGCTCAAAAGCTTTATGAGGCTGGGTTAATAACATATATGCGAACAGACTCAGTAATGCTGAGTCCAGAATTTTGTGCCAGCGCCCGCCAATGGTTAGAGCAAAATGACCCGCAGAATGTACCGCAGCAAGTCGCCAAACATCGCAGTAGCAAATCGGCTCAAGAAGCACATGAAGCGATTCGTCCAACGGATGTTTTTCGTCCCTCAGTTCAATTGCGCTTAGAACTTCCTGATGATGAGTTTAATTTGTATGTGATGATTTGGAAACGGTCAATTGCTTCTCAGTGTCGTGCTGCTCAATTGCGTAAAACTCTGGTGATTACTCAGTCTGGTTCTCTATTGTGGTCAGCTAGAGGGCAAGTGATTGAATTTTACGGTTATGCCCGATACTGGAACAATCTCAGCAAGGATAGTATTTTACCTTCATTACAACAGGGACAAGCATTGAAACTAGAGAATGCTGGACATGAGCAGAAGCAAACCCAGCCACCACCTCGTTATAGTGAACCAAAATTGGTACAACTGATGGAACGTAAAGGAATTGGTCGCCCAAGTACTTATGCTCCTACTATTGCTACCTTAAAAAAACGAAATTATGTGGAGTTGAAAAAAGACCATCTGCAACCGACAGCGTTAGGCTTAGAAGTTGATGCGTTTTTGCTCAAAGCACTGCCAGATTTACTAGAGGCGGAATTCACAGCGAAAATGGAAGATGCCCTTGATGCCATTTCCGAAGGAAAAAACTCTTGGCAGCATTATTTAACTAGTTGGAATCAGAATTATTTTATACCAGCGCTTTCCAAAGCTAAAACTGTAGTTGTGAGTTGTTCAACAGGTAAAGCTAATGTGATAACTGAGCGCAAATATGAAACTTCCAAAACGCGATGCCCTGAATGCAACAATTTTCTCGCCAAAATTCCGAGTAGTAAGGTTAAAAAGAAATATTTCCTCAAATGCACCAAAGGCTGTGAAAATGTCGTGCTATTTTGGAGCGACTTTAACAAAACTTGGCAGCCACCACAAACTAAAATAGTTCCGGCTGAGAATCAACAAAAGCCTCCCCTGAAGATGACGGCATATCCCTGTCCAGTATGTAAGAAACCTCTTGAGGAGTACAGTTATATCAAAGAGGGGCAGAGTAAGACAATGTTGCGATGTTCTGACCCGCGATCGCGTAAAGATACGAAACATAAAGATGTAGCTTATTTCAATACGCCAAAAGGGTGGTGGAGTCCGAAGTTTGGGGAAATATTAAAAACTTAACTAATTTTAGCTATTAGTGTTGCAGGTCATTAAATTTTAATCTTTTACTTCTTCAGTTTCTTTAAAAATATCCTCATCATCTTCAATTTCATCAGATTCCTCTTCGTCCTCCTCAGAAGAGTCAAGCAAATCTCGAACTTCAGCAAAAGAGTCATCTGATTCAGAAGATTCCTTTATCTGCTCATCAATCAAATCAACTTTAGGTAATTCCACGTGAAAATCTTTTCTCCAAGTGGAAATCAAATTTTCATTCCAGTTAACCTCATTACTGACATCATCTTTAGTACGTTTTATCAAATCTCTCACCCCATCAGAAGAATCAAGCAATATCATTCTGACAAGATCAATACATCTTTCAACTCCAGATCCTGTAGTGATAATGGTTAGGTTTTGATTTGGGCGTACTAGAACATTAGACCAATGAGATTGATCTCGACTGAAAAAACCATCTTTATCCATTTTAGTAATACTAAGCGATATCGCATTAAGAATTGCTGGAATACGATACTCTATTCTTATCTTAAGCAAGAACCTTGAAACAGCAAAGAAAAGAATTTTTTGTCCTAGAAGAGTATAAAGAATGCTGGAATCTCGTAATTTTTTTATACTTGCTTTTTGACTTGCGTTTAATCGAGATTGCTCTGGTTGAATAGGAATATCTATACCTACGTGACTAATCTGTGATACCCAATCTTTGAATGGCTGAAGTTCAGTGAAAAACCACTTAAGCAATTCTTTTGTACCTATTTCTGGAAGTTTAGGATGAGACTCATAATAAGTCTCCAAAGCAATATTACGCTCAGTTGGTGAATTAAATGATTTCTTTAAAGCTTGCTTCGGATAATCTTTTAATAGTTCAATAGTACATTGGCTAACCAAATCTAGAGTCGTTAAGTAAGGTTCTGATTGGTTTAGGCTTCTTGCTGTGGAAGACCATTTAACGAATCTATCTTCAAGCACTCCTTCCTCTAAAAGCTTTCTAGGAATCAATGCTGATATTTTACTATCATCAAGCAATAGTTGAGTTTGTTTATCAATTGATTTTGCAGTCTTGTTTATCACTGTAAAGATATTACGAGTTGCTTTAATGATCTCATCTCTTACAGTTTCACTTAAGTCTGAATGGCCAACTCTGCCTAGATTACCAAACACTAGATAAACAACTGGTATGTCAAAAGTTTCTGAACAACTAAAGTTTTCTTTTATTTGTTGAGAGTTTAAAGGCTCTTTTCCAGTATGGGCGTTCCAATATCTTCTTAATGAAAGAAGTCTATGTTGACCATCAATTACAATTCTAGCTACATTCTTATATAGCTTTAAATTGACCCATTTTTCGACAGTTTTTCCCTGACTACTAACTGTAGAGAAGTCCCAAAATTCTCTCTGGTCATTTGAGTTTGGTAAAAGTACAACTACAATTGAATTAAAAAAGCGAATTCCACCCTGTGCTAGGTAAGAAAATATTTCTGTATTCGCTCTGTTTTCATCTAGTTTTCTTTGAACTCGTTCAGAGAAGCTCCAACTGCCTTGAATTTCATCAGCAAATCTAATGTTTTCAACTGCATCACTTTGATCAAGAGTTGTTATGAAGTACCTAACCTCACCAAACTCACCACTAATTGCCTTATATTCAATAGTCTCTGGAGACTGATTATCTAATTCCATTTTTAACTTCTCTGTGTATTAAATTTAGGCTGACATAGCTGAATTAACAGGCTTTCTAACTCTCTAGAAATGTTTTTTGGGCAAGGTAAAAATACGAACAGAAATTCATCATTGGGTCTTAAGTTTGCGTACTTTGAGAAAAATCCATCATCTCGCTCCAAATGCTGAATAAATCTATCTCTTAAGTTGCTTGCAGTGCCAATGTAATCTGGGCGTTGGAGAATGCTACATGAGATCAGAAGATTTTTTAATATTCTTCGTTCTTTAGGCTGAGAAACAGCTTTGATAAATTGAGCCATTTTTTGAGATAAACCAACGGACTCTCCACAAGTATCGACAATGAACTTACTTCTATTATCTTTCTCAGAAAACTTTGTTTTAAATACCGTATTTTTCATACGAGTATCTATATGGTCAGATAATTTATTTTCTAAAAAATCAAATGCATGATATAAGGCATAAATACCTGATGTTTCAGGAATATAATCTGCGGCAGATATAGTTGCCGTTACTACGGTAAAGTTTTTGAAAAAGTTGTCGTGAACTGTTTCTTCCATAGATAGAAATCACAAAAAATTTAGATGAAAAAGCTGTGTTCTATCCCCATGAGCAGAAAGCTATGCCTTTCCCCAACACCTAACATTTAAGACGGCATCTACTCACGCCTTGAAGAACAAGAGTACGTCTCAAAGATAAACGATGCTCCTAGAAGAGAATATAGACTATTTAGAGGTTGCAATCTGGGCTTTAGCATAAGTAAAGAACAGCTAAAAGCTGGTGAATATGAGCCTATGTATCTTTTAACACAGTTTCCTTGCTTTAGCCGCAAGTTCTGCGATGTTCATCTGCTCGTAGTGTTCAAAGGGTTGGTGAATCCAAGGGTTGTCAGCCAAGTAATCGACATAGTAATCGGGTGCCATAACTGAACAGGCTTTATACCAAAGTACGGCGGTGCGAATTTCCTCAATGGGGAAATCAATATTTTGTTTGAGCCAAGGTATAGTTTCTTGCAGTGTGATTCCAGAGTCTACTAAGTCATCAACTAGGAGAATACGCGAACCTAACTTTTCAGCAGTCATCGTCAAGTGGCGTGAGAAAATTAAATTACTTCTTTCTTGCTTGCCAGTGCCACTGTAAGATGAGGTTGCTAAAATTGCCAGTGGTTGCTGGTATATACGGGAAAGAATATCTCCAATTCTTAGTCCTCCTCTGGCCAGACAGATAATCTGGTTAAATTTCCAACCGGATTGATAAATCTGAATCGCCAGTTGTTCAATTTTCTGGTGATAATCTGACCAAGAAACATAAAGGTCTGGCATAAGTCTAACAGGAGTGGTAGATAACTAGTATTGAAGGGAATTGCAAGTTTTTTATTTTAGTATGAGTGCAAGTTATTATGAACGATTCTGTTGCTGATGGCGATGCCCAACGAGATATTCTCAGTGAAAAACTCGACTTAAAAACAAAGCTGGCTTACGGTGCAGGAGATTTAGGCCCAGCAATTACTGCAAATATCTCGGTCTTTTATCTGCTGTTTTTCTTTACCAATATCGCTGGTATCCCTGCGGGTTTAGCTGGCAGCATTTTGATGATTAGCAAAATCTGGGATGGTGTAAACGATCCGCTTGTTGGGTTCCTGAGTGATAAAACGAAATCTCGTCGCTGGGGTCGTCGTCTTCCTTGGATGTTTTATGGGGCAATTCCCTTTGGAATTTTCTTCTTCTTGCAGTGGATTGTACCGCAATTTAGTGCAAATCACAGTGATAATGTTTGGCCGTTATTCTGGTATTACGTAGCGATTGGGGTGATATCTCAGTCTTTCTACACGGTTGTGAATTTGCCTTATACGGCGATGACTCCAGAACTAACTCAAGATTACGACGAACGCACTAGCCTTAACACCTTTCGCTTTACATTTTCCATTGGTGGTAGCATTTTGTCATTGATTTTAGCGCAAATTGTTTTTTCCCAAATTGCCGATCGCCAACAACGATATGTCTTTTTAGCAGCAATTTGTACGGTAATTTCGATTTTAGCATTATACTGGTGCGTTTTTGGAGTCCGCGATCGCATCTTGGCTTTTGAGACCAAACGCATCCAAGCCGAGGAACCTGCATCTCTCCCCTTCCCCGAACAGCTAAAAATTGTCTTCAGCAACCGACCTTTTCTATTTGTTATTGGTATATATCTTTTTTCTTGGCTAGGTGTGCAAATTACAGCCAGTATTATTCCCTATTTTGTAGTAAATTGCATGGGTCTCAAAGAATCAGATGTGCCTACAATACTGATTGCAGTGCAAGGAACTGCCCTGCTAATGCTATTTGTCTGGGGGGCGCTGAGTAAAAAACTCGGCAAAAAAGTTGTTTATTTTCTGGGAATGAGTTTATGGATAATAGCCGCCGCAGGACTATTTTTCTTACAACCTGGTCAAATAGTTTTGATGTATGTGATGGCTGTCATGGCTGGTATTGGTGTCTCCACAGCTTATCTAATTCCCTGGTCGATGATTCCCGATGTGATTGAATTAGATGAACTCCAAACCGGACAACGCAGAGAAGGCATTTTTTATGGCTTCATGGTTTTGCTACAAAAATTTGGTTTAGCTTTCGGGCTGTTTTTGGTGGGAAATGCTTTGCAAGTAGCCGGTTTCAAAGAATCTGTAGCCGGAAGTCCATCACCCATCCAACCGGAATCGGCACTGTTTGCGATTCGCGTTGCCGTTGGCCCCATACCTACCGTTTGTTTGCTTTGTGGCTTAGTTTTAACGTATTTTTACCCAATTACCCGCGAGATGCACGCAGAGATCATGCTGAAACTCAAAGAACGACAAGAGAAGAGGGAGAGTTAAGGGAGCAGGGGGAGCAGGGGGGAATTTTGGAAGTTGGTGACATACTCCCGCTTTCTCTGCAACTCCAGATTTTTTGTGTTATGGCAACCTCACCTTTCTAGCTTACGGCCAACCATATACCACAAACCCACGGCATAGGGAATGTAATGAAGTTCTGTAAAACCTGCTTTTGCAAACTCGTACTCAAAGTTGAAATGGATAAAGTCATCCAACCACGGTTCTTGAAAAGAAGCGCTTAGGGCGTATTCACCACGATAGGTGTCAGCGTATAGTACCCAACCTCCGGGTTTGGTAATCCGGTACATCTCTTTAAGAATCTTAGGTGTCCACTCTTTAGGAGTTTCGTGCAAGAGTAGTGATGACGTGACAAGATCAAAGGAATTGTCAGGGTAGCCAGTGTGACGGGCATCCACCTGCTCGAAGGAAACCCGCTCACTAAATCCAACCTTGTTAAACTTGTGCTGACTGATGACCAGCATATAAGGCGAAACATCAGTAACGCGAAAAGTTGCCTGGGGAAACCGCCGTGCTAGGGTCAACGCTCCACCAGCCGTACCTGCACCAAGCTCTAGCACTGTCTCAATTTGAGCGTCTTCAGGAATTAGTTCAGCCATTTTCTCGCGCAGCTGCTGGCAACTAACATTGTGGCTGAGAGGAATAATGGCATCCATCGCCGCATCCCACCCTAAACACGACTGAGGGTTGGTGTAGGAATCCGTTGTCCCATGAATGGGAGCGTGGATGTAGTCAGGGTAATATTCATGGTCGGTATGGTAGCCTTTGAGTTCCTCTTCCCAATTAATTGAGGCATATTCCTGCATTACTAAGGGCATCGCTGCGGTAATGCGTTGAATCACCTCGGTTCGATACGCTTGTTTCTCCTGTGCAGTCCATCTTGGCATAAATGAATATCTCCTACTTACACTCGTTGCTGGCCTTCCTAGACTCCAACTTGGAAACGAGAAATAAACTGCAAATACACTGATATTCTAGTCTTTTTTTTGTATGAAATGCAGGTGATGCTTGGCAGATTGCCCCATACCCAATTAGCAGTCCCTTGTATTTGCGATCGCAAACTGACTTAACCTAAATATATGCCTTTAGCAGAGGTAAATTTAAAGGCTATGTTCGATTTTTAAATAAATAGTAAGTATCAGGAAGGACTGAACTCAGTCTTAGAGGTTGTTTGAAAAGTCTACTTCTTGGTAGTAAAACGTTTAGATCCCCCTAAATCCCCCGATAAATTGGGGGACTTTGACTCCGGTTCCCCCCTTTTTAAGGCAGGGCTGTTTCATTCGATCTCTTAGAGATTTTGTCAATAGTATAAGTCAGAAATTTGCTTGATTTGGTTATCGAAAAGATACCACCTCAACGAGTAAATTTCAGTGCGATGTCTACGACGGGCTACGCCTACGCGATTTTCTCGCCCAATCAGATTTTTTAGTCACCTGACTTTTTTGCTTGAAACGCTTGTAAATCAGAGCCTTTTAGGGAATGAATCAGCCCTGCCTTTTTAAGGGGAGCCAGCGCGGTCTTCTCCCTTGGCGCTAGCCTCTCCCTTTGGGAGAAGGGGAGACGCTAAAAGCGATGGGGTCTCCCCAAGTAGAGCGACTGGCGTGGGTTAGGGGGGATCTAGAAGTGCCTAAAATCACAGCTAAAGACTTTTCAAACAACCTCTTAACCATAAGATCCCCGACAACTTTTACGAAGTCGGGGATCTGAGTCTCTCGATTTTCACAACTCATTTAGGATTCCTATGGTAGATTTATTGTTGAAGTGCGATCGCTTTTGCGACAATACACTTGCGTGAACATAAGCAGAAACAAAAACCCTCTCCCGTTAACTTTTTACTTCTCTTTCTATCTCCTTTGCTCCCCTACCCCTACCTCCCCTAATCTTTAACCTCACGCACGGTAATTGAAAAGCCATCTCCCAACTTAACAGCTATCAAGTCATAGCATTTCTTTTTCATCTCCGTTTCCCAAAAAAATTCTTGTTGGAGTGGTTCTCCTGTTTCAACCACCTGCACTAACTTTTCAAAAAATCCTGGAGTGAGTCGATTGAGCAGTTTCTTTTGCATTGAATTATTAGTGATTTCTTGTCGTTTTTTCCCCAAGAGTTTGGCAAAGACAGGATTAACTAAGAGATAGCGAAAGTCTTCGATTTCTCCAGTTACCATATTCCTCATGGACTGCATGGCGGCAATTCCATCTCTGGAACTGTTCAACACACTGGCGAGAAGGGCGCGAGATTGGTAGAGAATTTCTGCGGTTTGTCGATGCTGCTCGATTTCTCGTCGAAGCTCGTGTTTTTGCTGTTGGAGGGTGAGGTGAGTTTGAATGCGGGCGATGAATTCTTCGGTTTGAAAGGGTTTGGTGATATAACCCACTCCCCCCACTTGAAAGGCTTTGACTTTATCAAAAACTTCGTTTAATCCACCGAGAAAAATAATGGGAATGCTTGAAGTTTCTTCTTCAGCTTTCAGGATTGAGCAGACTTGATAGCCATCGATATCTGGCATTTTTATATCGAGTAAAATGACATCTGGGGGGTTGTTGCGGACGGTTCTTAATGCCATTTTACCGTTGGTGACACTGCGAACTTTATAGCCCTGTTTGGTTAAGATGTCGTTTAAAAAATGCAGGTTTTCGATGAGGTCATCAACAATTAAGATATTGCCTTTGGGGTCTTCAGTTTGATAGGTGTCGCTTTCTGCGATTTCTAGAGGGGACTGAGTGGGGGTGGCGCTTCGTTCTAAAAGTAAATTGCGAAAGTTATTCTTGCTTACTTTTTTTTCGAGTAAGTCTGAAAGGTGTTTCCATAATAACCCAAGTTGCTAGTTACTCTGATGGGCGATCGCAATGGGTGTGTTAAGCAATAAAATGCCCTCCAAGAAGAAAATTAGGAGGGCTATATGCTAAACGAAATAATTGCCATATATGCTATCACAGACGATCTGTTAAAGGCGATTGGGCATCATGAAGACAGTCGTCGAGAGATGAATGACGCAGAAATTATTACAACTGCAATAACAGCGGCGATGTTCTTTAATGGTAATCATAGCAAGGCTTGTAGCTATATGAAAGACCATAAGTTAATATCTAATATGTTAGAAAAGTCACGTTTTAACCGGAGATTACACAGTGTCTCAATGTTAATCAACGACTTGTTTCATCAAGTGGGAATGGTACTGAAGGAAATTAGTGATTCCACGGAATACCTTTTAGACTCGTTTCCAGTGCCGATCTGCGATAACATCCGGATCTTTAATGTCAAAATAATCCAGTCGGCGCAGTATAGAGGTTACATCGCATCGAAAAAACGATATTTTTACGGGGTTCGAGTTCAGTTATTAACCACCAAAAATGGTATTCCCGTAGAATTTGTGTTTATGCCTGCTAGTGCCAACGATGTACGTGCGTTAAATGCCTTACCTTTAATGTCTTGATGATTGAGCGATCGCTTTTCTGGTTGCACCCAAAGCCACGCGATCGCTTTTTTGTGGAGAGATAGCTAATTATCGCTTTGGGGAATTTGGTCGGGCGATCGCCTTTCTTTCATCAATGCCATTTTAACCGGAGAGCGATCGCTCTCTCTAACAGATAAAGTAGAGCGATCATAGCTCTTCCTGCATGATGGAATCGTAATCCTGCCCCCCGTAAAAAACGCCGTGGATGATCACCCTATGGGCTGTTACCGAAAAGGCGATGGTGGCACGTTTGGCATACTCGATAGTTCGCAAATGCGATCGCAGATCATCACGTTTGGTTCCGCGTTCCGGGAAGGTGGAAAGACCTTGGCAAAAGGCAATAATGCCGCTTATGTAACGCTTATGTAACGCTCTGCCCGTTCCTAAGAGCCACGATCAGCGATATAGCTGTAGAGATTGCTAAGGTGTTGCTCTGCCCGTGGCGAAAAGATGACGCTGTATTGTTTCATCTAGCGTTGCTCTTCGGTGGTGCGCTTGTGGTACTGCGAGCGGATACGCGCCATGATCTGTTCTGCGGGAACCCCAAGCTTGGCATCAGCTTCACAGTCGTCATAGCTTTTCACCACTTCTTCACGCAGCCACTTCTCAAGAGCGGCATCACGCGCCTGGAGGGTACGAAGACCATCGCGGATAACTTCGCTTTCTGTAGCATATTCACCCGAAATGACCTTAGCCTTGACCATTTCCAACATATCATGAGGCAAGGTGATCGTGAGGGCTTGTGTAGTTCTCATAAATGATTCTCCTGCTTGAAGCCAATTGAGCGCAGCGTATGATTTAACGTATCGCGGAAGTCCCCACCCTCAATGTACTCATAGGGTGGGGATAGGGAGCGGGTTGGATAAGGAGTCGTCAATCTTGTGGCTAGGCAATTTGTCAATGTAATCTTCAATCATTTGAGTCACTGTTTTTTCCTTGAAA
>NZ_JBALEK010000089.1:0-219249 GCF_036917815.1 Nostoc sp. | reverse complement strand
CGCGATGAATCAGGAGGAAGACGCGATGAATCAGGAGGAAGACGCGATGAATCAGGAGGAAGACGCGATGAATCAGGAGGAAGACGCGATGAATCAGGAGGAAGACGCGATGAATCGCGTCTCTACAAGGGGGGATCGCAAAAACGATCGCATTCCCATTCTGTTCACGATATATGTTTTATTAGGGGCGATCGCCTCTGCCACAGTTTCCCCTAAGATAACCAAAGCACCTGGAAGAATTTTGATAGCTTTGGTTCACAACACAAGTTCGTTTGAATTTATAGTCGGTAGCTTAGGCACAATGAAGTTAAAAGTCAAGTATAAAAGCTAGTTACTTCCATCATTTCCAGTGATTGCGGCATAATAAAAACTAAACCTTGAAATTATGAAGTAGGCAATGAATACTACCGATAATTCTCCGATGGATGATGGGTCATCAGCAGATTTGATCTCTGTCGCCGAGTTGCAGCAACAGCTTAATGACTTACTCCAGCAACTATCTCCAGAACGATTACAGGTGCTGACTGATTTTGCTGCTTATTTGGCAAATGCTGAAAGCGAAGCTGCAACGCAAGAGCTTTTGGCAATTCCTGGATTGTTAAAGCGAGTTAAGCAAAATCAAGTAACGCCTAAAGCCCAATACACCGCCTGGAGAACTCTTCGCTCTGATGTATGAAGTTATTCTTCATCCCGATGTCCAGGAAGTTTATGTCAATGCTGACAGAGCTTTTGCTAAGAAAATTGCCCGATGTTTGCAGCAGCTAGAACAAACTCCTCGATCGCACCCCAACATTAAAGCCCTGAAGGGAGATTATGCAGGTTACTATCGCTACAGAATCGGGGATTATAGGGTCATTTATTCTATAGACGATGAAGTTGTGCAGGTACTTGTTGTAGCGTTCACTCATCGCAGTGAGGTATATAAACCATAAAGGTGATCGCTTAATCAATTCATCGCGGCGATCATAAAGAGCGATCGCTTTCTTGCTAATTCTGCAAACAATATTAATTGGCGTAAATGCCGAAAACCGCCTTCAGCAAGGAGGCTCACCAATCGAGGTTTTAATCTGGATGATTAACCAGTGTATTCCAGTTCTGAAACAAGCCAGCAATTTGCAAGAAAAACAGAAAAAAAGCCTGTTACCCACACATCGCCGTTCTGAGAATAAATAATATCACAAGCCCTTCTTTGCTTGCAGAGAGGGGCTGTGGCTATATTGGTTGATTTATATAGGAATCCGGTTTACAGCGATTTTCAGGTAAATATACCACGCGGTAGGGGCAATTCATGAATTGCCCCTACGACAGATGTGGTTCAAATACATGAAAACTGCTGTAATTGCGTGAAAAAATCTAATAACAATTTAATTAATGATTGCAGCACATCCTTGGTTCAAATTCAAGACGCGATGAATCGCGTCTCTACAAGATGTATGGTCTATTTGTTACGTTCTTTTTTTAAATTGGTATAAATATGGCGTTTCTCGATTGCGTGCAATCCGGTTCGGATCGGGTTTTTTGATAAAAATTATAATAGATGACAAAAACGCCTTCCTTGTAGAGACGGCGATTTATCGCGTCTCTCTTGTTCGTCCCAACGATTTTTTGTCTATCGTCTGTTAAAGTATGGCAAAGACAGCCGAGAATAGGAAATGACAGGCGGAGTACGCAAAAGCGATGCCTGCGGCGGGCTACACCTACGCATTCGTAAAGCCACCATTACGCGGTTAAAATCGACCGCAGACTCAAAAGCGGCTTTGACACAGACGGCGTAACGAGCAACAAGCAGGCATCATTCACGGTGAATGATGCTCATTGCTTGGCGTAGGCGTAGCCCGCCGCAGGTATCGCACGATCGCACCTTAGTAGTTAACAAAATGCGATCGCTGCCCGTCTCCTTCATTCAGATTTGCTTAGAGGAAGATGTTCCGTGTCACTAAATGACTACAGTCTTATTTTGCACTGGCAACACCACCTTGTATCAGTTAAAGCACTCTGGCACTTGAGAGCGCATAGAATAAGTAAATAGGTCATTAGTCATTAGTCCTTTGTCATTTGTAAATGACCAATGCCCCATGCCCAATGCCCAATGCCCCATAACTAATAACTAATGCGTAATTTTATCAAACAAACTTTTGCTAGTTTAGTTGGCACCTTATTAGGACTAATTATTTTCGGTGGTTTGGGAACCACTGGACTGTTCTTGCTGGTATTGGCCGCTACTTCCTCTAAAGATACTGGGCCAAAGGTGAAAGATAAGTCCATGCTGGTTTTTGACTTGTCAATGAAAATTACTGATAGTGAACCTAGTTCAGACGAAGTGTTTCAAAACACAATATCAGGTGTGGATGACGAGAGAATGGCACTCCGCAAAGTTGTAGAAACTTTAGAGAAGGCGCGGCGCGATCCGCGAATTGTCGGGATCTACCTGGATGCAACTAGCGCCAGCCAAGCTAGTAACGTCGGCTATGCCTCCCTGAAAGAAATTCGGAAAGCGCTGGAGGAGTTTCGCGCAGCTGGCAAAAAGATTGTCGCTTATGGCAGTGATTGGAGTAAAAAGGAATATTACGTCAGTTCAGTGGCAGATTCCATTATAATTAATCCTCTGGGAATGATGGAAGTCAACGGTTTAAGTTCACAACCGATGTTCTACGCGGGAGCATTGCAAAAGTACGGTATTGGTGTTCAAGTCGTGCGGGTAGGGAAGTTTAAGGGAGCCGTTGAACCGTTTATCCTCACTAAGTTGAGTCCAGAAAACCGCGAACAAACTCAGAAATTATTGGATGATGTTTGGGGAGAGTGGCGCACTGCTATAGGTGCAAGTCGGAAAATTCAACCTGAACAGTTGCAGGCGATCGCAGATAATCAGTCCATACTAGAAGCCACAGAAGCCAAAACTAACGGTTTAGTTGATCAAGTAGAATACCCCGATGAAGTGGTTAATGACCTCAAAAAGTTGACAGATAGCGATAAAGAAGACAAAACATTCCGACAAATTAGCCTGAATAGCTACGCAGAAGTTTCCGGCAAATCCTTGGGTGTAGAGCGTAACTCCAAAAATCAAATTGCCGTTGTTTATGCTGAGGGCGAGATTGTCGATGGTAAAGGTGATGATGGGCAAGTTGGAGGCGATCGCTTTGCCAAAATCTTCAACAAACTACGCCAAGATAAAGATGTGAAGGCCGTTGTATTAAGGATTAATAGTCCTGGTGGTAGCGCTACCGCAGCCGAAGTTATGCAGCGAGAAGTGAAATTAACTCGTCAGGTCAAACCAGTTGTGGTGTCAATGGGTGATGTCGCCGCCTCTGGTGGTTATTGGATTGCTAGCGACTCTAATCGCATTTTTGCCGAACCAAATACCATTACAGGCTCTATAGGGGTTTTTGGGATGCTATTTAATGGGGAAAAGCTGGCCAATAACAACGGCATCACCTGGGATTCGGTGAAAACTGCACGCTATGCTGATAGTCAAACAGTTTCGCGTCCGAAATCGCCCCAAGAGTTGGAACTTTATCAACGCAGTGTTAACCGTATTTATAGTATGTTTCTGAATAAAGTTTCTCAAGGTCGGAACCTACCAGGACAAAAAGTTGCAGAAATTGCCCAAGGAAGGGTTTGGTCTGGTGTGGCGGCCAAGGAAATTGGTTTGGTAGATGAAATTGGTGGTTTGAATACTGCGATCGCTTATACTGCTAAAGAGGCAAAACTAGGAGAAGACTGGGAAGTGCAAGAATATCCTCGCACTAGCAGCTTTGGAGAACGCTTTTTTGGGCGTGCAACAGAAGAGGCGCGGACTGCTTTAGGAATTGAGTCGGCGCAAGTCAAACAATCCAATCCCCTCACCATTGAATTCCAGAAACTCCAACAAGAAATCGGGATTCTGCAAAAGATGAACGATCCACAGGGGATCTACGCCCGTTTGCCTTTCAACTTGAAGATTGAGTAGATGCTTTTTTGAGCATCAGTGGGCAACCCATTCACAACTACTACTTTGTCAAACTAGTAATAAAGAGTTCGTAGTCAGGACTTTAGTCCTGACTACGAACTTGCTTACCCATCAATTTAAACTTGACACACTACTAGGGCGAGGCGCATGAATTGGCCTCGCCAGCCATAAACCAGCTGACATTTGCAGCCCTGATGTGTAGAGTAGTTGAGAGTCAATTACCATCTCTAACTTTTGACAGAATTTTAGATTTAAAATTTTGCTGAGGCAGCCCGCTTAAATAGTGGCTCAACTATGGAAAAATCTAAAATTCTTGATTCAGACCAACTGTATTCACATATTAAGCCCAGTCTAAAATACAAAATTGAGTAAAACATCCATCTATGGCTAGAAAAACACAACGCCTTTTGCTACTAATTATTTCCTGTAGTGTGACTGGTGTAATTTTAGGAGGTACTGCTGGTTGGGCAGAAAGTAATCTCTGCTTGGAAGACAGTAAGGTTACAAGTCAGTGTCTAACCCAAGATCCAATCCAAAAAACTATTGAAGGAATGAGTACCGGATTGTTAGCTGGGGCTGGGGCTGCTTTCGGTGCAGTATGGCAGTTACGGCATGAAGATTGAGCATGAACTACCACTAACCCGAAGTTTCGGGTTAGATTAGGTTCCTGTACGCGGTCAATCATCCTGATTTATGTGGCTTTGGAAGAATACCAATCTATTAATGCATGAGCAAATTTCTGGTGTTGTTCAGCTAGATTTTGAGGAGAGATGAACTGAGCATTGCCCATGAAGCGGTACACCCAGCGACAAAACTCCTCCAGCGATCGCTCAGGAAGTTTAACAATATAATCTATGCAAGTAGGTTTGCTATATGTCTTATTCATAAGTCTGGGTTAATCGCCTGGATTGGTAAACGAAATAATCAGCTTTTTGGTCACTTACGTTGTTTTATTGACAAAAGCTAGTCATCTCAAAATTTTTAACGTTCTGCTGCTTTCTGTGTGACTGAGGCAGTTGGATTTAGACTTGAAGTGATGGCAATACTGCTCGGTTAAGGTGGATAGTCATTGGAGATCCCCCTTAGTCCCCCTTAAAAAGGGGGAAAATAAGGCATTTTGAGCAAGCCTTTTTAAGGGGGGTTGGGGGGATCGACTCTTAACCGAGCAGTATTGGAAGTGATGGGACTGGAGGAAAGACTGGTGACGAGAGCAATTGGTCTAGAGCAAATTATTGCCCAAAAGGTTCTTACCTTATCAAAGGAACAACAGCAGCAAGTACTTGACTTTATAGAATTTCTGCAATTGAAATCACTAACAGTGGAGTTTAAGCACCATGATGGCACGCCAATGTCTGCTTTAGAAGCAGCAGGAGACTTAGTTGGCTGCGTGGATTCTGGGCCTGGGGATCTCTCGACAAACAAGGAGTACCTTAAAAGACCATTAACAGAATGAAGCAAGCGGTACTGCTAGATACAGGGCCATTAGTAGCTTTAGTCAACCGGAGAGAGCAGTTTCATAAATGGGTGACAAATCAGTTTGGACAGATTGAACCACCTTTGTTAACTTGTGAAGCGGTAGTTACAGAGGCTTGTTTTCTCTTACAGAATGTTTATGGAGGAGAAGCAGCAGTAATTTCTTTTGTACAAAAGGGAATTATTCATCTCCCGTTGAGCTTGAGTGAAGAAGCTGGGGCGGTTTATGAGTTGATGCTGCGTTATCAGTCTGTACCGATGTCGTTAGCGGATGCCTGTTTGGTGAGGATGGCAGAACTGTATCCTACTCGTGAATTGCTCACATTTGATAGTGATTTTAGGATTTATAGGAAGAATCGGAATCAATTAATTTCTGTGATTATGCCAGAAGAACTGTGAGACTACAAATTTTAATCCCTAATAGGGATTTTGGTTATTTGCAATATCAATCCCTATTCAAATGAAAGCTTTGCTGTATTTGGTTTTCGAGGTTCAATTGCCTGAATGTAAAAATTATAACTTATAACATTGTGATTGTAATTTGGCTAAATGTAAATCCCTGAGAACTAATCTCCATAAAATGTGCGAATTGTTGAGAAATGCGTTCGCGTTTTTAGTGGCAGAAGTCTGACAACAAATAAATGGCTAGACACTATTAGAAAGAAGAAAGCTGATTTATATGAAAAACTATGTAATAATAAACCACCTTCTAAAAGACCTGATTTACTATTCTTCGATGCTCAAACTCATCCTTTAGGTTCCCCAAATATAAAAATACAAGATAATTGAAAAAATAGACAATTCTGGCTTCCATCCCCAACTCGTCTACCCAACAAGCATTACATATCTAGAGAATACCTTACACCAACGGAGGTGCGATCTCTTTTGATTGGGGCGATTTATGACATTTCAGCATCTGCGTGTGAAGTGAGTTTTAAGCACCTCATGCCAATAAGAAAAAGACTCGAACTAAGATAAAGCCTGCTGTTGAGTTTATTGCTCCTTTTATACATTTACAGCCAATGATTTCCATGCTTTCTGACAAGCCAATTGTCTAACTGTGCTAACACTTAGCTGCAACAGACTGAATCGATATCTGGGTTGGGATGCAAAGAAGCAAGCGTATGGACGCATTTGCATTCAGGGTAGCTTATAGAGAATAATCACAAATAAAGCAGCTTTGGCCTCTTCATGCGAGATAATAAATATAAAATATGGCGATCGCAATCGATTTTGGTACTAGCAACACAGTCATTGCTCGTTGGAACCCTGTCACCCAGCAGCCAGAAACCCTGAATCTACCAGGTTTATCAATTAAACAAAGTCTCAATCCGCCACTGATTCCCAGCTTGGTTTATGTTGAAGACGCAACCCAAAATAAAGTCTTGGTAGGGCAACAAGTGCGCGATCGCGGTCTTGACCTCAAGGGCGAAACCCGATTTTTCCGCAGCTTCAAGCGCGGTATCGGTGCAGATATCCAAGGTTTCTTACCAGAATTAGATGGGCAAATTGTCACCTTTGAACAAGTCGGGCAATGGTTCCTCACCAAAGTAATTGAAGAACTAGCACCCCTGCAAGGTGGCTTAGATTCTCTAGTACTAACCGTACCCGTAGATAGTTTTGAAGCCTATCGTCACTGGTTGGGGAAAGTTTGTCAAGCACTTCCCGTTGAACAGGTGCGAATGCTAGATGAACCCACAGCCGCAGCCTTGGGTTATGGCTTGGCAGATCAGGAAATTCTCTTGGTGATTGACTTTGGTGGCGGTACTTTGGATTTGTCCCTTGTCCGATTGGATCGAGGCGTACAAGCAACTACCAAGCCACTAGGATTTATCCTCAAGTGGGGTAATAAGTCCTTGGCTGAAGATTCAAAGCAAAAAGTTAAAACTGCGCGTGTCCTGGCGAAAGCTGGGCAAAATCTGGGCGGTACTGATATTGATAACTGGTTAGTAGATTACTTTGCTAAAACTCAAGAGTTGGCGGTAAGTCCCTTGACAACAAGATTGGCAGAACGGGTAAAAATTCAGCTATCAACTCAAAACCAAGCTAGTGAAGTTTATTTTGACGATGAAACATTTGAAAGTTATGAACTGGAACTAAATCGGGACACTTTTGAAAATATCCTCAAAGAACACGCATTTTTTGAGTTATTAGATGAGTCGATGACAACACTGTTGCAGCAAGCAAAACGCCAAGGCATAGAACTTGCAGATATTAATGCAGTTTTGTTAGTTGGTGGCACAGTGCAATTGCCGGCAGTGCAGACATGGATCAAACAGTATTTTCAGCCAGAAAAAATCCGTTGCGAACGTCCCTTTGAAGCGATCGCTCAAGGTGCATTACAGCTAGCCCAAGGGATACAAATTAAAGACTTTCTCTACCACAGTTATGGTATCCGCTACTGGGATCGCCGCAATCAGCGTCACAAATGGCATTCTTTAATTAAAGCTGGACAAGCATATCCCATGAGTCAGGCGGTGGAATTAGTCTTAGGCGCTTCTGTGGAAAATCAGCCCAGCATTGAGTTAATTATGGGAGAATTGGGAGCAGAGACAGGTAATACCGAAGTTTATTTTGATGGCGATCGCTTAATTACTCGCCGTCTGGATGGTAGTGAAACCAGCGTCAGACCCCTCAACGATCAAGAAGGCGCGAGGACAATTGCCCAACTGACACCAGCCGGATATCCGGGAAGCGATCGCATCAAAATTGTCTTTCAAGTTGATGAGCAACGCTTTTTGCGAATCACCGTTGAGGACTTATTAACGAATGATACACTTTTGGAGAATCAACTTGTGGCACAGTTGAGCTAGATATAATTTCACTGTTTTTAATATCAAAGGCAACAAATATCATCTGATATAGGAATCCGATTTGATATATGTATGAAAAAATCTAAGTATGTGTAGTGGCGTGGCAAGCTTAAAATAGTGCATTAAACGTAGGTTGGGTGGAGCGGAGCGCAACCCAACATCCTGATATATGTTGGCTTTGGCAAAGCCTCCAACGCCACTTGCTACAACGCTCTTAACCCGCGCAACGCAGTGGCTCCCCAACAAAGCAATTTTTTTGCAACATTTTAGCCTTGTCACGCCACTACGTATATTTCAAAAATCAAATATGAGTCCTATAGTTGACTTGGTTTACAGTGACCAAATAATTTATCTTAAATACATTTTGACGCACGCAGAATACGATCAGGATAAGTGGAAAAATGACCCTTACTTTTAACCGTGAAACTTATGCTATAGCGGTTCCCATTCAGATGCAGTACAACGTTACATCACGAGGTGTAGGGGCACGGCAATGCCGTGCCCCTACGGGTGTACCTCACGTAAACGATAACTGCTATAGTTTGCTTGCTAAATCTCAACCCAAGGTTATTAAAACAGATGAAGAAAATGAGCAAGCTATTGCACTAGCCCAGGAACTATCTCATCGAGTTAACCGAACTTTGGAAGAGTCAGCATTATTAGATTTGTTGGTCACTCTGATAGAAAAGTATCAGGATGAGCATTATCCAATAGAAGAATCAACGGCACACTCAATGCTCCTCCATCTGATCGATGCTCAGAGTGTTAAGGAACCTGAGTTGGTAGCAATTCTCGGTTCAAGAGAGGTTGTTTCTCAAGTTATGAGTGGCAAACAAGAAATTACCCAGGAGATGGCTAAAGTATTAGCGAACTTTTTTCACGTTGATACTAGTTTGTTTGAGAATTAGGCGATGTCTACCACGGGCTACGCCTACGCTTTTTCGCATTGCAGCCAAGTTATTTCTATTTGCCCATTTTTAACCATCCAAAAACTTGATTGACAGTTAGTGCAAGTTCAATTTCTGGTAATACTGGCAAAAAATCTTCTCCCTGGAGTAGCACTGGCTGTTGCTCTGGTAGAAATACCAAGATACTCAAATCATCAGGGTCAAGAAACCATCCCAGGCGGCTGCCATACTTCAGACAGTGAAGAATGTTGCCAATTACTTTGTTGGGTTTCTGTTCTGGCGAGAGAATCTCAATCGTCCAGTCTGGCGGAAGTTCAAAATTATCAGGTACTTCATCATCAACAGTGAACGGTATACGTTCCCACTGAAATACAGCTACATCAGGTATAATTGAACGCCCCCCAAAAGTACACCGTAATTCGGGAAACCCATAGGCAATCTTCTGATTCTCCGTGACTTCATTAACAACACCACAGAGTTTACCTTGTAAGCGGCTGTGTCTCCCTTTCGGCATTGGCTTTTGAATAATCTCTCCGTTAATATATTCACTTGCAGGCTTTGTTTCTGGGAGCTTCAGAAACTCTTCCAATGTGAGAGGTTGAGTTATTATGACGCTCATAGCTCCTAAATCCCTCGAAAACGTGTTTTTAGTCTAGCAATATGTATAGACAGGTGGTTAAATTCGTTAACGCACCCGTCCATACATCAAAGGAAGAATTGCAACTCTTAATTACGAATTATTTCCGCACTACTACTAAAGTTCCCATTGAAGTCCAGTTGTAAAGATTACGAGCTTGCTGAACAGGTAAATTTACGCAACCGTGGCTGACTGGAGTCCCAAAACGCTTATGCCAGTAAGCACCGTGGATAGCATAACCTCTGTAGAAATACATTGTGTAAGGAACATCAGGAATATTGTAGTCCTTGCCTCGCATCCGGTGAGTGCGATACTTAGAATTAATCCGAAATCTACCTAGGGGTGTAGGGGTCGATCGCTTACCTCCAGAAATGCGGTATGAATAAACAAGTTTATTACCTTCCCATGCCCGTAACCGTTGCTCTGACAGGTCAATTTCAATCCAGCGAGGTTGGGATGTTTGCCTGATATATCCAGTGATGCTGTTTTCATCGACTGACGTGGCTGTTGCTGTAGTCGAGTTTGGTGTACCTGTTAACGGTGATGACCAAGAGAATAAAGTCATTACCATTAGCGCCACGCCTGTACAAAAAGTTCCTGAGGAACGAATTCCACCACCGCGAATCCAGGATTGCATTATGCCTCACCTTCTAAACTACGCAAAAATCATGAAGCGAAGTAATTTTTTGGAACATGACAAATTTCCAGATTTACTACTCGCTTTGTGTGCAGGATTTACGCAGTTCATCCGCTAATGCTTCTCAAGACAAGTCCAATACAAAAAATCTCTCATTTAAATGCCTAAATGCAAACTTTCCCCAATTCATATTTGCATTTGTAATTTCACACAGTAATCGTCAGGATTTACGCTGATTTTTTGGGCAAATCGTTAAATGCCCTCTTCTATATTTTATTTCAAGTTCAGTAATTCCGACTCCGAAGATTCCCAGCATAAAATCTTGCTGGGAATTACTTAATTGTCTTGATTTATTGTTATTTCGGATTTTGCTTAAACTGCCTTCCGACTGCTTTACGTACTATTTAGTGATGACTACTGGTGTCCCTACCGATGCCCACTCGAATAGCCATTTTGCATGTTTAGGTGAGATATTCACACAGCCGTGGCTCACTGGAGTACCAAATTTTTTATGCCAGTAAGCTCCGTGAATAGCGTAATTACCTTGGTAAAACATCGCATAAGGAACGTTGGGAACATTGTAGTCTTCTCCCCGCATCTGTGTAGTTTTGAATTTGGATTGAATCTTAAAAGTACCAACAAGGGTAGGAGTGGATTTTTTACCGGAGGAAATAGCACTTCCATAAACTACTCTGTCACCTTCCCAAGCTATTAATTGTTGCTTAGAAAGATTAATTTGAATCCAGCGCTGATCCGATTGTTGTAATGTCTGGATTGTTTGTGCAATCACTTGCTCTTTGGAATTTGCCCAAACTTCACTCGTTCCAGTAGTAGTAAAAACACTTAAGGACAGTGCTGTACCAGTGAAGAGTATTTGTAAGCGACGCACCCAGTCAGGATAAATCAGTCTTTTCATTTTAGATACACTCACACTCAAATAATGGGGTCTTGAGAAACTTATCAGGTTTCACTTTTATTTCCATATCTATTACTTTAATAGACGTGAATGTTTGATGATTTGATTCTAAGTTAACGTAACTGTCCCATGAGGTTTTTTGCCTGAGTTGCGATCGCTGGCCAATTTCCTTCTGTGACAAGCTTTTTGGGAAATAATTCACCGCTCAAACCAACAGCGATCGCTCCGGCTTGTAAAAATTCTTTCGCATTTTCTAGAGTCACGCCGCCAGTAGGAATTAAGGGAATCTGACCCAGTGGCCCTTGCAAACTTCTGATATAATCAGCCCCTCCCACTGCTTGCACGGGAAACACTTTTACACAACTAGCACCCTGACTCCAGGCGGTAACAATTTCTGTGGGAGTCATAGCTCCTGGTATGATAGGCACATTTTGTTCTTGGGCTGCTTGAATCATTTTCAGATCAACGTGGGGTGTGAAGAGAAATTGGGCACCAGATGCGATCGCTTCTTCTAACTGCTGCACATTGAATAGCGTACCAGTGCCAATGATACAGCCTGGTAATTTTGAGCGTAGTTGACTGATTAATTCCCCAGCGCGATCGCTATTCCAGGTAATCTCAATTAGCTGCATTCCCCCAGATGCTACAGCCATTGCCATTTGCTGTCCCACTTCAATTTTAGGGGCGCGGATGACTGCGATCGCTCGGTGTTTTTGCAACTGTGATAACCAAATTTGATTAGGCATTTTAACTGGGGACTAGGAATTGGGACTAGAGAATAGTTTTAACTCTAGTAAACACCTAATTTTCAATACTAATACCCAGTCCTCAATCCCCAATTCCCTTAAAACTTGCTTCTTGCATCAAGCTATGAGATATTGTACATAAATAACAGTAAATCTATCGACTTACCGTAATTTATAATTAAATGCCTCAGCGTTTGGGTATAAAGGAGTAATTAAAATGACAATTGCAGGAAAAAACACAGCAGCATCCTTATCAATCACTATTCATGATTCCGAAAGCGTGGATATAGGCAACCTGTGGAAGCTTGTGCGACTACGTGCAAATGGATTTTGGTGGCACACTAAGTCATATACAACGATTCTGGGCGTTATGCTGCTGACCTTGGTAAGTCTGATTTTCCTAAGTATGCATTGGTCTTACCGCAGACTATTCCCATTTATCAGCCATCGTCTCAATCGCCTGATTTTGCTTTCTTTACATTACTTTAGAGACAGTCTTTGAAAACTCAGCTTAATTCTTCTAGTAGAGGAGAGAGCTAATTAAAAAGGCATATACTGCAATTACCAAGCAATAGTTTGATCAGCTCCTAGTTAAAGACCTACTAGGAGCTTTTTTTTAATTGATTATCTACCTTAATTGGGTTATATATCAAAAAACCTAGTAGTAATTAACTATTCCTTATGGATATTCTTAATTAATTCTGATGGTAGATGGATTCAGGAATGAACATAGTTAATATGTATTTGTAAGTCGAAAATGTTTACCAACTTAACAACAATGAATATTCTTGCTTGGATTGTTTTAGGTCTAATTGCTGGTGCGATCGCAAAAGCTATCTACCCCGGTCATCAAGGTGGCGGGATTCTAGGAACAATATTATTAGGAATCATCGGTGCTTTCGTTGGCGGTAGTTTAGGTGTATTCTTCAGTACGGGAACTTTAGCTCTAGCAGCTCCTACTTTTAGCATTCCAGGTATTGCAGTAGCAGTTCTTGGTGCAATTGTCGCAGTTTTCTTGTGGAACTTGTTAAATAACCGCAGTGCTGTATAAAAATAAAATTGCGGTGAATCAATTAGGACTTACGCAAAACTACACCTGGTAGGGGCAATTTATCAATTGCCCTTAAGAAGAAAATCGCTGTTTCGGTTATTATTTGCGTAACTCCTGTAAATAACGAATATTTAGCAAATTCATTTAACTATTTTTAGTTGTGGTTTAAATTAAAAAAATAGCGTCACCACGATTACAGGTAGGCGTTATTTTTTTGATTGCAAAATTATTAAAATTAGCACTAGTAGTCTGTCAAGAACTAATTGACGAATAAATTTTCTGTAGAGACGGCGATTTATCGCGTCTCTCTAACCGTCAAAATGAATTTGACAGACCACTAGTAAGACGAAATAGTAATTAATTAAGCAAAAGTTGCTGTCCAGATTCCCTACTTATTGAATAAGTTGGGGATCTAAATCCAAAGCCTAAAGTGAGTGACAGCAAAGTTACTTCTAATTTAAATAAATATAAATACCCTAGAACCTACAGATTTTATGAAATTTTCAACAAGTTGCACTAGTCGCTACACACAATCCGACAATGTTTCGTTAAGCTGTAAGCGCTATGATTAAAGTTTATTGAACGTCTTATGCACTGGTTGTTATCTGGGCCGTTGAGTACAGAAAAATTGACGGTTAACATTGCAGGATTGCCTGTATCGTTGCAAGGTAAGAAGCTGGTGCAGTTGTCAGATTTTCACTATGATGGTTTGCGGCTGTCGGAAGATATGCTAGAAAAAGCGATCGCAGTTACTAACGAAGCTAAACCAGATTTAATTTTATTAACTGGTGATTACGTAACTGACGATCCGATGCCGATTCACCAACTGGTACTTCGACTTAAACATCTGCAAAGTCGCAGTGGTATTTATGCTGTTCTTGGCAATCACGATATATTCTATCACAAACACGCAAAAGCAGAAATAACAAAAGCCCTGACTAGCATTGGAATTCACGTCCTTTGGAACGAAATCGCCTATCCACTAGGAAAAGAATTACCACTCGTCGGACTAGCGGATAGTTGGTCAAAGGAATTTAATCCGGTACCAGTTATGAACCAGCTAAACCCCGACACACCCTGCATCGTTTTATCTCACAATCCAGATACGGCAGAGATATTACAAGCATGGCGAGTCGATTTACAATTATCTGGTCATACTCACGGTGGTCAAATCGTGATTCCCGGAATTGGCCCCGTGGCGTTGTTTTACGAAAAGCTTGTGGAAAAAATACCCAGAAAAGTGCGGCGTAGAGTTCCCTTTTTACAAGTAGATGTTTCTGTAGTCAACCATTGGGAATGGGCACAGGGTTTCCATCGGGTAGGAAAAAATCAGCTATATGTCAATCGTGGTTTGGGAACTTACCTCCCAGGACGCTTATTTTGTCGCCCAGAAGTGACTATAATCACGCTACAAGGTGAGTAAGTCATTCCAAATTGAAAATAAAAGAACGCAATCATAGCAGGTATTTTGGCTAATAAGTACCTGCAAACTCCGGCAAAACCTGCTTAGTTTCATCAGATAACATAATTTAAATCAATCAATTAATTTTATCTGGAGTAGATGACATAAATTATTGCATTTTATCAAGTTACATTTTTATTTTTGGTAAGCTGTAAGCGCTGGTATGAGGAGTATCGGTTAGCTTATGCATTGGTTGTTTACGGGACATTTAAGAGTAGATAAAATAACGGTTAAGATTGCAGAACTTCCTGCATCTTTACAAGGTACAACGTTAGTGCAGTTGTCAGATTTTCACTATGATGGTTTGCGACTGTCGGAAGATATGCTAGAAAGAGCGATCGCACTTACTAACGAAGCTGAACCAGATTTAATTCTATTAACTGGTGACTACGTAACTGACGATCCCACGCCGATTCACCAATTGGTGCTTCGACTCAAGCATTTGCAAAGTCGCTGTGGTATCTACGCCGTACTTGGGAACCACGATATCTATTACAGCCACTCCAAGGTAGAAGTGACGCAGGCGTTAACTAGCATTGGGGTGCATGTGCTTTGGAATGAAATCGCCTATCCACTCGGAAAAGAATTACCACTAGTAGGACTAGCTGATTATTGGTCACAGGAATTTTACCCCGCACGAGTCATGAATCAACTAGACTCTGTTACACCCCGCATTGTTTTATCCCATAACCCAGATACAGCCAAGATATTGCAACGATGGCGTGTAGATTTGCAACTATCTGGTCATACCCACGGTGGCCACATTGTAATTCCGGGCATTGGGCCTGTAGTACTCCATTACAAAAAGCTACTCAAACAAATTCCCAAAAAATTAAGGCGTTGGGTAACATTTTTCTTCGGAGACTGCTCGAAAGTGGTGCGATATTGGGAATGGGCGCAAGGGTTTCACCAGGTGGAACAAAATCAACTATATGTCAATCGTGGTTTAGGAACTTACCGCCCAGGACGTTTATTTTGTCCGCCAGAAGTGACTGTAATTACCTTAATTCGTCATTAGTCATTGGTCATTGGTCATTGGTCTAAATAAATAACACTCAACGCAGAAACCGCCGGAAGCTACGATGGATAAATATCAGCAGCTTGGGGCGGTTTCTTGAAGATTGGAGAATTCAGAATTTAACTAACTCAACTAATGTGGACAGCATTTGCAATCGCTCTACTCCAAATTGCACATCCTTATATTCCAACTAGACAGGCATTTTCTGGCTGTGCGTTCTCAAACCTCCAAAACAACTCATTGAACTCAAGGTAAAAACACATTCAATGGATGCCATAAGTTTAGAGCGATGTCTACGACGGGCTATGCCTACGCAAGAACATTAGAGCAGGAGGCACAGGCTCTAACTTCAAAAGTTTTTGTTTAACTTTTAACCTGTTTGTACCTGGCTCTTAATCTAGCATTATGTTTCTTAAGCTACACTACATCTTTACTAAACTTGAATACCCTTAATTTATCGCAATAATTCCCAAATATTGCTTAAAAATTGTCCCACTTGTTATGTATTGGCGTGAATGCCAACATTAATCATGTGGGCTGAAAGTTCAGAAGCCGTTATTGAGCAGAACCGCCTGGAGTAGTATCACCTGCGGTAGAAGAACCGCTATTAGATGTACTGTTTGACTGGTCTACTCCTTGAGGTGGAGTGGTTTTAGAGGTATCACTTTTCGTACCTGGAGCGACAGTATTAGTAGAACTATCGCCCTTATTGTTATTACTAGTTGGGCTCGTCGCCGGACTTTCTGCTGCTTTAGGGGTTGGTTGAGTTACAGAAGGTGCTTTTTCTGCCGCAGGCTGTTGGGGTGGAATAGTAATGTTAATATCCGGTTGGCGAGGTGCAGATGGAGGTATAACTTGCTGTTGTGGAACAGGAACAAGAACAGGTACTTCCCTAGTTCTTTCGATTATCGTCCTTTGTGGTTGAGGAGATGCACTAGGGGTTGGATTACTCTTGCTCGGTACAGGAACCAAGACCGGCACAGTATTGTTAACGGCTGCGTTATTCTGCTGGTTGAAGTACCAAACCCCACCTATAACCAAACCAAGCAGGGAAGTAACGATAATACCCAATAGCAAACCACGACTAGCATTGTCATTGTCACGCTCGGCTAAATCAGCTTGCTGATTGCTACGCTCAGTATTTCGACCTTGTATGTAACCGTTACTGTAAGAGTTGGGATTAGCTGTGCTGTTCTTGACTGTTTCAGTAGTTCGCGTCAAGTCAGTGTGAGTATTACCATTAATATCTGTGTAAGATTCTTGCTTGACTTCACTGTTTTTGCTTTCGCGTTCATTGGAAATAGACATAGGTGTTGATTTCACTCCTCAAATAGGATATTGACAAACTAAAGCTTTGTAAGAACAAAAGGTTTTAATGAGTCGAAAAATGTATGTTGCTGATAAGAATGAGTTTTATTTGCTACTTCATCTTTGGTAATCACCAGTATAAATTCTGTGATCAGCAAGTGACTCTATCTCTAGGGAGTTAATACTTAATCTTAAGAAAGAGTATCCCAAAGATGGATGTTATTAAGCTGTCAGATGATGTTTTGATAAAACAATCTAGAAATTTACTCAAATCATCTAAATTTTTAATTTGTCGTTAGATATCGCATCGCCAAAGCTTGATAGTCATGTCTCGACTACCAGTAGTAAGGGTTTTACCATCGGGACTGAAAACCACAGAGTTAACCCAATCTGAATGGTTATCCAAAGTGTAAAGTTCTTGTCCAGTGCTAACATGCCATAGCTTTATAGTATGATCTGCACTACCACTGGCAAGATGATGACCATCGGAGCTAAAAGCGATGGAACAAACATAATTATGATGTCCGGCAAGTGTGTTAATTAGCTTACCTGTATTGATGTTCCATAACTTGATAGTCTGGTCATAACTGCTACTAGCTAAAATTTGTCCATCAGGGCTAATGGCGACACAAGTCACCCAACCTGAAAATCAATTTTGGTGGAAGTGGAAATAGATTGATTTGTCTCATTTGGCTGATAAGACTTTAACCTTGCATAAGCTTGATTGATTTCTTTGATTTTTTCTTCCGCTTCTAGCTTTTGGTGCGGTTCAAGAAAACAATCTGGATGCCAAGTCTTAGCCATCTGGCGGTAAGCTTGCTTAACCTCGTCAACAGACGCACCCGGTTTTAATCCCAGAATATTGTAAACATGATTTATGTCAAAGCGATCGCTCATACAAGGAATACTAAAAAATCAGCAGCAAATCTTACTATACTTAGTATTCCCAAACATAAGTATTATCTAACTCCAGGTATGATGTCGCCATCTGAAGCAACACGCAGTATGGAAACATTACTCGTAAATAATCAAGTGCGATCGCCTTGAGTTTATATTAGAAACTGTGACTCAGCAGGGGCTAAACGCCCCGCTACCGCTAACAGAACTCATAATTGGAGCAAAGTAACTGGTGAGCAGCTTATTACAAGGAGTCAACCTCTACTTAATTGGTAAGATGGGCGTTGGTAAGACGACAGTAGGGCGCTTACTAGCAAAGGAACTGGGCTATGGGTTTGTGGATACCGATGATGTCATTGCCCAAGCAACAGGTAAATCTATTAATCAAATATTTGCCGAGTCAGGGGAAGCAGCATTTCGCCAGGTAGAAAGCGACGTGTTGGCACAAGTCTGTGCTTTTACAAAGTTGACTATCGCAACCGGTGGGGGTATTATATTGCGGAGAGAAAACTGGGGTTACTTGCACCACGGTTTAATAGTGTGGCTAGATGCGCCAGTGGAGCTAATTTACAGCCGATTAGCTGAGGATAGCACAAGACCACTGTTGCAAGATCCTGATCCTAAAGGGAAATTGCGATCGCTCCTCGAAGAACGAATACCACTTTACTCCCAAGCCGATTTGCGAATCCCCGTGGGAGAGGGAGATACACCTGAAGACATTGCCAAGCGAGTACTTGAGGGAATTCCTAGCGTCCTCAAAAAACCTGTTTCTCATTAATGGGGATGGGAAATATCAAGCAGTATTCGGACAGATGCAATTGGTGCAATCAATCAATATCAAACAAAATCCACCTAAACATGAAAGTTTTCGGTGGATTTGTTACTTATTCTGAGTGGATCCGAGCAGAGTCGAACTGCTGTCCAAATTGGGTATTGACCCCCCGCTCATTCACAGGTTTAGCCTTTCTGACCCTCAAGGCGGGAATCGTTCATTATCCCGAACGTAGGATGCTCTGATTTAATCTTAGCCAGCAAGCCAACCAGAGAACGCTTACTAGAGCATCCGTTGGGGTTTGGTCTTCAGTCCTTAACGGAGTCAAACTAAAGACGCTCGAACCTATAAGAGGCGTTTAGGCAGCTACTAGAGCTTCCCGACGAGCAAAGTTAACGATGTTGTTCGCATTTACTTTTTTTTCGAGCCTTTGATTTCCGAGAGGAGACTCACTCTCGACCTGAATCACAGAGCAGCGTTCGCCAACCTGTCGAAACCGTGACGGACCCATGCGCTTTATATTTCAATTATAATACGCGATTTGTAATTTGTAATTATCAAAGTCAGAATATATGGCTCCAATTACTGAAAATAGCCAATCACTAATTTTCAAATAACTAGCAATTGGCTATTTTCTAATTATCCACAACAAGTATTTTTCTAAGTTAGTGCTTCTGCACCACCTACGACCTCAAGAAGTTCTTGGGTAATTGCAGCTTGTCGAGCTTTGTTGTAAGACAAGGTGAGGGTATTAATCAGTTCACCAGCATTTTCACTGGCATTACTCATAGCTGTCATCCGCGCTGCTAGTTCACTAGCCGCCGATTCTTGCAATGCCCGCAATAGCTGGTTACTGAGATACAGGGGTAACAAAGAATCGAGAATCTGCACTGGGTCTTGCTCGAAAATCATGTCAGGAGCCAAGGTGCGGACTTGCTTACTTACTTTCTCCCGTTCGACTTCAAATTTACCGCCACGGGTTGTTAAGCGGAAGATTTCGTCATCGGCTGCTTCTAGACCTTGAGTATCTAGAGGAAGTAGGGTTTGCACCACAGGACGAGAGCTAACCAAGGAAAGGAATCTGGTATAGATTAATTCGATGCGGTCAACTTTTTCCGAAAGGAACAAGGAAAGTAGTTGGTCAGCAATGTCATTGGCTTCGGCGGCGGTGGGAATTTGCTCTAAGCCGCTATAGGTGGCATCAATGGGCTGATCGCGGCGTTGAAAGTACTGGGTGGCTTTGCGTCCGACTAACACAAATTGATAGTTTAAACCTTCTGCCTTGATTTCTTTGGCGCGGTTTTCTGCACGACGGATAACGTTATTATTGTAGCCGCCGCATAGACCGCGATCGCCGGAAATTACCAACAGCCCAACGGACTTAACTTGGCGTTTTTTGAGTAGTGGTAGGTTTGCTTCTTCAAAGCGCAGACGGCTTTGCAAACCATATAATACTTGTGCCAAGCGATCGGCAAAGGGGCGAGTTGCTAGCACTTGTTCTTGCGCCCGACGCACTCTAGCCGCAGCTACGAGTCGCATGGCTTCTGTGATTTTTTTGGTGTTTTTGACCGACTGAATGCGATCGCGTATTGCTTTTAGATTGGCCATATTTTTTTCCTTAGTAGTTAGTCATTTGTCCTTTGTCATTAGTCAGTAGTCATTAGTTCTGTACCAATGACCAATGACCAATGACTAATGACTAATTACGCTGTTGCTTTGAAGGTCTTCTTGTATTCGGCGAGTGCTTCCTTCAAGGCTGCTTCTTCTGCGTCACCTAGTGCTTTGGAGGCTTTTACTCCTTCGGCATACTGGGTTTTACCAGTCTTTAAGTAGTCCCGCAGACCTTTGGTGAAGGTGGTTATTTGATTTACAGGGATGTCATCTAAATAACCATTAATACCAGCGTATAAAATTGCTACTTGCTCGTATACCGAGAGTGGCGAATTTTGTGGCTGCTTGAGAAGTTCGCGCAACCGTTGACCCCGTGCTAACTGGTCTTGAGTGGCTTTATCTAAGTCAGAAGCAAATTGAGCGAAGGCTTGCAGGTCGTCAAATTGGGCTAGTTCCAATTTAATCTTACCAGCAACTTTTTTCATTGCCTTGGTTTGAGCGGCAGAACCCACGCGGGATACGGAAATACCAGGGTTTACAGCCGGACGGATACCAGCGTTAAACAAGTCAGAAGACAAGAATATCTGACCATCGGTAATGGAAATTACGTTGGTGGGGATGTACGCTGAAACGTCACCAGCTTGAGTTTCGATAATTGGTAGGGCGGTCATACTGCCTTTACCTAATTCGTCACTCAACTTTGCGGCTCTTTCTAACAAGCGGGAGTGGATGTAGAATACATCTCCGGGGTAAGCTTCGCGTCCGGGTGGACGACGTAGCAATAGGGACATTTGGCGATAAGCTTGGGCTTGCTTGGAAAGGTCATCATAAATTACCAGGGTAGCTTTGCCTTTGTACATAAAGTACTCAGCAATAGTTGCGCCTGTGTATGGAGCTAAGTATTGTAGGGTTGCTGGTTCACTGGCACTAGCAAAGACAACGACGGTGTAATCCATCGCGCCTTTTTCTTGCAATGTCTGCACCACGTTAGCTACGGTGGAAGCCTTTTGACCGATGGCAACGTAGACACAAACTACATCTTCTTCTTTTTGGTTGATGATGGTGTCGATGGCGATCGCAGTTTTACCGGTTTGGCGATCGCCAATAATCAATTCCCGTTGACCACGACCAATGGGAATCATGGAGTCAATAGCTGTGATACCCGTTTGCATGGGTTCGTGTACAGATCGACGGGCAATGATACCGGGTGCTGGAGATTCAATCAAACGGCTTTCTGAGGATTTGATTTCTCCCTTACCATCGATGGGAAGACCCAAAGCGTTTACAACTCGTCCAATTAAGGCTTCCCCTACGGGTACTTGGGCAATTTTACCAGTAGCGGTTACAGAGCTACCTTCTTGAATTTCCAGCCCTTCACCCATGAGAACCGCGCCCACGTTGTCTTCTTCTAAGTTCTGGGCGATGCCAATTGTGCCATCTTCAAATTCTAAGAGTTCCCCAGACATCGCCTTTTCCAGACCATAAATCCGGGCAATACCGTCACCAACTTGCAGAACGGTACCAACATTAGCAACTTTGACCTCTTGATCGTATTGCTCGATTTGTTGTTGGATAATGCTACTAATTTCGTCAGGTCTAATTGATATGCTCATGTGTCTATCTTTTTTGCTTTGGAGACGGAAAAATTCAAGAGTTAGGAATTAACAGTTAGGAGTGATGAGTTAAGAGTGATGAGTTAAAAATGCAAAAATTACAAGTTAAAAGTCAAAATAAATTACTATTTACTTAACTCCTAACTCCTAACTTCTAACTCCTAACTTCTAACTCCTAACTTCTAACTTTCTAACCACTGGTTAAGCGCAATGAAAGGCGGCGTAACTGACCCCGGATACTAGCGTCAATTACCTGCGAGCCTACTTTAATGATCACACCACCAATTAACTCGCTGTCTACCTTGGTTTCTAGTTCTACCTGGCGAGCATTGGAGATGGCGATGACCTTTTGGATGATTGCCTGCTGTTGAGCTTCTGTGAGGGGAACGGCTGAAATTACTTCCGCTAATACGGTTTGATTCAGCTGCCGCAACAGCGCCAGATATTGTTCAAAAATTGATTCCAAGAAGGCAATGCGGCGTTTGTCTACTAAAACTAACAAAAAGTTGCGTAAGTAGGGGTTAGCGCCTTCACCGAGTATTTGTTTGATGAGAGCTTTTTTGTTCTCAGACTGAATAAACGGGTTGCTGAAGAAGTTATGTAGCTGTTTGTCTGCCCTGAGCAGTCCCAGGAAAGTACGCGCATCTGTCCCGAATTCTTCTGTCAAATTTTTTGATTGCGCTATTGACAAAAGTGCCTGTGCGTAAGGTTGGGCTACTTCGGCTGATGCTACTTGACTTGTCATACATTGCCTCCCAGTTGTGCGATGCTGCGGTCAATTAAACTTTGTTGAGCATCGTCGGCAATCCCGCCTTTAAGTTGCGATTCGACTTTTTGCAATGCTAGTGTAGCAACTCGTTGCCGCAGTTGAGCGATCGCTCGATCAGTTTCAGTATTTAAATCTGCTGCTGCCGTTTGTTTCAAGCGTTCTACGTCTTGCACTGCCTTCGCTAACAAAGCTTCTTTCGCTTTTTGGGCGTTTTCTTCAGCAGATTGGCGGATGCGTTGTGCTTCTGCCTGAGATTGCTTCAACTGCTCTTGCGCTTTCGATAAGGCAGCCTTTGCCTCTTTTAAGCGTCCTTCTGCTTCCTGAATTGAGGTGGCAATATTGGATTGTCGCTCGTTCAGGATGTTGCTTAAAACTTTACGTCCGAAGTAGAATAATATGCCAATCAGAATCGCTAGATTTATCAGGTTGGTTTCAAAAATGTCTAAGTTTAGACCGAAACCACCTTCTGCTGCGCCTTCTGCCAATTCAGACCCAACAGCGTTCGCTTCTGCGGCAAGTAATAAGAATGTGCCCATGATACCCATTTACAAGTGCGCTGCTCGCTTGGTAATACGTTGTATTTTCCCTTTGGGAAATGAAGTATCTTCCCCCTTTGGGAAATGAAGTATCTTCCCCTTTGGGAAATGAAGTATCTTCCCCCTTTGGGAAATGAAGTATTTTTTCCCGAAAGGAAATAAAGTATCTTTTCCCGTAGTAAATAAAGTATCTTTATCCCGTAGGGAAAAAGTGTCTTGATTTGACACTTAAATTTTGCGTTCTGGACTAGGGACCAGTTGCGCGTATGCTTTCATAGAACCAGTCTCGTTAACTTATCTAACTGGAGTTGGCCCCAATAGTTTTTCTAGAATCTGCCTGCTTAGAGCATCAACTTGTTGCTCTAAAGTGCGAAAAGCTTCCTGCTTTTGTTTTTCTATTTCAACAGCAGCTTGTTCTCGTTGAGACTGAGCTTCCTGTTGGGCTTCAGCGATTTTCTCAGCAGTAATTTTTTTAGCTTCCAGTTGAGCGGCTTCTACAGTCGCTTGCGATTGTCTGCGAGCGTCTGCGAGTTGCTGTTCATATTCGGCGGCTAAACGCTCGGCTTTTGCCAAGCTCTCCCGCGACTCAAGGGTATTCGTTCGGATATAATTATCGCGATCGTCTAGTACCTTGGTCAGTGGCTTATATAAAATTGCATTCAACAACGCTGCTAATAGCAGGAATTGCAATGCCATGAAGGGCAAGGTAGCATCGAAATCAAACATTTCTCTCCTCTTTGGCTGGAGTAGCAGGTTTAGATGGCTAGCAAAATCATCCAGCCTTTGATATTTTAGAAACCCAGAGCCAACAGGGGTCAAGGTATTTTGGATTTGCAATTTTAGATTGACGACTTGAGATTTGTTCAGAAGACAAGGTTAGGCAATGTACCCAAAACTCTTGATAATCCAAAATCCAAAATCTAAAATTGTTAGTCAATTAGAGCGGATAACCAAAATATTTTCGATTGTAGAGGCGTGATGGTTCACGTCTCCACAGTCACAAAAACTTTCAGGTATTAGGCGAAGGGGTTAGCAAACAGCAATACCAGAGCAATCACTAGACCATAGATAGTCAAGGATTCCATGAAAGCCAAGGTCAATAGCAGAGTACCGCGAATTTTTCCTTCTGCTTCAGGTTGACGAGCAATACCTTCTACTGCTTGTCCAGCAGCATTACCTTGACCAATACCAGGGCCAATTGCAGCTAAACCAATCGCTAAAGCAGCAGCGAGAACTGAAGCAGCCTGAACTAATGGATCCATGTTGATTTTCCTTGCTTTGATTACAAAACTAACAGACATTACGTTAACGATTAGAACGTGTTTTTCACGCTGCACTGGGTTCTTCAGATCGCGCTTTGCGATGTTTTGAGCGAATATGCTCTTGGAACTGTGCTATCAACTGAGAAGCTTAATGCTCCTCATGCTCTTCTTCACCATGTCCCTCTATAGCCTCATGAATGTAAGCGCCGGCTAGGGTGGCAAAAACCAGGGCTTGAATGGCGCTGGTAAATAAACCCAAGGCCATTACAGGCAAAGGTACAAATAGAGGAACTAGCAGCACCAGCACCGCTACAACCAATTCATCCGCCAAAATATTACCAAATAGCCGGAAGCTTAGGGAGAGGGGCTTGGTGAAATCTTCGAGAATTGCGATCGGCAATAGAATGGGTGTCGGCTCGATATATTTCTTAAAGTAGCCCAAACCACGCTTGCTAAAACCTGCGTAAAAATACGCTAAAGAGGTCAGCAATGCCAATGCAACAGTCGTATTGATGTCATTGGTGGGAGCTGCCAATTCACCCGAAGGTAGCTTGATGAGCTTCCAGGGAATTAGCGCCCCTGACCAGTTCGATACGAAAATAAACAGAAATAATGTGCCAATAAATGGCACCCAAGGGCGGTACTCTTTCTCACCGAGTTGGTCTTTCGCCAAACCACGAATAAATTCTAGGGCATACTCCATCAAATTTTGGATGCCACTAGGAATTCTTTTTGCATTGCGAGTAGCTGCTATTGAAGCCACTACTAGAATGCTAATCACAAACCATGAGGTGAGAAAAACTTGCCCATGAATTTTAAGATTGCCCAATTGCCAGTAGAAATGATGACCTACTTCTAATTCGGCGAGGGGAAAAGAATTAAAGGCGTTTAAGACACTAAGCATTTGCATTCTTCAAGCATTTTCCCCAACGAGCGAGGATGGGATTACTATGTTTGTGAGCCTGACTTTTTAAGAATCAGGAATGAACGCAATTTGCACCATATAGACGAGCAGGGTGGCTTTGTAAGTTAGAAACCCCAAAAATATGGGTAGAATCTGTAGCTCACGCCATTGAGTTGCCACGATCATTACTCCCATAAACAGAGCAAAACGAGTTTTGCTCAGACTGGTTTTCTCACTACCGAGTTGCTCAACGTCTTTAGCCAGCATTCTTAAGTAAACCACACCTGTACACGCCCCAATTAAATAATTTAGGGCAATGTTTAAGGAATAAAAAATCCACACAGAGATAAAAATAACCCCCGTCAAGACAAGCGTGATTACCAATAATCGCTGGAAGAGTTGATAAAACTCTTGCATGGAGTTACCTGATTCTGTGTCTTCAGAACCAGTTTTAGCATCTTGTTGCGTTGTCGGAGTGGGCGCAATTGATTCGTCAGACAAGCTCACGGGACTTGAAACCAGTACAGTTAAATATGATGACTGCACATTCAGTCAGATGAATCATATCACGATCCGGTAACAATACTTTAGGAAAAAACAATTAACTTCTTGGCAACGTTAGATAGTCAGTAAATCACGCTCACAGTAGTGAGAGTGCGGCTGATGAGGTGAGAAGGTGAAGGGAGAATTATCAAGAATTACTGCCTGCAAAATTCAAAATTTCTTCCAATTTCGCTTTTTTTCGGTGAATAATTGTCCTCCAGGGTTTTTGTATAACTAGCATCTTGGTGCTTCAAATCAAATGGTGCTTGAGGAGCATAGACGCGGGCTGCAAATCAGAAATTGTAGAGTAGCAGATCGTCGTTAGACATTGCACCACTGCTGAATTCCCAAAAACTCCAATTCTTTGGATGTACGATAACGCCTTTCTTGGGCACTTTACTAATTTACATTAGATTTACTAAAAGTAGTGATGGGCGATCGCTCATCACCACGAGTATAAATTGCTCTGATTAACTCCGTATCAAAATCCAATAATCCAGGCGATTAGAAATCGCGGCTACACAAACTCTCGTCCGCCTGCGCGGACTAACATCAAAATAGGCTTTCAAATTTAATCTGACGAGAGTTAAGCTGGTGTCAACAAAATCAACTGTTGCTGCACAAGCCTTCTTACTTCATCCAATCCCAGTTCTACACCTGCCAAAATATCTGCAACTGTGGAATTATTATCACATCTTTGCATAAACTCAAACTCTGCTACTGATAAATTAACAATCTGGTAATCGTAATTAAAGAAACATTGACTGGGAAATCCCTCAATACAAGGATTAAGTTCGGGAATCGCTGTTATTAGGGTGTTATCGTCTGACCAGTCGGCTTTGATTAAGGGAGGACGACCGAGGAAAAACTCGTAATGAGTGACTTCTGGATCTAGTAATTCTATCAGACGGTAAAGCTGGCGATCGCTCAATTCTTTTGCCCGTTCGACTAACTCCGGTGCTTTACCCAAAAGTCTCTCTAAATCCCAAAAACTCGGATTCGAGAAACCAATAAATTCTAATCCCGAAGCATCAATTAATTCAAATAGCGTCTCCGTGTTGTAGTCAATTTCTTGGGGATGAACGTACATATCAGCAAAGTATTCATCCTTGTTGTTTTCTAGTGACCAACGTTGTTTATCGTATTTGACAATTCGGTTATTTTCTGGTAGGGAAGAAAATATTTGTCGTCCGACTTGAACACCATCGCGGTAGTCGCCTTTTTTGTCACCTTGAATCAGTGCGATCGCTTTTTGCATCAGTTGAATTTCCCAGCGTCCCAATTCCCCATACACAAAAATATGCATTAAGCCGCCTGGGGCTAACTTCTTCGCCAAAGCTTGAATACCGCGAATTGGATCGGGGGTATGATGCAAAACGCCAACACAGTTAATTAAATCAAACTCACCTGGTAACTCTTCCACATCAAACAAGCTGAGGTGATGAAATTCCACGCGGGTAGCCCCTGAACGCTGACAACGTTCTTTGGCTACACCTAAAGCGCCAGTACTGAGGTCAATTCCCACAACCGAAGCTTGAGGATTGAGGTGAACTAGGTACTCTGTACCCACACCAGTACCGCAACCTGCATCTAAAATCCGAATATCTTGCTTTTGGGGTTTTTGACCTGTACAGAAGTTATGAGCGGCTAGCCAATTCCAGCGCCAGTTGTAGCCTGGAGGTGGTTCATCCAACAGGGCTTCCGGCGGAAAGGGGTAGGTATTGTAGAGTTTGGCAACAGCAGCACTAACAGTTTGGGAATCGGACATGATGAGGAATAACGCAGCATTACTGAGTTTAGCGGATAGTGGCAAAGATTACTATTGCTTATAGCGCTTATCAGTTGAGTCCAATACAGACCTAACCCCCAGCCCCAACCCTTGTAGCGTTGGGGGGTAAGATTCAAAGTCTCTCTCCTTTTAGGAGAGAGGTCAGACTGTATTGCATACAAACGATAAGCGCTATATTTCCTGCTACTTATCCAACAGCAAAGTCAGTAAATTCGCATTTATAAGGAGCGTGAAATCCTAATACAATATCTTCTTTTGATACTCCAGCAGCAACTAATTCATTAGCGATGCCGATTTCTGTACCATCTCTTTGTATCCAAATTTTGTTGTCTTTGATATCAACATTTCTGGATGACTCCATAAATTCTCCGTTGTTCTTTCCAGCCAATACTTAAGACTTGATAATGATGGCGTTCTGCGTCCAACAACAACTGAACCTCTGTGCCATTAGCCACATCATTAGCGCAATGGGTACTTAAAATATCTTGAATGATTTGAGAGTAATTTATTCCTTCCATAAAACAATATCTTTCAGGTATACAGATAATTGCGATCGCCATCAGCCCATATATTTTAGGCAGGGAAGTTGTTTCAGTAAAAGCACTAGTGTTTAAGTATTCATTAGCCAATAAAATTTAATTATATATTTTGTATAATAATTTACTCAATCAGGAGCATTAAATGGCTGTAGGAATGCCTGAATTTGTTGAAAATCCAGAAAATCGTTGCCCTGTAATTCTCTTGCTTGATACTTCTGGCTCTATGACAGGTAAGCCTATCCAAGAGTTAAATCGAGGACTTGTTGCTTTCAAACAAGATGTACAAAAAGATTCCCAAGCATCGCTGAGTGTGGAAGTAGCCATGATCGCATTTGGCCCCATAGTTAAACTCACGCAAGACTTTGTAACGATTGACCAATTTACACCGCCTACATTGGAAGTAGCTGGTGTTACGGCAATGGGTGCAGCGATTGAGTATGCTTTGGATTTTCTAGAAAACCGGAAACAGACTTATAAAGACAACGGTATTCTCTATTATCGCCCTTGGGTGTTTTTGATTACAGATGGAGCGCCAACTGACTCCTGGAATTCAGCCGCGCAAAGATTGAGAGAAGCAGAAGCACAAAACCGACTGTCATTTTTTGCGGTTGGTGTAAAAGATGCTGATATGAATATCCTCAAACAAATTTCTCCTCCTGAACGTCCACCAGTTACGCTAAATGGCTTAGATTTTCGTGAGTTGTTTGTCTGGCTTTCTGCTTCGATGAAACGGGTTTCTAGTGGCAAAGTAGGGCAAGCTGTAGCTTTACCGGCTATGGGATGGGGTCAAATTACTAGTTAGAGGAAATTTTGTGAATTGGAAAGCTGTTGCACGTTCTGCGATTGGAACAAGTCATCAAAAACAGGGGATAGGTTGTCAAGATTATGGGGATTATCGCATCTTTGATGATGTGATTGTAGGCGCTGTTGCTGATGGTGCTGGTAGTGCTAAACATTCTGATGTTGGTTCTCGGTTGGCGGTAGAAACAGTACTCAAATGCTTTTCTGAAATTAATGAATTTCCTCAGAAGCAAGATTCTCAACCACTATCCCAAGAAGAAGCTCAGAAAGTGTTTGCTGAGATTGTGAACAAAGTTATTACAGAATTACAGAAGCAAGCAAATGAAGAAGATTATTCTATCAATGATTTAGCTTGTACGTTATTGGTTTTCCTGGCAACTCCTGACTGGGTTGCAGCTATGCAAATCGGGGATGGATTTATTGTAATGCGTTCCCAAGAGTCAGAATATCAACTGTTGTTTCAGCCAGATAAAGGTGAGTTTGCTAATGAAACAACTTTTATTACCTCAACAAATGCACTAATAGAAATGCAGGTAAAGGTCATTAACGAAAAACAAGAGTTTATTTGCGCTTCCACTGATGGACTAGAAAAAGTAGCAATTCGTTTGAGCGACTGGAAACCCTTCTCGCCTTTCTTTAAACCTTTGGAGGAATACTTGCACGAACCTGTTAGTGAGGAGGAAGAAGATAAATATCTGACGGAATTCCTCAACTCTGAACGGCTAAATTCTCGCACTGATGATGATAAAACCTTACTTTTGTGCTTCTTTGATAGAGAGTAAAATTCGATAACACCAATAATGACGAAGCTCACTGTTTACGGGGTTCTAGCCATTATTTGAATGGTAATAAGTATCAAGGAATGGAAGATTTACGGAAATCTGCAAGCTTAGGAAACGAAAAAGCTAGGGAAATCCTCAAAGATGTTAAATAATAGCCAGATAATCAGTAATGTAACCATGTATTATACAAAAATGACAAAAGCAACATTCCAGAAAAAGCTGCTGTAGTTCTAGACACTCAGCTAGTGGTTGAGAAAATCAAAGAAAGTATTTATAATGAGTGTAGTACTACAAGTTGACATTAGTGAATTACCTCCAGAAGTTCAAGCTACTATCAATCTTATTTCCGTAGGGGGTTCTTACCCTCATAGCAAAGATGGCATTGTGTTCAAAAACCTTGAAGGATTACTGCCACCACAACCGCGAGGATATTACAGAGAGTACACAGTACCAACTCCCGGATCAACAGATAGAGGTAGTCGCCGTCTCATTACTGGGCAAAATGCCGAACTTTATTATACTGCTGATCACTACAATAGCTTTCAAGAAGTCATCTACTAGTCGTGATAAGTAAGGAGGAATATATGAGTGAATTTCTAAATATTTCGTCAATAGATGTAAAACAAGGCATACGTGAAGCAGTGGAACAAATAGCCGCAGAACCGGGAACTAAAGTTTTTTATTTTGATGGTACAAAAATTAATAGCAAAGAAACATTTTTAAGTAAAGCTGCTGAAGCAATGCAATTTCCTACATACTTTGGTGCTAACTGGGATGCTTTTGATGAATGTATCACCGATTTAACATGGTGTCCGGCTGAGAGATACGTCATATTTTATGACCATGCTGATATCTTTGCTCAAGCTGAACCTACACAGTACCAAATAGCATTGGATATTTTAAATTCAGCCAAAGAATACTGGGAAGCTAATAATATTACTCTGAATTTTTTAACTATAAATAGGTCAATTTAGCCTTGAGACAAATTAAGATATAGTCCAATCTTCTAAACTTAAATTAGGAACTCTCTCAAAATCCTTCCGGTTGCGAGTAACTAAAATCCCATTCACTGACAGCGTAATTGCCGCAATGCGTAAATCTTGAGTACCAATGCGGATTCTTTGACGCATTAAGTCTTCGTAATAATTGATAACATACTCGTTAAATCCTAGCCAGTATGGAGTAAAACATTATTAATAATCAACGTCAACTTATTCCCAGAGAGGGCAGTATAGGTACTTATGGGAACTTACTCAAATTAGGAAGTAGAGGCGATAACCTTACACCTCATCATATACCTGCGGATGCTTTGATGAAAGCTAAAGTTCCTGGTTATACTACAGATAAAGGAATTGCCATTATGATGGAACATTTATCACCAGGAAAAGGAGGTCGTCATCGGCAAACAATTTCTTACGGTAAATCTCCTAATTTAAGCTTATCAGCAAGAGAAATATTGGCCCAAGAAGTTTGGGATGCGCGTTCTATTTATCTTCGTCAAGGTTTGTACAATAGAGAAATCAGGAAAAGTTTGCAAGGTTTAATTAACCTGAATAGACTAACTTGGTAAGGTATTTTTGATAAAGTAGGTTGAAACCCATGAATCAAAACAATCTATTGGCAATTTTAAGAGAAAATCGCTTGATGCAAAATCAACAGCAAGTTACCGACTTTGAAAATGCTTTAGCTGAAATAGCTGATAATCCTGATGAGCAAAATTTATCTGCATATCATCTTGTTTTAGATGATCAATGTCAACAGGCAGAAGTGATGTTCAGCTTAATTCATTTTCTCGAATCTTTTGATATAGAAGAACAAATTGCGGCTTTTATTAAAGTTGTACCCCAATTAATGATCAATGCACCTGAATGGACAAGAATCATTCATGACAGGATTTTAAATGATCATTCAGCTTGCCAAGTTTATCAAAAACTTTTACACTCAGCTAATTTGAACACACCTCATTTTCTCTATCATCTATTGGAAGAAAGTATTATAAATAAATCAAAAATTAAAGAAAGTTTGTCTAGTATAACTCAATAAATATTAAAATACTTTGGCGATCAAACTCAGATTAAATTCTGAGGAGTAGTAGATTACCCAGTTTTTTAGGTTGTAAATTTTAAGATATAGTCCAATCTTGTAAACGCAAATTAGGAACTTTCTCAAAATCTTTCCGGTTGTGGGTTACTAAAATACCATTCACCAACAACGTAATTGCCGCAATGCGTAAATCTTGAGTACGAATGCGGATTCTTTGACGAATCAAGTCTTCTTAACAATTAATAGCATACTGATCAAATGTTAGCGATACCTAGGGTAGGCTTTGCCAACGCACATTTTTGAAAAACTCTAAAGTAGCCTGTAGCTTTGCGTTACTAGTGGATGACTATTTTGAAATAACGGCGTTTTTTGATGAAAATTCTAAATCACAAAGACGGCGATTTATCGCGTCTCTTACCTTAACCGAACCGTATTGATTTGACTCCGTTCCGCTTCTATATATTCCAACACCTCAGCAAAAAGAGGGTTATCTTTGTGCATTCCCGCAAATTTCATCCAAGGATGTTCGGTTTGGGGAGGTTCAATTTCCAAAGTCACTATTTCTGGTTCTCGCTCTTGTAAAAGTTGAATTAGTTTCTCTAGTGCTTTTTCTTTAGTCATACCAGAGGCTTTAAAATCTGGCAAGCCTAGCACTGTCGCACTAACTCCGCCATCTTGTTGATTTTCAATCAGCACATCATAAGTTAACTTTGGTGTAGTTGTTATAGAGGTACTTTTTACAGCTAAATTCATAATATTTTGATCTTTCAAGTTTGATATTAATTATAACATTTAGGTCAATTTAGCCTTGAGACAAATTAAGATCACTGACTTGGTTAATTTGTGGTTTGATTTTGATCGTATTGTCTTTTGCGATCGCACCAATGATTTACAACCAATCAGAGTTTGATTTACGCTGTGAGTGGGGTCTACAAGGAGTTGCTCAACTCGCTCCCATCAGTGATGTAGTTGTGATAGTTGATGTTCTCTCTTTTTCCACCTGCGTAGAAATTGCCACCAACAACGGCGCAATAATTTTCCCCTACGCAATGAGAGATGAGTCTGTCATAGATTATGCCAAATCAGTGCGAGCAGAATTGGCAAGTCATAGACAACGTTGGACAATAAGTGGATATTCTCTCTCGCCAAAATCGGTGCTTCCGATTCCTGCTGGAACTAGATTAGTTTTACCATCACCTAATGGCTCTTTTCTGACCTTACATACTGGGAATATACCAACTTTGGCTGGTTGCTTGCGAAATTGCCAAGCAGTGGCGCAGTTTGCTCAAAAGTATGGTGATAAAGTCGCTGTGATTCCTGCCGGTGAAAGGTGGAAAGAAGATGCTAGCCTACGTCCTGCATTTGAAGATTTAATTGGTGCTGGGGCAATTCTCAATTATTTACATGGCAGTCTATCACCAGAAGCTGAAGTGGCTGTGGCAACATTTCAGGCTTTCCAGCACGATTTATTAGGCTACTTGAAAAAATGCAGTTCTGGTAAAGAGTTGATTGAAAAAGGTTTTGAGTCAGATGTTGAACTGTCCGCCGCCTATAACGTTAGTGATTGCGTGCCTTTCTTTACTGATAATGCTTATGTAAATTATAGGCTACAGGCTTAATTAAACGTCGCACTGATTGGTTTGGCAATATTTGGCATTATCTATAAACTCTTGCAACTTATTCAAGGGAATTATCTGCAATGATGAGCCACCTTGCACCTCAGCAGCGATGTAAGCAAACTTTTGTCCGCGATAAAACTGGTCACGTCCAACTTTGGTGACATATCGAGACTTCTGAAAGTCATCGGCAATATTAAAATTATAAATATTTTGTAACAATTTCACTGCATTGGCATTTTTTGTGGTGAACTTTAGGCGTTTATCACCACTAACGGTTATGCCTTCTTTATTCACTGTCCCATTTTCTCCGGTGACATCAGCATAGAAGTATAAATTTCCCTTTGTACCCTCGTAGCCGTGGGCTTCGCTGTTGTATCTCAGAGTTGGTAATTGAGGTCTAGTCTTTGCCCACTTAACAACAGTGTTGATGTTTTGTTCTGGAAGCGCATTTGCCGGAGTGACAGCTAAAATAATTGCGATCGCAGACAAAGTAACATTGAATAAATAGTTAAATTTACAACTCTTATGCATAGTATTTTCCCTATATATAAATGCTGATAGTTACAGATTAAACCACCACAAACTAAGAATTCCTTCCGGTGCAGTTTCAGATGTAAGTATGAATTCATCAGTAGCAAAAACAACTTAACATCGACTAATAACCACTGTCCAGTGACTAAGTATAAAATTTTATTAATTGGTAGCGAATTCTTTGCGTGCCTCTGCGCTTACCTCTGCGCCCCTACCCTACGGGAAGGCGTTCGCGTAGCGTCTCGTAGAGAAGCACCTATGCGTTTAAATAAAAAATAAATCGGCACACAGTTCCCAACTTCTACTTAGTTACAAAACTTAGATATTATCTCAGTCAAACTAAGGTATGCACTTTTAAGACTAGAGGCATTCAAGATACAGGTTCTACATACTTCTTAATAAACCCGCCTTGAGAACGCAAAACGTTCTAATCTAAAAGCTAACTGGGTTAATTTACTGGCAGTTTTGCAGGCAATACTCTCAAGCTCATAAAGCATAGACACAACGATGTGTCAAGCCTCAAAACGATCCAGACTTAACACATAAACGCTTATGATGGGAGTTTTACAAATCCGATGAGTGTTAAGGCGAGTGGTGGAAGCTCGGTTGCGCGTCCGCAACTATATCAAACCCTAACGGTAGCGACAATTACCCAAGCGGAGCAGCAAGACCGCTTTTTGGGAAATGGTGAACTAAGTGAACTGGCAAGCTATTTTGCATCTGGTGCAAAGCGTCTAGAAATTTCCCAGACGCTGACGGACAATGCCGAGATTATCGTATCTCGTGCTGCCAACCGGATTTTTGTTGGTGGTTCGCCAATGGCTTTTTTAGAAAAGCCCAGAGAAGCAGAATTAGTAACTGCTGGTGGTGGTGCAAATGTTCAACAAGGGATGCAACTAGGAACTGTAACCTACGTTGAAAGTCGTGGCGGGTTCCTAGAAAATTTACGCTCAATCTTCAACTCATCCCCCAGTGGTCCGACACCCGCAGGTTTCAGACCAATTAACATTGCTCGTTATGGCCCAAGCAACATGGCCAAGAGCTTGCGGGATTTATCCTGGTTCTTGCGTTACGCTACTTATGCGATCGTTGCTGGCGACCCCAACATCATAGCGGTGAATACAAGGGGTTTGCGGGAAATAATTGAAAATGCCTGCTCTGGTGAAGCAACGCTAGTAGCTTTGCAGGAAATCAAAGCCGGGTCACTTTCATTTTTCCGCAACGATGCTGAGGCTACAGAAATTGTGTCTCAGTACATGGATGTTTTGTTAACAGAATTCAAAGCAGCCACACCTTCAAATAAAGTTCGCCAACGCCCCTCTAGCGACCAGCAAGGGTTGCAACTGCCGCAAATTTACTTTAATGCAGCAGAACGTCGTCCCAAGTTCGTCTTGAAGACTGGGTTATCAGCTAGCGAAAAAAATGAGGTAATCAAGGCCGCATATCGGCAAATCTTTGAGCGCGACATTACCCGTGCTTATAGCTTATCCATATCTGACCTAGAATCCAAAGTCAAGAATGGCGACATCTCGGTGAAAGAGTTTGTCCGTCGTTTAGCGAAATCTCCCCTTTACCAAAAACAGTTTTATCAGCCTTTTATTAACAGCCGAGTCATCGAACTAGCTTTCCGTCACATTTTAGGACGGGGGCCAAGTAGCCGCGAAGAAGTACAAAAATACTTCTCGATTATTTCTAATGGTGGCCTACCAGCCTTGGTAGATGCCTTAGTCGATTCTGCTGAATACGGTGATTATTTTGGTGAAGAAACAGTACCCTACCTCCGGGGTCTGGGTCAAGAAGCCCAAGAATGTCGCAACTGGGGACCGCAGCAAGACCTGTTTAACTACAGTGCGCCTTTCCGCAAGATACCTCAGTTTATTACCACATTTGCTGCCTACGAGCAACCGTTACCAGATCAACATCCCTACGGTTCTGGTAATGACCCCTTGGAAATTCAGTTTGGGGCGATTTTCCCGAAAGAAACTCGCAACCCCAGCACCCGTCCGGCTCCTTTTGGCAAGGATACCAAGCGCATCCTGATTCACCAAGGGGCAGGGATTAATAACCAAAATAGCAATCCCAAAGCGCGGGGTGAAGCTCCTGGTACCCTTGGTCCCAAGGTGTTCAAGTTAGACCAGCTACCTGGTACTAGAGGTAAAAAGGCTGCCAAAAATTCTAGCGTCAGATACTCCGAAAGCTCCACGCAAGCACTGATTAAAGCTGCTTACCTGCAAGTTTTTGGTCGTGATTTATACGAAGGTCAGCGCCCGAAAGTATTAGAAATTAAGCTGGAAAACGGCGATATCTCGGTGCGGGAGTTTATCCGCGCTTTAGCTAAGTCAGATGTATTCCGCAATCTGTACTGGTCATCGTTGTATGTTTGTAAAGCGATCGAGTATATTCACCGTCGCTTGTTAGGTCGTCCGACTTATGGCCGTCAAGAAATCAACAAATACTTTGACATTGCGGCTAAACAGGGCTTTTACGCGGTAGTTGATGCCATTATTAACAGCGTAGAATACAGCGAAGCATTTGGTGAAGATACAATTCCTTACGAACGGTATCTGACTCCTAGTGGCGTATCAGGGCGACAATTACGCGTTGGTAGCATTCGTGAAGATGTTGCGGCAAAAGTCCAGAAGGAAATAACGCCGAGCTTTGTAACACTGGGTACAGTGACCGAAAATCGGTCAGAACCAGATATTCAGTTCCGCATTAACCAAGGTGTCAGCAAGCAACGGGAACAAACCAAAATCTTCAAATTGGTGGCGAATACCAGTGATAAAGTTGCAGTGCAAACTTTGATCAGTGCTGCGTATCGTCAGATATTTGAGCGGGATATTGCACCCTACATCGCCAAAAACGAATTTACGGCGTGGGAAAGCAAGCTGGGGAATGGCGAAATTAGTGTGAAGGAATTTATTGAAGGTTTGGGTTACTCTAACCTCTACCTGAAAGAGTTCTACACACCTTACCCCAACACCAAGGTAATTGAGTTAGGAACCAAGCACTTCCTGGGACGTGCGCCACTAGACCAAGCAGAAATCCGCAAGTATAACCAGATTTTGGCTACTCAAGGTATTCGTGCCTTTATTGGTGCTTTGGTAGATAGTGTGGAATATAACCAAGTGTTTGGTGAAGATACAGTGCCTTACCGTCGCTTCCCAACCCTACCTGCGGCAAACTTCCCGAATACAGAGAAGTTGTACAACCAGCTTACCAAGCAAAACGATGATGTAGTTGTACCTAGCTTTAAGCCAGTACAGCCGCGCGTTGGATCGACTACTACTCCGCTTTTAGCCCAGGCGATCGCAGATATAGCAGCGCATACAAACGGTAAGCCCTCATTTGCTGAACTGGGTCGTTCCTACAACGATGGTAGCGGACAATCCGTAGAACAGGGTGTGCGTAAACATGCACGGATTTTCCGTCTAACGGAAAGCACCAACCAAGCCGAAACACAACAGGCAATTAACGCCATTTACCGTCAAGTGTTGGATGTATTTAGCGGTGAAGTGCCTGATAATTTCCGCCGTACTGACTTAGACAGCAAACTCCAGAATGGTGAAATTTCCGTCCGCGAGTTTGTGCGTGAACTAGCCAGTTCCGAAATCTATCGCCAGCGCTTCTTGTCACCTTATCCTCATGCCAAGGTGATTGAGTTCCTCTTCCGCCACCTGTTGGGGCGTACACCCGCAGATCAGGAAGAAATTAGCCAGTATAACCAGCTGCTAGCCGATAGCGGTTTGTCAGCTGCTGTAGAAGCGATAGTCGAAAGCCAAGAATATAGCCGCTACTTTGGTGAAGATGTTGTGCCTTACAACCGCTTCCCATCTCTGCCAGCAGGTAACATCTCGGTAGTGTAGCGGTTGATTAGGGAATAGGGAATAGGGAATAGGGAATAGGGAATAGGGAATAGGGAATAGGGAATAGGGAATAGGGAATAGATTATTTCCAGTCCCCAGTCCCCAGTCCCTAGCCCCCAGTCCCCAGTCCCCATTCCCAGTCCCCTGTAACCCTTCCCCTGCCCCATTCGTAACCTTTCGTAATAACGCTCTCAGATTGCAGCTAAAACAGTGAATTCTGAAAAGCAATATTACAAAGTGTTAAGAGCAGTCATAAATGCTCAACAGAATGCCGGAAAATGTTTTGCGGAAGGTAACTGAGTTTAAAAGCTTGTGTACTTATGTGGACTCAAGCAAACTCGTAATTTATCAGCCGTAACAGTTATCAAACTGTTGTGTCTAAAAGAACGAGAAAAGAAACTCAGTAAACCAAATTTAAAGTCGCGCCAGTTTAATCAAATCCTGGTTTCATTCGTATTGGAGGAATCCATTAATGAGTATCGTCACGAAAGCTATCGTGAATGCTGATGCAGAAGCCCGCTATCTCAGCCCTGGTGAGTTAGATCGGATCAAATCCTTCGTTGCAAGTGGTGAGCGCCGTGTGCGGATTGCTCAAATTTTGTCAGAAAACCGCGAACGGCTCGTTAAGCAAGCTGGCGATCAACTGTTCCAAAAGCGTCCTGATGTTGTGTCTCCTGGTGGGAACGCTTACGGTCAAGAATTGACTGCTACTTGTCTGCGTGACCTAGATTACTACCTCCGCCTCGTTACCTACGGTATCGTTGCTGGTGATGTTACCCCCATCGAAGAAATCGGTGTTATCGGTGCCCGTGAACTGTACAAGTCCTTGGGAACTCCTATCGATGGTGTTGCTGAAGGTATCCGTGGGTTGAAGAATGTAGCTGGTACATTGCTGTCTGGTGATGATGCTAGTGAAGCTGGTAGCTACTTCGACTACCTAGTTGGCGCTCTTCTAGGATAGGGTAAAGCTGTTTACCTACTTAAACAGAAGTATTGCAATACGGTTGGAAATAAGGAATTAACAACATGGCTCAAGACGCAATTACCGCTGTCATTAACTCCGCAGACGTTCAAGGTAAATACCTTGACTCTTCTGCTTTAGAAAAGCTAAAAGGCTATTTTGCCACTGGCGAACTACGGGTACGTGCTGCTAGCACCATCAGCGCTAACGCTGCTGCGATCGTTAAAGAAGCTGTAGCAAAATCTTTGCTATACTCTGACATCACCCGTCCCGGCGGCAATATGTACACCACCCGCCGCTACGCTGCTTGCATCCGTGATTTGGACTACTACCTCCGCTATGCCACCTACGCTATGTTGGCTGGCGACCCTTCCATTTTGGATGAGCGTGTATTGAATGGCTTGAAGGAAACCTACAACTCTTTAGGAGTTCCCGTTGGTGCTACCGTGCAAGCTATCCAAGCGATTAAGGAAGTAACCGCTAGTTTGGTTGGTTCTGACGCTGGTAAGGAAATGGGCGTTTACTTAGACTATATCTCCTCTGGCTTAAGCTAAGAATTAGTTTGCGCTTAAGAATTTAGGTGCGACTTTATTAAGGTCTGGAAATCAGCCGTGAGTGCTAGAACGGTATATTGCTTATCTTGGTAAATTATCAGTGATGAGTGTTAGTGGTCTAGTATTGATGTTTGATTTCCAGCCTTTGAATGATTAAAAGATTTGCACTCAAGATTTTGAGATAAAAAAGTTTTCACAAAATATACAGGAGATTTTCAAAATATGTCCCGTTTGTTTAAAATTACTGCTCTAGTTCCCAGCCAAACCCGAATTCGTACCCAACGCGAACTGCAAAATACATACTTTACTAAGCTAGTTCCCTATGAGAACTGGTTCCGCGAACAGCAACGTATTCAAAAAGCAGGTGGCAAAATCATTAAGGTGGAACTGGCAACTGGTAAGCAAGGCGCTAATACTGGCTTATCGTAATTCTGTAAATAGAACATTATTTTAGGAAATTGGTAAGAGGTCGAGAAAGACCTCTTTTTTGTGGCTCGGATTTCTGCAAATCAACAGTTAAACATATTTAAAAGGCGATATCCGCGAGTATAAAGCGGAACTGGAGCGTCAGGATTTTGTCTATTCTTAGCCTGTTCAACAGTTTCATCAAACACAATTAGCCTTTCCTTACCAACCTTCAGCCAGTCTTCATAAGGGATGCTCATATCTTCTTCAATACCACCAATATTAGGTGCTACCATCGCTCGGTAAGCTTCATTGAATTTTCTGCGGAACCGGAAATCTACTGAAATTCTCAGACCTTCATTTTTCCTTCTTACTGTTTGATGCAATCCACGGGCATCATTAAAGTACATTGTGCCATGTTGTAGTTGTGCTTCGGTGTAGGAGACAACCATCGGAATATCCCGACCTTCATCGAAGTCTGACATCACCTGCATAGATTGTAGTTCCATCTCGCGGGGCATTTCACCTGCTTCGATGGTTATATTATCGATGTCACCAAATAATGGCAGAACCACTACAGTTGCATCAGCAGCCACACCTGCCCAGACATCGCTATGGCACTTTGAGCTAGCGAAGGGCAAACCCAACTTCTTGGCATCAGTTTTGCCGTAGACCATGCGAAGATTGACTGGTAAATCCACTGCATCAATCAGGTCATTTGCTCCTAGTTGGTAGAAAGCCTCTGCGACGCTCTTTTGAAAAAGGTTAAATGCCAGAATGTGTTCTCGCTTGGGCATTAAAAGACCAGTGCCGGTGTAGTTGGGCAAAGTACTTCTTGCTTCTAGTAGTCGTTCAAGCATTTCAGCTTCCGAAAGAATGATGGGACTATTCAGACACGCTGAAATATAACCCGCAGCAGCAATTCGGATTTGCTGGAATAACTCAGGCTTTAATGTGTGTTCAAACAGTAGTCGGTATTGTCGCTTTGTAGCAATTTTATCAGCAAGTTCGTCAAAGAGGCGATCGCCAAGTTCAGAAAATGCGGTCGCACGTTCATATTGTAAGCGATCGCGCACTGGTGATTCCGCTAAGAGTTCTTCTAACATCATTTCTTCCAACGTTATTCTAAATTGGCTAAATGCATCCAAAGCCAGTTCGTTTTCAAAACGAATCTAGCTATTACAAAATTAACAATATTCTTCTTTTTATACTTCGTAAAATATACTGTTTTATTTCTCTTACTTATCTTGATTAAAAGAGTTAATTTTAACTTTGTTAGTAAAGCATAGATGAAGTTCCAGCTTAAAAATCGAACTATCTATATGTGAAGCTACTATTAACTAAGTAGTAACCCAACTTCATGAAGTTAAATGTAATTTAGCTGTTTATATTTAAAGAAATTAACAAGATGACAATTTCGGGGTAGCTACTCTTTTGAAAAGGCTAGTTTTTAAACACAAAATCGACAAGTAAACTAAAATCGGTAAGATCAACCTTATCAATAAAACAGATTCATTATTAAATTATAGATGTTCAGGATTTTAGTCCGATCAGACTCAATTAAGTAATCATAAATCAAGTATAAAATAACACTGATAAATGTCAAATGTGAATCACAAAAACTCAACTAAAAACTTATATAATCGCACAGCATCAGAGTGGATTAGAGGAGAACCTACTTCACTGTCAGACTTTACAGCCCGCCCTTTTGTACTAGAGCTTTGTGAGCCTGTTGCTGGGTTGCGAGTACTTGATATAGGTTGTGGAGAAGGTTATTGCAGTCGAGAATTACGCCGACGTGGTGCTGCACAAGTACATGGAATAGACCTTTCCCAAGGCATGATTGCAGCAGCAAAGTTGCAAGAAGTAGAAGATGCATTGGGTATTAGCTATGAAGTAGGATGTGCTACCAATCTGAAGCAGTTTGATGATGGCGAAATTGACCTAGTTGTTGCAGTATTTCTATTTAACTATTTGACAATTGCTCAGACCCAAGAATGTATGGCAGAAGTTGCACGCATTCTTCGTCCAGGCGGTCGATTTGTATTCAGCGTTCCCCATCCATCTTTCCCATATATGCGGGAAGCGGCATATCCGTTTTATTTTCAAGTCGAGGGTGCAGGCTACTTCAGCAAACGAGATCAGCAGTTTCCTGGTCGTATTTGGAAACGAGATGGTTCTTGGCTAAATGTCCAATTGATTCACAAAACTCTTGAAGATTACTTTAATGCTCTGAAAATGGCTGGCTTCAATACCATGCCAACTTTACAAGAATTGCGTGTGACTCCAGAACATATCGCAATAGATGAATCATTTTTTAGCCCCTTAGTTGACCAACCCCTCCACCTAGCCCTACAAATATCACGATGACACAAACATCTTCTTTAGTTAGAAATTCCTTCCGTGAAATAACAGTTAATCATCCTCTATGGAATCATGAGTTCTTAACTCGCTGTCGGGCTGGAAATTTATTTTTACCAGACATACAGGTACTAGCTGTTCAAATGTACAAATTCTCCAAAGAATTTAATCGGATCTTGGCTAGCATTTTGTCTTGCTGCCAAGATGAAAGTAGTCAGTTAGTCATTTTGGAAAACCTATTTGATGAAATGGGACAGGGAGATATAACTCAGTCTCACCCAGAATTGTTTCGTCAATTTACCCGCGCACTTGGTATCGACGACGAAAGTCTGATAGCACTACCCACTGCACCTGAAACTCTCGCCCTTATTGAAACCTACTTGCAGATGCCACATAAGTACGGCTATTTAGCTGCATTGGGTGCCGTCTGTTATGCTTCCGAAGGGATTGTTAATTCCCTGTACACGCAACTATACAAAGGAATTGTTGGTGCTGCTCCCTTACCCAAAGAATCGCTGATCTTTTTTGAAGTCCATATTGATGTGGATGATAGTCATGCAGCGAAGCTAGCAGCAGTGATTGAACCTCAAATTACCACGAATGAAGAGGATGTCAAGGTAAAGCTGGCTATTACAGAAGCTATGGATGCCCGTGTCCAATTTTTTAACGGAATTCAGCGCCAAGTCTCTAAATATAGCTTGTATCCTGATGCATGGCTGATTTTTGATGCATCGCTGTAGTAGTTTTTCAAGCTTAAATTGATGGGTAAGCAAGTTTGTAGTAAGGACTTTAGTCCTTATTTTCTAAGCACTCAAGCGCTTACTACAAACCTCAAAATTAGCTGGGCAAAAGGAATAAGTGAAAATACGGTTGTAATAATGAGTATTTGTAGCATTAAAATGCTAACAGTTTTCCCTATTTTTTCGGTTTTTAAAGCTGTAATCAAATATTTCCAGGTTTGATTACAGAAAATTTTGTCATTTAAATAACCCTTTTAAGGAATTAGTTGTTGAGTCTTGGGCAAATTTACAAAACAAAATTAGGTGCAGCAAGAGGAGGCTCCATGTACGGATTAGTGAATAAGGCAATTCAAGACATGGTGTGCAGTCGCTTTGGCGAAGATACTTGGAAAGAAATTAAGCACAAAGCAGAGGTGGATGTAGATGTTTTCCTCAGTATGGAAGGCTATCCCGATGACATCACCCACAGGCTGGTAAAAGCTGCTAGTGTCATTCTCGGTCTATCTTCCAAAGATATTATGCAAGCCTTTGGGGAATTCTGGGTTCAGTACACAGCCCAAGAAGGCTATGGCGAAATGATGGATATGAGTGGAGATACACTCCCTGAGTTTTTAGAAAACCTCGACAATCTTCATGCTCGTGTGGGAGTTAGTTTTCCCGAACTTCAGCCCCCATCATTTGAATGTACTGACATGGAGGAAAAGTCTCTGAGCTTACATTATCGCTCTGATAGAGAAGGGCTAACGCCAATGATTCTTGGACTAGTCAAAGGATTGGGAAGCAGGTTTGACACAGAAGTTCATATTACCCAAACCCAAAGTCGAGATGATGGGGCTGAACATGATGAATTTTTAGTGATTTATAAACCAAATTGAGTGCAGTAGCATGGCTCCTCCTCACCTTACACTTTCACCAGAGTCGTTGACGAAAGCTTTTCCCTTCCACTTTGCCTTTAGCCGTAATCGGGAAATTATCCAAACTGGTGATGTCTTAGAGCGCATCAGTCCTGAACCATTGGTTGGTAAATTCATTGAGCAGCATTTCCAGATCAATCGCCCAAAAATTTTGGTTGATTTTGATGCTATTAGTAAACAGTCTCGTGCCCTGTTCATATTAGAGTTTCTCCACAATGGAATGCATCTCAAGGGTCAGATGATGTATGAACCAGAGCAGGATGTGATATTTTTTTTAGGTTCTCCCTGGATTACAAATACAACTAGCCTGGCTCCTGTGGGTATCAAACTCAAAGACTTTGCGATTCATGACCCAATTGTTGATTTTCTCTTTCTACTACAAGCTCAGAACATCGCTTTGGCTGATGCCAAAAAGTTAACAAGTGAACTGAAACAGCAAAGGGCACAACTACGGAGTGCGCTACAAATCAAGGAGAATTTAGCGGAAATTGCTGAGGCTCAGTCTAAAAAATTGGAAAAATCCCTTCGTGACTTACAGCAAGCTCAAGCCCAATTAGTCCAGGCTGAGAAAATGTCTAGTCTGGGACAGTTAGTTGCAGGAGTCGCTCACGAAATTAACAATCCTGTTAACTTTATTTACGGGAATTTGAAATATGCAAAGGATTATACGGAAGATTTGCTGAAGCTTGTGCATCTCTACCAACAATTCTATGCCAATCCTGCCTCAGAAATTCAAGAATACATTCAGGAAATTGAGTTAGATTTTTTACTAGATGATTTGCCCAAAATCCTCAATTCGATGGAAGTAGGAGCGGAACGGATCTCTGAAATTGTCTTGTCCCTGCGGAATTTCTCTCGTCTTGATGAAGCGGAGAAGAAAAGAGTTGATATTCACCAGGGAATTGATAGTACTTTGCTGATTTTACAGAGTCGTTTCAAGAATAGTGTTGAGCATCCTGGGATCAAAGTAGTGAAAAATTATGGAAATCTGCCTTTAGTAGATTGCTACGCTGGTCAACTCAATCAAGTATTCATGAATATTATCAGTAATGCAATCGATGCGCTCGATCACTATAACAGTAAACGTGCGATCGCAGAAATTCACGGCAGTCCTAATAAAATTACAATTACTACGGAAGTCATTGAAACGAATTGTGTGATCCGAATCGCTGATAATGGTTCAGGAATGACGGAAGCAGTTAAGGAAAGACTGTTTAATCCATTTTTCACAACTAAGCCTGTAGGTAAGGGTACAGGATTAGGTTTATCAATTAGCTATCAGATTGTAGTTGAAAAACATGGAGGAACACTGAAATGTCTATCAGAGCCTGGGCAAGGAACTGAGTTCTCGATTGAAATTCCCCTATCTATGGACAAACAAGTAGTTAATTACGTGAAATCATTAAGTTTAATTAAATAGACATCTCCAGAAATTAAATATGCGTTAACCAGAACCCTTGTAGAGACGTAGCAGTGCTAGGTCTCTACATTCTTTTTCACCAGATGTCTATAAAATAGTACTTTATGTTTGCAGGATCGCGATGCCTTCTCTAACGCTACGCGTAGCTTTCTTGTAGGACTACTGGGGGGCATAGCCAACGCAATTTGTCAGAAATGTTGAACTAGCGGTGTATTTAAGTTGACAACTCGAAGATTTATGGTTGCCAAGCCTACTTATGAGTTATAAGTTATGATTTATGAGTTTTATTTCTAACTCCTAATTTCTAACTTTTTACCTGTACTGATCGTGAATCTACGCCGCCTGATTCCAATTTTTGATAGTTCAGTCTCCAACTGGGCTTTAGAAGCGCGGTTGTTGCGCTGGTTAACGTTGATTTGGCTGTTCGTCGGCTTGATCATGCTATTTTCAGCATCCTATGCCGTTGCTGACGCTCGTCAGAATGATGGGTTGTACTACTTTAAGCGTCAACTGCTTTGGGTCTTAGTTTCGTTAATCGGATTCAATATTATTGTTAATTTGCCGTTGCAGAAAATTTTGGGACTATCCCATTGGTTTTTATTGCTGTTTTTGGCGTTAATTTTCGTCACCCTGATCCCCGGATTGGGAAAAAAAGCTTTTGATGCAGCGCGTTGGATTGCGATCGGGCCAATTCCAATTCAACCCTCAGAATTAATTAAACCTTTTTTGGTGCTGCAAAGTGCGCGGCTTTTTGGTCAGTGGGAACGAATCAGTTGGCGGGTTCGCTTGGCTTGGTTGGGTATTTTCGGTCTGGTACTTTTAGGAATTCTTGCCCAGCCTAACTTGAGTACAACAGCACTTTGCGGTATGACTATCTGGCTAATTGCTCTAGCATCTGGATTATCTTACAAGTACCTGGGAGGAACAGCAATTGGTGGAGTGATGTTGGCAATACTCAGTATTAGCATTAAAGAGTATCAGCGTAAGCGCGTGATGTCATTCCTCAATCCCTGGGCGGATGCTACAGGAGATGGCTACCAGTTGGTGCAAAGTCTACTAGCCGTGGGTTCTGGTAGAACTTGGGGTTCTGGATATGGGCTTTCTCAACAAAAGCTGTTTTATTTACCAATTCAGGACACCGATTTTATTTTTGCAGTGTTCGCTGAGGAGTTTGGCTTTGTTGGCAGTATGGTATTGTTGGCACTTTTAGCGACATTCGCCACTCTCGGATTAATGGTGGCGCTGAAGGCTAAAAATACAGTACATCGATTAGTAGCGATCGGTGTGACGATTTTGATGGTGGGACAATCATTGCTCCATATCGGTGTTGCTACAGGTTCTTTGCCGACTACTGGCTTACCTTTGCCCATGTTTAGTTATGGTGGTAATTCCATGATTGCCAGTTTAATAGCTGCTGGATTGCTGATTCGGGTAGCACGCGAGAGTAGTGAAGCTGAGGTAGTTCCGTTGCGAAAACCCCTGTTTGAAAATGGGCGCAGACGCAGAGCTTTTCAGAAAAATCGGAATTGAGATCATGTCCGTATAAACTCAAGTGAAAGGTTATTAGCCCCACTCCCTCAAAATTGCTAGACTGAAAAAAGTTATGAGGACGGAAACTATGACTGACAAAAATCGTTCTCAATGGGACTTAGGCAGGTTTATCGAAACCCTGACTTACTTTGAGGTAATTCCTTTCCTTAACTGGGTACAACAGTTAATCCAAGGTCGTCCTCAGGATAATCAAGATAGACCCAATGGAGGAAGAAACGTGGGTGTAATATTAGTAGCAGGTGCAACAGGTGGTGTAGGTAAACGAGTGGTGCAGCGATCGCTCCAACAAGGTTATAAAGTTCGCGCCCTAGTTCGAGACATTGACAAAGCTCGGTCAATTCTTGGTAATGATATAGATTTAGTAGTTGCGGATATCACGCAACCAGAAACTTTAAATCCTTTGGTTATGGCTGATATCCAAGCTGTAGTTTGTTGTACAGCAGTGCGTGTACAACCAGTTGAGGGAGACACAGCAGATAGAGCCAAATACTATCAAGGTGTTAAATTTTACCAGCCAGAAATTGTTGGCGACACCCCAGAAAATGTAGAATATCAAGGTGTCAAAAACTTAGTTCAAGCTGCGGCAAAATATTTACCCGAAGCAAAGGAAAAACTAATATTTGATTTCACCAAGCCATCAGCAGAATTAAAGGATAACTGGGGAGCATTGGATGATGTCGTCATGGGTGGCGTGAGTGCCAGTAATATCCAATTAGTAGAAAATACAGCTTTATTTGCTGGTAACGTCTCCACCGCTAACTCTGGCGGATTTGCTTCTGTCAGAACTAAGAATTTTGATCCACCCTTCAACTTATCTGGTTACACAGGTGTAAAATTGCGCGTCAAAGGTGATGGTCAGCGTTATAAAATGTTTCTGCGGACAGATACAAAATGGGATGGTATTGGTTACAGCTATTCCTTTGACACCGTAGCTGATACGTGGATAGATATTCACATTCCCTTTGCAGATTTGATTCCCGTCTTTCGGGCAAAAGTTGTCAAAGATGCCCCGCCAATTGAGCAAAGTAGAATTTGCTCATTCCAACTGATGTTGAGCAAATTTGAATACGATGGCGCTTTAAATCCCAAATTTTCTCCCGGTGGTTTTACTTTGCAATTGGAATCAATTAAAGCTGATGGTGGGACAACCTTACCACAATTTATCCTCGTCAGTTCAGCAGGTGTAACTCGTCCCGGTCGCCCTGGCATTAATTTAGATGAAGAACCGCCAGCAGTAAAATTAAATGACCAATTGGGAGGAATTTTAACTTGGAAGTTGAAGGGAGAAGATAGTTTAAGAGAAAGTGGAATTCCTTACACAATTATTAGACCTTGTGCTTTAACTGAAGACGCAGGTGGTATGGAATTAATATTTGAGCAAGGTGATAATATTAGAGGCAAAATCAGCCGTGAGGATGTGGCAGAACTTTGCGTACAAGCGCTAAAAATAGGAAAAGCGTCTAATGTCACAGTTGAGGTGAAACAGCGAGAAAATACTGTCAACTCTATCGATTGGCAGAGTTTATTTTCTAACTTACAACCAGATAAAAAATGAAGTATATACAGATTTTTAGTCTGTAACCAGATTAGCAAATCCTGCTTAGATAGACTGTTAGAAGAAGTCAGCTATTGATATGGAAAAAATCAAGGTGCTAGTAATCGCCGGGATTTTAGTAACAATTCTCTGGGGCAGTTTTTTTTCCAAAACTGCCTCATCGCAGCAAGTAGAGTCCCGTATCAACAACTTGGAAGCAGATTTTAATCGGATCGAGTCGCGGTTAAATCAGATAGAATCTCAACTAGGACAAGGCCGCCAGTCTCCATCGCCAAGAACAACACTTACCCCACGACAATCAACTGCTTCCAGAGGGAATTTATCACAGCCAGATCGGATGTTTGATCGGCTTGCAACTTTGGTGATTGAACTGAAGCAACAAGTGAATAAATTAGAGGAGCGAGTTGCTAAATTAGAAACTCGTTAAGGAAATCCACCTCCACAGAAGCATTGAGTGCGATCGCTTTTTCAACTTGATCATCCCACTTCTATGGGAACCACCAGCTTCCCCTATTGCTGTAGAACTGAAAGCGTCCAAAGCCCAAAAATTGACCGTGAGATTTTTCACCCACAGGGAAAGCTGTGACACCCAATAAGTAGACACCAGAAAAGCTGGGATTACTTACAGGGCGGAGGGCGATTGTAACTATCTGTCCCGGAGTTACAGGTGGGTTAAAGTTTACAGAAACAGTGCGTGTCTCGCGGTCATTTGTGACTGCACCTAATGTAAGTTGCGTTTCTTTGCGATCGCTTGTTCCAACAAATGCGCGGGTATCGTTAAGATCATAGCCGATATTTTCTGCTCCCTCCTTCTGTGCGATCGTTACCTTCTGGAGGGATTCTCCAGCATTTTCCGGCACATTGATCGTAAAATAGTAAGTCCCACCCCAAACATTTACATCTTTGTAAGTAGTTGTGGCATTAACAAGTTTCGGCGGTTCGACAAAATAAACTGTGCCATCTCTGAGCTGCACAGCCTGAGTCACCGGAACCGCAACTTCTGCAATCCCTATTGATAACGAGAGTGTTATTCCAAACAAAGTTGCAACGCGCATAATTCAGATATAAAAAACGCACTCAATCCAATTCTAGTTCTTTAGGAATCAGTGAATTGGGATTGACACTCTCAGGGCTGAAGCCACTGAGATTCTACGGACAGAGGAGAATTCGGAAGAATCCAAAGTCTAACTCTCGCTGCGGTCGTCAAACACCGCCTACCCAGTAAGCCTAAGTCGATGCTTAGATTGCTGGCTACTTTTCGCAAAATATTCGCGCTGCCGTTCAAATCTGCATTTACAATTGAACCATTCGCTGACCGATACAAACCACGTTCAATTCGTTTTCCAGATGCTTTCCAACCGATAGGTTTATCACCATATTTAGGTAGGGAGTCTCCATCAAGAAAAGATGCTTTTGACGTGTAGGCTTCCTCGGTTTCAATAAATCTAATGCCGTGTAAATCACACAGTTGTTTTAATCGGTCTTTGAGTTGACCCAAAGGCATTTGAACAAACTTCTGATTGTTCACTCTACCCATGTTGGCAGATTCTTTAAAGCCTTCGTTCCAACCGATAACTAGCGTCCCATACCGTGTCTTAGACAGTGGTCAATAACTAATTTTGCTGCCTTATTAATGCCGTCGCGCATTTGGTGGTTACGCTTACGTGTTACACGGTCTAACCATCTGTCCCAATAGGCTTCTGGTTTCCCGGACTGACGTGTTGATACTTTCTTGTTCCACAACTGATTCATTGCTTTCATTGTACGAGCATCAATCAGCAAGGAATTACCCAATGTATCAACACAAGCTGCTAAATTATCCGCAGTTCCAAGGTCAATAGACAATGCCTGATTTATGTCTAGCCTGTGTTTTTGTTTATTTATTTCATAAGACATCTCAAGGTAAAAAGCACCATTCTTAGGCAGAATTGTAAACTCTTTTACCTTTGAATAATCAATGTTTGATGGCATTGGGAGAAAAAACTCAGACACTCCAAACCATCTTCTAACCGTTAACCCCAAAGAAAATCTAAGTTGCCCATCAACAATAACTGGTCTTTGACCTCCCTTGGCGCTAGCCTCTCCCTTTGGGAGAAGGGGAGACGCTAACGCGAATGCGGTTCGTTCATCATGTAGTTTGGCGTCTCTTCATACAGAATTGGCGTAAGTCCTAAAAAATATAAAAATGTAACAAAAACTACAAAATTCCGATTTTCCCAAAAAACAAGGATAAGCTAGGCGTACATATATCCAGTTCGCAAATATACTGCGATAGGAAAAAAAATTATGATTTCAAAATCACTGTTGCTGCCAGAACCTGCTTCTCCAGCGCATATATGCCCATTTGACCAAGCCTGTAGCTACTTAGAAGCAGCAGCTAAAGAATTAAATTTAAATCAGGGTTTGCTGGAAATTCTCAGCCACCCACGTAAGGTTGTCACGGTTTCCATTCCTGTGAAACTAGATGATGGAGAAATACAAGTTCTTGCTGGACATCGGGTGCAGCACTCCGATGTCTTAGGCCCCTACAAGGGTGGAATTCGTTACCATCCAGCTGTGACATTGCGCGAAGTATCAGCTCTGGCAATGCTGATGACCTGGAAATGTGCCTTGTTAGGTATTCCTTATGGTGGTGGGAAGGGTGGCATTCCCATAGATCCCAAACACTACAGTGTGGGCGAATTAGAGCGAATCAGCCGCCGATATATCAGTGAGTTGATTAAAGATATTGGGCCTTCCGTAGATATTCCAGCACCGGATATGGGTACTTCTGCCCGTGAAATGGCTTGGATGATGGACACTTACTCTGTAAATGTTGGTCATGCTGTACCAGGAGTTGTAACTGGGAAGCCCCTTTCTATTGGTGGTTCCCTGGGACGGGAAATGGCAACCGGACGTGGTGTGATGATTATTGTGCGTGAGGCGCTAGCAGATCAAGGTAAATCCTTGGTAGGAATGCGAGTAGCTATTCAGGGTTTCGGCAACGTCGGCTGTGCCGCAGCAGAATTATTATATGAAGCAGGCGCAAAAATTATCGCTGTTTCAACTGCTGCTGGCGGAATATTTTCCGAAGTTGGTCTTGATATTCCCAAGTTGAAAGTCTACGCGGCTGAAAATCGTAAGAGTATTGTGGGTTTCCCGCAATCTGTACCAATTAGCAATGCAGATTTATTAACTTTACCCTGCGATGTCTTAATACCAGCAGCTTTAGAAAACCAGATCACTGAAGAAAATGTGAATCAGGTGCAGGCAAAGATTGTGGCAGAAGCAGCTAACGGGCCGGTTACTCTTGAGGCTAACTTGGCGTTAGAGGCGCGGGGTGTGATCGTGCTACCAGATATCTTGGCCAATGCTGGCGGTGTGGTAGTCAGTTATTTAGAGTGGGTGCAAGGCCTTTCCTACGTATTTTGGGATGAGGAACGCGTCAACCGCGAAATGGAGCATTTGATGGTGCAAGCCTACCGCAAGGTAATTCACCAGTCGGAGGTACGGCAAATTTCTTTAAGGTTAGCAGCTTACACTTTAGGAGTGGGTAGAGTGGCTCAGGCATTGACTGATAGGGGTCTTTATCCTTAATTATTGATAGCGACAATTTTTGAGGTATAATAAATCGTCAGTGGGCAAAATTTTAGGCGATCGCTCACTGATGATTTCTCTATTAAGTAAGTATTATAAGTATTATTTACGCCGCTCTACTCAAACTTGTTGTGAAAGCCAATACGATCAAAAACTAACCAGGATTTTTACGAGATATCTATAATATGTGGCTAGTAGTAGTTTTTATCTGTTTTGGTTGGATATTATCTTTATGTTTGCATGAGTTTGGTCATGCAATAGTAGCATATTGGGGTGGTGATACTTCTGTCAAGGATAAGGGCTATTTGACCTTGAACCCACTCAAATATACCGAACCGAGCTTGAGTTTGATGATGCCGTTATTTTTTCTCCTGATTGGTGGTATTGCTCTACCTGGGGGAGCAGTTTATATTAATCACAGTCGATTACGCGATCGCAAATGGAAAAGTGCGGTTTCGGCTGCTGGCCCAATTGCCAATTTGATTCTAGCTTACCTGCTATCACTGCCTTTTCAATTTGGTTGGGATTCTTTAGCTCTCGAAAATCCAAATTCAGTTTTATTTGCTTTGATTACTGCCCTAGCTTATATAATCTCCCTAAATATCTATGTCGTTTTGATTAATTTATTACCTATTCCTGCCCTAGATGGTTATGGAATTATCGAACCGTGGCTGCCACAACCAATTCAACAGCAAATCAATAAGGTTGCTAAATATGGAATTTGGATATTGATTGGTTTGTTATGGTTTGCCAGACCTTTTAATCAATTTTTATGGAATTTCACTCATACAATTAGCGAATATCTTCATCTCCCAGAAAATTTAACTATTTTAGCTAATGCAATATTTAGAGAGAATTCGCGGTATTTAGTTATCGGATTAGTTTTGGTTTTATGGATATTTAGAGATCAAAACCAAGAGTTACAAAAACAAGGTGATAAATTAGTCTCATCGCGACAATATGAGCAGGCGATCGCTTGCTACGACAAACTAATTAAAAATAAACCCAAAAATGCTGATGCTTGGTATTGGCGGGGCTATGCGTTTTATCGTTTAAACAAACATGATGAAGCGATCGCCTCCTACGATCAAGCAATTAAAATTCAAGCAGACTACGCTAATGCTTGGTATTTACGCGGTTATTCACTTTATTTTTTGCAAAGATATGTAGAAGCAGTTGATTCATATAAAAAAGCTTTGGAAATCAAATCTGATGATCCACAAATTTGGTACTATCAGGGGATTGCTCTTACAGATTTAGGACGCAATGAAGAAGCTTTAACAGCATATAAACAAGCGATCGCAATTCAGTTAGATTTTTATCAAGCTTGGTATAAACAAGGCGAAGCTTTGGCAAAATTACAGCGTTATGAAGAAGCGATCGCAGCCTACGATCAAGTAATAGAAATTAGACTAGAAGATAGTAATACTTGGTGGTTACGAGGACAAGCTTTAGCAGCACAGAAAAATTATCAAGCAGCCTTAGACTCATGCAATCGAGCAATTACAATCTATTCTGACTTTTATGGTTTCTGGTTGGATCGTGGCAATGCACTCTATTATTTACAGCAATATGAAGATGCGATTGCCTCTTACGAAAAAGTTATTGAATTGAAGCCAGATAACATCAATGCTTGGAATAATAAAGGTGGCAGTTTGATGAAATTGCAACGTTATGAAGAGGCGTTAGTTGTCTACGAGCAAGCAATTGAAATTAAATCTGACAGTGCTGATTCTTGGTATAACAAAGCCTGTTGTTACGCACTACAAAACAATGTAACTCTAGCAATAAAAAACCTAGAAAAATCAATCAAACTTGAATCAAATAGATTGGAAATTGCTAAAACTGATCCTGATTTTGATCCTATTAGAGAACATGAGATGTTCCAAATTTTCGTTGACGAATATAGTTAGTCTAAAATAGAGACTATTGCATCCCAATTTACTATAGTAGTTATCGCTTGATGGTATGAGTATTGGTAAAATAAATTTAATTTATGTATGCCTGCTAAAGATATATTTCATAATACAGTTAAAACAGCCCTCGAAAAAGATAAATGGACAATTACTGACGAGCATCTATTTATTCAAGTTGAGGATATTGATTTTTACATAGACTTAACAGCAGAGAGAATTTTAGCTGCTGAAAAAACTGGTAAAAAAATAGCAGTAGAGATAAAATCCTTTTTAGGAGCTTCAGACGTAACTGAATTCCACCTAGCTCTTGGTCAATGTCTCAACTACCGTTCAGCATTGAGGTTGACAGAACCTGATCGGATTTTGTATTTAGCCATTCCAGTAGATGTTTATAATGAGTTTTTTAGTCGGAAGTTTATTCAAAGAATTATTGGCGAATATCAACTAAAATTACTAGTTTTTAATCCAGAGCAAGAGGAGATTGTTATATGGAGAGACTAAATTATCAAGAAATAGTCCAAAAAATTCTGGAAACTCATGCCACAAATCGCTCAAATAGTCAGACAGAAGTCAAATTGTTATTTGATACTGAGCGCGATCGCTATCAAGTTATGAATATTGGTTGGCAAGAGCTAACGCGAATATTTGGTTGTATTATTTATGTAGAAATTAAAGATGGCAAAATTTGGATCGAACGCGATGGAACGGAAATCGGAGTAGCTAATGAATTAGTAGAAGCTGGAGTTCCTAAGCAAGATATAGTTTTGGCTTTTAAAGCCCCATACAAACGAAAATTTACTGAGTTTGCTGCTAGTTGAAGCACATAGGAGTTAGGAAATCTACGGCAATTAGGGAAATAACAACTTTATAGAGATCGCCTTGTCTTGTAAGCTAACGCACCTTTTCAATTATCGGTGGAATGTCTATGATGCTGTAAGCCAGAGAGCGATGTCTACGACGGCTACGCCTACACAACTTCTTGCGATCGCCCCAGCACACCAAACTATTGCATACGCGCATCTCTCATCAAAGCCATTTTAACCGAGGCGCGATCGCTCTCTCTAACAAACAAAGTAACTCGATCATAGCTCTTCCTGCATGATGGAATCGTAATCCTGCCCCGTAACGTCGCAATGATACTTGATCAGAAAGCACTACTAAACTAATAAACACTTATTTCATCTAGTCAAACTTTTTACTGACACTATTTTCTCAGCTTCATCTACCGTAATTTGCGCTAGCCCAAATTGTTCAATTACTGCTGCATTTGTTGTCAAATGTCTACTCACCTCAGCCACTCGGTAATGACTTTCCTGTGAAGCTAAAGCAGCTGGCAATAATAACTGATCTGCTAAATGTTCATCCACTGCTGCGCCTGTGTAATGAAACTCAAGGAGTTGCTGACAAGCAATCTCTGCAACCGTCTCCGCCGACAACCGCAAACGCCCAAATCCACCAAAGCCAGTCAAACTGTTCTCATATTCAGCAGTTAAAAAAATACCCGCCCCAGGTGCCACGCCTCTTTCTCGCAAAGTCTGTACAGTAACTTTCAAATGGGCTGATCGTAACAAATTCTCCGCCCGATTCGCCATGCGTTGGGGAATATGAGAAGGCAATTCCGTTACCACTGCTAGCCCCCGCACCTGTTGTAAATCTCCGCGTTCCAACAAGTTGATCCCATTGAGTTTACCACCGCCATCCACCTGCAACTCTACCTCTCCCCCACCTTGGGGAAACCACCCCCAAGCGCCTAACTTGACTTGGGCTTCCACTCCCATGCGTTGCAGTATCGGCAAATAAACTTGCTGAATATACGTCACTGTCGGGCTAAAATTTACATGAGTTCCGCCCTTGAGTGTTACCTGGGAATTGCCAGATGCTAGTGCCAAAGGTAAAAGAATTGTCTGTAAAACTAGAGCGATCGCACCGGCAGAACCACCAAGTTGTGCTTTACTAACATCAAAGGTATAAATTCCCGCTTGCACACCACTACCTGGAATGAATTCCAGCACCATCGAACCCAAAGCATCACCCCGTAGTTGGGCATTACAAATTCTCGCCGCCGCCCGAACTGCTGTTAAGTGTTGTGCTGCTAATCCTGGCTTTTTGCGTCCGGCGCGAATGCCTGAAATCAGTATGGGTTCGCCGGTGATGGCGGCTAGACTTAAGGAAGTGCGAAGAACTTGTCCGCCTCCCTCTCCGTAGGAACCGTCAATTTCAATCATGGGCGATTTTGGGATGATGGATTTTGGGTTATCTCCACGGTTCTTAAAATCAAACCACAAATTATAAACGTCCAGCAACTAGCTTTTTGGAAGAAGGTTACACAAATATACAGAGAAAGTTCTGATATTTGTTTGTGTAGTTTGTTAATTTGGAATTTGGAATTGAAGAACCTTGCTTTTACCGGGGTTCATCAACCTGTATGGATCAGCCATTTCTTTAAATTTCAACTGCTCAGGATCAATAACTTTTCTGCCACCATCTTCAATAATACACGTATGAGGATTGGCAATACTCACACCATGTTTTTCATGATAGCGGATAATCTCATTGAGGCGTTCTTCTGTGGTGTAGCGCACAAGTTGCAAAGCACCAGGAACTACACCACCATTCACCCGAAAAAATTCCAAATGCATCATTACCTCATCGCCGAAGTGATGATACATATGATCTACCATTTGCAAACTTTTATCCCCAGGAAACATACTTTGTAAATAGGTAATTGCAGTATCTACATTCCTGGCGTGTAAGGTGGTGTGGTTCCAGCTAAATTCTGCTAAATGTGTACCTTTGGCTGCTTCCTCGGCTGGTTTTTTATAAGTAACCTGGCCGCCGTATTGCTGCACCAAACCCGGTAAGAATTCCAAACTAGATTCAGCAATTATCAAAAGTACTGGGTGAGTCCCTTCAGGAATGTACTCTTGTAGGGCATGAAAGTATTGGGGAATTGGGGATGCAAAGACAGAAATCAACTTCTTAATCATGCCATCAGCATTGCCAAGCGCCTGACCAAACTTTGCTGCTGTCATAAACTCGTCAAATGTCACAATCACTTCGGCCCAAGGATAAGCTGGCCCTAAAGGGATTTCGACTTCAGTGATAATGCCGTTAATTCCCCAAGCATGATTGACTTTTTGTACATCGTCGCCGCGTAATTCGATCGCACGGGGTTCATCTTCTACAGTTACCACTCGCAATGCTAGGATATTACCGCGATCGCCTAATAACCCATATTGGATCGAGCCAATGCCCCCACTTCCCCCAGCAATAAATCCGCCAATTGTAGCTGTACGGTACGTGGAGGGTGCCATGCGGATTTCCCAGCCGATTTCTCGTGTTTTTTTATCTATAGCTGCCAACTTCATCCCAGCTTCTACCCGCGCCACTCCTGGCTTCATCCAAAGAATCTCTTGCATCCGCGTCATATCTAAAATTACGCCACCGTGCAAGGGTACGCATTGCCCATAATTTCCGGTGCCAGCACCGCGCACAGTGATGGGTACACGGTGTTTCGCACAGGCGGCTGCAACTTTTAAAACCTCTGCTTCATTGGTGGGACGCACTACGATATCTCCAACTTTTCCCTCTAGTTTCGGCACAAGTACGGGGCTAAAGTTGTGGTAATCCTGAGATAATTTTGCTACTTGAGTGGAATCGGTGATGGTTTCTATGCCTTCTAGAGAATTAATCAGGGCATCTAATTTTGTCGTCATATATATCCTTTTTTTAACGCAGAGGGACGCTGAGGGAAGCGCATAGGCGCTTCGCCTTCCCGCAGGGTAGGTTCGCAGAGAATTAATTCCTCTGCGTTCCTCTGCGTAAACCTTTGCGTTCCTTTGCGTTTTCAAATCCTAGTTTTCTTGTTTCACTGCACTTTCATGCCACTTACTTAATATAAGGTCAGATAAGGCGCTCAAGCTGATAAAAATTAGTACACCCAACCCAGTTGTGAGAAATAATGCTGCAAACATCCGAGGAATTTGTAAGTTGTAGCTGGAGATTAAAATCTGGTAAGCAATGCCAGATTTTGCCCCACCAGTACCCGCAACAAATTCGGCAACCACTGCGCCAATTAATGCTAAACCACCGCTAATTTTTAAACCACCTAAGAAATAGGGCATAGCGCTGGGTAAACGGAGATACAGCAGTGTTTGCCAGCGAGAAGCTTTGTAAAGTTGAAATAAGTTGAGCAAGTTTCGATCAACGCTCTTGAGTCCTAGTGTAGTGTTGGATACGATGGGGAAAAAGGCCACTATCCAGGCACAAACTACTAAGGCAGCGAAGGTATTATTTTTTAGCCAGAGGATAATTAAGGGTGCGATCGCAACTATGGGAGTTGTTTGTAAAATTACTGCATAGGGAAATAAACTGCGTTCAATCCATTTACTTTGGGTGAACAAAATCGCCATTAGTAAACCAGAAATAGCCGCAGCAATAAAAGCAACGACTGTGATTTGCAATGTAATTAATAGTGATGGGAAAAGCTCGTTCCAGTCAGTAGTTAAAGTTTTAAATACTAATAAAGGGCCAGGAAGGATATAAGGAGGTAGATGTGTTATCCGCACAAATATATCCCATAGCAATAATGCTATAATGCCAACCACCATTGGAGCTAAAACGTCAGCCGAAAAAAACTTTCTGGATGTTTTTTGAGATTGAGTGCGACGGACAACCGGCATATAAATTCAAAGTTAAATGTTAAAATTTTAGCGATATTACTATTGCACGTAATATACTACAATCCAGTATTATCCTAACAAACATTATGGTTAAGCATTTATGAAAAAAGCCATCACACATCAAACTACTTTACTATTTATCTGCTCTATGCTGCTGGTAGCTTGTGGTAAAAGTGGCAGTAATGATGCAAATTCCACAAATAATCCAACAGTGACAACAGGTGCAGCTAATGCTATTCCTATCGGTATCGCCTTTGCCCAGACGAGTAATATAGCATTACTTGGTCAAGAGGGAACTGATGGAGTAAAAATTGCTGAGAAGTATTTTAATAACAAAGGAGGTATCAATGGTAGACCAATTAAATTAGTTTATCAAGATACTGGTGGCGATGAAGTTGGAGCCATTAATGCTTTTCAAAATTTAATTAGTAAAGATAAAGTTGTTGGCATTGTTGGCCCTACCCTATCACAACAAGCTTTTAGCGCTGATCCCGTAGCAGAACGCAATCAAGTTCCAGTTATTGGAGCATCAAATACTGCTAAAGGTATTCCCGAAATTGGTGATTATGTGGCTCGTGTTTCTTCATCTGTTGCTGTTGTCGCTCCTTATTCGGTGAAAGCTGCACTCAAACAAAATCCTAAAATCAAAAGAGTAGCTGTATTTTACGCTCAAAATGATGCTTTCAATAAGTCGGAAACAGAAATATTTCAGAAAACAGTTACAAATTTAGGATTAGATTTAGTCACAGTCCAAAAGTTTCAAACTACAGATACCGACTTTCAAGCTCAAGCCAGCGATGCTATAAATTTAAAACCAGATTTAGTGATTATATCCGGGTTAGCTGTAGACGGAGGTAATTTAGTTAAACAATTACGAGAACTTGGTTATAAAGGGATAATTGTTGGTGGCAATGGTTTTAATACATCCCATATATTTTCTGTGTGCAGAGCGTTTTGTGATGGTGTGATTGTAGCTCAAGCTTATAGCCCTATCTACGACAGTGAAATTAACACTGCATTTCGCAAAGCCTACCTTGAACAATATCATAGAGAACCACCCCAAGTAAGTGCCCAAGCTTTTGCTGCTTTACAGGTATATGTAGAAGCTCTGCAATCTTTAGATAAAAAAAGCAACATTAAAAAATTAAACCTGCCACAATTGCGTACAGAATTGAATAAGGAGTTACTAACAAAAAAATATCAAACCCCTCTCGGTGAAATTGCTTTTACACCAGTAGGTGATGTAATTCAAAAAGAGTTTTATGTTGCACAACTCAAGATGGAACCAAACGGTGTCAATGGTAAATTTTCTTTTTTAAGCATCAAATAGTAAATATAGCGCTTCCTAATCAGATGAGGTACATCTTAAGCCCCCTCCTCGCTTGCGGGGAGGGGGTTGGGGGTGGGGTTGTTGTACCTCACTCAACCGAAAACCGCTATATTAGAAATCATCTCAGATTTGTACGGCTCATAGCTTCAGCAAGATGCTGAGAAACTTCCCGGCAATATTGGTTATAGAGCAATGATGTCCGAAAGTTATCGTCACGGGGATAGGGAGCATCAATTTCTATATCTGCTACAATTCGTCCGGGATTTATCCCCATAACTAGCACCCGATTTGATAAGTACACTGCTTCGTAAATATTGTGGGTGACAAAAACCACCGTCCAGTGATGTTGATGCCATAAATCGAGTAAATCACCATTGAGTTTGCTACGAGTAATTTCATCTAATGCCCCAAATGGTTCATCCATCAACAGAATATTTGGCTGAGTAACTAATGCCCTAGCAATTGATACCCGCATCTTCATTCCACCTGATAATTCGCGGGGATAGTTCTCTTCAAAACCCTCTAATCCTACCAGTGCTAATGTCTGCTGTACCAATTTTTGGCTATCTTTTTTAGACATTCTCCCCAACTTTAGCGGTAGGCGCACATTCTCTCTGACGTTTGCCCAAGGCATGAGTGCAGCATCTTGGAAAACAAAAGCCAGATTTCTTGCTTGCTGAGTTACACCCCAATCAATACTACCAGAACTTATGCGTCCCAATCCGGCAATCACACGCAGAATTGTACTTTTACCACACCCGGAGGGACCAACTAAACTGACAAATTGCGACTCTGGAATTACTAAATTCAGGTCTTGCAGGGCAACAGTACCATTGGTGTAGACCTTGCTAATCTGATTGAGTGTGATAACGGGACGGTTACTCATTCATTCTGGAGATTAAAATTTGACTGTATCAGAAAATATGGAAAAGATGCTTAATGGTCAACCTATCAGTTAAAACTCAAAATATTAAAAACTATTAATAACATTTTTTCTAGTTGCAAAAAAATTGTAGGTTGGGTGGAGGCTTTGCGTAACCCAACATCCTGATATATGTTGGGTTGCGCTCCGCTCCACCCAACCTACGTCTAATGCACTATTTTAGCCTAGACAGTCCACTACGTGTATTTCAAAAATCAAATACTAGTCCTATAATTATCAGTTCAAACTCAAACTATTAATAACATTTTTTAGAGTAGATGTTAACTAAATGTTCCTATAAATACTGGTAATGCAAATCTGAGTAGTATCGATTTGAGTTGATTGGAACAACATAGTGTTAAATTATAAAATTACATAAAATAGCAAAATTATGAGTAAGCTGATAGCATTCGGTTGGTATGGAGGAAAATACAGCCATCTTGACTGGCTTCTACCACTCTTGTCAAAAACTACTCATTACTGTGAGCCTTTTGGAGGTTCAGCAGCAGTTTTGATAAATAAAGAACCATCACCTGTAGAAACTTACAATGATATTGATGGCGAATTAGTTAACTTTTTTCGTGTACTACGCGATGAGAAAAACGAACTCATCAGGGCTATTACTTTCACTCCTTTCTCAAGACGTGAGTTTGAACTTGCTATTTCTCAACCCACTAAAGAGCTATCTAATTTAGAACGGGCTAGACGATTTTTTGTCCGAGCTAGACAAGTGAGAACAGGATTAGCTCAAACAGCAAGTTACGGTAGATGGGCACATTGTTTGTTGACAAGTCGTGCAGGTATGGCTGGGGCTGTCTCAAGATGGTTAGGAAGTATAGATGACCTTTCTAAAATAGTTCAAAGATTTCAGCGAGTTCAAATAGAAAATTGCCCAGCAATTGAAGTTATTCAAAGATATGACAACGAAGAAACACTCTTTTACTGTGACCCTCCTTATCCACATGATTCCCGTGGAGACAGCAATGCTTATGGCTACGAGATGACAGATGAAGAACATCGGAAACTAGCTTATGTCCTTCATAATGTCAGTGCTAAAGTTGCTATCTCAGGATATGACTGTACCCTGATGGAGGAATTATATGGTGATTGGCGACGTATTCCAGCACCATCAAAGTCCTGTCATTCTGTTAAAAAGTTACGTACAGAAGTCCTCTGGACAAACTATAACCTAGAATATCAACCTGTACAAATATCTCAAAGTAAGTCCAAAAAATCTAAAAAAGCTATTATGTCAATGCCTCCAGAGATTCTTAACTCAGCCTTTGATAGAGCATCCGAATACATTAGAACGGGTGATGCAATGATGATTGCTCCAGAAATTGTTGATAGAGTCGAATTTGTATGTAGACACCCTCAAAATAAGGCCGGAATCAGGCTTTTATTAGCTTGCTTATTAGCGAAAGTTCATCAACCTCATCTAGATATTCGTAAGCCATTTACTGAAATTGGTACAAAAGATTCTTACTCTGGTCGTTTTTACGATGAATCATATATAGCATTTTTTATTAATGAACGTAACTTACAAGATGTATGCAACTCAACAACTGCTTTTCTAACACCTGCACTTCGTACTAAAGCAATACCTTTAACTTTAGATGCTAAGTTGATAGGAAAACCTGCAATATTATACGAGACTGTTATTCAACTATTTGACGACGTTTTTACAGAACGTGTAGCAACAGAAGACCTGCTTGTAGAAACTATAAAATGGCTTTTGATTCTAAAAAAAGAGAAAGATCAACGCATTCAAAGTCTTATTGCTAATTTAAACACTCTAGATGATCAGGCAATTCCTCTTTCTGCTGAAGCAATTGTAAAACTTATTAGACAGCATTTGGATTGTCCGAGAGCAAGTCGTTTACCAGTGCTGATTGTAGCTGCTGCTTATCAATCGGCCTCAGAACATTTAGGAGAACGATGTTTACCGCTTGAAAGTCATAATGCAGCTGATAAACAAACTGGTTCTTTAGGGGATATTGAAATCAGGCTCATCAATGGGAACAATTTAGTAACCGGCTACGAGATGAAAATGAAACGGATTACTATAAATGACATCAATAATGCCCTGCAAAAAATTACCCGAAGAGTAGAAAAAACTGGATATAAAATTGATAATTACATATTTATAACTACTGAAACTATAGATAAAGATGTAGAAGACTATGCTGCTAATCTCTATGAAAAGACAGGAGGGATAGAGATTGTAGTACTTGATTGTGTTGCTTTTTTACGGCATTTTTTGCATTTGTTTCATCGTTTACGGATGCAATTTGTGGAGGAATATCAAAAGCTTGTGCTTGCAGAACCTGACAGCGCAGTTAGTCAACCCTTAAAGGAGGCTTTTTTAGCATTGCGCCAAGCTGTTGAGTGTGTGGAAGTGGAAATCAACTCAGATGTTGAGACTGAATTGGATAGTCCACTTTGAAAGGTAGCTAAAAATTTGGAGAATAGCAAGCGATCGCTTACGTGTTGTAATAGCTTACCCCTTTGTTCACAAATTGCAAGGTGAAGGCATCTTTGTAATTAGTGTTGGCATCGAAAACACCTGTTCTAACCAAGTTGTCAAAAAAAGATTTCCAGCGTTCTTCTTTCATTGCACCGATACCCAATTGTTGAGCATCACCTCCAGTGATTATGGCATTTTCTTTCAGCTTCTCAAGGTTAAAGTTTAACTGCTCGTCAGTAATGTCTGGATTGTCTTTCTTAATCAACGTATTACCTGGAATTGGCTCATCAAGGTAGCTATACCAGCCTTTAATTGAGGCATCAACAAATCTCTGTACTAAATCTGGGTTTCTTTCTACTAGTTTTTTTGTGGTTTCAATGGTAAAAGCATAGGCATTGTAACCATAATCTGCTAATAAGATCACTTGTGGTTCTACCCCTCCTTTCTTTTTAATCTCGAAGGGTTCAGCTGTTAAAAGACCTTGTTGAATAATATTTTTATCTTTCAGAAATGGTTGTACATCAAAGTTATAGGGGCGCTTTTGGTCGTCTGTAAAACCGTACTTTGCCTTTAAAAATGGCCAGTATGTAGCTTCGCCACCAGAACCAACAAGAATCTGTTTTCCTTTAAGTTTTTCCAGCGAGTCGTTACCAGTACCGGGGTGAGTGATTAAAACTTGAGGATCTTTTTGGAAAATAGCGGCCACTGTAACTATGGGAACGTTATCTCTGGAAGCTCCAATTGCATCACCAGCATGTCCCATGATTAAATCAACAGATCCCCCCATCAACAATAAGGTGTAATTACCCCTTGGTCCACCTGGTTTGATGGTGACATCTAATCCATGATCTTTATAAATACCCGTCGCTAGAGCCTGGTAAAAACCGCCATACTCTGCTTCCGCCACCCAATGAATGCTAAAAGTGATTTTATCTAGTTTGCTATCAGACGTGGAGTTAGAAACAGAAGTTACTGGTGATGTTTTGCTATCGTTTGTACAAGCTGCTAACATTCCAGTACTTACTGCAATTGAGCTATATTTAATGAATTTACGGCGATTGATGCCACAGATTCCATTTCCAGAGTCATCTAGCTGACTCATCTAATACCTCTCATTTTTACGGAAATAGAGTATTTAAATATACTCTAAATTGTTGGTAGAATTATAGTATAAGATTATCATAACCGCTAAGGTTTTATTTCCATATTTGGCTCAGGTGGGTGACAATTTGCTTAAAAATATAATCACCTAATCATCTGGAAATAATATGTAAAAAAACTTATATGAAAAAACAATGAGCTTCTGCATTAATCCTCACTGCCCAAACCCGCAAAATCAAAACTCTACGTTATTTTGTCAGAGTTGTGGTTCGGAATTGTTGCTTGAAGGGCGCTATCGAGTAGTAAGTGTACTGGGTGGTGGTGGCTTTGGGAAGACTTATGAGGTAATTGAACGCAGTGGTACAACAAAAGTTTTGAAAGTTTTGCTACACAGTAACCCCAAGGCGGTATCGCTATTTCAGCAAGAAGCTCAAGTCTTAAGTCAGCTGGATAATCCCGGAATTCCCAAGGGAAAAGGATACTTTAACTTTTTGCCCCAAAACAGTCAGGAGCCTCTGCACTGTCTGATTATGGAGAAAATCGAGGGACTAAATCTCGAACAATACCTGCAACAACGTAATTACCGCCCGATTGATCAAGAGCTAGCACTTGAATGGCTGCTGGAATTATTTACCATTTTACATCAAGTGCATCAGCAAAACTTTTTCCATCGGGATATCAAGCCGTCCAACATTATGCTCAAAGGCGATGGACAGCTGGTATTAATTGACTTTGGGGCGGTGCGAGAAGTCACACAGACCTATATGCTAAAACAAGCTGCTGGACAGGTAACAGGTATAAATTCTCCTGGTTTCACGCCACCAGAGCAACTTAATGGTCAGGCGGTTTTAACATCAGATTTTTTTGCCATAGGTCGCACTTTTGTCTATTTACTTACGGGCAAGGTACCAACGGATCAAGATATTTACGATATCAATACTGATGAGGTGCGATGGCGCAATTATGCTTCTAGTGTTTCGCCATTATTAGCAGATTTAATTGATGATTTGATTAAGCGATCGCCTAGTCAACGTCCTCAAAGTACCAATGTAATTTTACAACGGTTAGCCGAAATTGAACGGGCATTGAAAAGACAACCCAATCGAGCCTCGCCCAAAAATTCATCAAAACCCAAAATAGGTTCACAGTTGCGCCGTCGCTTTGGCTTGAGTGTCGGTAACACATCTCCTTTGGTGATGGTAATTGGTGGAGCAATTGCCGCTAGTGCAGTAATTTTATTCATAATTCCGTATCTGATCCGTTCTGACTGGTTTTCTTTGATAAAACCTAACCCAGCCGAAGAATGGGCAAAAAATCTGACTTTGGTAAATACGTTAACTGGTCACTCTGACGCGGTATCATCTGTAGCGATCGCACCCGATGGACAAACCATCGCCAGTGGTAGCCACGATCGAACAATCAAGTTATGGAATCCGCAAACAGGCAAACTAATCCGCACTATTTACGGACATTCACTACCAGTTTTATCAGTTGCAATCAGCCCCGATAGTCAAAACCTGGCTAGCGGTAGTCTCGATGAGACAATTAAGCAATGGAATCTTAGTAACGGTCAACAAATTCGCAGCATTAAGGCAGATGGTTATGTCGCTTGGAATAATGCCATAGCAATCAGCCCCGATAATCAGTTTATTGCCACTGGCAGTACAGATAAGACAATTCGGTTATGGAATTTTGCCACCGGTCAACGGCTACGTACCCTTTATGGGCATTCACTGCCAGTTTTATCGGTAGCCATCAGTCCCAATGGCCAGACCCTTGCCAGTGGTAGTACAGACAAAAGCATCCGGTTATGGAATCTCGGCACCGGACAACAACTTCATACCCTCTCCGGGCATACAAGTTGGGTGACTTGCCTCGCCATCAGCCCCGATAATCAGATCGTTGTCAGTGGCAGCCTTGACAAGACAATTAAGTTGTGGAATGTAAACACTGGTGAATTACTCCGCACCTTATCAGGGCATTCCTACTCAGTTTTAGCAGTTGCCATTAGTCCCGATGGTCAGATTATTGCCAGTGGTGGTTTAGATGGGGAAATTCGCCTGTGGAATCTGGAGACGGGAAAACTTCTGCACACAATTTCTGGACATACGAAACAAGTTGTTTCCCTTGCCATCAGCCAGGATAGACAGACCCTTGTCAGTGGTAGTGCAGACGACACAATCAAGATTTGGCGATCGCCCTAAGTCTTTTGATAAAATCCTACTCCTTTATTGACAAATTGCAAGGTGAATGCATCTTTATAATTAACCTTGGCTTGATAAATTCCAACATTAACCATACTGTCAAAGAATGATTTCCATCGTTCCTCACTCATCGCTCCAATACCTTGTTTTTCTGCTGTACCAGAAACGATAATTCCATAAGCTTTCAGCTTTTGAATCCCATAATCAATTTGTTCATCCGTCATTTCTGGATTCTCTTTTTTAATCAGCTGATTACCTGGTTGGGGATTTTTTAAGTAGCTATACCAACCTTTAATTGACGCATCAACAAATCGCTGCACTAAATCGGGATTTTTTTCTACTAGTTCTTTTTTTGTTTCAATAGTAGTTGCATAGGTTTGATAACCATAATCTGCTAATAAAAATACTACTGGCTTAAACCCGCCCTGCTTTTCAATAGCGAAGGGTTCAGATGTGATATAACCTTGCTGCGCGGAGTTTTTGTCAGTTAAAAAGGGAGCAGGATTAAAGTTGTAAGGACGTTTTTGATCGTCGGTAAAACCGTACTTAGCTTTGAGAACAGGCCAATAGGTAATGTTAGCAGAAGCAGAGACATAAATTGGCCTACCTTTGAGATCGGCAAGAGTTTTAGTTGCTGTGTTGGGATGGGCGATGAGACACTGGGGATCTTTCTGGAAAATTGCTGCGACTGTGATTTTGGGAATACCTTGTGCTATGGCGTTCACTGCATCAATGCCATAACCCATAAAGAAATCTACCGCACCCCCCATCAACAATTGAGTACCACTGGGAACCTGGGGGCCACCCATTTTAATAGTGACATCTAAACCGTACTTTTTGTAAATACCAGTGGCCATCGCCTGGTAAAATCCGCCGTGTTCTGCTTCTGCTATCCAGTTTGTACCAAAGGTAACTTTATCCAACCGAGAACTGCTATTTGATGGTTGGTTACTGTTAGTACAAGCAGCAAAAATGCTGCTACCAATGCAGATAGAACCGTATTGAATAAAATGGCGGCGACTAAGGCGATGAATTGCTCTTGATGAGGGTGATGACGGATTCATAAAACAGTATAATCTCTCTCCTATTTACCGTTGTAGCTGAATCTAAATGTACATTCTAGAATCAACTTTTGATTCACCAGCGAATAGGGCTGAATTTCGAGAGCGCGTTGAAAAGCTCGAATCGCTTCACCATATTCTCCTAGTGCCGCATAACACAAGCCCATACCGTGAAGTGCTCCAAAGTGTATTGGATTTATTTGCACAACCATCTGACAATCTGCGAGAGATTTTTGATAATCACCAATACTGTAATACAGGAAAGCCCGACGATTCCAGGCTTCGGCAAAATCTGGCTGCTCTTTGATTAATGCTGTCAATGCTGTTTCCGCTTCAGCAATTTCACCTGCATCCAGTAACTTTTGACTGCGGTCAATTATTTCCAGCCCATAGATTCCCTTTTGCTGAAACCATATCCGCCAGATTTTTCTGGTTGCCTTGTCCCGGACTGTGGCATCGGGGTTTTTCAACTCTTCAAGTAAGGAATTGATAGATAAAGAATCCATGAATTTGAGATCAGTGAATATACCTTTGTATTAACTTTCTCACAAAATATATCTATTAAATCATTTTTAAAGTCATCTTTAAATTTGCGGTGATTAATTGCTATTTATGAATTTTCTGTGTTGTTTATTCTATTCAGCAATACGACTAAGGGACTGACAAATAAAAAAACATCCCAAATTTTTTGTGGGATGGGTGTCCCCACCCGTCCCAGATTTAGAGCGCTCATGTTGCCCACTCCACAAAATGGATAATTTATTTCTTGTCAGTCCCTAAGGGACTTCCAAAGAAAAAAATATTCCAAAACTGACGCAAAAACCTCTGTATTTCTCCTCTCTCTGTGTTCTCTGCGCCTCTGTGGTTCGTTTATTTGCATAATTTATTTCTTGGAAATCCCTAATACCAATACTGCGTAGGTTTTGGCTAAAAAATAAAAAACTCCACCCACAAGGGTATGGGGCATGGGGAAGAAGTTACCTGTTTGCCCAATACCCAATGCCCCAAGCGACGGGACGACTATCCCTCTACAGACACTCTTGGGATGGAGTTTCCCGTCGCTTTCAATAAAAATGTGTAGGTTGGGGAGCCAGCGCAGTCTTCTCCCAAAAGGAGAGGCTAGCGCCTTTCCTTCGGAACGCTCCGCGAACGCATTTACGCGTAGGCGTAGCCCAACCTAGGCATCGCATCCAGCAACTATTTGACCAACTTAAGTAAGTCGGTGAGAAAAATTCAATGTATATGAAGAAATATAAATTAGCTGTAGGGTGTGTTATGCCTTATAGCAACGCACCTGAGATTGTTGACGGTGCGGCGCTTGGCGACAACACACCCTACATGAAAATTCCTTAACATAGCTGGAAACATTAGCACCGACCAACTTACATTTGAGCAGGTAATGTCTGTCTCTTCTTAAAATTAATTTTAGAAGCTCTTTTCTATGCAGCTTCATATTAAATTGGTATGAACCTATAAATTATTTTGTCTGAAGATAGAATAATATAATGATACCTTTCCCTCTTTTGGCTATTACTTTAATTCTCCAAGATGAATTTAACCGTTAAATAACTATGTACAACGGACACAAATATTTGTCATAAAAACATCGTTAGATAGAAGAATTAAAAGTTGTCTAAAAGTAATCTATAGAGATTGCAGCGCTTTTCGAGCAAGCAACAACTAATCAACATACGACATACTTTAGGAACAAAGAATATGAGTATCGAAGATAAAGCAAAAGCTTTTGCTAAAAACGTCGAAGGAAAAGTACAAGAGGCTATTGGCGAAGTAACTGGCGATCCTAAGGATAAAGCTGAAGGTAAAGCTAAACAAGCTGAAGCTCAAGTCCGTCACACTGCTGAAAATATCAAAGATGAAGTTAAAAAGACTTTAGACTAAGCTGGACTTTATCGTAAATAAAAGGGTTTAAGACCCCTCTTTCTACACGTAGTATAAAGTTAAGTCGGGGATTGAAACCCCGACTTAACTTATTTTTAATTTTGAATCTTGAATTGTCAACTGTGTTTTACCTGAGATTTTTAGGAATTTTTGACAATAGCGATCGCAAAAAATTTTCTCAAGCTATCACTGATTTTTTCAAAGCATCCCGATATTGACTTTTCACGTTATGTGGAAAAGCCACGAAACACCTAACCCCCAACTCGTCGCGGGAAGGGGGAAAATTCAAAGTCTCTCTCCTAAGAGGAGAGAGAAATAGAAGCGAGGTTTTCCAGATACCGTGAAAAGTCAGATCCCGATATTGACCCAGCAGAATTCAGGAGTCAGAATTCTGAAGTAAAACAGGCTTTACGCCAGGGTTTGAGACTTAGGTCGTGTACAACACCCAACTTGAAATTCGCAGTAAGTAATAATTTTTTGTCTGCCTACTTTTAGTTTTCACTAGTTACAGGTAGACCTATAGTAAATGTACTACCCTTGCCTGGTTCAGATGTCACCTCGATTGTGCCTTGATGTGCTTCGATAATGCAGCGAGATAGATATAGTCCTAAACCACTACCAGAACGTTGGTGTTTCCCTTGGCGAAATCGCTCGAATAATATTGCCTGATCTGGTTGAGAAATTCCTGGACCTGTATCTTGGATATCAATATTCACAGCTACCGCAGTGAGATAACAGTGAATATCTACAGAACCTTTATCTGTAAATTTGATGGCATTGCCGATAATATTTGTCAAAACTCGCCGCAGTTCTACGCGATCGCCCATGACGGTGCTTGTAGTTTCGCCTTTATCAAGGTTTACAGCCAATCCTTTTTCTTCAGCTAAGGGAGTTAATTCTTGGGAAACTTCACTAACTAATTCCTGAATATTGCAGGGAGAAATTTTTAAGGTTTTGCAGCCCGCTTCATGACGATAAACTTCTAACAAGGTATTTACCATTTCCAGCAGGTCTTGATTGCTGCCAATCATGGTATCAATTATTTCTTGCAATTGTGGCGAAACTTCGCAAAACCTCCCTTCCAGCAATAATTTTAATACGCGGTTGGAGGCTACCAACGGTATGCGTAAATCATGAGTAAAACGCGAGACAAAATCTGCCCGGAGGTTAGCCATCTGGTCTCGTTCGTCGATACTATGCTTAAGGCGGAGGAGCGATCGCACTCGTGCATGAAGTTCATCAGGATCGAATGGTTTACGAATAAAGTCATCTGCACCAGCGTCAAGTCCTTCAACGACGCTAGACTCATAGTGAGCCGTGAGCAGCAAAATGGGGATAAATGGCAACGCCTGATTCTGTCGGATGCGTCGAGTAAATTCATAGCCATCAATCCCTGGCATCATCACATCTAAGAGAATTATGTCTGGTGGTGACTCCTCAACCATAGCCAGAGCCATTTTGCTATCTTCCACCAAGCTAATTTCATAGTCCTCATCTTCTAGGACTGCTTCTAATACCAGTAGATTGTCAAAAATATCATCGACAACGAGAATTTTATCTTTTTTGACAGTTTTAGTTAAAGACATGGCTAAATAAAAAGAAGAAGTGCTTGGCTATCCCTAGCAAATCTAGTAATAGCTTACTTCACCAGTGCTGAAATTATTAGAGATTCACATTTTCCTTTAAAGTTTCCTAAATTAAACATCCTTTTCTTAAGTAATTATACTGACAATCTTTAATTAAGTGTATGAATTAATAATTGTAGCTATTTTTAGATTAAAAATTGGTTACCATAAAACATCTATCATCAGGTTAATGTATTCAAATATTTTTTGATTGAGTTATATTATCATATCAAAACTCTTGCCTTAGAAAGGCTTACGAGATAAGGTTATTTATGTCTAATGGTAGATGAACTTAGGGGAATAATACCAAACGCATTGCTTTTTGTATAAAATCCCGAATCGAAGAACGAGATTATTTTAATCTGTACTTGAGATAAATAACGGTAAAGTTAAGCAACTATGAGTGAAATCAAGATCCTCGTGATTGAAGATCACAACCTGACAAGAATCGGCTTACGGTCTGCCTTACAAACTCAGCCAGAGTTTAACATTGTTGGTGAAGCAGCCAATGCAGCCGATGGGATCAAGCTTCTGAAAAGTCTCAAACCTGATGTTGCTACTATTGACATCGGCTTGCCTGATATGGATGGTATTGAGCTAACACGCACATTTAGGCAATATCAAGGAGAAAATGAGGATTATACCACAAAGCTGCTAATTTTAACAATGCAGAATAGCGAACAAGCAGTTTTAGCAGCTTTTGCAGCAGGTGCAGATTCTTATTGCATGAAGGATATCGAAACTGAGAAACTAGTGGAGGCTGTGGAAACGACATACTCAGGTAGCTCATGGATCGATCCAGCGATCGCAGACCTTGTGCTACAACAAATACGTCAAGATTTCCCCGATGGCAGCAGAGGCGCATCTGGAAAAAGAGTCATGATTGAAGGTATTGACCCAGATGTTGAGAAAAGTATCGTTGGCTATCCTTTAACTAATAGAGAGATGGATGTTTTAGAGTTGATTGTCGCTGGGTGTGACAACGCAGAAATTGCTAAAAGGCTCTATTTAACAGTCGGTACTGTAAAAACTCATGTTCGAGGTATTCTCAATAAACTCTGTGTTGCTGATCGTACACAAGCTGCTGTTCGTGCTTTGCGGGCTGGATTAGTACCGTGAGCAATTAAAAATCTTTCTTCCCCACTTCCCACTCCCCACTCCCAACTCCCCAGTCAATTGTTTTTAGTTAAAGCGATTACCTGGGACAAAGATTTATAAAGAAATCGTTACATACTTTAGTACAATGACATAATTGACAAATAAGTATTTTTCCTCATATACATGATAGCGGATCAATTTCCCTGGCTTACCGCAATTGTCTTGCTGCCACTCGTTGCTTCCCTGCTCATCCCTGTGCTGCCTGATAAAGATGGCAAGCGCGTGCGGTGGTATGCACTGGGTGTAGGTATTGCAGACTTTGCTTTGATGTGCTACGCCTTTTGGAAACATTACGACCCCAGTAGTGCTAGTTTTCAGCTCGTCGAAAATTATGCCTGGGTACCTCAGTTAGGTTTTAACTGGGCGGTATCAGTCGATGGACTTTCAGCGCCACTTGTGCTTCTAGCAGGATTTGTCACCACACTCTCGATATTTTCGGCTTGGCAAGTTGATCACCGTCCCCGCCTCTTCTATTTTTTAATGCTGGTGCTGTATTCGGCACAGGTAGGGGTGTTTGTTGCCAAAGACCTGCTGCTATTTTTCATTATGTGGGAAGTAGAGCTGATTCCCGTCTACCTACTAGTTTGCATTTGGGGTGGGCAAAGGCGTCGTTATGCGGCTACGAAATTTTTATTGTATACCGCAGCCGCTTCTATATTTATTTTGGTGGCAGCCCTGGCAATGGGGTTATACGGCGGCGGTGAGATGACTTTTGACATCACCGCCCTGGCCAAAAAGGAATATCCCCTTGGTTTGCAACTGCTACTCTATGCAGGGTTGTTGATTGCATTTGGTGTCAAGCTAGCTGTTTTCCCGATGCATACCTGGTTGCCTGATGCCCACGGTGAAGCATCTTCTCCTGTATCGATGATTCTAGCTGGCGTATTACTAAAAATGGGCGGATATGGGCTAATTCGCCTGAATCTTGAGTTACTTCCCGATGCACACATTTATTTTGCGCCGGTTCTCGCAATTCTGGGTGTTGTCAACATTATCTATGGTGCATTGAACTCCTTTGCTCAGACCAATATGAAGCGGCGTTTAGCTTATTCGTCGATTTCTCACATGGGGTTTGTGCTGCTTGGCATTGCGTCATTCACTGATTTGGGAATCAACGGCGCGATGTTGCAGATGATTTCTCATGGTTTAATTGCATCGGTACTGTTCTTCTTAGCTGGTGTTACTTACGATCGCACCCACACAATGGTAATGAAAGATATGGGCGGTATTGGTCAAGCCATGCCCAAAGTCTTTGCTCTGTTTACAATCGGCGCGATGGCATCCCTGGCACTTCCTGGTATGAGTGGCTTTGCTGGCGAACTCTCGGTATTCGTTGGGATGACAAGCAGTGACGTTTACAGTTCGACTTTCTGCACCGTCACAGTTTTTCTCGCCGCCGTTGGAGTCATCCTCACACCTATCTATCTACTTTCCATGCTGCGAGAGGTGTTTTATGGTAAAGACGCAGCACTGCTATGTGACATTAATAATGCAGGCTTGGAAAATCAAGAAGATGACGGAACAGTTTGTTTTGGTACAGACTGCTTCGTGCCAGAAGATGCAGTCTACGAGGATGCTAGACCCCGTGAGGTGTTTATCGCTGCCTGTTTTCTGCTGATGATTATTGGTATTGGTTTCTATCCCAAGATGGCGATGCAGATGTACGACGTGAAGACAGTCGCAGTCAATGCTAATCTTCGCCAGTCTTATGCCATAGTTTCGCAAACCAATCCCCAGATTTATGCTAAGGGTTTCTTGGTTCCGCAAATTTCCGAGGTTGAGGTAGCGCCCGTTTTGGGAACTTTGAAGTAAGCTTTTTGACTAATATTTTTGTCGAAAAGAGCCAAAGCTATGTATTTTTCTGAGGAATAACAGAGTATTGATAGCCGATCACTATGGATAGGCTATCAATGCCAAATCATTCTCAGGATGCCCAAGATGTTTTTTCTGGAAAAGCTCCTTTTTTCCAATTTTGCCAAACCTTTACTGCTGCTCGTTGATAAAATGCCTGCGAGTTTTGCTCTGGGGTTTCTTGAAGTTCCTTAATTTCTCCACTCAATTTATCTATCCATAAAGAGCCAAGACGATCTTCATGTGGGCCAAAGCGGTAAGTAACGCCAATCTCATCCTCCTTTTCTTTTAGAATCAATACGTAAAAAGCCATAACAAATTAATGTGGTCTGTAAAAGTTGGATACTTCAGTTTTAACTCATTTGAGTTATGCTTATGTTACTGGGGGACTCCACAAACGACCAGAGCGTTCAGTTGCTTTATTAATGAACTAAAAATCAAGCTATGAATACCACAAAAGAAAAAGTTCAATCTCTGCTGAACCAATTGCCAGATGATTGCTCAATCGAAGATATTCAATACCATCTGTATGTAATTGAGAAAGTTAGTCGTGGATTAGAAGTAGCCGACACAGAAGGAGCGATCGCACAAGGGGAAGTTGAAGAACGTTTGAGCAAATGGCTTATCAAGTAGTTTGGTCTCCTAAAGCACTAGAAGATGTAGAAGATATTGCCACATACATATCTCGTGACTCGGCTGCTTATGCTGCGGCAGTAGTTCAGAGGATAATCGATGTAACTCGTAACTTGAGTAACTTTCCTTTCTCAGGTCGAATAGTACCAGAGTTTGATAATGATACTATTAGGGAAAAGTTTGTATATAGCTATCGAATCATCTATCGAATTCAGGGTGAAACTTTAACTATTGCAGCAGTGATTCATGGAAAAAAACTATTCGATAAACTGGATGCAGATTGAGGATAAGTCAAAGTAATGATAAAAGTAAGGTACAAAATTGGGTTATTAAAAGTAGCAGTCTGGTTGATTAACGAGCTTGATGTTTCCTGACTTATAGACAAATACCATAGCTCATGATCAAATCAACCCTTTACATGAGATGCTGGTTGATGATTAGTGAGTTTTGCCAATGTCTGTTGTTTCTGCCATCACCGTTACCGTTCCCGCCACAACTGCGAATTTGGGGCCTGGTTTTGATTGCATCGGTGCAGCATTAAAGCTGTACAACGAGTTCAAGTTCACTCGCCTAGAAGAAGGTGGGCTAACTATTCATGTCACTGGTAAGGAAGCTGAACGAGTCCAAACTGATGAGAGTAATCTCCTCTACCAAGCGTTTGTCAAGTTCTATCAACATATAGAGCAGACGCCGCCAACTGTGAAAATAGAGATTAAGCTAGGTGTCCCATTGGCAAGGGGTTTGGGTAGTTCGGCCACAGCAATTGTTGGTGGGTTGGTTGCTGCTAATCAACTTGAGGGTACGCCGATGAGTCAGTCGCAGGTGATGGAGTTAGCGATCGCAATGGAAGGACATCCTGATAATGTAGTTCCAGCTTTGTTGGGAGGATGTCGTCTCGCTGCTACCAGTGGTGCAGCTTGGGAAATTTGTGATATTCCCTGGCATAAAGATGTTGTACCAGTTATAGCTATTCCTGATTTTGAACTTTCCACTTCCGAAGCGCGAGGCGTTCTTCCAACTGAGGTGAGTCGCGCCGATGCTATTTTCAATACGGCACATTTGGGGTTATTGTTGCGCGGCTTGGAAACTGGTAACGGACAATGGTTAAAAACAGCTTTACAAGATAGATTGCATCAGCCCTATCGGAAAGCTTTGATTCCTGGTTATGATGCTCTCAACATTGCAGCTGTTAGTGCTGGTGCTTATGGTATGGTAATTAGTGGTGCGGGGCCGACACTGTTAGCTTTGGCGGATAAATTACACTCGGAGGCTGTGGAAGCGGCGATGTTAGCGGCTTGGCAAGAAGAAGGAATTACAGCCGAGGTGCGATCGCTTGCTCTCGATATCCAAGGCGCAAAAAGCTTTTAAAAAATCAGATAACTATCTTACTCAGCACTTAGAACTCGATTTATGGAGCAAATTCAGGCTGAAATGGCGGCGCTTAACTCTCAAATTCAGATTCTTTTAGAAGAACGCGCTGCACTCACTATTAATAATGTAATTTCTGGCGAGAATGATTCACCCCAGGCAATGGTGGAAGCGTACCGCCGTCAAGCCAGGGAAAATGCCCAATTATCAGTTGAACTCCAAGGCATAGATGCTGCGATCGCCGCCTTAGAAGGCAAGATCAAACAAAAACAAGGTAAGTTAGTGCGATCGCAAGTTCAATCAAAACAACTTATTCAACAACAGCAGCTAGAGGAAGCGAAAGAAGTCGCACAGGTTCATGCTGAACGCATTAATCAACTAGCTGGAGAGCTGGCCGCAGAAGTCCGTTTTCTTAAAGCTTGTGCCAATCAACTGAGTCCAATGTATTGGCAGATTTATTACAAGCCCTTCATTACTGGGTTTAAGACAATCTCCGTTCCCTATGTCCGCTCAGACGGGGAAGTGTGGACAATTGTCAACCGAATTGTTTAATGTCAGCATTTCTAAACTAGAAATACTTTACTAACATTAATTTTTTCAATAACCATTTGACATCACAAGACAGTTGGTGAAGAAGGCAGAAGGCAGGATTCCTTCTGCTTTCTGCCTTTCTTGCTAAAATCGTCCATATCGAGAGACTTTAACCCATGACGCAAGATTTTGCACTTTTAAAGCGGATATACAATGTTTTCGACCCATTTCGACCCTTACCTGCTGGCGATCCAAAATATGTAGATTGTCAGGCTGTGCGGGGAGATGGCGACATCCTAGTAGAAATAGGTAGAGAGATTTTGTATTCAGACAGAATGACTTGTCAACTTTATGCAGGTCATCGCGGTGCAGGAAAGTCAACAGAATTGCTGCGGTTGCAAAAATATTTAGATGAGGAAGGCTGCTTTGTGGTTTATTTTGCTGCCGATGAAGCAGATATTGAGCCAGAAGATGCCCAATATATAGCGGTTCTCGGTTGAGTGAGGTACAAGAACCCCACCCCCCAACCCCCTCCCCGCTCTTCGAGAGGGGGCTTAAGATGTACCTCACTAGATTGAGAAACGCTATACAGATATTCTCTTAGCTTGTACACGACACTTATTAGAAGCGTTAAAAGATAATGCTAAATTTTTTGCGAAGCTTGGCATAATCGGGGTACTGCATTATCAATTTTAGGACGGCATGAAGAAGCGATTGCCTCCTATGACCAAGCATTGAAATTTAAACCTGATTACGATGAAGCTTGGTATGACCGAGGAAATGTTCTTTACCACTTAGGATGTTATGAAGAAGCTATAGTGTGTTTTGATAAAGTACTGAAAATTAAACCCGATAGCCACTTGGCATGGAATAATAAAGGCTATTTACTACTTAAAAAATATTCTAATGACGGAAAAGTAGCTATTTTTGAAAAAGCCTTAGAAATTAGTTTGAGCTTACACAATTCTTATAATCAAGATTTTTCTAGAGAAGACTTTAAACTTTATGAAGAAGCTCTTAGCAACTTCAATAAAGCGCTTGAATTGAAGCCTGATTTTGAACTAAGTTGGGCAAATCAAGGTTGTAGCTTGTACTACTTGGGTCGTTATGAGGAGGCACTTGCCAGTTGTAATAAAGCTCTTGAATTTAAACCTAATGACTATGTAGCTTGCTTTAATAAAAGCTTTGTTCTTATAAAATTAAGACGTTATCAAGAAGCTATTACTAGCTTAAATGAAGGTTTAAAAATTAAACGTGACAATCATATTGCTTGGTATAATAAGGCTCGAATTTATGCACTTATAGGTAATAGTAAACGAGCAATAAAAAGTTTAAAAACCGCAATCAAATTAAATTTTGAAGAAAGTCGAAGTCTGGCAAAAACCGATCCTGATTTTAATACTATTCGTGAAAATAAAAAATTTAAGTTTTTGATTGAATAATCTTTCTCTGGATTAAACCGTGTGCCAGTAGCAATGGAACAGGAATGTACGCTAAGACCAAGATGCTTACTGTATTTGAGTTTTAGTGTTCACCCTAAAATATGTCTATTCCTATGATAACAATTTTTATTACAGGAAAAATACACTCATTACCTAAATAATTGGTGAGTATGAGGTGTTGAAGAAAATAGGAATTTTATCGTTATCACAGCAATTAGTGGGATTTAGACAAAAAACGAAAAAAAACCTCAAATCTATATAGGACTAGCCCTTTCAAGGTGAGTAAATATTTTGCTCAAAAAACTCCTCTTTAATCTCTTAACTCTGTGTTCTCTGCGTCTCTGTGGTTAAATAAATTACTTTTAAACCGCAGAAGCAATAGAGTTGCCAGTGCGTTGGGCGGGTTCCCCGACTTGTTCGCGTAGCGTCTCCCCCTGGGAGAAGCAACTGGCGCAGCGCAGAGAGGAAAACAGAGATTTTACGAGTCACCTTGAAAGGGCTAATCCTACTATATACAGATTTAGTTTGACATCGTTTTGCTTGGTATATTGCAATAGCTGGATTTTAGCCATTTTTGAGCAATTGGTCTATTTCCCCTACCCTGCATAGGTTTGAGGCTTCTTTATACCTCAAAAATGTTCCAGAAAATGTAACGATTTTGTAACGGTAGCTAAGGCCACCGTTTTTTGTTGACGTTGCAAAAGTTTACATTTACAATAGAAAACGTCAAAATCCGATAAGTATTTATTCTTATTTATCCTGGCAAATTGACATTCGATGAGTATATATTCTCATCAAAAAGCAAAAACTTAATCTTTTAGACTTCAATAAAGGTTACAAAAGTAAAAATTGCTTAATATAATGTAACTAAAAGCGAGAAAGCAAATTGATTGTCAGAAGTGATGAATGCTATTGAATTTCCCTGGCTAACAGCCATAATCCTCTTACCCTTGGTGGCTGCCTTAGCCATCCCCCTAATCCCAGACAAAGAAGGTAGAACTGTCCGTTGGTATGGTCTGGGAGTTGCTTTGGCCGACTTTGCACTGATGATTTATGCCTTTTGGTATAAGTACGACTTCCAGAGTTCAACACTCCAACTTGTAGAAAACTATCCTTGGATACCGCAATTGGGTTTGCATTGGGCGGTGGGGGTTGATGGTTTATCGATGCCCTTACTACTTCTGACAGGCTTAATAAATACCCTTGCAATATTCGCGGCTTGGAAAGTTACCATCAAGCCGCGATTATTTTATGGTTTGATGTTAGCGATGTACAGCGCCCAGCTTGGCGTATTTGTCGCCCAAGATTTGCTGTTGTTCTTCCTAATGTGGGAAATCGAGTTAGTACCGGTTTACCTGCTGATTTCCATCTGGGGAGGACAAAATCGCCGTTATGCGGCTACCAAATTCATTCTTTACACCGCCGCCGCATCAATATTTATCTTAATTGCCGGTTTTGCAATGGCATTCTCTGGAGATACCGTCACCTTCGACATGGCGACTCTGGGAATGAAAGAATACCCCAAAACCTTGGAATTATTGGTTTATGCAGGTTTCTTGATTGCCTTCGGTGTGAAGCTGCCAATTTTCCCTTTACACACTTGGCTACCTGATGCCCACGGTGAAGCATCAGCACCCGGTTCAATGATTTTGGCTGGTGTGTTGTTAAAAATGGGTGGTTATGCCCTCATCCGCTTCAATGTGGAAATGTTGCCCAATGCCCATGTGACTTTTGCCCCAGTGCTAGCAATTTTGGGTGTGGTGAACATTGTCTACGGTGCTTGCTGTGCCTTCGCCCAAACCAATCTCAAACGCCGCTTGGCTTACTCTTCAATAGCCCACATGGGGTTTGTGCTGATTGGGATTGCCTCTTACACAGAACTGGGTATTAGTGGTGCAGTGCTACAGATGGTTTCTCACGGCTTGATTGCTGCAAGCTTGTTCTTCCTGTCTGGCGTGACTTACGATCGCACCCACACCTTGATGATGGATAAAATGGGCGGTATGGCGAAGGTAATGCCCAAAACCTTTGCTCTATTTACCATTGGTTCAATGGCTTCTCTCGCCTTACCGGGAATGAGTGGTTTTGTGGGTGAGTTGATGGTATTTCTGGGTATCGCCACCAGTGATGTTTACAGTTCCAGCTTTAAAGTTGTAGTTGTGCTGCTGTCAGCAGTTGGCGTGATTTTGACACCGATTTATTTATTGTCCATGCTGCGTCAAGTGTTCTACGGTGAGCAAAGTCAAGAGTTACACTTGGATGCTGTAATATCTGATGTCAAACCCCGCGAAATATTTATTACCGCTTGTTTGTTGCTGCCAATCATCGGAATCGGGTTTTATCCCAAGTTGGTAACGCAGACTTATGATGTGAAGGCAGTAGAATTAGCCGCCCATGCTCGTCAAGTTCTACCAGTCGTTGCCCATCAGCAACCATCAAGTCTATACTCGCGGATTTTCTCTGCACCAACATTGGCTAATTCTCAAGTTGAAAGTTCGATTAATATTTCTGAGTAAATTAACTTCCGATTAAGGGGCTGCAAGTAAATTCTAAATATTCAGGGGAATAAAGGGGTGGTTACGAAACCACCCCTAAAATTTTGCCAAGATATATCCTAAAGACAGGTGAAGCCCCCAAATATGAATTATGACCATTAACTTAGCTATAGCCACAGAAATTATACCAATCGTCTTGCAATTCCAACCTGCGATCGCACTAACTGACGATCAGTTTTATGAGTTTTGTCAGCTAAACGGTGATTTTCGCATTGAACGTAATGCTGCTGGAGAATTAGTGATTATGCCCCCTACTGGTTCCGAGACTGATGAACGCAACTTTAACTTAGTTGGGCAGTTGTGGGTATGGACAAAGCAAGATGCTACAGGTGTAGGGTTTGGTTCCAGTGGTGGGTTTACTTTGCCTAATGGTGCAGTGCGTTCTCCAGATGCAGCGTGGATAAAACGCGATCGCTGGGAGGCCATACCAGAGGAACTGCGAAAAAAGTTTGCGCCGATTTGTCCTGAGTTTGTGATTGAATTGCGTTCCCAGAGCGATCGCTTGCAAATTTTGCAAGACAAGATGCAAGAGTATATAGATAATGGCACGCAACTTGGTTGGTTAATTGATAGAAAACAACGCCGAGTTTTTATTTATCGTCCTAATATTGCAGTTGAGGTATTAGATAATCCTAAGACACTTTATGGTGAACCGTTGCTACCTGGGTTTGTTTTGGATTTAAGTCAGGTTTGGTAGGGTATAAATACAAAATACTCAACCCAGTTTGGAAAAAAGCGCCTTAGAAAATCTACATATTAAAACTAAAATAGCTACACTCAAAGCATAATAAAATAAAAATGCTAGGAATCTAAGCTGATGTGCAGCTAAATTGTATAACACGAAAACCTAAAATTATTGTAGTGCGGGCAGCGTTCGACTGAGCGCTCACGCCGAAGTCTTGCCCGCCTCGCATATACAAATTAAATACGCAACAGCTTATGGCGGCGAAAGACATATTCCATGATGCAGTAAGACGCGCTTTAGAGAAAGAGGGTTGGCTCATTACTAATGACCCGCTTTTCCTCCGTTTTGGTGGTTTGGATATGTACATCGACCTTGGTGCAGAGAAAGTTTTAACAGCTGAACGAAATCAAGAAAAAATTGCGATTGAAGTTAAAAGCTTTGTTGCTCCATCTACTACAACTGAATCTCTAGGACAGTATCTCAAATATCAACTAGCGCTTGAAGAAGAACAACCTGAGAGACTTCTATCGGAAAGATGCTGAGAACCCCCGAAGATGTAACTTGTAGCGGTGCGGAAAGTTACATCTGTGCTTCTAGCCGGGGGATGAAAGCTATCCGCCTGATTTATCAGGCTTGCTCGTTTTATTTGATTGCTCAACATATTGTCTGACAGCCTCCCTAATCAAATCATTTATCGACCGTTCTTTTTTCTTGCTTAATTGCACCAACTCTTCGTATTCTTCTTTAGAAAACCTTGCACTAAATCTACTCATGACATCGAATATATGTTATATTGATGTGATGATGGTACTGAAGGAGGTATCGCTAATGAACTTATTAGTCGAGGTATACCCAAAAAAGACATAGTTTTGGCTTTTCATTCCCCCTTTAAACGACAATTTACCGAGTTCGCTGTTGGTTAATAAGGCTGAGGGTTGAAAGAAAGTCAATCACTCTTGATTAAAAGAGTTGAGTTTAAATAACTTTAATCCCTAAATTTTTCGTGATTTAGGATATAGCCACCTACTAAACAAACGGCTAACTCTAGGCATAACAATATATGTCAACAGCAAAACCATAGTAATCGTAATTATCAACGAAATAATTAAGGGAGGTAAACCGCGAAGCAGGGGCGTTACAAATGTAGTCAACAAATTAATTAACACAAATACAGCCGCCCAAGTTAGCAATGCGGTTTTATAGCGCGGTGGAGTTTTCAGTGGTTGACCAGGAAGAGAAAACCAAGCTTCTAATCCACTGACTTGTTGAACATCAGGATCAGATTCAACTAAATGTTTACCTTGATCCAGCCAATATTCGCGATCGCGCGATGTCATCCACACCTTTAAATTGTCATAACCGTCAAACCGAAAGATGATCGCATATTCGTTTCGTACCCCAAGCTGCGGACGAATCACATTTGTTCCCAGATGACCCGTATAGGTTCTGGAAACCCTGGTAATATCTTTTAACCAAGCTTCATAAGCGGTTTCGCATCCTGGTTTGACAACTTGTGTAATGACTACGGTTACAAATTGATCGTCCTGTTCCATCTCCATTAGTTATACCACTATCAAGTTAGTAAGCAGACATCTCCAGCAATTAAATATGCGTTATCCATAACTCTTGTAGAGACGTAGCAGTGCTACGTCTCTACATTTTTAAATTTGAGATTTTAAATTTAAAATCCCAAATTTAAAATCTCAAATTCGGTCACGCTCAAGTCAAGGGATATCCAGCTTTTCCAACCTCAAGCCGAACAACATTAGCAGGAACGACACCTGTAGGCGGAGGTAAAAACATTCCACCATTGGTGACAACATAAATCGCGGTGCGATCGCTCTCACCTTGACCAAAAGCTACAGCTGTGCTACCAATTACACCTGCCTCGGCTTGAGCAATAATAGTAGTACTTCCATCCTTTGCAATTCGGATCACACTGTTATAAATGTGTGTCGCTCCGTAAAGATTGCCTTCCACATCAAAGGCGAAGTCGTCAATATTAGTTTGCTCAACAAAGATTTCTGGCTCACCTGGTTGGTTTACAGCATCAATGGGAATCCGCAATAGCAACATTTTTTCCGTATTTGAAACGTAGAGGAAATCACCAAAACGCTTCAAACCATTTGCCGCCGGAGTGACGTTTTCCGAATTGCTACGAGCAAGTATTGGATCTTCTAGCCAAATTGACCCCAGGCGTTGAGCAATATCAATCAGCCAAATTGCACCCCGATAAGAATCTGCCGTCAAATACTGAGTGTCAGAAAGTGGAGTTATGCCATTGAGAAATATTGCATCTGGCAGTGTCAGTAAGGTTTCCACAGTGCCATCATTGGCAACTAACGAAACCACTGGTATAGAATCAGCATTCCAGCCTGTTGCCACCAAACCCCCGTTAGTAGTGAAAGCAAGACCACTTACCTTGCCCTCAACAGTGGCATGAATCTGCTGATTGCCATCTGGACTAATGCGAACAATCTCGCCAACTTCGTGATTAGTTACAAAGATTGTGCCATCTGGTGCGTAGGCGTAGCCCGCCGCAGGTATCGCTAAATTTTCTAAAAAAGTATTGACCGGGAATGAGGCAATAATCTTAGCAGGTGCTAATTCAATCTGTGTACCTACGTAAATAGGCGGTAAACCTGCGGAATTTTCCATATTAACCTACCACTGTAATTGAATTGGACTACCAAACTTTCGCATCTCTGCAAAAAACTGTCCTTGCGCTCCGCCATCGGCAAGTGTTGCCAAATAGACGGCGGTTTGCGCTCCTTCTTCTGCCGTGAATGGGGCATTATCTCCCCCTATATCAGTCTTCATCCAACACAGCGATCCTGCTTTGAGTCGTCATTTTTATGACCTTCAAACTGGTTTTAAGTTTACTTTACTGAGATGTTGTAAATTAAGCAAATTGATTGCAGCAATATATTTTATGACTTACACATTGACAAGAAATACCAAATATGAATTAGGTTGAAAACCACATCTTTTGTAAGTAACATTGCTTATGGGTGTCAAGTCGCTTCTCTACGAGACGCCAAAGGCGAACGCTCTAATTAAAAATTGCAAGATGCTCTCCCCTTCTCCCAAAGCTACGGTGTACACACAAGTCTTATAACCTAGCCCCACAACGTTTTGATCCCCCCTAACCCCAGGGCTGTTTCATTCCCTAAAAGGCTCTGATTTACAAGCGTTTCAAGCAAAAAAGTCAGGTGACTAAAAAATCTGATTGGGCGAGAAAATCGCGTAGGCGTAGCCCGTCGTAGACATCGCACTGAAATTTACTCGTTGAGGTGGTATCTTTTCGATAACCAAATCAAGCAAATTTCTGACTTATACTATTGACAAAATCTCTAAGAGTTCGAATGAAACAGCCCTGCCCCTAACCCCCCTTAAAAAAGGGGGGGAAAGAATCAAAGTCCCCCGATTTATCGGGGGATCAAGCCACATTTTGCACTTAGCACAAAGATGTGTGTACACCGTAGTTCTCCCAAAGGGAGAGGCTAGCGCTAAAAGGGTGTTTGAAAAGTTGTTGGTTGTGATTTTAGGTACTTAATGATCCCCCTAACCCCCCTTAAAAAAGGGGGGAACCGGAATCAAAGTCCCCCAATTTATCGGGGAGCCACTGCGTTGGGCGGGTTCCCCGACTTGAAGCACGTGGCATGGATTTAGGGGGATCTAGAACTTTTTGCTACCGTTCAGAGGACTTTTCAAACAACCTCTAAGGTAAAAGACTCGCTAACTATCATTGCATTTCTGTGACGTTCATCTTTACTAAGTGATAATGAATGTATTGCTTAAGGGTTTTCATGACGGAATAAATGAATATTCTTTGGCGTTGAGCGAGTTGATTAGGTTTCAATCCCTAATAGGGATTTTGATGAATTGCAATTTATTCATCGCCTACCTCTGCCCAGAATCGTGCTAATGTTTCAATCCCTAATAGGGATTTTGATGAATTGCAATCCATGAGGTCGTCTACTCCTTTGCCATCTTCTGATGTTTCAATCCCTAATAGGGATTTTGATGAATTGCAATAATAATAATAATGGAGATGGATACGCCTATACCTTGTTTCAATCCCTAATAGGGATTTTGATGAATTGCAATCTTGCTGTCTTATGCTGTCATTCGTTTTCACCTGTTTCAATCCCTAATAGGGATTTTGATGAATTGCAATCCATTGCGGGTTATCTGGAGTCATTTGCCTCCGATCGTGTTTCAATCCCTAATAGGGATTTTGATGAATTGCAATGTAATGCACTAGGTATTACGAAGTTAGCGGAGGGTTTCAATCCCTAATAGGGATTTTGATGAATTGCAATTGGATGGTGATTACGCTTTCATGATCGATGCTACGTTTCAATCCCTAATAGGGATTTTGATGAATTGCAATTTAAATACCTTAAGGCAGTTAAAACTGATTTGGCGTTTCAATCCCTAATAGGGATTTTGATGAATTGCAATCAAGTTTGTTATTATAAGATTCCGGTTTATGATAAGAAGTTTCAATCCCTAATAGGGATTTTGATGAATTGCAATTGAACAAAGCTCAAAGCCATGGCCGCACCAAAAGGGTTTCAATCCCTAATAGGGATTTTGATGAATTGCAATCAAGGGGCGGGAAAATTTGTACCAATTTTTCCCTAATCAGTTTCAATCCCTAATAGGGATTTTGATGAATTGCAATGATACATTTCATGTTGAGTTCCCAGGTAGTATTGGTTTCAATCCCTAATAGGGATTTTGATGAATTGCAATGCGAAGTATGGAGAATAAAAGTTAGGTATATGTTTAATCAGTTTCAATCCCTAATAGGGATTTTGATGAATTGCAATCCTACATACAGTACATTTCTTAATTCGTACTGTTTCAATCCCTAATAGGGATTTTGATGAATTGCAATCTGACGCGCCTTCGGCGCTGCCAGACACGAGGGCAGTTTCAATCCCTAATAGGGATTTTGATGAATTGCAATCCCCCAGAAATTGATATATGGGCAAGTGCCATCGGAGTTTCAATCCCTAATAGGGATTTTGATGAATTGCAATCTATCACGTAGTCATACGCCATTGAGATCGCGTTTCAATCCCTAATAGGGATTTTGATGAATTGCAATTAGGTGCGCCAGTTGCATCATGAGCAGAGACTGCCCGTTTCAATCCCTAATAGGGATTTTGATGAATTGCAATGAAGCCGAAACCAAGTATCCTCAAATATCTGAGGAAGTTTCAATCCCTAATAGGGATTTTGATGAATTGCAATAGATTGATTCCTCAATTAGAAATCTTGCAGAAGAGTTTCAATCCCTAATAGGGATTTTGATGAATTGCAATTCCTGGCAAGATGACATGATTGAGAATATTGGAAGTTTCAATCCCTAATAGGGATTTTGATGAATTGCAATACTCGTTTTCCAAGATTTAAATTTATACCGGGAGTTTCAATCCCTAATAGGGATTTTGATGAATTGCAATCAGGCACTTATTATTCAGCAACACGCGCAAACAAGGTTTCAATCCCTAATAGGGATTTTGATGAATTGCAATAACGCCATAGTGTACATACCTGGGGTAGTTGATGTTTCAATCCCTAATAGGGATTTTGATGAATTGCAATTTTGCCCCCTAGATTTTTCCACCTATTACAGCTAGTTTCAATCCCTAATAGGGATTTTGATGAATTGCAATCCATCCAAAGCGTCACTTATGGCGCTCTTACATTGGTTTCAATCCCTAATAGGGATTTTGATGAATTGCAATTAAGCCTCCCCCAAGTTCCCCAAAAGCGATTGCAGTTTCAATCCCTAATAGGGATTTTGATGAATTGCAATGATATACTCAATACCGCTCAAGCTATGGAAAAACTGGTTTCAATCCCTAATAGGGATTTTGATGAATTGCAATTCGTGCGCCGTTGCTAATGGAATGTTTATTTGAGTGTTTCAATCCCTAATAGGGATTTTGATGAATTGCAATGGCGGGAGCCTGAAAGCCTTACTATATTTAGTTTTCAAGGTACGGTTGCGCGAGTCTAGAGTCATCATAGCATTAGAGAATTCCTTTGGGAAGAGTGCCAGAAAAATTTAAAGGCTAAAACCTTGTTTTGATAAGCATTTCAGAGGTTGCGCGGATGATAATTGGTCTATTAGTGGGGTGAAATGCTTGCTGGTGTTGGGATAGAAGCACTTTTCTCGGGCTGGAGAATTTGTACACCTACCCTTCCGCGCAAACCCAGATGCGTTTTGCCTTCCCACAGGGTTAGTAACATTACAGTTGGGATTAAAATCGCTGACCTGTGGTAACTTCAAATCTAACTTCCCCTTGGTCGCTAATTCCTAAGTCGCCTCGAATTAGCCCAAATGATGACTTAACTCGCAATCCTAAACCGTAACCAAAGCCACTTCCAGGTTTGTTTCGCAGTACTCCTGGTTCTCCTAGCACGCTTTCGCTAGATCCAAAATCTGAGGCGAAGTCTGTAAAAAGAACTCCTCCGATTGACTTTACAATTGGGAAACGATATTCCACTGAAGCTAAACCATAACTCCGACCACTGGCAACTTTACCATAATCGTAACCCCTGACAGAATCTAGTCCGCCAATATTAAAGGCATCTGCTGGTGGGAAGTCTCCAATAATCGTGCCAATTTGGAAATTAATCGCCAACATTTCTGGATTCTCAGTTAGTTTACCATTACCGATCCAACTGACTGGTAAATACTGAATATAATTTCCCTTTAGGCGGTTGCTGGAAATATTACCCAGTCCAATGGGAATCGCTTGCTCTGTGCTGAGGGTGAGGATTGATCCTTGAGTCGGATTTTCTCGGCGATCGCGTTGATCTCTAGATACGGCAAATGATACTGTAAATAAGTCATCAATACCAGTACCGCTCACAGATAAAGGACTCCCTAAGCTATCGACCTGTGCAACGTTATATTCTCCATCGCGTAGGCTAATCCTGGTATAGTTCAGACTCACAGATGTATCCCACTCATCAAAAGATCGTAAAACTCCCACAGAACCGCCAAATCTTCCCTCGCGTACTCTGTCACCGTTAGACAATCTGATATCTTCGTTGAAGGTTCCTGATATATTTCGATTACGAAAAGCTCTAATGGTGTAGCCTAAGCGGTTTGGTTCTTCAGGACGATAACGACTAGTGAACTGACCATTAAACTGGACATCTTTACCGCTAATCTGCACAGTTGTATCTAATTTATCGTTAAGACCACTAATATTTGCATCTTTATAACCCACCCGACCGTATAGCCCAACATCGTCGTTATCACCGCCTCCTAAGATTAGAGAAGGGAAGCTACGCTCTTTGATTTCATAGATAAGATTAACGCTGGAAGTATCTTCTTGTCGATAAACATTGACTTGATTAAATGACTCTAATCTCCTCAATCTTTGCAAGTCTGCTTTCAGTAAATCTTCACGGAATACCTGACCAGGTTTGAGTTTCAACAGACTAATGATAAAATCTTTCTGAGTCCGCCCTTTAATCGGCTGACCTTTGTCATCGAGCAACTCATCTTTGTTATTAATAAAATGAATCTCGATATTTTTGACAATTCTCTGGGAAAACTCGACAGATTGAGCATCTACTGGAGTTGCTCCGATATAATCACCATATTTGGCATACCCACCTTCTATCTGTAATGTCGGTTTTGGTGTCACAATACTACCAGCACCATTGTCAGTATAAGATTGCGATTCTGCAAGAGCCTCTGGATTTTCACCATTCGCTAACATTAGTGCGATCGCAACTACAGCTATTTGAATATGCATAAATAAAGTTTTATCATTACACCCTTTCTTCTGTAACTAATGTCAAACTAACCCATTCGCCTTTCTCGTTGTAACTGCGAATCATCCTTTGGCGCAGGTTTGGCTCAATTAACCAACCCACTTCCAGAAATAAGGGTTGACGTAACTGCACCTTGAGCGGAGAAGTTGCAGAAGCTCCATCTGGTAACATTAATACTTGTATCTGCTTTTCTGGCTCTTGGTCAAAGAGGATGATGGAATCTTTGATAGTAGCAGTTGAGGTAATTGTGCGATCGCGAAAAGAGGTATTTTGAATTAATCGCCCAGCACCATCAAGTTGTAACTTTAAGGTTGTAGAGTAAGTATCAGGCGAACGCCAATCTGGATATATCGTCACTGCTTGGCCTTGCCATTCTCCCAACAAATCATTTATCTGCAAAGTTGGACGTTCTGCTACTGGCGTTCCAGCGAGATGTTCTCGAATTAAGATTAATTCCTTTAGCTGACCGGTTTTATCAAACAGTTGCACCAGACGCAAACGCCGATTTTCATGAACTAAAGCAAATTCTGCCCCAAATTCAGAAAATGGACCTAGTTGAATTACACCTTCAGAAAATGAACCGGTTTCAAAAAATAGTAGACCCCCACCCACAGAACTAAATTCTCTGATTAAATCTTGTCCCAAACGGTTCAGAGTTAGGCGCACTCTCTGATTGTGGTTTAAATGTTCTAGAGAAAGACGACTAGGAGTATCTTTCAGAAATGTACCTTGGGGAGAAAAATTGGTAAATGAACCTTCCCAAACACCGAGGTTCTGCAAAAAACATTCCCATTGCGATTTTGTCATTGGTCATTGGTCATTGGTCATTGGTCATTTGACAAGAAAAAACACGATTTGCTGACAAGCTCAGAGGCTTCAGCCCTGAGTAGAAGCAAACGGTAGTTTTAACTGCCTTGAAAATGGTAGAATGAAGTACATCTAGTAGGAATAACCGCAGCTACGAGGAAACAACCTAGTACGGAGAAATCCCGGCAACGGACATATCCGACTCGATTCGGAATAGTTAAAGGGCAAATAATGGCAGGTTGCGGAGTAGTTATTATTTTTCAATTTTGTGGACTCTGAAAGATAAAGGAAAAGTAAGCACAATGCCAGCATTAAAAAATAGTTGGTTTGAGTGTCTAGGGTGTTTTTGCCAGCACCATTGAAAGTTCAGATTTGGACTCTTCAAGAATCCCTGTCCCTTTAGGGCTGGGAGTGTCAACAATGCCTATCCTTTAGCAAAATGTCGGACAGCAAATAAGCTCCCCATTAATCCTACAGCTGCACCGAAACTCATAAGAATCAGGGGCAATAATAAAATTTCTGCTGGAGTGAGTTGCACTCTGTTGGTGATGACTTGGATAAACTCAGGTTGATTGACTAGCAACTTACCGAGAAACTGTTGAATCAGAGAAATAAAACTCCAAGCGATCGCACCACCAACTAAACCAAAGGCAATTCCTTGTAAAATAAAGGGGAGGTAAATCCAAGCAGAAGTCGCTCCCACTAGTTGCATAATTTCAATTTCCTGCCTTCGTGCCATGACAATCAGCCGAATTGTGGTGGTAGTCACTGCGATCGCAGTTAAAGTCAGAATAATCGTAATTGTTAAAGTAATCCAGTTCAAGCCTTGGTGCAACTGGGCAATACGTTTCACTGCTTCATCCACATACTGCACCGTCTCAACTCCTCGTAACTTAGCCAACTGCGTTGCTAAGGTTGGTACAACTTGAGAATTTCGCGCTTTCACCTTCATCTCATCAACTAGAGGATTGTCACCTAGTTGCTGAGTAGCACCCTCAATATCAGAAATTTTCATTTCCTTCACTAACTTAGTCCAAGCTTCCTGTTTGGTAATGGTTTTTATCCCCGCCACCTCTGGCATTTTTGCAATCAGTGGCTCAATACTTTCGATCTGTGTATCCGGTTCCAGGTAAACTGATACTTCTAGCTGGCTACCAAACTGGTAGAGAAGTTTTTCCACTTGCCAAGAGGTTTGCAAACTCAAGCCGAATAAAAACAGTAACACCGTCACAGTACTGATAGCTGCCCAATTCATCCAACCTCCCCGCAATAAACCGAGGAAAGTTTCTTTGAGTAAGTAGTCAAGTTTTGTGAGAGATTTAAACATACATCACCCCAGTCAAAAATTCATAACTCATAACTCATAGTTCCCAATTCCCTACTCCCCATTCCCCACTCCCCACTCCCCATTCCCCACTCCCCAGCTTGATACAATTAAGATAGTAGGAATTTTCACCATTTAGCCATCGAGACTCATGCCCTCTGAAATTGCTGTAGAGAAAAAAAAGTTAACAAATCCACCTTTGGAGCTTCATTATTTAGGCGATCGCGTGTTGCGTCAAGCTGCAAAGCGAATTTCTAAAGTAGATGACGAACTCCGCCAAATAGTGCGCGAAATGCTGCAAACTATGTACAGCAAGGATGGCATTGGTTTGGCTGCGCCCCAAGTGGGAATTCACAAACAACTAATTGTCATCGACTTAGAACCAGAAAACGCAGCTAATCCGCCCTTGGTGTTGATTAACCCCATCATTAAACAAGTCAGCCGCGAACTCTGTGTTGCCGAAGAAGGATGCTTGAGCATTCCGAATGTATTCCTGAACGTGAAGCGCCCCGAAGTGGTGGAAATTGCCTATAAAGACGAATACGGTCGTCCCCGGACATTAAAGGCTAATGACCTCCTCGGACGCTGCATTCAGCACGAGATGGATCACCTTAATGGCGTGGTATTTGTAGACCGTGTGGAAAACTCCTTGACTTTAGCCCAGGAGCTATCTAAGAATGGCTTCTCGTATCAAGCGGTGAAACCAATAGTATAGGGGGGCAGCTAGTGTATTTAACTCCAAAAAGCAGTTTATTTCTGGGTGGTTCTTGTGTAAGTGCCATCGCCGCCGTCGGTTCAATTTTTGAACTCGGTTATGGACACCCGGATTTTGGTGTCGCAGCCACAGCAATTATCCTGGTATTGAGCATTCCACTCACCGGATTATTTTTCTTTGCCGCAGTTAAGGATGCAAGGGCTAACATGAAATAAGCATCAGGTACATAAAAAAGGTAAGGGAATGAAGGAAAAAGGCAAAATTCATTCTTTTACCTTTTATTTTTGCTCGATCCCCCCTAACCCCCCTTTTTTAACGTGAGTTCGATGAACCTCTCCCTCCCAGCCTCCCTCTCCGAAACGGAAAGGGAGGAGCCAATTATTCAGCTTTTTGCTCCCCTCTCCGTGTCGGAGAGGGGCTGAGGGAGAGGTCAAATAAGACTTGTCGAACTCACGTTTTTTTAGGCTCCGGTGTATACACAAGTCTGTTTTTCCCTGATATCTCAGAATTACCCCCCTTAATCCCCCCGATATATTGGGGGGAAACAAGAAATCTATCTAGTTCCCTCCCCTTTATAAGGGGAGGGTTAGGGTGGGGTAATTCGACAGACTGGTTGTGATTCGATAACTTGTGTACACCGTAGCCTTAAAAAGGGGGAATCTCAAGAGCCAACTTTTTAAGGGGGTTGAGGGATATCTTATGCGTAAATCCTATTCATCTTGAACTGCACCTAAAGCTTTCAGCGTTACTAACTGCGCTGCGGTTAACCCTGTAACTCCGGTGATATTCATTTTTTCGTAGGGTTTTAGCGATCGCAATGTTTTTAGGCAATCACCCGTCATTACATCCCAAAGCTTAATTGTCTCATCTTGGCTACCACAAATCAGGGTTTGACCATCGGGACTAAAGGCAACTGACTTTACCCAATTAGCCCCCTGCAAAGTTTTAACACACTTGCCATTATGGACATCCCATAATTTTACGGTTTGGTCTTCACTAGCACTAGCTAAAATTTCACCATCGGGACTAAAGGCAACTGACCAGACTCTGTTACTATGTTGTTGCAAATTTATCAAGCATTTGCCATTATGAACATCCCATAACTTCACCGTTTGGTCATCACTGCCACTAGCTAAAGTCTGACCATCTGGGCTGAAAGTAATTGACCTGACGCGATTGCTATGTCCCTGCAAAGTTTTGATACATTCTCCCGTAGAGACATCCCATAACCTGATTTTTTGGTTTTCACTGCCACTAGCTAAAGTTTGACCATCGGGACTAAAGACAACTGATCTTACCCAACTGGTATGCCCTTGCAAAGTTTTGAAGCATTTTCCGGTGTGTACATCCCATAATTTCACCGTTTGGTCGTCACTGCCGCTAGCTAAAATTTGACCATCAGGACTGAAGGCAACTGACCTAATTCGATTAGTATGTTCCTGCAATCTTTGCAGGCATTGTCCTGTTTGAACATCCCATAATTTAATTGTTTGCTTTTCACTGCCGCTAGCTAAAATTTGACCATTAGGACTGAAGGCAATTGAACGTACCCAACTATTATGCCCATCTAAAATTTTGAGGATCTTATCGTTACGGACATCCCATAATTTCACTGTTTGCTTTTCACTGCCACTAGCCAAAATCTGACCATCGGGACTGAAAGCAACTGACCTTACCCGATTGGTATGCCCTTGCAAGGTTGTTAAGCACTCACCATTATGGACATCCCATAACTTCACCGTTTGGTTTTCACTACCACTAGCCAAAGTCTGACCATCGGGACTAAAAGCAACTGACATTACCCGATTACTATGCCCATGTAAGTTTTTCAAACACTCACTTTTACGGACATCCCATAACTTCACTGTTGGGTCGTCACCACCGCTAGCTAAAATTTGACCATCGGGACTAAAGGCAACCGACCATACCCGATTAGTATGTCCCTGTAAGGTTTTCAAGCACTTTCCATTACGGACATCCCATAACTTCACCGTTTGGTCGTCACTGCCACTGGCTAAAATTTGACCATCAGGACTAAAAGCAACTGATCTTACCCAATTGCTATGTCCCTCCAAGGTTGTCAAGCACTCACCATTGCGGATATCCCATAATTTAATTGTTTGTTTTTCACTGCCACTAGCTAAAGTTTGACCATCGGGGCTGAAGGCAACTGACCTGACTCGATTAGTATTCCCCTGCAAAGTTTTCAGACATTTTCTGGTGTGAACATCCCATAATTTTACTGTTTGGTCTTCACTACCACTAGCCAAAGTTTGACCATCGGGACTGAAGGCAACTGACCTTACCCAATTACTATGTCCCTGCAAAGTTGTCAGACAATTACCATTTCGGATATCCCATAACTTTACTGTTTGGTCATCACTGCCACTAGCTAAAGTTTGACCATCGGGACTGAAGGCAACTGATTTTACCCAACTACTATGTCCAGTACAGGTAAAAAGTAGCTTTCCATCGTCAACTTGCCACAAGTAAGTCTTGCCATCAGCATCACCCGTAGCTAAAAGTTTTCCATTGGGGCTAAATGCTACTGACGAAATACTAACTAATGTTTCTGCAAAAACGGATTTAGCTAAATCAGTATTGGTAAAATTCACTTGATGCAAATTCACGCTTTGTAAATATGCTTGCCAAATAGTTAGATGAGAAAAGTCGTAGCCGCTTAAATCAGTTTGGAGTTGACAAAGAATATTTAGCAGATTTCCACCCGCGTACCCTACTGATTGTGGAACCTGTTGCAATTGCAATAAAATTTGCGATAGATGATTTTCGAGATTTTGAGAATATCTATAGCGGTTCTCGTTTACGTGAGGTACACCCGTAGGGGCACGGCACTGCCGTGCCCCTACACCTTGTGATGTAATGTTGTACCGCATCTGAATGGAAACCGCTATAAAAGTATTTGATAACCTATCTATAATTGGTTTAATAATCAGAGTGATTTGAGTGTTTCTAATATAATCTTTTGCCGTAGCTTCCATTAAAGCATGGCTGATAAATAGTCTAATTTCACCTGTGGTAATTTCGTGACAAACCTCTTCAATTAATCGGTCGATCATATATTCCATCACCACAGACTGGAGGGTGAAAAGTGCTGTCCTTTGTTCAATTAGCGATCGCCTCCGTAAAGATTCTAGCGCCTCCAGTACTTCCCTTTTGGGTAATGGACGCACAATATCATCTAGCAACTCGTCCAGAGAAACTAACTCGCGCTTGATTGCTAGCCAGTAAATTATTTCTTTTTCGATCTCTGACAACCGCTCAAATTGCTGATCTAGTAAATTCCGAGTGTCGCCAAAAATGATCTCGCCTTCAGCAAGAAAGGCAGCGATATCACCAGCAAACAACTCTCGAATTGGTTCAGAGACTAGCTTTAATGCCAAAGGATTGCCGGAATACTTCTCAATTAGCTTGCCCCATTCCTCTTGTAACCCAAATAACCCCTTATCTTGGAGAATTTCTTGCCCTTCGGTTTCTCCTAAGCCGACTAAGGATAATGTTCTGACTGGTGATGCTTCTCCTTCTAAAGGAGCAAATTCTTTGGGTTTTTCCCGAGATGTCAGCACCAAGCAGCTTTGATGTGTTTCTTCCCCTACCCGTCTCAGTAGTTGACCATAATCTTCATATTCTGGTTTATAGTGTCCGGCGCGATCGCCTGATTGTAAAATTGTCTCTACATTGTCCAATACCAAAAGACAACGACGCTCTCGTAAATAATTAATCAGCAGCGTGACTCTCGCATCTACGGTTTCCGGCAAATCTGTTTCCCTCCCATCAGATAAAAATCCGATCAGGTTTGCCAACATCTCTGTGACAGGTGGCGCATTGCGGAGACTTCGCCAAATCAAATACTCAAAATTCCCCTGAACTTCCTTTGCCAGTTTCACAGATAAAGCAGTTTTGCCAATTCCCCCCATTCCCAATATTGCCACCAGTTGGCATTTATCCTTGATCAGCCACTGCCTTAGCTGAGACAATTCTGCTATGCGTCCATAAAAAACGCAGATTCCAGGCGCTTGACCCCAATCTTGGCGGTTTTGGGTAATATTCTGTGAAGATGCTTGATATTCAGACTCGATAACTTGCTGTAACTTAGTGAGTTTACCAGGTCCGTTACCAGTAACATCAAATTTTTTGTAAACTTCGCTTAATCTTTTGCGTACTGCTTCGGCGCTGATTGCCAATTCTTTAGCGATCGCATTTGGCGGTTGTCCCTGCACGGCATATAACAACACCTCGATCTCGCTGCTAGACAAGCACCGTTTTTCGGCTAAAGCCAAAAGAACGTTTTCGGGAATCATATTCAGACTCATACTCACTACACACCAATGTTATCTCACTCGGTGAGATAACATTACTGCCAATGACTGGTTCCCAACCTGGAGGCTAGGAACGAGACTAAATCAGGTAGGGGCAATTCATGAATTGCCCCTACTACAAACTCTCAAAAGTAGCTTGACAAAGCACTACTTTGTTTGTGCAACTGGCTTCACACGTAAACCCTCTATCTCATCAACCGTAGGAGTAGCAATGAGCGATTCTTTTCCTGTGAGACCTGATGTAATTTCTACTTCAGTACCATAATCTCGCCCAACGGCAACTTTTTGATAATGCACGGTTTGATCTTTAGTTACAATTGCTACTTGCGTACCTGCGCCGTTAGCGACTAAGGCACTATCTGGTATAACAAAGGGAGGATCGTTGCGATTAATGGCAAATTTGACACTAGCATACATCCCAGGTCGCAGCGTCGCGTCCGAATTGCGTACTTCTAATTGTGTTAGCAAAGTGCGAGTATTTGGATCTATAGCGTTGCTAGTACGCACTACTTTACCCGTAAACACTCGTTGTGGTAACTCTCTGACTGTAATTTGCGCTGTTTGTGCAGTCTGGAGTGACTGTGATAAACTCTGCGGAACATTCACATTCACGTTTAGCTTGTCATAAGCAGCAATAGTATAAAGGCTGGTATTGCTATTATTGGTGTTGCTGGTACTGATGCTACTACTAGTACTGGTGCTAGTATTACCTGCTGAAATTAAAACACCTGTATTGACGTTACGTTCGGTAATTACTCCGTTAAAGGGAGCAGTAACTTTCTTATAAGACTGTAATACGGTATTACGCTGGAAATTTGCTTGACTGGCGTAGACGTTAGCTTGTGCTGCTTTGAGGCTAGCATAGTCAGAACTAACAGTGTTTTGTGCTGCCTCAACGTTGGCAATATTAGCCTGATATGTGGCATATTTTGTATCTGTATCTTGTTGAGCTACTGCACCTTTGGTAACAAGGAACTGCCAGCGCTCCCAGCTTTGACGTGCTATCAATAGATTAGCCCGGGCTTGCTTCAAATCAGAAATACCTTTAGCTAAATTAGCGCGACTTTGAGACACATTGGCTTGTGCTTGCACTAACTCTGCATTTGCTTGCAGAACTTGCTGATCGGTGTCTGGTGAATCAATCTCTGCCAACAACTGACCGGCTCGGACGCGATCGCCAATATCTGCGTACCATCGCCGTAAATACCCAGTACTACGAGCGTAGATGGTCGTTTGATTAAGGGCTACAACACTGCCAGGTAGTTCCAATTTGGTACTAGCAGTAGCGCGAGTGGGAGTAAACACGTTAACAGAGGGGATGGTGCTTGCTTCCTTGACTGCTGCTTGTAATTCTGACCTCTGGCTTAACCGGGGCAGAATACCTATAGCCAGTAGGCTAGCAAAAAAAACAACACCAACTACAGCCCAACCAATTCCACCGATACCGCGCTTTTGTTTTCTAGAAGTCGTTTGTTGTTCCGAATCAGGAGATGGACGATGTTGAGAATCCATAAATAAACCGTTCCATATTATCTAGTTTGCAAAAATTTAGCAGCTAGAGTCATTACCATCATTGGCTTTGACAATTTTGTTCTTTGTAGTCTGTCCGAATTGCATACTTTAACGTGAGTTCGACAAGTCTTATTTGACCTCTCCCCCAGCCCCTCTCCGCTTCGGAGAGGGGAGCAAAAAGCTGAATTTTTCCTTGCTCCTCCCTTTCCGTTTCCCAGAGGGAGGCTGGGAGGGAGAGGTTCATCGAACTCAGGTTACTTTAGACATCAACCGAATTTAAATATGCGTTATCCAGAACCCTTGGTAGGCACAATTCATGAATTGTGCCTACGTCATTTTCACTTCTATGTCTATGACTTGCCTTGAGATGATGATAACGAGTATGCTGTCTTTGGATCTGAGAAATTTAAATTGTCTTCATCCTCATCAATAGGATGGGGTGGTTGACGGCGCATAATGCTGTATACGACAGGTACAAAGATCAGAGTAGCGACTGTTGCAGCTGACAAGCCACCAATTACAGCGCGACCCAAGGGTGCATTCTGCTCACCACCTTCACCAAGACCAAGAGACATTGGCACCATGCCGATCAGCATGGCTAAGGCAGTCATCAATACAGGACGCAACCTTGTATAGCCCGCCGCTAACGCTGCTTTATAGGCATTTTCCCCTTCTACACGTTGCTCATTAGCAAAAGTGATCATTAAAATACTGTTTGATGTCGCCACACCTATACTCATAATTGCACCCATTAATGAAGGGACACTAAGAGTAGTGCGGGTAACAAACAGCATCCAGATGATCCCTGCTAAGGCACTTGGCAGTGCCATCATAATAATCAGGGGATCGAGCCAAGATTGGAAGTTCACCACCATTAAGCAGTAAACCAACACAATTGCAAACACAAGTCCTAAACCAAGTCCCAGAAAGGAAGAGTTCATCGTTTGCACTTGCCCTCGGACAGTTATCTGACTACCGCGAGGCAATTTTTTCTGATAATCAGCGATAATTCGATTTACATCGCTGGCAACTCCCCCAAGGTCACGACCAGAGGAGTTAGCGTAGATATCGAAAACTGGCTGAATATTATAGTGATTGACAACTTGCATCACTGTGTCGCGTTTGACACTAGCCAAGTTACCTAAAAGTTGCGGTGCAGTTTGACCGTTGCTAACTGGCGTATTTTTCAGGCTGTCAATAGAGTCAAGTTTATACTGGGGAACTTGTACAGCAAGGGTGTAACTCACACCTTTTTTGGGATCGAGCCATTGGTTGATTGCAGCTTGACCGCTTGAACTTAAGGAAGTGAGGACGCTATTGGCAACATCACGCTGAGTCATACCCAGTTGTTGAGCCTCGGTGCGATCGACATCAAGCCGTAATTTAGGAGCATCGACAACTTGCTGGAGATGTACATCTACAGCCCCAGGAATGCGCGTCATCCTGGCGGCGATTTGTTGGGCAATTTCAAAGTTGCCCTTTGAGTTTTTTAGAGGGCCAGATATTTGCACGTCAACAGCAGCAGGCAAACCAAAATTGAGAATTTGAGTTACAATATCAGCCGGCTCAAAAAAGAAGGTGTAGCTGGGAAATGTCGCTTTCAATTTCTGGCGGAGTTCCTTGACGTAAGAAAAAGTTGCACCAGATTCTTTTAGGGACACAAGAATATCAGCATCAGCCGGCCCAATTGTCGCACCGTTGTAGCCATAAGTAAGGTTAATGCCACTGTTGGGTAAGCCGATGTTATCTAGAATCAGAGCGAGATTGTCCTTTGGTACAGTTTGACGGATAACGTCTTCGACTTGGCCAACAATTCTTTCTGTCTCTTCCAAACGAGTACCAGGTAAGGCTCGAACGTGTAGGCTAAATTGACCACCATCAACTTCAGGGAAAAAGTCTTGACCGACGAACGGTAACAAAACTCCTGCACTGACGATAAATGCACCAAACAGCACAAAGACTATACTGCGGTGATTTAATGCTGAGTTCAGGACACTATAGTACCAACTGCGAAATTTCTCAAATTGTCGATTGAACTTTTCGTGTAGCTGCCATATCCAATCTTTCTTCACAGGTTTGGCAGTTTTCGTTGTTGTCTCTTGTGTTTGGCGATCGCTACCATTGTTGTTTTGAGCTGGTGAATCTATATAATGGCGATCGCTACCATTGTTGTTTTGAACTGGTGAATCTATATAATGGCTGTCGTTACCATTATTGTTTTGAACTGGCGAATCTAGGTGATGGTTATTGTTGCCATTATGATCCTCGTTTTCTCTATGCCAATCCGCTTCGTATGGTAAAAGATAACTTGCCATTGTCGGTACTACAGTCCGCGATAGCACATAAGAAGCAAGCATCCCAAATACTACCGCCATCGCTAGCGGCACAAATAGATACTTTGCGACTCCACTTAGAAACACGACCGGCACAAAGACAATACAAATACATAATGTTGCGACAAGTGCTGGAGTGGCGATTTGCTGCGCCCCATCTAAGATTGCTCGCTTGATTGCTTTACCTTGTCCGAGATTTCGGTGGATATTTTCAATTTCTACTGTGGCATCATCTACAAGAATGCCAACTGCTAAGGACAAACCACCTAAGGTCATGATGTTGAAAGTTTCTCCCAAACGACTCATGACAATGATCGAAACCAGCATTGAGAGAGGAATCGATACGGCTACAATTACAGTGCTGCGCCAACTTCCCAGGAAAATCAAAATCATCAGCGCGGTAAGACACGCTGCAATCAATCCTTCTTTGAGAACGCCTTGAATAGAAGCTTTCACAAATACAGATTGATCGAACAAAAATGCTAAATTCAGTTCTGGGGGCAAGGTGGATTGGATGCGAGGCAAAGCTTTCTTTACTCGCTCAATTACATCAATGGTCGAGGCATTACCACTCTTAAGAATACTAAGTAAGCTCGATCGCCTGCCATTCTGACGTACAATGTTCGTCTGTACACCAAAGCCATCTCTTACCTGGGCGACATCATGAATGTAGGTAACAGTACCATTAACTTGCTTAATCGGTAAGTCGTTGAGGGCTGACACCACATCTGGACTATTATTGATTTGGACGGCGAAGTCGCGATCGCCGATCTTCATATCCCCTGCGGGCAATACCAAATTTTGGGCACTGACAGCATTAGTCACATCTTGGGCAGAAACCCCATTAGCCAACATCGCTTGGGGATCGATATCAACCATGATTTGCCGAGGTTTACCACCATAAGGCAGAGGTATACTCGCTCCTTGCACTGTTGCTAATTGGGTACGGACGAAGTTGGTAGCATAGTCGTTGAGCGCTTGTTCTGGCAAGGTTTTGCTACTAACACTCATCTGGATAATTGGCACAGAAGAAGCGTTGTATTGAATGATGAATGGCGGTGTGATCCCCGGTGGTAAAGGGCGGAGAATTGTTTGGCTGACAGAGGTAATTTGAGCGACGGCTGAGGCGATATTAGCGTTGGGTTGGAAAAAAACCTTAACGACACTAACACCACTCAAAGATTGAGACTCGATGTGTTCGATGTCACCAACGGTTGTTGTCATGGCGCGTTCGCTAATGGTGACGATTCGCTGTGCCATTTCCTCAGATGTGGTACCTGTGTAAGTCCAAACTATGCTGACAACCGGAATGTTAATTGCGGGAAAAATGTCAACTGGTGTACTAAATATCGTGACTACACCCAGGATCACAATCATCAAAGCTGCGATCGCGAATGTATACGGAAGACGTAAAGCAATTTTGACGATCCACATAGTTAGTTAGGATACTTCAAAAGTTTTGGATGTTAAAGCTGTTCTACTGAAGTTGGCGTTTGAGCTAATTGGAGTTGTTCTGTTTGAAGTTGCTCAATTAGCCACTCAATCTCCGATTGGATAACTTCAATTGCACGTTTTTGCAATTTCGCTCGATATAAATCATCAGTAATTTCAAGTGCTTTTTTCTCTACCAGGCGTAACCGACATAACATCAATCGATGTTCAATTAACTGCACTCGTTCTTCGGGTAACAAATAACTAAAGAAAAAAAATTTGATTAAGAACCGCGCTCGCGCATTTACCCAACTTTCATGAGGATATGCCAACATCTCTTGATACCAAGTGGTTTTGCCGAGAGGTGTAATCTGATATACTTTTCCACAATGTCCAGCTTCTTGTACCTCTTCCCCACAGAGCATCACTTGATCTTGTTCTTCCATACGCTTCAAAAGCGGATAAATCCCGCCATAGTTGACACAAATACTGCAACTCATAAACATCTCTAGTTGCTGCTTGAGCCGATAACCATTTAATGGCTCTCGCTGTAAGAGACCTAATACTGCCAGCTTCAGCATTTTGCTATATCAATCTGATATGTTAATCAACCATATCAAATAGAGTCTTTTTAGCCAAGTACTTAAGGTTGAGTTGTCAGAGTTTTTTGTGATGTTGCAGGGAGTGGGGAGACCTAACAAGAACAGCCCCAACCCTTGTAGCGTTGGGGAGTAAGATTCAAAGCCTCTCCCCGAAGCGGAGAGAGGTTTGGAGAGGGGTCAAAGTGTATTGCTTCCATTGGAGAACCGCTATAGTCATCAATACCGGACAAAGATGAGCATTGATTATGGGGACTTCGAGCGGGTTTGTAGTATTTTATGCTATTTCAATAATTTTCTTGAGAGTTTCCCTTGACCTAAGTAACTAAGTTACTTTATAGTGAGTATGACAGCTAAAATCACGGTGACTTAGTAAGGTTACGGGTGAATAAAAGAAACTTAGTGAGTAAGAGATCAAGGCAAAGGCTGGAAGTGTAAATTCTGAAAAAGGCAAGTAGACAAATTGCCTGTAGGAATTTCGAGGGTTCAATGCACGTAGTGTGTATTCTCTGCGATTACGGGCATTGAGCGCCTAATTTGTGATATCCAGATGGCCCTGGGAATTCATCAAAGAGCTTAATTTTTCACGATCTGCAAATATCAAGACCACCCTCGTTGACATTCCCACTCCATTCAGGAGTAGGACTGTTGTGTACCTTGACTTGGTTAGGACTTACGCAAAATATCTCTCAAACTCTTATTTCTCCGTGTCCTCTGCGCCTCTGTGGTTCGTTATTCCGTAACTCTTGCGTAAGTCCTATTGGTGTGAGTAAAGCTGTGGGCATTAGCTGTTTCCTTAGTGTGGTCGGGGGAGCGCGATCTGCTGCCTAGATTCAACTTTCAAAACAGGAAAAAAACTATGAAACCCAGTCTTAAAGACAACGATAGTTTGCTGTTCAAGTGGTTTTGTCAAGGACTCAAATATTTTCTGCTGGCGCTGCTGGGTCTTGCAGTAGCCTTTGTTGTGTTTCACACTTTTGGGGCTAACGCGATCGTTGGGATGCTTTTATCCGAAACTCTACGGTTATGGGTTGAGAGGATCGCAATTTTCTTAGTCTGTCTATTTGCGATCGCTATGATTCTTGAGTCTTGCGGTTAATCGTAGGAGAACCAGCTTTTACAGATTGCTTCGTTCCCAGTCTCTGACTGGGAATGCCTACACTTGCGGCAGAGCCGCTATGAGGTGCATTTCCAGCCAGAGGCTGGAAACGAGGTTTTAAAAGAGTTTGAGCTTAAATTGACACCAATAAGCATTGCTGTCCCTACCGTGTATTGCTTCCATTGGAGAACCGCAATACTAAAATAGAAGAATGCTGTCAACTCCGACTCAACTACTGCGACTGTCTCAAGGACAACTCAACTTACTAGAAGCTTGTCCGCGTAAATTTCAACATACCTATCTAGAAAAACTCAATTCGCCCTCAAATCCAGAACAAGAAGAACGGCTAACTTTGGGTAGTCGCTTTCACTTGCTAATGCAGCAGCGAGAAATGGGTTTACCAATTGATAGTTTCCTACAAGCAGATGCTCAACTGCAAAGCTGGATGCTCGGTTTTGCTGATGCAGCCCCAGAAATCTTAACGGCTGCATCTGATAATCAAACTTTCCGTGAAAGTGAACACTACCGTACCTTGCAAATTCAGGACTATTTACTGACGGTTATCTATGATTTATTGATTGCAGATAACCAACAAGCACAAATTCTCGACTGGAAAACTTATCCTAAACCACCCAATAAACGCAAGTTAGAATCCAACTGGCAAACACGGCTTTATATGTATGTATTGGCAGAAACTAGCGACTATTTGCCAGAAAAGATTTCCATGACTTACTGGTTTGTCCAATCTGAGGGCAAACCGCAAAATATTAAATTTAATTACAACACTGCTCAACACACACAAACAGCAAAGAAACTTAATCAACTATTAAGCCAGTTAACTAATTCGTTGGAATCTTACCAAAATAATCAGCAGTTTCCTCAAGTGGTGGAGGGTAGCAAAATTTGTGATTATTGTCAGTTTGCCAAAAGGTGCCATCGCATCCCAGAAACTGAAAAAACAGTGAAAGACTCATTGCCAAATTTTGACAGCATTCAAGAAGTCTCACTTTAATCTTATCCGCAGGATTGTGTTGCTAAAACAAATTTATTATACCTATAGACTCTTGTGTAAAGTTAAAAAGTAATATAGAGTCCTTTGAATCTAAAATAACTGAGGATCAACCCCCAATCTAACAAAAGTTCAGAGTTTAGAACTTTTAAGGTAATTCTCATCGGAAATTAATTTAATTACTAGTAAATGCATTTAGATTATTAATTAGACAAGTATTTGCGGAGTTGAGAAGACAATGAAATAAAAATATTTAGCAATCTTTTGGGAATGGCTGTAATTTTCACTGTCGGTATGCAACAGAGGTAAGTTCAAATCAGCTAGAACTAAAGATGTAGCGGTTGATAGTAACTTTGTATTTAGCAGTTTTATTTTTTATCAAGTCTTATTAAACACCTGAAGCGTAACCATAACAGTGAAGCAAGTTATCAAAGTTGGGATAAATATAGATCCATTTTCCTTACAGTCACGCCTCACAGTTGGTATTGGCGCATTTTCAGCTTTGGTATTAGGTAGCCTCGCTACATGGACTAGTTGGAAAATGCAGCAAATTTTAGTTGATAGTCATAAATATAATATAGAGCAAATTGCCAAGCGGTTGCCGCAAGATGTGCAAATTTATAGTGAAATGATGCAACCTGAAACTGGATTGCAAAAGGCTATTAATAATTTGTCAAATACCAACACATTATTGTGGCTAAAAAGTCCTGATAATAAGGTTCTAGTCAAATCTACGACTTTAGATTTATTATCTGATACTACGGTAGATGAGTTAATGTCCCTGACTAAAATGCCGATTAAACCACAAGTTTACAAAGTAAATGAAAGATACTTTGTTTTATGTGGTAGTTCTGTGCGAGTGCAGGGGAAGTTAATGGGTGAGTTATTCGTAGTTAAGGATATTACCCGCGAACAGAGAATGTTTGTGGTAATGGTACAGAGTTTAGCTATTACTAGTATTTTGGCAATTATTGTTTTAACTGCTGCGATCGCATTCTATATCAAACGTTCTCTGCAACCTCTGCGCCAGCTAAATCAAATGGCTTCTGTGATTTCGGCTGAAGATTTAGGACAAGCACAGCTATATCTAGATAATGCACCCAGTGAAGTTAAAGAACTAGCTCAAACCTTAACTATGCTGTTATCGCGTCTTTCCCAATCATGGGAGCAAGAGCGAGAATTTGTGAGTAATGTTTCTCACGAATTACGCACACCTTTGACAATTGTACATGGTTACTTGCAAAGCGTATTACGAAGGCAGAATAACTTAACTCCAACTCAACAAGAAGCTTTAGAAACTGCGGCCTCGGAAGCGGAACGTACTATCCGGTTGCTACAAGATTTACTTGATTTAGCACGAGCAGATAGCGGTTACTTATACTTTCAAATGAAATCTTATGTGCTGAATGACTTGGTTGAAGAAGTTGTCATGATGGCAGAAAAATATAGCGATCGCACAATTACAATCGAGTCAAAAATTTACCCAATTGAGGTAAAAGCAGACTACAGTCGCCTGAAACAAGTGTTATTAAATTTAATTGATAATGCGGTTAAGTATTCCGAAGCTGATACACCCATAATTTTTAACTTAAATCAGCTTCAAGACAAGGCAATTATTCAAGTTTGCGATCAAGGTTATGGCATTCCTTTGCAACAGCAAGCACGGATATTTGAAAGATTTTATCGCGTTGATGAATCCCGCTCTCAGACTACTGGGGGTTGTGGTTTGGGTTTATCCATTGTCAAGACACTTGTAGAAGGTATGGGAGGTAGTGTCAGTGTACAATCCAAGTTGGGGGAAGGGAGTACGTTTATAATCAGTTTACCCACATATATCGCAATCCTGAATCATTCGTAAGAAAGAAGATCCCCGACTTCTAAAAGAAGTCGGGGATCTGCGGGTTGCAATTCTCACATTACCCGCAAGATCCCGAAAATATGACAGCACACATTCTTTTGGTGGAAGATGAAGTCAAACTGGCGCGATTTGTCGAATTAGAACTTAGTAGCGAAGGATACCGAGTAAGTGTAGCCCATGATGGCATCGCTGGTTTGACTTTAGCGCGAGATTCATCACCAGATTTAGCGATTCTGGATTGGATGCTACCAGGCTTAACAGGCTTGGAAATTTGTCGCCGTTTGCGAGCAACAGGTAGTACAGTACCTGTGATTTTGTTGACAGCAAAAGATGAAGTGAGCGATCGCGTGGCAGGATTAGATGCAGGAGCCGATGATTATGTAGTTAAACCCTTCAGCATCGAAGAACTACTAGCTAGAATTCGCGCTCATCTCCGCCGCACCCAAGAAACAGACGAGGATTTGTTGCAATTTGAAGATTTAAGCTTAAATCGCCGTACTCGTGAAGTCTTTCGGGCGAAACGAAGCATTGAGTTAACAGCAAAAGAGTTTGACTTATTAGAATATCTCCTTTCACATCCCCGTCAAGTTTTTACTAGAGACCAAATTTTAGAGAAAGTTTGGGGTTACGACTTCATGGGTGATTCTAATATTATTGAAGTTTATATTCGTTATTTGCGAATCAAGTTAGAAGAAAATAATGAAAAACGTTTGATTCATACCGTCCGTGGTGTAGGCTATGCACTCCGGGAGTAATCTTACTTAAAACTCTGAGAAGGGAACAGTAGAGTGAACAATAACTGTTGGCAGTTGGTCAAAATCACAGTAACTATCCACCGGAATATCCTACCAAATCTCAGAAAACTTAAGCGGCTCCACCCTTTATAGCGGTTCTCGCTTGGGTGCAGTACAGTTTTGACCTCACTTCCATTCCTCTCTCCTAAAAGGAGAGAGGCTTTGAATCTTACTCCCCAACGCTAGAAGGGAAGGGGCTGTTCTTGTTAGGTCTGTATTCCATGCAATTGGGAACCGCTATAATATAGGGATGGAGTCGCTTACTACAAAGCTTTAATTATTCACGCACAATAAACCCATATTTTCTGAGTACAGTTTTGGCTTGACTGCCAGATAGAAACTGCACAAATTCCTTAGCAGCAGAAGTATTTTTACTGCTTTTAATTATTGCTACTGGATAGACAATTGGCGAGTGAAACTTATCATCAGCCGCGACTACGACTTTTACCTTGTTGGAAATTTTGGCATCAGTGGCATAAACTAAACCTGCTTCGGCATTACCACTTTCTACTGCTGCCAAAACTTGACGGACATTGTTAGCAAAGACCAATTTTGACTTCACCCGATCATAAAGTTTCAATTTCTTTAAGACTTGCTCACCATATTGACCGGCGGGTACACTTCTGGGTTCACCGATCGCAATTTTTTTTATCTTACTATCTGTTAAATCGTAGAAGCTAGTGATGCCAACAACATCCTGAGCCACAATCAAGACTAGACGGTTATTTGCCAAGTTAGTACGGCTACCAGGTAGCAAGAGTCCTTTTTCTTCCAAGGCATCCATTTGCTTTTTGCCAGCAGAAATAAAGATGTCTGCTGGCGCACCTTGCTCAATCTGTTGCTGCAATGCACCAGAAGCCCCAAAGTTATAACTAATATTGATATCTGATTTACTTTGTTGGTACAAAGGCTTAATTTCTTCCAGCGCTTCTTTTAAGCTGGCGGCTGCGGACACGAGGATGTTGGTGTTTGACTGTGCTATTACAGGAGAAGGACTAACCAATGGTAAACCAATTGCTAGCAGCAAGCCAGCAACCGCTACACCCAGGAAGCCAAAAATTTGTCTTCTTTTCATAGAAAAGGCGTTTGAGAGGTTTCTTTCATAAAATTGATGCTAGATAAAATAGTACCAATAATACCAAGATTTTCCCAACTTTATCGGTAAAGCTATGCCTAGAAAAGAACAAGGGTGGGTTACATTCCAAACCTCAGAAGAGGAGCGAAAGATTTTGGAAGAATTTTGCGGCCAGTCTCACCGAACCAAGACTGAGATTCTTCGGGAACTGGTGCGTGGTCTTAATCAATACTCTTTATCATCAAACTTGCTACCAACTATAAACACAGAAAAGGAAGATATCTACACTCAACAGCCTGAGATAGAAATTAGTGTTCAAAAGAAACCACTCAAGGTTAGCTCTCGTAATATTCTCAAGGGTGTTGTCAAGCGAGTTGTTACCGGAGCCGTTAATAGTGAGGTAACGCTAGAGATTGTTCACAAAGTTGAGTTAACTTCAATTATCACCAGAGTATCTGTAGAAGAGTTGGATTTGTCTGAGGGGAAAGAGGCTTATGCCGTGATTAAGTCCAACGATATAGTTATTGCCAGAGAATAGACTGTGGCGAAGTCTCTGAACAATTACTCAAGAAAAAGGATCAAATTTTTCTCACGAAATGATTCCAGATTGCCGTACAAATTTCTTAATGGTACGCAAAGAAATTTATCTGGGTAAACCGGGCTACAGACATATTTCGTAGCCCTTGCTTACCACTCTGTAGCTTAGGAAAGCACTGGTTGTGCTTCCAACTTCTCGGTTTTGTTCTTCAAGATGGTTGGTAATTCGCTATTGAACGCCTCACCTTCAACTACTTGCGATCGGAAACCATCGGGGCCGACTGGAACATCCCCGGTGATGGTAGTGCGATAAAGCACACGCTCGACTTCCAGATGATCCAAGTCTTGAGGGGCTAAATGTGAGGTGGCGCGGTTGTCCCAGAATGCAATGTCACCGTTGTTCCAACGGAAGCGGGTGGTGTAGGCGGGCTTGGTGATCTGGTAGAAGAACAATTCAAGCAGCAGATCGCTCTCTTGTCGTGATACGTCAAGAATATGCGAGGTAAAACCAGGGTTCACGTACAAGGCGCGTTCACCAGTTTCAGGATGAACCCTTACTACTGGGTGGATTGAGACTAGTGGATTGGCTGCGATGCGCTGGGCAATCCTGCTCTCGTTGGGCAGATTCAAACGCGCATTGAAGCGATGTTCGGCTTTCAATGTATCTGCTAGCGCCCGCAGGGGTGCTGACAGACCCTCGTAGGCTGCGACTAGATTTGTCCACTGTGTGTCACCACCGAAACTGGGAACATTAACCGCACGCAAAATTGATGCCGCAGGTGGGTTGACAACTGCTGTCACATCGGTATGCCAGCGACTCTCATAGCTGGAACGGCGTAGACCATTGCGCCGTTCGTAGCGGCTACGGTCAATGGGCAGAATTTGCGAGAAGCCTTCAATTGGCTCATCTTCGTGGGGATGTGCATAAGTCACTTCGCCGAAACGAGCCGTGAACGCAATCTGTGCCGCATGATCGATGTTTTGACCACGAAAGAACACGACTTTCCACTTCAATAGTGCTTGACGAATTTCTTTGACTGCATCATCGTGCAAAGGACGCGACAGGTCTATGCCGCTAATTTCAGCACCGATAAAACCAGCTACCTGTTTAACTTCAATGTGTTTGTTGCTCATAATGAATTCTCCATAGTTTGACCTACAGGGCGGTGTTCGCACTCGTTCGTTTACTTTAGATATGTTGCTTGCATTTAATGGCTACATACCAAAGGAAGCGATCGCTGTTAAAAACTATAATACTATAACTTGATTGATATGCCGTAGTATATAGTCAACATATTTTAGACTGCCAGAACAACGGGAAGTAGGGGCAATTCATGAATTGCCCCTACGACAGATGTGGTTTTTCAAATGATCCATCTAAAGACAGTTGGAGTCGGGGATTTAAACCCCAACTCAACTGATACTACGTGTAATGGTTGGGGTCTTAAACCCTTGAATTTACGATAAACCCAGATTCATAATCTAGTCAGTAATCATGGAAAATAGAAACAAGCACAATTGATTAAATAATGGCAACAAAAATTCCTGTCACAGTGATCACAGGCTTCTTAGGTAGTGGAAAAACCAGCCTAATTCGCCACCTGCTACAAAACAACCAAGGACGCCGCATTGCGGTTATAGTCAATGAATTTGGCGAACTCGGTATTGATGGCGAATTGTTAAAATCCTGTCAAATTTGCCCAGAAGATGGTGAGGGCGACACTAATATCTTTGAATTAACCAACGGCTGCTTATGCTGCACCGTACAGGAAGAATTTTACCCGACGATGCAAGAGTTAATCAAGCGGCGAGATAGCATCGACTGCATTTTGATTGAAACCTCTGGTTTAGCCTTACCAAAACCCCTAGTGAAGGCTTTTCGCTGGCAAGAAATTCGCAACGCCGCTACTGTGGATGCGGTGATTACCGTGGTAGATTGTGCGGCGGTAGCGGCGGGGACATTTGCTAGCGATCCAGAGGCGATCGCAGCCCAGCGCCAAGCAGATGATAATCTAGAACACGAAACACCCTTGCAAGAACTGTTTGAAGACCAACTTGCTTGTGCAGACTTAGTGGTGTTAAATAAAATTGACTTGGTAGATGGCGAGACAAAAGCTAGAGTTGAGGAATTGATTAAGCAAGAGTTGCCCAGAGTGGTGAAGATTGTCGAGAGCGATTGTTCTCAAATTGATGCATCTATATTATTAGGATTCCAAGCCGCAGTGGAAGACAATTTAGATTCTCGTCCCAGTCATCACGATACCGAAGAAGACCACAACCACGACGAAGAAATTACCTCAACTAATTTAATTTTGGATCGTACCTTTGACCCAGAAAAGCTGCAACAGCAGTTGGAAATATTGGTACAAGAACAAGAAATTTACCGAATTAAAGGCTTTGTGGCAGTGCCAAATAAATCTATGCGCTTAGTGATGCAAGGCGTGGGAAGCCGATTTGATAAATTTTACGATCGCCCTTGGAAACCCGAAGAGTCCCGGCAAACGCGCTTAGTTTTCATCGGTCGTGATTTGAAGTCTTCAGAAATCGAATCACAACTTGTAGCTTTATAAGTATACCCAGATCCCCAACTTGTTTGAGAAGTCGGGGATCTATTTCTTGAGAGTTATGAGTTATGAATAACTAGTTAATTCAAAACAATAACTGAAAATTCTTCACTTTACAAAAGTATGACGATCTCTCAACTTTTTAACTTCGCAAACCTTTTCGTGTTGCCTTTTTGGGCGTTGATGATTTTATTACCAAATTGGAAAGTTACACGGCAGATAATGTCATCATATTTGCCCTTTGTGCTGTTAGCTGGGGCGTATGTGTATTTGTTTATCAACAGCATTACGCCAGAAAATGCCCAAGCTTTATCGAATCCCCAATTAGCCGATATTGCGCGTTTTTTTACAGATGAAACGGCTGCTGCAACAGGTTGGATTCATTTTTTAGTGATGGATTTATTTGTCGGGCGCTGGATTTATTGGGAAGGACAAAAAACAGGTATTTGGACAATTCACTCCCTTGCACTGTGTTTGTTTGCTGGCCCTATGGGGTTACTGTCTCACATCTTGACTGACTGGATTACTAAGACATTTTTCCCTAAATCTCAGCAGAATGAAGCGGTGACGGTAGGAGAAAAAGCTGCGTCATAATGTAAGTAGGCGAGAATAAGGGACTTCCAAGAAATAAATTATCCAAAGAAACGAACCACAGAGACACAGAGAACACAGAGAGAGGAGAAATAGAGAGGCTTTTGGGTCAGTTTTTAGGACATTTTTTTATTTGGAAGTCCCTAAATCAAAGTAGATTAAGTAATGTAAAAAATCTTGAGATCAGTTCGTAGTGAGCGGCTCGATCCCTCAAATGAGGACTTTAGTCCTCTCTACGAGACGCTTTGCGTAGCAAGATCCCCGAAGGGGTACACTACAAACCCTGAATTATTCACGCCGCTCTACTTATGATAGGGTAGCACAGATGTGCTACCCTAATATTACCAATTACCTGATTTTAAAATCAATTAAGCGTTGTCGTGTCTATAGTCAGCATCTAACCAACAGCGTGGTAGAACTTCACCTGAAGGAAAAACAAGATTTTCTTTTTTAAAACTATTAGTTTGCTGTTCTTCTTGACCTTCTTGGTCTTTTGCGTGAACAACATCACTATTCGGATCAAGTAATTCCTGAATTTCAACAATCTTTACCAATTCGCCACTATCTTTGACTTGTAAAAGCATAGAAATTGCCTCAATGAGTTTGCATGGAAGTTCAAAGCGAGTCTCAAGATAAACTCGCTCAAATCTCAACCGATTTTGAACGCGGAGATTCCTTAATTGTTAAAGGAAATTTTTATCAGATATCCACACATAAATTACACGAGATTGATTGGTGTGTATCTGTTGAGTTAATTTTTATAAATATAGACACAGCAAATAGATACCTAATCCAGAACCTCAAATCGAATCAGGGAATGCTGATTAATAAAATTGTCCAACTAAGATGATTTTAGTTTTAGTGATTAGAAATCACGTTGATATTTTTCCAAAATATCTACTAAAGTCACCTGACATTGCAGGGGTAGTAAATCGATTAAAGGAATTTCACGTTTCCCGCCGCCAATTTTTATTGGAATCGATGCCAAGACTTGTAAAACTCGGTCTTCGTTAACAGTGTTGGAAGTAATTAAAGGATACAGTTGCTCGGCAACAACTGTATGCAGTTTGGCATTAGATAAATAAAGATGCCATTTGGCAACATCTATGTAGACGCTTTCGCCAATTTCAGCTGCTAGGGCTTCTAGTAGTTCTGTGGTGTTAGTCTTAGCCATAAAAATAACCCTACATTAAGAAAAAGTGCGAAATCTCAGGCTTTTTTACATTATGGCTCAATTAACAGCCTAATTCTACTACCAGAGGTTACAATCACCCCAGCATGAGTAATCCATCTTCAGGTGGATTTGGGTGGAGTTTCGCTGTAGTTAGCGATCGCAGCAATATAAATTAGATGTACCAATACTATTGCTGTCCAACTTGCAGTCAATAACGGCAGCCACTCCCAGGTAGTGGCTTTTAAGATATGGAAAAACCATAACCCAGAATTAATAGTACCAGCGATCGCCAGATGCACGGCAAAATTCATCCGGTCATCGATCTTGCGGTAATCAGGGTCTTTGCGATCGGGTTTGCGAGGCCAACGAGGAGGCATAAATATTTGTTACAGATTAAATACACCCTACTCATTCTAAGCTTTTTGGGGCATCTAAAGAATAGGGAGTAGGGGTATGTTGTAAGCTGATTACATAATTATTGAATTAAATTACGGGGTCTTTTATGCAGTTGCGCTCACTCACAGTTGTTTTTATTTCTTGTCTCATCACCTTTCTCTCGTGGGCGATCGCTCCCCCATCTCTAGCCCTGACACAGATTAAACTATTTGATGTATCTTATAAAGATTGTCCACCAGAACTAGCACAAGGGGCTGTTATCAGTAGTGGTAGTGCGGCTGCTAATTGCTTTATTGTCATTGGCAAGGCAGAAAATGGCACTAATAAAACAGTCTACGACGCAGATATTTTTGGACGCATCTATGATGCCAACAATGACTCAGTGATGCAAAACCGCACTCGTTTAGGCTCTATTGTCGAGGTGCCACCAGGAATTAGCGATTTTGAATTGAGAATTTCTGTACCTGCAAATCAGCCTACTCCGTTGAAGCTAAAGCAGTTCAAGGCTGCCGGCTTTAGCGGTCAAGTACGTAAGTAATAAATCTTAAATTTTCCCGCTACAAGTCCCGCACTTGATCCAAAGATTCAGTATCGAGATGAATAGCGGTTAAATACGAATAGTCACTTCAGAGAGTGAATCGGTAAACAATAATCTCTTCTATAAATTCTAAAACTTTTCTATCGTAGAATATGGCATCAGTTTTAAACTATTGCATCCATAAGGGACTTGCGTGAAAATAAAGTACCAGTAAACCGAGTTTCGACTGCGCTCAACTCTCGACGGCTGAGGGTTGAGCACAGCGATGCACTGAGCGTAGTCGAAGTGTCGAAACCCGGTTGGTTGGGACACTATTAACCCGCAGATCCATAATTATTATTAGCATTCACACTGAATAAGTCTGAGCTTGTTAGCCCAGACCTAAAATTTATTAGTTGAACATGGAGTAAACTGCAAATTCTGTGTTATCAGACGGATTGCAGACCACCACCTACTATTTGAAGCAGTATAATAGCTAACATTGGTGAAAAATCCATACCGCCCAGTGGGGGAATGATTGAGCGGAACAGATTTAGATAAGGATCGGTTATCTGGCTCAAAGTGGTAAATGGTTGGTTGTACCAGTTGATATTTGGGAACCAGGTCAATAGAACCCGAATAATTAGCAAAACAGTATAAATCTGAATGAAAGTAGCCAAGGTGTTAATCAGAAGGTACATGGATTTTTTGGTTTCCTACTAAGTGTCAAACGCGGTCTTATCTTTATAATTTTAATTTAGTCCATGCCATGCTGTTTGCGGATTCTACACTTGACACTTTCACCACGCCTGAACAAACTTCAGGAGTCTTTAGTGAGGGAGCGGTCATTGCTTGCTTGGGGTGAACCGCTATTCACATTTCCCAGCTGATTTCGGACTTCATCGATTGTGGCATTTAGCTGGGCAATTTTATCTTCTAGCGATCGCCTGGCCGTTTCTATGCCAATGCTCTCACTTTCTGAGGCTTTCATCTGACGACGCTTTGCTGCTATTCTCTTAGCTTCGGCTTGGCTATCTGTCAGTTCTGTCTCCTCCTCTGCTAGCAATTGGGGATCGCGTCGAGAAGCAATCAGTGCGCCGATAACACCGCCAAATACACCACCAACAAACGCCCCTGCTATAAAACCACTACCAAAACCATCTCGCTGACTCATATCTTTACCGCCTTCAACAAACCTTGCAACTTTTACAGTAGTTATGCTATTTTCTCCTACCCTAGCTGCATACTAGCTTAAGTCCCAAAGATGCGATCGCCTGCATCTCCCAATCCCGGTACAATATATCCCTTGCTGTTCAGTTTTTCGTCAATAGTAGCGGTGTAAACTATTAAACCTGGATAAGCTTCACTCAATTTTTGCAAAGCTGGTGGAGCCGCCACTACACAAACAATCCTGGTCAGGGATGGGTCGGCACCCCGTTGTGTCAATTCTGCCATCGCCGCCATAATTGACCCTCCAGTTGCCAACATTGGATCGGTAATTAACACTCGTGTTTGGGGGTCAAATTTTTCTGGTAACTTGTTCAGATAACAATGAGGTTGCAGTGTCTCTTCGTCTCGCGCCAAGCCCAGGTGATAAATTGATGCCAATGGTAATAAAGTCTGCGCTCCCTCAAGTAATCCTAGTCCAGCCCGCAGAATTGGTACTACTGCCATCGGCACTTGCGGATCAATCACCGTTGCTGGACAGATATCCAAGGGACTCTGCACCGATATTTCTTGGGTCGGCAACCAGTCTCGTGCAGCTTCATAAGTTAGCCATCTTCCCAACTCAGTCATGGCACTGCGAAATAATACTGAAGGTGTGCCTGCATCACGGGCAACTGCCAGCCAGTGTTTGATCAGAGGATGGGGTGGAACGTAAACGCGCAATTGTAGCGTCATAGCCAGAAATAGGCGCCTTTTTATTGTACAAGAACTGAAACACCATAATACTCTTTCCTGCATCCGGCTGACAGCTAAAAATTTACGCTCTCAATTTTATTGATAAATATTTTCATTAGTAGTTGACATAAATTCTCAGTCAAGGCTATATTCTTAGAAAGTGTTCTCCTCTCTTTTAAGGATCGGCAGACGGGATTAGCCAGCAGTAGCAGGCTCGTCCCTCTTTTTTTTGATTGGGCCTTGGGCATTGGGAATTGGGGAGAATAACTAATTACTAATAGACTTATCCGTAAAAGAAAAAGACCCCTCTCCAAACCTCTCCCCGTTGGCGTCAGCCTGTCGTCAGACAAGCGGAGAGAGGCTTTAAAAACCCCCTTCCCTGGTAGGGAAGGGGGGAAGGGGGGTTAGGTTTGCGTATAATTGTGTGGGATCTAAATCTTTTCTGGAGATGTCTAATGACTAATGACTAAAATGCAAGATATTGATGCGATTGTGATTGGTTCTGGGATTGGTGGATTAGTAACAGCGACCCAGTTAGCGGCGAAGGGAGCGAAAGTACTGGTACTGGAGCGTTATTTGATTCCAGGTGGTAGCGCTGGTTATTTTGAACGCCAAGGCTATCGATTCGATGTTGGCGCATCGATGATTTTTGGGCTGGGACAGAACGGTACTACTAACTTACTCACCCGTGCATTATCAGCTGTAAATGTCAGCCAAGAAGCGATCGCAGATCCGATACAGATTCACTATCATCTACCCCAAGGTTTAGACCTGAAGGTTGACCGGGTTTATGAAAAATTTTTGCAAAATCTTACTGCTCATTTCCGCCATGAAGAACAAGGGATTCGTCGCTTTTATGACGAATGCCAAAAAGTATTCAAGTGCCTCAACAGCATGGATTTGCTGTCGCTGGAAGAACCTCGGTATCTACTGCGGGTATTTTTCCAGCATCCTTTGGCGTGTCTCGGTTTAATTAAGTATCTGCCCCAAAATGCCGGGGACGTGGCGCGGCGTTACATCAAAGACCCGCAATTATTGAAATTTATCGATATGGAATGTTATTGCTGGTCGGTGGTTCCATCAGACATGACACCAATGATTAATGCGGGGATGGTCTTTTCTGACAGGCATTATGGGGGAGTTAACTATCCTAAAGGCGGAGTGGGACAAATTGCCCAAAAACTGGTGGAAGGTCTAGAGAAGGCTGGAGGTAAGATTCAGTACCAAGCTAGAGTCACGAAAATTCTTACAGAACAGGGAAAAGCAGTAGGTGTGCAACTGGCTGATGGTAAAGTATATCGGGGTAAACGCATAGTTTCTAATGCTACACGCTGGGATACATTTGCACAATTACTACCAGTAGATCAGATGCCAGATAATGAGAAAAAATGGCAACAAAATTATCAAAAATCTCCCAGCTTTTTGAGTTTGCATATCGGGGTGAATGAGTCAGTTTTACCTGCGGGGACAGAGTGCCATCATATTTTGCTAGAAGACTGGGAAAAGATGACAGCAGCAGAAGGCACAGTTTTTGTTTCGATTCCCACATTGCTTGACCGAGATTTGGCACCTAATGGATATCACATCATTCATGCTTTCACACCTCACTGGATTGATGATTGGCAAGAACTTTCTCCGAGTGAGTATGAAGCGAGGAAAGAAGAGGCAGCTTGGCGAATTATTGACCGCCTAGAGAAGATTTTTCCAGGTTTAGATGCTGGATTAGATTATTTAGAGGTGGGGACACCTCGCACCCATCGCCGCTTTTTGGGTCGTGAAGATGGCACTTATGGGCCAATTCCTCGGCGGAAGTTGTGGGGGCTATTAAATATGCCCTTTAATCGCACAGCTATTCCAGGACTTTATTGTGTAGGGGATAGTACCTTTCCAGGTCAAGGTTTGAATGCAGTAGCTTTTTCTGGGTTTGCTTGTGCCCACCGCATTGCCGTAGATTTAGGATTGTGATTACAGAACTTTTTATAATTGTGCTTTAATGGTGGGCGGCTTTTGTTCGTTTAAGAATCTTCCTCACACACAAAGCGATCGCTAATGCTACTCACACACAAAGAAAACATTGTAAAATTTAGCTGGTTTCTACCCAGTTTCTTAAGCTTGCTGCTGTTTGGCTCCCCTGTCAAAGCGACTATGATCGCAAATTGGCATTTTGATAGCAATCGCAATCATCTAGACTTCACCACAGATGAGAATATTCAACCGAAAGTACAACTACTTACCAACCCAACTCGTTTGGTAATTGATTTGCCTGGAGTTACACTAGGATATCCACAAACTAGTCAAAGAGTAGGGTTAGTAATTCAAAATATTCGCATCGAGCAGTTTAACGCAGAGACTACCCGCATGGTAGTTACTTTAGCACCAGGTTACACCTTTGACTTAGCACAGGTGAAACTGCAAGAGGAATCGCCTAATCATTGGTCTGTGCAGTTACCCAAGCCATTACCACTGACTGCAACCCAGCCGAAATATCTAGAAATCACTCCGAGTATTTCTCCAACAGTGAGTGATAATAGCACTCTGTTTGCTGGCGTGGTTCCGATGCATTCACCGATGAAAGCGCTGGAACCTCAAATTAAAGCCTTGATGAGTCGCTACAGTTTTCTGAAAACAGGAATGTTTTTCTTGGATTTGGATACTGGGGATTATTTAGATATTGGAGGCGATCGCGTTTTCCCGGCTGCAAGTACGATTAAATTACCAATTCTCATCGCCTTTTTCCAGGATTTAGATGCTGGTAAAGTCACCCTTCAGGAAATACTTACCATGCGGCGTGACTTAGTTACCAATGGTTCTGGAATTATGCAATATGAACGAGTTGGTAAGAAGTACACGGCTTTGGAAACCATCACTAAGATGATTACTATCAGTGACAATACCGCCACTAATATGATTATCGATCGCTTGGGTGGAGCGGCGAAACTAAATCAGCGCTTCCGTAGTTGGGGACTGAAAGACACAGTAATTCGTCATCTTTTAGCTGACTTGAGAGGGACTAACACCACCAGTTCTCAAGATATGGCGCGGGTGCTGGCTTTGGTTGTGAATAACAAGCTAGTTTCTTTACAGAGTCGAGAACAAGCCTTAGATATTCTGCGTCACACCACAATTCACACACTACTTCCCGCCGGTTTGGGGAAAGGTGCAGTTATCGCTAACAAAACCGGAGATATTGGTTTTCTCATCGGCGATGCGGGATTTATTACTATGCCCAATGGTAAGCGCTACTTGGCCGCCATCTTCGTCACCCGTCCGTATAAGGACACCAGGGGGAGAGACTTTATCCGTCAAGTTTCCCGATTAGTCTACGATTATTTGAATCAGCCAAATCCTGTAGCTACGCTTGAGTCGCCTAACAGTACTACGAGGTATTAAAAAGGCGGTTGGTATTGTAGCATTTCCTAATCACATGAGGTACATCATAGTCCCCTCCTCGCTTGCGGGGAGGGGGTTGGGGGTGGGGTTCTTGTATCTCACTCAAGCGAGAACCGCTATAGATTAGATAATTGTGATTTTTCTTGCGGCTTTCGTAGCTTTTTCCCTAGCCTCTTCGACATTCACACCCTTCGCCAAAGCTACGCCCATTCGTCGATATGGATGGGCATTAGGTTTACCAAATAATCTAATATCTACATCTTTTTCTGACAAAGCATCGGCTACACCTGTAAAAGCAATAGAATCAGATTTTTCGGAAGCTAAAATTACCGCACTTGCTGATACTCCTAGCTGTTCTATATGAGGAATTGGCAAGTCTAAAATAGCTCGTAAATGTAGTTCAAATTCATTGAGATTTTGTGAGATTAATGTCACCATTCCCGTATCGTGGGGTCTGGGAGACAGTTCGGAAAAAATAACTTCATCTTTGGTAATAAAAAATTCAACGCCAAAAATTCCGGCTCCTCCTAAAGCATCAGTGACTTTTATCGCTATTTCTCTTGCTTTTAATATCTTATCTTCAGAAATTTCTGCGGGTTGCCACGATTCTTGATAATCTCCTCGTTCTTGGCGATGACCAATAGGAGAACAGAAAATTGTCGGTGCATTCCACTGTTTAATTGTCAATAAAGTTATTTCGATTTCAAAGTTAATAAATTCTTCGACGATGACCTTTTGACTATCTCCTCTAGAATTAGCGATCGCATAATTCCAAGCCTTCTCAACCTCACTCTTATGCTGCACTACAGACTGACCTTTTCCAGAGGATGACATCACAGGTTTAACAACATTAGGAAAGCCAATTTCATCAGAAACGGTAATCAATTCTTCTAGAGTTGTTGCATAACCATATTTAGCCGTTCTGATGCCTAATTCTTGATGTGCCAGTTCCCGAATTCTATCACGATTCATTGTATAGTTAGTAGCCGCCGCCGTCGGTATAACTGTAATCCCTCGCTGCTCAAATTCAATCAGTTTTTCTGTTCTGATTGCTTCAATTTCTGGTATAATAATATCTGGCTGGTGTTTGGTCACTACAGCTTCTAAATCATCAGCACTGAGCATAGAAATCACTTCATAAGCATCAGCAACTTGCATAGCTGGAGCATTGGCGTAGCGATCAACAGCAATTACATAATTACCAAGACGTTGAGCTGCGATCGCAAATTCTTTGCCTAGTTCTCCTGAACCCAGTAACATCAATTTTTGGGGCAACTTAATATTCATTAACTTATCCAGTCAATTTCAACTCAATCATCTTATAATTTTTTGTGTTTTAATTATCATTTTCTGAATAATTAAATCTAGCTCCACGTAGTTGTAAATCTTGACGTTGCAGATGATTTAAACCAGTACCTACGCCAAGCTGACATTTATCTACTAAAGTCTCTAACCAAATAGTCTCGTTAAGAGTTGCACCTCGTAAATCTGCATTTCTCAAGTCAGCTTTGGTAAAATTTACAAATAAAAGGTCTGCATCGATTAAACTACTACCTCGGAGATTTACTTCTGATAAGTTTCCTCGAATGAAGTTTACACCATCTAAAATTAAACCAGATAAATCTGCTCCTACAAGATTAGGAAACTTTAACTGACTTGGATATTTTAAAAACCGCATTATACAGATTATGTTTGCTTCATTTAGCTGTATTTTTGTTAAAAAATCATAACGAGCTATACCCAGTTTTTCAAGAAGTTGTAGACGCTGTGGGGGACTTTGTTCTAGAAACTGGATGGCTGTATAACGTAAGTCTTGAGTAGGGATATTTAACATTATTCTTAGATAGTCGTGATATTTATGCCGATTAAAAATTTAACCGTCAATTTAGGCAAATAATAAATAATATCATGTCCGCTTGATTACTTACTCAACCCCAAGAACCCCACCCCCAACCCCCTCCCCGCTCTTCGAGAGGAGGCTAAGATATACCTCATGTGATTAGGAAACGCTATAAGTGAAAAACAAGAACCCCGACTTCTCAAAGAAATCGGGGTTCTAACATTATCGATAACTACTTACCTAACGTCCTACTAACAATGCTTTCGTAGCAGATTCGCCCGCTAATCTCACGCGCCTTGCCAACTGGAAGTTTAACAACGCTAGAACACTTAACTCAGCTAGGAATGCCATAAAAATTGTTGTCACCCCAGAGTATTCTATAGCTGCCCAAGGAAAAGTTGAAAATAACCAGACAGTAGGATATTTCGATGGGGAGATGTCAATAAATTGTAGAATCATCGGTGGTAGAAACATTGCTGTTCCTAAAGTTCCAACTGCCCAGAAAGAACGCTTGGGAGTTTTTAGCAAAAGTATTAATTGGGCGATGGTAGCGGAAATCATCATTAAGCTGATAGACAAACCTATAGCTAAAAGTACTTTAAATCTGTCAATATCATTACTCAGCCAAGTTTGGCGATCGCTTGCATCAAAAACAGATGTAAGTGAAATCCAAACTAGCCAGGGGATAGTAACAATTGTCAGATTAATAGCGATCGCCACAAGTGCAGGGCTTTTTTCAGCCGAAATTAGATCCTGCCATAATTTTTTCCGGCTAGAAACTCCTTGATGTCGGTATCTTGCCCAATCTTGTACATCTTGACGATGAGGGGAAAGAACGACAATCAAACTTAAAATCAACAGGGAGTTGTACACTGCCAGCAAAACGAGATTTCCCGCAACCCGTTCATCCCATGCTTGATTATTTAGACTAATTTGTACGCTAAATCCCCACATCATCAACTGGCAAAACGCTACTAGAAAATAACTTTGTTCCTTGCTGATTATTGACGCTTGAGGATTACGGAAGCAACGTTTAAGAGCTTGGAAAATACCGTAACTACATAATCCAAAGTTCAGCAAATGGAAACCAACAACACTAAAAACACTTGTCCCTAATGGTAAATAGAAAAACTGCAAGTTTCTCAGGGGAGAACCATCGTATACATCAAACAAGTTAGGAAATAGATAATTTGTTACATCCCAAGGATTAAAAAGTCTAAACCAAGCAGTTGAATTATTTAAAGTGCTGTTATCAGACGATGCCGCCACCATTGTTATGAACAAAAAAAGCAAAAGTAGACCACTACCTAGCCAAGGCTGAAAACCGCTAAAGGAACGACTAAATAAACCAAATAGTAGTGCAGCACTGTAGAAGAAAATACAGCTAGCAGCAACGATTGCGTAGTAACTCAAAATGTAATTAAAGGCAATTTGGGCAGAAAGTCCAGCCCACAGATGTAAAGGAAGTGCTACTAAGATGAACAGATAAATTAAACTCGGAACTCCGAGCAATTTCCCAGTCAATATACTTGTTTCTGATTGGGGACTGAGACGGATAAAATTCAGTGTGCCGCGACTTTCTTCTTTCGCTAAATCGTTAATTAGCAAATAAGTTCCGGCAACTAATAGTGTAAATATAAAAATTACACTCAGCGTCAGGAATGTATGTTCCCAATGCTCTCGCCACCAATTATCATCGGCAAATTCGTGTAACTGATATGAAAAAACTAACCATTGCAGTACTAAGGATATTGTAACTGCGATCGCTACATTAAAAAATTTCAGCCGTCCTTTGAGTTCCCGGAATAGTTGCGGATTCCAATCGCCGATTTTGTCTATTAAATTGGGCATCATAGAAAAAAATCTCCAAAAATGGGGAGTGATATTTATTGACGTATTAAGATGCTTGTTTGTGACCTAATTTTAAGAAAATACTTTCTAAGTCTTCTTGTGTGCAGTGAAAATCAGTCAAAGGAATGCCTGCTTTGATGAGCGATTGCAACAACTCAGCACTATCTTCATCTTTGCCCGAAAAATTCACCCGCACGCTGTTTTTTCCTGTTATTACCTCCCAATGTTCTACTAAAGGATGATGTTTTAGTTCGCTCAAAAGCGTCTCTAGGTTCCCCAAAGTTGATAACACAATTTGCTGATGGGCTAGACGTTGATAAAGTTGCTGTAGGGAAGTACTTTCTACCAAAAAGCCAAGTTCCATAATTCCCACAGAAGTACAGAGTTCCGCTAAATCACTGAGAACGTGGGAAGAAATGATCACAGTCATCCCAGCTTCTTGCAAAGCCTTAATGATTTCCCGAAATTGCATCCTAGCAATGGGGTCAAGCCCAGAAACAGGCTCATCTAGTAATAGTAAAATTGGTTCGTGGATAACGGTTCGCGCTAAACTTAAGCGCTGTTTCATCCCCCGCGACAGAGTAGAAATCTGACTATTACGTTTATTCCCAAGTTGGATTAGTTCTAAAACCTCATGTAAGCGTTGAGTGCGGCGTGGTTCTCGCAAACGATACAGACGCGCAAAATAATCTAGGTAATCCCAGACTGTTAAATCCTCATATAACGGGTAGTCATCGGGTAAGTAGCCTAGACGACGCTTGAGTTTGGGGTTACTCTTGTCACGGAGCAGGCGATCGCCATTAATATAAATCTCACCCGTAGTTGGTTCCTCAGCAGTCGCCAACATACGGATGAGAGTTGTTTTACCCGCGCCATTAGGCCCAATCAGTCCATATACTTCCCCCGCCTGAATTTCTAAATCAACATCATTGACAGCAACGTGTCGGTCAAATTGCTTAGTTAATCCACGAGTGCAAATTGCTAATTCTTTTACCATTGCTGCTGGGGTGCGGCTTGAGATTAACACTTAACCTAACCTCTTTCTATAGCTTTTGTCAGTCTGGTTTCCGAAATTGAAACTGAATTTTTGTAAAGTTGCTTTGCGTAATGGACATTATTTGCACTACTTCATCAAAGCTTTAAATAGTACCAATATTTAACTTTTGCTACTGGGAATACTAAAACTAGAAATCTCTAGGTCTTCTCAGTTAATCAGGTAAAAATTGTATGGATTTTGAATCGATTATAAATATACCTGTTATCGGGCAAACTATTACTTATGCTATTGACGATGGTAGGCAATGGGGACTATGTTTTACCAACAACTTTTATTGGGCAGGTAATAGAGATAACATTGCAAATTTGATGATATTAGAGTCAACCGTTTGGTCAGTAGGCAACGGTATTTTCAGTGGATTCATCGGACTAGCCGGAATACCTACTGATATTGGGATTACTTTGTATTCCAATGTGAAACTAGCATCAGCTCTTTTTACCCTTTATGGCATTGATATAAGAAGCGAATCTGCGCGAATACTAGTTTTAGCTGCTGCGGCTGGAGTGAGTGTATCTGAACTGGCTAATCAATTAGGAACTAAAGTAGGCTCACAAGCTATTCAAAAAGCTTTGATGTCTATTCCTGGGAAAACTTTTGCTGAGATAAACAAAGCTTTAGGAATTAAATTAATCTCCAAAGCAGGCGAGAAAACTTTAGTCAACGTAGCAACAATGATGCCTTTTATCGGCTCTGCTGTCAGTGGTACAGTAAATGGTCTAATGATGAATGCTTGCGGATATTCGGTGATTGCCTTCATCAAGGTTTGGAATAGGTCATAAATTGGTAAAAGTAGCAGAGGCGAATGGCACTAAGTTAAGATACAGCCCTTGCCCCTACTGGTTCCCAGCCTGGAGGCTGGGAACCCATTCTGAGAGGGCTGCCGCCTCCTCTTTCTTGACCGGAGGCAGCAGCCCATTCGGAATACATTCCCAGCCTGGAGGCTGGGAACGAGGTTAGATAAGTCTTTGGGCTTTTCTTAGTGCCATTCGTAGCAGAGGCATTGTTGTATGTCTCTGAAGAGGAACGATAGCAAATTGAAGCCCGGATTGCAGTGTTGCTAAAGTCTTCAATGACAAGCAGACAGGAGTCCATAGCCAAGCTAAAGCAGACAATAATTTAGGTTCTGACTACCAGCCGCAGCAAAGAAAAGTCAAAAGTTAAAAGATAAATTTGTCATGATGGTAAAAATCACCCATCTACCTATTAACTCAGCACACAAGATGACTGAAGCAACAGCAACTCGTCGCAACACCTACATCCAAGAAACCGAGCCAACGATTCATTACCTGGTGGCAATGTCCCAACCAGAAACCCATCTGTTTGAGGTGACTTTACGCCTTGTAGATTATCCCTCGCCGATTCTCGATTTAAAACTGTCAGTATGGACACCCGGTTCCTACTTAGTCCGGGAATACGCCAAGAACTTACAGGATTTTGTGGCTTTTGCAGAAGATAAGCCTTTACCTTGGCGGAAAATCAGTAAAAATCATTGGCAGGTAGACAAAATAGGTGTTTCAGAATTAACTGTACGTTACCGCATTTTTGCCAATGAGCTATCAGTACGGACAAATCACTTAGATACCACCCACGGTTATTTTAACGGTGCAGCACTATTTTTTAGAATACCAGGTTGGGAAAACCAACCCATTGGCGTCACCATCGTACCATCACGCCCAGAATGGCAGATAACTACTGCTTTGCCACCCGTTGATAAAGAAACAAATACTTTCTTAGCTGGCGATTTTGATACTCTTGTTGATACTCCCTTTGAGATTGGTAGCCACCAATTATATAAATTTGAGGTTTTGGGAAAACCCCATGAACTGGCAATTTGGGGACAAGGTAATTTCCAAGCCCAGCAGTTAATTGCTGATATCCAAAAAATCGTCGAGGTAGAAGCGCAGATGTTCGGCGGTTTGCCTTATGAAAGATACGTGTTTTTGCTACATTTATTTAGCCAAGCTTTTGGGGGTTTAGAGCATAAAGATTCTTGCTCCTTGATTTATCACCGTTTTGGATTTCGCGCTCAGGATAAATACGATCGCTTTCTCCAATTAGTGGCACACGAGTTCTTACACTTGTGGAATGTCAAACGAATTCGCCCAAAAGCATTAGAGGTTTTTGATTACGATCAAGAAAACTACACACCATCATTGTGGTTTTGTGAGGGTACTACTAGTTACTATGACTTGTTAATTCCTTTACGGGCGGGAATTTATGATGTTAAGTCGTATTTAAATCACTTGGGTAAAGAAATTACCAGATATGAAACGACACCAGGGCGCAAGGTACAACCCCTTTCCGAGTCGAGTTTTGATACCTGGATAAAACTCTATCGCCCGGATGCCAATAGCGGTAATTCTCAAATGTCCTACTATTTAAAAGGAGAAATGGTATCGTTATTGCTAGATTTACTGATTCGCTCTATTCACGATAATCAGCGCTCCCTGGATGACGTGATGCTGAAAATGTGGCTGCAATTTGGGAAAGCTGAAATTGGGTATACCCCAGAACAGTTGCAGGAAGTTATAGAATCTGTTGCCGGCATCGATTTGACTGATTTCTTGAAACGCTACATTGATGGCACTGATGATTTACCCTTTAATCAGTATTTAGAACCCTTTGGCTTGCAGTTGGTAGCTGAACAGCAGGAAGAACCTTACTTGGGTGTGAAAATAAATACAGAAAATGGGCGGGAGATGATTAAGTTTGTGGAAACTGCCTCACCTGCACAAGTAGGGGGAATTGATGCAGGTGATGAGTTGTTAGCAATTGATGGCATTAAGTTAGCGGCGGGTGGCTTAAGCGATCGCCTGAAAGATTACCAACCAAAAGATAAAATTGAAGTCGCAGTTTTCCACCAAGACGAGCTGCGTAGTTATTCAGTCATCCTCGCGTCACCACATCCCACTAGATATCAAGTAAAACCTGTTGAGCATCCTAACTCCACACAACAGCAAAACTTTGCTCGATGGCTGGGGGTTGCGATCGCAACTGTTTCATAAAGGGAATTGGGAATTGGGAATTGGGAATTGGGAATTGGGCATTGGGCATTGGGAAAGAGGAGGCAGGAGGCAGGAGGCAGAAATAAATTCTTTAATTTTGAATTTTGAATTTTGAATTGATTTCTCCCTCATCTCCCAGTCCCTAGTACAACACGGCGTAAATAAACCACCCATTCAAAATCAATGAAATGCTTACGCTGTATTAATTTTGACTTTTGACTTTTGACTTTTGACTTCCGCCTTTCGGTACTAGTCCCTAGTCCCTAGTCCCCAGTCCCCACTTCTAAGGCGTTCTCACTGCCCCAGAGTAAATCAAACCCCGTTGCAGATCCAGCGTTATAATCGCCCCATCCCGAATCACTTTCGTTGCTTGCTTCACGCCGACAATTACTGGCACACCCAGACGTAAGCCAATGACCGCCGCGTGACTTGTGAGACTTTCCTCTTCCGTAATAATCCCGGCAGCTTTCCGAATTGCCTCCACAAAATCAGCACTAGTGCGGGGTGCAACCAAAATGTCTCCGGGATTAAAGTTACTAACATCCATACCAGTATTCGCCACCCGTGCGCGACCACTGACTAAACCTTGTCCGAGTCCAATTCCGTGACCTAGTACCGCCGTCACCACTTCTACCTTAATCAAATCCGTGGAGCCGGAAATTCCCTGGAGTGTGCCAGCAGTCATCACGACTAAATCTCCCTCAGACAGTAACTTAAGTTCCTGAGCTACGTTAATCGCAGCTTGAAATGTCTGACCAGTGGAAGGTAATCCTAGTACTAACAACGGTTTTACTCCCCACACCATCTGTAGCTGCCGTGCTACATTCACATGGGGTGTCACTGCCAAAATCGGTGTACGCGGACGGAACTTAGAGACATTGCGAGCTGTCGCCCCAGTTTGCGTTAGGGTCATGATTGCTGCTGCACCTAGTTGTTCGGCAATTTGACCAACAGCTTGACTTATGGCATTAGGAATGGAGCGGCGGGCATCTCTCGAAGAACGCAAATTTAAGTGTTGAACTTCTTCCTGCTCCATCCGCTCGGCGATTCGTGCCATCGTCGCCACTGCTTCTACAGGGAAGCTACCCACTGCGGTTTCATTGGAGAGCATCACCGCGTCCGTACCATCTAAAATCGCATTTGCCACATCCGATACTTCGGCGCGAGTGGGACGGGGATTGCTCACCATGCTGTCTAACATCTGAGTAGCAGTGATGATGGGAATCCCCAAGCGATTAGCTGTGGCAATTAGCCGCTTTTGGAGTACGGGAACATCTTCTGCGGGCAATTCCACCCCTAAGTCGCCTCTGGCAACCATTACGCCATCACACAAAGCTAGAACCGCCTCCATTTGTTCTATAGCCTCGTGCTTTTCAATTTTGGCAATCACTGGCACTTGCTTGCCTGTACTAGAAATTAGTTCTTTAATTTCGATCATGTCCTGGGGATTGCGGACAAAAGAAAGTGCTACCCAATCCACACCCTGATCTAGACCAAACATCAGATCCTCTCGGTCTTTGTCGGTCATTGCCTTAATTGACAGGTAAACGCCGGGAAAGTTTACGCCTTTGTTGTTAGAAAGCTTACCAGGTACGGTGATGCGACAATGTAAATCACCTTTGTCTCGATTAATCTCCTCCACCACCATTTCTACTCGCCCATCATCAAGGAGGATTTTTGCACCAACGGGGACTTCTTCGGCTAAATGATCGTAGGTGACGCAGCTAATTTCTTGCGTACCGACCACCGGGCGATTTGTCAAGGTGAAGCGATCGCCTTTTGCTAAAACTATCGATCCGTTGTCAAATTTCCCCAAGCGAATTTTTGGACCCTGCAAGTCTTGGAGAATAGCCACTGGCTGATTTAATTCAAAAGCGGTTTGCCGAATTAAGCGAATACTACGCTGATGGTCGGCATGAGTTCCGTGGGAGAAATTTAGCCGCAGCGTCGTGGCTCCCGCTTCAATAATCGCCTTGAGCATTTCAGGACTGCTAGTGGCGGGGCCAATAGTAGCGACAATTTTTGTCCGGCGCAGAGAATCTCTTAGTTGCATAGGGGCTGAAGTTAGGGAGCTATCTGGGAAGTTATCGTAACTTAAGTGGCATCTCCTTTTCAGTTACTGCTATATCAATAGATATAAGCAGTTAGAGAGGGTTTATGGGAGAGTGGGGGCTGTGGGATAGACTAGATATACTACATCAATTTTGTATCCATCCTCCCCAAGAAGGAGTTTCTGCCATAAACTTCTTGCCGATTCTCATACCTCACTTATCAGTAAAGACTAGGCTTCGTCTGGAATCATAGCGTTATTCATCTGCTGATATGCGAAGATGTAGATAAATATTGCTATACAAAACTTTGCAAAAGTTTATTATTCCCTAATATTCATCAGGATTCTCCGAGAAACCCCGTCGCTCTTACTCGCGGGGAGGGATAGGAGGCGAGTGAGGAGCCTCACCCCATTCAAAACCGACTCTTCATCGCTCTCGGAATATGGGGGTGAGCGACGAATGAGCAAATCTTCGACATCACCGAAGAGGCGGAGGGGCAGGGAGCAGGGGGCAGGGGGAGCAATCCCTGTCCCGAAGCCGTGGAGCGGAGCGAAACATGGGTTGAGAGCAACGCCCTTCTAGGGCGCTCTTACTGGGGCGGAGTACAAGCTCCGTCTCAGTTTTCCCCCTTGCTCCCTGCCCCCTGCTCCCCTGCTTCTTTTGACTACGCCTTTGTTGTTGTTTTCGCTATAGAATGGGGATATCAGCGAAACTAATGCTTATGTACTTGACTCAGAAAAACCAAATACGCGATCTTAGTAAGACCGAATTCTTGGCTCTGAGAGAGTTGTGTCGATTGAGTAAGAACCTCTACAACGTGGGTCTTTACACTCTTCGACAATATTACTTTCAAGAACATAAGCACTTGCGCTATGAATCTGCTTACCATCTATGCAAAGACAACGAGAACTATCAAATTCTCAACACTGACATTGCACAGCAAACATTGAAGGTAGTAGATAGAACATTTCGCAGTTTCTATGGATTGATTAAGGCTGTTCGATCTGGAACATTTCAGCAGAAGGCGAGGCTTCCTCACTACTTGCCTAAAGAGGGCTATTTTGTGCTGATAATTCCGCGAATCAAAGTCAAGGATGGAAAGTTTCAATCTGGGAATGAAAGATGGCATTAGTATTGGCAGTCGGAATAACCAAAACTTTGTCCAGATCCCTTTCTATTCTTTGAGAAACAAACTTAAATCTCTCTGTGAGCGATATGGGTTGATCTATCAAGAGCAAGAAGAATCTTACACCAGTAAAGCGAGTGCTTTGGATGATGATGAAATGCCCATCTACAATGCCGACAAGCCGGTTGCCTACCAGTTTTCTGGTAAGCGAATTAAGCGAGGATTGTATAGAAGCAAGGAAGGACATTTGATTAACTCAGATACTAACGGTGCTGCAAATATCGGACGTAAAAGTAAGCAGAATGGTTTTACCGGACTGTGTAGAGGCTGTTTGGCACAGCCGTTAAGAATCAAAGTCTACTAAGGCTTTGCCGTCTTGAGAATCCCCGTCTCTTTAGAGCGGGGAGTGTCAACGTATATTTGTAATGTTTGGTAAAGAAGGAGTCAATGTCAGAAATGATCGCATCGGAGGCACAAAAGCCACTGACAATCCCACCCAAGGAATTTTTAGCGCCTCCTGGTGATTTCAATCCCACACTACTGTTGTTTTCTGTAGCTGTGACAATGCTGGTACTATCCAACTTTGGTTACTGGCTTTGGGAATGGCCGCACTGGCTATGTTTTAGCATTAATACCATTGCCTTGCATTGTGCTGGAACGGTAATTCATGACGCCTGTCACCAATCTGCTCATCGTCACCGGGTGATAAATGCGATGTTAGGGCATGGCAGTGCTTTGATGCTAGCTTTTGCTTTTCCAGTATTTACGCGGGTGCATTTACAGCATCATGGCCATGTCAACCATCCTAAAGACGATCCAGATCATTATGTCTCTACTGGTGGTCCTCTGTGGCTGATTGCGGTGCGGTTTTTGTACCATGAGGTATTTTTCTTTCAACGGCGACTGTGGCGGAAATATGAGCTATTAGAATGGTTCATCAGCCGTTTAATTGTTGGTGTAATTGTTTATATATCAGTGCAGTACAACTTTTTGGGTTACATTCTGAACTTTTGGTTTATCCCGGCTTTTGTGGTGGGGATAGCACTGGGATTATTTTTTGACTATTTGCCCCATCGTCCTTTTGCCGAGCGCGATCGCTGGAAAAATGCTCGCGTCTACCCTAACCCAGTTCTCAATATTCTGATTATGGGACAGAATTACCACTTAATTCATCATTTGTGGCCTTCGATTCCTTGGTATAATTACCAACCTGCGTACTATGTGATGAAGCCCCTGTTAGATGAAAAAGGGTGTTATCAAACTTCAGGATTGTTGCAGAAAAAGGACTTTTTTGAGTTTGTTTATGACATCTTTTTAGGAATTCGGTTTCATCATCAAAAAGAATAGAGTTGTTGTATGAAGTGAGTTTAGAACTATTTGCCACAAGATTAAATGGCGATCGCACCCCTTGTATACTCAAGCTGTTGATTCAAATTTGCATTTGGGATGCGTAGACGCAGCCCAACCTAGGCATCGCACTTTTAGTTGGTACAAGAGTAATCAATTGGATCGCTCTCCAAACAAAGCCAAATCAGTAATTTTGGTTGGTGATGTATGCGAGCAATCGCAGTAATTAAACTCACACAGAACGCCAATTTTCGATTTGCAAGTTAGGTACTCTTTGAAATTCTCGGACATTAGATGTCACCACAATATGATTATTGATTACTGCGGTGGCTGCTATAAGTACATCATAAGCACCAATAGGTGAACCAGCTAATTTAAGAAAGCTTCTGATGTAGGCTGCTTGTTCTGCTTCTTTTGAGTCAAAAGGTAAAATTGTAATTGAACCTAATAATATTTCAATAATTGATTGGATTTTAACAGCGCGTTGTGGGTTTATAGCTAATCCATATTTCACCTCCATAACTGTTAGAGATGAAACAAAAATTTCAGTAGGAGAGATTAACTTTATTCGCTTGAGGGTGTTTTCTTCTCCTTTGACAAAATCACTAATTACGCAAGTATCCAGTAGATAACCCATACATAATTAAAGTTCTATTTCGTTCGGTGGTATTAGTTCCTCTCGATATGATTCAAAGATAATACTTTCTTTTATACCTGAATATTGCATGATTATTTCTGGCCATTGGCTGGGTTTAGTTTCTAGGAAGGTGACAAACACTAAACTTTCAGTGATACCTTCTGGTGTTTCAGCTAATTCAATTTTGCCGTTTTTATAAATTCCTTGAATTGTTTTTAACATATAGCTTACCTCCTACATAAATTTTAATCTATAGGACTCATATTTGATTGTTTAAAAAATTTAGTATAACTCAAAGAGGCTTCTTGACTGTTGTCCGTTGAAATTGATGGACAAGAACTCATCTTTGACAACATCCACCCCGAAGGAATTTCCAGAGTAAGCTGGATTAATAACCTATACTGCCCTGCCCAAGATTTAGGCGGCAATTTCCAAATCACTGAAACCGATTTTTCAGCTAGAGGGACAGATGGTTGATTTGTATGACCTAATCCACAATATACAGAAACGTCCTGCCATGTATTTCGGACGAGCTTCTATATCAAACCTCCGCACTTTTCTGGCAGGTTACTGTTTTGCCCGTCGCCAGATGGGAATTACTCAAACACTTCAAGAACAGCAATTTTCAGAATTCCAAACTTGGATTCAGCAGAGATTTAATTTAGCTTATAATCAGACTTGGGATCAGATTATTCTATTTTTCTCCCAAGATGAACATACTGCTTTAGAGCAGTTTTTCAACCTGTTTGACGAATTCATCCAAACAGAACATCCTAGAGGACCTCAACCGAATACAACAAATAATTTGATAGTGGTTTCAGGAACTCAACAGTAAAAGAAACTTTAAATGGATGCTTTAGTTCAAGAAATCGACACAAAACTACACCAATGGCAACCTGACATTGCTCAACAAGTGCGACAATGCCTTGCAGAGATTATTGAACTGGCAGATCAGAATGCTTTAGATATTCTTCGTTCAAGAGTGGTTGAACAAGAAGTATTGGATTTGATTGATGAACCTGAAACTTAGTGAAGTGTGGCTGGTTGATTTAGGACTTATCATTAGGTTTGACTGCAATTCTCCAATACTGAAATGTTTCACCTCCAATCTGATCACTATTTTCCCGGTATATTTGCCGCAAGCACTCATAAAATCCTTGGGCTTCATTCTCCAATCCAAATGTCATTAAGCATTTTAATATACGGGTGATGCGAAGATAATTGTGGTCAAATATACAGACCCATTCACGTTTACGATTCAGATAGTCTTCTGACTGGCTGACAACTATTTTTCCATTATTACTCTCGTGACGTTGCAATCCATAAAACTGAAGCATGACAGTGAAGGAGCGCAACAAATTTTCACGTAGGTGTGAATTGTTGTGAAATGCTTGAATTACGTCCTCATCAACGATGGGTGCATCACGATTGAATGCACTTCGCTCAGGCAAAGGAAACAACCACTGAATGTAATCGTGGGCACACTCTAATTCTTCAAAATTCCAAGCCCAAATATCTTGAATCATGCGACCTTCTGAATCTCTTTGCTCCCCTAAATAGAACGGAACAAGCATTGCAGTGAGTTGTTTTTCATGATTCATTGCAAATTACCTTCACAAATCAACAACAGTAGCTAATTTTGTAGTTTTTTACACGAATTTTATTAAATAATTTACACTTTTGACTTCACTGCTGGCTGTGATGCTTGTAAAGTCTGAGGCAAACTCCAGTCGGGACGCAAGCTAGCGGCGTTGCGTAAATAGATATGATGAACCGAGGCAGAAGCTGGCAGATAAGCGTGAATTAAGAACCGAATGCAACGCTGTAAGCTGCCTTCAACGTGCATTTGCTGCACATCCAACATGGCCACATTATCCCAACCCGGACGCGCCCTGGCGATCGCAGCTGGAAAAATAGCATCCAAATCGCGTGTCACCGAAAAAGTCACACTAATCATGTCCCTAGGCTGGAATTGATTCCGGTTTTCCAGTTCATCTAGTAGTTCTTTCACTACCTCTTGCATTGCCTCAACAGTATTTTCGGCAACTGTTGTTGCTCCGCGAATCGCCCGCATTTGCCAGTCCACGCCAAAATCCTCCTTAAAAAACAAAAGTGAGGAATTAGGAGTTGAGAATGAGAAGTTAAGATTTTTAACTCCTAACTCCTGTACAGACGCGATTAATCGCGTCTCTCCTAACTCCTAACTCATATTAGGGTCGATATAACCACAACGGTAAACCACTGGTAGACATTTCAAATTCTAGCCAATCAATGCCGGCTCCAATTCCTGATGAAAACTGACGACTCCCCGGTAGAACGCGACTCAATAAGGGTTTACGTTCTTCTAGGGTATAGCAGAGAGTTTTTTCTGGGTCAAGACCTACCAGTTCGGCTGTCCAGCGACGAGCATCTTCTTCTGTGCCCAGCCGGTCTACAACACCCAATTGTAGGGCTTGCTGTCCAGTAAAAATCCGACCATCGGCGAAACTTTTTACAGCTTCTACTGTTAAAGAACGGCCATCAGCTACCGTTTGGACAAACTGCTGATAACTTGTGTCAATCAACTCTTGCAGGATGATTTCTTCTGGTTGAGTAAGTTGCCGATCAAAAGCCAAAATGTCTTTGTAAGGGCCAGACTTAATTACCTGGAAGGAAACACCGATTTTTTCTAGCAAGCGTTCCAAGTTATTCCCGCGCAAAATCACACCAATACTACCTGTAATCGTCCCTGGGTTGGCGACGATGTGTTCGGCTCCCATGCCGATGTAGACTCCTCCAGAAGCCGAAATATTGCCAAAGCTAGCGACGATTTTGATTTTTTCGCGCAAACGCTTCAGGGCGCTGTAGATTTCTTGGGAATCTCCGACTGTACCGCCAGGGCTATCGATACGGAGCAATAATGCCGGAAACTTTTTTTCTTCTACAGTTTTCAGGGCTTCTAGGACGCGTTTGCGAGTAGCACCGGCGATCGCACCAGTAATTTCAATCCGCGCAATTTGTTTTTTAAACTTGGGCTTAAACGGCCAAATCATGAGCTGTCAACATACCTCGTAATAAATTCAATATAAGATGCTCAACGGTCAGACGACCTGCTTTGCTCTGTTAAGAAACATGAGCAGGCGTTGTGAACATCAGGATTTTAAGGAAAATTTTATATTTTTCAGTGAGCTTTATTTGCTATTCTCGATCAATGCTAATCAAGTCCTTAAAGATTGCAGGTAACACAAAATGCCAAACTCTAGTCTAACGTCCAATCTGATGAGTTAGCAGAGATTATTTTAGATGCTTTGCCGAATTTCAAATTACCAAACCCTTGTTCTTCTGGCTTTTTGGCTTTTTGAGGTTCAGTTTAATAGGGTCGCGCACCTGCACCAGTTGTTAGTAATTAATAACTAAATAACTAATAAATATTTAATCAATAACTTGGACACTGAATTTAATTAATAAAAATTCATTCAGCAACGTTAATCTGTATTGAGGTTAAGACCAGTAGTACTTTCACTTTTGGAAATATCACTTTTCCCTGTCTCGTACAGCCCATGAGCGCCTCACGAAACTGTTTCTACTACTTAGTCAATTTATTCGTAAAATTTGATACTTATAGTAAACGTACATATCAAACAGTGCCCCAACGAAACTACAGGTCAAGCTAATTACAAATAATCCGCGTAGGGGAGTCCCACTGCCAAAGGTGGCGAGAAAATGCATAATCTCAGTAGCGATCGCCTCAGTCAACTCTTGTAAGCCAGGGAAGTGACCAATGAGGGATAGAAATAGCAATCCGCCACCAACGAGGAACATAGGAACGACAAAACTAAAAATGATCGTCAGTAGTAGGGAGCGGAGAAAGTTAGTAAAAATAGTCATTTCAGACAAACTCCGTGAGTAGAGATGACAAGAGCTAGATAGCGGGTTGTCATTTTCTACAATACGGGCGATCGCTCCAGAGCAAACAATCTGTCAAGAATCTTAAGTTTTCATTAAAAGAAATGGCTACTAGTTACGGCAGATGCTGGGGATATAAAAAATGACTTAAATCTATAAAAACCTTGCAAAATCAAGGTTATATCCAAGATTGGCACCTATTTATTGCTTTGCAGCACGTTTAATAACAGCTTCATTTTCTGAGAGCGTCTTTAATCTAAGTTAATATTCAGCCTTCTTAAGGGAGTGGGGAGTAGGGAGTAGGGAGCAGAGGGGAAAGAGGTAATTTTTAATTCTCCCCATTCCCCATTCCCATGACTTCCGCTATTCTTAAGGCAGTTACCGAGTTAGCTACAGAACATTGAACCAGACTAAATCCAAATCCAATTTAGGAGAATGGAGTCAGCGACTGCTGGCAGCGATTTTTCTGGGTGGACAAGTACTAGTTCACCTATTGAGGGGCAAAATCCATCGGCGCAACACCTTAGAACAAATGGCAGCAGTTGGGCCAGATTCCTTATTTATTGCCCTCTTGACGGCTATTTTCGTTGGTGCTGTGTTTACCATTCAGGTGGCGCGGGAATTTATCAACTTTGGCGCAGGAAACATTATCGGTGGAGTGCTTTCTATAGCGTTGACACGAGAACTCGCTCCCGTTTTGACAGCAGTGGTTTTGGCCGGACGAGTCGGTTCTGCCTTTGCAGCAGAAATCGGTACCATGAGGGTCTCAGAACAAATCGATGCCATGTTGATGTTAAGAACAGATCCAATCGATTACCTCGTTATTCCCCGCGTCCTTGCTTGCTGTTTAATGCTACCAATTTTAACCCTCCTGTCTTTGCTAACAGGGATGTTTGGGGGATTCATGGTTGCGATAAATATCTACAATCTGTCTGATACGGTATTCTTAGACTCAGCCCGTAACTTTCTTGGAATCTGGGATATTTTTAGCGCCATGATTAAGGCGTGTTGCTTTGGCATTTTAATCGCCGTAATTGGTTGCAGTTGGGGGTTGACGACAACAGGAGGAGCCAAAGGTGTCGGACAGTCAACTACAACTGCTGTTGTGACTGCCTTAATGATTATATTTGTGAGCAACTTCTTTCTTTCTTGGTTAATGTTTCAGGGGACTGGCAGTGCATTTATCGGCATGTAAAACTGATGAGTTAGGAGCAAAGCCGGAGATGCTCTGCCTTCGTTTAACAGTTAAGGGTTATGAGTTCAAACTCCTCACTCCTAACTCATGACTCCTAAAATAGATCAAGATGCCTACTAATAATGAAAGCAGGATTTAAGACTGTGACCAGTTCATTTGCTCCTAACACCACATCAACTGTGGAACTCAAGCCTAGTTACAATATACCTATAGTGTTGGTGATTACCGCTATTCCACTACTGTTGATACAACCGTGGGTAGGCTCCATTTTCACACTGTTTGGTTTGTTTCTCATGTTTCAGGCGTTAACGCTGCGTTTGCAATTTACTGCCACCGACTTAGATATTTACAGAAGCGAAAAATTGATTCGGCGCTTTCCTTACCAGGAATGGCAAAACTGGCGGATTTTTGGGAATCGAGTCCCCATCCTGTTTTACTTTAAAGAAATTAAAAGTATTCACTTTTTACCGATTTTATTTGACCCCAACACCTTGAAAACTTGCTTAGAACAACGTTGTCCGCGTATTTAGTGCTGAGTAGTTTTGATATAGACTCATAACTCAGCACTCATGCTCAGGACTTTTGTGGCTGGTCAATTGTAATATTTCTGAAAGCTATTTATTCGCGTCATAGGAATTACACTATTGTTTATGAACCCAGAGGCATCTCAAACCCCAGAACCAATTGATGAGCAGTTGGCAGAAAAACTAGAAGAGAAGAATGCTGTTGAACATCCATCTGTTGAGTCAGTGGTAGAAACAGAAGCCATTAGCTCATCAGAAGATTACACAACTTTTGAGCCACTCATTTCCAACGCAGAAGTTGTAGATTCTACAGTAGAGCTAACCGAAAATTCCAATGGCGAGTTTGTCGCCGAGTTAGAAGCGGAAAATGTCGTACTGGGATCAGACATAGAATCAGGAAATTATTCATTATATACAGAAGCAGAGGAGCGAGTGGCAGAGTTGCAGAGCGCCCAAGCCGCTCTCAAGTCAGAAATAGCCAAACTGCAAGCTTCTTACAAAAACCTTCAGGGACAAGTGAGTGAAACTCAAACCTCACTGGGACGACTCGTGCAAGAGTCGCTGGTGCAGTTAGAACAACGCAAACAAACCCTACAAATTTCTGTAGAACAATTAGAACGCCGTCAAGAACGTATCCGTAACGAGATGCGAACCACTTTTGCTGGTACATCCCAAGACTTGGCAATTAGGGTGCAGGGTTTTAAAGACTATCTCACGGGTAGTTTACAGGATTTGGCCTCTGCGGCCGAGCAGTTGCAACTGACACCAAGAGTGGTGGAACGAGAAAAACCATCTGTAAAAGAAGCTAAACCAGTTGAATCCCAACCTGGAATACCCCAATTTGCCCAACAGCAGTTTCAAGATACGACAAAGCAAATTCGCCGCATAATTGACCAATACCGCAATAAACCAGATTATTATGGACCTGCGTGGCAACTACGCCGGACTTTTGAACCAATCCACGCTGAACGTGTATCTAACTGGTTTTTTACCCAAGGGGGACGGGGCGGTTTGCGGACAATGGGTAGCCGTTTACAGAATATTCTAATTGCCTCAGCAGCAATTTCGATATTACACAAGCTGTATGGCGATCGCGTCCGTACTTTAGTTTTAGCTAATACACCTGAGCGATTAGGTGAATGGCGGCGCGGCTTGCAAGACTGTCTGGGAATCGGTCGCCCAGATTTTGGCCCAGACCGGGGTGTGGTATTATTTGAAGCATCAGATGCTCTGGCTCAAAAAGCAGACCGATTGACGAAAGCCAATCAACTGCCCTTAATTATCATTGATGATTCAGAAGAGCAAATCAGTTTATCACTGCTGCAATTTCCCCTGTGGTTAGCTTTTGCTCCTGACCCCAAAATAGTGAGAAACTATGATGACGACTTTTAAATTAAATGAGTCATTAGTCACTTGTACTGAGCGCAGCCTCTCGTAGAGAAGTATTGGTCATTAGTCATTAGTCAAGAGATATTACTCTTGACTTTTTTAAATTTTGAATTTTGAATTTTATTATGGCTATCTGGTTAACTTTGTGCTTGCTAATTGTGCTTATAGCTTACCTGCTGGGTTCTTTTCCCACTGGGTATATTGCTGTGAAGCAGTTAAAGGGTATTGATATTCGAGAAGTTGGTTCAGGTTCCACTGGCGCAACTAATGTACTAAGAACCTTGGGGAAAGTACCAGGAGCATTGGTTTTAGTAATTGATTCCTTAAAGGGAGTATTAGCGATCGCTCTAGTTTACTGGTTGTTCAATTTTGAGCCAATTCAAAACTATATACCTCCAACGGTAGATGCACAACTATGGCAACCGTGTTTAGTAACTTTAGCTGGGTCAGCTGCCATCCTGGGACATAGTAAATCAATTTTTTTGGGCTTTACTGGTGGTAAATCTGTTGCTATCAGCTTGGGGATTTTATTGGCAATGAGTTGGCAAATAGGTTTAGCAACAGCAGGTGTGTTTGCCCTCGTTGTGGCGATATCGCGGATTGTCTCTTTGAGTTCAATTGTCGGGGCGATCGCAGTTCCCATTTTCATGCTACTTTTACATCAACCCTTACCCTATATTCTGTTTGCAATTGCCGGTGGGTTATATGTGATTTTGCGCCATCGCACTAATATTGAACGACTGCTTGCAGGAACAGAGCCAAAAATTGGGCAACCTGTAGCGACAGAACCAGAACAAACTGCATAAACCAAGAATCCCCAGGCTTGAAGCTGTGGGAGTTGTCAAGAACGAACCTTACCTTTAATTAAACGGTGGAAAAGGCGGCAAGGCCACAAAAAAGCTCCACAAATACTTACTGAGGCGATCGCGGCCACAACTCGCCAAGTCGAACTAGTCCCAGTGCTAGACTGTGAAGGATGAGCCTGTGTATTTTTAGCTAGTTCTGGCATTGAATGAGATAGCTGACTGGCTGTACTCACCCCTTCAATGGCTGCTCCAATTAGATAAGCTCCTAGGGCGATTACTAGCCAGTGATTCATAATATTCAATTGTTTGAACTCTGAGCGTATACTTGGCAGTGAGCAATTATTTGATTTCTCGTACTTAATGATTGCCGCCTTGTCCAAAGGATAATCTACCTTCAGCCGTATCGCGAATTAGGGGCAGTTTAGATTTTATATAAGTATTAAGGGTGCTATCTGCCTGGGCATCAATCCCCTGTTTAGCTTTTAACTGATGGAGGAGCAATTGTACTAAAGCAGCATCGTCGAATTGGAGCAGGGTGCTGACCTGGGTAGACTCGATTACAGCCCAGAGCTGTTGCATCATTTTGGCAGTGACCATGAAGCCTGTAACCTCTTAAGCTTTTCTTCATATTTACACGAATTTGGAATTTGTGGTTAGTTTTTATCTGAAGATTTATAAAGATAGAGGCTAGAAACGCCTGATTAAGTAGGTAGGTATAATTAGACATAAAATAAAATCCTAGTTCGTAGTGAGCGATTCATCGCTCAAAACAAGGATTGTCAGGACTAAAGTCCTGACTACAAACTTTAAGTTATGATGTATCTCAATTGATTTAAATACAACAATGCCTTGCAAGAGACCTATTGTGAAACTCTCGCACAAGCTCCTTCTTGGCCAGAAGGATCGGCAAAAATTGCTAAGGTGTGATATTCAGGGTTATCTGTTCCATATATCACTCGAAAAGTATACAATTTGTTTCTACCTTGCCCTTCGGTAACAACTGTTAAAAGTGTATTACTAGTGTTAGGAAGTCCGGGAATATCCAGTTTTTTAATTCGTCTGAGTTGTATTACATTCGCGGCTGAGTTTTTACAGTCTCCCGAACTACTATTAGGTTTTGGACCATACTGCATACATACTGGTCCATCAAAGTCTATAGTTACTTGTGATGGATCGTTTAACCAAACTTTTTTAATTACTTCTCCAGCCGGAATAAAGCTTAAATTTGTTCCTTCTTGATACCAAACGGTGATCGTAGGTATTAGTCCCCCTAAACCCTGTGCTTGACAGGAAAATATAGAACGCAGAACGGCGTTATTAGCTACGGCCCGACCTAACAACAAGAACATAGCAACCGAGAAAATTAAGGAAGCTATAGGTAGGAAATAAGAACGTTGTGTGGTATTTCCTGACAATTTAGTATTATTTTTCATGGTTGCAAATATCTAAAATTGGTATAAATCCTACCTTCTAAAACTGGGTTGGTTGATTAACGTATATTTCAACATTTGTGCCGGCTGGCAAAAACCAAACATTATTTTGTTGTGACATTTGGGCGATCGCCTGTTGATTACGTTGGGCAATTTGGGGTACTATAGAGTTCAAACCACCTTCCACAAGCCCAGCTGCAAGGTTGCGTTGGGGCTGACTGACAGTAGTAATTGTTGTGCTGCTACTGGTGGTGCTGCCACCGCCGGTGGTATTGGGGGTGCTAGTGGTAGTAGTAAGTGGTATAAGTTGAGTATTAGGGACATTGATTAACTCTGCGGCTTTACTAATACCCCCCAAAACGAATAGTCCTGTATCCATTGATGATATGGATGAACCTTGACTGGGAAATTTATTTGCGATTAAAGGTTTACCTTGGGTACCGCGAAGAATAATCGCATTGTTGGGTAAGCTTTGTTCTATAGAGTTGCCATTATTTGGCGAGATAACTTTAACTACGTTCATCTGCAAAAGACCTTGGTCGGAAAGGGAACGAATTTCAGTGAGGAATTCGGTGTTTGCAGGTAGAGCGATCGTACCATCCTTAGATTTTAGGGGTTCTTGCAATCGGATCACAAATACGTTTTTGTTTTCGTCTGTGTCACCACCACCACCACCACCGCTTGACTTACTACTTTCCCCAAATATCGCTGTCGCTAACACAGCTTTCGCACTACTCCCAACTGCTACAGACTTCTGTCCCTGCGGTTGCGCTTGACTAACCACAGGAGTTTGGCTAGCATTGGGGCTTGGTGTCTGTTCTTGGGTATTATTATTTACAGGTTCAGAAGCGGCTGCAATAGGTTGATTGCTAGCATTTACTTGACCATAGCTACCTAACTTTGATAACCTGATCCACTCTTCAATGGGGCTTGGTGGAGATGGTGGAGTTATATTAACTACTGGTTGAGTGTTTGGGTTGACAACTGGTAGTTGGGGTGATGGCAAAGGTTGATAAGTAGGTGCTTTAACGATGGGAGCAGCCGCCACTGGTTGAGGTATGTAAACTGTTGGTGCGGGTGTTGGGATCACGTTCTGTCTATCTATGGAAGAAACTGACGGTTTTTGTAAGGCTAGTGTGGGCGTTGATTTAGCAATTCTGAGTTGTTGTTGGGCGGCTTTTACCAGTTGTGCTTGTTCAGTCAGGGCTAATTTCGTTTTGAGAGTATCTACTTCACCTTCTAGCTGTTGAGAGCTAGATTCATCAATGGGCTGCGATCGCACTTCTGGTGAGACAATAGTTTTTGGCTTTTGATTGCTGGTACTCATCAACCGGGACAAAAACACACCACCGACCAAAACTATCGCTAAGGTAGCAGCACCTACCAAGGCTAACTTTGCAAAGGGATTAGATGAGAGGGATTGCTGAGTCTGAACTTCTTGTGGTTGAGAAATCAACTCTTGCGGCGTTGCAGGGTCTTCTGAACCTTCGGTATCGGTAGAAGAAGAAGGTTCTTCTTCAAAGCCGACCAACCTTGACATCCGTGATTCCCAATCTAAAGATTCTACTTCTGGTTGGCGATCGTCGGTGTTTAGAGTAAATCCATTTTGGAGAGGCGTTTCCGTAGGAATTGAGTATTGAGTCATGGTAGACCTTGGTTGGGATTTACAGAACAATTCTTATCTTGGATTTCACAGACATTATAAATTTCTAGTCTGGCTTCACCAAGGCGGTAAGCTGCGAAGTACGACGGTGGTGCTGCATTTGGTAGTGAAGTCGCTGGTTTCTCTATTGATCTAACTAAAATTTGTTTATTAAAAGAAACTGATTTTCCCAACTTATCATAACCGCTAAAAATCAACTGATTGGCAAGCATCTCCACTTTCCACTTTCCCTTGCCTATTTCTGTAGGCTGAGAAATTTTTTGAATTACTAATACATTCTCCGTTCCTCTATTAACATTTTCAAATTGGCTATCTGGATTTAAATTAGTAAGTTGTGACTTAAGTTTTTGTTTAAAATCATCAGCTACCAGTTGGGAGGTAATTTCCCAGACTTGTGTGGGCGGTTGTTGCTCTGACCAGGTAAGCATTAAGCTCATAGTTTCACCCACAAAACGCCGAATAGTCTCTGGTTGTCGTTCTAAATTTTGTTGAGGGTCTACGGTTATAGCATGACCATCAACAAGTTGTACTAAACTTTGAGGTGTAAGTTGCTGACCTAACTGTTGTAACATAGAACCATGAAATATTAGTAACAGCAAGGTAAATAGATGTAAACCAAGGGTTCCTACTGCCAACAGTGGCAAGGGGCTATTTTTCTTATTTTCTGGTTTGAGTAATTGCATTAATAATTGATTATATAAATTGGACTATGAGCCAGCGAATTAGAAATCTATTATCGGATAAAGCTATCAGATGTTTGTCCACTTCCACATTGCTTTAATTGACCTCCGTTCAGGTTGTTGTAGTTATCTAGCAAACATAAGTTACGAATTTCATAAATTTCTAACCTATCAGTGCGGACACTATAAATTGCTTTTTGGAGGTCGGTGTCATTATCGGCTTGGGGATTAGCAAAATAATCTGCTGCACGTACCAGGAAATCTTTATTAAAAGGAGTTATGAGTTTTGCACCACCGACTCGGTTTTTTTGAATTAAGTTGGCTACCATACCCACTCGCCATTTACCTGGGGCAATTTGTTTTGGCGGATAAACCCGCTTAATAACTAATTGTGATGTCATCACTTGGTCGGGATTTTCAGAGAAAACTTCTGGCGGTGTCATTTCTGCAACTGTGCTTAAGAAACCTTTGCGAAAGTCTTCTGATAAGGCAAAACTAGCTACCCAACTGCTGGTACTAATTCTTTGGCTACCACCTTGAGGTGTGTTAATAAGTATTCCTAAATCGGATTTGGGGTTTGCGACTTCTTCAATAGTTTGTGGTGGTAGGGTTCCAGACCAGGTAAACATTGATATCATCGTTTTACTGACGAATTGGCGAATTGCTTCTGGTTCTCTTGCTAAATCATCAATATTAGCTACTGGTTTACCGTCGATTAATTGCACAAAGTTGGGAGGCTTTCTCAGACTGAGTTGCCGGATATTTAACCCTTGTAATATGAATAAAAATAAAACTAATATATGTAAACTGAAGGTAGCGATCGCAAAAACTGTTAAAGCACTTCCCGTTCTTTGTCTTTTTTCTAGTAAACGCACCATTTCCTCACCTCCTCCTGCAAAAAAACTTCATCTATTATATATGATGATTTGCATCTACTATATGTTAGGGTGTGTGATCCCGTAGACTAACGCACCCTAACCTTTGGATGGTGCTACGTGTATTTCCAAAATAAAACCAGATTCTTATAGTCAACAGTTACGACACTTGCCAAAATTTTATTCATTTGGAATTTCCTATATCCTCTCCTTTACTAAAGAAGCCGTATTGTTGATAGCGCTGAAGACTGCAAAACCGCCAGCAGCAGCCACAAGTAAAGATAAAATTGGTGCTAAAATTCCCAGAAAAATGATGAACCACATTAAGTCTGGATCAACATTAGCATTTTGACCTGGGCCATTGACAATAACTGCGGCAGTCAGCACGGCAATAATATTAAATGAAATTTTGGCGATTCCAATAGATAAAAACCCAGTCAGCCATGCAAAAATTGGTTTACCAGCTACAGGTAGCAAAGACCCACCTACCGCTATTGGCCCTAAAGCTGCTATCAGCAACATACTAGCTTCGATCAAATTCTGAAATGCATATTGCAAGGAAACTAAAAAGTTTTTGATGCTTGTTTGAACTGTAGAACCTAACAAAGAATTAAATGAGGCTTCTGACACACTGCCAGTGCCATATCTAATATTATCTACCTTAGTTTGTAGTCTAATTATCCAGCTTTTATTTCCATAAATATTTCTATATTTCTGCCAGAGAATGTTGACTTTTTCACTAGCTTTGACAAAGCATTGACTCTGTTGTTCGCCAGTAAGTGACTGGCAAGGACGCAGGAAAGAACCAGCTACTTCTTCAGCAACACTCATATTCAGTGCTTGTTGGTAAATTTTATTCGCATCTGCTGTTACTAATACTTGCTGATTCACAGTGTTTAAAAAATTCCGCACTCCCAGTGTCAAACTAGAAAGCATACTTCCCTTGGCTGAATTACTTAAGAGTAATACCACAATAAAAGGCCAAATTAAAGCTGATATGGGACGGGTATATTCGTAGGATAGTAAGTCTCTGAGGAATTGTATCATAAAAAATAACAGGGTTCCTACCGCAAAAAAAATGCCCAGATTTGTCAGCGCTCCATACAAGTTATTACTGGTGTTATTTTGTAATAAATCCAGCCATTGTTTGTCCCAACCTTCGGCAATACTTTGGGAAGTTGCGGTGCCATTATCAATAATCTGATCAATGCCTACTTGGGCAAAAATTAGTTTAATAGCAAGTTGCATTTTGAGTTTATGGGCTGTTTTTTTGAGATTTCGTAGGGTGCGTTACCTTCGTAACACACCATGCTGGATGTTTTCGGTGGTTTACACCTTCTATGGAAAATTAGAGTTTTATCCTCAAATAGTCCTTATTAGGTTTTCTGCCAAACAAATCTAGTTGAGAAGTCGCTCGTAAAAGTCGCGCTGCTTCTGTAGATGTTTCTACTCTGCGAGCGCGATTTGCCTCTTCCGACTGCTGAGAAATGTTTGCCAAATTTAAGTTTGAATATTGCAAAGACTGATTATTTTGTAATGTCTGAGCAAATGTTTCAGCTACAATTTTTACTTGTTCCTGTTGAATTTTAAGGGTTTGTTCTTGATTAGCGCCTAGCAATTGTGCTAAAACCGCAGCACCTGGGTCTGCAGTAGCGATTTTACTATAATCAATGTTAGAAGGAATTAAACTGAGTAAACTTTGGCTCTTTTGGTCGGCTGTCTGAGCAAATCCTACAATATCTTGCAGACTTTTCTCAGTATTTTCTAACTTCGCTTTTGTCCTAATTTGTCCATTTTGACCGAGAATACCTACCGCCACTCCACGGGTAATTAGACGATTGAGTTCACTACTAACTAAATTTCCACGGACTGCTGAATTATTCTCAAAGCGGTCTGCTCTAGAGTCGGAACTAGAAGAGTAGAGAATCAAATTATCACGAAGCTTTTGTCCAGCTCCCACGGGATCAGGTATCCTCAATTCTCCCTTGGAATTATTCAGAGCATATTGACTCTGTACTTCTACAGGCTTTAAGTTGTCGCTCAGATTATATTGAAGGTAATTTTGCAAATCTGTGGAATATGATTGAAAATCAGTCCAAACCTGGCCTAAGTCGCCCGTCTGAATTTGTGCCATTGCTGGTAGTATTGCCAGAGATAACAAAGTAAAAGTGAAAATGGTAGTTTTTCTCATACATCTGTGCCTGAAAAAAGTAGACGATATTATGTAGTGTATTAGCTGCTTACAGAACCTGATTAACTACTACGTAGAGTTGCCACTAACTGGCGTGCAAATGCAGAAATTGCTTCATATTTATTGCTGTGAGACTGCATCATTTTACTACGTGCAGTTTGTTCAGACGGGTTATTAGCAACTGCTGCCAATTGTTCGTAACCTGGATAATAACGGCAGAATGTATAAATACCGTTATCATCTAGTAGCCATTGGCTATAAACGCCTTCTTTCCGAGGAAAAAAGCTTTCTGAGGCATTACGAGAAATAACTTGGCGGGGATATTTCAAGATGTCTGCAAAACTGTCAACTGCAACTGGCTGAATGCGTCCAATCAATCGTGTTGTCAGGTTTTGCAAAATTTTCGATGCGGCTTTAGATTTGGCAATGGTATCAGGATCTTGTCCTGATAAGATGACTCTAATGCCGGCTTTAGCACCGTTCGCACAAATTCTGCCAACTAAGTCGGAAATTTGCTCGAATTCAAATAAAATTGGCGCTTCATCGATAAAGAATATGGAAGCGGGACTACTTAATGCGCGTCGTAATGCTGCTGAATATGCACTCAATGATAGTACGGCGGCATCTTCACTATCTGATAGGTTTCTGAGAGCAAAAACTAAAAGTTGTGCATCGGTAGGAAAGCTAGATGGTGCAGAAATGGCTTGTCCCACGCGGCTAGAAAGCCAAAATCGCAAGCGCAGCTGAATTTGACTCAGACCGTCTTCAACTCTGCCACTTAAGGAACTTAGCTGCAAGTGTTCTGGTGAGCAGAAAAAGAGAAAATCTTTTAAGGTTGGGGTTTTTTGCCAAGCATGAGTGCCAAATCCTCCCGCCATCGCCTGTCGATATCGCTCTTTGATGCCCTCATCTGCAAAGAAGGCTTCTAAAGCTAAGTTGAGGAGCGATCGCACGGTTTGCGATAAAATCTGACTTTCGGTAGACGATCCTAAAACCATTGTCATTAACGCTGATTCGAGGAAGGCGGTATAATCGTTGAAGCGATCGCGCTGTTGTTCTGGTTCTAGCGATCGTAAATCTGGCTGTTCAAATAAGTTATTCGATTGTTTGGATATATCAAAATAGGCTCCATTTGCCCCCATAAACTCTGTGTAATCAGTAAAAGTAGATGTCCCATCAGGTTTAGGGAAATCTAAGGCCACAACTGGAATCCCATGCGCTAAAGCTTGAGTTAAAATTCCTGACACCAACACCGATTTACCAGCACGAGTTGTCGCAAACAAAGCTAAATTTTTGTGTTGATTAAATAAATCTAAATGTACGGGTGTTCCGCCTTCTTCAGCAATCAACTCAAAGCCTTGTTTATCACCCCGTTTAGTTAAAACTAAAGGCATTAATCCAGGAACTTCACTGGTTAAATATAGCTGGCGACGGTTGAAGGGGGTTGCTAATAAACCTTCCCAAACTATCGGTAGAGTTTGCAGCCAAATTTTCCAAGCATATTCAGTTTCCCTAATTACTCTGGCTGGACGTTGAAAACAGTTTTCAATATATCTTGTTGCCTCATCTAATTTCTCGACAGTTGGACGATGTACTAAAATGACAACACTCGTATAAATCGGGACTGCACCTTCAAATAATTGTTCTTGGGCTGCTACCGATTTCTTTAACTTTAATTGAGCATTGACATCAATAGTTTTACTTTTTTCTTGAGCCATAATTGTGGTCATATTTGACTGCTTCAGCACTCGTTGCAGAGTAGTTTTCACCATTGCTGGATTTGCAGCAGTCAACTCACAAAAAATCTCTGTATCTACTACTGTTTCTCTGGCCAACAGTTCCCATAGATAGCGCAGTTGCACAGATTTATTCGGCCAACCGCCCGGTTTTTCGAGAAATGACAGTGCGCCAATATAACGATTGTTAACATTAACCCAACGGCGATCGGCACAAGGTACACTAGATTCCATCAGCAAAGTTGTGCCGTGGATATTCTCTATCAGCAATTTAGTACTAGCTAAATCTGAATTAACTTGCTCATGCAGTCCTTGTTCATCTAAAGTCATTAACTGGGGAATATCTATTGGATCTGTATCATTAAACCTTCTCCAGACTTCTCCCCAGAGTTCATCAGCTTTCAAAGGCTTGACATCCAAGCCCATTTGGTTAGATAAAATTTGTTCCCAACGGAGAAAACCCTGTTTGTAAGCATTTGACATCAGGGTTTCAATGCGTTGGTTTTCTACTTCTGAGAGTTCACCTTTGAACTTCAACCACCACGATTCAGCTTTGACTAAAAGCTTTTCTATCCAATCATCTCCATGTTGGGAGTTGGATTCAATGGTGTAAGTGACATAAATCCGCAAAAATTTAGGCTTCCGAATCCCAGAAATAGTTAGTTCTTTGACTCTGGCTCTCTCGGCCATCAACAAATATTTGATGTCTCGTGATGGCGCATTTTTTATTAGTGTTGCTAATTCTTTTTGGCGCTCCTTATCTGAACTAAAAGAACCCAAGTGCAGTGTCATTCTTTCACCGCTAGGGATGTCTTTTAATCCGGCTTCAATGTTATTAAAAAGTGTATCTATTTGTTCAGGTCTTAAGGTGGTATGAATTCCCTTACAATCAAAACCAAAAACAAAGCAGAACCGATCTTTTTGAGTGCCTTTTGTCAAAAGGTAAGCGCCAATATCACGTCCATTCATTGCCACACGCAGCATTGTTGCCAAGTGCAAGGCATCTTCAAATGGTGTTAATCTACTTTCACTTCCGGCGATGCCGACGCTTTGTTTTCCGATTTTTTGCTTCATGGTTAACTTCCAGTAAGCTTTGATAACGAGCAAAGCCTCTTGTCCAAGCGGGAACGCCGATAAATTTACTTAAAAAACTCCAACTCCTACCACCAGTTAAAATCCACCAAGTTCCTATTCCCCAACCGGTAATTAGTACTGTCCACAACCATTTTTGAAACTCTTCTTGGAAAAGACCCCCAAAAATCCCATTGATCATAAAATAGGAGGCTAGGGCAATTACCGTCCAAGGAAGAATTTGATCGGCAGGAATTGGTCCTAACGAAGGTTGGCTTCCCAGAACCTGATTTACTGGACGAAATTCTTGTTCCCGCTCTTGAGACATTTGAAATATTTGAATTATTTACTGCTATCGCCAATTACAAAGCGTGTGAGTACATCAGCAATGGTAACAGCAACAACCACTAATAGGGGAGTTCTGGCAATGCTTTGCCAATCTTCATCTTTACGCACTGCGTTAATCACACCAACTAGAGAGATGGCAATATAGAGTAAGTAAATCGCCCGCAACACATTAAATATCAAACTTACTGCTGTGTCGCTACCACCAGCATTGGCTCCTGAACCATCTTGTAAGGTTTTTTTGAAAAACTTTTCAGCTTCGCCAAAAAACTGTGCTTGTGCGGGGGCTGCAAAACAGTCTAACCAATATAAACTGAGAAGGATCGCTGCTGCTAAAATTTGTAATCCTATTAGCGATCGCCTTGGTAAATTAAACTGCTGCCCAATTTGCTGGGTAATAACTGCAATTAAACTACCAACTAGTAAGCAAAACAGCAGGATAGGACTTCTTAGGCTGATAACGCTAACGAATACAGCACAAGCAATCAAAAAAGGTACAGATTCAACCAAAATAGCCAGACAGGATTTAAAACCCTGTCTGAACTTATGAGATTCTTTCGCCGCACTACCAGTTAAAGCTTTGAAAAAGTTTCTCTCGTGAGAACCTTGTCTAGACATTTGCTAATTTTCCTATGGTGTACTATAATTTATCTTTTATCAAATTTTACAGTTACTACAATTTAACATGCTTTAACATCATTATTAATCAAATTCTGAGCTTGTACTAGAGTTCTACATTATTATGAAGTTAAGTTAACATAATATTAAGATTTATATAAAACTCAATATCTCTGATTTGAGAGGCTGGATTGCAAATCTCGATATTGAACTGCTAGAGTCCTTCTCGACTTTGAGAATCTTCTCATACATTTAGCTAGCTTTGATAAACTAACTTCCAAGCCTTGACTTTCCTTACCTCACAGGGATTTTAGGCTAAGTGCTATAAGTTTTTGCAGTTTGGCGTAGACGTGTAGAGGTGAGCCAACGCGATCTTAAAGGTTTCCCTGATGAGCGACTGACATTCAATGTCGTAACCAGTGCCGAGTAAAATGAGACCAACTCAGCACAAAGAAAGTCTGAAGGCGATCGCCTTCAGACATTGAAAGAAATACATATTTATTTTGAGCCTCAAGTGCCACAAGAAATAATGCATCCTTACTTCAATCCCCTAAATCTATCTATGAACTAACTCAGCACTGATATCATGTCCGCATAATTAGTTATGATTCCCACAGTCATTGCACCCCACCGCTTTGTCTCCCCTCCCGAAGAGCGGGGAGGGGAGACAAAGCGTAGCTTTGGCGGGGTGGGGTTCTTCAGGTTTGATAAGTAATCAAGCGGACATGATATGGCTCAACGCCCTGCTATCACTAACATAACAGCACCCCTGAACTGGAGACTTGTCAAGAGACATCGCTCTTTGAGTGGCTCTCTATAGACTGGATATTTGTGAATATACTCAAGGAGATTTTGATTATTGTAGAAAAATGGTCAAATCCAAATTTGAACGATTACCATTTTTCTACACACAAATTAGATTTCAGACTAAGGTACAAACTTAAACACAGTTCCTAAATTAGAACTACCGCCAAAAGAGGCGGTACCGTATAAGGCACCACTTGAGAGCTGAATTAGCGTGGACTGTGGCGTTGCCCCGTTAGTGCCATTAAAACTAATTAAGTCGGTGATGGTTGCCCCAGTCAGCTGATAGATAACTCCTTTGTTATTTGCCCCACCAGCAGAAGCTGTGCCATAGAAGTTACCATTGCTTGCTTTTATGAGTGCAGCTGTTGGGTTAGCCCCATTAGTGCCATTAAAACTACCAACTAAAACGGGTGTACCCCCACCGATGGGAACCTTAAATATAGCTCCCTTATTGTTAGCTCCACCCACTTTAGTGGTGCCATAGAGGAATCCACTAGATTCAATTAATGCAGCCTGGGGATTTGCCCCATTAGCGCCACTAAAGCTATATGAAGTCAGTACTCCTGCGGGAGTTAACTTGAACACAACTCCTTGACCACTTGTTCCACCGGCAGAGGCAGTACCGTAGTAGTTTTTATCGGTAGCTGATAGCAATCTTGCTAATGGAGTTGCTCCATTAGTACCGTTGAAGCTGACAACGGTGGTTAGTGTACCGCCAGTGGTGGGAACCTTGAATACAGTTCCTTTATTATTAGCCCCACCTGTAGAGCTTGTCCCCCACAATATATTGGCATTAGCATTGTCCGCAATCAGTCGGCCTGCTGGGTTAGCCCCTGGATTGATCCCACTAGCACCTGTGAAATTCACAAGAGTTGTCAGGGTTGTATAAGTTGTTTCTGCCAACTTAAACAGAGTGCCGAGATTACTCGTGCCACCTGTAGAGGTTGCCCCATATAAATTGCCATCGGCTGCTTGGAATAATCTAGCGACTGGATTAGTCCCTTTGTTGATTCCAGATGCTCCGGTGAAGTTGACCAGTGTGGTCAGAGTAGTGAAAGTAGTGGTAGGACTTAACTTGAATGCAGTTCCATTACCAGAAGTGCCACCAGCAGAAGTGGTTCCATAAAGAAGTTGATCTTTCGTATTCGCAAGTACACCAGCTGTTGGCGTAGCTCCGTTGGTGCCGTTGAAATTTACAACAGTAGTCAATGTTCCAGCAAAGGCTTGTTGGAAGGGTAGTACTAATGAAGAAGCCAAAACAGTTAGGGAAGTTAAAATCAATACCCTATTTTGGCTCTGGCGTTGTTTGTACAGATTAATCATGTTTATTGAATACCTCAAAAAAGTTTAGTGGAGACGGAATCGTAGCTAGTTCTAAGGGACTGACAAGAAATAAATTATCCATTTTGTGGGGTGGGCAACATGAGCGTTCTAAATCTGGGACGGGTGGGGACACCCATCCCACAAAAAATTTGGGATGTTTTTTTATTTGTCAACCCCTAACGGATTTTGTGATGGCTGCGACTCACGATTAATACCAATTTGAAAAATGATTGCTGCTACAGATATAGTTTGGGAAGCCAGTGCCTCAAAATCTTGTATGTGTTGGGTTTAACCCCGTGATCTACAAGATATTGCTATAACTTTAGTCTGCGTATTGAGCATATTCTGATCTAAAAATTGGTATAGTTTACCAACTCATACACTAAAAAAAATTAGCGCATTGAACTAGTACGACACGGCGGAAATAAAGCAACCATTTTAAATAGCCAGAAAGCCTACAAAATAAGCATTCTTTCTTTTTACTTTTGCCTTTTTACTTTTGCCTTCTTGAACTAGGCATTAGTGAGAAAATGCCTTAGATGTTGGTATAACCCTATTTGAAAAGGAATCAGAAAGCCTCTTTCTACCTACACCACAAAACCCGTACTAGCACTGAGTCAATAACGTGAATGGCACGATTAATGATTTCGTTACGTAGCATAAACCACTATTTATTTTTTTTGACGTCGTGAAAAACACAAAAAACAGTGAAAAATTCACAATTTTGGCAGAAATAGCCGTTAAGTTTCGATTCAAAATAGGTTCAGATAGTGTGCTTTTTGTCAAGAAAACTGATGTATTTAGTAAATTCTATTAAATACTCATTAAAACCTCTAAAAAATCTTAATCACCAAAACCACATACTCAGCGAAAATTTCCGATTTTACTCTGACAAAAGAATAAAAAACGCAAAAAAACTACTTTTCAAACACCTCTAAATTCCAGAAATATATTTAAGTTTTTTAATCATTCCATAATGTAATCATGACTTGAGCTTTACCTTGACATTATACTGTTGATTTCGTTGGCAGAATTTGACAGCTATTATTCATAGCAGTCCTAAAAGATTTGTGATGTGAAATACCGACTTTCTTTACTTCGCACCTTAGCGGTAGATTGTCGCAAATTGCTGCACATCTGCATGAGAGAAACTGGTTTTCATGATTCAGATAAAAATGCCATCCGAAATAAGTAAGTGGATAAAATTAAACATGGCTTTTTAAAAAGGAATAAGAGGCTGAGGATGGGAATTGACGCATGATTCATAGTACCTAGCAACCACTCCCTTATACCAAAGCCAATAAATGTTTATTTATATAAACTTACTTTGTGAATGTAGAGATTTTAAGTAGCAAATAATCATGTAACAGGGTGGATTAGTAATAGCTTAACGCCCTCTAAATCTTTAAGGTTTTGCCTTAAATTTGCTCTACATTCTTCAGAGTTTTGTGAAAATCTTTGATTGATTAACAACCCTTCTTATGCAAATTCATTTTGCTTATCCAAGGTTGTTGGCAATCTCCAATTAATTAACTTCAAGGAGCTTGAGATGGTTTTTTATCGCGGTCGCCTAAATACTTTGACAAGTACAATTTCAGTACTTGCTATCACAATTGGTTTAGTAGCAGGTCAATCTGCTAGTCAGAAATCTTTAGCTCAGACCTCCACCAGCCCTGCCCGAGCCGGAGTCACCTCCATAAATGGTGTAGGTGCAAGCAGTGTAAATACTTTGTTTGTCGGTACAGGAACTACCGCTCCTCTTAGCCCACAAGGTTCATGGTTTAACGTTTACGGTATTGGAAATCCTTCAACCCTCAATCCTCCCGGAGCAATCAATGGGACTGTCACATTTAGATATGCTCCCGTTGGTAGTGGCGCAGGGGTAACAGGTTTTCTCACTCAAACCGTACCACCAGTACCACCTAATACTAGTACCATCTTAGCCCCAGTCTCTTTTGCAGCTACTGATGCCCCCTTAGTAGGTACAGAAAGAGTTACTGGCGCTCCCAACGATGCTCCCACCCCCGCAGGCACCCCCCAAAATCCTGTTCCATACGTCCAAGTTCCTGTGATCAGCGTCGGAATTGCCTTAGCTTACAACCCCAGTGGTCTAAATATACCAGCAGCTGGACTTAAGCTCTCACGAGCTACTTACATTGGTATTCTTAACGGCACTATCACAAATTGGAATGCTCCCCAAATTAGAGCAGATAACGGTGGCGCAATAATTTCAGTAAATAAGCCCATCGTTGGAGTCTATCGTAGTGACAGTAGTGGTACTACTCTTGCTTTAAGCAGTCATCTGAAGGCAGCATTTCCTACATGGAACAGAGGAGTTGGTGAAGCAAGTACTAATACTGGTACTCTACCACCAGCAGCAGGTACAGTTATTTGGCCATCCAATTTCACAGGTGCCTCAGGAGGTGGAGCTGTAGCCACCAAGATCCAAACTACTCCTGGTGCAATTGGTTATGTGGATAGTGCTACGCGGTTAGCTAAGAATCTACCAGCTGCTCTCTTACAGAACAAGGCACTTGTTTACAATTCCATCTCATCAACTACAATTTCAAATGCTTTTGTCGGTGCGACTGACCAAGATCCAAATCCCCGCCGGATTAAAATTGTAGTCACTGATCCAACAGCTGCAAACGCTTATCCCATTGTTACCGCATCTTACGTGTTATTTTATGACAAATACGCAGACGTTAAGGTAGCGAATGGTATTAAAGGATTCATCAACTGGGCTTTAGGAGTACCATCCATTCCTGCTAGTCCCGACCCGAACGCTATAGCTATAGCTCGTGGATATGCTCCTCTTCCCACTGCGATTAAAACTCTGTCTCGTAATCTTGTCAATACTTACGTGGATACCACTTTTAATCCAGCTCCATAATTGCGTGAATACCATTATTTGGTCTTAAATGCTCTTGGCTCTCTTAGGTTTATCAAGAAAATCAATAAGCGATAGCACGCTTGATTTTCATAGAATTCTGGATTATTACCAGAGCCGGAGTTTTTCCGGCTCTGTTCCTGAAAGCTAATTGACACTGTACTCAGCTAAAAATAAGGGTTTGAGTCAATGGAAAAGATTGCCTACCCTACTTTATGAGATGATGCGATCGCAATCAGTATTTATCCTTTCCTTGGCTTAAAAGTCAGAATTAATAGATTTTTTGTGACTTTTTACCAAATATCTATCGGTTATAATTTTTTTTAAATTTAACCTATCAAATATGTTAATATTATTAGTTTGGTGTCTCAAAATTAGAAACGTGGCAAAAAGAGGGGATTTGCCGTTGTATAAATGGAAACCGATGCTGAAGAAGTAACCGCTATTCAGGCGTGTAAGAGATATCCAACGGATGGGTCATAGTCTCAGGGTTAATAGAGCTAATACCTTTAGAGACAAGAGTCTTCAGCATTCCAAAAATTTAAATTTTAGTTAGCCGAACTGTATTGGAATACATCGTGTGACACTGATACATCTAACTGTAAAAAAATGTGCTAAGAAGAACGGACAAGTCTAGTGTGTCACAACCCAGACAATATACGGATACTACTTGAACTTATGCCCACGGATATAATTACCCGTCCTGAGTCCCTCACAGAAGATTGCTTCTTTACTTACGCCCTTGGGACTGATTTACATGATACTAATTTGACAGCCAAATATTTACGCCGAATCAGAAAAGAAGATAAACCATATATCGATATCGCTGTTTCTCCCAGGCCGGGCTATCGGTTTGAGGTTTGCCTTATCCCTGTTGAAGGGTTTGCTCAAGAAACAATATTGACAAAAGATGGGTTCGCCAAAGCTTTAGCGATTATTTGTGCTGTATCTAACAAAGCTAGGAAGCGATTCCCTTCAGGAAATGGACAAGATATAGTCAGGTGTCAATTTAGTAACTTAGCTGATGCAGTAGCTGTTGCAAATAGACTCTCTGCATTGCCTTCTGATATGTATGAAACTCTCGCCAAGTTACCAAATGCTTTGTAATATTGCATTTGCTTGAATGTTGATTATTAGGACTGATGCGGAGATATTTTAATGGTACACAACTAGACGGACAAGAGAATAAAAAACTCAATAGTTCATATTTCATCTTTTCAGAAAAGGCTTGTTATACAAGACTTTTGACTTTAATGTACAATAATTCAAAGTGAATTTTTTTTATGCCTACAAGTCCTTTGCGTGAAGAACCTCGTAACCAGCGAGCGCCTGTAATTCGTACAAGTAATGAGTTTATTCTTTTGGAATGGCTAAAGTCAACTGGTCGTCTAATTGAGCGTGAACATCAAGAATCTGAGTATCTAACTGAAGTAGAAGAAATTTCGGAAATGATAGACCTTGATGATATCCCTTACGATCATGACGATGACGATGCTGATATGGATTTAGAAGCCTAGTATTTTAATTCGTAATGACGCTCGATGACTCGCTAACGTAATTCGTAATTGTTGTACTGCAAGTGCTGCATTTAGTCTGAAAGGTTAAGATTCCCGGCTTTTTAGAGAAGTCGGGAATTTTATAGCGCTTCTCTGTTGAGTGCAACACAGACCTAACGCCCAGCCCCTTCCCTACCTGACAATTCAGCAGCATCTGGAAAACCTCACTTCTATTTCTCTCTTCCTTTAAGGAGAGAGACTTTGAATTTTCCCCCTTCCCTCCTAGGGAAGGGGGTTAGGGGGTTAGGTTTTTGGTGGACTTTTCCACATAACGTGAAAAGTCAGCTTCCCTACAAGGGAAGGGGAGTAAGATCAAAGCCTCTCTCCTCTTAGGAGAGAGGTCAAAGTGTATTACATCCAAGCGAGAAGCGCTATAGTATTAAAATGCAAGTGGGTTTAATTGTTGGACTTGAGTAATAGATAAAATAATTGGCCATTGCTGACTGTAACACCAGCGCGATCGCCTGCTATTTTCCCAGTACCTAAAAAATAATCTACTCTACCTGCACCTTTAATTGCGCCTCCGGTATCTTGGTCAAGAACATAGCGACTAACAATGCGCTCTTCCATTTTTCCGGTAGGATTAACAAAGGGAATGGAAGCGCGAATCAACGCTAAAGCACCAGGAGGCATGAGGGATTTATCTGTAGCAATAGAACGCTCTGCTGTTAATGGTACGTTGATAGAACCTTGGGCTGGTTCGCCGTGGTTTTCTTGAAAAAAAACAAAGCTGCGATCGCGCGGTATATAAATATTTAATTCTTGGGGATGCTTTTGGAAATAGTCGAGAATAATTGGCAGAGTTATACCTTCTAGAGGTAATTTGCCATCATTCACTAATTGTCGGCCAATGCTTTTGTAGGTATAAGCGGTATTACCTGCATAACCGATTGTTGTTTGAGTACCATCGGGAAGCTGAAGTCTCGCAGAACCTTCAATTTGAGCTAGATATGGTTCGAGGCGATCGCGAAACCAAAACAACTCTAATCCTCGTAATTTTCCTTTTGCGCTTTGCAAACCATCTACTCCTTCCAATTCTTCGCGTGTAGGATGAGGTTTAGCCCAGGAGTTGAAATCGGGAGGTAAGCGATAAACAGGATAGCGGTATTCTGTAGTGGAGACGCGACTGGCTGCGTAGAGTGGCTCATAATAGGCGGTGAATAAGACGGAACCTTTGTGATCTTTACCCACTGATTGGTAAAGAACAAATTCTCGTTCGATGGCTTGATGTAATTCTGTGGCAGAATTAGTTTTTAATAGAAGTTCGCGGAATCTTTTCAAGCTATTGAAGACGCGATCGCGCGTAATCCCAGCCACCGGATAGTTTTGATAAGCAGCCGCCGCATTAGCTGTTTGCAGGTATTGGAGACTGTGAGCGATCGCACTAATCAGTGCTTTTTTATCTGGTATTTGTCCATAGACAACTTCATCTAAACAAGAGGCATCACCTTGACAACAAGTAACTGGTAGTCTCTGAATTAATGGTGCTTTTTTCTTTTGTGAAAATGCATCTTGATTTTCAGCAGTCAAGGATACTGGTATATCCCATTTTTTCACCTGACATTCTGGCGAAATGAGTTCTCGATGCGCCAAGGATTGCATTCGCACCAGTAAAACCGACAAAACTACAGGTAAGCTGATGGCGATAATTTTATTAAACTTCCCTAACCAAGCAAGCGTCTTCTTCATCAAAATTAAAAATTTTTGAGATTATCCCACCTCACTCAAATTCCAAAATCAAAAACCGAAAATAATTTAATTATTTCACAACACAAAATTTTTCCCCAATTCCCAATACTTCTCTACGAGAGGCTGCGCCAACGACTTCTCTACGAGACGCTACGCGTAGCTTCCCCGGAGGGGTACGCTCAGTACAAGTGCCCAATGCCCAATACCTATTCATTCATATTACGATAAGTAGCAACGGCAGAAGGCGATATCCGATTCAAATATCGGAATATCCAATATTTGAAAATGGTATCTAAAATCACTGGAAAGGTGGCAATAAATAAGAAGATAAAATCTCTATTTGCTGGTAATCCCCAATGGCGTGATATACCTTCTAGAAGTACTTCCCAGCCGTGAGGAGAGTGGAAACCTACAAATATATCAGTGAACAAAATGATGATAAATGCCTTGGCACTATCACTAAGTCCATAGACAATATTATCAAAGAAATCTTTTAGCACAGCAATAGAAGACTTGCTGACTAACAACAACCAGATAAAAGCACCCACCGAGAAAATATCGGCAAAAACATTTTTGATCGCACCAGAGCTTTCGTGACGAAATTCTTCAGCAAGCTCTATAGCCTTATTTTTCATTTCAGTTTCCAGCTGCTCAGGTAACAGTGGAGGGGCTTTGATAATGAGATTTTGAAACTTGAGCTTTTCTTCAAATCTTTCTAATTCTACAAGGGCTTCCTCTTCCATTTCGGAATTGATAAATATCTGCATTTGCTCTGCGTTTCTAGACCGATCAATAATTGGGCCGACTACGAAAGCTTTTGCTATCTGATGCGTTAAAAGTGGTACGATAATTAATAGTAAAATAAACCTGATAGATATTATTGTTCTTCTTTGAGTCTGACGAAAACTCTGAATTACCTCTTGTTCAGCATTAGGGTCTAATTCAACTTGCAAACGACTGATAGTACTTAAAATAGAACGGGGCAAAACACCAACTGTATCGGTTTTGCGCTGGACTTTTAGTTTTTTATCCGAGTCTTGATTGGGTATTTTGGGTGGCAATGTTGGAGTATTGACGAGCAGCGATTTGTCGTCAGACATCACAGAGTTAACTGGTAGATTTGGAGGTCTAACTACTAAAGCTTTGGAAGTTGTTTGATCGGAAATTGTTGTGTATTTGGATATAACTTGATCGATAAAGTTTAGCTTTTCTAAAACCAAAGAAGGACTTAAATACTCTATACCTGCTTTCTCGGCAGCTTTTTGATCCTCTTCATTTAGGAACCAACGGCTTGCTTTCAACTCTGTAAGCCGCATCCTCGCAACTTTTAATAGCTTGTTGAGGTCTGACTCAAAATAATCCATCACACTGTTACTGTATGTGGCTGAGTCAGGGTCTATTTTATTACCATTGAAATGCTTGTTTTCTATTTCCTGAATCTTTAATGCTGCATCGTAAGCCTCATCTAAAGAACGTTCAGGAGTCTGTAAGTACCATCGATAAGCAGCAAGTAAGAAAGAATAGATTTTTTGGCTAAAAACAGAGTTTTTCATTGCAGACAATCATCCAGCATTATTTGGTGACTATTAACCTTAAGTTAACGCACGAGGTATACTAGCAAATCTACAAGGGGAAAGTTTGTGGTTTCTCATTCGGTTTGGATTGTTGGCACTAGTCGCACTGGTAAGACGGCTCGCTTGGTTGAGCAATTTTGTAATTGGGTAAAATCGGAAAATAAATATACTGGATCATTTTATACTAAAAAATCAGCAAATAAAAAAAGTAGTCATGTCGGCGAATTTTCCGATCTTAAGCAAACAGAGCCGGGAGTTTTAGTCTTAGCTGCCAATGATGATAATCGTCGAGAATTGGGAGATATTATTGTTACATCTACCTTCGGGAAATATCCGGTTCGGGCGAAGACACCACTAGGTTTTTTTCAGGATGAAGTTATTTTATTTTGGCCGTTGCTAATTAACTCGTTGAACCTAAAGGCACAGTTTCCTGTAAGGTTGCGACCAGAAACAGAACAAGAATTAGCGACTAAACTCTGGCGTTCCCAATTAGACGAAGAAATTTTACGTCTTGCGGGAGTGAATGAGTCTCGCCTGGTGCGTCGCATCCTAGACTTGTTGCAATTAGCAGCTTACAGTGGTATACCTTGCGAAGATATTGCCCAGATTTTGGCAAGAGGTTTGGGGGAAAATACCACAACTTTAGAGCCGGAATTTTTAGCATCTTTGCTCCTAAATTGGCGTAACTGGTGTTTAGAGAGGGGGTTACTAACTTATGGGATTATTACTGAACTTTATAGTCAGCATTTATTAAGCGATCGCAATTACCAGCAGCATCTAGCTAAACGCTATCAGGCGGTACTGGCGGATGATGTCGATGACTATCCTAGCGTAGCGCGTCTCTTGTTTGAATTGCTATTAGATCAAGGTGCAGTTGGCGCGTTTAGCTACAATCCTGATGGTGCAGTGCGATTGGGATTGGGAGCAGATCCCAACTATCTAGAAGGGTTAGCAAAGCGTTGTCGGGTAGAAATTTTGACCGGGCCGCCTCCTGAGTCCCTTGGTGAGGATCTCACTAAACAGATGGTGGAATTAGTCACAGAACCGATGGTACTGTTGAGTTTACCTGAAATTGTGCATTCAATTCAAACCACCTCCCGCGCCCAATTATTGCGGCAAACAGCAGAGGTAATTGCTAATGCTATCCAATCTCAACAAGTGCAACCAGAAGAAGTGGCGATTATTGCACCAGGTTTAGATGCGATCGCTCGTTATACTCTAGTAGAAATCCTCATCAAGCAAAATATCCAGGTAGAATCGCTCAATGATCAACGTTCCCTAATTAGTTCACCCGTCATTCGCGCATTACTGACCATGCTGGCACTAGTTTATCCCGGCTTGGGACGCCTCGTAGATCGGGATGCTGTGGCAGAAATGCTGGTTGTCTTGAGTAGGAAGCAACAACTAACAGAAAATTTTACAGACGCGATGAATCGGGTATCTACAACAGACGCGATGAATCGGGTATCTACAACAGACGCGATGAATCGGGTATCTACAACAGACGCGATTCATCGCGTCTCTACAAATATTGATCCGGTACGTGCTGGTTTGATTGCAGATTACTGCTTTGTACCCCATCCCGATCGCCCGAACTTGCTACCAGTATCAACTTTTGAGCGCTGGGATCGAATCGGTTATGCAGCGACTACAGCCTATAATGAGATATTAGAGTGGTTAGAACAGCAGCGATCGCAACAAGAACTACGTTTAATTCCCAGTCCCATTTCTCTGTTAGACAGAGCAATTCAGCGCTTTTTGTGGAATGGTAGTAATCTTCCCTACGAACAACTGGCAGCGCTACGAGAATTATTAGAAACTGCCCAACACTACTGGGAAATTGACACCAGATTACGACAAATTGCTCCAGTTGAGACAACGCCTTACACAACTATTATTGAATTTATTCAACTACTGCGACGTGGGACTATTACCGCCAACCCTTACCCTGTGCGTCCCATTGGTGGAGTGAGAAAGGCTGTCACCTTAGCAACTATATTTCAATATCGATCTAGTAGGCGATCGCACCGTTGGCATTTTTGGCTAGATGCTGGTTCACCTCTATGGGCGAAAGGTGGTGCCGCGACTTTGTTCGGTGCGCCGTTTTTCCTGCGAGACAGATTAGGCGAACCTTGGACAGCAGAAGATGAGAAATTAGCAGAAGAACAACGACTGCGAAGGATTTTGACAGATTTACTGTCTCGTGTATCCGAGAGAGTTTATTTGTGTCATAGCGATTTAGCGGTGAATGGACAAGAACAACTAGGGCCGCTGTTACCTTTAGTGAATGCTTGTGTAACGGTTATTTCTGAATCTACTGTTAATTGAATAGCTCAAGCTCAGATCCCCGATTTCTTCAAGAAGTCGGGGATCTATAGCGGTTCTCAGTTGGATGCAATACAGTTTGACCTCTCTCCAAACCTCTCTCCTTTTAGGAGAGAGGCTTTGAATCTTACTCCCCAATGCTACAAGGGTTGGGGCTGGGGGTTAGGTCTGTATTGCACTCAACTGAGAACCGCTATAGTTATTCACGAATGATTAGGGACTTCCAAGAAATAAATTATCCAAAGAAACGAACCACAGAGACACAGAGAACACAGAGAGAAGAGAAATAGAGAGGATTTTTGCGTTAGTTTTAGGATATTTTTTTATTTGGAAGTCCCTTAAGTAGGGCTATAGCCGATTTCTATATCCAAAAATCTTATGACTTATTAATCACTTTAAATTATCAATTTAACAAACAAAAACATTTGTTTCTATTAACGAAACTTTCTAGAATATTTGGGGGTGAAATCAACCAAGCAGCAATCAGGTTGAGTTTCGCTTTCTAGTCTCAAGCAAAAAAGTTTGTGGCGGGGGAAGCAATTTGAACATCCTAGAATTTTCTCTACTGGTATGGTTCGGCTCATTTGTTGCCGGGTTTTTGGGGGCACTAACCGGGTTAGGTGGTGGAGTTGTAATTGTCCCCTTTTTAACATTAGTGTTTGGGATTGATATTCGTTATGCGATCGGTGCTTCATTAGTATCTGTAATCGCTACATCTAGCGGAGCCGCATCTGCTTACGTTAAAGAAGGATATACAAATGTGCGGCTAGGGATGTTCCTAGAAGTAGCAACAACCTTTGGCGCAATAGCCGGGGCAATTATAGCAGCAAAAATTTCCACGGGATCGCTTGCTGTTGTGTTTGGAATCGTTTTACTCTACTCCGCCTATTTGTCCCGTCAGAGCCAACCCGAACACGTCAACAATTTGCCGCCAAATTCTCTGGCAATCCGTCTTAAACTGAATAGTACTTATCCAACTCCCACAGGAGAACAGTCTTATAACGTGCGCGGTGTACCCTTCGGATTTGGATTGATGTTTGTCGCTGGCATACTTTCAGGATTGCTTGGTATTGGTTCGGGAGCGCTCAAGGTGCTAGCAATGGATAAAATCATGCATATTCCCTTTAAAGTGTCAACCACCACCAGCAATTTCATGATTGGAGTCACGGCGGCGGCTAGCGCTGGCATATATCTGAACCGAGGTTACATTGACCCCGGATTAGCAATGCCTGTGATGTTAGGAGTACTGTTTGGTGCTTTATTAGGGGCGCTGGTATTAGTTAGAGCCAACGTGAATATTTTGCGAAATATTTTCAGCATTGTGATTTTGGTGCTAGCGGTGGAAATGATTTATAAAGGGCTAACGGGGAGGCTTTAGAATGGCGAAAAGCAAGCGTAACAAATCTGAGCAACGCTTTGAGCAATTTCTCGGCAACCTGTTAAGAGTTGGGGTCATTCTTGCCACCGCTTTGGTTTTGGCGGGGGGAATTTTGTATTTAATTCGCCACGGAAATGAGGCTCCTAATTATCAGCTTTTTCGGGGAGAACTACCAGAGTTTCGTAGTCCATCGGGGGTGGTGACATCTGTTGAATCTGGTCGTCACCGTGGCATTATTCAACTTGGTTTGTTGGTATTGATTGCTACTCCAGTTGTGAGAGTAGCTTGTTCACTATTAGTCTATCTGCAACAACGAGATTTTACCTATATTATTGTGACTCTGATTGTACTATTTGGATTGTTATACAGTCTGATTGGAGGATATTTATAAATAAGTTTATCTCGCCTCCAGAATCACAATTTTTAAACGAACCGCAGAGACAATAGAGTTGCCAGTGCGTTGGGCGGGTTCCCCGACTTGAAGCAACTGGCGCGACACAGAGAGGAGAATAAAGAGAGGTTTTTACAACTGATTTAGGACTGCGATAGTAGTTATATTTAATTAATGCAAATTTCGAGACTGTGGTTGAGTTGGAACAGGAGAACGAGAAGGTAATTTATCACGCCTTAAGAGCAAAGGAATACTGAGAATTCCCAAAGTCATTACTACTCCGGCCATTATCCAAACCATTAACCTATTTGGTCTATAGTCGCCTCGTTCAATTTGCCAGAAAACTTGGTTGTATCGCCACGCAGCTAAAGCAATAGTCGAAATTCCAAAAATTACCAAAGAAACACCCAAATTTTCCGAGTTGGATAATTGATGTACGGGAGGTTCTTGTTGAGTAATAGCAAGATTCAACTGGCGCAGAAATATACCAAATCGGGCAATAGCAAAACCAAAGCCAATCAATGCAATAGAAGTGCGTAGCCAAGCCAGAAAAGTACGTTCATTCGCTTGATGCTCCCTTTGACGGTCAATTTTCGGTATTTTATCCATGAGTACTTCTAATGGCAAGTTCCTCGTAAAAGTCTAATTTAAAAGTGCCTTTAGATTTTGGGAAAACTAATTCTATATCTAAAATCTAATTTTTTACTATGCTTGATGACAACGATTTTGCGTTAGCCTCGGCTGTTGACACTTCGGTTGTAGTGCTTGAGGAGTTATCTTTACATCCTCAGCCAGAAGTTCGTGAGGCGGTGGCTAGAAATCCGAATACGCCTATTGAAGTGTTGCTGAAATTAGGTAAGGAGTTTCCAGACGCAATTACGGCGAACCCAATTTTCAATCTTTTGTTGCTGGAAAATCCTGATAGTCATTTCGTCAGGCTATCTTTAGCCCGTAGCACCACAACTAGTGAAAGTGCGATCGCTCGGTTATCCAAAATCGAGGATGAGGAAATTCTTTGTGCCGTGGCTAGAAATCCAAAGACACCTCTTCACATTCTGGAACAACTTTTAGAAAACCCGCCTACTTTCTACGATGACGAAAATGCTGATGAATTTGATTTCGATGAACTCTTTATTGCGATTGTTCAAAATCCGAACACTTCTGAATCGTTATTGCTTCAACTAGCCGAGCGTGGAAGCAGCAATGTTAAAATGGCGATCGCTCAGAACCCGAAAGCACCGTTATCCCTGCTAAATCAGTTTGCAGATTGGCGAAATTTTAGGATGCATAAAGCAATTGCTCGAAATCCTCAAGCACCAAGCGCAATATTAGAAAAACTAGCGGGAGAAAATGAAAAAGAAATTCGTGATCTAGTCAAGAACCATCCAAATGTTTCCGAAACTGCGATCGCTATCATCAATTTTATTGAGGGAAAACCTGGAACATCCATCGACTTGCTAGAGCTGTTAGCTAGCGATCGACGAGCCTCTGTCCGGCCATTGGTTGCTACCCATCCTTCAACCCCTGCAAAGGTTTTAGAAAAACTCGCGCAGGATACAGACCCAAATGTGCCCCCTCAAGCCGCAAACAATCCCAATGCAAACTCTACCGTTCTAGAGTTTTTTGCAGAGTTCTTGGTTAAGCAACATCAACGAGTCTCACCATCCAATCAAGCTATGTATGAAAGAAGTGCAGTTCAATTGGTGAGCCGTTCTGACATAACTCCAATGACGCAAGCGGTTTTTTGAGAATTATCGCCATTACGCGGATTCTCTCTGCTGCCGTTGTTGTTTTGCTAATTTGATGATTTCATCCATGTTTAGGGGTGTAGATTCTCCGCTATCAATCCCAAGGTGTATCTCTTGACACAACTCTGCTAGGCGTATTGCTTTGAGGGCATCTTTCTCCTTGAGAAGCCGCAGACCTTCTCGGATAACTTCAGAAGCAGAAGTGTACATACCGGTTTCAACTTTAGATTGCACCCACTTTTCTAGTTCGGGGGTTAGGGAAACGTTCATCTGCTAACTACTCATAGGCTGATAGCAATAATTCTACCGGGAATAACAGAAAATATCCAAATTTGTTATTGCTCTTGTTTACATAATGCCTAAGTAACTTTTATTTTGCGACACGAGCAGGTCAATTTTCGGTATTTTATCCATGAGTACTTCTGATGGCAAATTCTCCTTTGATGAATAGCATTAACCAGTTAAAGAGCAAACACTGAGATACATCTGTAACTATCAACACAGTCCAATGATGATTCTGAGAAGACCCCAAGCGATCGCCAGAATCTTTACAATGGTAGATAAGGTAAAGATATATATCAGAGTCAAAATCAATGGCACTATTCGGATTTGGCAAAAAGTCAGTTATGCCCACACCTGACGAAGCGTTGTCAGGAAGGGCACAATCTATGTCAGTACCCGCAGCTCATTATGTCAACAAGAATCCCTTACAACCCCCTTATCCCGATGGATTAGAGAAGGCAATCTTTGGCTTGGGCTGTTTTTGGGGTGCAGAACGCAAATTTTGGCAACTTAAAGGAGTTTACACCACCGCAGTGGGTTACGCTGCTGGTTTAACACCCAACCCCACTTATGAAGAGGTATGTAGTGGGCGAACCGGTCACAATGAAGTGGTGTTGGTTGTGTTTGATCCCAAAGTAATTAGTTATGGCGAACTGCTCAAAGTCTTTTGGGAAAGCCACAATCCTACCCAAGGGATGCGTCAAGGTAATGATACAGGCACTCAATACCGTTCGGGAATTTATGTATATTCCGAGAATCAAAAGCAGCTAGCAGAAGCATCGCGGGAAGCTTATCAGCAAGCTCTCAACGGTGCAGGTTATGGCAAGATTACCACAGAAATCTTAGATGCGCCTGAGTTCTACTACGCTGAAGCTTACCATCAGCAATACCTGGCTAAAAATCCCAACGGGTATTGTGGTTTAGGTGGGACAAACGTATCTTGTCCCGTGGGTATAGTTGAATCGCAAGTTAGTAGTTAGAAATGGAGTTGGTGGGGTAGTCAACTTAAGGTGAGTTCGACGAACCTCTCCCTGCCTTGAACTAAAGTTCAAGTCTGTCCCTCTCCGAGTCGGAGAGGGACAGGTTTTGTCTAGTTAAGAATATTTGTAGGTTGGGTGGAGCGGAGCGCAACCCAACATATATCAGGATGTTGGCTTTGGCAAAGCCTCCACTCAACCTACAATTTTTTTGCAACATTTTATTTAGCCTTGACACGCCACTACAAAATTACGAATTACGAATTAAATGAGCTAGGCGTTTTAACACTTTGACAACAGTATGTAGGTCATCTCCACGATTCAGTGACAGTGTGTAAGATAATGCATATCTCGGTGTACCCTGCTTCGTCAACTTAATAAATCTAAATTCATTACCATTGGTGATAAACCCAAAAACAGGTTTAGCCGAAGTTGCATCTGCTAACATATAAGCCAATGCTTGGGGAATTGCTGGCACTAATGAATATTCTGCTCGTTTTGCCTCAATAACCAAAACCCAAAATGGAGGATGGAACACCAAGATGTCAATACGTCCTCTGATAATCCTGCCTTCGTCTTCAGAAGAAATTTTTACCTCTTGTTCTGAGGCAATGTAGAAAGGCGGTTGATAAAAACCTGCTAGACGCAATAGTGGAGATAGCACCACCATTTTGACTACAGGTTCTAAAATAGGATATTTCGATAGATGCAAATATTCTGCCTTGACTTCGTTGAGAGATTGCTTTTCTAAGTCACTCAACTCAGGTAAATCATGCCGCCATTCTGAAAAAAAATCTTCGTCATCTCCAAGTTGTAGACCAAATTCATCAATAAGTTGGGCTAGGGTGATATCTTTTCCTTGAAGAATTTGAACCATTTGTTGAACCCTTATACTTTGCCTAAAAAACCTTCCCTTGATATTTACCCAAAAGAGTGCTTTACAGTGACGATTTGAGCAAAGCGATCGCGCCGACCCACAGCATAATACTAATAGGCGCTCCAATTAGAATCCCCGCGATCGCCCAGCCTCTTTGATGGGCTTTGAATTGCTCAATACTGCGCCACCGTCTACTTTTCCAAGCCCATTCATTGCCTTTGGCACCAAGTGCGATCGCCATTAAACACCCAACTTGGGGTATAAAACAGAATAGTCCATACCACGTTTGATTCGGCCACATCCACAACCAAGGCATCAAAAACGCGCCCCAATTCCAACCGAGAATTTCCTCTGGGACTGTTTCATTGTGATTATTTATCCCGCATCCAGAATTGTTGATTATTTCTTTTAGCGGTAAAAGCTGATTCTTGTTTGCAGATGTGACAGTCAGCCCCGATTTGAGAGCATTTAGCGCTTGGCTAGCACTAGCAAATCTTTGTTCAGGAGCAGGTTCTATTAACTTTTGTAGCCAACTGACGAAACTGGGACTGAGATTAACTCGGTCTGTAAATTGCAGTCGCAAATCCTGTTGTGGTAAATCAGAGGGTGAAGTTCCAGTGAGCAAATGAATCAAAGTCGCACCCAGTGCATAGAGGTCTGAAGCCGCAACCGCTCGACCACCAAATTGTTCCATTGGGGCATAACCATAAGTACCGACAACGGTAAAAGTAACGCCCTCTCTTGCCGCTTTATCCTGAACTGCACCAAAATCAACTAAATAAATCCGATTATCTTCGCCCCAGATTAAATTACTCGGCTTAATATCTCTATGCAACACCCCTGGATTTAACTCATGTAGATAGGTGAGAATATTTAAAATCTCACCAGCAATTTTCCTCGCTCGCTTTTCACTAAACCTTTTGCCAACAGCAAGTTTATCCTTAAGCGACTCACCAGGGATATATTCTTGTATTAAGGCAAACCAGAGTGTGCGATCGTCGATACAAAAATAATCTATATATCGGGGGATGCGAGGATGATTTAGCTGTTTAAGAATTTGTGCTTCCCTCTCAAAAAGTTTCAGGTCATCCCACTGCACGGTACCGCCAAAGGCCAAAAGTTTGACCACAACCGTCGAATTTTCGCCATCAGAGGCTTGTAAATCCAATGCTTGCCAAGTTTGACGAATTCCATTGTTACCGAGTTGACGTTGAATTTGATAACGGTCTTGTAATATCTGTTCTGGTTGCAGCATCTTACACCTGCTGGCAGTTTACGCTGATTTCATTCCCTTATATTCAAGGATAGTCATTATCTAGATAAACTGTGGGAGCCTGATAATTTATTGAAAAAGGAGTACCTAATCGGTGAGAAAATTTAAAACACTTGATGAAGTTGAAGAAGAGTACTTCCGTAAGCACCCGGAAGAAATCGACGATTATTTAACCGAGATATTTCAGGAATATGCAGAAGACAACGATTCCGGCGCGTTGTTGGCATCCTTGCGCGTCGTTGCTCGTGTACGAGGAATTAGTGAGATAGCCGAGCAAATAGGCATGACACGACGGGGATTGCAAAAAGCCTTATCCAGCAATGGCAACCCGCGCCTTGAAAACGTCAATTCCATCATAAAGGCACTGGGATATTGCCTCACGCCACAAAAAATCATGCCTCCATCAGCAGAGTAAATCACAACAGTAATAATCGATGGTGACACCAATTCTATGTGAGGCTGCGCTTTATTCAGGTAGGGGGCAATTCATGAATTGCCCCTACAGCGCGGTTTCGGGTAAGTCCTACAGGCGCATCTTCATAAAGAAATGGTATGACACTATTGGGTGCAGAATATGGGTTAAAGATAATTTTTGCGATAGTAAGCTTGATATTCCACAGATAGCAGAGGTTCCCACCAATGACGATGATTGAGATACCATTCAACAGTTAAACGTAAACCCTCAGCAATTGTTACTGAAGGTGTCCAACCAAGCTCAGTTTTAATCTTATTCGCATTAATTGCATATCTGCGATCGTGTCCCTGTCTATCCTTGACAAAAGTAATTAACTGCTTTGCTGGACGTACTGGTAAATCAGGTGCTAATTCATCCATCATCTCACATAAAAGTTGCACGAGGTTAATATTTTCCACCTCATTATTGCCACCAATATTATATGTTTCTCCTGGTTTACCCTGATTGATTACCACATCCAGAGCCAGACAATGATCGCCCACATAAAGCCAATCCCGCACATTTTTACCATCACCGTAAACAGGTAATGGTTTTCCGATCAAAGTGTTGATACACATTAGGGGAATTAGTTTTTCGGGAAACTGATAAGGTCCGTAATTATTAGAGCAATTTGTGATAATGCTTGGAAGTTTATAAGTATGATAATAAGCACGGACTAAATGATCGCTACCAGCTTTCGAGGCTGAATAGGGACTATTGGGAGCGTAAGATGTAGTTTCAGAAAAAGCTGCGTCATTTGCGCCCAAACTACCGTAAACTTCATCTGTAGAAACGTGTAGAAAACGATAATCTGATGGCTGTGCTTTTGTCTCCCAATGTTGCCGAAAAGCTTCTAGTAGGGTGAAAGTTCCCACTACATTAGTTTGCACAAAAGCCGCCGGACCAAGAATCGAACGATCAACATGAGATTCAGCAGCAAAATGGGCGATGGTATCAATATTTTCTGTTGATAATAGCTCGTCTATGATGGTGCGATCGCAAATATCCCCCTGCACAAACCGAAAATTCTCTCCACCTTCAACCAGCGCCAAATTCAGACGATTCCCCGCGTAGGTAAGCGCATCCAACACCACCACCCGATCATCTGGATAAACCTGACACCAATGATGGACAAAATTCGCCCCAATAAACCCCGCGCCCCCAGTAACTAATAACCGCCGACTCATTCAATTTCCTCTCTTCTCTCTGTGTTCTCTGCGCCTCTGCGGTTCGTTTCTATTGCTTAAAGTATTTCTTCCCCAGCTTCCCGTATATTCTCTGAGCGAGTAATTTAGCCAGACGTATTCTCGTCAAATCCTTAATATTAGATGGCTGCTGTATCTTGTGGTCAAAAAATTCATTTAACTCATCCAGAATAACTTGAAAACGCTGAATAATATTTTCAGTTCGATGCTCAACCAAAAACTCTTCAGACAAGCTAAACATTACTGAAGAATCAATCACCTTGATAATACGTTGGACATCATATTCTTGAGAATATCCAGCAATTTTATAGCAATTAAATCCAGGATCTAAGTAATCAGCCAGTCCACCGTTAACACTAGAAAATACCTGGCAGCCACAGGCAAGAGCTTCCATTGGTTGCAGACCAAATCCTTCACTAACGCGCTGTTGTGCCCAGTACTCAGCCGAATCATAGAGGTAAACCTTAGCTCGGTTGAATAGTCCAGGTAAATCCTCTATGTATGAATCAACAACCAATACTTTACAACATTTTTGCAACGCTGGAATCAATTCTTTAATTAAATACTCAGAAGATTTACGAGCCTGAACTAAAACATCAATATCCCGTTCCAGACCTAAATTTTGAAACTCATCAGAAATTTGATTGGGCAAATAATAAATCAGAGAATTGGGTGATTTTTCTCCCCAATATCCCATTGTATAACGGCTAACAGTGATGATCGGAATACTCGCGGGTAGTCTAAATGGATAACCTGCACTATGTGCATGGTAAACGACATTGTATTGCTTTAGTTTAGCCACGAGTTGAGCTATATCAAATCCCCAACTGATCACAAAAATTACATCACTTAAATTTTTCTCTTTTAGCAAATCGTCAAGAAAAAGCTTATCTTTTTCTCGTTGACGGTAAGTTACAACATCAGCACTACAAATATGCTGAACTAAATTAAGTGCTTTTAGTTCTGCCCAAAGACCACCACAGGCAAATTTGCCATCTGTACCGGGTAGTAAGAAGTAAAGTTTTCTCATAATTTTTTTTAGATTGGGGCATTGGACATTGGTTATTTTCCTCTGCCCCTCTGCTTCCTTACTCTGTTCATTCTTGCCAGCCCACTTTAACAAAATGTGCCTCACGTCCCCAAACGTCGCGTGTACGGGTAATATTTTCAATTGCTAGGTTAAAAGGAATGGCAGTTGTTAGATAACGCTGTGCCATAGAACCTAAATCAGGTGCGAGTTCGGCGGCTGTCGTCGCCGCTAAACCCAAACCTATAAGTTGCTCGATTGGTCGAAATGGTAGCAATAGATGCACACCTACAGCTAGTCCAGCTGTTAAGAGCATTGCTACTGATAAATTTGTGCCACAACGGGGATGTACAGCCAAATCCCATTCTCCACTGGTGATGCGATGTCGAGCAAGTGCGACAGCAGCCCGCAAATTACTAATATTTACCTCACCATAAAGGTAGAATCCCTGCTCAGTAGACAAACCGCCTAATAGTTCATTATCTAGTTGAACTTTAGTGGGTTCTCCTGTGGCAGCATAAGCACTTTTTGATTCGCTCAGAACCCAAACAGTCGCGTGTTCTAAGGCGTGAACCTGCCGCAGCATCAAAATTTCTTTCAACCCTGGAATAAACGATAGCTGTTTGAGTAAGTCGGTATCTTGTGTAGGTTGGGGAAAGTCTGAAAATCGGTCTTCAACATTCGGAACTTTCTCAGATACAGGTATTGTAAAATCAAAGTTAAAAAATTCAAAGGGAGACGAGCTACCCTGAAAAGAAGCGGAAGTATTCATTGCAACACTCCTCCCAAAGCTGATGGGGCAACATAGATTTCTCTCAAATGTAACGCTTGCACCATTGAATTGTTGCTAATTTTTGTGGATTATTTAGTTTGGGCATGGGGCATTGGGCATCCCTTCTCTACGAGATGCTACGCGTAGCTTGCTTCCACGAAGTGGTACGGCTCCGCTCAGGGCAAGTGGGCATGGGGCATCCCTTCTCTACGAGACGCTACGCGTAGCTTGCTTCCACGAAGTGGTACGGCTCCGCTCAGGGCAAGTGGGCATTGGGCATGGGGCATCAGTCTTGTTTTATCAAGATTCGCGGAAAACCCCATGCAATACGCTTGGGGATGGATAGCGGTGTACGGAGCGGAGCGAAGTAGACAATTACCTTTGAATGTTAAAATAGAAAAGTGAGTATGAGCAACTATCTACGTGTTGAAGCATTCTAGTTTCGGTGAGACTCCGGCACAGTAAGTCACTACTGCTTAAAAGCAGCAAGCCTAAACAACTGACAAGTAATATCAGAATGCAGAGCGTACCTATCTGGCTGAGTGATGGACTCTGAAAGCATGAATCTAAACCAAAAGTAAGCCCAATTCTTACGCCTCTGGTATGGGTGTTAGTTTCAGGGTCTAGAGGGATACTTGGTGCGATTCGTTGATTAGTGAATCACGGTATCCAGTCCGTAAATAACTAATCCAGCCCGACAGCAGATTACTGTCAACAAAGAGGTTGAACTCTCGGTTTGATGTAGGTGAAAGTCCTACCATTCAGACTCAGAATTGACTCCTTACCTGCCCACACTGAGTAGACTCGGTTTCTACAGGGTGAAGCTGGGAACAGGGCGCAATCAGACAGCCGTTGCGGGTTGACACTGGCGCTAACAGGGAGTTCTTACGGCGAAACAGGGTCTAGAAAAGCAACTTACCCTCAAGCAGGGCGTAACACAAAATCCCTGACTTCACTGGAGAAATTAACCTCCCGCCACATTTTTGAGTAAATAGAGGCAAAGAGTCAAGGGAGTCCAGTAGTTGAATTGACCACGCCTAACGGAACTATCAATCTCTCCGAGGGAACGAATAAAAACGAATTGTGGGTCTTAGGGCAGTCGAACCTTAAGTAGACCAGACGAGCGGAGGAATCCCCACAGTTCGGGTAGGACAGACCGTAATTGGTTTGAGGTGTTCAGAATACACTACCTAGAGAAGAGTATGGTTAGACACAGTTACAAAACTAGTGAATCATGGGTAGCACTACCTTGGAAGAAATTCCGGCGTAACCTATTCCGCCTTCAAAAGCGCGTGTACAAAGCTGTTCAGGTTGGAGACAAGCGGAAAGCCAGGTCACTCCAAAAGCTTATTCTAAAATCAACCTCAGCTCGATTTCTTGCAATAAGACAAGTATCACAGCTAAACGCGGGTAAAAAAACGGCTGGTATTGATGGTAAGAAATCCCTCTCATTTGAAGAACGCTTCAACCTTGAAGAACTACTGAGAAAGAATAGCGGAAATTGGAAACATCAAGGCTTACGGGAAATCCCCATCCCTAAGAAGGATGGGACTACCAGAATGCTTAAGATACCCACCATCGCAGATAGAGCTTGGCAATGCCTCGCAAAATATGCACTCGAATCAGCACACGAAGCCACTTTCCACACCAGAAGTTATGGGTTCAGAACCGGGCGCTCTGCCCACGATGCACAAAAGTACATCTTTCAAAATTTATGTTCCCAAGGTAATGGAATAGAAAAACGAGTAATTGAACTCGATATTGAAAAGTGCTTCGACCGGATTAACCACTCAGCAATAATGGACGAACTCATAGCACCCAAAGGCTTAAAACTCGGAATCTTCCGATGCCTCAAGGCTGGAGTTAACCCAGAATTCCCCGAACAGGGTACGCCTCAAGGGGGAGTAGTTAGCCCATTACTAGCTAATATCGCACTTAACGGAATTGAAAGTATCCACAGATATCATGTGGGATACAAACAGGGAAGGAAAATAACAGACAAAACCTCGACAGAGAAAATTGCCGAGCCATCAATCCGATACGCGGACGACATGGTTATTATACTTCGACCCCAAGATGATGCGATAGAAATACTTGAAAGAATCAGCGAGTTCCTCCGCAAACGCGGAATGAATGTAAGCCAAAAGAAAACCAAAGTTACCGCCGCGACAGATGGGTTTGATTTCCTCGGCTGGAACTTCAAAGTTCAGAGCAATGGAAAGTTTAGAAGCACTCCCTCAGTGGACAACTTCAAAGCATTCCGTAAGAAAGTAAAACACATCGTCAATAACTCGAATTATGGTGCTACCACAAAAGCTATGAAACTAGCTCCGGTAGTTAGAGGCTGGAGAAATTACCATCGCTTTTGCAAGATGGACGGGTCGAGAAACTCGTTATACCACATCGAAACAAGAGCATTCAAGGTATTCAACAAGGAAACTAAAAAAACACGCTACTCTAGTAAAACGTTATTAGACAAAGCATTCCCATCAGTTCCTTACTCCGAAGGAAGGCACGTCATGGTGAAAGGAACAAAATCCCCCTATGACGGAGATATAGCCTATTGGAGCGAGCGTAATAGTAAGCTCTATGACGGTATGACCTCTAAAGCTCTTAATAAGCAAAGCCATAAATGTGCTTCCTGTGGTCTGAAATTCATTGATGAAGAAAAGGTACATTTGCACCACATCGACGGAAATCACGCCAATTGGAAAAAGAATAATCTAGAAGCAATTCATGAGAGTTGTCACGATTACAAACACATGGGCAAAAGCGCAAGCTGAGAACATCGGAAGCTGGATGCACAGAAATGGGCACGTCCAGATTTAACTGAGAGGTGCGGGGAATAATATCCCCCATCGACTCAACCAATGTCCCACTGTCAGCATGGGCTGTCAGGAATCCCCATCCGCCTTGCGGTGGGGTGGTTCAATCAATTTGGAAACTAATTCTGATCTTTATAGTTTCCGAGTCCGAGGGTCAGCTGGCTCCACTAACATAAACCCTGGCTGAGTGAAGGACTCGGAACTTTTGGTAGAGTGTTCACACTGAAAACTTAGGCGTGAGCAGGGGAACAATTAGTCAACTTCAAAATCGGGTTGCAATTATACCAGTTCAGAGCAGTTACGCTGCTACTAGTAAATTGTTTATTCGATCTGGTTAGGCAGAAGACAGCAATTCACATCATTCAAACAGACTTTGCCCCACTGTAAAGCCCATCGGACAAGAGCTACTCGATTTTCTGTCTGGGTTTTGGTGAGAATATTACTGATATGGTTATCAACTGTACGCTTGCTAATCTCCAGTTTTCCTGCAATTTCTTGGTTAGTTAAGCCAGCGGACACTAGGTCGATAATTTGCAGTTCTCTGTCTGACAGACTAACGGGGGTCTCAGACTTGCCACCAGCCATAACTATTTCTATCCTCCCTTGGTATATGTACTTAATCGCTCTTTCTAATTCTAGAAGATTCTTCTGTTGGTAGGGGTTTCAACTATTAGCAGTAATCCGATTGTCAATATTTTCTTTGGATTTCAAGTTGGCATTAATCTAACCTACGCAATATTTAAAGTAATAAATATATCTATTTATGGCGAATATATTATCTAAGCACTGAGCTAAAATAACCGAGATTAGAAGCATATATATGCTATATGAGTATTAAAAATTGCTATTTAATTCTATGAAGAACTGGCGACAGATTAGCAAAAATTATTGTAGATTTTATACTGTAAATTCCTAATCCCAAATCGAAATCTAAAATTGAAAATGAGATGAGCAATCCCCGTGTTTTATGCCTTGGTGAAATTTTGTTTGATTGTTTAGCCGATCAATTAGGACTAAAGCTGGAAGAAGTGAAATCCTGGACTCCCTACCCAGGAGGGGCGCCAGCTAACGTAGCTTGTGCTTTAGTCAAGCTGGGAACTTCAGTAGGATTTATCGGAGCCGTTGGCGAAGATGAGCCAGGGAATGCACTGGTCAAGCTATTACAAGATGTAGGTGTAGATACGACGGGGGTACAACGCCATCCCACAGCACCAACGCGACAAGTTTATGTTACACGGGATCTGTCTGGCGATCGCACTTTCGCCGGATTTGGTCAGTATGACACCACAGAATTTGCCGATACTCACCTGCAAGCTAAACAATTGTCAGATTCGCTGTTTCAAGAAGCAGATTTTCTGGTTTTGGGTACTTTAGAATTAGCCTATCCTGAAAGTGAAGAGGCAATTCACCGCGCTTTAGAGTTAGCAGAACATTACGACTTGAAGATTGTGCTGGATGTCAACTGGCGTCCTGTATTTTGGGATGAGCCAAACATCGCCCATCAAAAAATTCCCGAATTATTTAAGCGTGTCGATTTTCTTAAACTCTCCAAAGAAGAAGCTGAATGGCTATTTGAAACCGCAGATCCCGGAGCCATCACTTACCGTCTAGCTTCAATTGAAGGGGTACTGGTGACAGATGGAGAAAACGGTTGTGCTTATTGTCTGGGTGAGAACGAAGGCAAGTTACCCTCATTTTCCATCCCTGTAGTTGATACAACTGGTGCAGGAGATAGCTTTTTGGCAGGATTCATCAACCAACTGAGTCAGCATGGTATTCACAACTTGCGGGATGCCGAAACCGCAAAACGCATTGTCACTTATGCCAGTGCTGTTGGGGCACTGACTACCATTAAACCAGGTGCGATCGCTTCTCAACCAACAACTGCTGAAGTCGAAGCTTTTCTAGCCACACATCAACTATCGGAACTAGCATAAGTCACTGGAATATCAGCCGTCAAAGGCTGATACTCCTGGCTAGAAAATGGACAAAAATCTTGATGCCATTCTGCGGTCATATTGCACAATAAACGCAGTTGGAGAGGTGTCGGTACTGGGTTAACGCGCTCAACTTTTACTTTTAGAAGTTCTGAATTTTTGTTCTTGAGTTTAAAAACATCATCCACAATATATCGAGGGCAATAACCTACAATGTGATGATCCTCAGTGCATAAGAGCAATGCACGCGGGTCAGATGGATTTTGAAATTCGTTAGCTAAATGTAACAGTTCACCCGTTTGTAATTGATTAATTCGCTCAGTTGCACAAGCAGGAAGATGCCGCAGTCCATGTGCAAAAAAATGGATGCGGTATAAACCATTTTCATCTGGTTCTGGGCATGGGAAAACTTCAAAATAATCTGTTACCTTGCGTCCACCACTCCGAGAAAGAATGCTAACTGGATCATCTTCACCTTCGGGAATATTTAGCGATTCAATATAATTTTTGTAGTCAGGGCGAGAGCGTCGCATTAATCGATTAGAAAATAAGGGGAACAGTTCAACTGATGCGTATTCTTTGTTCAACTCTGGGAAGGAATACAATAGCTGAAAATTGTGTTGATCTTGAGCTTTAACAGCACCTTGCGTATATACAAACTGATATTTTTTTCCGTCAAATGTTAAGCGACCAATGGGAAACCAAGCGCGACTTTTAGGATCTTGCCAAGCTAAAAAAAGTGTTTTCATAGTAGGGTGTCCAGCAGCTTATTTTGATTTAACTCCAATATCTTTTGTGCAAATTCAATTGCTGTTTGCGATATGCGATTAGATGGAATATGCTCAAAAAGCTCTAACGTATCATTGCTTGACACCCTTGCTAAATTATTTAACCACACCCTGGCTGCATCTGGATACCGTTGTTGCGCTTCACAAAATGCATTAAAAGTCTTGAGGGTTTTTTTATCATTAGATCTAGCATACAACGCAGAATTGCATCTTTCTACATACGCTTGGACAGAGAAGCCAACGTCTTTTGTGGTTAACCTGCTTTTCCTTTTAGAATCAGACTCGTTCCTACCGAGACAGGAGGCGTGGTCATAAGTTGGTGCTAGATAAATCTTCTCTTGTAAACTGACGAGTGCCCAATTTTCATGGTGTCGATCGCTATTTCCAATCCAAGCATCCAAAAGTAAATACCCAACAAAAGTTTCCGTCGCATGACTAATTCCCTCTGGTGGTGTCCAGTCGATGGGTAAATTTAGTGAAGCATCTCCGATAGCATTGAATACATTATCTATTGTGTGTTGGGATAGGTCTTTAGAATCTTGTGGATAATTGGATACTATCCTAGCCAGAACTTCATTACCAAGGATGAGAATTGCACCTTGTTGAGGCGGCAAAAATGAGGGTGAAACAATGCCATTTTCCTCATTGAATGTCGCTAGTTCATAATCAGCATGTGGTAAACCCAGCAACTCACACAACTGGGCTGCAATCTTTTCTGCCCAGTCTTCTCCTGTATTTGGTCTAGCTTTCTTGTAAAGACAACGACCTAAATACTGATGGCGAAACCAGAACTTTTCTTTGGTTCCTAAATCTTCATCAGCGTCAGGAGCGTCTAGGGGAACCTCAATGATCGAAAACTGCTCTGGCATAATTTATGGGAAAGCCTGATTTAGAGCAAATTATTAACTTCACCTATTTTTAAAATGTGTAACAGTCAATGGTTAGCCTTAGCTTGCTCCCACAAAGTATCAACAGTCACAAACTCATAACCTTGTTGTAGCAGTTGTGGAATGAGAATTTGAATTGTGGCAGCAACATCTTGTCCACCACAAGTACCATCATGTAAAACAATCAGCGAACCATTTTTGACCTGCTGCATAACTCGCTCTACCACAGTGGTAACGCCTGGACGTACCCAGTCTTCTGGTACAACGCTCCACATTACTGGGCGGTAATTCCACTCAAAGAACAATTTTAAAGTCGCAGGTGTAAATAAACCATTGGGCGGGCGGACATCTCGCACTTGTTCAGGTTGCAGGTTGCAGGCGTTGTAAATGGCAGCTTGGGTTTTTTCTAAAGTTTCCTTCAAGTCATTTGGGGAAAGCATGGGGAAAGAGCGATGATCGTAACCATGCAATCCGATCCAGTGTCCGCGATCGCTAACAACTTTAGCAATGGCTGGTGAACGGTTGACGCAAACACCCAACCAAAAAAAACTCGCTGTCATGTTGTAACGATCTAATACAGCCAAGACTTCGGGTGTGTATTGCGGATGGGGTCCATCATCGAATGTCAGGGCGATCGCTTTACGATGAGAATTTCCCCGCCAAAGGCACTTGGGAAAACTTGGTTGGAGAACGCGATATAAAATTGGGAACAGGGGAGCTAGTTGCATTTTGGGTTTATCTGCTGCAATGTTAAATCATGGATTTGACGAATATTTACCCCTTCCTTAATCGGTAAATTCGTTGCCAGAGAAGATTAGCACTATCCATATCTCCTTGATGTTCTTTGAGTAATGCCAGATGAGTCAGCGCCTCTTCGTGAGTAGGTTCTAAATAAATTGCTTTTTGAAAAGATTGTGCCGCCTGCTCATTTTGTGACATCGCTTGCTGCACCTGACCTAGTAAAAGATATGCTTCAGTACTCACCTGATTTTGCTTGAGATAGTTGTTGCATAGTTTAAGCGCTTCATTCAACCGACCTTGATCAGCTAAAGCTCTAGCTGTCTCTAACAAATTTACCTTGAGGTCTATTGGCGATCTGAGATTCTGGGGAGTAACATTTAATCTTTCTTGTGTTACCAACTTAGAATGGTTTTTTTTCGGTAGCTGTCGCCTGTTGAGAACATCTATATTTTTGCCTGTGAAGCCTTGTCTCTGAAGATTGGGATGATGATTTTTGCTTATATTTTCGCACGCTTTCGACTTTCGATGAGCAACTACTGAATGTTGACGAACTGAGACTAATTGAGTTTTAAACAATAACCAAGCTTCAGCGTGTCCAACAAATAACAAACCTTCTGGCCTTAGCAACCTTTCTAGGACTTGAATGGTACGCTCTTTTGTTGTCAGATCGAAGTAAATCAGCAGATTACGGCAAAAGACTACATCATAAAGCGGCGTGTCAGCTAGAAAATCCCGATCTGCCAAGTTGCCATTAATAAAATTCACCATATATCTCACCTGTTTACACAGGTGGTATCCTGCCTCAGTTGCCTGAAAATAGCACTCTTGAAAGGATCGGCTATTGCTACGAAACGAGTATTGATTGTAGATTGCTCCTTGGGCTTTTAACAGGCACTTTTTGCTAATATCAACAGCATCGATGTGAATGTTTGTAGGGTTCAATCCTGCTTCCAAGAGAGCGATCGCAATGGAATATGGTTCCTCACCTGTTGCACATGGTACACTCAAAACCCGCAGTACGCCCTGTGGATTTTTTGGCAACCACTCAGATAATACGTAATGCTTCAGAAATACAAAGGACTCTGGTTCTCGGAAAAACCAAGTTTCTGGAACAATTACGCTGTCAATCAGTGTTTCCCATTCTTGGGTAGATGCTTGCAATTCCCCTAGATAGTTAGTAATATCCGTGATGCCACAATCTGCCATGCGTTGATAAATAGCACTAGCGATCGCATCAGTACCAATAGAATTTGCATCTAAACCAATCTTGCTTCTTAATAAAGCTTCAATCGCAGATTGTACCATTTATTGAGTCTTCAGACCACTCTAAAATCCAGTATTTTCATGACTTTCTGGCAAGAGATTGATTTGCTGTGCTTCTGACAACAAGTACTCAATGCGAAGACACTGAATCATCCCTTGGTCATCTACAATCATTTTGCCCAAATATGGCGCTGTATCTATCTGGAGATTTGGATCAACAAATTCAGACTCAGACTTGTGTAATGTTTCCACAACTTGTTCTGTCATTAAACCCAAAATATAGGGAGCCTGAAGTTTTGTTTTATTATTTCCCCAATAATTGACTAGTACAATCCTAGTACTCAAGTACTCATCCGAGGGTTTGCCACGCATCAACCAGCATAAATCCATTACTGGTACAATGCGTCCTCGGTAGTTAAAAACACCAGTTATATACTCAGGCTGATGGGGCAAAGTTTTAAGCACAACAAGTGGTATTACTTCTACAACCTGTCGGCTTTCTATGGCATATCGCTCATTCCCAATGTTGAGAAGTAACATCAACACTAATTTATATCTCCAGTGCTAGCTTTTGTATTACTTATATGGTTATGCAATCTTTGATTTTTTGACTCTAGCTCTTTAATTTTGGAATTTAATTCCTCCACTAAATTTAAACCTTGTCCGTTTTGAAACCTGGAGTAGTGCGGGCAGCGTTCGACTGAGCGCTCACGCCGAAGTCTTGCCCGCTACTACTAAGCTGATGTGCAGCTAAATTGTATAATACGAAAACGTAAAATTATTGTAGTGCAGGCAACATGAGCGCATCGCATATACAAATTAAATACGCAACAGCTTAGTAGGGAGCATCTTGCTCCCACTACTTTTAAAAACTATGGTTCTCAAAATAGATGTGGTTCAATAATAGCATTGTCATTAATTTCTCAGAGTTGACCACCCGGCGAATAATCATTCAAACCTTTACTGGGCTTGGTTTATAGCCAACAACTCGTACTGACCTCAGCAAATCATGTTGCTCTCGACTGTTCATTTTCTTTGTGATTTGGGAATCTTAAGAAACGAATGTGTTTTAAAGCAGCAGAGGAACAGTAGGATATCCAATGTTCAAGAACATTACCTTGCAAACACGGTTGATCAGTTCATTTTTATTCATGGGACTGATTGTACTCATGATGGCCTTGCTCGGATGGTTCACCACCAACGAGTTAAATAAGTCAATTAACACACTAGAGACAGATAACATCCCCAGTGTGTCCGGGATATGGAAGATTAACGAAGGTCAAACACAAATCCAATCGGCAGAACGGTTACTATTTGATCCTGAAGTCACTGTTAGTAAAAGACAGGGTGCAATCACTCAAATCCAGGACGCTTGGAAACAGATTGATGAAGGTATTAAAATTTACGAAGCTACGCCATTAAGCGATCAAGAAAAAAAAGAGTATGGCGTTCTTAAAGAACAATTGGATGTCTGGAAGCAAGCCCATGAGAAGTTGTTAGATATTGAGCTACAGTTCAATCAACTTGGTGTTCGTAATCCTTGGAAGAAACAAATTGAATTAATGCGTCAAGGAAAAGAAAACTCATCTGAGTATGGCACTATTCAAACAGCATTGGAATTACGTAATCGCATGGATTCTGAGGCAGAAAATAGGGAAGAGCCATTATTTAAAATAACTGACGAGCAAGCAGACAAACTTTTAAAGCTTAATGAAGGTTACATATCAGATACCAAAAAAGAAGTAGAACAGAATGTGGCTCATAGCATTTTCTGGATTTCTGTAGGAATTGCCATTGGCCCTATAACAGCGATTATTTTGGGGTTTGTAATCGCTCGACAAATTGCGTTTCAGATTCTTGGTGTCGTTAGGGTTGCAGAGCAAATTTCTCAGGGTAACTTAACCACTCAGATTAGGGCTGACTCTAACAGCAAAAATGAAATGAATAGACTCTTAACTGCTTTTCAAACTATGACTCAGAATCTCAACACTCTGATTCGTCAAGTACAGCATTCAGGTATCCAAGTGACTACCTCAGCTACTCAAATAGCAGCTTCGGGTAAACAATTAGAAGCAACGCTCACGGAGCAGGTAGCTTCTACTAATGAGGTAGCTGCCGCTACTAAAGAAATTTCTGCTACCTCTAGGGAATTAGTAAGTGCAATGGAACAAGTTGCGACCATTTCCCAAAGCACAACGACAGCAGCGAATGATAGTCAAAAAGATATAGTGCGGATGGAAACCACTATGCGGCAGTTAGCAGAAGCCACTAATGCGATCGCTGCCCGACTGGGAGTAATTAGCGAAAAGGCAAACAACATTAATACTATTGTTGTCACAATTACCAAAGTGGCAGACCAAACCAATCTGCTGTCATTAAATGCGGCGATCGAAGCCGAAAAAGCTGGAGAGTACGGCTTGGGCTTTGCTGTAGTTGCGAGAGAAATTCGCCGACTAGCAGATCAAACCGCCGTTGCTACCCTCGACATTGAGCAGATGGTAAAGCAGATGCAATCGTCAGTCTCTACAGGTGTGATGGAGATGGACAAGTTTGCCGCAGAAGTAGGGCGGAGTATAGAAGATGTTGCCAGCATCAGCATACAGGTTGGGCAAATAATCCAGCAAGTGCAAGACTTGAATCCGCGATTTGAGTTTGTCAACCAGGGTATGGAAACCCAATCTGTGGGAGCGCAACAAATTAGTGAGGCGATGGTGCAGTTAAGCAGCACCTCTGTGCAAACTACGGATTCCTTGCGGGAAATTAATCATGCCATAGCCCAACTTAACCAAGTTTCCCAAGGATTGCGTCAAGAAATTTCTCGCTTCCAGGTGGAAGCAGAATATTCCGGTTTAACTCGTCAGCAATAAATCTAATCAAAAATTGAGTGGATTCATCAACCTCAGATACTCAAACTTCTTACTCAGCACTCAACACTTTCACATCACAAGGAAAAGCTAGTACAACAAGGCAAAAGTAAAAAGTAAAAAGAAAGAATACTTATACCGCAAGCTTTTTACCCATTTAGGATGGTAGGTCTATTTCCGCCGTGATGTACTAGTCTCTAAACTCAGCTACCTACTTAATAATTTGTTCAAAAATTAAAATACAGACTGTTCATCTCGTTTGTGATTTGGGAATTTTAAAAGATGAACACGTTTTACAGCAGCAGAGGAACAGTAGGATATCCAATGTTCAAGAACATGACCTTGCAAACACGGTTGATCAGTTCATTTTTATTCATGGGACTGATTATACTCACAATGGCCTTGCTGGGATGGTTCACCACCAACGAGTTAAATAAGTCAATTAACACACTAACGACGAATAACATCCCCAGCCTGTCGGGGATATGGAAAATTAAGGAAGGTCATACACAAATCCAATCAGCAGAACGGTTATTATACGATCCTGGAGCCACTGTTAGTGAAAGACAGGGTGCAATGACTCAAATACAGGATGCTTGGAAACAGATTAATGGAGGGATTCAACAGTACGAAGCAACGCCATTTACTCAAGAAGAAAGAACAGAGTATAACTTACTTAAAGAGGAACTAGATATCTGGAAGCAAGCTCATAATAAATTATTAGATATTGAGCAAGAGCTAAATCAACTTGGCATTCATAATCCTTGGAAAAAAGAAATTGAGTTAATGCGTCAAGGAAAAAATAAACCAGAGGATTTTGCCATTATTCAAAAGGCAATTGAATTACGCGATCGCATGGATTATCAGGGAGCAAATAAGGAGGAACCGTTATTTAAAACAACTAGCGATCAAGCAGACAAACTTTTAAATCTTCATGAGATTTACGTATCAGATACACAAAAAGAAGTCGAACAGAATGTTGCTCGCAGCATTTTATGGATTTCTATAGGAATTGCCATTGGGCCTATAACTGCGATTATTTTGGGGTCTGTAATCGCTCGACAAATTACAGTTCAGGTTTTTGATGTCGTTAGGGTTGCAGAGCAAATTTCTCAGGGTAACTTAACAACTCAGGTCAAGGCCGACTCCAACAGCAAAGATGAAATGAATAGACTTTTAACTGCTTTCCAAACCATGACTCAGAATCTGAACACTCTGATTCGTCAGGTACAGCATTCAGGCATACAGGTTACTTCTTCAGCGACTCAAATAGCAGCTTCAGGTAAACAATTAGAAGCAACGCTCACGGAGCAGGTAGCTTCTACTAATGAGGTAACTGCCGCTACTAAAGAAATTTCCGCTACCTCTAGAGAATTAGTAAGTGCAATGGAACAAGTTGCGACCATTTCCCAAAGCACAACGACAGCAGCGAATGATAGTCAAAAAGATATAGTGCGGATGGAAACCACTATGCGGCAGTTAGCAGAAGCCACTAATGCGATCGCTGCCCGACTGGGAGTAATTAGCGAAAAGGCAAACAACATTAATACTATTGTTGTCACAATTACCAAAGTGGCAGACCAAACCAATCTGCTGTCGTTAAATGCTGCCATCGAAGCCGAAAAAGCTGGAGAGTACGGCTTGGGCTTTGCTGTAGTTGCGAGAGAAATTCGCCTTTGTTAATTATAAAAAAGGCATAGCAACAACAGATAATCTCAATCAAGAAGCTTTCTTTAAAAAATCTATTGCACTCTTTGATAATTTTCAACAAGTATCTGATGAATTTGAAACTAATGAAAATCAAGCTATAGAAAGAAGTATAATCTCAACTAAATCCACTATATTCTTTTTGAGTTCATTAACTGTAATTGCATCAATATTATCATTAGTAATTACACTTGCCGCTACTTTTATCGTTGCCCAAGTTTTAAGTCGTAAAATTGCCACAGTTGTGGAAGTGGCACACCAGATTTCATCTGGTGATTTGACACAAACAGTTGTTGAGGGTACAACTAACAGTAAAGATGAAGTTGGACAACTTCTAAAAGCCTTCAAAAATATGAGCCAGAGCCTGAATAAACTTATCCGCCAAGTACAGCAGTCTGGGATACAGGTTACTTCCTCAACGACTCAAATAGCAGCATCAGGCAAGCAATTGGAAGCCACAATTACTGAACAATTAGCTTCTACTAACGAAGTTACAGCAGCCGTCAAGGAAATTTCTGCTACTTCCAAAGAATTGGTGAAAACTATGGAAGAAGTGGCAGTAATGTCACAGGATACAACCACAGCAGCTACTGATAGCCAAAAAGATTTACTGCGGATGGAAGCTACTATGCACCAATTAGCAAAAGCTACCAATTCCATAGCTGCCAAATTAGGATTAATTAGTGAAAAGGCTAACAATATTAACAATATTGTTGTCACAATTACTAATTAGTGATGCGATGGTGCAGTTGAGTAGTGCTTCATTGCAAACAGCCGATTCTCTGCGAGAAATTAATTATGCGATCGCTCAACTCAATCAAGTTGCTCAAGGATTGCGTCAGGAAATTTCTCGCTTCCAAGTAAAAGCAGAATATTCCAGTTCTATTTGAGTGTGAGGATATTCATACCATTTTAGATTTTGGATTGTGAAAGATTTGTTTGATCGGCTTTTGGGCGCTTCATTTGTCGCAATCATTATTCAAATCGGTATTAGATTTTATGGATAGTATCGCAAGTCCCTTAAATATTGAACGTTGTTGGAATTTTATCGGCATTGAGGGCGATCGTTCCTGTCCCCAATTAGCCACTTACACCCATTGCCGCAATTGCCCGGTTTACTCTACTGCTGGTCGTCATTTACTAGAGCGCTCTATACCTGAAGATTATCGGCAAGAGTGGACTCAATTACTAGCTAAATCTAGAGTCGATGAAAATTCCCAGATATCCCATACTTTACCCACTACTCAAACTCTGACGGTGGTAATTTTTCGTCTGCAACGGGAATGGCTAGCATTTTCTGCCCAAATCTTCAAAGAAATTTCCCCTCCGAGTGTGGTTCATACCCTACCGCATCGCAGCAACCAAATTTTGCGGGGATTGGTGAATATCCGAGGTGAATTGCGATTGTGCATCTCTTTGAGTCATCTGTTGAATCTGGAAGTTGCCGATATACCAGTACAAACGCTAACTCCTGTGGTGTATTCGCGGATGGTAGTTCTGGAAAAGGCAGGTAACACTTGGGTTTTTGGTGTAGATGAACTTTATGGAATACACCGATTTCACCAGGATGAGTTAGAAGAGCCGCCCAAGAGTCTGACTCAAACCTATACTAAAGGATTATTCCAATGGCAACCTGCGGGATTAGCAATGGCGCGATCGCACAGTGTCAGTTATTTAGATGATGAATTGTTATTCACCACCTTAGCCAGGAAGGTGTTGTAATGTTAGAAGAATTTGATGTCAGCAATCTTTCCTTGCTTGATTTATTCAACATGGAAGTCAAAACTCAAGTTGTGGTGTTAAATGATTGCCTGTTGGCACTGGAGACGAAACCCGATCCCCAACCAGAACTGGCAGCCTTAATGCGGGCAGCCCATTGCATCAAAGGCGCGGCTCGAATTGTCCAAATTGATCCGGCTGTCAACCTTGCCCATGTCATGGAAGACTGCTTTGTGGCGGCTCAAGAGGGAAAAGTTACCTTAACTGCGGCTCACATTGATGTGTTGTTGCAAGGGGTAGATATGCTCCTACATCTAGCCCAAACGGTTACAACTAAGCCAAATTTGCAGATTTTAGAAGATATCGGCATTCAATCGTTAGTGAGTGCGATCGCTAATATCCTAACTCCAGAGGCAACCTCTACAGAAATTCATCCCCTAATAACAACAGCGCAGTTAGAAGACAACCAACAGACAACCCTGATTTCCCCATCCCCACTAGAAGAACTAGGCATCACCCAAAATCGGGCAGTGCGAATGAGTACTGAAAATCTCAATCGCTTAATGGGTTTAGCTGGAGAGTCTTTAGTTGAAGCGAACTTGTTAGAACCATTTGCTAACTCTTTGCTGAAGCTGAGAAAGAATCAGGGGGAATTGTCTAACCTACTGGAGAAGTTACAGGAGTTATTGGGCAACTCTCATCTGGATCGGCAAATTAAGGAAACCTTGAGTGCAACTCATCAAAAAGCTCACGAATGTTACCAGATGATGAGCGATCGCCAAAACGAACTAGAAAAATTTTCTCAGCGTTCTGCTAACCTTGCCCAGCGCCTATATCAGGAAGTCATTGCTACCCGAATGTGTTCTTTTGCTGATGGGGGACAAGGATTTCCCCGGATGGTACGTGACTTAGCAAGACAATTGGGTAAACGGGTGAAATTGGAAATCGTCGGTAAGTCTACTTTGGTAGATCGAGATATTCTAGAACGCTTAGAAGCTCCGTTGACTCATATCTTGCGGAATGCGATCGATCATGGCATTGAACTGCCCCAGGAACGTCTAGCAGCAGGAAAGCCAGAAGAAGGAATTATTCGCATTGAAGTTACCCATCGTTCCGGAATGCTGTTTATCACTGTTGCAGATGATGGACGGGGAATCGATATCGAGTTTTTACGCCAAGTTGTCATCAGCAAACAACTGACAAACCCGGAAATGGCTACTCAACTTACCGAAGTTGAGTTGATGGAGTTCCTATTTTTGCCTGGTTTTTCCACAACCCAGACTGTCACCGAAATTTCGGGACGCGGTGTGGGTTTGGATATAGCCCATAGCGCAGTGCGGGAAGTTGGCGGGACGCTGCGGGCTGTTTCTGTGTTGGGAAGGGGCATGACTTTTTACTTGCAGTTACCGCTAACGTTATCTGTGATTCGTACCTTGTTGGTGGAAATTGCTGGCGAACCCTATGCCTTTGGGCTAACGCGAATTGAACAGGTGTTGATATTATCCAAATCTAAGATTGCTGTATCGGAAAATCGCCCATTTTTCCTGATGAATAATCAACCTGTGGAGTTGATTTTAGCAAGTCAAGTTTTAGAGTTAGCCTCGCCTGTGGTGAATATGGAATCGTTATCAGTGATTGTAATTAGCGATCGCCTCAACCGTTATGGACTAGTTGTAGATCGGTTTCTGGGTGAGTGCAATTTGGTTGTCCGACCTCTAGATCCCCGTCTTGGTAAAGTCCCCAATATTAGCGCCAGTGCCCTCATGGATGATGGTTCGCCAGTGTTGATTGTCGATGTCGAAGATTTGGTACGTTCCATTGCTAAGGTGTTTTCCAATGGACAAATTTCTCAAGTAAATCAGTCGGCTGATCAAGCAGTTACCAAAACTTACAAGCGAGTGTTAGTAGTAGATGATTCGATCACTGTGCGCGAAATGGAGCGCAAACTCCTGGAAAACAATGGTTACAAAGCTGAAGTGGCTGTTAATGGCATTGATGGTTGGAATGCAGTCCGTAGTGGCAATTATGACTTGGTGGTGACAGATATTGATATGCCCCGAATGAACGGCTTTGAACTCACCAGCCAGATCAAAACTCATACCAAGTTGAAGCAAACACCCGTGATTATTGTTTCTTACAAAGACCGGGAAGAAGACCGACTGCAAGGCTTAGAAGCAGGTGCAGACTACTACTTAACTAAGAGCAGCTTTCATGATGACACTCTGTTAAAGGCGGTGATTGATTTAATTGGAGAAGCATAAACCAATTTTAGATTTTGGATTTGGGAATAAATCTTTTGTAGAGACGGCGATTTATCGCGTCTCTTGCCTTAACCGAACTATTTATTGTGTCAACTTTAAATTTAGAAATAAAGGAAACAACCACAAAGAAAATTAGCAATAAACCTTTGACAATCCAAAATCCAAAATGGTATAGCCTGTGAGAATTGCGATCGCTAACGATATGTTCATGGCTGTAGAGGCACTACGGCGTATTTTGGTAAAAGTACCAGACTATCAGTTGGCGTGGGTTGCTTACGATGGTGCGGAGGCTGTAAGCAAGTGTGCGGCTGATACTCCCGACTTGATTTTGATGGATGTGTTGATGCCAAGCATGGATGGAGTAGAAGCTACACGACGTATCATGAGCCAATCTCCCTGCGCTATTGTGATGGTAACAGCTAGTGTTAATCACTATACAGCCAAGGTTTTTGAAGCAATGGGCTATGGAGCCTTGGATGCCATCAATATACCAGTCTTCGGTGATGATGGGCTGCTAAATAAAATTGCCACGATCGCCCAATTAGTTGGCAAATCTTCACATCGGCGATCGCTATCACTTCCACCCTTAATTGTCATGGGCGCTTCCACTGGTGGCCCCCAAGCATTGACAACTATTCTCTCCCAATTTCCCCAAGATTTTCGGGCGGCTGTGGTCATTGTCCAGCATATAGATGCCCAATTTGTCCAAGGTTTTGCCGCCTGGTTAAACGAGCAAATTCCTCTGCCTGTGCAACTAGCGATCGCCGATGCCATACCACAGCCTGGCAAAATTCTTGTTGCTGACACAAATGATCATTTGGTGATGCGTCCCAACCTCACCCTTCGCTATGACAAACAACCACTAAATTTTTCCTCCTATCGTTCAATCGATGTTTTCTTCACGAGTGTGGCTAAAAATTGGCCTGGCAAGGGCATTGGAGTGTTGCTAACGGGGATGGGTCGAGATGGCGCTCAAGGCTTAAAACGATTGCGCCAAGAAGGTTGGCAGACTATTGCCCAAGACCGCAAAACTTGCGTTGTCTATGGTATGCCGAAAGTAGCAGTGGAATTAGGATCTGCGGTGGAGGTTTTGCCAGTTGAAGCGATCGCATCAGCCTGTATAAAGTTTTCACCCAACTCAAAATTGCCGGGTTAAGGTTGATATCAAGATGCAGAAGGGGACGCGGAGAGTTTTAAATCTTTAACGAAAGGCGGAGAATTATTTATTTCCCAATATCCCATACCCAAGTCCCGGTTTTATTGGGCTTGCTCTAACTTACTTACGGTACAATACTTAGTTATAAGTAATAAAATGTACTTTATATTTTAGTTATAATTACTATAGAAACTTATAGTATAATCAATTACTATAAGTTCAAATAACTTGATCGAGATACCTTTAGAAAGTGTTTGAAATTCCTATTAATGGTGAATTAATGATCTTAAAATAATTGCGATATCATAAAATAATAATGCCCGTTATTAGTTTGTAATTATTCACACCAACACCATTTAAATAAAGGTGCTAAATGAATCTGCAAGAAACAGCACTCTTACAAATATCTGAAGATAAAAAAATATTATCACTGAAGTGGAGTGAACCACAAACCCCACAAGCCGTGCCATTTATTCTGGATTCTAAAACATCCGCAGTCAGGCTTTTGCTAATTGACGATCAGGTAATTATTAGCGAAGCCTTCCGTCGGATTGTTGCGACAGAAACAGATATTTCCCTTCACTACACAAGTAATCCAGCTAAAGCTATTCAAGATGCAATCGCCATTGCACCAACGGTGATTTTCTTGGATATGATCATGCCAGAGATAGACGGATTAATGTTGCTGCGTTGGTTTCGTTCTCATCCAGTAACTCGTGATGTTCCTATCGTCATGCTATCCAGTAAAGAAGAAGCAAAATTGAAAGCTGATGCCTTTGCTGAGGGTGCAAATGACTACCTAATTAAGTTACCCGATGCAGTTGAGTTAATTGCCCGCATTCGTTATCATTCCAAAGCATACAATAACCTCAAAGCACTCACTACTGCTACTGCCACTGCTCAACTTCAAGCAGAACAGTTAGAACATACCTTACGGGAATTACAAACCACCCAAGTTCAATTGATCCAGACTGAGAAAATGTCTAGTTTGGGTCGAATGGTCGCAGGTTTAGCCCACGAAATTAATAATCCTGTTAATTTTATTCATGGCAATTTTAATCATCTTAATAATCATGTAAACTGTCTTTTAAATTTAATCGAACTATATCAAGAAAAACATCCAGAGTTGTATTCTTTATTTGCCGACAAGTTTGGTGACTTTAATGTTGATTTTATCATTGATGATTTACCAAAAATTCTTTCATCCATGAGGATAGGGACTGATCGTATTCGTGACATTGTACTGTCCCTCAGAAATTTTTCTCGACTCGATCAGTCAGAAAAAAAAGCTGTGAATATTCATGAAGGTATCGAAAGTACTTTATTACTTTTAAATCATCGGCTACAACCAAAAATTGAAATTATTAAAAAATATGGTAATCTCCCACCAGTTCAATGTTATCCAGCACAACTAAACCAAGTATTCATGAATATCCTTAGTAATGGCATTGATGCTTTACTAGAGCTAGATAATCAGATCGAAAAGCAAATTGTGATTAAAACTGAAGTAACTGAATTGTCAACAGTCATAATTACATTCAGAGATAACGGTAATGGAATAGATTCCGAGATCCAAAGCAAGATATTTGATCCTTTTTTTACCACTAAACCTATCAATAAAGGAACCGGACTAGGTTTAGCAATTAGCCATCAAATTATTGAGAAACATCATGGTAATATCCAGCTCAAGTCTGAACTTGCTTATGGAACAGAATTTGCAATCGAAATTCCAATAGCATTACCTGCTATATGTAGCGAACTGCAAACAGTGGGACATGAAACTGCAAAGAAGCCGATTTTGAAACCATATTGACACTCCCCGACCTGAAGGTACGGGGATTCTGTAATCTACGTCAGAATTTGCTCTAGCAGGCTTGCGCCAACTAGCGTAGTGACCCCGACTCCCAGTGGCGTTGGGTATGAAGGTAGGTGCATCTACGGCGATCATGGCTGGTTCCTCTGGTTTGACGGTCTGATCAATCCAGTTGAGGATGTCTGCAATGGCTTCTTGGCGATCTAAATCAAGTAGTTGCAGTTCTCCATCTATTCTAAGCAGCATAGTCCACTTGGTTGCGATCGCCAGCCTAAATCAATGCCAATAAATTTCATGGTTGTAACACGAATTTGCAATTATTTTCCCATTGCACGGCAACTATTCATCTAAATTTACTTGCAAAAAATTAGGGAAATAATCTTATAATCTGGAACAGATTGTCTTAATTTATTTTATCTGGCAATAAATTAATCAAGATTATTCCCATGAAGATTTTATTTTTACATCCTAATTTTCCCTCGCAATTTCGCAACCTAGCAACAGTTTTAGGTAAAGATCCTAATTACCAAGTCGTCTTTGGGACAAATCGACGTGAAGGGGAAATACCTGGCGTTTATAAAGCTATTTACACTCCTTCTCGTGAAGCGGCTCCCCAAACTCACCACTACGTTCGCAGCCTGGAAAATGCTGTTCTTACCGCCCAGGCTATCTATCGCGTGGCAGAAAAATTAAAATCCGAGGGTTTCTTTCCAGATATAGTTTATGGTCATTCTGGTTGGGGTCCAACTTTATTTATGAAAGATGTTTTCCCCAAGGCGGAATTATTGTGCTATTTCGAGTGGTTTTACCATGCTCACGGTTCGGATGCAGATTTTGATCCCAATGAACCACTGAATGCTGATGATGAATGCCGTATCCGCGTCAAAAATGCGCCGATCTTAACTGATTTATATAGCTGCGATCGCGGTCTTTCTCCCACCAATTGGCAGCGACACCAGTTTCCTAAAGAATATCATAGCAAACTCACTGTACTTCATGATGGTATTGATACCAAATATTTTGTTCCCCAACCAGGTGCAAAGTTAGTTTTACCAAGAATAAATCTTGATCTTTCCCATGTAGAAGAGTTGGTAACTTATGTGGGACGGGGGATGGAACCTTATAGAGGTTTTCCACAGTTCATGGAAACGGTGGCACTAATTCAGCAGCGAAGACCTAAGTGCCATGTAGTAGTTGTGGGCGAAGATCGGGTGGCTTATGGTAAAAATCTCCCCGATGGTCAGACTTATAAACAATTAATGTTGGAAAAATTATCTTCTTTGGATTTATCGAGGCTGCACTTTACAGATAGGCTTCCTTACAATGAGTACCTTCAGGTTTTGCAAGCTTCTTCTGCTCATATTTATTTAACCCGTCCTTTTGTTTTATCCTGGTCAATGTTAGAAGTAATGGCAGCAGGATGTTTATTAGTAGCTTCTAATACTCCGCCAGTATTGGAAGTTGTACAGGATGGAGTAAATGGACTGCTGGTAGATTTCTTTTCTCCCCGGAATATCGCCAATAGGGTTGAAGAGGCGTTGAATAATCCTCAGGAGATGAAAGCAATTCGTGCCAATGCGCGAGAGACAATTATCAAGCGTTATGATTTAGCAAAACTGTTACCACAGCATTTGCAATGGATGTTCGCTGGGAAAAGTTCTGAGAGTTTGAAAAAGCGCCCAAATTCTAAAGGATTTGGGAGAAATTAGATTAGTCATTAGTTACAACCAACAAATGACAGAGAAATATAAAAACGATATTTAAAATGCGAATTATCTTTACCATTGCCCATTTTTTCAAACCTAGCAGTGAGGCTCGTCATGCTTCCCAACGTAAAGACCCGCAACCTCGCTTGCAGGCGTTAACTAAAAGCATTAGTACTTTGCACGAATTATTTGGGAAATCTCAAAGTATCATCAATATTGCTCAACGACTAGCTTTACCTGCTAATCAGCCCCAGTCGCACGAACTAGATATTGTTATTTGTACAACCCAAGATAATCATGTTTTGAATCAGCTTCCCTTACCATCCCATTTATATAAGCATCATTCTACTAATGTAGAACCTCTGCTTTTGGGATTTGAGTGCCAAGCTGTTCTGCAAAGTTGTCTCGGTAAATATGATTACTACTGCTTCCTTGAAGATGACCTAATTATTTATGACCCTTGGTTTTTTATAAAATTAAACTGGTTTACCCAACAAGCTGGTGATTTAAATTTGCTCCAGCCAAATCGTTATGAAGTCTCCCCCTACGGTTTGGTTCACAAAGCTTACATTGATGGAGATTTGGCTTTAAGAGTAACTGCTCCCTTTCAAAATGTGCAGGAACAACAGGAACTCAAGGGTATAATTATGAATACAGCAATTATCTTTCGTCGTGCCCTCAATCCACACTCAGGCTGCTACTTTTTAAATGCAAATCAGATGGCTCATTGGGCTAATCAAACTTATTTTCTCGACCGAGATACTAGCTTTGTTGGTCCTTTAGAAAGTGCTGCTACTTTGGGAATCATGAAGACATTCCGAATTTATAAAACCTCACCGGAACAAGCAAGCTTTTTGGAGATTCAGCACTATGGAACTGGATTTCTGGGGCTAATTGGAGGACAGGTGGGTTTAGCAGAAAGGTAAATCGAATTTAAGAGTTTGGTGATAAAAATTACTGCGATCGCTATCTTTAAAAAACAAATAACAGATAGATTTTAGTTGATTCAGTAGGAAGAGAGTTTATAGAAAATCGGATACATGAAATAATAGTATATTTGATAATATGGTCTGATTAATAGACTTTTTCCAAACTTCTAGTATTCAAAGCAATATCAGTTAGATAAGGAATAAGCGCGTAGCCAATGCACTCTGCTAGACGTGGTGGTACAGCATTTCCGATTTGCCACATAGCTTTTTTCATAGAACCTTCAAAAATAAATGAATCTGGAAATGTCTGTAATCTTGCCATTTCACGCGCTGAAATCACCCGGTTTAGATATGGATGAATATGAGTACCACCGTGATTTTCTTTAACAGTCATACTCGGTTTACCAGGATATTGTCGTTTGAAAGCATCAACGTATTTTGTATATAAAGAACCACCAGGAGGTACTTTAGCAATTCGCTCCATATACTCAGGTGAATGTCTAGTCCACTGATGATTTATCTCTGGTATTGGGGTATATGCTGGTAAATCGGAAATAGCTGATTCAATAGATTTGTATTCTTCGGGCAAAAACTTAGCCTTGGGATAGGGATTTGGCATTCCAAATCTGTTAGCGATAAAGATAGCTCTTGGTCGAATTTGTGGGACTCCGTAAGCAGCAGATTCAAGAATTGCAACAGATATATTCGGATAACCAATAGATTCAAAAGCTTCGATAATTGCTTTTTTTACATCTCCGTTTTGGATAGTCAGAATGCCTGGAACGTTTTCCATAACAACATACCAAGGACGTATTTCTGAGACAACACGCACAAATTCATAAAATAAACGATTGCGGGGATCTTTATGGTCACGTTTTCCTGCTACCGAAAAACCCTGGCATGGTGGACCGCCTATAATAAGATTTACTTCAGGTAAGCCGATTTGTTGTAGCCAATTACGGGAATCAAACTGTTCGATATCTCCAGAAAAGTGATGACATTGGGGAAAGTTATTTTTATGGGTAGCAGAAGCAATTGGGTTGATTTCAACGCTAGCTAAGGGTTTAAATCCAGCTTGAACTAGTCCTTGTGTTATGCCTCCTGCTCCACAAAACAGATCCATGAAGGTGTAATTAGATAGTGGATTTGGTACAGAATTAACATCAATGAATATTTTGTATGGATCGGAGTCATTTTGATCTAGTTCTCGTTGGATACGTTCATAACGTCCTAATTTGGGTTTTTTTTGCTTTATAGTAGAGTGATTCTCCTCATTAGGAAAAAAAGAAAGTTGGATTCCTTGCATTTTTTGTTTGATATTGATGTCTGTTTCTGTGTGACATATATAGCAATCCTAAATGAGTTGTGAAAATCGAGAGACTCAGATCCCCGACTTCTCAAAGAAGTCGGGGATCTTATTGTTCACGAATGATTTAGGACTGCTATAGCCTACGATATATCAAACATGGCACAGTTTTTCCAGAAACCCACAAAAGCGATGTCTACGACGGGCTACGCCTACGCTTAAAATTTATCCTCTCAAGGTAAAACAGGTTTTAAGATTTAGGTTGTGTATTTCACCAAGTTTAAATCCGCTATATTGCTGTTAGACTTCTGTTAAATTCTGACTAATGGTTTTTCAACAGGTGTAGGGGTAACTAGCGGATCAAATCCTAACTGCTCAGTAATGCGCTCTCTGGCTAAAATACGGTATTCCCAAAAATGCTCGCCAGCCGCACATAAACCTAAATACATATTTACGAATTGCGGCTTGGTGCGGATAATAGCCCAAAGCTGTTGCCAAAATTGACCCCGAATTTCCTGCCGTTGCCAACCTTGTCGCCAGAGCAAGTTTGCAAGTAGTCGCAGTCCTTTTCCAGGAGGAAAATACATCGTCTGCTGTAGTTGGGGATTAGGTGTAATTTTGAGGCATTGTTCAAAACAACGTCGGAGATAGTTTTTGGGTTCGTACATTCTCCAAATTGCTTCTAAATATTCTTTAGCAACTTCAGCCATCGGACGGCTAGGAACAAAATTCATTAAGGAATTCTGATCCCCCACCTCCAAACCTCCAAATCCTTCTAATAATCGCTCCTCTTTTTTTAGTCTTTCCCAGAGGGCAGTATTGGGAAGGGCTTGCAGGATACCTAGCATTGGTTGAGGAATGCCGGTTTCTTCAATAAAAGCTTCAATTCGCTCCCCAGCGCCAGTTTTTTCTCCATCAAAACCAATGATAAATCCTGCATAGATCAGTAACCCGGCTTCATTGATGTTACGACAGGCTTCTAACAGGGGATTGCGGGTATTTTGAAACTTGCGAGTGAGTTGCAGGCTGTCTTGATCTGGTGTTTCAATACCTAAGAAGACTGCGTAGAAACCAGCTTTAGCCATTAGTTCTAATAGCTCAGTATCTTCTGCTAGGTTGACGGAAGCTTCAGTCATGAAGGTGAAGGGATAATTGCGTTCCTGCATCCACGGAATTAATGCTTGTAAAAGGCGTTTTACATTGCGCTTATTGCCAATGAAGTTATCATCTACTACGAACAGAGATCCGCGCCAGCCTAAGTCATAGAGCGTTTGAAGTTCTGCTAGGGTTTGACTGGGTTCTTTGGTACGTGGTTTGCGACCGTATAAATTGATGATGTCACAGAATTCGCATTCAAAAGGACAACCGCGAGAAAACTGGATTGCCATCATTAAGTAATCATCTCGCTTGAGTAAATCAAAGCGAGGTATGGGGCTTTTGCTCACATCTGGTTTTTCCAGGGCGCGGAAGGTTCCTTGTTCTTCACCTTTAGCGATCGCGTCTAAAAATTGTGGAACTGTAATTTCTCCTTCATCTAAAATCATGTAGTTAGCTCCTGCTTTCTGGGCAGGTTCTGGTACTGAGGTCGGATAAGGCCCACCCACAGCCACTTTTTTCCCCAGTTGCGCTGCTTTGTGGATTTGGGCGAGAAAGTCTTCTTTTTGTGCAAGCATGGCAGAAAGAATCACAATGTCGCACCATTGCCAATCAGCATCGGTTTCTTGGTTAACATTGCGGTCATAAAACCGAATTTCCCAGTCTGTCGGTAGCATAGCGGCAACAGTCAGAATTCCTAGCGGTGGAATAACTGCCTTAAGTCCCGCTATTTTCATGAATTCGTCGTAAGACCAAAAGGTTTTGGGGAAGCGGGGGTAAAGTAAGAGTGCTTTCATTGTTCGGAGTCCTATAAACTAAATTTGGATTTGGATATATTTTAACTTTTGAAAAATCTTTTTTTGAATAGCGATCGCAGAGGTGATGCTAACATCCCACTATGTTGATTCTTTGTTTATCTGTCTGAAGATAGACATTGTGTAAATGGACAGATTCAGAAATCAAATATGATTCCTATATTTTGGTAAAAACATACCATGATTAATTTGTACAGTGCGTAAGTCGTAATTTTAACTCCTATTCCAAATTAGTGAATCCTATGAAAATATTGATCGTGAATGCAGGCTCCAGTAGCCAAAAAAGCTGCTTTTATGAGATTGTTGGTGATGCACTTCCCAAGCATCCTCCTGTGCCTCTCTGGGAAGCTCAAATTGATTGGACTCATAAGCAGGGTTTGGCAGAAGTCAAGGTTAAAACAGCTTCAGGGGCTATTCTCAAAGAAGAGTTACAGTCAGAGTCTCGCCCCAAAGTGCTTGCTCATTTACTCAAAACGCTTTGGAGTGGGAATACTCAAGTAATTGAGGAACCAAAGGCAATTGATATTGTCGGGCATCGCGTAGTACATGGAGGTCGGGAATATCAGCAGAGTACTATGATTAACTCTGAGGTTAAAGAGGCGATCGCTAGTTTTGCCATTCTTGCCCCAGATCATAATCCTGCTAATCTCGAAGGAATCGAGGTCTGTGAGGAAATTTTGGGAACAGTGCCCCAAGTCGCTGTATTTGATACTGCCTTTCACGCCCAAATACCAGATGCTGCGGCAATATACCCCGGTCCCTACGAGTGGGTGGAGCAGGGTATCCGTCGCTATGGGTTTCACGGCCTCAGCCATCAATATTGTGCTGAACGTACTGCTCAAATTCTCGGTCGAGATTTGCCATCTCTGCGGTTAATTACTTGTCATTTAGGTAATGGTTGTTCTCTAGCAGCGATTCGTAATGGTCGTAGTGTTGACACGACGATGGGATTTACACCATTAGAAGGGTTGATGATGGGTAGTCGCTCAGGCTCTGTTGACCCTGGCATTCTGATTTATCTACTACGACAATATAATTATTCGGCTGACAAACTAAATGAACTGCTCAATAAAGAATCTGGGTTGCAGGGAATATCTGGTGTGTCCAACGATCTACGGCAGATTCTAGAAGCGATCGCCTCTGGCAATCAAAGAGCGCAACTGGCGCTAGATATATATATACATCGTCTCCGGTCTGGTATTGGTGCTATGCTCACCAGTTTAGGAGGATTAGACGCGCTAATTTTTACAGCCGGAGTCGGTGAAAATGTGGCATCGATTCGGGAAGCTGCTTGCACTGCCTTTCAATTTTTGGGGCTGAAACTCGATCCAGAAAAAAATGTGCCCTCGCCAGATGATCGGGAAATTACAACGTCTGACTCAGCAGTAAAGGTTTTGGTAATTCATACTCAAGAAGACTGGGCGATCGCGCGCGAGTGCTGGCAACTTTTTTGAAAACCTCTTGTAGGCTTTGTAAACACCCTATCTTGCAAGAATATCTTGAAGCCTAGTACAAGAAGGCAAAAGTAAAAAGAAAGAATGCTTATTTTGTAGGCTTTCTGGCTATTTAAAATGGTTGCTTTATTTACGCCGTGTCGTACTAGGTGTTTTCCCGCTTTCTCTGGCAACATAGCGTTTTATACGAATAAGATCGGTTTTAGCTTGTGCCAAATAGCGTAATTCATACATGGCGTACTACACATCCGCCGCTAGAATGGCGGCGATGTCATCATCGGTATAGTTTCCACCTTCTTCAACTACGTGAACCACATGCTCAGTTAAAACAGCCAGTTTTGCTTCTCGCAGTTCTGCTTGCCGCAAGGCATCCCGCACCACTTCGCTCTGATTGTTGTAACGCCCGGAGGCAACCTGCGCCTTGATGAAATTGTCGAAATGTTCACCTACCGAGTAACTACCTGCCATTTTCAGCCTCCTCCTCTCTCCTTGTCTGAACGTATTATAGTAAGCTGTTCCACATCTAGTTTGTATATCTAAATTTCATCAAACTCTTGTGGGGTGGGCATCTTGCCCGCTCTAATAATGCAATTTAAATGGGGAACAGCTTAATAGATACTAACTATTAACAGACATTTCTATGCTATTCCTTGTCTTAAAACTCCGAATTTTGAGACAGGGAGCGTATTGTGTAAAAGGGGTATGACAGGCTCACAGTCTGGTTATTTGGCTAATGCGTCTGGCGCAAACAAGGGCAATTCATCAATTGCCCCTACTTGTCTACTGGCTAACAAAATCTTTATGGGCAGTGACAAGCATCTGAGCCTGCCTTAAAACGTTTCCGAATAAATAAATAGGAATCTGCCAAGCGGCAACGGTAACTTCTTTGACAAGATCCTGTACACTAATTGCGATTAATTCATGCTCTGTCGGCTCTCCTTCAACCGTACCAGACCAAGTAAAAGCTAATAAGAAATCATCATCTCCAGGCAAGGATGCAATCAAGCATTCTTCTGGTGTTGGCTGGCAAATAATTCCATAATCGTTTGCAAGTTCTACTAATCTTTGAAAGTTGTTTACGTTTGTCATTTGTCCTTTGGGTGTAATTCAATCTCTGTTTTAGAAGAAATCATATTTTGACCTCCAGAACTCAAGTTAGTTGCTCCATACCATAAATTACGAATTATTAATTATTCGGTCAGAGTTAAGAGTTATTGGAGTTGGATCAGGCTTAAGTCCAAAATCTTACCGCGATCGCCTGGTTCTATCAGCAACAATTGTTACTGTTTAAAAAAAAAGCTAGACTACCTACTTTTTCGGTTGACCGTATTTACATACACCTCCCTTCGTTGCCATTTCAATATTGATGCCCTAATCTCATCCAGGCTGACGGAGCGCATTGAGAATTGCGTAGATGCCTAGCGGCTTGTCGTCAGACATTGCTTTTGGCGGAACAGCTGTAAACCGAAGCAAAAAGAGATGCTCGTCAACATGAGATTGTTGGATCACCTTGGCATAGATATGTTCTTCTTCTGTAGCCAGTTCTGCTTCAATCAATAACTTGAGTTTGAGATTACTCAAGAGTTCTAAAGAATGTGGCGATCGCAATTGCGCCCCTTTTTCAGAGAGGCTAATCAGTGCGCCATGAAATACTGTTCCCACTACATATTTTCCCTGTAAAATAGCGTATTCCACAGGTACTTCTTGATTGAGAATAATTATTTCTTCATCATCTTCAGGCAAGAATAAATTATATTTACTGCTAATGCCACGAATTTCACAAATTGTCACAGGGTGTTTCATTCCCTTGGGTTCTATTTGTAGTTGCCCAGCAATTTGAAGGTCAATATTGGCATCTTTGCAGGTATTTTTGGAAACTAAAATCTGTCCTCCCACAGTATAAGACTCAATTCGGGCAGCCAAATTAACATGGCTGCCAATAACTGTATATTGAGCGCGTTTTTGAGAACCAACATTTCCGGCTACAGCCTCGCCTGTATTAATTCCAATTCCCATTTCCAGGATTGGGAATTTATTATGCCGATTTTGTTCATTTACTTGCTGCATCGCAATCGCACAGGCGATCGCTCGTTGGGAATCATCTATGCGACTAATTGGCGCACCAAATATCACAAAAATGCCATCACCCATAAACTCATTAAAAATTATTATTATTCTTAATTTTTAACTTTTAATTAAAAAAAGGTCAAAGGCAGGGGTGGGGTTCTTTTTGTCATTTATGCAACAAATCTAATACTCAATTCCCGGTTGCGCTTTCACTCCTTGATCGCGGAAAGGGTGCTTAACTAGGGTCATTTCGGTTACTAAGTCAGCACACTCAATTAAAGCTGGTGGTGCGCCTCTACCTGTGAGAATAACGTGTTTGTTAGCTGGTTTTTGCGCCAAACCCGCTAAAACGTCTTCTACTGGTAAGTAAGCCATTTTAAGGGCGATATTGATTTCGTCTAACAACACCAGATGAAAGTCTGGGTTGCGGATATATTCTAATGATTTTTCCCAGGCGGCGCTAGCTTTGTCAAGATCGCGATCGCGGTCTTGAGTTTCCCAGGTAAAGCCTTCGCCCATTGCATGAAATTCTATCTGGTCTTCCCAAGAACTGAAAACCCTTTTTTCGGAAGGTTCCCAGCTACCTTTGATAAATTGGATGATCGCTACTTTATACCCGTGACCTAGCGATCGTAACACCATCCCTAAAGCCGCAGTGGTTTTACCCTTACCGTTACCAGTATTTACAATAATTAACCCTTTTTCTGGTACAGCTTCTGCTATGCGCTTGTCTTGCACTTCTTTGCGTCGCTGCATCTTTTTGCGGTACTGTTCATCAGTCAGAGATGAAGACATTACCTCATCAATCAAGCGCCCAATTTCTTGGTCTGGGTTCAATTCTTGTGGTGTATCGTTTTTCATCAAGCTTGTCTAGAAATAACTGTTAAAAGTGTTGAAAATGAACCAAAATTGTCTTAGTTATCCAATTTAACTTAAGTCACTTGATTGGAAATTGCCAGTAAGTTTTCATGTCAAATATTAATAGTGTGTTAGCTTGATAACATAATTTGCAGACAAGGATGGAAATATATATGATATACAAACTGAACCTCTAATTTGAGTTTACTATTACTTTTTTAAGTAATTTAATATGTTCATTAAAGCATTTTATCAGTAAAATTTTACTATTATGTCCTTTGCTACATTCATGAGCTAGACTACCAACCAAAGGCTTTGTTTTAAGTGTCAGGGGAATGATGTGTGATATTGGGAGTTGTGCATTTATGGATGTTGTTGTTTCCATTTTTCCCATAAAGGCTGCGTATCCTCTGGTTGCCCATCATAGTTGAGCAATTGATCTGAAATTATCACCCATGACTGGGCACTGCGTGTCCAAATGTTACCCACTGGGTGTAACCAACTTGTATCATCTAAGGTTCCAGCTTTGACATTGATAGTATTTGGTTTGTAAGTCCGTTCATGGAACAATCGCGTTCCGCAGTCGCCACAGAACAGGTTATTTACTTCACGCCCGCGATCATTTTTCCGAGTCCAAGCTTTTGGTTTTCCCTGAACAATTACAACAGCATCTCGTAGTACTGTAAGAGACATACCAAAGGCACTAGACGATTGTTTCTGACACTCCTTGCAGTGGCAGAGGTAAAGGGTTAACGGCTGGGCAAGAATTTCATAACGAATCTGTCCACATTGACAACCTCCAGTATATGGAAGACTCACAGGTTTTATCTCCTGACCATTTGTGTTGCTTTATTGTAACTAAAACTATCTCAATCTTAAAGTGAGTTTTAGTAGACACAAACAAAAGACACGGTGACACGAGAAAATTCTCATTCTCTGCGCCTCCCTAAATCCTCCTCATCCCTCATCTTCATCCAATTCATCATCCTCACACCAATACTGTTGAGGTGCGTTTCCGTGAACTTCTAAAATTTTTGGTTTTTTGATTTTGTTATCAGGTGGATTAATTGCTTCTAACTGCACATCAAATTTCCAGTTGTCACCAAAATCATAAAGATATGTGATCTTAGCACCTGGTTCTAGAGATAAATCACCAATCTGAACTTGGTCTGCAAATGGGGGTGTTTCCATGTAGGCATGACCGATTTTTATTATCCGGCCAAAATGATCTTTATAACTAAACTCGTACAGGTGATCGTAATCAAAATCAAAAGCATCAAGAATTGTCTCTGCCAACCAGCTTAATGGTTTTTTAGCTGGTATAATAATGCGTCGCCAAGCCTGAGAAAGGGAAACTTTAAAAATATAAATACCATCAGTAAATCCTTGCTTGGGAACCAGTAAATTATGTTCCCATTCTGGAAAAAATGGTTTAAAATGTGACTGCAATTTTCCAAAATTTACATTTACATCATCCTGTAGTTCTCCTCGTATACCCAATGGAAAAAGTAGTTGTAACAGAGCATGACCAAAGGGTAAGCGTTGTAAACTAGTAATGCGCCACCCCTTGCCTTCTTGTGGTTTTCCATGTTTGATAGATAACAATCCAAATAACTCTAACAGGGCAATATTATGCAGCCCAGGGTAATAACTAATATCATGTTGGTTTTCATACTTAGGAAACTTTAAACCTTGATCTGGGACGCGGGTCCAAAGTTGAATACATCTAAATAAATTCCCGAATGAATCTTGATGTTCACCCAAAATTTCGTTATTTCCCCAAATTAACCAGGCTTCTAATAAGTTGAAATAACGTTCTGTTGAGTTCAGGCTTAACCATGATTGCAAAGTTGCTGAGTCTAAAACTAAAACCTGCTTCTTTCCTTGGGATCTAATTTGGGCTATTCCAGAACTCCGTAATAACAGATATAGTCCATGAATGTAGGGGTATGATTTCTGTACGGGGCGTTTGAGTTTAGTTTCAATTGGGTGACTTAAGCGAGAATTAAGTTCTGATAGGACTTTTAGCGGTAGAAGGTTATTAACACTACTAACTTCCACTCCGTTTGGTTGTAAGAAATCCATGAGAGTTTGAAAGTCATGCAGAATTATACCGGGTTGATTTTCATCAATGCTGAGTTCTTGTAGGAGTTGTTGTTGCGATTCTGTTAGGGAAGGTAGTTCAGGATTGAGGGTGCGTTCTAGCCGCGCAAATAAATCTTCCATAAATAAAAGTTTTAAATTCTAAATTCACAATTTAGCCTTCCGTAAAACCATGTTCTCTTTATACTATGACTTCAGCAGTTATACCAATTCTATGTGAGGCTGCGCTTTATTCACGTAGGGGCAATTCATGAATTGCCCCTACAGCGAGGTTTTGGTAAGTCCTATAGGCGCATCTTCAAAAAGAAATGGTATTACCCTAAAAAAGATTGAACCGTCAAGTGTCACAGCAGGACTATCAACACCGTAATACCAATTCTCTGCGAAGCTGTACATTATTTTCACCCCTCCCAACCTCTTCTTGATAAGGGACTGACAACAAATAAATTACCCAATCTTGTGGGGTGGGCAACATGAGCGCCTTAGCTTAGGGGCGGGCGAGACGCCATTAGTGTCAAGTTAACGTGAAAAGGGCGGTTAGAAACCGCGCGCCAGGTGCTTCTCCCAGGGGGAGACGCTACGCGAACAAGTCGGCGGAGCCGCCCAACGCACTGGCTTGTCTACACGAGACTTTACCCACCTGCGCGGGTTAAAAACATTAATTTTTCAAAGTCCGCCTACGCGGACGAGAGTTTGTATAGCCGCGAATTCTATTCGCCCTGGCTCTAAGTTGACACCAATGGCGAGACGCCCACCCCACAAGAAGTAGTTGAGTCTTTTTTTATTTGTCAGTCTTTAAGGGCAGGTGCCGCAGGCAGTGGGGTTCTTTCTATGCATCTTTATAAAGAATTGGTATAAGCGTAATGAAATGTAAACGATAATATTTTCACCTTTTACTTGACAATCTCAGGAATTTGATATGAATAGTAACACTCGTCTACAGATGATTTTAGCGGATACACCTACTGTTGTTAAGGGACTTCCAAGAAATAAATTATCCAAAGAAACGAACCACAGAGACACAGAGAACACAGAGAGAGGAGAAATAGAGAGGGTTTTTGCCTCAGTTTTCGGATATTTTTTTATTTGGAAGTCCCTAAGCTAAGAGGATGTTTGAAAAGTTGTCTTTTCGGTAGCAAAACATTTAGATTCCCCTAAATCCATGCCAGATCATTAGCTTAAAATACTGGAATCTCAATCACAAATTCTGTGCCTTTACCCAGTACAGAATTGCAACTCAACTTACCACGGTGGTTATCCTCAACAATTTGACGAGCGATCGCTAATCCTAATCCTGTTCCTTTGCCAACGGTTTTTGTGGTGAATAGGTTGTCAAAGATACGTTTTTGCCGCTCTTCTGGCATCCCAGTCCCGTTATCTGCAATTTTTACCACAATAGTCTTTTGTTGACCTCTGCAAGTTGTAATGGTAATGCGATTTGGATTGGTTTGAATGTCGGTAATACTGCGTCCCTGATTCGATTCTTCTAAAGCATCGATGGCATTCGCCAAAATATTCATGAATACTTGATTTAACTGTCCTGGAAAACATTCAATTTGGGGGAGATTACCATATTTTTTGACTACCTCGATTTCTGGACGATTGCCACTGGCTTTGAGGCGATGTCTGAGAATTAGGATGGTGCTATCAATGCCTTCGTGAATATTGAAGGAGATTTTGCGATCGCGATCGGCTCTGGAAAAAGTGCGAAGACTGTTACTAATTTCGCAGATGCGATCAATTCCCAGTCTCATTGAGGCGATTAACTTGGGTAAATCCTGTCGTACATACTCCAGATCGATGGTTTTTATCTCGTCCTGAATTGCCGCACTAGGATCGGGATATTCTTGTTGATACAAATCAATCAATCTAAAGGTATCGTTAATATAATCTGAGGCGGGTTGTAAATTGCCAGCAATAAAACCAACAGGGTTGTTAATTTCGTGAGCCACACCAGCCACCAAATTACCAAGAGCCGACATTTTTTCCGACTGCACGATTTGAAGTTGGGCTTGTTGAAGTTCGGCTTCAGCGCGTTTGCGATCGCTAATATCAAACCCTGTGCCAATAATCCGGTAAATACGCCCTTCCTCATTCCTGAGTGGATTCAGATTTACCCACCACCAGCTTTTCTCACCGTTAATGGTGAGACACTCTTCGTAAGAAATGGGCATTCCTGTTCTGACGCGTTCAGCAAATTGTTGTCGGAGAATTTCACCCTGTTCTTCTCCCATAACTTCGGTTGGTGTTTTGCCAACGGCATCAACGCCGCGAATTCCGATCACTCGCTCGGAAGCAGTATTCCATCCGCCATAACAAAAACTGTCATCCTCTAAAACATCCACGACAAAGATCACCATTTCGGCTCCATCATAAATGCTGCGAAGAAACTGCTCTTGCTGCCGCAGTTGTGCTTCTGCTTCCTTAAGTTCAGTGATGTCTCGACTTGAGCCGACAATAAACGCCTGACCGTGATTATTTTCAAAGCGGATTTTCTTGGTGAGTAACCAGTGAATTTGACCGTTGTTGTCTGTAATTAGCTCTTCGTTCAGATGCTCAGTCTGGGACTGAAATACTATGTTGTCCTTTTGCCAGAAAACATCTGCATGTTCTTTCAAAAAGAAATCGTAGTCTGACTTACCAAGAATTAACTCGCAATCAACGCCGAGCAAATTACACAATGATTGATTAGCTAGCACCCAACGATGTTGTTCATCTTTAACAAAAATCATGTCTGAGATGACATTAATTACTTGGTTGAGAAATGCTTTTGATTCTTTAATTTCTTCCTCAGCCTGCTTGCGATCGCTAATGTCTCGCACAACACCGTGTATTATTTGTGTAGCATCGTAGGGAATTGCAGTCAGCATCACCTCTGCCCAAAATTCTTCGCCATTGGCACGTTGATGTATCCACTCAAAGCGATGACACCCAGTTTGCAACGCTTTGGCAATCATCGCATTTGATTTATCAGAGGAAGATTGACCATCGGGCTGAAATTCGCTTGAGATGTCTGACGGGTGAACAGAATAAAGCTGATCTTTGTGACTGTATCCAAACAGTTCAACTGTTGCCTGATTGCAGTCGATAAATCCATCGTTGCCCAAAAGCAAAATGGCATCTGCTGACTTTTCAAACAACTCTTTAAAACGCATTTCTGATTGCTGTAATCTATGCAGCGACTCTTGTAATACTTGGCTTTTTTCTTGTTCATGAGCATAGAGTCGGGCATTTTCTAAAGAAATGGCGGCTTGAGTACAGAGTAGATTGAGAATATTGACGCGATCGCTCGTAAATGCTCCAGTTGTGAGATTATTTTCTAAGTAAACGATGCCAGCAAATCTACCCCGAAGCAGAATCGGGCTACACAAGATGCTCTTTGGCTGTTGACGCAGAATATAGGCATCGCCCGCGAAGCTGGAATCGGCAGTTGCATCAACTATTACAGCAGGCTGCAAGGAGTGTTTGACGCTATAAATCAGTTCCAGGGGAATGTCTTGGCTTTCTTCGACGGGAATTTGTTGAAGAACGATGGGTTGCATCCCAGCACTGACAATCCCTTTGATCAGTAGGCGATTGTCCCGCAGCAACATTAACACGCATTTCTCAGCCCCAGCATTTTCGATCATCACCTGAAGCAGCGTCGCCAGCAATTTTTCTAATTCAATTTCGCCAGAAAGAGTCTGGGAGGCTTTGAGTACTGTTTCTAAATCGAGCGTCTCTGAAATACTGCTTGATGTGGAAGTTTTACTGTGATGAAAAGATCGGGTAAAAAATGTGTCAATTATAGTTAAGGACTGTTGTTGATCTTGCAAAATCGGTGTCAAAAGCTCCGGATAGCGTTGTTCCAAGTCATCAACTTTGGCTTTAGCCCCGCAACGAACATAGCAATAGTAGGCATTAAGTAGATATTCTTGAGCAATCCGTTCTTTACCCCATTCCAGATAAAACCCAGCAGCAAGCTCATTGGCAAGGGCTTCGGTGTTAAGGTATTGGTTGGCTTTTGCGATGGCAATGGCGCGATCGTACCATCCCAAAGCTTGGCTATAATCTTGACTAATTCGGGCAATTTCTGCCTCTACTAGCAAGGAAAAAGCTAGATAGTTTTCAGGACAATTATCTGCCCACAATTTGAACTTCTGACTAGATTTTTGTAGCTTTTCTAAATAATCATGCTGCAACGTTTCACTACTACTGCCATAAAGTTGTGTTAGGTTGAGAGCTTGATAAAAATCATGGAGAATAATTTGAAACTGGCCATATAGTGAACCGTGAGTTTTTTCTGCTTCTAATCCCAATTGGTAAGCCGTAGCGTAGTCACCATAGCTAAAGTGGAGAAAAGCTTTAGCGAAATAGTAGGTACTCATCCCATAAAGATATTGACTGTCTGCAAAAACTTTTAGGGCTAAGGCTTCATTAAAGGTTTCATCGTTGAGACTAAACCGATCTGAAATTGCTCCTTGCAAATTAGCCAGAACTTGATTTTGAATAGCTAAAGCGAAGGCGGCTGGAGGTTCGATTTTTTCGGCAAATTCAACTAATAGCTTTTGTTCGTCAGCTAAATAATCTAAGCGATCGCAGACTAAAAACTTTTTCCAGAAATTGAAAGAACCACCATGAAAACACCAAGATAGCTCTCCTGCTTCCATCGCTGGATAAAAGGATTGTTTGATAGTTTCTAAGCCGAATTTCAATGGTCTACGCCAGTGGCTCACAAAACTACCAAAGGTCATATACGCTTTGCCTTTAATCGCTAAAATGTTAGCTTCCTCGTTGAGTTGTAGCCCTAAAGCACCAAAGCTATCGCCTTTTTCATACTGTTCAAAAATGGAACACAGAACAGTAGCATACCAAAGATAGACAAAGCTAGAAAGAGGAGTATTACCATATTTTAAACAAAGATTTGTCATTTCTAGTATTACTAATACCATCAAATCTTGATTAGCAATATAAGTTGGAGGAATCATATTAATTAATAGCAATACCAGCATTTGTTGCTCAGTACTCTCCATTTGAGGGAGAACAGCAAGAGATGCAATTTGGCGATCGCCAAGATTTTTTACTACCTCTTGGGCTGCCAATTTTATCGTCTGGTTATTGGGTGCAATAGGTAATTCTAAACCCAACATTTTTAAGCTATCTAATCCTATTTGAATCGCTTTTTCATAGATAGCACTGTTTTGGTATTGTATCAGTCGAATCGCGTTGATGGCGGCTTTGTCTAATTGCGATCGCGAATTGTTCAGGGTAGTTGCAACCAAGGTTTCTGCTGCTTCAAAGTCCCCAGCCAGATATTGACATTCAATGCACTCTCGATATAAAGAAAAGGTGAGATGATAATCCCTTTCCCAGCTATCAAGCGCTAATAGTTTAATTCCTGCGGACAAATACAATACACCTGCTTGGTATGCTGTTGACAGTTTAGCTTTTTGTCCAGCCAGTAAATTGAGTTGGGAAATCTTTAGTAGTTCTGTTGTTTCAGTAATCTGAAATGAACCCATATTTAAATGGTTAACAATATCAAACAGTTTTTCTTCTTGTTCTACATCTGAGGTATTTTGGAGTAGCAACTTTCCTAAAGTGTAGTGAAACTGCGGTTTTTGGTCTTCTGGAATTAAGGAATAAGCTGCTTGTTGGACGCGATCGTGCAAAAATTTATACCTAGCTGTCATTTGTTCGCTGTTTGCTAATGACATAAACCCTTCGTCTTCCCGCAGGGTATGACTAGTTACAAATGACTCTTGTTGATAAAACTTATAAACTTCAGTTTGAGGTAAAATCAAGCCTTCCTGCAAAGCCTTCCACAAACAAGTGGCTGTTTCTATTTGTGATTTTTGGGCAATAATCGCTAATGTTTCTAAATCAAACTGATTCCCAATACAAGCAGCTAATTGTAATATCTCTTGCGTTGATTGAGGAAGTTTTTTTAACTGCAATGCCATAAAGTCAACAACATCATCGGTGATTGCTTGCTGAGTGACTTGCGTAATATCACATTCCCACCCCCCCGTAGCCCCCCCTTGGTAAGGGGGGGTAAACTGAATGAGTCCATATTGATGTAATGCTTTGAGAAACTGCGTGACAAAAAACGGATTACCTTGAGTTTTCTGATATACCAATTTAGACAAAGGCAGAGCTAAATTTTCGGTACATTTTAATGTCTCAGTAACTAACTGATTCAATTGGCTTTGACTTAGTGGTATTAATGTAATGGTATTAATTATTTTTTGTGCTTTACTGATATCTGCCAAAGTCAATATCAACGGATGCGTTGCCGAAACTTCATTATCACGATAAGCTCCAATTAATAATAAATAACTACATTCTGAGTCAATCATTAGCAACTGAATTAGCTTTAAAGATGCCAAATCTGCCCATTGCAAGTCATCTAAGAAAATCACCAAAGGATGTTCTTTTGTAGTGAACACCTGAATAAATTTTTGAAATAATAAATTAAACCGATTTTGTGCCGCACTTCCAGAAAGCTCACTTACAGATACTTGTTGACCAATAATTTGTTCTAGTTCGGGAATTACTTCAATAATTACTTGCCCATTATCAGCTAGTGCTGCGAGAATTTTAAGTTTCCAAGTTTCTAATTGAGCATCAGTTTCTCGACTTAGTTGCCCCATTAAATCACGAAATGCTTGTACAAAAGCTGAAAAAGGAATATTCCGATTAAATTGGTCAAATTTACCTTTGATGAAATAGCCTCGTTGCCGAACAATTGGCTTATGGACTTCGTTGACGATCGCTGTTTTACCAATACCAGAGAAACCTGCTACTAGCATGAGTTCTCGCTGATTATTCGCCACCCGCTCAAAGGCTGCTAAGAGAGTTTTAACTTCTTGCTCACGACCATATAATTTCTCAGGGATAATGAAGCGATCGCTCACATCTCGTTGAGCAATTTGGAAGTTCTGAATCTTGCCAGTTTGTTCAATTTGAGATAAACAAATTTCTAAATCATATTTCAATCCCAATGCACTTTGATAGCGATCTTCAGCATTTTTCGCCATCAATTTCATCACTATATCACAAAAAAATTGGGGAATATCCTCATTTGTGAATTTTGAATTGATAATTTTTAATTCATCCGGCTGTTTGGCAATATGACAATGTAGCAACTCCATTGCATCATGAGATTCAAAGGGTAACTCACCTGTAAGTAATTCGTAAAAAGTGACACCCAAAGAATAAAAATCAGTCCGGTAGTCAATGCCGCGATTCATTCTACCAGTTTGTTCTGGCGACAGATAGCTTAGTGTCCCTTCTAATATCTTGGGACTCATTAAAGTTTGAGTTTCCCGTGGTAACAAAGATGCAATACTAAAATCGATTAATTTGACTTGTTTGGTTTCTGAATTAATCAGAATATTACTAGGTTTAATATCCTTATGAATAATGCGATGACGATAGAGAGTATCTAAGGAATTACATAGTGCGATCGCTAACAGTAAAAATTCTCTGAGACTTCGCTCACTTATCCACCACCAATGTTTCAGGGAAATTCCCCCAAAATCTTCCATCACCAACGCATAACCATTTTGGTACGGCTCCAAGTCATAAGTTTGAATGATTTCAGCTTGATGGAGATTTTTGGCGATCGTATACTGATTACGAAACTGTACAAGTTCAGTAAAACTAGGATAAAGATTTTTCAGCAGTTTAATCACTACAGGTTTTTGGTCAGCCTCTCGGTATCCGCGATAGACTAATGTTCTCGAACTGTTGTAAAGTTCTTGACTAAGATGATAACCGGGAATACTAATTAGCTTGCTAACCATAATTGCTGCATCTTGAAAACTTCTATGTCTATTGTTCCCAGATATTAAGAAGCAGTTAGCTAAGGCAATACTAACAAACCAATACTTCACAGAAGTTATATAATTTCAGTAGATTCCGAACTTTCAGAAACTGACACAAGAAGGGAGTGACAAATAAAAAAACATCCAAAATTTTCTTGTGGGATGGGTGTCCTCAACCGTCCCAGATTCAGGGTGGGCAGGATGCCCACCCCACAATATGGATAATTTAATTTATTTTTTGTCAGTTCCTAATATAACGGTTTGCAATTTTGTGGAGTAAAGATTCAGATACGAATGGCGCTAAGAAAAGCCCAAAGACTTGTGTAACCTCGTTCCCAGTCTTCAGACTGGGAATGTATTCTGAGAGGGCTGCTGCCTCTGGTCAAGAAGTAGGAGGCGGCAGCCCCCCCCAGAGTGGTTTCCCAACCTCCAGGCTGGGAAGCAGTCAGGGCAAGGGTTGTATCTTAACTTAGTGCCATTCGATTCAAATACCTCTGCCCCTTTTGGTCATGATATGGCAATATATAAAGTTGTAGCTGACCGCCTAAGTAGAGGTTTAACGTGGATACCATTGCAATTCCTGCTCTAAATCGGCCAGTGGATGCCACGGTAGAAATTCCTGGTTCTAAAAGTCTTACCAATCGGGCGTTGCTTGTGGCTGCTTTGGCGCAAGGTGACTCCATTTTAGAAAATGCTTTATTTAGTGAAGACAGCGAGTATTTTGCCAAATGCGTAGAGCAATTGGGCATTCCCATTACTCTGAATTCTCATCTGGCACAGATTCAAGTGGTGGGAAGAGGAGGCGACATTCCAGCGAAACAGGCAGATTTATTTGTGGGTTTGGCAGGGACAGCAGCACGGTTTATCTCGGCGCTGGTAGCATTGGGTAATGGCGAATATCGTTTAGATGGCGTTCCCCGGATGCGAGAACGACCGATGGGCGACTTGTTGACGGTGCTGCAAACGGGCGGAGCAACCGTTAACTTTGAGGGAAACCCTGGGTTTATGCCCTACACAATCTATAGTCAGGGATTCACTGGCGGAAATTTTCCCTTGAAAGCTAACCAAACAAGTCAGCAACTTTCGGCGTTGCTGATGATTGCGCCTTATGCTCAACAAGATACGTTGATTGAGGTTGAGGGGACATTGGTTTCTCAATCTTACGTCAAAATGACCTGTCGTTTAATGGCGGATTTTGGCGTGGAGGTGGTTCAAATCGGCGAGAATCAATTTCAGATCAAAGCCGGCCAACGTTACCAAGCTCGACATTACACAGTAGAACCTGATGCGTCAAATGCTTCTTACTTTTTCGCCGCCGCCGCCGTCACGGGTGGACGGGTGCGCGTCAAATATTTAACCAAACAATCCTGTCAGGGTGATATTCTGTGGTTGAATGTTTTAGAACAGATGGGTTGCCAGATTCGGGATTCGGATGAATATACCGAAGTGACGGGTCCGAAACAATTGCAAGGTATCGACATTGATATGAATGATATATCAGATTTGGTGCAAACATTAGCTGCGATCGCGCCCTTTGCCAGTTCACCAATTACTATTCGTAACGTAGAACATATTCGATATAAGGAAACCGATCGGATTAAAGCTGTGGTAACAGAGTTGCGGCGGCTAGGGGTTAAGGTTGAAGAATCCGCAGATAGTTTGAGAATTGAGCCTAGCCCCATCACCCCAGCGGCGATTGAAACCTACCACGATCATCGAATGGCAATGGCTTTTGCTGTCACTGGTTTAAAGGTTCCAGGGATTGTAATTAAAGATCCTGGTTGTACAGCTAAAACCTTTCCAGATTACTTTACCCGATTCTTCCAAATGTTAGAACAATAACGCATACTTAATTTCTGGAGATATCAAATACACTCTGACCTCTCTTCTTTTAGGCTACTGTGCATACACAAGTCCTAAAATCCTTGCCTGGTAAGATACAAGCCCTTAGTAGGCAAGGGTTTGAGTTTTAGCGATGTTCTAGTTAGACTAAAAAGAAATATTTTCTATTGCGATGAAATCAACAAAATAGCCGCAAAAAATCCTTCAAATCATTCAAAGCATGATGCTCAAAATTCCAAATCGCTGGTTCCTTCATCATTACATAATCAAAGCCTTTCATGCTACATTTTCGCTCTGCTTGCTTCTTTTCAGATTTTGAGCAAGTATCAAATCGGATATACATATCAACCCAGAATTTATTAAAGTCTTTAACACTTATTTTTTGACCATGCTGTTGTAAGCAATTTTTCCAACTCTTTAAACAATCAGCATGAACAGAATCTTGGGACTTAATGCTTTTAAGGACTGTTTCAAGTTCCCCTTGCCCATCAAGATTGGTAAAGTAGCAAGCCAGTTGGATATTGAGACCATCAAGAGTTAAATTTACAAACTCTTTAACTTTTACAAGTAATGGCGCTTCTGTAAAAGCTTCTTGAACACATTCATTAATAAACTTAATTCTATCGCTTTCTTGAGCGTTATCAATATCAATAATTATACCTACTCTTTCAATTTCACCCTTCTGTATATCGGCTTTTAAGTCTTTGAGAGCCTCCGTTAACTTTGTTTTATCTAACCCGTCCATTGGTCTATAGTCTTCTTCTGAAATGATAATTGGGGATGCAACTTCTATATTCAAGTTGAGATGACGAATAATTGCCTGAAGGAAATATTTATCATTTTTGCTTTCCACAATCAAAATATTACTACTCACCCCTCACCTCTTTGTTGTGGCTTATTCCATAATCCAAAGTATCTAAATCTCGTCTTATAGCAACTATCCGGTTAGTCTTAAACTGTCTTGTAAGTTCAAAATGAGCAGATGTATTTTGATATTCTAAACCAGCTTTTATAAAAGCCTTAGTCATTTCTAAACTATGTGTTGTGGCAAATATTTGCACATTTAACTCATTGGCCAACTTGTAAATAATAGTCCAAAAATAGGCTTGATTGGAATGATGAATACCATTTTCTATTTCATCAATCAGCAAAATACTATTCTCATTATTCACAAGTCTTAAGATAATATCAGCGATGCGATTAATTGCATCACCAAACAAGGACAAGGGTAATCTACCTTCTCCCTCTCTTTTAAGATAAACAGTCGGTTCACCAATACTAAAACTCTCCACCTGTACAATCGAGGTATCAATAGCCTGAAAAGCTCTTAGAACTTCATCATCTCTCTCATTCAACCGAGCCTTATCAAATTCTATTGTTAAGTCTCTACTAGAAACTCTTAAGAAGGAAGGTATAAAAAAAGCATTTTTAATGTCAGGAATTTTGATATCTTTTGCTAGCAATCCCTTTGCACTTGAAATAATTGAAGTTTCAAAAGCTTCTCCATGATTAATCCTTGTTTTAAGGTGTATCACAGATCGTACAGACTCACTTCCTGAAAAAAGGCTCATGATGTTGTCTTTTATCTCATCCTCACTATCTTCCTCATCGGTTTCTTCTAGGAAATTTTTTACAGATTCATCAACGTATATCTCAACTATTTTTGAAGATTTATTATCCAAGGTAGACTCAATTACAATTTCACTATTCTTATTCTGATGAAAGAAGAAATTATTCCAGGTTCTTTCAGGCAAAGACTTGCTATAACTTAACTGTTCACGTCTTATATGTCGGAGAGAAATAATTGTATCTGGTCGTGGAGAACTATTTATAAATAGTGCCTCCAATAATGCAGTTTTTCCAACATTATTCTTGCCACTAATTAAATTGATTTTCTCAAAACCAGATACCTTTAAGTCATCAAAACATCTAAAGTTTTTAATTTGAATATTTTTAATCATTAGAACTTCAATATTGAAATGGTTTCATTATATTTTACCTAATAAATATAAAGTTTATCTTAAATTAAGCCGTGAAAAGCTTAAACAGTTAGCCTACACTAATAATACTAACGATAACACTCAGACTACTTAATACTGCTGTTTCCATACCCAACAGTAGCAAATCTCTGTGAATTAAGTAGGTAGGCATGAATAAACCTAAGCATATAACAGAATATAAATGACTGATTGCCTCATACCCGAAACAGATTGCTAGCTAGAGCGGGTAAAGGAGAAACTGAACAGATGACGCAAAAACGGGACATACAGCACGATCGCAAGAAAGATTGAAGGGAGCATCCCAAATGTGCAAAAACCTTGATAGCCCTCATCCCCTAACCCCTTCTCCCATCTTTGGGATTCGGGGAACTAGAATTATGTCTCCCCTCTCCCATCTTTGGGAGAGGGGCTGGGGGTGAGGGAAAAGATTTAAGCTCTCATTGGGATGCTCCCAGATTGAATCCCTTAGCAAACTCGCATGGAAATTAGGCTGCATAAGCTAATTAATTATCGAGTTTTTCAAATGAGTGAACCTATCGGTTTCTTGCTTTCTTTTGGGAATCCTAAATCTCAGAAGCTATCGAAACCGCAAATGTATATGACTCAATTTAAAATATGTGACTCAAAACAATGGCAATTTCTACCCTTTCTAACGAGTCGTACTATTGTTATTTTTACCAGCATTTTGCTATTTTCAGAATCAAGTATTGCAACTGCTGGGCAGTATCCGGTAAATATTGCACAGATAATACAGACAATGAGCTAGATGAATGATTCTTTGAACTCTGTTAATCAGTCTTTGAGGTGGATGAACGGAGTTCTGAGGTGGATGAATGAGTATCTGAGGTGGATGAATGAGTTTTAACTTTTCCCAATCCCTAATCCCTTTTACAGTTGCATTTTTTTAAACATCTGTTACATTACTTTACAGACAGTTACAACTGCTACAACACTTGAACTTTGGAGTCATGCTCATGTCAGGTTTTAAGAATCCTGCGCCGATTGTTTCAGAAGATCCTAATGCTGTGCGTTTTGGCTTCACTCCTCAGAGTGAAAATTGGAACGGTCGTCTTGCAATGATTGGTTTTGTATCTGCGATTTTGATTGAAGCTTTTTCTGGTCAAGGCTTACTCCATTTCTGGGGTATCCTCTAAATTGATGACAGTACGGTAGCACAACTAGGCTACCGTACTATCTATATTCCAATACAGTTCAGTTAAGCAATTTGTTCCTCCTCCTCCTTCTCTCTCCGTGTCGCGCCAGTTGCTTCTCCCTTGGCGCTAGCCTCTCCCTTTGGGAGAAGGGGAGACGCTGCGCGTAGCAAGATCCCCGGAGGGGTACAAGTCTCTTAACCGCAAGGGCGCACTGGCAACTCTATTGCCTCTGCGGTACCCTGCGGGAAGCCGTTCGCGTAGCGTCTCGTAGAGAAGCGTCTACGTTAAAAAAATGACTTTGACTCATAGTACTAGCCTTAACCCAAGCGTATTGATCTATATTCCAGGGAAAACATTAGTTTCTAACTTATGGCGATTGTTGGGATTAGTGCAAAATATCAGATTTTTCCGGTTGAGGCAAAATATAAGTGAATAATTACTTTACGTTGAATATGTATAGCTAAAACTCATGGAAATACCCCAGCGCGTATCAGTCCGCTACAAAGACGCGTCCTACAACAGTAATGAAATCCGCTTGAGAACTTTTCGGCTTGGGTTGCAAATATGGGATGAACAAACCAAACCTAGAAAAACAGAGCTTTATCAGTTTATATCGTCTTGCTTGAAACAAGTTGACCGCCAAGATCGTTTTATGTTTTCTCTGCTATTTATAGAATTAACAGACCTCATACGCAATTCTTCGCTGGAAAGGGGAACGAAAGAGGTTCTGATTAAAACAGCTTTTAGAGAATTTGCTTGTGCTATCACAGACTTTGAAGACGTTGCCAAATAAGGTTGGTCATAGGGGCGCTGGTATTACGTAGGTATAGGCCAACCCAGGCAGCCCAAGGGAAATCTGGGTTTATTCTGGTTGCAGGAAGGTGGGGGAAGAGAGCGGTGAACTGCTTGGATGGAGAGATGCAAAATTCTCGTCCAGAACTTTGAGATAACTCTAGCTAATGCGACTACCAAAGTTAATGTTTGTTTTATTCGGCTGATGGTTAAGAGACTTGCATCCTGCTATAGCAACAGGACTTACGCACACTCTACGATTCTTGGCGTTCTTGGCGTCTTCTCTACGAGACGCGAAGCGCGAAGGCGGTTCGATAAATTAAGCTTTTTGGCGATTTTTGCGTAAGTCCTAAGCAACTTGAGATATTAGCTAATTTAGTCCATCAGATGTTGCTGCACTTGGGAAACTAATTCATTTGTCCAGTAGTTGGCGAGTTCGGCATTAGCGGCTTCC
>NZ_JBALEK010000088.1:0-43461 GCF_036917815.1 Nostoc sp. | reverse complement strand
GTAACGCTGTAGGAGTTGGAATCTCTACGCTAGCTGGCGCAAGCCTGTTAGAGCAAATTCTGACGTAGATTACAGAATCCCCGTGCGTTCACGCCGGGGAGTGTCAAATTCATGGTCTTTGGTAGAAGCAACTTTGAGACTTATAGCCCAAAAGGAGGAGCTAAGTTTACAAAGATTTGATCCACTCTATTTGGTGAAGCAATTAGCAATTGAAGGTGTAATTTCAAAATCTCAGTATCAATTACTAATGAATTCACTCCTATTACGTAATTCTATTGCTCATGGCTTCAAAACTACACAAATTACGCAAAATTCTGTATATCAATTGATCGAGCTTACAGAGCAGCTTTTAAGAACTCTACACACTGCCGATGAAGCAGACTAATAGTGCGTTGGTTGGAGTAGATAGTAGGACTAAGCGTGGGTACTGAATTTCAGATCATATTACCAACCCTAAAATAGGGAGTAGTAAATTACCCACTCCCTACTCCCTTTCTAAGCTTCGATAACTACCCGTAAATTGCCCCGTTTTTTCGCAACGCGACAAGCAGTAGTAGTACCAGAACGCTCGAATTCTAAATCGAGGATGGTGGGGCCGACTTGCAAATTATGAAATGACAGGCGATTAATCGATTCTGGCAAAGCGGGGTCGATTATTCGCAAGCAGTTATTTTGAGCATCAGGCACCAAGTTGACCATCATTTGCAGTAGTTGGAAAATACTACCCGTAGCCCAAGCTTGGGGAGTGCAGGCAACTGGATACTGCACAGGAGTATTATCACCGTTCCGTTCGTAGCCGCAGAAGAGTTCTGGAGGACGTTGATAGGGTTGTTGTTCAGTCATATCGAACAAACCTTGGAATATTTCTAGGGCTTGATCGATAAGGCCGAGCGATCGCAATCCCATTGCAATCAGAGCGTTATCATGAGGCCAAACCGAACCAGTGTGATAGCCCATTGGATTGTAAGCGGGTGACAAACTACTCAGAGTCCGAATGCCCCAACCATTAAACATATCTGGTGCCCGCAACCGTTCGGCGACACTATATGCTCTTTCGTGGGTGAAAAGACCTAAATGTAGACAATGACCGGGATTTGAGGTAATACTATCTACTGGCTTACCATCTCCATCCAAAGCCAAAGCGCAGAAATCCTGGCTTTCCACCCAAAAATCTCGATTAAAACGAACCTTAAGACTTCTGGCTTCTTCTTGCCAACGATCTGCCAAATCAAGCCGCTTTTTCATCCTAGCTATTTCTGCTAGGCGCGTTTTTGCCGCATAGACGTAAGCTTGCACCTCAGAGAGGGAAATTGGCCCATTGGCTAATTCTCCCTTGTGGTCTACAATACAGTCGCCAGAATCTTTCCAACCTTGGTTAACAAGACCGCGTTTGGATGTACGGAAGTAACTGAGGTAGCTAGTTTGTTTGCTATTGCGATCGATCCACTCCATTGCTGCTAGAGCATTCGGCCAAAGTTGCTCTAGGAGTTCTTGATCGTGAGTCCAAGCGTAATGTTCGGCATAGAGCATCAGCCACAGGGGAGTGGCATCAACTGTACCGTAATAGGGTGTATGGGGAATTTCTTGACAACGAGCCATTTCTCCCAAACGTAACTCGTGCAAAATCTTACCCGGTTGCTCCTCCCGCCATTCGTCGTCGATTTTACCTTGGTATGTCGCCAGTAATATCAGAGTTTCTTTGGCGATTTGCGAGTTTAACATCAGGGTTTGAGAAGCTGTAACCAGCGAATCTCGCCCAAATAATGTGGAAAACCACGGCACTCCGGCGGAAACAGTCTTATATTTCCCAAAAGACTGGCGCAACAAATACATATCTTGTTCAGCCCGCTCAATCACTCGATTGAAGGTATTCTTATCTGAGCTAATGCGGGTAATTTGTTGTACCCAGTTTTGCTCCTCCATCAACTCCGCAGCTTTCGCCTGTCCTAAGGTAGTGGCGGCGCTGACGGTTGAACTGGATTGGTTGTTTTTCAACATATTCACGCGGTAGCCCAGCTTTTGAGTTTCGTGAGAAGCTAACTCTAGCTGCCAAACCGCAGTGTAACCCTTAAAGTAGTCTGGTTGCCGATGCTGGAATAAAATCCGGGATTCCATCACCGAGCCATCCAAACCTTGATAGGCGAGTGTTAAGGATTCCTCTCTAGAAGCGGATGACTCTTTGGGTACTGGTGAAACGCCATCCGTGAGAGAAAATGTTCCTTCCTCAGCCGTCGGTTCTACTAGGCGTAAAAGCCGACCTCGTTTTTCTCTGTCATAGCCCCGGACTTCAAATAAATCAACAAAATCCGCATCAAAGCTGATGGTTAGTTCAAAATTGACAGTGGTTGTGCTGTAGTTAGATACTTCTATTTCTTCAAATAGTGCCCCATTCAGCACGATTTCTCGGCGAATTCCGATAGTCTCGGCTTTCAGGCGATCGTCGATTTTAGGGGTGGTACATAAAACTGAGAGTGAAAACCCTTTCTCAGCAGTACTACTGAGGAGTACAGGCGATCGCCCTTCAATTTGCAACTCCAAGCGATTGAGAAATCTTGTATCACAACAAAACAGTCCCATGCTGGGATTGCCATCGTTGAGGGAACAGCCAGAAATATTCCCGATAGTATCTGTCACAAAAAATAAGTCATCATCCTTAACCGTCAGTGTCGGTTGTGATCTTTCACTCACAACACAAGGCCACTCAGGGATAGGTAATTCTTCAGCAGGAATAAAAGTTTTTCCATCCAGGAAAATTTTTTCCGGGGTCATTAGTGTATCCGGTGTCATTAGCCAAAGTTCCGTGTATGGGTCTATATTTTTGTGGTCTTTTTCTTATCCAAGAGGCAGAGGGGGAAGAATAAATATCCTCTTGCTTTGGGACAGAGCAACTAAATTTATTTAACGCAATGTGCTACTTATTCTTGCAACCTCTCCCCGAAACGGGGAGAGGCTTTGATTTTTGCTCCCCAACCCTTGTCTACGGTGTACACACATCTTGGTAATGAAGCCCAAACCCTGGATTTACCCCGCTTAATCCCCCCGATGTCTTGGGGGGAAATATCCTGTTCTCCCCCTTACCAAGGGGGAGTTAGAGTGGGTCAGAAGGACTTGTGTGTACACCGTAGCTTCCCTGGTAGGGAAGGGGTTGGGGGTTAGGTTTGAGATCAAGTCGCACACGGTCTTTGATTTAGGTCAAAAAAAGAAAGATTTGTGTCGAGACACGCGGTGCAAAGAAAGAACAGCGTATCCTAGAGAGACACAAGGTGCTAAATCTGGTCAATTATCTTTCCCCTGCTTTTAAGTATGGGGTTTCTCCTCTGCCCCCATCCTCTCTGCTTCTTGTTGATCCTCACAACTTCCGAAAAAAAGACGCTCTCTAAAACTCGTTTGAGCCATTGGAGCCAAAATAATCCTTACACACTGCTGACAAAATAGCAGCGATCAAATCCATATAAGCAAATCTTGATAAATTTATATTTGATAAGTGTAAAGTCAAGACTGAAAACTCAGGATTTTGAGATAATTCATTAGTCACTTAACTTTCAGAAACACAATATATATTGTATACTCAACAAAAATGCCAAATTACGAATTTTTGTTGGCTATAGAAACCATTTGCTCCTTACTATACTAGTATACAATTTTGTCTTAAATATCTTTGGTATTGGATTAGACTAATTTATGATAATTAATTTATTTATTAAATTTAAATTATGTGAATGTAGTATTAATGATTTTTGGGTAAAAAATTTCTTTAATTAGCATAAACCAACTTCGCCAAAAAAGGCGATGTCTACAACGGGCTACGCCAACCTGTGAACTACACAATCAATCATCAGTGCTTATTGATGAATAAGCAAATCTAAATTATACAAGAATTATTTTTTATACGGAGTAAGTAAAGATTTCATCTATGCAAGTATATAGCAAAGTTGGTCAAGAATGTATATTGGGCGTAGTAGGTTGTCAATCAAGTTGTACACATTCCTGCTAGTTGGTAACCTGACTTTTCACGTTATGTGGAAAAGTCCACCAAAAACCTAACCCCCTAACCCCCTTCCCTAGGCAGGGCTGTTTCATTCGTTCAGATCAGAATTTTGTCAAGAGTATCAACCAGAAAATTTAGTGAGTTGGTAATCGAAAAATTACTGTTTCAATCGGTAAATTTAAGTGCGATCGCCTGGTTTTTGACCCAATTAGAGTGTTTAAAAACCTGATTTTTTTGACTGATACGCTTGTAAATTAAGGTCTTTTAGGGAATGAATCAGCCCTGCTTCCCTAGGAGGGAAGGGGGAAAATTCAAAGTCTCTCTCCTTAAAGGAAGAGAGAACATAGAAGTGAGGTTTTCCAGATGCTGCTGAATTGTCAGGTTGGTAACGAAGTGTTGCGCCTAGGTTTGCGAAAAGCGCTTTTTAGCGTTCTTTACATATCGCAACTGTCTATTTAACTTGAGAGTCCGTTGGAATTTGTACAATGCAGCTGTGACGTGGATCTTGTCGAGGTTGAGCGTTTAACAATAATTCATGAGCATTTCGACTTCTGTGCTGAGTGATCTGCTAAAGTCCCTACCCTACTTGCGGCCCCAGCTATATTTTAAGGCTTCACTAACGGCGCTCTCCCACGCGATGGAAGATCAAGTTTTGGCTGGGACTTTAGCCCAACCCCTTGTAATTGCTAGTTTTCAGCGAGAGCGATTCTACCGCCAAGAAGCTCATCGCTACCAGCGACTTGCCTTGCGAAGTAATCAAATATACGTATTATCTGCTCCCGAAACGGATTTTACCAACAGTTCGGAATATTACGAAAAAGTGGCTTTTGAGCCAACGGATGGCTTAAGTCATGAGTGGCATTTGATAGTGATTGCTGACAATTACGCTACTTGTCTGGTTTGCCGGGAAAACCTTGGCTCTATTGCTAAAAACCAGCAGATACCGGAACTAAGCCCGAATCTGGATATCGACACAGCGCGAAGATTTGAGGGAATTTGGACATCGGAAAGGGGAGTTAGCCTCAAAGCAGCCGAATTGCTGTTAGACAGGATTTTGGTTTACAGACCAGAACTGGCTAGTAAAATTCAACAGGCACGTCAGAGGTTTGGCATCGGGGAGCGGCGAAACCATTCTGGAGCCGAACAAGTAAACGAATACGCTTGTGACATCGATACAGATCCCTTTGTGCAGCGCTTAGTCACTTATTTGCAAGCTAGTCAGTACAAATTGCATAAAGCCTACCGTTCCATTGCCGCCCAAGCACGAAAAGAACGATTAGTCAACTCCATTAGTACTGCCATTCGGCGATCGCTCGATCCTCACGAAGTTCTCCAGGTGGCGGCACAAGAATTAGGACAACACCTAGAAGCTTGTCGCTGTTTAATTTATCGCGCTCAAGCCACAGATAGCCAAGCCATAATTGAACACGAGTTTTTGATTCCTGGTATTTTATCTGTTCGTGGGCAAACCTGGGAGTTAGAGAAAAATTCCCTATTTCGGGACATAGTGGAACTTGGTGAAGGTGTTTGTGTGAGTGATACCCTGAGTGACCCTCGCGTGACCAATTCGCCAGGACTTTCCACCATCGCTAAAAAGTTTGCCATTCGTTCTTGGCTGATGGAACCAGTATTCTATCAGGGGCGATTATTGGGCATTGTGGAGTTACACTATTGCCGAATGCCACCGCACGAGTGCCAACCGGGGGAATTGGATTTGGTAGAAGCGATCGCTACCCAAGTGGGAGCAGCTCTCATCCAAGCGGAAGCTTACGCTAACCTAGAAGAACTTAATCAGCAGCTAGAAGCCCTAGACCGCACCCGCAGTAACCTTATAGCCATCACCGGACACGAACTGCGTACCCCCCTATCCACCATTCAAGTCTGCCTAGAAAGTCTCGCTAGTGAGCCGGATATGCCGTTGGAGTTGCAGCAAATCATGCTCAACACTGCTCTTTCCGACTCAGAGCGAATGCGAAAACTGGTACAAGATTTCCTCACACTTTCCAACTTAGAAAGCGGTCGGGTGCAATGGCATCCAGAATCACTCAGCTTACAAGAGTGTATAGATTTATCACTCAGCCGAAATCGCCCGCGTTCCTCAACGGAAAAGCCGCCCCAAGTCAAGACTCAAATTGCCGAAAATCTACCTTTGGTAAGAGCTGATGGTGATTGGCTAGTAGAGGTACTGGCAAAACTCATGGACAATGCTTGTAAATTTACACCACCCCAAGGAGAAATCACCATTAAAGCGATTTACAACAGCCGTCAAATGGTCGAGGTAACTGTAGCTGACACTGGACGCGGCATTGAACCGAATCGTTTAGAAGTAGTTTTTGACCGCTTTTATCAAGAAGAGGGAGCATTACGCCGCACCACTGGCGGAACTGGACTTGGTTTAGCAATTTGCCGTCAAATTGTTAATGGCTGGGGTGGGGAAATTTGGGCAGAGTCAACAGGCAAAGACCAGGGTAGTCAGTTTCACTTCACCATCCCGATTGTTCAGAATAGCCAAGAGGAAAAGCGGACAAAAGTTAAGAGTAGATAGGTATTGGGCAAGTGGGCATGGGGGATTAATTTTTAACAAATGACAAAGGACTAATGACTAATGACTAAAAACTGTTACAGTCTATAACGCGATCGCAATATGATCCTGGTTGCAGTGTTAGGATTCCCTAAAAACGTTGAGAGAATAGACTTTATGGCAAAAACACTCTCTGGACAAACCCCGCTATTTGCTGGCAGCACTGGTGGCTTGCTAAATAAAGCAGAAGTGGAAGAAAAGTACGCTATCACTTGGACTAGCCCAAAAGAGCAAGTATTTGAATTGCCTACAGGTGGTGCTGCTACTGCGCTCAAAGGCGAAAACCTGCTGTATTTAGCCCGCAAAGAACAAGGCATCGCTTTAGGTGGTCAACTGCGGAAACTCAAAATCACAGACTACAAAATTTACCGGATTTTGCCCAACGGAGAAACCACTTTAATTCACCCAGCTGATGGTGTCTTCCCCGAAAAAGTGAATGAAGGTCGTGAAAAAGTGCGTTATGTCCCACGCAGCATTGGGCAAAACCCCAATCCATCACAACTCAAGTTCAGTGGTAAAGCAACCCACGACGCATAGGGACTAGGGACTGGGGGTTGGGGGCTGGGGACTGGGGACTAGGGACTGGGGACTAGAGAATATAAACTAAATTCTTCCCAATGCCCCATACTCTGTACCTCATATCCAATCCCCAATCCCCCAATACAGTTCGGTTAAGGCGAGAGACGCGATAAAAAATCGCCGTCTCTACAAAGGACTGATTATTGTCAAGACGGCGATTTATCGCGTCTTTGTGATACGAAGGGTTTGTCATGAAAAAACCTTATCCGAACCGTATTGCCCAATCCCCAATCCCCAATCCCCTAGCTATTTATGGTATTCCCCGATTTCTCCGAATTTTCTCAGCTAGCTCTACAAGGCAACTTTGTCCCGGTGTATCAAGAATGGGTAGCGGACTTAGATACGCCCGTATCCGCTTGGTATAAAGTTTGTGCAGGTCAGCCCTATAGCTTTTTGTTGGAATCCATAGAAGGCGGGGAAAAGTTAGGACGCTATAGTTTAGTAGGTTGCGATCCGGTGTGGGTTTTGGAAGCAAGGGGCGATCGCACCACTCAAAAAAACCGCGATGGTTCGCAGGTGGTTTTTGCAGGCGACCCGTTTACAGCTTTAGCCGAATGTTTAGCACCTTATCACCCAGTGAAGTTACCACAGCTACCGCCAGGAATTGGCGGTTTGTTTGGGTTTTGGGGCTATGAATTGATTAACTGGATTGAGCCACGTGTGCCAATTTATCCACCAGATGAGCGAAATATCCCTGATGGATTGTGGATGCAGGTAGACCACCTATTGATTTTTGACCAGGTGAAGCGGAAAATTTGGGCGATCGCTTATGCTGATTTACGCGATCCCAATGTAGATTTACAGGGAGCATATCAACAAGCTGGCGATCGCGTCACCCAAATGCTCGAAAAGCTATCTCTACCCCTATCGCCACAAAAAACCAAACTGGAATGGAAGCCACCAGGGAGCAAGGTATCTGGAGAAGCAGAGGAATACACCAGTAATTTTACCCGCCCTGATTTTTGTGCCAGTGTTGAAAAGGCCAAAGAGCATATTAAAGCAGGCGACATTTTCCAAGTAGTAATTTCCCAGCGACTATCAACAACATACACAGGCGACCCCTTTGCCCTTTACCGCTCCCTACGTCAGATAAATCCTTCGCCTTACATGGCTTACTTTAACTTCCAAGATTGGCAAATTATCGGTTCCAGTCCTGAAGTGATGGTGAAAGCCGAAATCGATTCACGGGGTGAAGTAATCGCAACGGTACGACCAATTGCCGGCACACGTCCACGGGGTAAAACCGCCCAGGAAGATGCAGCCTTCGCTAAGGATTTACTCGAAGATCCCAAGGAAGTTGCCGAACACGTCATGCTTGTGGATTTGGGGCGGAATGATTTAGGGCGTGTTTGTCAAAATGGTAGCGTCAAAGTTGATGAATTAATGGTGGTTGAGCGCTACTCCCATGTGATGCACATTGTGAGCAATGTTGTGGGTAAATTAGCAGTTGGTAAAACAGCATGGGATTTACTGAAAGCTTCCTTCCCAGCAGGTACCGTAAGCGGCGCACCCAAAATTAGGGCGATGGAAATTATTCACGAGTTAGAGTCTAGTCGCCGGGGCGTTTATTCCGGTGTGTATGGATATTACGATTTTGAAGGACAATTAAATACTGCGATCGCAATTCGCACAATGGTAGTACGCGATCATACAGTTAGCGTACAAGCCGGTGCAGGTTTGGTGGCTGATTCTGAGCCAGAGAAAGAATACGAAGAGACGCTGAATAAAGCTAGAGGTCTATTAGAGGCGATTCGTTGTTTGCGTTGAACTGGAGATTGGTGATTAGTACATTCATACTAAGCTAATTCGATTTGTAAGAATTGCCACAAGCAGAACCCCGACTTCTTTAAGAAGTCGGGGTAATAGGGTTGGGATAAGGTTTTTTGATGACACGCCCTTCTTATCGCGTCTCTTGCCTTAACCGAACCGTATTGCCTCATCCCTTTTCCCACCTGTATCATTACTCTCGCATATAATTAATTGCACACTGGTTTTTGTTGCTTAATTGTAAAACCGGGCTTGATATAAGTACAGTAACAGTTCGATTTGCTGTATGAGAATCCAGACCAGACTTTAAAAGTTGAGATACCAATATCTTTCTATTTTGAATTACATAGATTTTGCTTTGAACTGCAAGATATTTGGAAACAATTTGTGCAACTTCTAAGCCCACATATCCACAGTATCGTGATAAATTGGGAAGTTTTATAAATCCAATTAACATCGAATTTTTTCCAAAGCTAAACAGAGTTTTTTATATCTATTGAAAAATGAAAAGAAGTCCTGGTATCAAAATCCAAGACCTCCGTTAAATTTACCACACACTAGATATGAACAAACTTACTTATCCCAATTGGCTGAAGTAAATCGCCCAAATAGTTCCAGTTACTCCAATGGCAATTAAAAGGTTAGTGAAAAATCTGCCGAATTCAATTTCTTGTCCCAGTAACTTGTCATCTTGGCCAGCAGTGAAAAACAATGACCAAGCTTGATTTGCATTGATAGTCTCAAAGTTGTTGAAATCAGGTCTAAAAACAACAGATCCAATTAAATCTTTTTTTGGATAATCAAAATCGGTTCTCATAAGTTTGCCTCTAAATTATTTTATTTGTCAAGTGAAGAAAATTCCTAAAGGCTGGTTAGCCATCTAATCAAACCGTGTCCGGCGATCTCAGGCGATCTCATCTGTAAATTAATATTACCTATTGTAAATATTTTTTGCAACTGCTTGACACAACAAAAAAGTAGTGGAACCCGTACTAAGCAAGTGGGGTATTTCGGATGCGAGAAGTAGGTGATGTCTACAACCGACTCTTTGATGACGAAATAGGTTCAGCTAAGGATTGTTGATAGAAATTTGATATATGTAGAGACGTGCGATAGACCTCTTGCAAAAAAAAGTCCGTAAACCCCACCCCCTCCCCGCTCTTCGGGAGGGGAGACAAAGCGTAGCTTTGGCGGGGTGGGGTTCTTTGATTTATGCAAGAGGTCTGATGTTTACAACGAGCTACACCTACTCTCTTGGAAGTGAATGCACACAAAAGCACCAATTGCATTTATCTAACTTCAGTAAAACTTATCATTTGCATAAATAAAAATTATTAATCTATAACTGAGAAAGTATTGCTTATTTGTAACGGAATTGTTATGTTTCTTTACGTATGGATACAGAAGCAATGTCAATACGTTAAACCACTGTTGAACAAGGCTTTCTAAATAACTATGCAGTTGAGCCTGCAATGTGCGTTGCCGAGTATTCAAACTCAACGGCAATAAAATCGCTATGCCTTTGGTAAAGCGATTTATACAAGGGGCTACCCCTACGCAAATACTGCTGAGTGCCTTTCTTAACAGCTAAACGCTTTTCTTCCGTCTTCGCACATTTGATTTTTGACATTCGATAGAACTGTAATTTTCTTTGGGGAATTTCTGCTATGTCTTTTACCATCCAGTCCGCTCAAGGTATTTTTCCCGGCACCCTAGTTGCTGACGTTGTTCCAACCATTGTCGAATCATTCTCTCAACTCAATGCTGAAGATCAACTAGCATTACTCTGGTTTGCCTATACCGAGATGGGTAGAAGTATTACCGTTGCTGCTCCTGGGGCAGCTAACATGATCCTCGCACAAGGCTTACTCGAACAAATTAAGCAAATGCCTTTTGAGGCTCAAACACAAGTCATGTACGATTTGGCTAACCGTGCTGACACTCCCCTCTGCCGTTCCTATGCATCCTTCACCGTGAACATCAAGTTGGGCTTTTGGTATCAGTTAGGAGAATGGATGGCCCAGGGAATCGTTGCTCCTATCCCCGAAGGTTACAAACTTTCTCCTAAAGCTGCCGAAGTGTTACAAGCCATCCGCAATGCTGATTCCGGTCAACAAATCACAATCCTACGCAATACCGTAATTAGCATGGGATTTGACCCCAATGCTCCCGGTAGTTACAAAAAGGTCTTACAACCTGTGGCTCCTCCCACTGCACTAGCATTTCGGACTAAAGTCACCATCGAGGGCATCAACAATCCTACGGTGCTGGGTTATATCAACAACATGAATGCCAATGACTTTGATGCTGCGGTTACTCTGTTTACCTCCGAAGGTGCTTTGCAGCCTCCCTTTGAAAGACCGATTATTGGTCAAGAAGCAATCCGCGCTTATATGCGTGAAGAATGCCAGGGATTGAAGATGATCCCAGAGCGCGGTATATCTGAGCCAGTGGAAGATGGCTATACCCAAGTTAAAGTCACAGGTAAAGTTCAAAGCCCTTGGTTCGGTGCCAGTGTGGGGATGAATATTGCATGGCGGTTTTTGCTAGATCCCCAAGGCAAAATCTTCTTTGTAGCGATTGACTTGCTGGCTTCTCCGAAAGAACTGCTCAACTTAGTACGTAAATAGAGGGCTAGATTAGTTGGTGCTTATAGCTATTTTCAGGTAAATAGACCACGCTGTAGGGGCACAGCATGCTGTGCCCCTACGACATCTGTGGTTCAAATACATGAAAACTGCTTAAGCGTGGATGAGTGAGGCATCTTGCCACGCTTAAGCAAAAGAAACTGATAACGGCTTCTTTGGCGATCGCAGTTGAATAATATTCTGTTGAAAGCTTCGGTTTAGCTTATCCTAAATTTAGAGGCGTTAATCAGCTAATAAGACTATGAGTATTGTCATCTCAGATAAAGTCTTACAGACAATTCAGATGTCTGACACAGAATTACTTCAGGAAATCGCAATTATGCTCTTTGAACAAGAGCGTTTTACACTGGGACAGGCGAGTAATTTTGCTCTGATGAATCAACTTGAGTTTCAGAGGTTACTCGCTAGTCGCAAAATTCCTTTGCACTACGATATAGCTGAACTGAGGGAGGATGTAAAAAGTTTGTCAGCTAACGATTGGCGATGATTGTTGTCAGCAATACATCACCTATCAGCAACCTAGCTGCTATTGGACAGTTAGCTCTGTTGCAGCAACTCTATGGTAAGGTGATTATTCCATCGGCAGTTTATCAGGAAATTCTTGACTCTGGTGCAACAGATCCAGGTACACTGGCAATTAAAAATCTAAATTGGATTCAAACTATACCAGTTACAAATCTTGTTCTACTTCAGACTTTACAAATTAACTTAGATCCGGGTGAAGCTGAAGCGATCGCCCTTGCTGTCGAGTTAAATGCTGATCGACTGATTATCGATGAACGAAGAGGCAGAAATGAGGCAATTCAAGCTGGTTTGCGAATCACTGGACTACTGGGCATTTTGCTATAGCGGTTCTCGTTTACGTGAAGTACACGCGTAGGGGCACGGCACTGCCGTGCCCCTACACCTTGTGGTGTAATGTTGTACCGCATCTGAATGGAAACCGCTATAGCAGCTAAACAACAAGGGTTTGTGCCGCAGGTGCAGCAGATATTAGATGATTTGATTGCTAACGGCTTCTGGATTCGTGAACAATTGTATGCAGAAGTCTTATTGTTGGCGGGAGAATAGCGATCGCACAGATGATATTTTGGATTCATGGCGATCGCTCTTGTTAAAAACCCTGTTTTTGCCTTGTGTCTTGTAAATATTTAAGATATCTACTTGAAATTAAACAGAAATGGTTTTACAGATGAAATCATCCGATCTAATTCAGTTTTATTGTGTTTGAGAAGAGCGTGCCCCCACAATTCATTCGTATTATCAGAGCAATCTTTTGCAAGAGCTTCTCCGATTTCCTCAAATTTCTTGTTAATATCTCTCCTTAAACTCTCTGGTTCAGATAAAACTCCAAGAACAAATACTCTATTTTTTAAATTATCTGGAATCTGATGCTTTACATAAATTAATCTATCTTTATCCTCATCAAAATCAATCAGTAAAGCAATCATTCTGTGTGGATATTGTCGCATTGTAGAAGCATAATCATTCGTGAATGTCTCCACAACATTTTGCCAACCACGAGCCTCTGGTAGGACTTGAATAGCCCGGCTATTGAGATTTAGATCAAGAATAAATCCGTTTGCAATCTGACGATTAGCATCGTCTTCAGGCAACACAATAATATGCGGTTTATGCTTATTTATGCTCATAGTTCGATATCGCCACGAATCAAGGCATCTGCAAGATCACCTTGAACAGACATCTCACTGAGCAATCTGATCAAAGTTGGCTCCAAGTGGCTTTTTCGATCAAGTACAAAGGTATTTTCATTTGAAAACTTTCGGATTGCTTCAGGATTATGAGATGTGACCAAAATTTGGCCAACATTCCTAAATGAGCGTCGCAGTGATGTTAGAAAATGTCCAACCTCTGATATGGCGAGATAGTTGTCAGGCTCATCCCAGAAGCAAAAAAGAGGGCCGTATGATTCGTTAGCAGCTAAGACAACAGAGCAAAGAAAAAAGCATTTTTCGCCGTCAGATAAGGCTTCAAAGTCAACACTCAGATTCGCATTCTTTTCTTGAAACCGAACAATCATACTTTTGGAGTCTTTGCCGATTAGTTCATTCAGAAAATCCTTAATATCAGGCATAACTTCACGGAGATATTGGACAACCCCTGTGTAAGCAGCAGGATAGCGACTGAGTAACCCAGAAAACCACTCCCCGAAGTTTGAACCATCCCGTTTTGGCTCCAAAGTGTCGCCGTTGGAGTCTCCTGTCATCAAGCTTGGGATCGGGGCTAAAATAATCATGTGAGCAAGCCAAGTCTTGAAAATGCGAAGTGGATCAGTCTCTGATTGCTCCTGAATTACTGGAAGGGCGACAAGATGCCAATCAACTAAAAACTGAGCTTCACGATTTTGTGAACTGTTGTGAAGAGTAACTTTAGCTTCTTTTCGAGAATAGATTGGATCTCCTGAAACTAGCAGTTGCTCTTCAGAAACTCGAAGTTCTTTAAATTTTTCTGGCAACTCCAAGGCCAGGACATATTTGTATAATTTATCGTCAAGTAATACTTCTATTTCAACGCGGATCGGAACATCAGACCTTCCACGAGCAAAATCTTTCGGGCTAATAAGTTTAAGGTGTTCAAGTTCGCGCATTCTATTAATGCCTCTGCCAATGGACTGAAGTACCTCTAATGCAGAAGCAATAGTTGATTTACCTACACCGTTTTTTCCAATCAAGAGAGCAGATGATATCCCTTTTATGGGCAGTTCAAAGTTTTCTAGGCATCTGAAGTTATGTATATATAGTCTTTGCAGCATAAGAAAAAGATTCTGAGGATTGGAAAGTGAAAGAACTTTTTGATCTGCCTAAGTAGTGAATAAGCATTGCCACGAACATCCTGATAATTCGGGTGCTTTGCTGATCGACAGAGGGATTAGGTACATATTAGATTACATTTACTTTCATAACAAACGCTATCCTCGATAAATGGGAGTTGATCAACTTAACGGTGCGATCTGCATCATCTAAAATAGAAAGTAAGATGGTCAAAATATCCTATGAACGCCACGACAACCACTTTCCCTTGTACACTCAAATTGAAAATTGACTTGACTGATGAGCAATTTTTCCAGATGTGTCAGAAAAATAGTAATTATAGATTTGAGCGCACAGCATCAGGGGAAATATTAATTATGCCACCGACAGGTAGTGATACTGGCAGACGTAATGTTAAAATTACCACTCAATTGGATATTTGGAACTCTGAGAGGAATTTAGGCGAAGTTTTTGACTCTTCAACCGGTTTCACCCTACCCAATGGTGCAGAACGTTCTCCTGATGCTTCTTGGGTGAAAATTGAGCGTTGGAATGCTTTAACCCCAGAACAACAAGAAAAATTTGCTCCGATTTGTCCTGATTTTGTAGTAGAGTTACGTTCTCCTAGTGATTCTCTAAAAGAATTGCAAGAGAAAATGCAAGAGTATATTGAAAATGGCGCTCAATTAGGCTGGTTAATCGACCGCAAAAACAAGCGAGTAGAAATTTATCGTCCAGGCGAAGATGTAGAAATATTAAACAATCCTACTAGTTTATCAGGGGAAAATGTCTTACCTGGATTTGTATTAAATTTACAGCAGATTATGTAGCTTTCTTGATTAAGAAGCACTTAGAACGAAATAAAATTCAGCACACTACTAAACTAGAAAGTAAGATGCTCAAAATAGCCTATGAACGCCACTACAAACACTTTACCTTCTACACTCAAATTGAAAATTGACTTGACTGATGAGCAATTTTTCCAGATGTGTCAGAAAAACCGCGATTATCGATTTGAGCGTACAGCATCAGGGGAATTATTAATTATGCCACCTACAGGTAGTGATACTGGCAACCATAACTTTGATATGGTTGTTGAATTAGGAATCTGGAATAAACAGACTAAATTAGGCAAAGGTTTTGACTCTTCAACCGGTTTCACTCTACCTAATGGTGCAGAACGTTCTCCTGATGCTTCTTGGGTGAAAATTGAGCGATGGAATGCTTTAACCCCAGAACAACAAGAAAAATTTGCCCCCATTTGTCCTGATTCTTTGAAAGAATTGCAAGAGAAAATGCAAGAGTATATCGAAAATGGCGCTCAATTAGGCTGGTTAATTGACCGAAAAAACAAGCGCGTGGAAATTTATCATCCAGGTAAAGATGTAGAGATATTAGACAACCCTGCTACGTTATCAGGAGAAAATGTACTACCTGGATTTGTGTTGGATTTACAGCAGATTATGTAGCTTTATCGATTAGGATACACATAGCGCATTTCAAAGCGACTCTGTTCCCAAAGTGGTAGCAAAGCCTGTTTAGCAGCATTTAATTGAGCTTGCGAGAAAGAGATTTTCCCATTTTCTATAATCCAAATAAATATCCGAGTTATTAAATCTGCATTTAAACTCTTCTCGGATTCACAATTATTTATTCTTACGACTTGTTCATCTAAGCAATCCATTGCATATTTAAAAGTCAAGTTTTTCCAGTCTGTGGAGTTGCTATAATTTTCTTCTTGCGTATTTGTCCATTCAACCTTACGCAAATTTCCGATAATATAGTCTATACCTGTTATGGAAGAATCTGTATTACGCACTAAATTTGTATAAGCTTGGTAATATGGTTGCAATAGCGAAGCAGCAATGTTTTCCACATATATATGTAGCCAAGATTGGATGTCGTGAAGATAAGGTGCTAAATATCGGAGATGATCAATTTCTTTAATTAGCACACGGTAACTTTTGTGATTTGTTATTTTCGCTAGTAGTTCAGCTTCAGATAGTTGAGACTTTTTTGAGTAATAACTAATAACTTGGGGAATATATTTTTCTAATAGCCAGTGCTTGGTATATCTAGCTGTCCAGGTTCCCCGTTCCCCAATCTTTTGCTGCCAGAAGGTTAATTTATCTGGATCAAAAGATTGAAAATTAACATTATTTATCTCATAGATTATCTTAATTTGATTATTAGGGAATAAAGATAAGTCACTATCGAATTGGGGAAAGATAAATGTATGATCGTGAATTCCTCGACTAACTCGAATTGATATATCTTCTCTATGGAATATATGCCATTGTGATTTACCTTTAGTATAATCAAATTCATTAGCAAATTGTTGCATTAAGTTCCATAATTCTTGTTTTACAGAAAAAAGGATAAAACCGCGAATCGGTGAAAGTTTTACGAATTCAAAATCCCATGTTTCTAGAACATTCTCAAATTCAATTATTAAGTTTTGATATTCTTGAAAAACTTCATCAACACACAAACACAAGTCTGTTACTTCTAATTTCGATAAAATAACTGTTGTTTGACCTAAATTGACTGTAAAAGTGTTTCTATCTGACTGTTTCAAAAACCGACGACATCCCCAATCTGCCTCGGTGTGCAATCCGATCATTAATTGACCTAAAATATCTTGATGATTTAAATTAATTTTTAGACCTCTAAAAAGAATGCTGCTGAATTCTATTTGACAATTACCTTCTCCAAAAGCTTTGGGTAAATTACAGGCGATCGCTACTTTTGGTTTCACAACAACTAAGCGGTAGCCTTCTCGCGTAGTGGAAGGTTGAAAATCACATTTATCTAAAAAATCTTCTAAATATGGATAGCGTCTGATAAAATTTTCTATTAAGTTGTATTTAGTTGATATTGAAATACTTCTAGTATTGTTATTGTTTTTTTTAACTAGATTAAAATCATCATCTTCATTTTGTAAAATATGATTGTCAAAACCTTGTATCGATATGATAAATTGTTTAATTGACTCTGGAATAGTCATCAGATAGTCTACCTGCTTGTATAAATTTGCTATGCCTTATTTTGTTCGTGTAATTAGCAATTTATCAAGTCAGTTTGGATTATATCGTGATTGTAGATACTAGAATGAAACCATTCTTCTTAAATACCGCCAAGACTATGTAAGGCTGAACGTTAACACGTGAAGCAATCGTTAGGATTCATTGAAATAACTTGTACGGTTTGTTACCACAGGTGTTTTAATCCAGGGTTTCAGAAAGTTAATTATATTTTTGACTTTACCTGAAAAATAAGTAAGTATTAACACTATAGCGGTTCTCGCTTGGATGCAATACAGTTTGACCTCTCTCCTAAAAGGAGAGAGGCTTTGAATATTACTCCCCAACGCTACAAGGGTTGGGGCTGGGGGTTAGGTCTGTATTGCACTCAACTGAGAACCGCTATAGTGATACTCAAAGGCAATAAAAGTCGAAAATGAAACGTTCAAATCGCCTTGCCTGGATGGGAGCGATCGCACTCGTTGCGATGGTTTTACTTAGTTTGTTCGCGGCTCCCAATAATACTAAACTTAACATTGGCTCTACTTATAACCGCGCTCCTGATGGCTATGGTGCTTGGTATGCTTTTATGCAACAGCAGGGAATTTCGATCAAGCGCTGGCAAAAGCCTTTTAGTGATATTCAGCCAGAGAATAGCCCAGTTACCTTCCTACAGGTAGGCGGCTATCCAAGGGAAACGAGCCTGGATAGTCAAGAGCGTGAATGGGTAGAAAAAGGGAATACTTTGGTAATTTTGGGTACGGGGGCGCGAGTTACAGAAGCGAAGTTTAGCACTATGCAAAAATCTCCCCAAGGTGATATCAAAATTGATACACGTAGACGATATAAAAAAGCTAACACCAAGCAAGTTAATTTAGGCGATCGCTTTGGTGCTATTGTCTGGGAAGAAAATTACAAACAAGGAAAGGTAATTTTTTCTACCACTCCTTATTTAGCCGCCAATGCCTACCAAGATTATTTAAGTAATTTCAAGTATCTAGCCAGTTTAGTAACCGAAAAAAATCACACAGTATTTGTCGATGAATACATCCACGGCTATAAAGATGCTGATGTCAGAAAGAAAGAAAGCGAAGGAAATTTATTTAGCTTTTTTGCGAAAACTCCTTTATTTCCAATATTAATCCAGGTAGCTATCCTGCTATTAGTGCTAACTTGGGCGCAGAATCGCCGCTTTGGTAAGCCAGTGGCTTTAGATATACCAGTTGTAGATAATAGTGAGGCATATATCCAAGCTTTAGCGGGAGTGTTGCAGAAAGCTGATACCACCGACTTTGTTGTAGAGATGGTGGGTAAACAAGAACAACTACAACTCCAAAAAGCCCTGGGATTAGGGCAAGTACTTTTAGAACGTCAAGCCTTAATAAATTTTTGGATAGAAAAAACAGGTGCAAGTGCAGCAGAACTAGATGCAGTTTTAAAGCTACAATCTCGCAAACAACCTATCAGTGAACGAGACCTGTTAAGCTGGTTGGGGAAATGGCGAACCATTAGACTAATTCGTAATTCGTAATTAATTAGGACTTACGCAAAATATCTCTCAAACTCTTATTTCTCCGTGTCGCGCCAGTCGCTACAACGGGGAGGCAGCGCGGTCTTGGGGGTTTCCCCCATGAGTGACTGCCGTGGGAACCCCCGCAACGCGCTGGCTTCTCTGCGCCTCTGTGGTTCGTTATTCCGTAATTCTTGTGTAAGTCCTATTAATTTTTTGGAATTATGTATAGTATTTCTGCGTTAGTTATTTATCAATAAAAAATATGAGCGAAACCCATCCTATCTTAATTCGTCTTGGTCAAAGTCTTAATCAAGTAATTGTCGGACAATCTAGCCTAATACAGCAACTCTTAGTAGCACTGCTAGCGGGTGGACACGTAATTTTGGAAGGAGTACCGGGAACTGGTAAAACCCTCCTCGTAAAAGTGTTGGCGCAGTTAATTCAAGGGGAGTTTCGGCGGATTCAATTAACACCAGATGTTTTACCTTCAGATATTACTGGTACAAATATTTTTGACTTGAATAGCCGCAACTTCACTTTGAAAAAAGGGCCAATATTTACCGAAGTGCTGCTAGCAGACGAAATCAATCGGACTCCTCCCAAGACACAAGCGGCGCTACTGGAAGCGATGGAAGAGATGCAGGTAACGCTGGATGGTGAAAGTTTACCCTTACCCGATTTATTTTGGGTGATTGCAACCCAAAATCCTCTGGAATTTGAGGGTACTTATCCCTTACCAGAGGCGCAGTTGGACAGATTTTTATTTAAGCTGGTGGTAGATTACCCCGATCAAGCTGCCGAAAAGCAAATGTTACTCAATCGTCAGGCGGGTTTTGCAGCACGGCGTTTGGATATTAGCCGTTTGAAACCAATCGCCACAGTAGACGATATTTTGCAAGCACGACAAGCAGCCAAAGAAGTTAAAGTATCAGAAGCGATCGTTGATTATTTGTTGGCGTTGGTGAGAACATCGCGTCAATATCCTGATTTAACTTTGGGCGCATCGCCTCGCGCCGCCGGTGCTTGGTTGCAGACATCTCAAGCCCTAGCGTGGTTAGCTGGAAGGGATTTTGTCACGCCAGATGATGTGAAAGCAGTTGCATCACCGTTGCTACGTCATCGCCTGATTTTGAAACCAGAAGCCATGCTGGATGGTTTACAAATGGATGCAGTAATTGCGTCGGTAATTAATCAAGTACCAGTTCCCAGGTGAAAAAATTCTTTGTCAGGTTATATTAAACAGGACTTACGCAAACAATAGCCGAAACCCTTATTTTCATGTAGGGGCAATTCATGAATTGCCCCTACAGCGTTTACTTTTGCGTCAGTCCTATTAAACTAAACTCTTCCTACCACCCAATACGCTTGGGTTAAGGGCTACTGGCAACAATTTTTGGTTTTCGAGACGCGATAAATCGCCGTCTCTACAAGTGTTTTGTTGCTCATTCTGAACTGTATTGTCTCACCATCTACTTCCCACTTCTTACGCCGAGAGAGTTAAAATCTGCTCGATTATCTGAGAATTAACATCTTTATATTCGCCCAAAGCTACAGTACCGCGATTTTCAAAACGCTCAATAATTACAGGAATGGTATCAAGTCCAACGCCGTAATCAGACAAGTGTGTGGGTACACCAACAGACTCGAAGAAATTACGAGTTTTAGCGATCGCTTCAGTAACCCGTGCTTCTTCACTACCATCGACAATCCCCCAAACTCTCTCGCCATACTGTAAGAGTTTTTGCCATTTGCGATCGCGCCTAATTGTTAGGGTGTTAGGTAGCACAATCGCCAAAGTTTGAGCATGATCCAAACCATGCAGTGCTGTCAATTCATGCCCAATCATGTGAGTTGCCCAATCCTGGGGTACTCCTGCACCAATTAACCCATTAAGTGCTAACGTCGCAGACCACATCACATTCGCCCGTGCATCGTAATCTTCGGGATTCGCCAGGGTTTTTGGCCCCTCCTCAATCAGCGTTTTCAAAATTGATTCAGCCATCCGGTCTTGTAGTGGCGCATTGACTGGATAAGTCAAATACTGTTCCATCACATGGGTATAAGCATCGACAATTCCATTGCTAATTTGCCGCACAGGTAGGGAAAAAGTTGTTTCCGGGTCGAGAACAGAAAAACGCGGAAACACCAAAGGACTGCTGAAAGGTAGTTTTTCTTGGGTTTCCCATTTAGTGACAACCGAGTTCGTATTCATTTCTGAGCCGGTTGCTGGTAAAGTCAAAACTGTACCAAAGGGCAAAGCAGCGTTTACAGGTGCATTCTTGGCGAGGATGTCCCAAGGATCACCAATAAAGGGAGCCGCAACAGCAATAAACTTAGTGCCATCAAGAACTGAACCGCCACCTACCGCAAGTAGAAAGTCTATGCCCTCATTCCGCACTAATTCAACCGCTTTTAATAGGGTTTCTAGATGAGGATTGGGTTCGATTCCACCAAATTCCACTACATTCCGTCCAGCCAATGCAGACTTCACCTGTTCATACACCCCGTTAGTTTTGATGCTACCCCCACCGTAAGTAATAAGAATTTTGGCATCAGCAGGAATTTCAGCAGCAATATTGGCGATTTGACCTTTGCCAAACAGGATTTTGACTGGGTTGTAAAAAACAAAATTTTTCATGAGTGAATAGAGAAGAGAATCGGATTTGACCTTGATTATTCTAATTAGTTTTGGTATTTCCTCACCTAAGCTTGTTAGTCACTAGATATGGAACGGCTTACCAATTTCAGTAAATTGCCAAGTTTTCCTCAAGAGCGATCGCAAGTATGGGTAAATCTCGCAATCCGAGACTTCTTGCATAAATCAAAAAAAGAACCCCACCCCGCCTTTAACTTACGTCAAAGTCTCCCCTCCCCGCTTGCTCTTAGGGGGGTGGGGTGTTAGGGGACTTTTGCAAATCGGATAAGGTTTTTTGATGACACGCCGCTAATCGCAAAGACGCGATAAATCGCCGTCTTTACAATAATCAGTCTTTTGTCTTGACGGCGATTTATCACGTCTCTTGCCTTAACCGAACCGTATGAGTAAATCTCGTACTCATTTAGGTATTTTTTTTAGCAACCATTTCCCATAAATCTCCAGTCCTACGGAGGATTATCCAGATAATCGAGCGATATACAAAGCAAATACGCTGGACGTTTAATCATGTTTACGAGTAAAATACGGTAAGTGCATCGTCTTACGGGCTTTTCTATCTCAAGCCTTTCCCCTGCTCCTTGCCTCTTCGTTGAACTGATCGTACTTAAAACCCCCAAAGAGTATGCACTATTTATTACTACCGCTCTTAAGCTTTTTTGTTGGCATTATCGTTGGTTTGACGGGAATTGGCGGAGCTTCTCTCATCACCCCAATGTTGATTTTTGTCTTTCAGGTTCCGCCTTCGGTCGCTGTGAGTTCTGATGTTGTGGCTGCCACATTGATGAAGATTGTTGGCAGCGTCAAGCATTGGGAACAGAAAACCCTTGACACAGAAGTTGTTAAATGGCTGGCATTCGGCAGTGTTCCCGGCTCACTGTTGGGCGTGGGAATTTTGCACTTCATTAAAAGTACAGGTGAGTATAACCTGGATAACATCTTGCTGCGTTTACTTGGCGGGATGATTTTGCTAGTCACAGTGTTAGCACTAGTGCAATTGCTGTTATTGACTTTTTTCCCCAAATTTAATTTACCCGAACTGCCAAAGTTAGACTTAGAAACTAACTTTGGTCGCTTCTTAACAATTACTTTGGGAGCAATTTTAGGCTGTTTGGTTGGTCTAACTAGCGTCTCATCAGGTTCAATGTTTGCCCTAGTGCTGATTGGGTTTTTCCGCCTTGATGCCCGGAAGTTAGTGGGTACAGATATTTCACACGCAGCAATTTTACTACTGTTTACAGCCCTCGGTCATCTCAGCCTGGGAACAGTTGATTGGAATCTGGTACTACCTATATGGATAGGTTCTGTTCCAGGGGTGTTACTAGGTGCTAAAGTCTGCCAAATAGCTCCCCAGCGCCCGTTACGGTTTATTATTTACGCCATTTTGATGATGGTGAGTTGGAAATTAGTTCATCAGGTGTAACCAAATTGAGATTTTAGCTCCCAAATCTACCATTCAAAATGGAAGGTAGTAGAGTGAATGTACCTCGCTCATACATAATGAACAGACCCAAGCCAATTAACACAAAAGGTACGATAGCTTCACCGTAGCGACTTAAAATATTGCCAATGGTAGGTTGACGGCTTAAAAAATAAGCGATCGCACACCAAATCCCTACCATGATAAAAAATATACCTAGAATTACTCCCAAGCTGGCAAGATCGTGACCAGCGAATAAGGGAATATATATACTAATATTGTCACCACCATTAGCGATCGTTACTGCTGCCACTTTATAGGTTTGGGGATGCAAAACACTCAAAACAAAGGCCAATACTGGGTTAGTAGGTGTGGACTGACTAAAATCACTGCTGACTGTCTGAACTGTTGTAGTTTCTTCTTTTCTAGATAGTAATTGCTGAATACCAATTACTATTGGTAGCAATCCTAGCAATCCTATCCATTCTCGCTGTACAACCAAACCACCAAAAAATCCTGGTAAGCTGGCGATGATAATGGCTGCAAAACCCAGATATTGACCGAGTAAGATATGCCGGGGGCGAAAATTAACATTTACCTGTGAAAAAAATATTAACAAGATAATCATGTCATCTATGTTAGTGGCTATGAAGGCAACGATCGCTTCACTGAAGGTTGTCCCTAACTTACTCATGCTGGATTTTTAGAACCTACGATTTACCACCATACCAAATTAACCAATTCGTAATTCGTAATGACGCTATAGCGGTTCCCATTCAGATGCGGTACAACATTATATCGCTAGGTGTAGGGGCACGGCAGTGCCGTGCCCTAAAGGAGTGTACCTAACTAGGTCGAGAAACGCTATACCCACAGTCGCTAACATAACTATCAATTACAAATATGAACGAGTTACTTACTGCAATTACTACAGGGGCGATCGCGTTCATTGCCACTAACATTGATGATATTGTCATTTTATTGTTGTTTTTTTCTCAAATAAATGCTAAATTTCACCCACGGCATATAGTTGCTGGTCAGTTTTCCGGTTTTACGGTTTTGTTAATTCTTAGTCTTCCTGGTTTATTTGGTGGGTTAGTTTTATCAAAAAGCTGGATGGGATTACTTGGTTTACTCCCAGTATCCATAGGTATCAGTAGTTTAGTGAATCGGGAAGAAGATTCGTCAAAAGAAGTTGTAGCTACAACAGAAGAAGCTGAAGCATCAACAATTACTAATTTTTTTTCTCCCCAAGCTTATAGTGTGGCAGCCGTTACCATTGCCAATGGTAGCGATAATATTAGTGTCTACGTGCCTTTATTTGCTAGCAGCAATTTAGAGAGTTTTGTGGTAATTATCGGATTATTTTTTTTATTGTTAGGAGTTTGGTGCTACGCTGCATACAAATTAACTAAGAACAGAGTTATAGCTGATGTATTAACTCGCTACGTTAATAATCTTGTGCCTTTTGTTCTGATAGGATTAGGCGCTTATATTGTATTAAAAAGCGAAGCTTTAAACTTAATCAAGCTAGCTGCTAGTTGTGTCTGTTTAATTATTTTGGTGAAAAATAATGAAAGTGCGGATGAAATTGGCGAAAATTCTAAGTGAATAATAAAAGGTTTGTATTGAGCCGTTCACCGTTCACTACGAGCCAATTTAATTTGATTTACCTACTTATGGGAAGAGAGAAGGGATTGAACTAATCAGCGATCAGTCTAGCGGACACAATGTAAAACTGTGGCCTATTTGGGTAAATAAGACACAGTTTCACCGGAGTATTTAGTTATAATATTACAAAAAATCAAAGTAAAATTTGATTTATGTCCAAGTAATCCATTTACTGAGATTTGTTTCCTGGTTCATTAACTGTCTCTGTTGTGGGAAAAATTTGGCGATCGCAGTTAGTCCTTTGTTGGGTTAAGGCGATCGCACTAAAGAAAATGGCACTACCTACAGCCAAGGCTACCATAGGACGCTTGAGTAAGACAAAATCTCTGATCATCCTCGCTAAAGGTCGGCTTTGCCGACGTAGCGCCGAAGACATCATCAATTGTCTCCAAGTAAACGGATCGCGGACATAATGACCGCTTTGGCAAACTACTAGCCGTTCCTGGCAATAGGGACAGCAAAACAAGCCCATGCGCGTTTTAATTGGTTTGGGTCTACCATTCCTTTGGCAAATTGGGCAAGTAACATAATGATTATCAAAGGTGTGTATATTCATTTACCTCGTCCGCCTAGTCCATTTACTCGCTCTATAACAATAGCTATATTGAATTCGGATCAATGTATGGTCGCATCACGAGTATAGCTAGATTTAGGCAAGGATGACTCCTAGTTAATGTTTGCAGGTGCATCCACCCAGCCCACAAAAACTCTGTTGTCTCTAAAAATCACTCGCACCTCACTAGCGTCGGCATCGCTGACCCTTAATTAATAATTGTCTCCTATTTAACCATTCTGCCCACAAAAATTTTGCACAATGACATTTTTTACTAAAGCTTTGTAAATCAAGCAAATAAAGTCTACTTGTCTGGTTGCTAAATAATGGCTCACAATGATAAATAACAGATAAAAATTTAAATTTTTTCTTACATTTACCCCGCCTCTCAATGACTCTCTTGCCTCCCACTCAACTGAGGAAGGTAAGGTCACAACCTGCCTTTCCTACACCTTCCGCTCGTTTAGCTCACTTAATTAATCGTTTTCAACCATCTCCAGAAACGGTTGTGCTATTTTTAGCCATACTTATTGGGGGTGGCGCTGGTATGGGTGTAGTCACCTTTCACTATTTAATCCAGCTGATTCACCAGTTGATGCTGGAAAATTTAATGGGCCAAATCGGTGTTTGGGGTGCTTGGACTTTAGCCTGCGTTCCCACCCTTGGCGGATTAATCGTCGGCTTGATGCGCTGGCGCACTCAAGACTTTGGCCCGGGACTTTCATCTCTCATCGCCGCCTCTCAAGGAACAGAAATTAAGCAACCACTACGACCGGTGACAAAAATGCTAGCCGCATCTGTTTCTTTAGGGAGTGGTGCTTCTTTGGGACCAGAGGGGCCAAGTGTAGAAATTGGTGCCAATTTTGGGATGTTGTTCTCTGTGATCCTCAATGTATCTCAAGAACGACAACGTTTGCTCTTAGGTGCTGGCGCGGCGGCTGGACTTGCGGCTGGATTTAATGCTCCCATCGCTGGAGTATTTTTTGCCCTAGAGGTGGTGATGGGAGCTACATCTTTCGCCACTTCTGCTGTGAGTGTGGTGCTGTTAGCGTCGGTGGTAGCAGCACTAATTGCCCAAATTGGTTTGGGGACACAACCTGCTTTTGATTTACCTGTTTACCAAGTCCGCAGTCCTTTGGAATTACCCCTTTATCTGGGCTTAGGTTTAGGGGCTAGTCTAGTTTCTCTGGCTTATACAGAAGCAATTCGTTTAGCCAAAGCCTGCTTTGCTGGGAAGGTTCCAGGTTTTGCCTTTTTGGGGCGAATTCCTGAACCGATTCATCCAATTATTGGCGGTGTGATTATTGGCGCAGTTGCTTTACACTTCCCGCAAATTCTGGGCGTTGGTTATGAAACTGTAGAAGCAATGCTTCAGGATGTGGAATTTCCACTCTACCTGTTAGTTGTGCTGTTGGTGGTGAAACTACTGATGACTGCAATTAGTGCAGGTAGTGGTTTCGTCGGCGGTTTGTTTGCACCAGCAATGTTTTTAGGTGCTTCTTTTGGTTTAGCTTACGCCAAAATTTTGGCTGTGGCATTCCCGGCTATTTGCGATCAAATGGCGGCTCCCCCAGCTTACGCAATGGTAGGAATGGCAGCTGTACTGGCTGCTAGTGTCAGAGCGCCATTAACGGCTATTTTAATGCTGTTTGAATTAACCCGCGACTATCGCATTGTTTTACCATTGATGGCAGCAGTAGGTTTGAGTGTTTGGCTAGTAGAAAGGATTAAACCAACTTTTAACTCTAACTCTAATCTACAACAAATTGGTCTTTCAGAATTGAAAGATGAACAAGCGGAAATCGTGCAGCAAATTTTGGTAGAAGATGCTATGTACCCCTGTCCAAAAAAGCTACTTGCAAGCCTTGGGGTGTTAGATGCAGCTGTAGAAATGACCCGCGATCGCGTCCGCAGTGCTTTAGTAATTGATGAAGCAGAGCAATTAGTTGGTATACTTTCTCTGGAAGATATCAACCGTGCCCTTGCTCTTTGGCAAACTTACCCAAATTCCTTAACTGAAATTCCAGATAATTTATCCAGTCAAACCCTTATAGATATTTGCACTACTGAAATCCTCTATGCATGGCAAGATGAACTATTATCTGAAGCTTTAGACCGCATGAGTCTTCGAGGTTTGCATCAATTACCAGTGGTAGCACGAGATAAACCCGATCGCATTTTGGGTTTACTAGAAAAAGAGCAAATTGCATTAACGTGTAATTTAGCAGTTACGCGCAAAGCACTTCGCCATTATTTACCAGTCTTACCCACCACAGATATAGTCATTAGTCATTAGTCACTTGTACTGAGCGTAGTCGTTGGCGCAGCCTCTCGTAGAGAAGTATTGGTTATTGGTCATTGGTCATTGGTTTTCACAAAGGACAAATGACAATTGACTAATGACCATTTATTAAGCTGTAGCGTCTATGGCTTCATCGCCTTCCCGATCTTCTGGATCTACCTGTCTCAGACGAATGTGTTTTTTGCCTAAAGTGATCAGAAACTCATCTCCTGGTTGAAGATTCATCTGCTTTGTATAAGCTGAACCTATAAGTAAGTTCCCATTTGATTGCACACTAATTCTATAGCTAGCACTACGTCCACCACGCCCATTAGCACTGGGTGTACTGTCCAACTGAATGCCTTCTGCATCAATTAGGGCATTCAAGAACTTCATCATATTGACGCGCTCTATACCGTTTTTGGTAATGGTGTAGTAGCCGCACTTCTTGGCTTTGTCTTCTTTGCTCTCGCTCTCTAGCTCTTTGACTTTTTTGAGCAGTTCTTCACCCAGTAGGGGTTCAATTTTTTTCAGTTTAGGCATCAACTTAGGTCGAAAATGAATGTTTGAAGTGTTGGAATCGATTTTATTTTAGCTGAGGTTGAGCTAATAGGAACATAATCCTTTAGTTTTGATCTCAACCTAGCCAAGTATATTACACTCAGATGCACAATTGTTATGTCATTACCAATATTGTCAAGACAATCTATTTTAGAAAATCCTGGCAATGCTGATAACTATATATAGTTTGTGAATTACTGCTAAACTATATAAGTTTTAAGTTTTCTAAACTAACGCTCAAAAGGTTGTCTAGTTACTGAAGATGATAATTGAGTCATAGAATGATAAGCAAAACTGATCCTTAGTCAAAAGTCAAGAGAAGGCAATGTGGTCTTCTCCCTTGGCGCTAGGTTCTCCCCAAGTAGAGCAACTGATGTTCAAGGGTCAATATTTGGACTCTGGAAAATTGACTATTGACTAAACAACAAAGCTTACCAAAATGAAACTGACTACCAGAGGACACTATAGCGTGAAGGCGTTGCTAGATTTAAGTTTACAGCCAAGATATGGCCCTGCATCTGTGAGAGCGATCGCCAAACGCCAAGATATCCCAGCTCCTTACCTCGAAAAACTACTAATAGAAATGCGTCGGGCATCTTTAGTCAAATCAATTCGTGGTAGCATCGGCGGATACCAATTGGCAAGAGAGCCAGCACAAATATCTATAGGACAAATTTTAGAAGCAGTTGGCGAGACTAGCCATTTACCCCATCACACCCCAGCACCCGCACAAGCTGAAGATTGGGTAACATTTAGCCTCTGGCAGAGACTCAACCAAAAGCTCAAAGAAGCTTTATACAGCATTACTTTGGCAGACCTTTATTACGATGCTCGTAGCTGGCAAGCTTCCCTTGGAGAAGAGGCTAGTTTTGTGGTTTAGTCAAGAGTCAATAGTCTAAATGTTGACCCTTGATTTTTAACCCTTGACTCGTGAGTTATGACTAATAATATCTATATCTTAATAATTGCGGCATTTTTAGATTATTTAATTGGCGATCCTTGGGATTGGCCTCATCCAGTGCAAGTGATGGGCTGGGTAATTTCTCGCCTAACCAAATTTTTTCTCCAATTGTGTCAAAATTCTCTAACACAACGCCTAGCTGGAATTGTGCTAGGGATTATCTTAATAATTGGTAGCGGCCTTGTTGGCTTTTTGATGATTAAAATTGCCAGATTGGTTCATCCACTGTTGGGAATTGCAATAGATAGCATTCTTTTGGCTAGTTGTTTTGCTGGTAGAAGTTTGCGAGCAGCAGCAGAGGCTGTTTTACAACCTTTAAGAGCAGGAGATTTGGGGGAGGCTCGGAAGATTTTAAGTAATTATGTTGGTAGAGATACACAAAACCTCTCACAAGCAGAAATATCACGAGCCGTTTTAGAAACAGTTGCAGAAAATGCCACCGATGGGGTAATGGCTCCGCTTTTTTATGCAATTGTTGGTGTCTTTATCCCAGTTGTCGGGGCAACTCCCTTGGCTTTAGCATACAAAGCTAGCAGTACCCTTGATTCAATGGTGGGCTACCGAGAAGCACCCTATACTTATTTGGGATGGTTCTGTGCGCGGTTAGAAGATTGTTTGACTTGGCTACCTTGTCGGTTAACAGTTGTGACTCTGGCGCTGTTATCGGGTAAACCGATGCACCTTTGGCAAATTTGTCGTCGGGATGCAATTAACGATCCTAGTCCCAATTCTGGGTGGAGTGAGTGCGCCTATGCTGCTTTTTTGGGTGTGCAGCTGGGGGGTACAAATTGGTATCGTGGGGTAGCAAAGTACAAACCACTGCTGGGAGATGCTATCTATCCCATTACTGCAAGTTCTATTCAGAATGCTTTACAGCTGACTCGATATTGTTTTTTGCTATGGTTAGGAATAGCGATCGCTATATTCTTAATACTTTCAAACAGGGAGTAGGGAGTACGGAATAGGGAATAGGTGATTAGAATTCTCATATTTCCCACTCCCCACTCCCCACTCCCCACTCCCCACTCCCCACTCCCCACTCCCCAATTTCTAATATGATTCATCACTCAGGGATATCAGTCTATAACTATGTCTGCCAAAGTCGTTGAAATTCTCTCATCCGAAGAAATCCGTCGTACCTTGACTCGCCTTGCGTCTCAAATTGTGGAAAGGACGCGTGATTTGTCTCAACTGGTACTTATTGGTATTTATACCAGGGGTGTGTTGTTAGCCGAATTGTTGGCGCGTCAGATTGAGATGCTGGAAGGTGTAGCTGTGTCAGTCGGCGCTTTGGATATTACATTTTATCGAGATGACCTTGACAAAATTGGCTTGCGGACTCCAACCAAAAGCGAAATTCCTTTTGACCTGACAGGGAAAACCGTTGTACTAGTGGATGATGTGATTTTCAAAGGACGGACAATTCGCGCTGCTTTGAACGCAGTCAACGATTACGGTAGACCAGAGGTGATTCGTTTAGCTGTATTAGTAGATAGGGGTCATCGAGAATTACCAATCCACCCAGATTTTATTGGCAAGAAGTTGCCTACAGCTAAAGAAGAAATTGTCAAAGTTTACTTACAAAATTCCGATGGACGAGATGCAGTGGAGTTGATTAGTCATTAGGGATTGGGGATTGGGCACTTGTACTGAGCGTACCCCTCCGGGGATCTTGCTACGCGTAGCGTCTCCAAGAGTTGTCGTTGGCGCAGCCTAAGAAGAGAAGTATTGGGCATTGAGTAGATTACAGTTTTTGGCTAACCCACAACCTCATGTCATGGAAGCCTGATATTGGGGCGCGATCGCAACATCAACTTAGCGACTAATGTTATGAAAACATGACATTACGATCCCGGAAGGGCTGATAAATCCGTGAAACAGGTAAAAAACCTACTTTTACCCCTTGATCCCTAGATATGCTTAGTGGTTAATATTGACTTAACAAACAGGAATCCTTCGATCCCAAAGAAATGCTAATTTTGGCATAACCAGGAATTGAAAGGATGTTACCTCAATTTAAAAACAGATTAAAAACTTAAAAACTGGGCAAAACCAGGAGTCAGGATAATAAATTCATCTGGAGTGGATGAGATTTTATATAGCATTCTTTAACCAGGGGAAATCATTTACCGCTTAAACTACTGGAGGCCAAATTAATGGCAAAAGAACGCCCACCACTAGAAGAGATGACCTTACGCCAACTACGCAAAGTTGCTAGTGAATATAGCATCTCTCGCTATAGCCGAATGCGTAAATCACAATTACTGGCATCAATTCAAGAAGTCCAGCGCAGTAAAACTTTACTCAGTCCATCTCGTTCATTGGAGGCACAAGAAACCGTGGAAGCTGCAAAGTTTGAATTAGGTCAGGAAGATCGGACTGGTGGATCTTTAGCTGATGTTGATGAAGGACTGGCAGATTTGCCCTCTGGCTATGGTGACAGCCGAATTGTACTCTTACCGCGCGATCCTCAGTGGGCTTACACTTACTGGGATATTCCCAATGAACACAAAGAAGAACTGCGGCGCCAAGGGGGACAACAACTCGCACTAAGGATTTATGATGTCACCGACATCAATATAGAATACCAAAGCCCCCACAGCATTCAAGAATATCCTGCTGACGAACTAGCAAGAGAATGGTATATACCAGTTCCAGTTAGCGATCGCGATTATGTGATCGATATTGGCTATCGTGCTGCTGATGGTCGCTGGTTGGTACTCGCTCGTTCTACGAGAGTACACATTCCTCCCGTCTATCCTTCTGACTGGATAGAGGATGTCTTCATCACCGTCAACTTTGAAGAAGATTTGCGTGGTAAGACTCAGTACGAACTAGTTCCCCCTGCCAAGAAAATTGCAGTTACCGCCAATGGTAATGCTGTAGTGAATGGTAACAGCAACGGCAACAGCAACCCCATCTATGATGAAATATTTGGTTTAGCAGAATCTGCCGAATCGCTAAGGGTTGCTGGTTCTATCTTCGGCTCCCAACAAGGTGCAGCGCGTCCCGAACAAACTCTCAGCTCCTATATTTTCCCATCTGGTGTGGGTCTGTGGGCAGCTCCCAACGTGTCTGGCTTAACTGCTTCCGGTGTCGGAATGTCAGGTGTTGGCTTCTCGGCTTCCGCCATACCAATGCGTCCGCGCCAGTTCTGGTTAATTGCTGATGCTGAGTTGATCGTTTACGGTGCAACCGAACCCGATGCTACCGTAACCATTGGTGGCCGTCCAATTCAGCTAAATCCAGATGGGACATTCCGCTTCCAGATGTCCTTCCAGGATGGTTTAATTGACTATCCGATTTTGGCTGTAGCTGCTGATGGTGAACAAACTCGGTCAATTCAAATGAAATTTAATCGTGAGACACCATCTCGGAATACTAACACCAAAGAAGAAGCTGTTTTAGAATGGTTCCCTTAAGCTTTAGCTTTGAGGTTAGCTCCAAACTGAAATTTTAAATTATTCCCCGCTATAGTAATTCTGTAGCGGTTTTTTTGCATTAAGTTCAATAGGTAAGAATAAATCAAACTATAGGATTACTATTTGATTTTTGAACAACACGTAGGGTGTGTTATCGCCGAGAGTACGGCACCATTTTCAAGGGTTTAGTGCGTTAGACTAAAGTCAGAACGCACCCGACAAATACTTAATTTTTTTCAGAAATCAAACCGGATTACTATAGCATTTCCCAAGCTAGTAAGGTACACCCGTAGGGGCAATTCATGAATTGCCCCTACGGATGTACCTCACGTGAACGAGAACCGCTATACTACAAACCTTTAATTATTTACGTCCCCTTATTTATATGCATACAAAAAAATTATTTTTGTTATTTATCTGGATAATTGGCGCAAGCTTTTTATCAGGTTGTCAAAAGATTGAAGCAAATTCAGTCTCAAAAGCATCTAAAACTTGCCCTGGCAAAGATGCTAATTTCAGTATTGATTTTTTTAAAACCAATAATCAAGGTCAAAAAAATCAAAGAGGTATTAACAATGTAATAATTTTTAATCCCAAATCAGCAGAATTAGATTTCAAAGTTAATGTTGGTCTATCTCATAAACTCTATGCCAAAGATGCTACGGGGAAACTGCGTAGAGAATATGTAGCAAAGCAGTTTCATGAACTCATCGGTAATGAGAATGCCAAATTAAACGGACGGCTACCCATTGCCGCAATTAATGCCGATTATATAGGTACTGATGATAAACCACAAGGCTTAAATGTTTCTCGTGGTGTAGAGTATTCAGGAGCATTTAAAAATAAGCGTTCTTCCTTTGGGATATCAGGAGGTACACCCAACCAGCGACAGGCTACTATCCAAACTGGCAGAAGAAAAAGCGATATTCTCAATTACAATTTAGTGGGCGGTAATGGCAGATTCTATCGTCAGGGTAAGTTTAAAAATATTTGTCAAGATTTGGGAGAATTTGCTTGTAAAAATGCTAAAAATCGCTCTCTGGCAGCTATCACTAATCAAGGCTATGTAATTTTATTAGTTAATGACTTGAAAGCTAATTCCGATATAGACTTATCTCAACTTAATCAAGAGTTACTACCAGATATGTTTGATAATGTCCTAGAAGGCATTGCTAGTAATAACTGTTTAGGTAAGATTCAACAAGGGATTTTATTTGATGGAGGGATGTCTCCAGGATTGTATTACAACCAGAAAACTTATGTAGAGAACCTTGGACCGATTGGTTCAGTTTTTTTGATTTACAAAAAATAAACCAGGAGTTACGTCGCTTTGCTCCGAATTCAAAATTCAAAATTCAAAATTCAAAATGAATACAGCGTAAGTTGCAAAAAAATTGTAGGTTGGGTGGAGGCTTTGCCAAAGCCAACATCCTGATAATCAGTTGGGTTGCGCTCCGCTCCACCCAACCTACGTCTAATGCACTATTTTAGCCTAGTTTCAAAGAACCTCTAAGACTATATCTAATTATATCTGGCGAAATTTTAGAGTACAGACTCTTTAACTTTTTGCGAATTCTCAAGCTTGTTTGGATTCACCCAACGATTGACAAATTCCTTGTTATGTTTGTAGACCTTGATTTGCACTTGCTTGGAACTTAATTTGACTACTTCGGCGGGAATTCTTTGGACATCGCTAGAATCCGCACGAGGCTTGTAAAGCCAAATGACTTTTTGCCCAATTTCAAAGTAATTAGGATTGCTGGTTAAAGAAGGTGTACTTTCTGCCCAAGAGGGGAAAGCAACTGCTAAGTTGATCAAAAGTACTAAGACCACTAGACTGATTTGGAAAAGTTTCATGATCATTGCACTTGTCTTGGGTCTGCTGGGGCAATCAATCTGCTGCTCTATCATTTAGCTATAGCCTTTTGCTGTATTAATCGCAAACCAAGTTTGTATTTGTTCAAAGTTAAAATCTCTACTGATTTCAGGATAAAGCAACTTGTGGAATAAAATCAAATATTCTTATTTCTTAAAACGATAAATTGAATTGATGATGCAGGTGAAAAAAGTTGTCATGGTCTGACTTGAGATCACAATCTCTATCTCAGGATTAATAGACGCAAAAGAATACTCTGTCGTAAAAATTGATAATAATATATAGTGCTTTATCAGCTTTGAACTATATGCTTCAGAGTGGAAGCTCACTTGCGGCAAAGCAACCTAATATTGACAAACTAGTTCGTGCCCTGCGGTAAGAGAATGTCTCGGTTAAAAGTATCAGTAAGCTTTGTCAGAAACCCCACTGCTAAAGCCGAGGGCTTGAAAACGACCCCAGATGTAGCCTATAACCGACACATGACCAATCGAAAGGAATTAATGAAGAACGAGTCAACGTCAGCAAGCAACGCCGACGTAAATTTCCTTCTTGGCGGGGGTGAAATGGGTGCTAGGATGCGAGAACAGGACTGGTCAAAAACGTCCCTTGGTTCGACCCAGCACTGGCCACAGAGTTTGAAGACTGCTGTACGGATTATGCTAACTTCTCGTCAAGCCATGTTTGTTTGGTGGGGCGAGGAACTGATTAACCTTTACAATGATGCTTACAAGGCTATTATTGGCGGTAAACATCCAGAAGCACTTGGGCAGCCAGCTTCTTATGTGTGGCGGGAAATATGGGATCAGGTTGGGCCTAGAGCCGAATTAGTAATGCTGAATAACGAGGGGACTTACGATGAAGCGTTGCTGCTGATTATGGAGCGCAACGGCTACCCCGAGGAAACCTATTATACTTTTTCATATAGTCCGGTTCCTAATGATCAGGGAGACACAGGTGGGATCATCTGCGCCAACACAGAAGACACCCAGAGGATCATCGGTGAGCGTCAGTTGACACTGTTGCGCGAACTAGCGGCGAGGACGGCAGACGCGCGGACATTCGATCAAGCCTGTACGCTAAGTGCGAGTTGTCTGGAAAGCAACCCTTACGATCTACCTTTTGCAATGATTTATCTGGTTGATCAAGATAAGCAGGAAGTTTTTTTGGCTGGAACGTGCCGCATCGGGCAAAATCATGTAGCAGTTCCTGAAATCGTGGCTCTCGATTCTGATTGCGTTTGGCCTTTTGCGGAAGTGATCAGAACCCATCAGCCAAAACTGATTTCTAATTTGGAAGTGTATTTTAATAGTTTACCTTGTGGTGCTTGGCAGCGATCGCCTCATCAAGCGATCGCAGTACCCATTGCTCCATCAGGTCAAACGGGAAAAGCTGGTATATTAATTGCGGGTTTGAACCCCTTTAGGCTATTCGATGATAACTATAAAGGATTCATCGATTTAGTTGCGGCTCAAATTGCAGCCAGTATTGCCAACGCCCAAGCTTACGAGGAAGAACGCAAACGCGCTGAAGCCTTGGCAGAAATCGACCGCGCGAAAACGGTCTTCTTCAGCAACGTTAGCCACGAGTTCCGTACCCCGCTTACCCTGATGTTGGGGCCATTAGAGGAAACCTTAATCAATTGTGCAACTCTGCTTCCAGTCAAGGAACGAGAGCAGTTAGAAATGGTGCAACGCAACGGACTGCGGCTGCTGAAACTAGTGAACAGTCTCCTAGACTTCTCACGCATTGAAGCCGGACGGGTTCAAGCTTCTTATGAACCCACCAATCTGGCTACCTTCACCGCAGAACTAGCTAGTGTATTTCGTTCGGCGATAGAACGGGCAGGGATGCAGTTATCAGTTAATTGTCCTTCCCTTCCAGCACCAGTATATGTAGATCGGGAGATGTGGGAAAAGATTGTTCTTAACTTGCTCTCCAATGCCTTCAAGTTTACGATCGCTGGAGAAATTACAGTCAGTTTGCAGTCTTCAAACGACCATATTGAATTCACAGTCAAAGACACAGGAATTGGTATTCCAGCCGAAGAAATCCCCCGCCTTTTTGAACGATTCCATCGGATCAAAGGGGCGCAAGGACGAACTTTTGAAGGGTCAGGAATTGGATTGTCACTGGTGCAAGAATTAGTACAAATGCATGGTGGAACAGTGGATGTCACCAGTGTTTTAGGAGCAGGTAGTTGCTTTACTGTGTCAATTCCAACAGGATATGCTCATTTGCCTCCAGACCGGATTAGTGCCGCTAGAACTTTAGCTTCAACCGCATTAGGGGCAACACCCTATTTAGAAGAAGCTGTGCGTTGGCTACCATCAGAGGGGAGTGGGGAATGGGAAGTGGGGAATAGGGAAATGGCATCTTCATCCCCTACTCCCTACTCCCTACTCCCTACTCCCTCTGCCCGAATTCTCCTGGCTGACGACAACGCAGATATGCGCGATTACGTCAGGCGGTTATTAAATCAGCAGTATGAGGTGGAATCAGTAGCCGATGGTTTAGCTGCTTTGGATTCGGCTCGTGGGCGTGTCCCAGACTTGATACTGACAGATGTGATGATGCCTGGATTAGATGGCTTTGGATTGCTGCAAGCATTACGAGCTGATCCGCAGACGCAAAAAGTTCCAATCATCCTGTTGTCGGCGCGGGCGGGGGAAGAGGCACGGGTGGAAGGGTTAGAAGCGGGAGCCGATGATTATCTGATTAAACCATTCTCTGCCCGTGAATTGTTGGCACGGGTAGAAGCAGCCCTAAAAATGGCTCGTCTTCGCCAGGAGGCAATGGAACGCGAGCAGGAGTTGCGAATTGAAGCTGAGATCGCCAAAGCACACCTAGAGACTGTATTAGCTGGCATTCAAGACCAGTTTTATGTGTTGGATCGAGAGTGGCGTTATACCTTTGTCAATCAACAGGTAGCAGCAGTTGTTGGTATCCAAAAGGAAGATTTGCTAGGTAGGATCATTTGGGAAGTGTTTCCAGATGTGGTCAATAGCGAGTTTTATACTCAGATTCATCGAGCGAACGCCCAACAAACTGTTGTTCAGTTTGAATACTTTTATCCTACTTGGCAGCGCTGGTTTGAGAATCGCGTCTACCCCTTTGCAGAAGGAGTAAGCATTTTTACTACAGAGATTAGCGATCGCAAACAGGCGGAGAAAGCACTTCGTGAAAGCGAAGAAAAGTTCCGCAACATGGCTGACAATGCCCCCTTCATGGTTTGGGTTACTAATGCTGATAGCTACTGCACCTACCTCAGTCAAAGCTGGTACAACTTTACGGGTCAGAGCGAGGAAACGGGTTTGGGATTTGGCTGGTTAAATACCGTGCATCCAGAGGACAGGAATGACGTTAGGAATGTTTTTCTGGAAGCTACCAAGAGCTACTCGGCTTTCCGTTTGGAGTACCGCTTGCAGCGCAAAGATGGCGAATATCGCTTTTGCCTCGATGCGGCTAATCCCTGGTTTGGGGTAGACGGTCAGTTTAAAGGTTACATTGGCTCAGTGATTGACATTACAGAACGCAAAGTTGCAGAAGCCGAACGCCATCGCCTCCTGGAACTTGAGCAAGCTGCCAGAACTGAAGCCGAAAGAGCTAACCGGATTAAAGACGAATTTTTGGCGGTGCTTTCCCATGAATTGCGATCGCCTCTCAATCCCATTCTGGGTTGGGCGAGACTTTTGCAGACTCGTGAGTTTGATGCAGCAGCCCTGAAGAAGGCGATCGCAACCATCGAACGGAATGCTAAATTACAAGCCCAACTAATTGAAGATTTGCTTGATGTTTCTCGAATCTTACAAGGCAAGCTCAACCTAAAGATGTTTCCTGTCAACCTAGTATTTGTAATTGAGGGGGGATTGGAAACAGTACGTTTGGCAGCAGAAGCTAAAAATATTCAAATTCAGACAATGCTAGATGCTTCTTTCGGGCAAGTTTTGGGTGATTCCGGTCGTTTACAACAAGTCTTCTGGAATCTCTTATCGAATGCCGTTAAATTCACTCCTGAAGGCGGAAAAATTGATATTCAACTAGAGCGCGTTGACACTCAAGCTCAAATTACCGTCAGCGATACAGGTAAAGGGATCAGCCCTGACTTTCTCCCTTATGTATTTGAATATTTTCGTCAGGCTGACGGCACGACAACCCGAAAATTTGGTGGTTTGGGGTTAGGGTTAGCAATTGTCCGTCATTTGCTCGAATTACATGGCGGCACAATTTCGGCAGAAAGTTTAGGTGAAGGACAAGGAGCCATTTTCAGAGTCAGGCTACCGTTAATTAAAAAAGATTTAACCCGAAAACAAGATATAAATATTGCTGCATTAAATCCTTCTTCTGCGACTGAAATTCTTGCAGGTATCCAAATTTTAGTTGTGGATGACGACGATGATACCCGTGAATTCCACACATTTGTGCTAGAACAGGCGGGAGCAAGGGTAATTGCTGTAGCATCAGCAAAAGAAGCACTGCAAGTATTAATAGAGTCAGAACCAGATATGCTGCTCAGTGATATTGGGATGCCAGAGATAGATGGCTATATGCTGATGCGCCAAGTTAAAGCATTGCAGGCAAAGCAAGTCAAACAGATTCCCGCGATCGCTTTAACTGCTTATGCAGGAGAAATCAACCAGCAACAAGCACTCGAATCAGGGTTTCAAAAGCACCTATCAAAACCCGTCGAACCAGAGGAGTTAGTCAAGGCAATTGCAACTATAATTGGCAGAAGTGGGAATGGCTGAGTGTTCGGCTGCTGTGTATTGACCTATATATAGGACTAGTATTTGATTTTTGAAAAAATATGTAGGGTGCGTTAGCGATAGCGTAACGCACCAAATCCTTAAGAATGGTGCGTTACGCGAAACGCTAACACACCCTACATATACTGAGATATTTTCAGAAATCAAATATGATTCCTATAGCAATCCTAAATGAGTTGTGAAAATGCGCGATGTCCAGATCCCCGACTTCTTCGAGAAGTCGGGGATCTAATATTTCACGAACGATTTAGGATTGCTATAGATTTAGAGATATTAAACCCTTTAATTTATGATAAATTGATCATTCATGAATTGCCTCTACAATATGTACTTTTGCCTAAGTCCTATCTTTATTTTGTAACTTAAATTGTTGATATAACTCTTCATTATTTTGCTTGACCGCATAAAACATATCGGCAATTACTTGAGTCTTTAGTATAAATTTTAGTATGTGTTGGTGAGCCACCGACTCAACTAAATTACTCAGTTTAGTTAACTCATCAAATCTTCATGTATTTGAAGTGTAGTTTATCTTTTACAGTAACAATAGTGGGAATAATAAAGTAAATTGTATTCAGCAAATTAGTTAGCTATATGAGCCAAATATGTCCTATCTCCAAAACCTGTGCTTGTCGCAATATTGCACGTTGCCGGACTAAGGAGGCAGGCAGGCTCTTTCTCTGGTTCCCCGTTCCCCATACCCTGAAAAAAGTCACCTCTTACCTACAGCAGTTTACCCTTGAGTATGAACTGATGCACGAGCGACCAGGTTTAAGTTTGAACTGTAAACCTGGAGAGTCTCTAGAAATTGCCCGTAACTTGGCGAAACTACTTGCACCAAGAGAATTAAAAGAGACCCAAGTCCTTTTTATTCGGGGCAATATCCAACCTCAACTCCATGATTTTAGTGATATAGCCTCATTACAACGCTTCATTAAATTCAACCAATCCGACTGGCTGGTTGAAATGCTAGCAACGGAACGATTCACCAGTTACTTCCAACCAATTGTCTCAATCAACGATACATCGCAGATTTTTGGATATGAATCGCTCTTACGGGGACTGGACGAAGAAGGCAATTTACTACTACCGACAGCAATTCTGGAGTTAGCAACCGAAGCCGGACTTCTACCAGAACTCGACCAAGTTGCTCGCCTCAGCACAATCACTCAATTCAGCCGCCATCAAGTGAGTGGGCATATCTTCATCAATTTTGCACCAACGTCACTTTATGACCCAGTTTTTTGCCTACGTAGTACGGTAGAGGCAATTGATACTGCCGGCATTTCCCACGATCGCGTTGTTTTTGAAGTTGTGGAGTCAGACAATCCTCAAGATTTAGCCCACCTCAAGACAGTGCTGCAATACTACCGGGATGGTGGGTTTTTAGTCGCTCTTGATGACCTTGGTTCTGGCTATTCCAGCCTAAACTTGCTGCATCAGTTACGTCCAGACTTTATCAAGCTGGATATGGAGTTAATTCGAGATGTGCATCAAGACCTTTACAAAGCTTCGATTACCGAGAAGCTTCTAGAGATTACTCAAAAGCTAAACATCCAGACCGTTGCTGAAGGAATTGAGTGCATTGAGGAACTGAACTGGCTGCGAGAACGAGGTGCAAATCTTGCTCAAGGCTATTTGATTGGTAAACCCAGTGCAGTGCCTATGACTACAACCCCTCACTTTGATCCGATCGCATTAACTGTAGCATCGACAAATTCTCAGGTAGTTGAGCAGGTTCAAAACCGAAGCGAACCTGAGCGAATTGTCGCGGCGGTAACACAGCGCATTCGACAATCGTTGGAGTTAGAGGAGATTTTACAAACCACAGCAGCCGAAGTGCGACAACTGTTTGAAGTAGACCGAGTGCTGATTTACCAGTTTGAGCCAGACTGGAGTGGGTTAGTTGCTGTAGAATCCTTAGCAGAAGGGTGCATGTCCATTCTTGGTTTTCACGTTATGGACACGTGCTTTCAATCTAGCCGTGCAGCTTACTATCAACAAGGTAACACCAGAGCGATCGAAGATATTGAAATTGCGGGATTATCGCCGTGTCATATTGACCTCCTCCAGAGTCTGCAAATCCGGGCAAATCTTGTCGTACCCATTTTGCAGCAAGAGCGTTTGTGGGGACTATTGATCGCTCATCAATGCCGTAGTAGCAGACAATGGCAGCAATCGGAGATTAACTTATTTAACCAGTTAGCAGGTCAAGCTGCGATCGCTATTCAGCAATCAGAACTTTACCATCAATTACAACAAGCAAACCAAGAATTACAGCGCCTTGCCTGTTCGGATGGTCTAACCCAAGTAGGAAATCGACGTTGCTTTGATGACACGTTAAAGACACAGTGGCAACGATTGGCACGAGAGCAAGGCTCCCTATCTTTGATTTTGTGTGATGTCGATTACTTTAAGCTCTACAACGATACGCATGGACATCTGGCAGGAGATGATGCACTTAGACAGGTTGCCAAGGCAATATCTCAGACAGTGAAACACCCCGCAGATTTAGTTGCTCGTTATGGTGGAGAAGAGTTTGCAGTCATTTTGCCGAATACTGATATCAAAAGAGCTATTGCAATTGCAAGAGATATTCAGACCAATGTTAGTGCATTACATCTGCCTCATCCCCATTCTGATGTCAGTGAATTTATCACCCTAAGTCTTGGTGTGGCAACTATCACACCTCATAGCCAATTATCTCCTGCAACCTTAATTGCTGCTGCTGACCAGGGACTCTACCAGGCAAAAGCACAAGGAAGAAATTGTGTGGTGCAGATGGATTGTGAGGATGCTGATTGAATAATTACTAATTTATAATTCATAATTAAAGACACTGTACAGCTTGCAAGATCCCCTTTCCAATCATCTGTATGATTAAAGGCGTTGGTGGAAGTGTTAAAACTAAATTTACTTTAGAGTTTGTTCAACAAAAAGCAATACAACTTAAAAATGCGTGTTTGCCTCTGAATATGATTGATTTAGGTGGCAAAATTGATGACGAAAATAAATTAATTGCATTTTATGCTACTCATGGGTTAATTTTATTTAGGGATATTACGCAAATTACTTCTGGCTTCAGGTTTTATATAGTTTGCAGTTTACATAACCGAAAGCTTTTATGGTGACAAGTTCTCAAGAGGTTGCATTACAGGTTGTTCAACAGGCGATCGATCGCACAGTTTAAATATCGCTAAACTGGAAATTGAGCAACTGTATAAATTTTCTTCAGGATGGCAATATGGCTTTCAGTAGTTACAAAACTATCGGTGAAGTTCTCAAAGCATTTCAAACTACTTATACTGAATCAAATTTCATCGGTGAAGCTGAGTTCAATATTCCTGATTACTTCCGAGAAGACTTAGAAACGGTAATGCGGGAAGGAGTAGTGGATAACTCAGAGTTTGCCATTTGCGAAAACTTGATTTACCCAGTTTTGAAGGAAATTTGGAAGAAATACAGTAGCAAGTTTACTTTATGGAGTCATCAGTCATTAAATTATGACGAAAAATTATCAGGATTTCCTGAATATATTTTAGCTAAACGCTCTCCTTTAGGCAAAGTTGTATTTGACAAGCCATACTTCATTTTAGTAGAAGCAAAGCAAGATAATTTTGAAGCTGGTTGGGCACAATGTCTGGCAGAAATGATTGCTGCACAGAGATTAAATGATGAATTGAGAATCACGATCTTTGGTATTGTTTCTAATGGCGATCGCTGGCAATTTGGCAAGCTAAAGGATGAAATATTTACTAGAAATATCACATTTTACTCTATTCAAGAGCTAGATAAATTATTTTCTGCTGTCAATTACGTATTTCAACAGTGTGAATTGCAGCTAAATAATCTGGTGACTGCTTAACTAATCCTCGGAAGAGGACAAAAAGAGACAATATTCTTCCCCTAAAGGGGATGGAAAATGATTACAATATTTGACGTTGTTATAGCAATTAGCGATACCAAAAGCAGCTACAACCACTAGGCGCAAAACGGAACCACAGCCAGAATTTCCCCCCTTATATCATGTCCGCATAATTAGTTATGCTAACCACAGTCATTACACCCCACCCCCAACCCCTAAGAGCTTGCGGGGAGGGGAGACAAAGCATAGCTTTGGCGGGGTGGGGTTCTTCGGGTTTAATAAGTAATCAAGCGGACATGATATTACTTCCCACATGGGCAGATGACACTGAACTGGTGGGATTAGTATTTGATCTTGAGCCAACCACTTCCACTTCCCTCTACTCCATGCTTGGTTTCTTGACCAAGTAAGGCAATTACAGCAATTTTCAGGTAATTGAACCACAAACTAAGTTAGAATGAAGAGATAACATTGTATGAATAAATGCCAGTATCTTACTCAAAGGATTTGCGTGAGCGTGTGATTAAGGCGTGGGAAGGGAAAGAAGGCTCTCAACGCCAGTTGT